>LOZU01000106.1:0-382940 GCA_001527685.1 Burkholderia pyrrocinia
GAGCTCGGCATCAGCGAAGAGGACGTGGTGAAGAAGGTGATGCTCGGCAACACCGTCGACGGCGTGTTCACGACCGTCGAGGACGTCGCGCAGACGGTGCTGTTCCTGTCCACGTTCCCGAGCGCCGCGCTGACCGGCCAGTCGTTCGTCGTCAGCCACGGCTGGTTCATGCAATGAAGCCCCACGCCCGCACCGAAAGACAGGCCGTCGACGCGGCGGACCTGCATCACGAAGCCGGCGCGCCGGCCGCCGCGCGCGCGCTCCCCTACGAGACGATCGCACTCGTCCTGCAGGGCGGCGGCGCGCTCGGCGCCTATCAGGCCGGCGTGTTCGAAGGCTTGCACGAGGCGGGCATTCCGCTCGACTGGATCGCGGGCATCTCGATCGGCGCGCTCAACACCGCGCTGATCGCGGGCAATGCGCCCGAGCATCGCGTCGAGCGGCTGCGCCAGTTCTGGGAAACGATCTGCCAGCCCGCGTTCTTTCCGGCGATGCCGGCCGCGTTCGAGCTCGCGCTGTTCAACAGCATCGACCAGGTTCGCACGTTCTTCACCGCGTCGCAGGCCGCGAGCGCGATGATGCAGGGCCAGCAGGGCTTCTTCGTGCCGCGCTTCCCGCCGCCGCTGCCGGGCGTGTCCGACCATCCGGACAAGATCAGCTGGTACGACACGTCCGCGCTGCGCGCGACGCTGCTGAAGCTGTGCGATTTCGACCGGATCAACTCGGGCGAGACGCGCGTGTCGGTCGGTGCGGTCAACGTCGGCACCGGCAACTTCGTCTACTTCGACAACACGCGCACGCGCCTCGAGCCGGAACACTTCATGGCGTCCGGCGCGCTGCCGCCCGCGTTCCCGCCGGTCGAGATCGAAGGCGAGTACTACTGGGACGGCGGCGTCGTGTCGAACACGCCGCTGATGGAAGTGCTGCGCGCGCGGCCGCGCCGCGACACGCTCGCGTTCCAGGTCGACCTGTGGAGCGCGCGCGGGCCGCTGCCGCGCTCGATGGCCGACGTCACCGAGCGCACGAAGGATGTCCAGTATTCAAGCCGCACGCGTTTCGTCACCGACACGCTGCAGCGCGAACAGCGCTATCGCAACGTGATGCGCCAGGTGCTCGACATGGTGCCGGAAGAACAGCGCAAGACCGATCCGTGGTGCATCGAGGCGGCAGCGCTGTCGTGCGGGAAGAAGTACAACATCCAGCACCTGATCTATCAGCAGAAGGCGTACGAGCATCACTACAAAGACTATCAGTTCGGTCTGTCGACGATGCGCGACCACTGGTCCGCGGGTCTCGACGACATCCGCAAGACGCTCGCCGTCAAGGACGGCCTCGCGTTGCCCGTGAACGACGCGGGCTTCGTGACGCACGACATTCACCGCAAGCGGTAACGTCGTGCATGACGGGCCGGCGCGGTGCCTGCGCCGGCCCGTTCCATTTTTCGATTCGACATGCCGATTTTCATTGTCCTGTTCGCGCTCATCGCACTTGCCTGGGGCGCGGTTCACACCTATCACGTCATTGCCGCGCAATTCGGCCAGCCGGTCGCGGTAACGGCGGCCGTGCTCGCCGCCGCGCTCGCGGGCGCGCTGGTCGCATGGTGGCTCAAGCGCCGCCGCGACATCGCCCCCAATACGAAGGAGCAAGGCTGGACCCACGTCGTGCATCGCGCGTGGGGCGAATTGCGCGTGTCCGCCACGCAGGGCCTGCTGTGGCTGTCGCACGACGGTGCGGACGGCCGCTATACGCTGTCGCAGCTCGACGGCTGCGCGGCCGCGCCGATCGGCGGCCGCTGGCATCTCGTCGTGCAGGTGCGCGACGCCGCGCGCGGCGAATGGAAGCTGCCGATGATGGACAAGCGCGACGCGCAGCGCTGGGCGCGGGTGCTGATGCTGGCGAAGGACAACCGGCTGTAAAGCGCGGCAGGACGTTCAGCGGATCGGGCACCCTGCCGGCGCATCGCCTTTCAGTGCCGGTAGTCGAGCGTCGCCATGACACTGCGCGGCTGGCCATAGATGCCGGTATCCCGGAAGCCCATCGACGCATAGTATTTCCTGTCGAAGAGATTGTTCACGTTCAGGGCCAGCGTGGCCTTGCGCGTCACCGCGTATCGTGCCATCAGCGAGGCCGTCGTCACGCTCCCCTGGTCATGCCGCACCACGGTGCCGTCGCGCTGCGCGCTCACGCTGTAGAACCCGCTTTGCCAATCGAGCCCGCCCCCCACCGTCAGGCGATGCCAATCTCCCGGCAACCGATAGGTGGTAAACACGCGGGCGTTGGCCCGCGGCAGCTCCGGTTGCAGGCGGCTGCCCGCCGAATCCCTGGCCGTCATGTGCGACAGGCCCGCATAGATGTTCCAACCGTTCGTCACCGCGCCCTGTACCTCGAGCTCCAGGCCGCGCGATCGCGTGCCGCTCGCGGCGCGGTAAGCCGTGCTGCCGTCGGCGGTCAGGCGACCGTCGTCGCGCTGCGCGAGATTGTCCAGCCGCGTATCGAACAGCGCGACCGACGCATTGAGGCGGCCGTTGAAATACGCCCCTTTCAATCCCACCTCGGCGCTCTTTCCCGTCGTCGGCTTGAGGACATTGCCGGCCGCGTCCTGCTGCGTTTGGGGATTGAAGATCTCCGTATAGCTGGCGTAAGCGGTATACGTGTCGTCGAGATCGTAGGTCAGCCCGGCATACGGAATGAACGTGTTCTTGCTGTAGCGATGACGGGCCGTCGGGATCGACGTGCCCTGGCTCGCCTGCTCGATGTCGTAGCGGGTCAATCGCCCGCCCACGATCAGCTTCAGCGGATCCGCCACCGAGAATCGCAACGCGCCATAGCCGGCCGTCTGCTCGATGGTCGAGTTCATCGCGTTGCTGCCGGCAAAGACCGGCTTCGGATAGCGGCCGTCCCAATCGTAGAAGCTGCCGACGTCCAGGTGCGTGTTGATGTTGCTGTAATGCTGGTCGAGCCTCGTTTGCGATCGCGTCGCGCCGACGACGAGCTCGTGCTCGCGCCCGAGCCACTTGAAAGGCCCGGACGCCATGACATCCATCGTGTTCTGGCGCGTGCGCTGCGCATGCGCGAGCGACATGCCGGCGATGCCGAGGCCGGTCGCGCGGTCGACCGCGCCGACGACGCTGCCGAGTTCGCCGTCCACGTCGCCGCGCCGATGGCTGAACGACGCTCGCGCCTGCCAGCCGCTATCCCAGTCGTGCTCGAGCGTGGCGAACGCGGTCTTGATGGTGCTGTCCCAGTAGGCCCAGCGCATGCCGGCCGACCGGGATCGCGGCCAGTCCGTCGGCGACCCGTCGCGATACAGCAGCGGCACGCCGCCCCAGTTGATCCCCTTGGGCTGGATGTCCTGGTATTCGTAACCCGCGGACAGTGTCGTGCGAGCGGTGAGATCCGCCTCCACGATGCCGTAAAACGATCCTTTGCCGCGCGAGTAGGCGTCCACCCATGAACGGGCATCCTGCCGCACGCCGACCACGCGCGCGCGCACGCGTCCATCGGGCGCCAGCGGCGTAGAGAGGTCCAGCACGGCGCGATAGTCGTCCCACGAGCCGGCGCTCACGGATGCCCCCGCCGAGAATTCCCGGGTCGGCCGCTTGCGCACGAGGTTGATGGAAGCCGATGGATTGCCGGTTCCGCTGAGCAGGCCGGTCGCGCCGCGCACCACTTCGATCCGGTCGTAGAACGCCGTATCGAGCGCGTCCGCGCTCGGGCCGTACGTGTTCGGCGTCGGCGTGGTCGGCACGCCGTCGAACTGCAGCTGCTCAATGGCGAAACCGCGCGAGAAATACTGCGTCCGTTCCGAGTCGAGCGGCCGCGAGATGATGCCGGCGGTGTGATCGAGCACGCTCCTGATCGACGTCAGCTGCTCGTCTTCCATGCGCTGCCGTGTGACGACCGTGACCGATTGCGGCGTTTCCCGCAGGGACAAGGGCAAGCCGGTGGCGGCCGACGTACTGCCCGTCGTATAGGAATGTGTCGCTTCGGTCCGTTCGCCGAGCGCGCTGCCGGTGACGGTGATGGCCGGCAACGCGTCCGCTTGCGCGGCGTCCGGGATAGCCGCGTCGGCCCGGGCCTGGATCGGACCGAAAGCGACCAGGCACGCAGCGGCCAGCATGCCGATGACCGGCTTGGGCCGGGACGGCGGCATCCCGCCGAGGTGAAATCGAAGAATCTGTTGCATGACGCACGCCTTCCGAAGTGAGCGGTCAGCGCAACGGCTTGACGTCGGGTGCCTGGCCCATCTGCTCGTACATGGTCAGGCCGTTGTAGTAATCCGCGAGATAGACGATGCGGCCGCCTTCGACCTTGAGCACGGTCGCGCCGCGCACGTCGATGGCGCGGGGTGTCGCCGACTCGCTCGCGCCGGGCGGCGCGGCCACCGTGCCGCTCACCCGCCACTCGAAGGCGACGCCTTCCGGTCCGGCGACGGGTGCGGACACCAGCCGCCAATGAATGTCCGGCATGAAGCGGGTCAACTGATCGAACACGTCGATGACGGCCGGCGCGCCGCGCAGCGTGACGCCGGGCCGGCTCGTGTTGAAGTACGTGATGTCCGGCGCATAAAGGCGCGCCATGCCCTTGCGGTCGTGCGCGTTCCAGCTGGCGAGGTAGTCCTGCACGATGCCGGACGCCTGGGGTTCGGCAGCGACCGGGCTGCGCGCGTCGTTCCCGGACGCGTGCGCCGCTGCGTTTCCGAAGCCGAGCGCGAACGCGCAGAGCAGGGCGGGCAGCGCCGGCCGCCGGCCGCCGCGTGACGTGATTGAACGGAACGACATCATGGTCTGACTCCTGGTTAGGTGTTCATGTCGGGCCATGCCTGCGCCTTTGCGCAGGCAAAGACAGGCCCTGCCGCCTGCGGCATGCGCGCAGGCGGTTCGGTTCGAATCGGAAGTGGGAGTGCCGGCCGCGCTAGACGATGCGCCAGCCCTTCGCGGCTTGCCGTTGCGCCAGGAACCGCGCATAGCGGCCGCCCGCGGCGCGCAGTTGCGCGTGGGTCCCGCGCTCGGCGATCCTGCCGTCGTCGAGCACGACGATCTGGTCGGCCATCGCCACGGTCGACAGCTGATGCGCGATGACGATCAGCGTTCGCTTGCCGCGCAGCCGCGCCAATGCATCGGAGATGGCCGCCTGGTTTTCGGGATCGAGGGCGGCGGTGGCTTCGTCGACCAAGAGGATCGGCGCATCCTTGATCAGCGCGCGGGCAATCGCGATGCGCTGGCGCTCGCCGCCCGACAGGCGTGCGCCGCCTTCCCCGACCGGCGTGTTCAATCCCTGCGGCAGGCGCGCGATGATTTCGGCGACGCCCGCCTGCGTGGCCGCCTCCATCACTTCGGCGTCGGTGGCGTCCGGTTTGCCGATGCGAATGTTGTCCGCGATGCTGCCCTGGAACAGATAGGCACTCTGGAAGATCTGGCTGATCTGCCCGGACAATTGCGCGCTGGACATGTGCCGCACATCGATGCCGCCGACCATCACCGCGCCGTGCGTCACGTCGAAGAAGCGTGCGATCAGCCGCGCGACGGTCGTTTTACCGGAGCCGGACGCGCCCACGAGCGCGGTCATCGTCCCGGCCGGCACGTGCAGGCTGACGCCGTGCAGCACATCGGCCTGATCCGGCGCATACGCGAAACCCACGTCCTGCAGCTCGACCGACCCGTCGCGCGGCGCGTGCGGGCGATGCGGCTCCGGCAGCGGTTCGACGGCAAAGATGTCGGCGATCGCATCGAGCCGCCCGCGCACCCCGCGAAGCGCTTCGACATAACTGCCGACGTCCATCAGCGGATCGACGAACCGGTTGATCAGCAACAGCGCGACCACGAAGGCCGCCGCGGCGCCGGCGTTCGACGCAACGTCGGGCAGCACGTCGAGCCACAACATGGCGCACACGATCAGGATCGCGAAAACACCTTGCACCGCCCACGCGTTGAGCATCACCGATGCGGTGGACACGCCGATGAGCCGCGTGCCCGAGCGCCGCTGCCGCTCGATCGCCCGCTCGAGGAAGCGCGTGGCCGCGCCCTCGCCGCTGAACGCGCGCAAGACCGATTGCGCCTGCGCGAACTCGACCATGCGCTGGCTCATGTCGGCGGATGCCGCGTGGAAAGCTGCGTCAGTGCGTGCGCCGAACCGCGCGGTGACCAGGAACACGCCCGCGATCACGGGCAGCGCAGCCAGTGCGATCAGGCCGATCTGCCAGTGCAGCGCAAGCAGCGCGATCGCCAGCACCAGCGGGACCATCGCGCCGCTGATCACCGGCGTGAACAGGTGCGCGGGCAGTTGCGCCACTTCCATCATGCCGTGCGACACGATCTGGCTGAGGCGCGCCGTGTTGTCCGGCGTAAACCAGCCCACCGGCAGGCTCGCGACGTGATCGCCGATGCGCTGCCGCGCCGTCAGCAGCAGCGAGGAGCCGACCGCCATGCCCGCGCGCTCGACACGCTGGCGCAGTTGCCAGCACAGTGCGACACCGGCGAACAGCACGGCGAGCCAGGCCGCCGCGCTGGCGGTGGCGCCGCTCAGCAGGTGGGTGACGACCGGCATCAGCGCGGTAATGGTCAGCCCGCTGAGCAGCCCGTAGACGGCCGCCATGGCGAGATAGCGGCGAAACACCGGCGCGTCGTCGCCGAGCAGTTGAATGAATGTTCTCAGCATGTCGATACCACCTCTTCCTTGATGCCTTCGTAACCGCCGAGCGCCCACAGGCGCGCATATCGGCCGTTGCGGGCCAGCAGGTCGGCATGACGGCCCTGTTCCCGGATCGTGCCGTTTTCGATCACGACGATCTGGTCGGCGTGCATGACGGTGTCGAGACGATGCGCGATGACCAGGAGCGTGCGGCCCGCGGCAAATTGCGACAGCGCATCCAGAATGGCCGCCTCGTTCTCCGCATCGGCGGCGGCAGTAGCTTCGTCCAGCACGAGGACCGGAGGGTCGACGAGCATCGCGCGCGCAATGCTCACGCGCTGCTGCTCGCCGCCCGACAGCTGGGCATCCTCGCCGACGACCGAGTCGTAGCCGCGCGGCAAACGCAGGATGCGCTCGTGGATATTCGCGGCGCGCGCGGCATCCTCGATGTCCTGCTGGCTGGCCGACGGGCAGCCCAGCGCGATGTTCTCGCGCACGCTGGCGTGGATCAGCCGCACTTCCTGCAAGACGAAGCCGATGTGCCGGTACAGCTCCCACGTGGCGAGTTCGCGCAGGTCCACGCCGCCCAACGTGATGCGCCCTTCGGTCGGATCGAAGAACCGCAGCAGCAAGCGGGCCAGCGTCGACTTCCCCGCGCCGGACCCGCCGACGATGGCCGTCACGGTGCCCGGTTCGAGCGTGAGATCGATGCCCGACAGCACCGTGTCGTTCGCGTTGTACGCGAAGCCGACGTTCTCGAAGCGGATGCGCGCATCCTGCGGTTCGCGTTGGCCGTCGCCGCGCGGCGACGCGAGCATCGGCGTTTCCAGCAAGCCCTGGACGCGCTGTGCGGCCCCGGTGGCATTGCGCAGGCCGTGGGTGATGTAACCCATCAGCAGCAGCGGCGCGGAAATGCCGGGCGCGACAAGCGCGAACGGCAGGATCTCGACCGGGGTGATCCAGCCCAGCTCGACGTACAGCGTGCCGAACACGAGCACGACGCCCAGCACCGTGACCGGTGCGACGAGCGCGTTCGCGTTGGCGACGGCGCCGAGGATGGGCCGCGTGAAGCCGACGAACGCGTGGACGAAGGATTCGACGGCGCCGCGGTAGGCGCCATGCGCCTTGCCGCTGGCGCCGAAGGCCTTCACCACCGGAATGCCGTTCACGAACTCGACGACGGCGTTGTCGATCCGCGCCAGCCCGCTGACGAATTCGCCCATATGCGCACCGCTCGCCTTCATGGCCTTGCCGAAGATCACGAAGAACATCGGGTACGGCAGGATCGACACCAGCGCCATGCGCCAGTCCATCGCGAACAGATAGACGACGGAGATCGCCATCGCACCGATGGTGCGGCCGAGCGTCGTGAAGAAATGGGCCGTCAGTTCGTGCAGCGTGCCGACGTCGTCATGCATCGCCTGCTTGACCTCGCCCGATGCACGGCCGGCAAACCATCCGAGCGGCACCTTGGTCAAACGCCGCATGGCGCTCACGCGCAGCCAGTGCGTGATCCGGTTGTCGGCCAGATGCGCGATCGATTCGGCGACCGTGGTCACGAGCAGGCCCGCGAACAGGCTGCCGAGGCAGATGGCCACGATGATCCAGATCTCGTCGCGCGGATGCACGGCCATGGCCGGCGCGTCATGGCCCAGCGCGATCGTCGCGATGCGGGCCATGCCGGCCAGCGGCACCAGCGTCAGCATGGTGCCCAGGCCGGCGAGCACGGATGCGACGATCAATCGTCCACGTATGGGCTGCAGGAGCTGCCCGATGGGGCCGGGGCGCTTCTTCGCCCCGGATGCGTTATCGAAACTCATGGGAACGTCCTGAAATGGCGTGCAAAGGGCCGGGCGACGCGGACGTGCGTTCTGCCAGGAAACGCCGGGGCGGCGTACCGACGGCCTTGCGAAACATGGTGACGAAGGCGCCGGAGCTGTCGTATCCCAGTTCGTCGGCGATCGACTGGATCGTGCGCCCCTGCGCCAGCATCGGCATCGCGGCAAGGACATGCATCTGGCGGCGCCACCGGCTCACGCTCAGGCCCGTTTCCGACGCGAACAGCCGCGTCATGCTGCGTTCGCTCATGCCGATGCGCCGCGCCAGCCGGTCCAGCGTCACGTGCTCGGCCGGCGCCGACAACAGCGCGTCGGCCAGCTTGCGCAGCCGCGGGTCAATGGGCATCGGGAGGTGCAGCCATTCATGCGGCGCCGCGATCAGTTCGTCGATCAGCACCGTCATCAGCCGGCCATCCGGCCCGTCGATCTCGTAGCGCTCGGGCAGGCTGGCGGTTCGCTCCAGCAACGCGCGCATGAATGGGGAGACGGAGATAGTGCGGCAGGTTTCCGGCAGCCCGGGGGCAGCGCCGGGTTCGACGAACAGCACGAACCCTTGGGCCATGCCGCAGCTCTGCGCGCGGTGCTCGGTTCCGCCGGGAATCCAGACCGCGCTTTGCGGCGGCACGACCCAGACACCGGACGCCGTCTCCAGCGTGATCAGCCCGCTGTCGGCGAACAGCAATTGCGCCTTGCGGTGGGCATGAAACGGCATTTCCAGGTGGTCGTCCGTCACCATGCCCAGGCCGAGCACGACGACGGACCTGTCGATCCGGTCCGGATAATGCGGGTCGAGCGGATCCCCGTGGATGAACATGTGCATGCTCCTTGCGCGTCGAACGCGCTTCAGCGCGCGAGCAGCCCTTCCGCCCGCTGCTGCGCGTCCTGGTGAGTGGCGACGACCGCCATCGGGTAGCCCCAGAACTTGGCGAAGCCCGCCGAGAATTGTTCCGCGGCCGCTCGCTTCCCGGCGTCCGGCTCCACGTGGACAAGGCCCTTGATCAGCCTGACGATCTCCGCCTTGTTGGCCTTCATCCAGAGCGAAACGTTCCGGCGATCGCCTTCGCCGCCGCCATCGTTGAAATCCCCTTCGCTCAGGAATACGAATGGTTCGCCGCGCCGCAACAGTTCGGAAAGACGCCCGAGCACGATATCCATCGGCTCGTCGCGGCCCGGATCGTAGCCCATGCGGACAAAGGGAAAGCTGGAAGCATCGATGTGCATGATTGATCCCCGGCGCGTCAGCGCGCCTCAAAAAACGTTAATAAGAATCATTATCGTATCGACGCAACCGGCAGGCGTCATTGCGTAATTCAGACAATAAATTATAAGAACCGGCCAAGCGAGCCGCGATTCGGGCATCCGCTGCGCGGCCACATCGACCGGAGCACGATCCCGCAAAGGCTCACCTTTGAGCCGTATCAGGCGGCGCCGCCCGCCGCGTCGTTCAGGCCGGCGAACGCCTCCGCCAGAAAATCGACGCATACGCGCACCTTCGCCGACGCCGCGACGCGTTCCGGATAGACGGCCCAGATGTTCGCCGGCTGCGTCGCCTCCGGCAGCACGCGGCGCAACGCGCCGCTCGCGATCAGCGGTGCCGCTTCCCAGATCGAACGCAGCACGATCCCGCGCCCCGCGAGCGCCCACTGCACGGCCACCTCGCCATGATTCGTCGACAGCGCGCCGCCCACCTTCACCGTCGCCGTCTCGCCGCGCACGTTCAGCCGCCACACGCCGAGCGGGTGATCGCGCTCCTTGATCGCGAGGCACTCGTGCGACGACAGCTCCGCGAGCGAGCGCGGCGTGCCGCGCCGGGCGAGATAGTCGGGCGATGCGCACAGTACGCGATGGTTCGCGGCCAGCCTGCGCGCGATCAGGTGATCGGCGATCTCGTCGCCGATCCGCACGTCGATGTCGAACCCTTCGCCCGCGACGTCGACGAGCCGGTCGAACAGATCGAGCCGCACGTTCAGTTGCGGATAGCGCGCGGTGAATTCGAGCAGCGCGGGCGCGACGATGTGCCGGCCGAAGCCGAAACTGCTCGAGATGCGCAGCGTGCCGCGCGGCACCGTGCGCGTGGCCGACACGTCCTCGACCAGATGATCGACGTCGTCGAGGATCTTCTCGGCGCGGGCGAGCACGCGCTCGCCGGCTTCCGTCACCGCGACGCGGCGCGTCGAGCGATGCAGCAGCCGCGTGCCAAGCTGCGCCTCCAGCAGCGCGACGCGCTTGCTGACATACGCGGGCGACACGCCGAGCTGCTCGGCTGCCGCGCTGAAACTCGTCAGGCGGACGACGACGCTGAACACGCGCAGGTCATCCAGGTTCGGTGATTTATTCACGATTCGTGGAAAGTCGATTCACTTCCCGGCGATTTTAATCTCCGTGGAAATAAATAGAATGGGGTCGTCCGCTGCCGCGCGCATCGTGCTCGGCGGCCCGATCAGACCTGGAGGAGCACTCGCATGAGCGACAGGACATACAAAATCGCCGTCATCCCCGGTGACGGCATCGGCCGCGAGGTGATGCCCGAGGGCCTGCGCGCGCTCGACGCCGTGACGGCCCGCTTCGGCATCCGTTTCGACTTCACGCACATCGACTGGGCGAGCTGCGACTACTACGCGCAGCACGGCCAGATGATGCCGGACGACTGGAAGGCGCAGCTCGCCGGCATGGACGCGATCCTGTTCGGCGCAGTCGGCTGGCCTGCGACGGTGCCCGATCACATTTCGCTGTGGGGGTCGCTGCTGAAGTTCCGCCGCGAGTTCGACCAGTACATCAACCTGCGGCCCGCGCGCCTGTTCGACGGCGTGCCGTCGCCGCTCGCGGGCCGCCGCGCCGGCGACATCGACTTCATGATCGTGCGCGAGAACACCGAGGGCGAATACTCGTCGGTCGGCGGCACGATGTTCGAAGGCACCGACCGCGAAGTCGTCATGCAGCAATCGATCTTCACGCGGCACGGCACCGAGCGCGTGCTGAAGTTCGCGTTCGAGCTCGCGCAGCGGCGCGCGAAGCGCCTGACCGTCGCGACGAAAAGCAACGGCATCGCGATCAGCATGCCGTGGTGGGACGCGCGCGCGGCCGAGATGGCCGAACGCTATCCGGAAATCGTCTGGGACAAGCAGCACATCGACATCCTGTGTGCGCGCTTCGTGCTGCAGCCCGACCGCTTCGACGTCGTCGTCGCGTCGAACCTGTTCGGCGACATCCTGTCGGATCTCGGCCCCGCATGCACCGGCACGATCGGCATCGCGCCGTCGGGGAACCTCAATCCCGAACGCACGTTTCCGTCGCTGTTCGAGCCCGTGCACGGTTCGGCGCCCGACATCACGGGCCAGTTCATCGCGAACCCGATCGCGATGATCTGGTCGGCGGCGATGATGCTCGACTTCCTCGGCAACGGCGCGGGCCGCGAACGCGACGCGCACGACACGATCGTCACCGCGATCGAGGATGTGCTGCGCACGGGGCCGCATACGCGCGATCTCGGCGGCGACGCCGGCACGCAGGCGGTGGGCGAGGCGATCGCGGCGCGGATTGCGGGATAACGGGTGAGGTGAACGGCGTGTCGATGCGCACTTGTGCGTGCGGCGACATCGGCATGTCGTTGATGGCGCGTCGGGATCGATCGGTGAGAAACGCGGCGTGCGGATACGCACTTAATCGCGCTGCCGATCGGGGTGAACGGGTGAGTATCCGTTCAGGCTACGGCGCACCGCATCGCATTTCGGCACGGTCGTCGCACTTGTTTCGTCATGCATGCCGTTGGTGAGGCGCACGATGTGCGACAGCGCACCAGCGCACCAGCGCATTTGGCCATGCGCTAATCAGTGAGCGGTGCTGCGCACCGTCGATCACCGATGCAATGCCGACGTGACGCGATCATGCCGTGAATACGAACGCCCGCACGATGCAATCGGCGGGCGTTCGCACATCACGACGTTTCGATGGAGTGCCAGGGCGGTCTTTTCGAATGGATGTTCACCCGCTCCCGAAGATTCTCACCTTCGATGCATCAGCTCCCGCATTTCCTCACCTTCGACCGAAACGCGACGATCAAAGTCCGAGATCGGACAGGCCCGGATGGTCGTCCGGACGGCGGCCGAGCGGCCAGTGGAAGAGCCGGTCAGCCTCGCGGATCGGCATGTCGTTGATGCACGCGAAACGACGCGCCATCAGGCCGTTGTCGTCGAACTCCCAGTTCTCGTTGCCGTACGAGCGGAACCAGTTGCCGGCGTCGTCGTGCCATTCGTACGCGAACCGCACCGCGATGCGGTTGCCGCCGAACGCCCACAGCTCCTTGATCAGCCGGTAGTCGAGCTCGCGCGTCCATTTCCGCTGCAACAATGCGACGATTTCGTCGCGGCCGGTCGCGAACTCCGCGCGGTTGCGCCAACGGCTTTGCGGCGTATAAGCGAGCGACACGCGGTGCGGGTCGCGGGTGTTCCACCCATCCTCCGCGGCGCGCACTTTCTGCACGGCCGTTTCGAACGAAAAGGGCGGAACGGGCGGACGAACTTCGGCTGAATCAGACATCGTTTTTCTCCAGTCAGGGTTGGGCCGCGCGAAGCCGCGGCCTGCTTGCTACTTCGACGGCCGCGATACGGCGTCGAGCAATAGTTCGGCCGTGGCGCGCGCATCGCGCGCGGCCGTCGCGTCGCCGCTCACGAGCGCCACGCCGATCGCGCCGTCGATCAGCACGAGCCACTGGCGTGCGACGCGCGCGAGCGCTCGGCGCTCGACACCGGCGTCGTCGGCCAGCGCGTCGAGCCGTTCGCGCACGAACGCCAGCAGGCGCGCCTTGTGCGCCCGCGCAACGATCCGCGCCGGATCGTCGGCGTCCGCGATCTCGCCCGACGCGTTCAGGAACGCGCAGCCGTGAAAATCGGGCTGCTGGAACCAGTCGCGCAGCACGTCGAACATGCCGAGCAATTGCGTACGCGGCGTCTTGCCGCGCGCCAGCGTCGCATCGACGAACCAGCACATCCAGCGTTCGTCGCGGCGCTCGAGCGCCGCGACGACCAGCGCTTCCTTCGATTCGAAATGCGAATAAAAGCTCTTTCGCGCGGCGCCGGACCGCTTCACGATCGCGTCGACGCCGGTTGCATGGATACCGCCCGAATAGATCAGCGCTTCGGCCGCGTCGATCAGGCGGTCGCGCGCGCCCGGTTCTCCGGGCTGGGGTTCGTGTGTGGTCATGGTCGAGTGGCTTGAAATGGATCGGATGTGTTTACAGTAGAACGATCATTCTCCCATGTCAAGCAGAATGCAGAACGATCGTTCCACCAAGAAGGAGAAGTGGATCGTGGCCAGGCCGAGATCTTTACGACATTTTTTCTTGATGCCGACATTCGCGACTCACTACACTGCGTGCACCCTTTGGGCCTGAGGATGTCATGCCGCATTCCGCACCCGCACGTCGTACCCGTACCTATGCCGCTTACGCGAAACAGCTCGACGATCGCGTCGTGCTGAGACGCTTCGACCCGCGCACCGACTCGTACGAGTCGCTGACCGGCGTGCTCCATCGCGCGTTCGCGCACCTTGGCGCGCTGGGCTTCCCGTACCCGGCCATTGACCGTTCCGCCGCCGCGACGCGCGCATCCACGCTTGCGGGCGAATGCTTCGTCGCGCTCAGCAAGGGGCATCTGGTCGCGACGATCACGATGCGCATGTCCGATCCCGACGCCCCGTGCGATCCGTATCGCGGCCGCCGCGTCGCGACGATCTGCGAGCTGGCCGTCGATCCGGTGTGGCAGGCGCGCGGCATCGGCCGCTCGCTGCTTGCGTTCGCCGAGCGGTGGGCCGCATCGCGTGGCGCCAGCCATCTCGCACTCGATGTGCCGCAGGAGGCGGTGCGGCTCGTCGAGTTCTGCGTCGGTGAAGGCTTCCATCCGGTCGACGTCATGCGCTTCGCGGGCCGCAGCTATGACAGCGCCGTGCTGTGCAAGCCGGTCGGCGCGACGCTCGGTGCAACCCCGTTGAGCGGCGCGATCGCGATCGAGCCCGTTCGCCGGCAAGCGGCATCGTCATGAAACGCGACCCGCTCCCGGGCCGCGGCGCACGCGTCGAGCCGGACGACACCGCGCGGCTCGCGCTGCGCAACGCACGCCTTCGCGCCGTGCTGCGGCTGCGCGGCCTCGCGAAGCTGGCACTCGTCACGATCGCCGGTGCGCACCTGCTGACGCTTGCATTCGACTTCGTGCTCGTCTCGGCAGGGTTTGCACCCGAGGCCGCCACGCTGCTGCTGTTCCGCTTCGCGTCGTGCGCGCTCGTCAGCTACTGGCTGCAGGCCGATGCGCTGCGTGCGTACCGTCATGCGCTCGAGCACGGCTACATCGCGTTCGGCGGCCCCGACGAGGCGCCGGTGCACATTGCGCCGCGCTGTCCGAAGCACTGGCTCGTGTGCCTCAACCTGCAGCTCGATCCGCACTGGATCGAGAACAGGCCGTTTCGCTGACGGTGCGCGCCGTGCTTGATTTCTTGCCGGCAAATCGGCCCGGCATCCGATGAAGTGAACCCATCCCGATGCAGGCCGGCAACGCCTGGACACAGGTCGGCGTGCTCCTGTTTGTTCTCACCTTTCTGGTTTCGCCCTGCAGGGTGGGGTTTCTCGGAGCAAATCAAATGAAGATGGTGTCGATCGCGATTCTCGCGACGCCGCTGATCGTGCTGGCCGGCACCGCGATCGCAGCAGTGACGCCGGCGGGCGTCGCCGGGCTCGGCAATCCGGGCGCCCATGGCTTCAGCGAAATGTTCGACGCATTCTCGTCCGCCGCGAACAACAACGACAGCGCGTTCGCGGGCCTGTCGGCGAACACGGCGTTCTACAACGCGTCGCTGGCCGTTGCGATGTGGTTCGGCCGCTTCACGATCATCGTGCCGGTGCTCGCGATCGCGGGATCGCTCGCACGGAAGAAGCGGCGCGCGGCCGGCGCCGGCACGTTGCCGACGCATGGGCCGCTGTTCTTCTGCATGCTGGTCTCGACCGTGGTGCTGGTCACGCTGGTGACGTTCCTGCCGGCGCTCGCGCTCGGCCCGATCGCCGAGCACCTTGCAATGGTGGCCGGCAGTTGACCCGGCCGCCGCCCGCAGCGACGCGCGGCGGCGGCTGGCCCGTGGTCAGGCCGTCCAGTCGAGAATCACCTTGCCGCTTTCGCCGGACAGCATCGCCGCGAAACCCTTCTCGTAATCGTCGACACCGAAGCGGTGCGTGATGATCGGCGACAGGTCGAGGCCGCTTTGCAGCATCGCGACCATCTTGTACCAGGTCTCGAACATCTCGCGGCCGTAGATGCCCTTGATCTCCAGGCCCTTGAAGATCACCTGGTTCCAGTCGATCGCCGTCTGCGCGGGCGGAATGCCGAGCAGCGCCACCTTGCCGCCGTGATTCATCGCCTCGAGCATGCTCGTGAACGCGCTCGGCACGCCGGACATCTCGAGCCCGACGTCGAAGCCTTCGGTCATGTGCAGATCGGTCATCACGTCGCGCAGCGATTCGCGCGCGACGTTCACGGCACGCGTCGCGCCCATCTTGCGCGCGAGCTCGAGCCGGTAGTCGTTGATGTCGGTGATGACGACGTTGCGCGCGCCGACGTGCTTCGCGATCGCGACCGCCATGATCCCGATCGGGCCGGCGCCCGTGATCAGCACGTCCTCGCCGACGAGGTTGAACGACAGCGCCGTGTGCGTCGCGTTGCCGAACGGATCGAAGATCGACGCGAGATCGTCGGAGATCTCCGGCGGAATCTTGAACGCGTTGAACGCGGGAATCGCCAGATATTCGGCGAACGCGCCCTCGCGGTTGACGCCGACGCCGATCGTGTTGCGGCACAAGTGCCGGCGCCCCGCGCGACAGTTCCGGCAGAAGCCGCACGTGATGTGGCCTTCGCCGGACACGCGGTCGCCGATCGCGAAGCCGCGCACTTCCTGCCCCATCTCGACGATCTCGCCGACATATTCGTGGCCGACGTGCATCGGCACGGGAATCGTCTTCTGCGCCCAGTCGTCCCACTTCCAGATATGGATGTCCGTGCCGCAGATCGCCGTGCGGCGAATCTTGATCAGCACGTCGTTGTGGCCGACTTCGGGGCGCTTCACACGCGTGAGCGACAGGCCGGGGCCGCGTTCGAGCTTTGCGAGTGCTTTCATGGGCGGCCTCCGTCAGACGATGCCGAGCGACTTGCCGACGCGCACGAACGCCGCGACGGCCTGGTCGATCTGTTCGGGCGTATGCGCGGCGCTCATCTGCGTGCGGATGCGCGCGCGCCCGCGCGGCACGACCGGGAACGAGAAGCCGATCACGTAGACGCCTTCGCCGAGCAGCGCGTCGGCCATGTTCGTCGCGAGCTGCGCATCGCCGAGCATCACCGGGATGATCGGGTGCGCGCCCGGCACGAGCGTGAAGCCGGCTTCGGTCATCTGCTGGCGGAAGCGCGCGCCGTTCTCGCGCACGCGCTCGCGCAGTTTCGCGCCCTCGTCGCTGCCGAGCAGCTCGAGCACGTCGAGCGACGCCGCGGCAATGCTCGGCGTGAGCGTGTTCGAGAACAGGTACGGGCGCGAGCGCTGGCGCAACAGCTCGACGACCTCGCGCCGCGCCGCGACATAGCCGCCCGATGCGCCGCCCAGCGCCTTGCCGAGCGTGCCGGTGATGATGTCGACGCGACCCTCGACGCCGCAGTATTCGGGCGTGCCGCGCCCGTGCTCGCCGATGAAGCCGACCGCGTGCGAATCGTCGACCATCACGAGAGCGCCGTAGCGGTCGGCGAGATCGCAGATGCCCTTCAGGTCGGCGATGATGCCGTCCATCGAGAACACGCCGTCGGTCGCGATCAGCTTGTGGCGCGCACCGGCCGCATCGGCTTCCTTGAGCTTCGCCTCGAGGTCGGCCAGGTCGTTGTTCCGGTAGCGGTAGCGCTTCGCCTTGCACAGACGAATGCCGTCGATGATGCTCGCGTGGTTCAGCTCGTCGCTGATCACCGCGTCGCTTTCGTCGAGCAGCGTCTCGAACAGGCCGCCGTTCGCGTCGAAGCAGCTCGAATAGAGAATGCTGTCGTCGGTGCCGAGGAAAGCGGCGATCGCGCTTTCGAGCTGCTTGTGCACGGTTTGCGTGCCGCAGATGAAACGCACCGATGCCATCCCGAACCCGTCCTGGTCGAGGCCGGCCTTCGCCGCGGCCACCAGGCGCGGATCGTTCGCGAGCCCCAGGTAGTTGTTCGCGCAGAAATTCAGCACGCCGGCGCCGCCGGCGAGCCGCACGGCCGCCGCCTGCGGGCTGGCGATCTCGCGTTCGGTCTTGTAGAAACCGTCCGCGCGGATCTGGTCGAGGGTCCCGCGCACCTGGGCGAGAAAGGCATCACGCATCGCAAAGCTCCTGACAGGAATCGCAACCCGCGGACCCCGCTCGTGGCGGTGGCTCGGCGGCCTGCTACTGTTATAGTCGGTCGTTCGGTTGACCGCTCTTTTCCGTTATTCCGAACTAAAATTCGAAATACCGAACAACTCTAAGCGAACGGAATTCAAATGGCAAGTTCCTCCGGGTCCCGGCGCACGGCCGCAAGCGCGGCAGCCGCGCCCGCCGCCGCGACACCGCCGCGCGTCGGCGAGCAGATCCAGCGCCTCCGCAACGAACGCAAGCTGACACTCGACGACCTGTCGCGCGCGGCCGGCGTGTCGAAATCGATGCTCTCCGAGATCGAGCGCGACAAGGCGAACCCGACGATCGCAGTTGCGTGGCGGCTGACGAACGCGCTCGGCATCACGCTCGACGAACTGTTCTCGCAACCGAAGGCGCCGGAAACCATCCGCGTCGACGGCCCGCACGACATCCCGACGCTCGCCGGGCACGACGGCCTGTACCAGCTGCGCGTGTGGGGCCCGATCGATCTCGCCGGCAAGTTCGAGTGGTACGAGCTGACGCTGCCGGGCGGCGGCGCGCTCGTGTCGAACGCGCACGAGCCGGGCACGCGCGAACACCTGACGGTGCTGCAGGGCGCGATGGAAATCGAAGCCGCGGACAGCGTGCGCCGCCTGAAGAACGGTGACACCGCACGCTACCCGGCCGATACCCCACACGCGATCCGCAACCCCGGCAAAAGCGAAGCAAGAGCGTTGCTGATCGTGATTCATCGCTGACGGGCCGTCCAGTCATCCGAATGGCCAGTTGCGAAAAATACTGTATGTTTGTACAGTATACGGACATTCCGCTTTGCAAGGGCCCAGGGTGCGCACCGCCGCGCTACCCCTGGTCGACAGGAGCCTGCGATGACCGAAGAACAAGATCTGGCCGCGCTCAGCTTCAAGGCTGCTGCGCACGACCTCGAGAAGATCGTTCGGCATATTGCCGAACGCTATATCCGCCAGCAGGTGCCGCTCACGTGGCGCCTGCTGCATGCCATCGAAGCCGAGGCGCTCGCGGATCTCGGCTTCGCCAGCCGGCACGACGCCGGCATGCGACAGCTGTTCGAACGGCCGTCGGACATGACGTTTCCCGAAACGGACGACCCGATCGACTTCGGGCAGTCCAATGCGCTGCCGGCCGTGTTCTCGTTCGCGGTCATCGCGTACGAGGCCGCGGCAAACAAGCGCGGCGCACAACCGTCCGTGCAGGTCGCGCGCCTGACCCAGGCCTGGGGCGACTGATCGCCGGGCCGGCGGAATGCCCGAGCGTCAGGCATTCCGCCGCGCGCAAGCGCTTCCGGTAACGGCGGATGCGGCCGGAGATGCGAGGGGCCCCCGGATTCCGCGGAAAGGGCTACCATATATGCAACTAACGGAATAAATCACATGTCCCTTCCTTCATCCACGCCCTTGCCCCAGCCAGCGGAAGAAAAGGATCTGTTCGACCGCAGCGCATCAGACTGGATCGCGTCTCCTGAAGCCGCATTCGACGCATGGCTTGCCATGCAGGACTATCGCCGGTCGTCGGCCGATGTCTATCGTGCGCAATGGGGCGCTTTCCTGACCTGGCTTCGCGCGCATCAAAAAAATCTCGCGACGGTCGACACTGCATCGATCGCGCATTTCGTCGGCGAGCTGCCGATCAAGAAAACGCAGCGGATGCGCTATTTGCGGCTGATCGAGCGCGTGCTCGATCACATCCGCCGCAGTGAATTCGCGTCGACCAACCCGGCCCGCTTCATCGCTCAGGATGGCGAAGCGACCTGGCGCAAGGCGCGCGACAACGAGCCCACCGGCTTTCTCACGCCGTCCGAGCGCGCCAGGTTGCTGGCCTATCTGTTTTCGCCGATTGGCGTATCGGGCGCCGCGCAATGGAAAGAGCGGCGCGACCGCGCGCTCGTGGCCGCATTTCTCGGCGCCGGCGTGAAAACCGGCGAGGCCCGGGTACTCACGATTAGTTGCATCAATGCAGGTGGCACGTCGCTGCAGATTCCGTCGACGCATCCCGACTTCGCGCGGGAAACGCATCTGGCGTCGTTCGCCATCGCGCTGTTCGATGCGTGGCTCGCAGAACGCAAGCGCCAGGATATTCCGGGCGACCTCGTCTTTCCCGCATCGCACACCGGGCGCCCGATGCACAAGGCGACGATGTTGCGTGCCGTCGATGCCATCGTCGAAGCGGCGGACCTCGCGACGTCCCGCACCGCGCGGGCCAGCCCGCAGACACTGCGCAATACCTACGCCGCGGAGCTGTTCGAAAACGATGTGCCGCTCGAGCGGGTCGGCCGGTGGCTCGGCTTCATGCAGCCGATTTCGTCGAATCGCCTGCATCGCGCCTGGAAGAACTGGCGCGACGCTCTGGTCGAGGGTGAAGTCGAGGCCGCTCCCGAATCTCACGGTTCATGATCACGCAGCGCATGCCGCGCAATACGTGAGTGCCTTGCGCGGCGGGGGCTCACCCTTTCAGCGCCCCCGCAAAACCTCACCTTTGACTTCCCGAATCTCCTCACCTGTGGCCGGATAGGCGACGATACAGGTCAGTTTTGCCCGAAACGGGCGACCGCTTCGAAGCGGGACGGCCAGGATCCCGATGCGTGTTCGCACTCCGGGCACGACACTTCGAAACCTTCATCGGTATGCGACAGCTCGGGTTCGCCGTCGCAGCGCGGGCACTGGTTCGGCACCGGAATATCCTCATCCAGTGCCGTGCCGATTGCGGAAAACGCATCGGCGTCGAGCTTGCCGCTGTCGGCCAGGCGCCGGATCACGCCGGCAATTTCCGGATTCACGCCGCGATTCGCGCGCAATGTGTTCCTTTCACGCGTCGTGGCGTCCAGTTCGTCACTCTGGCTGCGAAGCTGCTCTTCGAGACGGTCAGCGCGAGCCTTGGCGGCACTCAGCTGCTGCAGGAAATCGAATTCCTTGCGTTGCACGTCGCGCAGCCCGGATTGATAGGTCGACGCCATGCTGCGCAACGAGTCCAGCTCGACCAGCATCGGCTTGACGCGCCGTTCGGCCTCGGCCACCGCATCCTTGATTTGTTGCGCGTAATGCTCGGTGCGTTGCTGCAACTCGGCTTGCAGCGTATCCATGCGGTCGCGCAGCGCGGCATTTTGCGTTTGTTCCGCATCGACCCGGCCGGACGCCGCGGCCAGTTCCTTCTCCAGACGGCTGACTGAGGTGAGTAGCGTCGCTTCGTTTGCCGAACCGTGCGTGGCCTGCGAGGCCAGCTGCACTTCGAGTTCGGTTACCCGTGCCTGAAGTTGTTCATTGCGGGTTTCGCTGCGTGCGAGGGCCAATTCAAGCGTTTCCTGACGAATGCGCGCGTCGCGCAATGCCTGCTCGGCTTGCGCGACATCGGTTCGCACCTGCTCGCGGTCGACGTCGAGACTGTCGCGCGCGACTTTCAGCGCTTCTTCATAGAGGGCGCCGAGCAGTGCACCGGCTTTTTCCTCGACGGCTTTCGGAATCGCGGCGCCTTCCAGACGAATTTTCGATGCGGAGCGGATCCGTTCCCAGAAATGGTCGATGTCCTTCGGAATGTCGCTCGCGCTGCCGGTCTGGGTGAGATCGCGGACATTCGCAGCGGACGGACGGATGCCCAGGTCGAAAAACAGCCGCTTGCAGGCATGCAGGGACAACTCCTGCCGGCGGGCGCCGCCAGCTCGCAGCGATTCCAGCTCATCGCGGATGACTTGACGCATTTCGTCGAGGGTCATGGTGTGGTTCTCAGGCGTTCGAATGTCGCAATCATAACGAAATACGTACTGTTCGATACCGATTTTTGTGGGACGTTGTGAATTTGCGTCGACGTTCACAGAAAGTGTTGCTGTGGCCCTTCACAGTCGAAGAAGGCCGCCAATTCCGTGAAACAAAGCGAAGAAAACGAGCTAAGTGATTGTTCCAGCGATGTTTTCGAACAGATCAGGAAAAACAGCGGTTGTTTCACATGCCGGTCTGTATCGAGGAGGCGGTGGGTGTTGGGGTAGGGGTGTCTGTGGATAACTCCCCCAAGGATGTATTGAGAGTAATAGAAGTAAACACCCTTGAACCCTTAGTTAAAAACGTTAACGCCACGGCACAGCCTTATGTACCAAGGGTTTCCGGCCGACAAGGTGAAGCTTTACAGGAATCAAGGTGACCTTCTGCGGGAGCCGACGTGATGGGGTTCGGGGGGCTGCGTGAGCCCTTGCAGGAAAGGTCGTGAGCGGATTCAGGATCACAGTGAATAAGTCGATTTTCCAAAGGTGAGGGTTTTCGGGGCCTCACAGCCGCGGAACGCCCGCTGTGCCTGAATGCACAGTTTTCTGCCTGTGCAGACATAGGTGAAGCTTTTCGGGACCACCATTTGCCCTCGATTCTGCCCTTCTTTTAGGCACTTTTGACGAAAGGTGAGATTTCACGGGACTCCAGGCCGATTTGATGTGAGGACTTCCGGGACACAGAAGGGATTTTGCACCGTAAAAGGGCATTTCCGGCCCTGTGAACCCCAAGAGGTGAGGTTTTTCGGGAGCGAAATGGCGGAAATCCCGGCTGGATCGGCTTCAGGTGAGGCTTTTCGGGACCTGCAGAGCAAGCGGGCTGCGTCGCCACAGGTGAGCGTTTTCGGGAATGGAATTTGCCCGAAAAATGGTCACAGGTGAGATTTTGCGGGGGCAGTGGGTATCCACTTCGGCTGAAATGCCCGCCAATACTGGATGGTGAGACTGTCTGTGCAAGCCTTTTTTCAGCACAGGTGAGGTTTTTCGGGACCTGACATGCGATTGTCGTACGAATGCTCGCACACGAAAGGTGAGGTTTTTCGGGGGGAGCGCCACAGCCCGGTGCATTCGCAATTCGCGCTTAAGTATCGGAGGACATTGAGATTTTTGAAACCGCGGAGGTTACGGTGAGGTTTTTCGGGAGTCGCTTCCGCGTCTGTTTTCGCGGCGCTTTTGTCGATAAGGTGAGGGTTTACAGGAGGTGCAAATGGGCGATCCCACACGCGTCGGGGATCCATCGTTGTCCGGTCGTCGGAATTGGGCATCGCGAAGGTGAGATTTTTCGGGAGCGTCCGTCAATGGCGCGCTGTACAATGCGCGCCCCGGTTGTCGATACGTGCGCCCGGCGGTGCCGAAACACGTGCCGATGGCGCGTAAACGGGCTGTGCGGGCCTCGGGGCACCGCGTCTTTCCGGATGCCGGGTTAGACATGAAACCCTGGGCTGCCCGCGCCTGTACATGCATACAGGCGGTTGTGCATGGGATCGAGGCCACTGTGAGGCGGTCACAGAATGTCAGTCGTAAATTTGCGACAGGATCACAGGTGAGCCGTTACGGGAAGGCTCGGCACGCGGAGCCTGCACAGGCAAAAAACTGTGATTCCGCGTCTCCCGCGGCGCGTAAAGGTGAGTTCGCCACGCGGCGATTCTGGACCGGTGAGCCTTTGCGGGAGCGGGTTGGGGTGAGCGCCATTTCACGAGCCCGCTTCACCGGCTATGGTGAGCATGTCGTTCTGGACGCACTTCACCGCAGGCGCTATCCTTCCGGAAAACTTCTCCTCCGACCCGACGCATGGCCACGAAGCGCGCCAAGAAAACCGATGTGGATGTGGTGAGTGCCAGTTCGGCCGAATTGCGAAAGGCCGTCGAGGCGATCGCCATTCAGCCGAAAAGCGGCAAGATCACCCTCCTGACCCGCAAGTTGTTCAATGTCCTGCTGGCCGTCGCGCAGCAGGCCGACGACTCGGGCGATACCTATCGCGCGCTGTTGTCGGACATCGTCGCCAACTCCGCATTCGATTCGAACGACACCGCGCTCGTGAAGGAACACCTGCGCCGCATGGTGTCGGTGCAGGTCGAGTGGAGCACCGGCACGTCGAGCCAGAAGCCGGGCCGCAAGTGGGGGATCTCGACGCTGATCGCGGACGCGGAAATTCTCGAAGACCCGGCCACGCGCCGCGTGTGGGTCGAATTCTCGTTCGCGCCGAAGATCAAGAAGAAGCTGCTGGACCCGGTCCAGTACGCTCGCCTCAGCCTGCAGTTCCAGAGCCAGCTGCGCAGCAGCGCGGGCCTCGCGCTGTACGAGATCTGCGTGCGTTACCTGACGAACCCGAGCCACCTGACGATGCGCGAGCCGTGGGAATGGTGGCGGCCGATCCTGTCGGGTACGCCGGACACCGAAGCCGGCGACGAGGCGAAGCGCGAATACAAGTACTTCAAGCGCGATTACCTGCGCCCCGCGATTGCGGAAGTCAACGCGGTCACCAACATCTTCGTCGAACTGATCGAGCATCGCGAAGGGCGGCGGGTCGCGGAAATCCAGTTCCGTGTGACCGAGCGCAAGCAGCCGATGCTGGCACTCGACGAGCACCCGAACGTATTCGACAGCACGCTGGTCGACCGGATGGTGAAGATCGGCATTCCGTTGAAGGAAGCGCAGACGCTGTACGCGGACAGCGAAGAGAACCGCATTCGCGCTGCGCTGCAGATGACGGAGCAGCGGATGCGCAGCACGACGCTGCCGCCGGTGCGAAGCGCCGCGGCACTGTTCAAGGATGCGCTGAAGAAGGGTTATGCGCCGCCGGTGGAGGCCGTCGAGGCGCTGCCTGGCAGTGCGACGTCGGGCAAGGCGCCGGCGGCCCAGCCGGACGACCTGAAGGCGCGTCTGATGAGCGAATACGCAGCGTATCGGCGCAAGGAAGCGAAGGCGCTGTACGACGAGCAGGGCGACGCAGAGCGCGAAGTGGCGCGCGAATCGTTCGAATCGGAGGCACTGCCGACGATGGGCTCGCACCTGCGCGACGATTGGCGCAAACGCGGCCTCGATTCCAAGCTGGCCGAGACGGCCTTCTTCGACTGGCTCGCCCAGAAGACCTGGGGCGAGCCGACCGACGGCGACCTGCTCGCCTTTACGCTGAATCAATCCCGGGCGGCCTGAGCCGCCTGTCCTGCCTGCGGGGGCGCCGGCATCGCCGGGCGCCCGCCGCTCATCACGCCTGATCCGACAGCAGCATCCGCTCGAGTTGCTCGAGGATCGCGTCACGCTTTTCCTTCGGCAGCCCGCGCAAACGCAGTTCGATGCGGTCGTCCCCGTACGACTTCAGATCGCCCACCGACGTGCCGCCGAGCTTGATCTCAAGCCGTTGCGCATAGCGCTGGCGGCTGGCGGGCTTCGGAGATTCCTGGGCCGCGGCCCGGCCTTTCACGATGTCGGATACCTGGCGCGTGCTCAGGTCGTCCGAGACGATCTTGTTGATCAGCCGCAGCGTCGCCTCCGTGCCGCGCGCGCCGTGATAGCGCCCGACCTGATAGGCCATGTTCGAGCCGAAGCGATCGGGGCGCGCGACCATTTCCTGCATGATCGATTCCGGCAGCTTGCCGATCGACAGAGCGACGGCGATCGTCGATTCATCGAGCCCGAGATGTTCGGCCAGTTCCTTCTGGCTCTGGAAATGCTTGTCGTCGAGAAAGCGCCGCCATACGACGGCATTGTCGAACACGGTCTGCGAATCGCGCTGGACGTTGAGATCGTAGCCGAGCTTGTAGCTCTGGATGCCGATCGGCAGATCGATCACGATCGCCTTCACGGTTTCCTTGTTCGCTTCCTTCAGCGCGCGCACGCGACGGCCGCCGTCGCTGACGAAGTACGTGCCCGGATTGTCGTAGTCGGGGATCACGTGAATCGCCTGCTGCTGGCCCTGCTTCGCAAGGTTGACCGCGAGTTCGGCAATCGACGACTTCAGATAGAAGTGCCGCGGGTTGAACGGGCTGTGCTTGATGGTCTTCAGCGATAGTTCGATCACCTGGCCGGGCGCATAGCGATTCTCGAGGCGCCACGCACGATAGTGCGACGATTCGTCCGTCGACGGGTCGAGCGTGATGTCCGGCGCCGGCGGGGCGACGTTGTCTTTCTTCGCGGATTTTGCGGCGGCGGGGGCAGGCGTTTCCGATTTGACGAGGCCGTCGATCGCGTTCAGTCGATCGAGGGCCGTGCGCTTTTCACTCGTCGTCATATCCGGCCGCGCCTGGAATCCTTTGGCGAATTGGGAAGGTTTCATGCGGAGTCCTTTGTGCGCATAAAGTCAGGGCAGCATCGCGACGATCTCGTCGGCGCATGCGCGTATTTCCGTGGCAGCGAGCTTCGCGCCGCGATCGTTCATCTGCAGGACGGTCTGACCGAGCGCCATCGCCTGCTTGTACGCTTCCCGCGTCGGGATTTGCGTCTTGAGCAGCGGGAAGCCGAGCTCTTCGAGCGCCCGCTTCAGCTCGCGGGTCAGCATGCGCTTCTCTTCGGTCTTGTTCAGCAGGAATACGGCGCGTAGATCTTCGTTCATGACCTGCGCTTGCTGGATCAGCTTGACCAGCCCGACGCTCGACCAGTAATCGGCGGGCGACGACGACGTCGGAATGACGGCAATCGATGCGGCGAGCAGGACGACGCCGGACACTTTCTCGGTGATCGACGGCGGGCAGTCGACGACGATGATGTCGTAGTCGTTGATGAACTTCTTGATCTCACGGTGGATCTGGCCACCCGCTTCGGCAAGGTTCACGACCGGGAAAGGGATGCCGGTTTCGCTGTCGCCGGAGGCGCTGGACCAGTGGACCAGTGTGTTTTGACCGTCGGCGTCGACAACGAGGACGCGCTTCCCTTTTTCATGAAATGCAGCGCCGAGGTGCATCGCGATCGTGCTCTTGCCGACGCCGCCTTTTTGTTGAGTGACTGCAATGATTTCCGCGGCCAATTTTCACTCCTGTTTTTGGTCGTTGGAATTCTACCGGACGATATTTATATTTCAATGAAATTGTTGTTCATCAACTACGCGTTGGCCGTTTGGACGAGCGGTTTATGCGCATAAACGGGGGCGCGGGGGCGATCGATGGGAAGTGGCGAGCCGAGCGAGCGTGCGACGACGCTGGCAAGTGTTCGGTGCGTGTCCGCATACGAGTGACCAGATGCAAGGAACCGGCTCACACGCGATCAGGCGATGCGCTTCGTTGGTGGTGCTCGACGGATCCGCGGTGCGATGAGGCGCCTGGCCTCGCGGTGTTTATGCGCATAAACAGGTCGATGCATTGGCGATCGCGTGCCGGAGGCGTGGCGGCAATTCGCAGGAGGGCCGTGCCGGAGCGACGGGCTCGCCGGCGCATGCTTCTCGTGCAGCGGTAAAGCATGCACGGTGCAACGGGGTTTATGCGCATAAACCACCTGATATTCGACGCCTCGGTTGCGGCGAGATGGCCGTTCACGCCGCGATGCGGCGCCCCACATCAGTAGGCGGCACGCGTCCCTTGCGAGGCGCGGTTACGTTCGGCAGGTCGAGGCGACCCTCGTGAGGGCTGACCTTATGCGCATAAACCGCCAGCGGTTCAGCGCGCCGCTCGCCACGTGGCAAGGCTTCGAGCAACGATGCCGCAAGCATGCACCGACGCCCGACGTGCACTCCCCTACCGGGCACGGAAGCCCGCCATTCCGTTCATCTACGGACACATAGGCTTGTGAAGGAGCCCAGGGAGGGGGCGACGGCCGTTCGAGCAACGGCGCGCCATCTGAGGGCCGACGCGAAGCGCACCGCCCTACCGGGGCATGACTGCCCAATGCACCCCATTGAGCGCGCCAGATCTCGCGCGATTTATGCGCATAAACCCACCCGCGGTCGGTACGTCGGGCGCAGCTTCAGGCGACTTCGCAATGCCGAGAGGCGGTGTCCGACGAAGCTCCCTTCTGCCGGAGACTCCGCGCACAAGGTGATCGATTCATCGGCTCAGAGACTCGCGACTCCGATGCAAATTTATGCGCATAAACCGAGTTGCGCAGTGAGCGCCGAATGTCCGACGAGCTTCATCGCAGAGCCATCCGGCAACAAAACGACCACCCACATGCCGGCTCCAACAGAAAGCGGCGCAAGCTCAACGACATCGACCCCGCCCTCACGCCGGTTCAACCCCCCGACCCGGACTGGCTACAATACGAGACCCTACTATCCAGGCCAGAACGATGATCACGATCTACCACAACCCCCGATGCTCGAAGTCTCGCGAGACGCTCGCGCTTATCGAGTCGCTGAATCCGGGCGGTGCGCCCGTGAATGTCGTGGAATACCTGAAGACGCCGCCGACGGTTCAGGAACTGGAGGCGCTGCATCGCCAGCTCGCGCGCCCGGTCCGCGACATGCTTCGTGACAACGAGGAGCCGTACAAGACACTCGGCCTGGCCCGGGAGGATTTGACCGACGCGCAAGCCTACGAGGCGATTGCCGCTCATCCGATCCTGCTGCAGCGCCCCATCGTCGTATACAAGAACAAGGCCGCCATCGGGCGCCCGCCGGAAGCGGTGCGCGGGCTGTTCGAATAATTCGAATTCCGCGTATTTTTATTATTGCGCGGGGCGATCGACGTACGACGGGCGTGCGGCCCGATCGGCCGCACCCGCACTTCGGTGCCTGTCAACAACCCGTCAAACACCCGAAGCCTTCACGCGGCACCATCCCCCCGCCCGCCCGCGGCCTTCGCTGCCGCCCGCAGCAACGCAATCTGTTCGCGGTACTGCCTGCAGCCGCTGCAGGCCGGCAGATGCACGCGCACCTGCACGCGCTCGTGCACCGTCAGATGCCGGTCGAGCGCATCCGACAGCAGGCGCGTCACGTCCTTACATTTCCCCGGTAGCATCTTCGGTCGTCAGCCCCTTTTCGCTCAGGCAGGTGCGCAGGCGCGTACGCGCGCGGTACAGCAGCACGCTGCAATGGTTCGTCGTCAACGTCAATTCCGTGCAGATGTCGTCGATCTCGACATCGAGAAACTCGCGCATCATGAACACGCGCCCGATCTGCTCCGGCAGATGGTTCAGGCAGGTTTCGAACAGCATCCAGAATTGCTGCTGCTGCAGCAGCGTTTCCGGCCGCGGCCATGGCCGCGGTTTCGCGTGCGCGGCCCAGTGCCCGTTTTCCTTGAAGAGTTCGCGGTCGAGCACGGATTCGCCGTCGAGTTCGGCGTCGAGCGCGGACAGGCTCACCATCCGCCGCCGCGCGCGCAGCACGTCGATCAGCTTGTTGCGCAGGATGCCGAACACCCAGGTCTTGTGCGCGGACAAACCGGCGAACTCCGCCGCGTGCGTCCAGGCGGCCGTCAGCGCTTCCTGCACCGCGTCCTCGGCCGCATCCGCATCGCGCAGCTGCAGGCGCGCGAAACGCAGCAGGTCGTGCCGCAACTGCGCAAGATAGGCGGGATCGTCATACACAGGCGGCATCGTCGGGCATCTCTCGGGTAGGCGCCGCACTCGCTGCCGGTCGCGCGAGCCGCGGTGCCAGCACTTTACTGGGCGCGGCGCCGGCCCGCAACGCACGTACCGCCATGACATTCACGAACGCGGCGGGTGCGCTGCGCTATGCTTGCCGGCAGGCTCGCGTCGCGCGCCCGGCATCGCGCGACCGGTCATGTGTAACGGCGGGGCATCCTGGCAAAGTTATCCACAATTTCTGTGGAAAACCTTGTGGAAAGTCGGCCGGATGGCCCCGTGGGACGGCTCACGGGCTGGCCTGCCTATAAACAGACCTTTGCTGCCTGTCCTGAAGCAATCTTATCGATTCCCCACCCATCGGAAGGAGACAGTCATGGCATATCGTGTTGCAGTCGTCGTCGGCAGCCTGCGCCGCGGATCCTGGAACCGCGCGCTCGCGCACGCGGTGATCTCGCTCGCGCCGGCCGATCTCTCGTTCGAGTTCGTCGAGATCGGCGCGCTCCCGCTCTACTCCCAGGATTACGACGCGGATTTCCCGGAAGTCGCCAAGCATTTCAAGCAGTCGATCGAAGCGGCCGACGCGCTGCTGTTCGTCACGCCGGAATACAACCGGTCGATTCCCGGTGTGCTGAAAAACGCGCTCGACTGGGGCTCGCGCCCGTGGGGCGCCAATTCGTGGGCGGGCAAGCCGGGCGCGGTGCTCGGCACGTCGCCGGGCGCGACGGGCACGGCGCTGTCGCAGCAGCATCTGCGCAACGTGCTCGCGTATCTCGACGTCGCGACGCTCGGCCAGCCGGAAATGTTCATCAAGCACGACCCGACCCGCATCGACGACGAAGGCAAGATCGTCAACGAAGACACGCGCAAGTTCCTGCAGGGGTTCGTCGATCGTTACGCCGCGTGGGTGCGCCTGCATAAGGCGGCGTGAGCCTCACGTCGCCGGCCGCAGCGGCTCACGGCGCGTGATGCGCGCCGGCGTGCCGCGCATCACGCGCGTCGCGAATGCCCAGCAGGATTTCGTCGAGCAGCGCGATATCGAACGGCTTCGACAGCACGCGCACGTTGACCCCGCGCGTGCGGTCGAGCTCCTCCGCGTAACCCGTCACCAGGATGACGGGCAGTTTGTCCGGCCGCCGCCCGAGCGTCTCGGCGAGATCGATGCCGTTCAGCTGGCCGGGCATGTGAATGTCCGAAATCACGAGATCGAAGCCGTCTCCCGCCGGCGCGCCTTCGATGAGCCGCAGCGCGTCGTCGGCGGTCGCCGCGTAGGTCACGCGGTGCCCCAGCAGCGTGATCAGCGCTTCCGTGCCCGCGGCGACTTCGCTGTTGTCCTCGACGAGCAGCACGTGCAGGCCGGCCGGCGGCCGTGCGTCGTGCGCCGGCGCGACCGGGGCCGGCGCACGCGCGACGACCAGGTCCTGCGCGCTCGCCCGCGGCAGATAGAGCCGCACCGACGTGCCGGCGCCCACGGCGCTGTCGATCGTCGCAAGGCCGCCCGAGCGTTCGCAGAACGCGAACACCTGCGGCAGCCCGAGGCCGGTGCCCATCCCCTGCGCCTTCGTCGTGAACAGCGGCTCGAACGCACGCGCGAGCACCTCGGGCGCCATCCCCGAGCCGGTGTCGTCGAGCGAGATCTGCACGAAATCGCCGGTCAGCGGAAAGCCGTCCTCGCGGCGCAGCGTCACGTTGCGCACGCCGACCGTGAAGCGGCCGCCGGTCGGCATCGCGTCGCGCGCGTTGACCGCGAGGTTGATGACCGCGAGCTCGAGCTCCGCGATGTCCACGCGAATCGGCCACACGCCGGGCTCGATCGCCGCGATCAGCGACGACTTCGAGCCGAGCGACGTCTTCAGCAGCTCGCGGCAGGTGCCGAGCCATTGCCCGACGTCGATCGTCTCGCTGTGCAGCGGCTGCTTGCGCGCGACGCCGAGCAGCTGGCGCGTCAGCGACTGCCCGTTCTTCAGCGCCCGTTCGATCGCGCCGAGTTCGGTGTCGAGGTGCTGCACGCCGCGGTGCCGCGCGATCTGCACGTTGCTCGAGATGATCATCAGCAGGTTGTTGAAGTCGTGCGCGACGCTGCCGACCAGGTTGCCGAGCGCCTGCATCTTGCGCGACTGGCGGTAGGCCGATTCGATCGAGCGCCGCATCGACGCTTCCGCCTGCCAGCGGTCCCATGCCTCCTCTTCCGCCTTCAGCCGCTTGAGCGATAGCCAGATCACGCACCACAGCGCGAACGACGGCACGAACATCGACGCGAACAGCACGCTCAGGTGTTCGTACCATTCACGCCAGATCGCCGACGTGCGGTACGCGCACGAAACGTAGACCGGATAGCTGCCCACCTGCCGGTACGCGACGATCTCGTCGCCCGCGCCGTGGCTCACGCGCACGAGGCCCGCGCGCCCGCTGCGCTCGCCGGTCAGCGGCAGCGGATGATCGCCCTGCGCGGCGGCCGGCAGCGGCGGATACGACGCGAGCACGGCGCCGTCGGTGCGCGTGAGCGACATCGTCATCGGCGTCTTCGCGCCGCCGAGCAGGTCGCGGTAGAACGCATTGAAATACGACGACCTCAGCGCGATCGACACCATCCCGGCGAACGAGCCGTCGCTGTGGCGACGCGCGACCCCCGTGTTGAACACGGGGATGTTCTCGAGCTTCAGCGGCCCCATCATCAGGCGCGAGATGTGTTCGATCACCTTGCCGTCGCGAATGCCGACGAAGTCGTCGCGGTTCGCGATCGACGCATACGGTGCGGGAAAGTAGAGGCTGTTCGCGAGCAGCATCCCGCTCGCGCCGAAGATCGACACGGCCGCGACCTGCGGGTAGCCGCCGCCGATCGTGTTGAGCGCGTCGTGGATGTCGGATTCGTCCTTGCGCACCGACGCGTCGTCCGTGTCCTGCACGAGATCGACGATGCGCGCATCGAGCGTCTCGCTGAGGTCGAACACCTTGAGCGCGTGCTCCTCGGCCACGCGCACGGTGCGCATCGTCACGTCGCTCGCGGCGGCTTCGCGCGCTTTCAGGTCGTTGTACGCCATCACCGACACGTACATGCACGGCAGCACGATCGCGGCGATCAGCAGCACGATCAGCGTCACGCGCCGCACGGCGAAATCGTGCTCGGGCGCGCCGGACGCGTAGGTCCCGTCGTCCTGCCAGTCGTCGGCGGATGCGGGGTCGCGGGAATCGGCAGGCCGGTCGGACGTCATGGCTGGGAAAGGGTGCGGCGCAGGCTGGAGGTGCCTGCCATCATAAACGAGTTGCATCCGCGTTCCGCGCCGCGCGCCCGCATTATCCAGACAAATCCGGCCGATGAAATTGTCAGATTGAAAACGCGACGAATCCGGCAGCGCAAACGTACACAAGGAAAAATTTTGCGTGCTTATCGCAAAAATGGTCGCGGCTGTTTTCCGAATGGCGCGCGATCGGATCGATTTTGTTTGAAAAGGCAAAAATGGCGAGTTGCACCGCCCCGGTTTTACTCACAGAATCGCGCCTTGCTTTCCATGACAGATACGCGTGCGCCGATGCCGGCGCGCAGCCCGTCGCGTGCAAGTTTGCCGCGGCGTGTGCTGCGTGGCCGCCCGGCGCAAACATGCGTCCGTTCGCTCGGCGCCTAAAGAAACGCGGCGCACGGTCGTTAACGCGAGAGAGACCATTCCGTATTCCGCTCCGCCGCCATGCCTTTGCCGATTGTGATTGCCGACGATTCGCTGCTCGCTCGCAAGCTGCTGACAAAGGCCCTACCGGGGGACTGGGACGTCGACATCGCGTATGCGGCGAACGGCCGCGAGGCACTTGCGCTCTATCGTGACGGCAAGGCTTCCGTGATGTTTCTCGACCTGACGATGCCGGACATGAACGGCTATCAGGTTCTCGAAACACTGCGCCACGAAGATCTGAACACGTTCGTGATCGTGGTATCCGCTGATATCCAGCCGCAGGCGCGCGAGCGCGTGCGCGAGCTGGGTGCGATCGCGTTCGTCGCGAAGCCCGTGACGTCGGAGGCGTTGCTGCCCATTCTCAAGGAGTATGGGTTGTATGCCTGACTCGGTGTTCACGGCGGAGCAACGCGACGCGTTGCAGGAAATCGCCAACCTCGCGATGGGCCGTGCCGCTGCGCGGCTCGCGTCGCTGCTCGGCCGCTTCATCGAGCTGTCCGTGCCGCGCGTGCGCGTCGTGCGGGCGTCCGATGCCGGCAAGGCGCTGCGCGACATGACGGGCATTCACGACAGCGTGACGGCCGTGCGCCAGGGCTTCCGTTCCGACATCAAGGGCGAGGCGCTCGTGCTCTGCCGCACGTCGAGCGTTACCCGGCTCGCGTCGCTCGTCGATCACGACACGTTCGGCGACGGTGCGCCGGGCACCCGCACGCAGGATGACGACGATACTGCCAGCCCGCGCGGCGACACGTCGAGCCAGGACGAACTCGTGTTCGACGTCGCGAACGTGCTGATGGGCGCGTGCGTCGCGTCGATCCTCGACGAGCTCGGCCGCACGCCGGTGTTCTTTCCGCCGGGGCTGCTGGGCGCGAACGTGTCGTTCGACGACGTGTTCCAGCCCACCGTGCTCGCGTGGAGCGTCGCGCTCCTGCTGGAAGTGAATTTCGGCCTGGAGGACGACGGGTTCCGCGCCCATTTCGTGATGCTGATGGCCGAAGACTCGATCCGTTTGATGGGCGACGCGCTCGACGCGTTGCTGTCCGCACTATGACTGCCCGCCCTGCTTCGCTGAGCGACCTCGTGATCGAACGGGTCGGCTTCGGCCTGTTCGTGCTCGACCGCGCGATGAACGTGCTGATGTGGAACCGCTTCATGCAGGACCACAGCGGTGTCCCCGCCGACGACGTGATCGGCCGCAACCTGTTCGACTGCTTTCCGGACCTGCCGCGCGCGTGGCTCGCGCGCAAGCTCGAGAGCGTGTTCCAGCTCGGCAGCTTCGCGTTCAGCTCGTGGGAGCAGCGGCCGTACCTGTTCCGCTTCGAGCACGACCGGCCGATCACCGGCGGCGTCGACTTCATGCAGCAGGACTGCACGTTCATGCCGCTCACGCGCGGGCGCGAGGTCGAGGCCGTGTGTGTGACGATCTCGGACGTCACGCACGTGAGCGTGATGCAGCGCGAACGCGAGGAAGCCGTCGCGAAGCTGCGCGAGCACGCGAACTGCGACGGCCTCACCGGCATCGCGAACCGGCGCTTCTTCGAGTCGCGGCTGCGCGACGAATTCGCGCGCTGGCAGCGCTACGGCGGCGACCTGGCGGTGCTGCTGTTCGATCTCGATCACTTCAAGACGATCAACGACCGGTTCGGCCACGCGGTCGGCGACGCGGTGCTGCGCGAGATGGCGCAGCGCGTCTCGGGGATCGTGCGCGCGCAGGACACGTTCTGCCGTTTCGGCGGCGAGGAGTTCGCGCTGCTGCTGCCGTGCACCGATCTTGCCGAAGCGATGCTCGTCGCGGAGAAGGTGCGCTGCGCGATCGGCGGCGCGCCGGTCGACGCGGAGGGCGTGTGCGTGCCGGTTACGGCGAGCGTCGGCGGCGCGAGCGCGCATGCGGGCGCGCAGACCTGCGAGGTGCTCGTCAACGAGGCCGACGCCGCGCTGTATCGCGCGAAGCGGCTCGGCCGCGACCGGTCGCTCGCCTACGCGTAGCGCGCATACGCGCGCCGGCGCGGGCCTCAGCTCTTCGCGATATCCGCCAGCACGCCGGCCAGCACCGCCGGCTGCGACACGAACGGCGAGTGGCTGCTGTCGAGCTGATGCACGTGCGTCGGGTTGTCCGGCGTGAACGCGTCGGCTTCGTCGATGAAGCGCTGCTGCAGCGCGGGCAGGATCACGTGGTCCTGCAGGCACTTGATGTAATGGCGGTCGATCGAGCCCCAGCCTGCGGGGGTCGTCGGCACGGCCGTCGCGAACGGCGCGGCCGGCACGTCGCAGCTCATCAGGTTCGCGACCGCCTCGTATTCCGCCTGCGGGACGTCGTCGCACAGCGCGCGCTTGGCCGTCGCGCGATACGCGTCGTCGTCGCTGCGCGGATCGATGCGCAGCGCGCCCGCGGCGCGCGGGCTCGCGAGCATCAGCTTGCCGAGCAGCTCACCCTGGTTTTCCGGCGCACGCACGTAGTCGAGGCCCGGCACGCCCGACGCGGGCATGAACGCCGCCAGGTAGACGACCTTCGCGATCTTCTCTGGCATCCGCTCGGCGGCCGCCGTGATCGCGATGCCGCCCATGCTGTGCCCGACCAGCACGACCTTGCCGTGGCCGAGCGCATACGCGTCGTCGATCGCCTGCATCACCTGCGACGCATAGTCGTCGAGCGTCGTGTTCGCGACCGGCGACGGCTCGGTGCCGAACGCGTCCCGGTCGAGCGGACGCTTGAAGTACGACGCGGGAAAGCGGGCGTTGATCCCGTGCGCGGGCAGGTCGCGCGCGATCGCGAGGTGGCCGCGCTCGGCCAGCGCGGTCATCACGTGCGCGAAGCACCACGCGCCGTGCCATGCGCCGTGCACGAGCACGAATACGGGGTGGGCGGACTGCGGGGATGCGGGGGACGCGGCGGTCACGGTCGTCTCCATGAGGTCGGGATGCGTTATTGGGATAAAGCGTCATCTTAGACGAACGGGCGCGGGCCCAAGCGGCGGCGGCCGGCCGGAAAACGGAGCAGCCGGGAGCCATGTGTCCCCCGATGTGTCGCGCAGGCCACAATTCGTCCCAATCTGATTTAAATTCGCAGCAGATCACGCTAACTTTGCACTTTGTTCCGATCGCGCCCCATGAACGTCGACTATCTCTTCTACCGGAAACCGGACAAGCCCGGCCCCTATTCGCTCGACGACCTGGGCGACGTCGCGCCGCCGATCGGCCCGGGCGCCGCGGTGCGCGCCGGCATCGCGCGTGTGTTCGCGCAGATCGACTGGCACGAATCCGACGACGTGCCGGGCGCCTGGTTCGGCTCGGGCGGCGCGGTGTTCCAGTTCACCGCGGAGCCGGACGGCCGCGTGACCAGCTTCATGGGCTCGCGCCTCGAGCGGCGCGCGATGCTCCAGCTGACGCGCGAAATGGGGCTCATCGCGCTCGACCTGCAGCGCGACATCGTCTACGGCTAGCGGCGCGCGGCCCATGTGCGGTGGGCCTTCGCGCCCGGCCGGCGCACACACGGGCACGGCGTCGCGCGACGCGGCGGCCGCGCCGCCATCGACCATCAAAGATTGTTATACTTTCGCCCAATTCCGGCTTCCGGCCGGTAATTTGTGCCTGTCTGCGTCGAACGTTCGCACATCTCGCACGCATTTGACGCCCTTACCATCCCAGCCGGGCATGGCTTCTTCAATCGCCCCGCGTGGGCGTCTCCGTGGAGCTCGTCTTGGCCGTTTCCAATCCCGTCGTGGACGAACAAGAAACCGACGCCGCTGCCGTCACATCGGGCAGTTCCTTTTATCTTGCGATGCGCATCCTGCCGGCGACGCAGCGCGACGCGATGTTCCAGGTGTACGCGTTCTGCCGCGCGGTCGACGACATCGCCGACAGCGACCTGCCGCGCGCCGAGCGCGCCGCGGGCCTCGCGCGCTGGCGCACGGACATCGACGCGTGCTTTGCCGGCCAGCCGCCGCGCCATCTCGTCGCGCTCACGCGCGAGATCCACGCGTTCAACCTGCAGCGCGCCGATTTCCACGCGATGATCGACGGCATGGCGATGGATGCCGCCGAGGATATCTGCGCGCCCGACGAGCCGACCCTCGACCTGTACTGCGACCGCGTCGCGAGCGCGGCCGGCCGCCTGTCGGTGAGGGTTTTCGGGATGCCGGAGGCCGAGGGGATCGCGCTGTCGCACCATCTCGGCCGCGCGCTGCAGCTGACCAACATCCTGCGCGACATCGACGACGACGCGGCGATCAACCGCTGCTACCTGCCGCGCGAGCTGCTCGCGCGCGAGGGCATCGCGATCACCGACCCGTCGACGATCGCGCGCGAAGCCGCGCTGCCGCGCGTGTGCGCGACGCTCGTCGCGCGCGCGCTCGAGCATTTCCGCCAGGCGGACGCGGTGATGGACACGTGCCCGCGTGCGCAGGTGAAGGCGCCGCGCATCATGTCGGGCGCCTATCGCTGCATTCTCGAGGCGGCGGTCGCACGCGGCTTCGCCGCGCCGCGCGCGCCGATCCGCAAGCCGAAGGCGCGCATGCTGATGATCGCCGCGCGCTACGCGCTGTTCTGAGCCTGATGCCCAGAACCGTCCACGTGATCGGGGCAGGACTCGCGGGCCTGTCGGCCGCTGTCGAGCTGCAACGTCGCGGGCGCCGCATCGTGCTGCACGATGCGCACGCGCAGGCGGGCGGGCGCTGCCGCTCGTGGTTCGACGGCACGCTGAACGCGACGGTCGACAGCGGGCTGCACCGGGTGTTCGCGGGCCAGGCGGCGACGCAGCGCTATCTGCGGGCGATCGGCGCGACCGACCAGCTCGCCGGGCCGGCGCTGCCGGAATTCCCGGTGGTCGACGTCGCGTCGCAGCAGCGCTGGACGCTGCGCTTCGGCAGCGGCCGCTGGCCGTCGTGGCTGTTCGACGCCGCATCGCGGGCGCCGGGCACGACGCCGCTGGACTACCTGTCGCTCGCGCCGCTGATGTTCGCGCGCACGGGCCGCTCACTCGCACAGACGATGCGCTGCGACGGCGTGCTGTGGGATCGTTGGCTGCGGCCGCATCTGCTCGGCGCGCTGAACGTCGAGCCGCGTCATGCCACCGCGGAGCTCGCGCGTGCGCTCGTCTGCGACACGTTCGCCGCGGGCGGGCCCGCGTGCCGCCCGCTCGACGCGCGTCACGGGCTCGGCAGCGCGTTCGTCGAACCGGCGCTGCGGATGCTGCAGCATGGCGGCGCGACGATCCGCCTGCGCTCGCGGCTCGACGCGCTCGAGTTCGGCGCGAACGGCCATGCGGTCGACGCGCTGGTGATCGACGGCGAGCGGGTCGATCTCGCGCCGGGCGACGCGCTCGTGCTGGCGGTGCCACCCGACGTCGCGCAGCCGCTCGTGCCCGACCTGAGCGCGCCGGATACGTACAGCGCGACCGTCACCGCGTATTTCGCGGCCGAGGCGCCGGCGGGCGGCCCCGCGTACACGACGGTCGTCAACGGCGCCGTCGACGCGGTGCGGGCCGCCGAAGGCCAGCTCGCGGCGACGATCCACGATGCGCTCCGCTGGCTCGACATGCCGCGCGAGACGCTCGCGCGGACCATCTGGCAGGACGTCGCGCGCGTGACCGGCGCGCACGTGGAAGCCATGCCTGCGTGGCAGCTCGTCGTCGAGCCGCGCGCGGGCTTTGCGGCGGTGCCGTCGCAGGAAATGAAGCGTCCGGCCGCGCGTACGCGCTGGACCAATCTCGTGCTGGCGGGCGACTGGATTGCCACCGGGCTGCCCGCCACGATCGAGGGCGCGATCCGCTCCGGCCAGAAGGCCGCGGACGTGCTCCAGACACAATAAGAGAGGGACCGATGAACGATCTCACCGATATGCCAACCCTGTCCGCCGGCACGGTGCCGGCCGAACTCGACACGGCCGTGCAGCGCGCGACCGACGCGTTGCTCGCCGCGCAGCAGCCCGACGGGCACTGGGTCTACGAACTCGAGGCGGATTCGACGATTCCGGCCGAGTACATCCTGCTCGTCCATTACCTCGGCGAAACGCCGAACCTCGAGCTCGAACAGAAGATCGGCCGCTACCTGCGCCGCATCCAGCAGCCGGGCGGCGGCTGGCCGCTGTTCACCGACGGCGCGCCGAACATCAGCGCGAGCGTGAAGGCGTACTTCGCGCTGAAGGTGATCGGCGACGACGAGAACGCCGAGCACATGCAGCGTGCGCGCCGCGCGATCCACGCGATGGGCGGCGCCGAGATGTCGAACGTGTTCACGCGCATCCAGCTCGCGCTGTACGGTGCGATTCCGTGGCGCGCGGTGCCGATGATGCCGGTCGAGATCATGCTGCTGCCGCAGTGGTTTCCGTTCCACCTGTCGAAGGTGTCGTACTGGGCGCGCACCGTGATCGTGCCGCTGCTCGTGCTGAACGCGAAGCGGCCGATCGCGAAGAACCCGCGCGGCGTGCGCATCGACGAGCTGTTCATCGATCCGCCGGTGAATGCGGGCCTGCTGCCGCGCCAGGGGCACCAGAGCGCGGGCTGGTTCGCGTTCTTCCGTGTGGTCGACCACGCGCTGCGCGCGGTCGACGGACTGTTCCCGAGCTACACGCGCGAACGCGCGATCCGGCAGGCGGTCGCGTTCGTCGACGAGCGCCTGAATGGCGAGGACGGCCTCGGCGCGATCTACCCGGCGATGGCCAACTCGGTGATGATGTACGACGCGCTCGGCTACGCGGAAGATCACCCGAACCGCGCGATCGCGCGCCAGTCGGTCGAGAAGCTGCTGGTCGTGAAGGATGACGAAGCGTATTGCCAGCCGTGCCTGTCGCCGGTGTGGGATACGTCGCTCGCGGCGCACGCGCTGCTCGAGACGGAAGATCCGCGCGCCGAGGAAGCCGTGGTGCGCGGCCTCGAATGGCTGCGTCCGCTGCAGATCCTCGACGTGCGCGGCGACTGGATCTCGCGTCGCCCGAACGTGCGGCCGGGCGGCTGGGCGTTCCAGTACGCGAACCCGCACTACCCTGACGTCGACGATACGGCCGTGGTCGTGATGGCGATGGACCGCGTCGAGAAGCTCCGGCATGCGGACATGTATCGCGAGTCGATCGCGCGCGCGCGCGAATGGGTCGTCGGCATGCAGAGCAGCGACGGCGGCTGGGGCGCGTTCGAGCCGGAAAACACGCAGTACTACCTGAACAACATCCCGTTCTCCGATCACGGCGCGCTGCTCGATCCGCCGACGGCGGACGTGTCGGGCCGCTGCCTGTCGATGCTGTCGCAGCTCGGCGAGACGGCCGCGAACAGCGAGGCCGCGCGCCGCTCGCTCGACTACATGCTGAAGGAGCAGGAGCCGGACGGCAGCTGGTACGGCCGCTGGGGGATGAACTTCGTGTACGGCACGTGGACCGCGCTGTGCTCGCTGAACGCGGCGGGCCTCGGCCCGGAGGATCCGCGCATGAAGCGCGGCGCGCAATGGCTGCTGTCGGTGCAGAACAAGGACGGCGGCTGGGGCGAGGACGGCGACAGCTACAAGCTCGACTACCGCGGCTACGAGCAGGCGCCGAGCACCGCGTCGCAGACGGCCTGGGCGCTGCTCGGCCTGATGGCGGCCGGCGAGGTGAACAACCCGGCGGTCGCGCGCGGGATCGACTACCTGATCGCCGGGCAGCAGGAACATGGGCTGTGGGACGAGACGCGCTTCACGGCGACCGGCTTCCCGCGCGTGTTCTACCTGCGCTACCACGGCTATCGCAAGTTCTTCCCGCTGTGGGCGCTCGCGCGCTACCGCAACCTGAAGCGCGACAACGCGACGCGCGTGACGGTCGGGATGTAACGCGTGATGGCGTCGAAGCACAACGGCACGCTACCCGTCATCGCGGTGACGGGGATGGCGTTCGAGGCGCGCATCGCGCGCGGCGACGGCGTGGAGGCGGTGTTCGCCGCGCGCGCCGATCGTCTCGAGCGCGCGCTGACCGAAGCGACCGCGCGCGGCTGCGCGGGGATCGTCAGCTTCGGCACCGCGGGCGGGCTCGCGCCCGACCTGGCGCCCGGCGCACTGGTGATTGCCGACGCGATCGACGGGCCGTTCGGCCGCGTGCAGACGGATGCCGGCTGGAGCACGCGGCTCGTCGCCGCGCTGCACGACACGCCGGTGTGGTCGCGCGTGACGCGCGGCACGATGGCGGCCGTCGGCGCGCCGGTCGTCAGCGAAGCGGACAAGGCGTCGCTGTATCGCACGAAGGGCGCGCTGGCTGTCGACATGGAGTCGCATATCGCCGCAGCGTTCGCGGCGGCGCGCGGCGTGCCGTTCGCGGTGTGCCGCGCGATCGTCGATCCGGCGTGGCGCACGCTGCCGCGCGCGGCGACGGCCGGGCTGCGCGACGACGGCAGCACCGCGATCCTGCCGATCCTGCGCGAACTCCTCAAGCAACCTTCCCAGCTCGGCCCGCTGCTGCAGGTCGCGGGCGATGCGCGCGCGGCGCGCACGACGCTGATCCAGGCGCGGCATGCGTTCGGGCGCGCGGGGGCGCTGCGGATCGGGTGAGCGCCTGCGGGCGCTTTTTTTCTGCCCTGCCCCGTTGTTTCCCGCGACCGTCGTTCGTCACGGTCGCGTACCTGATCCCCTTCGAACGAAACCGTGTCCGTCGGCATGACGGCACGGTCGACGCACGGGCAAAAAAAGAGCGCTGCATTGCGCAGCGCTCCTGATCGCCCTCCGGTCCGCGCGACGTTATTTCGCTGCGGGGCTGCTGGCCGGCTCGCCTGGCACCGCGGGCGCGATCGGCGAGCTGTTCGCCGCTGGCGCGCTCGCCGGCATCGCATTGTCCGCACCCGGATCGTCGTACTTTGGCAGCCCCGGCGCCGCCGGCGCATTGGCCGGTGCCCCGCCCGACTGCCCCGGATCCTCGTAGTTCGGCAGGCCCGGCGCGGCACCGCCGCCCGAATCTCCCGACTCGCCCGGATCGCCATAGTTCGGCAGCGCGCTCGGCGTGGCCTCGCTCTTGTAGGTCAGCGACTTGCGCTGCTGCAGGTAGGCATCGCGCACGAACGAATACGGGTCGAGCGCCGCCTGCTTCAGCAGGTCGGTTGCGCCGAGCAGGTCCGAGCGCGCGCTCACGAACTGCATCACGTACATCGGGTTGCGCGCGGCCGGCTCGATGTAGTTGAGCATGTTGAAGCGCACGTCGACCGCGCGGCCGACGCCGTCGCGGAACGTGCTCGGCCCGAACACCGGCAGCACGAGATACGGGCCCGACGGCATGCCCCAGCGCGCCATCGTGAGGCCGAAATCCTGGTGATGCTTCGGCAGCCCGGCGGGCGTCGCGATGTCGATCAGGCCGGCTACGCCGAACAGCGAGTTCATCGCGACCCGCATCAGGTCCTGCGTCGCATCGGTGATGCGCAGCTGCAGCAGGTTGTTCGCGAAGTTGCCGAGGTCGCCGAGGTTCGAGAAGAAGTTGCTGACGGCCGTGCGCACCGGCGTCGGCGTGATCTTCTGGTAGCCCTTCGCGATCGGCACCGCGATGTTCTGGTCGACGGTGTCGTTGAACTTGTACACCGCGCGGTTCATCGGCTCGAGCGGGTCGGATGGATTGCGGTTGGGGCCGGTTGCGCAGCCGCTCAGCATCGCGCCGGCGGCAACGGTCGCCGCCATGATTCGCACCTTATTCATTGATTCCTTGCGATTGGTTCTTCGCGCGCTTGGCGCGCGGTTTGCCCATGAGTACCGGCTGGAACACCACGGCGCCGATCAGCGTGCACGTCAGCGCGAGCGCGAGCAGCTTGCCCATGCTCGACGTGCCCGGGTGATGCGACAGCCACAGGCTGCCGAACGCGGTGGCCGTCGTCGCGGCGCTGAACAGCACCGCATGCGTGAGGCTCGAGTGCAGCAGGCCGGTCTGCCCGGCGCGCCATGCCATCACGAAGTACACCTTGAACGCGACGCCGACGCCGAGCATCAGCGGCAGCGCGATGATGTTCGCGAAGTTGAGCGGCATGCCGATCACGACGCACAGCTCGAGCGTCACGACGCCGGAGACGAGCAGCGGCACCAGCGTGCGCAGCACGTCGCCGAAGCGCCGCAGCGTGATCCACAGCAGGATCGTGATCGACACGATCGACCACAGCGCCGCATGGAGGAACGCGTTGATGATCGTATCGGCCGAATGAAGGATCGAGATCGGCCCGCCGATCGCGTTCGGTTCGGCGGCCTTCACGGCCGTCACGAAGCGGCGCAGCATCGTGTCGTCGCCCGGATCGACGCCCTTCGGCACCTTCGGCGAGATCTGCACGAGCGCATGGCCGTCCGGCGCGACCCAGTCGCGCACGAGCTGCGGCGGCAGCGTGTCGCGCGTGATCGCCTGCGGCTGGAGCAGCGCCGCGAGCTGGTCGAGTGCGACGCGCAGCGTGCCGGCGAACGCGCGCTCGGCGCGGTCGCGCGCCGCGGCATCGGCGGCCGCGAGCTTCGCGAGCGACGCCGACAGGTGCTGCGCGGCGGCCGCGCCCGGGCCCGGGTGATCCTCGGCCGCATAGCCCAGCAGCGCCGACACGCGCTTGAGCGCGGCGACGCGCTGCGCATCGGTCGCGCTCGGCGCGGCCGGTTGGGTCAGCGCGGGCATCAGCTCGCTCGCGGCGGCGGCGATCGACGCGCGCTTGGCGTCCTGGTCGGCCGGGATGAAGGTCGACAGCGTCACCGTGCGGCCGACTTCGGGCAGCGCGTCGAGACGCTTCGCGGCCGCGTCGGCCTGCGCGAGCGACGGCGCGAGCAGCGTGACGTCGTTGACCGATGCCTCCGGCGAATCCTTCAGCGCGAGCAGCGTCGCCATCGATTCGCTGTGCGGATCCTTCAGGTGCAGCGGGTTGAAGTCGAAGTGCAGGAACTTGAGCAGCGGCAGCGCGCCGATCACGACCGCGAGCGTGCCGATCAGGATCGGCTTGCGGTGCCGGTCGAGGAAATCGTCGACCGGCGCGAGACGCGGAAAGCCCGGCGTCTCCGATTCGCCCGGCGGCGCGAACAGGCGCAGCAGCGCGGGCAGCGTCGTGACGGTGGTCAGCAGTGCGACGAACATGCCGACGCCCGCGATCAGGCCGAGCTCGGACACGCCGCGGTACGCGGTGGGGATGAACGAGAAGAAGCTCGCCGCGACCGCCGCGGTCGCGAGCGCGAGCGGCATGCCCATCGAGTGCGCGGCGCCGATCAGCGCGTGATCGATGCGCGGGTCGCGGAAGCGCTCCTCGCGGTATTTCACGCCGTACTGGATCGAGAAGTCGACGCCGAGGCCGACGAACAGCACCATGAACGCGACCGAGATCATGTTCAGCGAGCCGACCATCATCAGGCCGAGCGCGGCGGTGACGACGAGGCCGACGAACAGCGTGACGATCACCGAGCCGATCATCCGCTTCGAGCGCAGCGCGAGCCACAGGATGACGAGCACGGCGAGCAGCGTGAGGGCGCCGTTGAGCGCCGCGCCGTCCTGCACCGACGCGAATTCGTCGTCGGCGAGCGGCTGTTCGCCGGTCAGCCGCACGACGGCACCGTAACGCTGGTCGAGATCGAGCGCGCGCGCGGTGTCGCGGATCGTCTGGCTCGCTTCCGCGCCGGCCTGCAGCGCGCCGTAGTTGACGACCGGCTGCACCGTGACGAACGCGCGCGCGGGCTGCCGCGCGGCATCGCTGTCGACGAGCGCGCGCCACGAGAACGCGGCGGGCTTGCCGGCCAGCACGTCGTCGACCGTCGCGGCGCTGCGCGACAGCAGCTTGGCCATTGCCGGCAGCTTCACCTGGCCGGTCAGCAGCGGCTGGCCGAGCGTGGTCGACAGCGTGGTGGCGAGCCCGGTCAGGCTCGGGTTCTTCGCCAGCTCATTGACGAGCGGCCGCGCGCTCGCAAGCTGCGTCGTGGTGCTCGCCACGTCCTGCGGCGACAGGAACAGCAGCCCGTTGTGCTCGAAGAACGGGCCGCCGCCCGGCTCGGCGACCTGGCCGATGCGGCCGGCGTCGGCCTGCTTCTGCAGCGCCGCCGTCAGCGCATGCGCGGCGGCGGTCGCGAATTCGGGCGCGGGCGCCTCGACGACCGCGAGGATCGTGCCGTTGCGTTGCGGGAATGCGTGGTCGACGGCCTTGCCGAGCGCGGCCCATTGGGGATCGGCGTCGACGAGCTTGCTGATGTCCGTGTTGATCTTGAAGTGGTGCGCCACGTAGACGCCGCTGACGGCGGCGATGACGAGCGACAGCACGACGACCCAGACGGGGCGTCGCACCGACCACGCGACGAGTCGGACGATGAGAGAAGTCACCATGAGGCGGTGGGGTGGGGCTCGAAAAGGCAAAGTAGCCAAGTATACCGGCGTGGCGCGGCGTCGGTCGTGACGCCGGGCGTTTCGGGGCCGAAAGGAGATTTGCCCGCAGCGGCGGAATCGGCACCGGGCGCGATGTAAGGGGCGGCTTACTTCGCGCAAGCCTGTGACAATCGGCGTCAAAGGTAACAGTCGGTCACCTGGCGGCAGGCGGGCGGCAGGCCCGCTATACTTGCGTCGACCGGGCGGCGCGCCGCGCCGTGCGTCTTTCCTTACCGAGTGCGATATCCGTATGAAACGTCATCTGTTTGCTTTTCTCGCTGCGGCCACCGTGTCGATTTCCGCTTTCGCGCAGAGCGCGCCGGTCGACATCGTCCGCAATGCGGTCGAGGGCACCGTCAACGCGATGAAGGCCGACCCGGCCGCGCGCGGCGGCGACATGGCGAAGGTCACGCAGGTGGTCGAGGCGCGCTTCCTGCCGGCGACGAACTTCGAGCGCACGACCCGCATCGCGGTCGGCGACGCGTGGAAGCAGGCAAGCCCGCAACAGCAGCAGGAGCTGTACAAGCAGTTCAAGCTGCTGATGACGCGCACGTATGCCGCGTCGCTCGCGCAGCTCGGCGGCCAGGACGCGAAGTTCTCGTTCAAGGCGGGCGGCGCGGCGGGCGCCGACGCGCTCGTGCAGTCGACGGTGACGACGCCGGGCGACAGCCAGTCGGTCGGCTACCGGCTCGGCAAGGTCGGCAACGACTGGAAGATCTACGACATCGACATGTCGGGCGCGTGGCTGATCCAGGTCTACCAGGGGCAGTTCAAGACCCAGCTCGCATCGGGCGGGATCGACGGGCTGATCGCGTTTCTGCAGAAGCACAACGCACGGACGAACTGACCGCAACGGCGGTTCGCGATGCACGAAGGGCGCCTCGGCGCCCTTTTTCGTTGCTGCGCCGCCGTCACCGCCGCCGGTGCTCGACCGCGAACTTGATCAGCTCGGCCTGCCCTTCGATGTCGAGCTTGCGCTTCAGGTTGAGCCGGTGGGTCTCGACGGTGCGTACCGACAGCGCGGTCTGCTGCGCGATCTGCTTGCTCGACAGCCCTTCGGCGAGCGCATCGAGGATGTCGCGTTCGCGCGGCGTCAGCCGATCGAGCGGCGACGCGGTGGCGCTTGCCTGGATCATCCGGGCGGCGAGCCCTTCGCTGAAGAACGTCTGGCCGGCCAGCACCGCGCCGATCGCGCGGACGATCTCGCTCGCCGGCGAATCCTTCAGCAGGTAGCCGCTCGCGCCGGCACGCACGGCCTGGGTCACGTATTCGACGTTGTCGTGCATCGACAGCATCAGCACGCGGATGCCCGGATGGCGCTCGTGGAACACGCCGGCGAGCGCGATGCCGTTCATCCCGGTCATGCCGACGTCCATCAGCGCGAGATCGGGTTCGAGCGACGCGGCGAGCGCGAGCGCCTCGTCGGCGTTGCCGGCCTCGCCGATCACGGACAGGTCGGCCGCTTCGAGCCGCATCCGCAAGCCGTCGCGCACGAGCGGATGATCGTCGACGAGCAGCAGGCGGGCGGCGGGCCGGGGGGTATCGGGGGCGCTCAAGGCGAAAGGTCTCCTGTGATGGGGGCGCGCGGTCAGGCGGCGCTGCGCAGCGGCACGCGCGCGGCCACGATCGTGTGGCCGACCTGCGACGTGATCGTCAGCATGCCGCCGAGCGCATCGAGGCGCTCGCGCATGTTGCGCAGGCCGATGCCGCGGCGCGCGTCGGCCTGCGAGCGTTCGGCGTCGAAGCCGCAGCCGTTGTCGGCGATGGTCAGCGTGACGGATTGCGCGCCGACGTCGAGCGTGACGGCCGCGCGCGACGCATGCGCATGATGCACGATGTTGCTGAGCGCTTCCTGCGCGATCCGGAACAGCGCGGTGTTGACGGCCGCGGGCAGCGGCCGCGCGCCGCTGTGCGCGACCTGCGTGTAGCCGATGTCGATGCCGCTTTCCGCGCCGTGCTCGCGGATCAGCTGGTCGAGCGCGGCCGCGAGGCCGAGATCGTCGAGCATCGCCGGGCGCAGCGCGTGCGAGATGCGCCGCACTTCGCGCAGCGTGTCGCCGAGCCGCACGACGCCGGACCCGAGCGCCTGCTCGGCCTCGGGCATGCGCGCCGCGCCGCGCTCGAAGCGCGCGAGCGCCGATTCGAGCATCAGCTTCGCCGACACCATCATCTGGCTGATGCCGTCGTGCAGCTCGCGCGACAGCCGCGCGCGCTCCTGTTCCTGCGATTCGACCACGCGCTGCGCGAGCTGCTTGAGCTTCGCATCCGCGCTGCGCGACTCGCTCACGTTCAGCACCAGCGCGCAGACGGCGATCGCCGCCGCGCCCGCCAGCGCGATCGCGGTGAGCCAGCTCATCGTGCGCTCGATGTTCGCGGACGCACGCGCGTCGATCCGCTGCAGCGCGTTGTCGACGTCGTCGAGATAGATGCCGGTGCCGACCATCCAGCCCCAGCGCTCGAGCGCGACGACGTAGCCGAGCTTCGGCGCGGGCCGCCCGGTCGACGGACGCTGCCAGGTGTAGCGCACGTAGCCGCCGCCGTGCGACGCGGCGCCGATCAGCTGCTGGATCGTCATGCCGCCTTGCGCGTCGCGCATCGACCAGAAGTTGTGGCCGACCCGCTCGGGCTCGCGCGGATGCATCAGCGAATTGCCGTGCAGGTCGTAGACGAAGAAATAGCCGTCGCGGCCGAAGTCCATTTTCTGCAGCATCGCGAGCGCCTGCGTGCGCAGCAGCGCGTCGTCGCGCGCATTGCGGCCGCTCGCGTCGTAGAGCGGCATGATCGCGCTCGTCGCGAGGTCGACGTAATGCTTGAGTTCGACTTCCTTGCTCGACAGGTAGGCGGCCTGGATCGTCGCGTGCTGGGTGCGCGCGAGCGACGTCGCCTGCTGACGCACCCCGAAGCCGATGCCGGCGATCGCGACGAGGAACGGCACGATGGCCAGAAGGAAGATCTTTGCCTTGAGTCTCATGATGGTGTGGGCCGGCCGCGCGGGCCCGCGCCGGTGCGGCGAGCCGATATTGTCGGCGATTTTGCGCTCGCGTGCGGCGGCGGGTGGGGTGGCGGGCCGGCTAAGCCCGCCGCCGCTGGAAGCGCACTGCCGCGGCCTGCACGACCACCTTGTTGCGCCCGTTTTCCTTCGCCCGGTACAGCGCGTCGTCGGCGAGCTTCAGCGCGGCCTGGACGCCGGCGTCCCATTGCGGGAAGCAGGTCGTCACGCCGATGCTCGCGGTCAGGCGGCCGAATTCGCTTGCGTCGTGCCGGATGCCGAGGTCGTAAATGCTCGCGCGGATCGTTTCGGCGATCGTCGCCGCGCCGTTCGAATCGATGTCCGGCAGGATCACGACGAACTCCTCGCCGCCGTAGCGCGCCGCATAGTCGGCCGGGCGGCGCAGGCAGCTGGCAAGGCAGCGCGCGACCGCGGCGAGCGCGTCGTCGCCGGCCTGGTGGCCCTGCGTGTCGTTGTAGCGCTTGAAGTGGTCGACGTCGACGAACAGCAGCGACAGCGCATGCTGCGAGCGCGCGGCGCGGCGCCATTCGCGCGCGAGCGTGACGTCGAGCATGCGGCGGTTGTCGAGGCCGGTGAGGCCGTCGGTGCGCGCGAGCGCCTGCAGCTCGGTTTCCGCGCGATGGCGCTTGCGCAGCTGCACGTCGAGCAGCAGCGACAGGCCGACGAAGCCGAGCGCGAGCAGCGCCATCGCGGAGCCGACCGGAATCGCACGGTCGTACCACGCGGCGTAGATGTCCGATTCGGCCTCGGCGACCATGATGATGAGCGGCAGGTTGTCCAGGTGCCGGAACACGTACAGGCGGCGCACGCCGTCGATCGACGCGGTGTCGGCGAAGCTGCCTTCGCGCGCGGTCATGAAACGCTTGAACGTGCTGGCCTTGCTGATGTCGCGGCCGATGATCTTCGGATCGAACGGCTTGCGCATCAGCATCAGGCCGTTCGTCTCGATCAGCGACATCGAGCCGCGCTCGCCGAGCGCGAGGCGCGAGAACAGGTCCTGGAAATACTCGAGCCGGATCGACATCACCGCGATGCCGCCGAACGACCCGTCGGGCTGCGAGATGCGGCGGCTGAGCGCGATGCTCGGCGAGCCGTTGCGCAGCCGCGACCGATACGGGTCGCTGATGTACAGGCCGACGTTCGGGTGGTCGCGATGCACGGTGAAGTAGGGCTCGTTGCCGAAATTGTCGCGGCGCGGCACGTCGCTCGCGCCGTCCACCACGATGTTGCCCTGCGCGTCCATCGCATAGATGCCGCCGAGATAGCGGGCTGCGGTCGCGCGGTCGAACAGCACCTGGCGGCGCAGCGGCATCGGCAAGCGGGTGACGTCGGGCTGGTTCTGCCCTTCGACCACCGCCTGCAGCGACAGCGAATAGATCTCGATGTTGCGCTCGATGTCCCACGCGGCCATCAGCGCGAGGTTCTGCAGCGTGGTGCGCGCGCGGTCGCGCGCGTCGACGCGGGCCTCGTAGAGCACGATCCCGCACAGCAGCAACAGGATCAATGCGATCAGCAGCCCTGAGTAAAAGATCAGGTGCGGAATCAACAACCGGCGCAGGTGCGCGGCAACCCGGCTCGTCCGGCCAGGTTCGCTGGGCGCTGCGTAGTCGGTGTCTGCCATGTTCCGAAGATCGGTGGGCATCGCCGCCGAGTGCGACGGGCCGATGCGTTTGTTCGTGTGACGATATTCGCAGCGATCCGGTACGGCTTTTCAGGTCGGATGGGGGGCGGGCCCATCCGGGTGCGTGTCTCCCGGTCATGCACAAGCGATTGACGGGTGATCGGCGTTCGTCACCGGTGAATGTGGTGGCCGCCGCGCCCGTCCGATGCACGCCGAATCGCTTCGAACGCCATATCCAGCGCACATCGCACGCAGTATAGCGCGCGCATTTGCATGCGCCAGCATTGTCGAGCACGGTAGATGCACATCGATTCGCGGCGCGTCGCCCGGCACGAAAGATTGACGCGCCGCCACAAAAAACGGGCGGCCACGGCGGCCGCCCGTTCGGGGTCGAAACACGCGGGCCGTGCCCGCGTGCGACGGGGTCAGCCGGCGCGCTGGTGCTGCTTGTACGCGAGCCGGAACTGGTGCAGCAGCGGCTCGGTGTAGCCGCTCGGCTGCGCGGTGCCTTGCAGCGCGAGCGCGCATGCGGCCTTGAACGCGTACGACGCATCGAAGTCGGGCGCCATCGGCCGGTAGTTCGCGTCGCCGGCATTCTGCCCGTCGACGACGCGCGCCATCCGCTTGAACACGCCGAGCACGAAGTCCTCGGTGATCACGCCGTGGCGCAGCCAGTTCGCGATGTGCTGGCTCGAGATGCGCAGCGTCGCGCGGTCTTCCATCAGGCCGACGTTGTTGATGTCGGGCACCTTCGAGCAGCCGACGCCCTGTTCGACCCAGCGCACGACGTAGCCGAGGATGCCCTGCGCATTGTTCTCGACCTCGCGCAGGATCTCGTCTTCACTCCATTCGGCGCGCTCGACGACCGGAATCGTCAGCAGCCCTTCGAGCAGCGCGTCGCGCTCGCTCGCGTACGGGATCTTCTCGAGTTCCTGCTGGACGGCCTGCACGTCGACGAGGTGATAGTGCAGCGCATGCAGCGTCGCCGCGGTGGGCGACGGCACCCACGCGGTGTTCGCGCCCGCGCGCGGATGGCCGATCTTCTGCTCGAGCATCGCGTGCATCAGGTCCGGCATCGCCCACATGCCCTTGCCGATCTGCGCGCGGCCGCGCAGGCCGGCGGAGAGGCCGGCGAGCACGTTGTTGCGCTCGTACGCGGTGATCCACGCGGACGATTTCATGTCGCCCTTGCGGATCATCGGGCCCGCTTCCATCGACGAATGCATTTCGTCGCCGGTGCGGTCGAGGAAGCCGGTGTTGATGAACGCGACGCGCGCGGCCGCCGCCGCGATGCACGCGGCAAGGTTCACGCTGGTGCGGCGCTCCTCGTCCATGATGCCCATCTTCAGCGTGTGGCGCGGCAAGCCGTACAAGTCCTCGACACGCGCGAACAGCGTGTCGGCGAACGCGACTTCGGCCGGGCCGTGCATCTTCGGCTTCACGATGTAGATCGAGCCGGTGCGCGAGTTGCGCTTCGACTGCAGGTCGTGCAGCGCGCACAGCGTCGTGACGACGCCGTCGAGGATGCCTTCCGGGATCTCGTTGCCGTCGCGATCGAGCACCGCGCCGTTGGTCATCAGGTGGCCGACGTTGCGGATGAACAGCAGCGAGCGGCCATGCAACGTGAGCGTGCCGCCGGCGGGCGTCGTGTAGTCGCGGTCGGCGTTCAGGCGGCGCGTGAAGGTCTTGCCGCTCTTCGACATCTCCTCGACGAGCGTGCCCTGCATCAGGCCGAGCCAGTTGCGATAGAGCTGCACCTTGTCGTCGGCGTCGACCGCCGCGACCGAATCCTCGCAGTCGATGATCGTGCTGACCGCCGCCTCGAGCACGACGTCCTTCACGTTCGCGGGATCGGCGCGGCCGATCGGCGTCGATGCGTCGATCTGGATTTCGAGGTGCAGGCCGTTGTGCTTCAGCAGGATCGCCGACGGCGCGTCGGCCGCGCCCTGGTAGCCGGCGAACTGCGCGGGCTGCGCGAGCGTGGTGACGCCCGCGTTCGTGTCGACGGCGAGCTGGCCGTCCTGCACGCGATAGCGCAGCGCGTCGCGGTGCGAGCCGCGCGCGAGCGGCGCCGCGTTGTCGAGCACGCCGCGCGCGTAGTCGATCACGTGCTGGCCGCGTGTGGGGTTGTAGGCCGTGGTGCGCTCGGCGCCCTGGTCTTCCGGCAGCGCGTCGGTGCCGTACAGCGCGTCGTACAGGCTGCCCCAGCGCGCGTTCGCCGCGTTCAGCGCATAGCGCGCGTTCGACAGTGGCACGACGAGTTGCGGGCCGGCTTGCAAGGCGATCTCGCTGTCGACGTTCGCGGTGGCTGCCGCGACGTTCGTCGGTGCGGGCACCAGGTAGCCGATCTGTTCGAGGAACGCGCGATACGCGGCGTGGTCGCGCACCGGGCCGGGGTGCGCGCGGTGCCACGCGTCGAGTTCCTGCTGCAGGCGGTCGCGCTCCGCGAGCAGTTCGCGGTTGCGCGGCGCAAGCTCGTGTACCAGCGCGGAGAAGCCGCGCCAGAACGCTGCCGTGTCGATGCCGGTGCCCGGCAGCGCTTCGTTTTCGATGAACTGGCTCAGCGCTGGCGCGACTTGCAGTCCGTCATGGTCGATCATCGTGATTCCTCCCGGGGAAAGATGTGGCGCGCGCGGATCAGGCCGCGACGCTTTGTACGCCGGCGCGGGCGATCTGCGCGTCCTGCTCCGACTTTACGCCAGACACGCCGATCGCGCCCGCAATCTGGCCGCCGACCGTCACGGGCACGCCGCCTTCGAGCAGCCCCGAAACCGGCACGCTCAGGAAGGCGGTGCGGCCACCGTTGATCATATCCTCATACGCTTTGGTCTCGCGCCGGCCGAGCGCGGCGGCGCGCGCCTTTTCCTGCGCGATGTACGCGCTCGCGGCCGATGCGCCGTCGAGGCGCGTGAGCGCGAGCGGGTGACCGCCGTCGTCGACGATCGCGATCGCGACGGCCCAGCCGTGACGTTCGGCTTCGGCGCGGGCGGCGGCCAGCATGCGGTCGGCGTCGGCGCGTTCGAGTACGGATTTGGTTTGCATGGCAGGGCTCCGTCAATCAGTTGACATGGGGGTGTCGACCAGCTCGATCCAGTGACGCACGGGCGTGCGGCCCGCGCCGTTCAGATGAGTCTGGCAGCCGACGTTGGCCGTGACAATCAGGTCCGGCCGCGCGGCTTCGAGCGCATCGAGCTTGTTGTCGCGCAGCGTGGTGGCGAGCTCGGGCTGCGTCAGCGAATACGTGCCGGCCGAGCCGCAGCACAGGTGCGCGTCGGCAACATTCGTCAGATCGAAGCCGAGCCGCGCGAGGATGCCCTCGACCGCGCCGCCGAGGCGCTGCGCGTGCTGCAGCGTGCATGGGCAATGGAATGCGATGCGGCGCGCGCCGGGCACGGCGAGCGCATCGAGCGGCTCGGCCGCGATCACCTCGGCGAGGTCGCGCGCGAGCGCGCTCACGCGCCGCGCCTTGTCGGCATAGGCGGAGTCGGACCGCAGCAGGTCGCCGTACTCCTTCACGAACGCGCCGCAGCCGCTCGCGGTCAGCACGATCGCTTCCGCGCCGGCCTCGATCGCGGGCCACCACGCATCGATGTTGCGCCGCGCGCGGGCGAGGCCCGCGTCCTGCGCGTTCAGGTGGTATTCGGTCGCGCCGCCGCAGCCGGCTTGCGGCGCGGGCGTCACGCTGATGCCGAGCCGGTCGAGCACGCGCGCGGCCGCCGCGTTGGTGTTCGGCGACAGCGCGGGCTGCACGCAGCCTTCGAGCATCAGCACCCGCCGCGCGTGGCGCGCGGGCGGGCGCGTGCCGGCGGCTGGCGGCGCGGCCGGAATCTTGTCGCGCAGCGTGCCGGGCAGCAGCGGGCGCAGCGCGCGCCCGGCCTTCAGCAGCGCGGCGAAGGTGGCCGGGCGCGGCACGACGCGGCGCAGGCCCGCGCGCAGCAGGCGTTTGCGCGCGGGGCGCTGCGCATGTTTCTCGGCCTCCGCGCGGCCGATGTCGAGCAGCGTGTGGTAGCGCACGCCCGACGGGCAGGTCGTTTCGCAGTTGCGGCAAGTGAGGCAGCGGTCGAGATGCTGCAGCGTGCGCGTGCCGCAGGGCTCGCCTTCGAGCAGCTGCTTGATCAGGTAGATGCGGCCGCGCGGCCCGTCGAGTTCGTTGCCGAGCACCTGGTAGGTCGGGCAGGTCGCATTGCAGAAGCCGCAGTGCACGCACGCGCGCAGGATCGCTTCCGCTTCGTCGGCCCGGGCATGCGCGCGACTTGCTTCGCTGAGATTGGTTTGCATCGGCGTGTTTCTCAGAAATCGGCGTACAGGCGCCGGGGGTTGAAGATCGCGTGCGGATCGAGCTTTGCCTTCAGCGCGCGGTGCACGCGCAGCAGCGCGGGCGGCAGCGGCTGGAACGGCGCCGGCGTCACGCCCGGCGTGAAGCAGGTCGCATGTCCGCCCCATTGCGCGGCGATGCGCTGCACGTCGGCCGGATCGGCGTCGCTCTTCAGCCAGCGCTGCGCGCCGCCCCAGTCGAGCAGCGCGGCGCCCGGCAGCGTGCCGGGCGGTGCGGCGGCCGGTACCGACACGCGCCACAGCGGGCGCGGATCGTCGAAGAACGGCAGCGCGAAGGCGCGCAGCCGCGCCCAGAACGCGTCGTCCGTTTCGTCGCCGCCGATCGTCGCGCGCGCCGCGTTCACGGAGCCCGTGCCGCCTTCGATGCGCACGCGCAGCACGCCGTCGGCATGGCAGGCGCCGGCGAGCGGCAGGCCCGCGCGGCGCCACGCGGCGACGCGTTGCAGCGCGTCGCCGGCATCGAGCGCCAGCGTGAGATGGCGGGTCGCGCGCGGCTTCGGCAGCACCTTCAGCGACACCTCGGTGACGACGCCGAGACAGCCGAAGCTGCCCGCGAGCAGGCGCGACACGTCGTAGCCCGCGACGTTCTTCATCACCTCGCCGCCGAAGCGCAGGTGCTTCGCGTGGCCGGTGATCACGCGGCAGCCGAGCACGACGTCGCGCACCGCGCCGGCCCATGGGCGGCGCGGCCCGGACAGCGCCGCCGCAAACATCCCGCCGACCGTCGCCGCGCCGCCGAACGCGGGCGGCTCGCACGGCAGCATCTGGCCGGCCGCGTCGAGCGCGGCTTCGAGCTCGGCGAGCGGCGTGCCGGCGCGCGCGGTGACCACCAGCTCGGTCGGGTCGTAGCCGACGATGCCGCGATGCGTGCGCGTGTCGAGCTCGCGCGCGGCGACCGGGCGGCCGAGGAACGCCTTCGTGTCGCCGCCGCGGATGCGCAGCGGCTGCCGGTCGTGCAGCGCGGTTTCGACCTGCGCGAGCAGCGCGGCGCTGTCGTCCATCGATTCGATTTCGCGTCGCATCAGAAGCGCTCCAGTTCGGGAAACGGCAGCCGGCCGTGGTGCACGTGCATCGCGCCGAATTCGGCGCAGCGATGCAGCGTCGGGATGTTCTTGCCGGGGTTCAGCAGCCCGTGCGGATCGAACGCGGCCTTCACCGCGTGGAAGAACGTGATTTCGTCGGCGTTGAACTGCACGCACATCTGGTTGATCTTCTCGCGGCCGACGCCGTGCTCGCCGGTGATGCTGCCGCCCACCGCGACGCACAGTTCGAGGATCCGGGCGCCGAGCGCCTCCGCGCGATCGAGCTCGCCGGGCCGGTTCGCGTCGAACAGGATCAGCGGATGCATGTTGCCGTCGCCCGCATGGAACACGTTCGCCACCGGCAGCCCGTATTCGGCGGACAGCGCCGCGATCCCTTCGAGCACGCGCGGCAGTTCGCGGCGCGGGATCGTGCCGTCCATGCAGTAGTAGTCGGGCGACAGGCGGCCGACCGCCGGGAACGCGTTCTTGCGGCCGGCCCACAAGCGCTGGCGCTCGGCCTCGTCGCGCGCGACGCGGATCTCCGCCGCGCCCGCGTCGCGCAGCAGCGCGGCCACGCGTTCGGCGTCCTCGTCGACGTCGCTCGCCGCGCCGTCGAGCTCGCACAGCAGGATCGCCTGCGCGTCGACCGGGTAGCCCGCGTGGATGAAATCCTCGGCCGCGCGGATCGCGAGTTTGTCCATCATCTCGAGGCCGCCGGGAATCACGCCCGCGCCGATGATTTGCGCGACCGCGCCGCCGGCCTTGCCGACGTCGTCGAAGCTCGCCATCAGCACCGTCACGCTCGGCGGCCTGGGCAGCAGCTTCACGGTCACTTCGGTGACGATGCCGAGCATGCCCTCGGAGCCCGTGAACAGCGCGAGCAGGTCGAAGCCCGGCGCATCGAGCGCGTCGGCGCCGAGCATGAGCGGCTCGCCGTCGATCGTCAGGATCTCGACCTTCAGGATGTTGTGCACCGTCAGCCCGTATTTCAGGCAGTGCACGCCGCCCGCATTCTCCGCGACGTTGCCGCCGATCGAGCACGCGATCTGCGACGACGGATCGGGCGCGTAGTAGAGGCCGTAGGGCGCGGCGGCCTGCGAGATCGCGAGGTTGCGCACGCCGGGCTGCACGCGCGCGATGCCCGCATCCGGATCGATCGACAGGATCCGGTTGAACTTCGCCATCACGAGCAGGATGCCTTTCTCGAGCGGCATCGCGCCGCCCGACAGCCCCGTGCCCGCGCCGCGCGCGACGATCGGCACGCCGTGCGCGGCCGCGACGCGCAGCACCGCGCGCACCTCGTCGACGGTGGCCGGCAGCACGACCAGCAGCGGCACCGTGCGATACGCGGCGAGGCCGTCGCATTCGAACGGCTTCAAGGCCTCGCGTTCGTGCAGCACGTCGAGGCCGGGCGCCGCCGCGTGCAACGCGGCAGCGAGCGTGCCCGGGTCGACCGTCGGCAGCGCGCCGTCGATCCGTTCGTCGTAGATGAAACTCATCGTGGTGTCTCCGCCATGCTGACGGACGCGTGGTGCATGGTCCGCCGGAAGGACGGATTCTTGTGGGTCGGCGCGCGCGTGTCCAGACGCCGTCAGCGTGGTCATACCAGTTTTTGGAAGAGCACCGAGAAGGAACGCATGGCAATTCCATGAAACCCATAAAGGACAAGGGTTTATGGCAGAATCGACCGCATCATCGGAAAGTGGTCATACCAGCATGGAAACGCAGGAACGTGAGGGCCGCGCGCGGCGCGTGGCGGACGTCGTCGCCGAGCGCATCGAGAAGCTGATCGTCGACGGCGTGCTGAAGGCCGGGCAGGCGCTGCCGTCCGAACGGCGGCTCACCGAGAAGCTCGGCGTGTCGCGCACGGCGGTGCGCGAAGGGATGAAGCTGCTGGCCGCGCGCGGCATCATCGACACGGCACACGGCAGGGGCTCGTTCGTCGCGAGCCTGACCCCGCAGCGCGAGACCACGCCGATGATGCACCTGCTTGGCTCGCAGCCGCGCACGCTGTACGACCTGTTCGAGGTGCGCGGGATGCTCGAGGCCGAGGCGGCGCGGCTCGCGGCGCTGCGCGGCACGCCGGCCGATTTCATCCTGATCACGCGGCGCTACGACGAGATGGTCGCGGCCGATGCGCAGGATCTCGATCCGGCCGCGCGCGCGAAGCTCGATCACGCGTTTCACCTCGCGATCTGCGAGGCGTCGCACAACCCGGTGCTCGTCAATACGCTGCAATCGCTGACCGACCTGCTGCTCAGCTCGGTGTTCGCGTCGGTGAACAACCTGTACCACCGCGAGCCGATGAAGAAGCAGATCGACCGCCAGCACGCGCGGCTGTTCAACGCGGTCACGGGCCGGCTGCCCGAGCAGGCGCGCAAGGCGGCGAGCGAGCATATCCGCCAGTGCGTCGATTACCTGCGGGAGATCGAGCAGGAGGAGCAGCGGCTCGTGCGCTCGACGCTCAGGCTCGAAGGGTGGACGTGAGCGGGCAACGGCATGCGCCGGGCCCGCATCGTTTCGCCGGGCGTCAGATCGCCGTTTGATTCATGCGCTTCGATAGTGCCTCGGCACTCTCCTTGCGCTCGCTGTAGCGGTCGACCAGATACGGGCCGATGTCCCGGGTCAGCAGCGTGAACTTGACCAGTTCCTCCATCACGTCCACCACGCGATCGAAATACGCGGACGGCTTCATCCGGCCGGCTGCATCGAATTCCATGAACGCCTTCGCGACCGACGACTGGTTCGGGATCGTCAGCATGCGCATCCAGCGGCCCAGCACGCGCATCTGGTTCACCGCGTTGAACGACTGCGAACCGCCACTCACCTGCATGACGGCGAGCGCTTTCCCCTGGGTCGGGCGCACGGCGCCGACCGACAGCGGAATCCAGTCGATCTGCGCTTTCATGATGCCCGTCATCGCGCCGTGCCGCTCCGGCGAGCACCACACCATCCCCTCGGACCATTGGACGAGTTCGCGAAGCTCGACGACCTTCGGGTGACTCTCCGGCGCGTCGTCGGGCAGCGGCAAGCCGCTCGGGTTGAACACGCGTACCTCGGCACCCATGGCCGTGAGCAGGCGCGCGGCTTCCTCGATCAGCAGGCGGCTGAACGAGCGCTCGCGCAGCGACCCGTACAGCAGCAGGAAGCGGGGCGGATGGGTGGACGGCGACGCCGCGTGCAGCTGAGCGGCGTCCGGCACGCGAAACAGCGTGGCGTCGAGCTGCGGCAGGTCGTTCAGGCGGTCGGTCATGGGGTTGTTCTCGGGTTTGCTCACGCGCGCTCGTACCAGCCCTTGGACCGGTTGACGATGCGCACCACCAGCAGCATCACCGGCACCTCGATCAGCACGCCGACGACGGTGGCCAGGGCCGCGCCGGAATGGAAGCCGAACAGGCTGATCGCGGCCGCGACCGCCAGCTCGAAGAAATTGGATGCGCCGATGAGCGCCGACGGGCACGCGATGTTGTGCTTCTCGCCGACGGCCCGGTTGAGCCAGTAGGCGAGCGCCGAATTGAAGAACACCTGGATCAGGATCGGCACCGCGAGCAGCGCGATCACCAGCGGCTGCTTCAGGATCGCTTCGCCCTGGAACGCGAACAGCAGCACCAGCGTGGCCAGCAGCGCGGCGATGGACCACGGGCCGATCCTGGCCATCGCCGCATCGAACGCCGCCTGTCCTTTCGCGAGCAGCAGCCTGCGCCAGAGCTGCGCGAGCACCACCGGGATCACGATGTAGAGCAGGACCGACGTGAGCAGCGTCGCCCACGGCACCGTGATCGCGGAGATGCCCAGCAGCAGGCCGACCAGCGGCGCGAACGCGATCACCATGATGCTGTCGTTCAGTGCCACCTGCGACAGCGTGAACAACGGATCGCCGCCCGTCAGCCGGCTCCACACGAACACCATCGCCGTGCACGGCGCGGCGGCCAGCAGGATCAGGCCCGCGATGTAGCTGTCGAGCTGATCGGCGGGCAGCATCGGCGCGAAGATCTGCTTGACGAACAGCCAGCCGAGAAACGCCATCGAGAACGGCTTGACGAGCCAGTTCACGACCAGCGTGACGCCGATGCCTTTGACGTGCTGGCGCACTTCGTGCAACGCGCCGAAGTCGACCTTCACGAGCATCGGAATGATCATCACCCAGATCAGCAGCCCGACCGGGAGGTTGACCTGCGCGTATTCCATCCGGCCGATTTGCTGGAACAGGCCGGGCAGCGCCTGGCCGAGCGCGATGCCGGCGACGATGCACAGCGCCACCCAGACGGTCAGGTAGCGTTCGAAGAAGTTGATGGCGGGCTTGGCGATGGCCTTTCCCGGTGGGGCGACGTTGGACGTGTTCATCGGACAGGTATCAGTCTTGAAGACGCAGGCGGCACCTGGATTCGGCAGGCCGCCATGCGAATGATCAGTTTTGCGAAATGTTGGTCAACGCCGACTGGAGCTCGGCATTGCTCATGCGATCAATGGGCAGCATCAGCAACTGCAGCATGCGGTAGCCGATCGCCTGGCGTGTGAGCTCGAACGCGAGTCGCCTGCCTTCGTCGCCACCCAAAGCGTTCGACGGATCGGCATAGCCCCAGTGCACCTTGACCGGGCTGCCGGGCCAGTACGGGCAGGTTTCCGCCGCCGCGCTGTCGCACACCGTGATGACGATGCGCATGGCGGGCGCGCCGTCGCCGACGAATTCGTCCCAGCTCTTGCTGCGGTAACCGCCGACGTCGATGCCGGCGGCCGTCAGCACTTCCAGCGCGAACGGATTGAGCCGGCCGCTCGGCGCGCTGCCGGCGCTGTACGCGCGCACATCCTTGCCGAGCTTCGCGGCCCAGTGGTTGAGCATGCCTTCCGCGAGCACGCTGCGGGCCGAGTTGTGGGTACAGAGGATCAGGACGTTGGTGGTCATCGGCGATGGCTTGGCAGGGGGGCGACGGGGACGGGGGCGCGCGGACGCATCACGACGCGCGCGCCTTCGGGGGCTTGCAGCTGCCTGCATCGGCCGGCATGCACGGCGTGCCGCCGCAGCAGTTTTCGGTCAGGTAGCCGAGCAGGTCATTCATGGCCGCGTAGTTGGCGGAGTAGATCATGTAGCGCCCGCGCTGCTCGACCGCGACGAGGTTCGCATGGGTCAGTTCCTTCATGTGAAAGGACAGCGACGACGGGGCAATGCCCAGGCGTTCGGCGATCTGGCCCGCGGGCAGCCCGTCGGGGCCTGCTTCAACCAGAAGTCGAAAGACCGCGAGCCGGGATTCCTGGGCCAGGGCGCCGAGGGCGCGGACGACAGAGTTCGTTTCCATATTTCGATAATAATTGAAATGTTGGTGGATGCAAAGTCATGGAAGTCACGCCGCCGACGTCACAGCGCCACGCCGTAAACCTCCCGCGCCGCCACCCGGATCGCGTCGACCATCACCGACGCCGCCGGCGAATACAGCCGGTCGGTGCGCGTGATGATGCCGAAATCGTCCATCCGGCAATCCATCTCCAGCGGCAGCAGCGCAACGATGCCGTGGCCCGCGTAATAGCGCGCGACCTCGTCCGCGAGCACCGCGATCATGTCGCTCTGCTCCAGTACGCGCGTGACGAACAGCAGCGCGGCCGTCTCCACGACGTTCGCCGGCGGCGCGAGGCTCGCGCGCTGGAACATCAGTTCGAAGCGGTGGCGCAGCACGCTGCCGGCCGGTGGCACGACCCACGCGGCGCGCTGCACGTCGGCGAGCGCGAGCGGTGCGCGGTCCAGCAGCGGATGGCCGGGCCGCACGACCGCGGCGACCGGCTCGCCGGTCAGCGGCTCGTAGCGCAGGTGCAGCTTGTCGTGTTCCGCGGACAGCCGGCCGAGCACGATGTCGAGCTTGTCCTGCGCGAGCCGTTCGAGCAGCACGTTGCTCGTGTCGATCTCGACGGACACGTGAACGCCCGCATGCGTGCCCTTCACGGCGGCGACCGCCGGCGGCACGAGCCGCAGGCCCGGCGACGTGATCGCGCCGACCGCGACGTGCCCGAGCCGCCCGGCCTTCAGCGCGGCCAGTTCCTCGCGCGCCTGGTCGAGGCTGCCGAGCGCCGCGCGCGCGTGGCGGATCAGCGCGTCGCCGTACAGCGTCGGCCGCATCCCGCGCGGCAGGCGGTCGAACAGCACCGCGCCGATCGTGTCCTCGAGCTCGCGCAGCAGCTTCGAGGCAGCCGGCTGCGTCATGTTCAGCGCGGCCGCCGCGCGGTGGATGCTGCCTTCGTCGGCGAGCGCGACGACCAGCAGCAGCTGGCGCGTTTTCAGGCGGGTGCGGATTCCGGAAGGCAGGGGATCGGTCATCGTGCGGGTTTATATCGATGTCTAAACTGATATGGGAGACGTTCGAAACGTCATTGGAAGGTTATCAAAATTCTTCCTAGACTGCGTCGATATCCCCGTCTCACACAGGACAGACGATGTCGGCGACAAAACCCAAGCTGCGCTCCGCCCAATGGTTCGGCACGATGGACAAGAACGGCTTCATGTACCGGAGCTGGATGAAGAACCAGGGCATCCCCGATCACGAATTCGACGGCCGGCCGATCGTCGGCATCTGCAACACGTGGTCGGAGCTGACGCCGTGCAACGCGCACTTCCGCAAGATCGCGGAGCACGTGAAGCGCGGCATCCACGAGGCGGGCGGCTTTCCGGTCGAGTTCCCGGTGTTCTCGAACGGCGAATCGAACCTGCGGCCGTCGGCGATGCTGACGCGCAATCTCGCGTCGATGGACGTCGAGGAGGCGATCCGCGGCAACCCGATCGACGCGGTCGTGCTGCTCGCCGGCTGCGACAAGACCACGCCGGCGCTGCTGATGGGCGCGGCGAGCTGCGACGTGCCGGCGATCGTCGTGTCCGGCGGGCCGATGCTGAACGGCAAGCTCGACGGCAAGGACATCGGCTCCGGCACCGCGGTGTGGCAACTGCACGAGGCGTTGAAGGCCGGCGAGATCGACCTGCATCATTTCCTGTCCGCGGAAGCGGGGATGTCGCGCTCGGCCGGCACCTGCAACACGATGGGCACGGCGTCGACGATGGCGTGCCTCGCGGAGGCGCTCGGCGTCACACTGCCGCACAACGCGGCGATTCCGGCCGTCGATGCGCGCCGCTACGTGCTCGCGCACATGTCGGGCATCCGCATCGTCGAGATGGCGCTCGACGGGCTCGTGCTGTCGAAGGTGCTCACGCGCGCCGCGTTCGAGAACGCGATCCGCACGAACGCGGCGATCGGCGGCTCGACCAACGCGGTGATCCACCTGAAGGCGATCGCGGGGCGCATCGGCGTGCCGCTCGAGCTCGAGGACTGGATGCGCATCGGCCGCGACACGCCGACGATCGTCGACCTGCAGCCGTCGGGCCGCTTCCTGATGGAGTCGTTCTATTACGCGGGCGGCCTGCCCGCGGTGCTGCGCCGGCTCGGCGAAGGCGGGCTGCTGCCGCATCCGGATGCGCTGACCGTGAACGGCAAGTCGCTGTGGGAGAACGTGCGCAATGCGCCGAACCACGACGACGAGGTGATCCGCCCGCTCGACCGGCCGCTGCTCGCGGATGGCGGGATCCGCATCCTGCGCGGCAATCTCGCGCCGCGCGGCGCGGTGCTCAAGCCGTCGGCGGCGAGCCCCGAGCTGCTGAAGCATCGCGGCCGCGCGGTGGTGTTCGAGAACTTCGACCACTACAAGGCCGCGATCGACGACGAAGCGCTCGACGTCGACGCGAACTCGGTGCTGGTGCTGAAGAACTGCGGGCCGCGCGGCTATCCGGGGATGGCCGAGGTCGGCAACATGGGGCTGCCGCCGAAGCTGCTGCGGCAGGGCGTGAAGGACATGGTGCGGATCTCGGACGCGCGGATGAGCGGCACCGCGTACGGCACGGTCGTGCTGCACGTCGCGCCGGAGGCGGCCGCGGGCGGCCCGCTCGCGGCGGTGCGCACCGGCGACTGGATCGAGCTCGACTGCGACGCGGGCACGCTGCACCTGGACATCGACGACGACGAGCTGCAGCGCCGGCTGTCGGACGTCGATCCGGCCGCAGCACCCGGCGTCGCCGGGCAGCTCGGCAAGGGCGGCTACGCGCGCCTGTACATCGACCACGTATTGCAGGCCGACGAAGGCTGCGACCTCGATTTCCTGGTCGGCCAGCGCGGCGCGGCGGTGCCGGGCCATTCGCATTGACGCAGGCCGACCCGATCAGGATCCGAACCATGACATCCCGCCGTTCCCCGCGTTATCGCGGCATCTTCCCCGTCGTGCCGACGACCTTCACCGACACCGGCGCGCTCGATCTCGCGAGCCAGAAGCGCGCGGTCGATTTCATGATCGATGCGGGCTCGGACGGGCTGTGCATCCTCGCGAACTTTTCCGAGCAGTTCGCGCTCGCCGACGACGAGCGCGACGTGCTCACGCGCACGATCCTCGAACACGTCGCCGGCCGCGTGCCGGTGATCGTGACGACGTCGCACTACGGCACTGACGTCTGCGCGGCGCGCAGCCGCCGCGCGCAGGATCTCGGCGCGTCGATGGTGATGGTGATGCCGCCGTATCACGGCGCGACGTTCCGCGTGCCCGAGCCGCAGATCTTCGATTTCTACGCGCGCGTGTCGGACGCGCTCGACATCCCGATCATGATCCAGGACGCGCCGGCGAGCGGCACCGTGCTCGCCGCGCCGTTCCTCGCGCGGATGGCGCGCGAGATCGAGCAGGTCGCGTACTTCAAGATCGAGACGCCGGGCGCGGCGGGCAAGCTGCGCGAGCTGATCCGGCTCGGCGGCGACGCGGTCGAGGGGCCGTGGGACGGCGAGGAGGCGATCACGCTGCTGGCCGACCTGAACGCGGGCGCGACCGGCGCGATGACGGGCGGCGCGTATCCGGACGGCCTGCGGCCGATCCTCGTCGCGCACCGCGAAGGGCGCATCGACGACGCCTGTGCGCACTACGCGCGGTGGCTGCCGCTGATCAATCACGAGAACCGCCAGGCGGGGCTGCTCGCCGCGAAGGCGCTGATGTGCGAAGGCGGCGTGATCGCGTGCGAGCGGCCGCGCCATCCGCTGCCCGAACTGCACCCGGCCACGCGCGCCGAGCTGGTCGCGATCGCGCGCCGGCTCGATCCGCTGGTGTTGCGCTGGGCGCGCTGACCTGCCGGCCATGAGGAGCACACGATGAACACCGTTTTTTCGCTGGGCGTCGTCGGCATCGGCAAGATCGCCCGCGACCAGCACCTGCCCGCGATCGCCGCCGAGCCGGGCTTCGCGCTGGCCGCATGCGCGAGCCGCCACACGGAAGTCGCCGGCGTGCGGAACTACCCGAACCTCGACGCGCTGCTCGCGGCCGAACCGGATCTCGACGCGGTGTCGCTGTGCGCGCCGCCGCAGGTGCGCTACGCCCAGGCGCGCGCCGCGCTCGACGCGGGCAAGCACGTGATGCTCGAGAAGCCGCCGGGCGCGACGCTCGGCGAAGTGGCGGCGCTGCAGGCGCTCGCGCACGCGCGCGGCCGCACGCTGTTCGCGACCTGGCATTCGCGCTATGCGAGCGCGGTCGAGCCGGCGCGCGCGTGGCTCGCGGCGCGCACGATCCGCGCGGTGCAGGTGCGCTGGAAAGAGGACGTGCGGCGCTGGCATCCGGGCCAGCAGTGGATCTGGGAGCCCGGCGGCCTCGGCGTGTTCGATCCGGGCATCAACGCGCTGTCGATCGTCACGCAGATCCTGCCGCGCGAACTGGTGCTCGCGCCCGCGCGCCTGTTCGTGCCGTGCGACGTGCAGACGCCGATCGCGGCCGAGCTCGATTGCGTCGATACCGGCGGCGTGCCGGTGCGCGCCGAATTCGACTGGCGTCACGGGCCGGTCGAGCAATGGGAGATCGCGGTCGATACCGCCGACGGCGTGCTGGCGATCAGCGGCGGCGGCGCGCGGCTGTCGATCGCGGGCGAGCCGGTTGCATTGCCGCCGCAGCGCGAGTACCCGGCGTTGTACGCGCGCTTTCACGAACTGATTGCCGGCCGCGAGAGCGACGTCGACGCGCGGCCGCTGCGCCTCGTCGCCGACGCGTTCCTGTTCGGCCATCGCATCGAGACGGACGCATTCGGCCGCTGACGCATCCGCACCATGCTGCATCGCCGTCGAGAACGGCGCACGTTCGCACACCAACACACACCACGGTCGACCACGACCCGACACAAGGAGACATGACATGACCCGCACGATCCGCCGACTGACCCTGCGCGCCGCGCTCGCCGCACTGTGCGTCGCGCCGCTCGGCATGCACGGCGCCGCCCGCGCCGATGCGCCGCTGAAGATCGGCTTTCTCGTGAAGATGCCCGAGCAGGCGTGGTTCATCAACGAGCAGAACGCGGCCAGCGCGCTGGGCCAGAAGCAGGGCTTCTCGGTCGTGAAGATCGGCACGCCCGACGGCGAGAAGACGCTCGCCGCGATCGACAACCTCGGCGCGCAGGGCGTGCAGGGCTTCGTGATCTGCGCGCCCGACGTGCGGCTCGGGCCCGCGATCGCCGCGCGCGCGAAGCGCTACAACATGAAGTTCGTGACCGTCGACGACCAGCTCGTCGATTCGTCCGGCAAGCCGCTCGCGAACGTCCCGCACCTCGGGATGTCGGCGACCAAGATCGGCGGCCAGGTCGGCCAGGCGATCGCCGACGAGATGAAGCAGCGCGGCTGGAAGCCCGAGGAAGTCGGCGCGCTGCGCGTGACCAACTACGAGCTGCCGACCGCGAAGCTGCGCACCGACGGCGCGACGCAGGCGCTGCTCGCGAACGGTTTCCGCAAGGAGAACATCTTCGACGCGCCGCAGAAGACGACCGACGACGAAGGCGGCTTCAGCGCCGCCGCGCCGGTGCTCGCGCGGCATCCGAACGTGAAGAAGTGGGTGATCTTCGCGCTGAACGAGGAGACCGTGCTCGGCGCGGTGCGCGCGACCGAGCAGCTGCACATCCCGTCCGCGGACGTGATCGGCGTCGGCATCAACGGCGCGGGCGAGGCGTTCGCCGAATTCCAGAAGAAGGCGCCGACCGGCTTCTACGGCACGATCGCGGTCAGCTCGACGAACCACGGCAAGGACAGCGCGCAGAACCTCGTCGACTGGATCCGCAACGGCAAGACGCCGGCCGCCGACACGCAGACGAGCGGCAAGCTGATGACGCGCGGCAACTGGCAGGCCGTGCGCGCCGAGCTGGGCATCTGAGCGCGCGGGGCGAGAACGAGATGACCATGCAGACGATGACGGCCGTGTCCCTCGGCGACGCCGCGGAAGCAGGCGCGCGGCCGCCGGACGGCCCGCTGCTCGCGCTCGACGGCATCACGGTGAGCTTCCCGGGCGTGCGCGCGCTCGACGCGGTGTCGCTGGCGGTGCGCGCCGGCGAGGTGCACGGGCTGATGGGCGAGAACGGCGCGGGCAAGTCGACGCTGCTGAAGGTGCTGTCCGGCGTGAACCAGCCGCAGGCCGGCACGCTGACGCTGAACGGCGTCGCGCAGCGCTTCGCGTCGACGCGCGCGGCGCTGGAGGCCGGCATCGCGATCATCTACCAGGAGCTGCACCTGGTGCCCGAGCTGACGGTCGCGGAAAACCTGATGCTCGGGCAGCTGCCGAACCGGCTCGGCGTGGTCGACACACGCACGCTGGCGGCGCGCGCGATGCGCGAACTCGAACGGCTCGGCGAGCGGCTCGACCCGGACACGCCGGTCAAGCACCTGTCGATCGGGCAGCGGCAGATGATCGAGATCGGCAAGGCGCTGATGCGCGACGCGCGCGTGATCGCGTTCGACGAGCCGACCAGTTCGCTGTCCGCGCGCGAGACCGCGCAGCTGTTCCGCATCATCCGCGCGCTGCGCACGGACGGCCGCGCGATCATCTATGTCACGCACCGGATGGAGGAGGTCTACGAATTGTGCGACCGCGTGACGGTGTTTCGCGACGGCCGCCGCATCGAGACCTTCGACACGGTCGCCGATCTCGACCGCAACCGGCTGATCGGCTGCATGGTCGGCCGCCCGATCGCGGACGTGTACGGCTACCGGCCGCGCGCGGCCGGCGACGTGCTGATCGAGGCGAAAGGGCTGGCCGGGCCCGGGCTGTCCGAACCCGTGTCGTTCGGCGCATGCCGCGGCGAGATCGTCGGCTTCTTCGGGCTGGTCGGCGCGGGGCGTTCGGAGCTGATGAAGCTGCTGTACGGCGCGGTGCGCCCGAGCGCGGGCCACGTCGAGCTGAACGGGCGGCGTGTCGCGTTCGCGAGCCCGCGCGACGCGGTGCGCGCGGGCATCGCGCTGTGCCCGGAAGACCGCAAGCACGAAGGCATCGTCGCGATCGCGTCGGTGGCCGACAACCTGAACCTCAGCGCGCGCCGGCATTTCAGCCCCGCGCGGATGCTGCTTGCGCCGCGGCGCGAACGCGAACTCGCGCAGCGCTACATCGAGCGGCTCGCGATCAAGACCCGCGACGGCGACACGCCGATCGGCGCGCTGTCGGGCGGCAACCAGCAGAAGGTGGTGCTCGCGCGCTGGCTCGCCGAACGCATCGACGTGTTCCTGATGGACGAGCCGACGCGCGGCATCGACGTGGGCGCGCGCGCGGAAATCTACAACCTGTTCTACGAACTCGCGGAAGCGGGCCGCACGGTGATCCTCGTGTCGAGCGATCTCGCCGAGGTGATCGGCGTGGCGGACCGGATCATCGTGATGAAGGAAGGACGGATCGCCGGTGAAGTCGCGAAGGCGCAGGCGACGCCCGACATGCTGATCAAGCTCGCGCTGCCGCGCTAGCGGCCCGACAACCCCGGAAGGCATACGACATGAGCCAGGCAATGCAACCCCAACGCACCTCCCCGTCCCCCGATGCCGCCGCCGCGCCGGCGGCCCGCGCGCGCGGCGCCGCGTGGAACCTGATCAACCGCTCCGGCATCGTGATGGTGTTCGTCGTGCTGTTCGCGACGCTGTCGCTGACCGTGCCGGATTTCCTCACGCCCCGCAACATCCAGGGCCTGCTGCTGTCGGTGACGCTGATCGGCTCGATCGCGGTGACGATGATGTTCGTGCTCGCGCTCGGCGAGGTCGACCTGTCGGTTGCGTCGATCGTCGCGTTCTCGGGCGTGGTCGCGTCGACGCTGATCACCGCGACGCACAGCGTGCTGCTCGGCACGGCGGCCGGCGTGCTCGCGGGCGGCGCGGTCGGGCTCGTCAACGGCGTGCTGATCGCGCGCTGGCGGATCAATTCGCTCATCGTCACGCTCGCGATGATGGAGGTCGTGCGCGGGCTCGCGTTCATCACGTCGAACGGCGACGCGGTGATGATCTCCGAGGAGCGTTTTTTCGAACTCGGGTCGGGCTCGTTCCTCGGCATCTCGTATCCGATCTGGAGCAACCTCGTCGGCTTCGTCGTGTTCGGCTTCCTGCTGCGCAAGACGGTGTTCGGCAAGAACGTGCTGGCCGTCGGCGGCAACGGCGAGGCGGCGCTGCTCGCGGGGCTGCCGGTGATGCGCATCAAGATCACCGTGTTCGTGCTGCAGGGGCTCGTGACCGGCTTCGCCGGCGTGATGCTCGCGTCGCGGATGAGCCTCGGCGACCCGAAGACGTCGGTCGGTCTCGAACTCGGCGTGATCTCCGCATGCGTGCTCGGCGGCGTGTCGCTGACGGGCGGCGTCGCGACGATCTCCGGCGTGCTCGTCGGCGTGCTGATCATGGGCGCGGTGCAGGACGCGATGAGCCTGCTGAACGTGCCGACGTTTTACCAATATCTGATACGCGGCGGAATTCTGTTGCTCGCGGTGCTGTTCGACCAGTATCGTCGCAACCAGCGGCGCGCGATGAAGATCTGACGAAAGCGCGGCCGGGACAGATATCGGGAGACGGCATGCAACAGACTCATCCGGCCGCGTCGGCGACGCTGCTGGCCGACAGCCGCAACACGCTCGGCGAAGGCGCGACGTGGTGCGACGCGACGCACGCGCTGTACTGGACGGACATCGAAGGCGCGCGGCTTTGGCGATGCCGCGCGGACGGCTCGGACCTCGCGCACTGGCCGATGCCGGAACGGCTGGCGTGCTTCGCGCTGACGCACGATCCCGACGTGCTGCTGGTCGGGCTCGCGACGCATCTCGCGTTCTTCGACCTGCGCAGCGGCGCGTTCACGCGGATCGTCGAGGTCGAGCCCGAGCTGCCGACCCGGCTGAACGACGGGCGCTGCGATCCGTTCGGCGCGTTCGTGTTCGGGATGAAGGACGAAGGCGGCGAGCCGCCGCGTGCGATCGGCGGGTTCTACCGGCTCAATGCCGACCTCACGCTCGAACGGCTCGCATTGCCGCCGGCGGCGATCGCGAACGGCATCGCGTTCTCGCCGGATGGTTCGAGGATGTACTACTGCGATTCGCTGGTGCGCGAGATTTACGTCTGCGATTACCGCGCGGGCGGTGACGTCGCGAACGTGCGATCTTTCGCGCGGCTGACCGATGCGAATGGCGACCCGGACGGCTCGGCGGTCGATCGCGATGGCGGGCTGTGGAACGCGCAGTGGGGCGGCGGGCGGGTCGTGCGCTACGGGCCGGATGGTATCGAGACGGAGCGCGTCGTCGTGCCGACCGCGCAGCCGAGCTGTGTGGCGCTCGACGGCGAAGGGCGGCTGTACGTGACGAGCGCGCGCATCGGGCTGGGCGACGATGCGCTGGCCGGCGACGCGCATGCGGGCGGCGTGTTCGTCGCGCAAACGCGGTACGCAGGGTTGCCGACGGCGCGCTTTGCGTTCGGGCGGGCCGCGCGCGGCTGAACGCGCGCGGCGCATGCCTGCTGGTAAGATGGCCCGCACTTTCATCCGGCCCGCGTTATGAGCACTGCACCGACCAAGCCCGCGAATTCGAAGACCGCGAAGAACGCCATCCGCGCCGCGGGCGACAAGCCGAAAGCCCGCGCGCCGCAGCGCCTGACCTACGTGATCGGCAGCCTCGACCGGCTGCTGCGCCGTCACATGACCGACGCGCTCGCGCCGCTCGGCATCACGCTCGCGCAATACACGGCGCTGTCGGTGCTCGAGGCGCGCGGCGCGTCGTCGAACGCGCAGCTCGCCGAGCGTTCGTTCATCACGCCGCAATCGGCGAACGAGGTGATGAGCGTGATGGCGAGCCGCGGCTTCGTCACCCGCGAGGCCGACCCGTCGCACGGCCGCGTGATCCTGCTGACGCTCACCGGCGAAGGCGCGGCGATGCTGCGCGAGTGCGAGGCCGTGCTGCGCCCGCTCGAAAGCCGCATGCTCGGCGAACTCCCCGCCGACGACGCCGCGCACGTGCAGCGCGCGCTCGAAGTGTTCGTCCGCAACCTGCGCGGCTGACGTCCCCGACCCCACGACACCGCCGGTAGTTCGCTGTCCCGGATAGCCCCGACAGGACACCCGATCCGGGTTTACACCGGCGCTTTTGTCGCTTGCAATATCAGGTAGCCTGATATTAAATGAAGCCGTTCGCGGCAGAGGCGCTGCGCACCGAATCGGCACTGGAACACACGACAGGAACAGACATGAGCAAGTACGACAACCGCTGGCAGACCGTCGAGGTCAACGTGGAGGCAGGCATCGCGTGGGTGACGCTGAACCGCCCGGAGAAGCGCAACGCGATGAGCCCGACGCTCAACCGCGAGATGCTGCAGGTGCTCGATGTGATCGAGTTCGACGACGAAGCGAAGGTGCTGGTGCTGACCGGCGCGGGCGCCGCGTGGACGGCCGGCATGGATCTGAAGGAGTACTTCCGGGAAATCGACGGCGGCCCGGACGCGCTGCAGGAGAAAGTGCGGCGCGACGCGTCGGAATGGCAATGGCGGCGCCTGCGGATGTACGGCAAGCCGACGATCGCGATGGTGAACGGCTGGTGCTTCGGCGGCGGCTTCTCGCCGCTCGTCGCGTGCGATCTCGCGATCGCGGCCGACGAGGCGGTGTTCGGCCTGTCGGAGATCAACTGGGGCATCCCGCCCGGCAACCTCGTCAGCAAGGCGATGGCGGATACCGTCGGGCATCGCCGCGCGCTGCACTACATCATGACCGGCGACACGTTCACCGGCGTCGACGCGGCGGAGATGGGCCTCGTGAACCGCAGCGTGCCGCTCGCCGAGCTGCGCGACGCGACGATCGCGCTCGCCGCGCGCCTGATCGACAAGAACCCGGTCGTGCTGCGCGCGGCGAAGCACGGCTTCAAGCGTTCGCGCGAGCTGACGTGGGAACAGTGCGAGGATTACCTGTACGCGAAGCTCGACCAGGCGCAACTGCGCGATCCGGAGCATGGCCGCGAACAGGGGCTGAAGCAGTTCCTCGACGACAAGGCGATCAAGCCCGGCCTGCAGGCCTACAAGCGGTGATGCCGAGCGCCCGCGCAGCGGGCGCATCGAACGGAAGAGACACGGCTTGGCACGGAATCGGGTGCGAAGCCTGGGACCGGAGTCAGTGCCGAAGCACGCGCTCCGGTCGACAGGAGGCAAGGATGACCGACAGACAGATGCTGATCGGCGGCGAATGGTGCGCGGCACGCGACGGGCGCACCTTCGACCGTTTGAACCCGGCAAGCGGCGCGCTCGCGTCGCGCGCGCCGGCCGCGGGCGCCACCGACGTCGACGCGGCGGTCGACGCCGCGCACCGCGCATTCCCCGCGTGGGCCGCGCTCGCGCCGACCGAACGCCGCCGCCGGCTGCTGAAGGCGGCTGACCTGATGGACGCGCGCATCGACGCATTCGTCGCGACGGGTGTCGCGGAAACCGGCGCGACGCCGGGCTGGTACGGCTTCAACGTGACCCTCGCGGCGAACATGCTGCGCGAGGCGGCCGCGATGACCACGCAGATCGACGGCGACATCATCCCGTCCGACGTGCCCGGCAATCTCGCGCTCGCGATGCGCGTGCCGTGCGGCGTCGTGCTCGGCATCGCGCCGTGGAACGCGCCGGTGATCCTCGGCACCCGCGCGCTCGCGATGCCGCTCGCGTGCGGCAACACGGTCGTGCTGAAGGCGTCCGAAGCGTGCCCGGGCGTGCATGCGCTGATCGGCGCGGTGCTGCACGACGCGGGGCTCGGCGCGGGCGTCGTCAACGTCGTCACGCACGCGGCGGCCGACGCGCCGGCGCTCGTCGAGCGGCTGATCGCGCATCCGCACGTGAAGCGGATCAACTTCACCGGCTCGACGCACGTCGGGCGGATCATCGCGCGCCATGCGGCCGCGCACCTGAAGCCCGTGCTGCTCGAACTCGGCGGCAAGGCGCCGGTGCTCGTGCTCGACGACGCGGATCTCGACGCCGCGGTCGACGCGATCGCCTTCGGTGCGTTCTTCAACCAGGGACAGATCTGTATGTCGACCGAACGCGTGATCGCCGCGCGGCCGATCGCCGATGCGCTCGTCGAGCAGCTTGCCGCGAAGGCGCGCACGCTGGTGGCGGGCGATCCGCAGGGCGGCCATGCGCTCGGCACGATGGTCGACGCGGCGGCCGCCGCACGCGCGGCGTCGCTCGTCGAGGACGCGCGGTTGCACGGCGCGCGCCTGCCGCTCGGCTGCCGGGTCGACGGCGCGGTGATGCAGCCCGCGATCGTCGACGGCGTGACGCCCGACATGCGGCTGTACCGCGAGGAATCGTTCGCGCCGGTCGTCGCGATCCTGCGCGCGGACAGCGACGACGATGCCGTCGCGCTCGCGAACGACAGCGAGTTCGGCCTGTCGGCAAGCGTGTTCAGCCGCGACCTGGCGCGCGCGATGGCGGTGGCGCGGCGGATCGAATCGGGGATCTGCCACATCAACGGCCCGACCGTGCACGACGAGGCGCAGATGCCGTTCGGCGGCGTGAAGGCGAGCGGCTACGGCCGCTTCGGCAGCCGCGCGTCGATCGGCGAATTCACCGAGCTGCGCTGGGTCACCGTGCAGACCTCGCCGCGCCATTACCCGATCTGAGAGGAAAGCGATGAACGCATCGATGACCTCCTCGCACGCCGCTGATCGCAACGCCAGCGGCGCGCGCTATCGCGCGGTGGCGGTCGCGCAGGGCGACGCCGACATCCGCCGCGACGCCGACGGCACCTGGCGGCTGCACGCGCGGGAACCGCTCGGCGCGTATCCCGACCGCCTGACCGACTGCCTCGTGCGCGGCGCACAGGCGCATCCGGACCGCGTGCTCGCGGCGCGCCGCGGCGACGACGGCCGCTGGATCGAGATCACCTACGCGCGGATGCTCGAGCGCGCCCGCGCGCTCGGGCAGGGCCTCGCCGATCTCGGGCTGTCGGCCGAGCGGCCCCTTGCGGTGCTGTCCGGCAACGATCTCGAACACCTGCAGCTGATGTTCGCGGCGATGTTCGCCGGCGTGCCGTACGCGCCGATCTCGCCCGCGTATTCGCTCGTGTCGACCGACTACGGCAAGCTGCGCCACACGCTCGGCGTGCTGCGGCCGGGCGCGGTGTTCGTCGCCGACGCCGACGCGTTCGCGCGCGCGCTCGATGCGGCGTTGCCGGCCGACGCGACGCTGATCGTCGCGCAGGGCAGTGCAACACGCGACGCCGTGCCGTTCGAACGCCTGCTCGGCACCGCGCCGCGCACGATCGACCTGATCCACGAGACGATCGGCCCGGACCATATCGCGAAGATCCTGTTCACGTCGGGCTCGACGAAGCAGCCGAAGGCCGTGCCGACCACGCACCGGATGCTGTGCAGCAACCAGCAGATGCTGCGCCAGACGATGCCGGAGCTGACGCGCGAGCCGCCGGTGCTGGTCGACTGGCTGCCGTGGAACCATACGTTCGGCGGCAGCCACAACCTCGGCATCGCGCTGTACAACGGCGGCACGCTGTACCTCGACGACGGCCGCCCGGTGCCGGGCCGCTTCGACGAGACCGTGCGCAACCTGCGCGAGATCGCGCCGACGATCTACTTCAACGTGCCGAAGGGGTGGGAGGAGCTGACCGCCGCGCTCGAACGCGACGCCGCGCTGCGCGACACGTTCTTCTCGCGCGTGAAGCTGTATTTCTTCGGCGGCGCGGGGCTGTCGCAGGCCGCGTGGGACCGGCTCGACCGCGTGACCGAAGCGCATTGCGGCGAGCGCATCCGGATCATGGCGGGCCTCGGGATGACGGAAACGTCGCCGTCGTGCCTGTTCACGACCGGCCCGCTGATGCGCTCGGGCTACATCGGCCTGCCCGCGCCCGGCTGCGACGTGAAGCTCGCGCCGTGCGGCGGCAAGCTCGAGCTGCGCTTCAAGGGGCCGAACGTGATGCGCGGCTACTGGCATGCGGACGTCGATCCGCGCGACGTGTTCGACGACGAAGGCTATTACCGCAGCGGCGATGCGGCCACGTTCGCCGATCCGGCGCGGCCGGAGCTCGGCCTGCAGTTCGACGGGCGGCTGACCGAGGATTTCAAGCTGAGCACCGGCACCTTCGTCAGCGTCGGGCCGTTGCGCGCGCGGGCGGTGTCGAGCGGCGCGCCGTACGTGCAGGACGTGGTCGTGACCGGGCTCAATCGCGACGACATCGGCCTGCTGGTGTTTCCGCGTCTCGATGCGTGCCGCGCGCTGGCCGGGCTTGGCCGTGACGCGCCGGCGGCGGACGTGCTGCGCGCGCCGGCGGTGCGGGCGGCGTTTGCCGACTGGCTTGCGCGGCTCAATCGCGGCGCGACCGGCAGCTCGACTTTCGTGGCGCGCATTCGCGTGACGGAGACGCCGCCGTCGCTGGATCTCGGCGAAGTGACCGACAAGGGCTCGCTGAACCAGGCGGCCGTGCAGCAGCATCGCGCGGCGGCGATCGACGTGCTCCATGATCCGGCCCGCCGCGATCCCGACGTGATCCACGCATGAACGCCGGCCGGCCGGCAGACGTACCGGCCGGTTTTTTTACGACCATTGAATCAGGCAGCCTGATAAAGACTGTCGATCAACCAGGAGACAGCGCGTTCGTTCGCCTCTGGCTGGCGGCGGGTGCGCAAGGATCGGCGCAAGCGCCGGTCGACGGAAGAGGAGACGAGATGAACACCTATGTTGCCGAGAAGCCGGCCGTCGCGACCACGCTCGCGCTGTGCTTCGCGATCGCCCTGCTCGAAGGGCTCGACCTGCAATCGGTCGGCGTTGCCGCGCCGCGGATGGCGCGCGAATTCGGGCTCACGGTGTCGCAGATGGGGCTCGCGTTCAGCGCGGGCACCCTCGGGCTGCTGCCCGGCGCGATGCTCGGCGGGCGCCTTGCCGACCGGTTCGGCCGCAAGCGCGTGCTGATCGCATCGGTCGTGTTGTTTGGATTGCTATCGATCGCCACCGCGCAGGTGTCGAGCTTCGCGATGCTGGTGGTCGTGCGCGTGCTGACCGGCATCGGGCTCGGCGGCGCGATGCCGAACCTGATCGCGCTGTCGTCCGAGGCGGTCGAGCCGCGTGCGCGCAGCAGCGCGGTGGCCGCGATGTATTGCGGGATTCCGTTCGGCGGCGTGATCGCGTCGCTGATCGGCGTGCTGCTCGCGGGCGACACCGAGTGGCGCCACATCTTCTACGTCGGCGGCGCGGGGCCGCTGCTGCTCGTGCCGCTGCTGATCGGCATGCTGCCCGAGTCGCGCGCGTATCTCGACGTCGCCGGCACCGACGCGGCCCGCGCGAGCGTCGCGCACACGCTGTTCGGCGGCGGCCGCACGCTGTCCACGCTCGCGTTGTGGATCAGCTACTTCTGCACGCTGATCGTCCTGTACTTCCTGCTGAACTGGCTGCCGTCGCTGATGGCGGCGCGCGGGCTCGACCGCGCGCACGTCGGCCTCGTGCAGATCTGCTTCAACGTCGGCGGCGGGCTCGGCGCGCTCGGCATCGGCGCGGCGCTCGACCGGATGCGCGCGCAGCGCGTGGTCGGCGGCATGTATGCGGGGATCGTGCTGTCGCTCGCCGCGCTCGCGGCCGCGCCGGGCTTCGCGTCGCTCGCGGCGGCCGCGTTCGCGGCCGGCATGTTCGTGATCGGCGGCCAGTCGGTGCTGTATGCGCTCGCCGCGATCTACTACCCGACCGCGATGCGCGGCACCGGCGTCGGCACGGCGGTGGCCGTCGGCCGGCTCGGCTCCGTCGTCGGGCCGCTCGCCGCCGCGCAGCTGCTCGCGATGGGCCGCAGCGCGCCGGTCGTGATCGGCGCGAGCATCCCCGTCACGCTGGTGGCCGCCGCGGCCGCGCTGCTGCTGATCCGCCGGCCGCGGGCGGGCGACTGAGGTTCGGTTTTTTTCATGCGCGCCGTCAGAGCGCGCCATTACTCAAGGTCTGGAGACGCATCACTATGAAATCGACGACAACGCGTGGCCTGCTGGCCGCCGGCGCATGCTGCGCACTCGCCGCGCCGGGCGCGCATGCGCAATCGAGCGTGACGCTCTACGGGATCATCGACACGGGCATCGAATTCGTGTCGCACGCGAACGCGGCCGGCGATCACGTGGTGCGCATGCCGGCCGTGACGGGCGAACTGCCGTCGCGCTGGGGGCTGCGCGGCGCCGAGGATCTCGGCGGCGGCTACCAGGCGGTGTTCACGCTGGAAAGCGGCTTCAACGTGCGCGGCGGCGATCTCGGGCAAGGCGGGCGGCTGTTCGGGCGGCAGGCGTTCGTCGGGCTGAAGGGCGGCTTCGGCACGCTCGCGTTCGGCCGCCAGTACACGATGACCTACCTCGCGCTGCAGGGCGCGGACATCATCGGCCCGGACATCTACGGGCTCGGCTCGCTCGATGCGTACGTGCCGAACGGCCGCGCGGACAACGCGGTGACCTACATCGGCACGTATCGCGGCGTGACGCTCGGGGCCGCGTATTCGTTCGGCCGCGACGGCGCGGGCACCGGCAACTCGCCGGGGCAGGGCACGTGCGCGGGGCAGGTGCCCGGCAAGGCCGTCGAATGCCGCAACTGGTCGGTGATGCTCAAGTACGACAGCACGTATTTTGGCGCGGCGGCGTCCTACGAGGAGCAGCGCGGCGGCACCGGCGCGGCCGCGAACTTCTTCGACGGCGTCGCGCCGGCCGCGTTCACGAGCAGCGCGGGCAAGGACGCGCGCGTGCACGTCAGCGCGTACGCGCAGGCCGCGGGCGCGCGGCTCGGCGCAGGCTGGATCGGGCGGCGCGTGTCGACCGGCTCGCCGGCCGCGCCGGGCGCGCACTCCGACCTGTTCTTCGTCGGCGCGTCGTATGCGGTCAGGCCGGATGTCGTCGTCGACGGCGAGGGCTACCGGATCGTCAACAGCGCGCACGACACGCGCGCGACGATGGCGACGCTGCGCGCGACCTATCTGCTGACCAAGCGCACGTCGGTCTATGTGCAGAGTTCGTACCTGTGGAACAGCGCGCACGCACGCTACGCGGTCAGCGGCGGCGGCCCCGGCACGACGCCGGGCGCGGGCATGGGGCAGCTCGGCGCGATGGTCGGCGTCAAGCATATGTTCTGACACGCCGGCACGGCGAACGGGAGACATCATTCATGAATGGAAAATCTGCATTCCTCTGCATTGCACCGCTGTCCGCCGCGTTGCTGGCCGGCTGCGGCGGCGACGATTCGGTCACGGCGTCGCCGGCTCACCTGGCCGCCGCGACGCCGGCCGCGATGACGCAGACCTGCGACGCGCTCGCCGCGAAGCTGGCGTATGCGAACACGTCGTTCACGTCGGTGACGACCGCGGCCGCGGGTGCGCTGACGGTGGCCGGCAAGCCGATCGCCGAACACTGCGTGGTTGCCGGAAAGATGAACGAGCGCGTGAGCCCCGTGGACGGCAACACCTACGCGATCGGCTTCGAGATGCGCCTGCCGAAAGCGTGGAATGGCCGCTTCTTCTACCAGGCGAACGGCGGCCTCGACGGCAACGTGGTGAAGGCGACCGGCGAGATCGGCGGCGGCGGGCCGCTGACGAACGCGCTGAACCAGGGCTTCGCGGTGATCAGCTCGGATTCGGGGCACAGCGCCGCGCAGAACCCGCTGTTCGGCCTCGATCCGCAGGCGCGCCGCGACTACGGCTACGCGGCCGTCGATGCGCTGACGCCGATGGCGAAGCAGGTGATCCGCGTCGCGTACGGGAAGGCGCCGGACCGCAGCTACTTCGGCGGCTGCTCGAACGGCGGGCGGCACGCGATGGTCACGGCGGCGCGCAATGCGGCCGACTACGACGGGATCATCGCGGGCGATCCGGGCGTACATCTGCCGAAGGCGGCGATCGGCGAGATGGTCGGTGCGCAGCAGTTCGCGAAGATCGCATCGGCGACCGGCGCGAACGGGCTGCCTGACCTGCGCAGCGGCTTCTCCGATGCGGAGCGGCAGTTCGTCGGCGCGAAGATCGTCGAGAAATGCGATGCGCTCGACGGCGTGGCCGACGGGATGGTGCAGGACGTCGCCGCGTGCCAGGCGCATTTCAGCATCGACGCGGATATTCCGACCTGCGCGAACGGCGCGCGCACCGGCGCGTGCCTGACGAGCCCGCAGAAGGCGGCGCTCGCGAACGTGTTCGCCGGCGCGCGCAACAGCGCGGGCGCGGCGCTGTACGCGAGCTTTCCGTACGACCCGGGCATCGCCGGCAGCGGCTGGGCCGGCTGGAAGCAGTCGAACTCGATCACGCTCGACCCGGCCGCGATGGCGTTCACGTTCATGACGCCGCCGAAGCCCGCGGCGACGCTCGCGAACCTGCCGGGTTTCGCGCTCGGCTTCGACATGGACAACGATGCGCCGGCGATTTTCGCGACGAGCGGTGTGTATACGGAATCGGCTTGGTCGTTCATGACGCCGCCCGACGAGACGAATCTCGCGGCGCTGAAGTCGCGCGGCGCGAAGCTGCTCGTTTATCACGGCACCGGGGACCCGGTGTTTTCGTTCAGCGACACGAGCGACTGGTATGCGCGGCTCGCGCAGGCGAACGGCGGCGATGCGTCGGATTTCGCGCGGCTCTATCCGGTGCCGGGGATGAACCATTGCTCGGGCGGGCCGACGGCGGACCAGTTCGACATGCTGACGCCGCTGGTTGCGTGGGTCGAGGAAGGGCGTGCGCCGGAGGCGGTCGTGGCGACCGCGCGCGATGCGGCGAACGCGGTGCCGAATGCGGAAGTGCCGGTTTCGTGGGGTGCGGGGCGGACCAGGCCGCTTTGTCCGTTTCCGAAGGTCGCGCGCTACAACGGCGCGGGGGATGTGAATTCTGCGGGGAGTTTCAGTTGTAGGTGATGCGGATGCGAACGGCCGGCGCGTTGCGACGGCCGTTTCGCTTACGCATCCTCGTCGACCGGTACACCGATGCCCACCTTCACCCGGCTCATACTCACCAGCGTCTTGAACCGCTTCACATTGTTGTTCGCAAAGAACAACTGCCGCGTGAGCGCGTTGTACTGATCCATATCCCGCACGACGAGGATCAGCACGAAATCCCATTCCCCCGTCACGTAATAGCACTGCTGCACCTGCGGACACTGCTCAAAGGCCCGCTTCATCGCATCGAGCTGGTCGATCTGCTCGCTCTCCACCTCGACGTTGACGACGATCGTCAGCGCATACCCGGCCTTCTCCGGCGCGACGACGGCCGTATATCGCTCGATCACACCGTCGTCGGCAAGGCGGCGCAGCCGCCGGTTCACTGCGGCGGTCGACAGGTTCACGCGTGCACCGAGTTCGTTCTGGGGCGTCTGCGCGTCGCGCTGGACTTCCATCAGCAGCTTGCGATCGAATGCATCGAGTGGGGTGGGCATGATGGCGCGTGAAACCTCGAAAGAATAAGAAATTTTTGCGTGGAGGCGGCCAACTTGGAGAATTTATTGACCGGCCCGCGCAATATTATTTTGCTCATCGAGGGCGCGCGCAAGCGGCGCCTTCCCGACACCGTCCTTCCGGAGCCCACCTGCCATGCTGATCGCCAACCCCCGGGCATCGCGCGCCCCTTATCCCGACGCGCTGCGGCGCGTGCTGAACATCGCATCGGCCGACGAAAGCCGCGCGTGGCTGTCGCACTGGCCCCTCCTCAGCCGCGCGCCGACGCCGCTGCGCGACTTGCCCGATGCCGCTGCGCAGCTTGGCATCGCGCGGCTCGCGGTCAAGGACGAGTCGTGCCGCTCGCCGCTCGGCAGCTTCAAGGCGCTGGGCGCGCCGATTGCGCTGGTGCGCCTGGTGATGCGGCTCTGGCGGTCGCACGCCCTCGACCCGAAAGACCTGCTCGAAGGCCGCCACGCAGCGCTGCTCGCCGGCCTGACCGTGATCAGCGCGACCGACGGCAATCACGGCAAGGCGCTCGCCGCCGCCGCGCGCGCGCTCGGCTGCCGCTGCGTGATCGTGCTGCACGCGCACGTCGGCGCGGAACGCGAGCGCGCGATCGCCGCGCAGGGCGCGCGGATCGTGCGGATCTCCGGCAACTACGACGAATCCGTGCTGCATGCCGCGCAGCTCGCGCAGGCGAACGGCTGGCATGTGGTGTCGGATACGTCGTACGACGGCTACGAGGCGATTCCGCGCGACGTGATGCAGGGCTACGGCGTGATCGCGGCCGAGGCCGTCGCGCAGGCGGCATGCGCGGACGGCGAGCCGCCCTTCACGCATGTGTTCCTGCAAGGCGGCGTGGGCGGGCTGGCCGCCGGGGTCGCGAGCTATCTGTGGGAGCATGACGGCGCGCGGCGGCCGCATTTCGTCGTCGTCGAACCGCGCCAGGCCGATTGCCTGTACCAGAGCGCACTTGCGGGCCGCGCGACGAAGGCGACCGGCTCGGTCGATTCGGTGATGGCGGGGCTCGCGTGCGGCGAGGCGTCGCCGCTCGCGTGGGATGTCCTCGAGCCGTGCATCGATCACTTCATGCTGATCGACGACGACGACGCGGTGCAGGCGATGCGTCGGCTCGCGGCCGGCAGCGATCGCGACGTGCCGCTCGTGGCCGGCGAATCGGGCGCGGCCGGCGTCGCGGGGCTCGCCGTGCTGATGCGCGATCGCGACGCCGCGCGCGCGGCGGGGCTCGATGCGAACGCGCGGGTGCTCGCGATCAACACGGAAGGCGCGACGGCGCCGTCCGTCTACGAACGCTGCGCTGGCGAGCCGGCCGACGCGGTGCTGGCCCGCCAGCGCGACTGGCTGCAACGCACGGCGCTCGCCGTGCAGTGACGATGCCGATCGACGAGGAGCGCGACATGGAAAGCACGCTGCAAGGCCGGCTGAAGGCGTGGCGACACCACCTGCACCAGCATCCGGAAACGGGTTTCGAGGAAGTGAAGACGTCCGATTACATCGCGCACATCCTGACGACGCTCGGGCTCGACGTGCATCGCGGCATCGGCGGAACCGGGCTCGTCGCGAACCTGACGGTCGGCACGGGCACGCGCGCGATCGGCGTGCGCGCGGACATGGACGCGCTGAACATCGCCGAGCACGCGCCGGGCCGCGCGCATGCGTCGCATACGCCCGGCAAGATGCACGCATGCGGGCACGACGGCCACATGTCGATGGTGCTCGGCGCTGCGCAGCTGCTGGCCGAGCGCAAGGACTTCGACGGCACCGTGCGCTTCATCTTCCAGCCGGCCGAGGAACACGGCCGCGGCGCGAAGGCGATGATGGCCGACGGCCTGTTCGAGCGCTTCCCGGTGGACGCGATCTTCGGCGCGCACAACATGCCGGGCATGCGCGCGGGCACGTTCGCGACGCGCGCGGGCGGCATCATGGCGAGCGAAGATAATTTCGTGATCCGGATCAACGGGCGCGGCACGCATGCGGCGCGGCCGCAGATGGGCGTCGACCCGATCGTGATCGCATCGCAGGTCGTGCTCGCGCTGCAGACGATCGTGTCGCGCAATCTCGATCCGGGGCTGCAGGCCGTGATCTCGTGCACGGAATTCATCACCGACGGGCTGCGCAACGTGATCCCGTCGACGGTGACGATCAAGGGCGACACGCGCAGCTATGCGCGCGACGTGCAGGTGCTGCTGGAAACGCGGATGCGGGAGATCAGCGAAGGGATCTGCCGCGCGCACGGCGCGGACTGCACGTTCGACTACACGCACGAGTTCGCGCCGACGGTGAATTCGCCGGAGTACGTCGATCTCGCGGTGCGGGCCGCTGCAAACGTCGCCGGCGCGGAAAGCGTGGACCCGAGCGTCCAGCCGATGATGATCTCGGAGGATTTCGGCGCGTTCCTGCAGGCCGTGCCGGGCAACTTCATCTTCATCGGCAACGGCGAAGCGTCGGCGCCGGGCGGCGTGCCGCTGCACAACGCGACCTACGATTTCAACGACGAGATTTTGTCGACCGGCGCGCGGTATTTCGCGGAGATTGCGCGGCTCGCGTTGCCGGCGGCGTAGCGGCGGTTCTGTTCGTCGAAAGCGGCGTGAATCGGAAAAATGAAATTGCGAGCGCGGGTTGATTGACCGGTTAATTCACATAAGCGTCTCCGGGAAATGGCATGAAGGTTTTCACGTATTTTAACTTTCGTGATTCCTGCAATACTGGTGGTGTTTGACGCGTACGGAGGCGCACGAACGGCAATCCACCGCCAGCGGGGGTGGGCGCTGGATTCGGGGAGATGAATTTTGCACCGTTTTGATGATTTAAAATTTCATAATTAATAATCGATGCGGTGGGTGGGTTTCATGCTTTGAATAATTTTGTGGTCTTGATTAAATTCCAATTATTTTAATTTCGAGTCGACAAATGAAAATTCGCAAACTCGTCCTGGCGCTCGGCGCAAGCAGCGCACTGGCCGGCATCGCACACGCGGGCCAAGTCTCGACCGAAGCGGTCGTGAAGAAGATCACGCTGACCGCGCACATCGGCGACAGCATCTTCGTGTCGAAGCCGGACGGCTCGACGTGGTACGGCACCGTCGAACTGGACGCGGACGACTACACGCAACAGACGTTCAACAAGACGTTGCCGATCCGCGTGTGGACGAAGAATCCCGACTTCACCGTCACGCTCGCGCATCCGCTGAAACTGTCGAACGGTTCCTACGAGATGGCGAATGCGCAGGTCGTGCTGACGAGCGCCGGCGGCACGTCGGTCGTCGCACCCGGCGCGACGAGCAAAATCACCCAGGTCAAGCAGGCCGAGGGCGGTTTCGATGAAGTCCACGACCTGAAGATCCGCGTCGCCGCACCGGCCCGCACCGGCGCGGCGAGCACCAACGGCAGCTATGCCGGCGATCTCGTGTTGCTGTTCGAGCCGACCGCGTCGTCGAGTGACGACAAGCGGATCGACCCCTGAACGCCGTTTGACCTGTCAGTGGGTCCTCACACCAGCTCGCCGAGCCACGCATCGAACTGCGTGACCAGCCGTTCGACGTCCTGCGCCGTGGTGTCCGGGCACACGAGCATCATGTTGTGGAACGGCGTGATCAGCACGCCGCGATTCAGCAGGTACAGGTGCACGATGTGCTCGAGCTCGCTGTCGAGCTGCTGCCCGGCCAGCGTGCCGTTGCGCGGCGGCGCCGGCGCGAACTGGAACTCGGTGCGCGCGCCGATGCGCGTCACGCACCACGGCAGCCGGTGCCGCGCGATCGCCCGTTCAAGCCCTGACGCGAGCCGCGCGGCGAGTTCGAACATGTGCGCATACGCCGCGTCGGTCGCGACTTCCTCCAGCGTGGCGCGCATCGCGTGCATCGCCAGCATGTTCGCGGTGAGCGTCGTGCCGATGCCCGAATGCCCGGGCGGCGCGTTCAGCTTCGCCTGCTTCGCGCGTTCGGCGAATGCCGCGCTGAAACCGTAGACCGCGCACGGCACGCCGCCGGCGATCGGCTTGCCGACCACCAGCGCGTCGGGGTCGAGCCGGTGCGCGACCGCATAGCCGCCCGGGCCGCTGCTGATCGTGTGCGTCTCGTCGATCACGAGCAGCGTGCCGTGGCGGCGCGTCAGTGCGCGCGCTTCCTGCCAGAAGCCGGGGTCGGGCAGCACCATGCCGATGTTCGTCATCGCGGGCTCGGCGAGCACGCATGCGACGTCGCCTTGCCGCAGCGCGGCTTCGAGCGCAGCCAGATCGTTGAACTCGACCACGCGCGTGTTCGCGAGCAGGTCATGCGCCTGCCCGAGCAGGCTGTCGCGCTGCACGGGGCGGCCGTCGACGAGATCGACGAACACGTCGTCGACCGTGCCGTGATAGCAGCCGTTGAACACGACGATCGTGTTGCGGCCGGTGGCGGCGCGCGCCCAGCGCAGCACGAAGCGGTTCGCGTCGCTCGCGCTCAACGCGAACTGCCAATACGGCAGCGCGAAGCGGCGCGCGAGCTCGCGCGCGACCCACGCCGCGTCCTCGCTCGGCAGCATCGTCGTGTAGCCGCGCGTCGCCTGCCGCGCGAGCGCACGCGCGACGGGTTCAGGCGCGTGGCCGAACATCGCGCCGGTATCGCCGAGACAGAAATCGACGTAGCGATGGCCGTCGACGTCGGTGAACGTCGCGCCGCGCGCCTCTTTCACGTACAGCGAAAACGGGGTCGACCAGTCCTGCATCCAGTGCAACGGCACGCCGAACAGCAGATGCTCGGCCGCTTCCGTGGACAGCGCGCGGGACTTCGGCATCGCGTCGGTGAAGGCGCGGCGCTCGCGATCGAACAACGCGCGGGCGCGGGTGAGGTCGACTCCGTGGCGGGAAGGCAATTGGAACTCCTCTGGCAGGTTGATCGGATGACGCCTTCGCGAGCTTGTCATATTCCGCAGGCGGGGTCGATTCGGGCTCGACCGCGTATCCGCCTGACCTGAGGTTTTTGCGCATAAACATACGACAACGTATGTCGATGCTGCGGCAAGAGATGTGAGTGTGCGCACACATAACGCGAAATTTTCGCGTTAAAACAGGGTAAACGACAGATTCAGAAAGGACGTCATCGACGGCTAGACTGTTCGATGTAGTACGACGACATATGAATAAAGGCGCGCCACCCGGCGCACCGATCGCCCAATACACTGGAGGAGTGCCCATGGCCGCAGCCCGCCGTCGTTCGTCTTCATCCGTGCGGTTTCAACCGTCCACGCGGCTGTCGCGCCGCGCGTTCATCGGCTGGACCGGCGCGCTGGCCGGTGGCGCGGTGCTCGGCGGGCCGTTCGCGGCGACCCGGGCGTTTGCCGGAGGCAGCATGTCGAGCATGTCGGCGGTCGATCCGATCTGGGGCGAGCACGGCGCGGCCGCGCGCATCGCCGCGTCGCTCGCGCACGTGTCGCGGCTCGCGTTCCACGGCCGCGACTTCGACGTGACGCGCTACGGCGCGCGCCCCTGCGCGACGGTCTTGCAGGCGTCCCCTTACACGAACACCACGAAATCGCCGGTGAGCCCCGGCTCGGAACGGACGGTTGCGCCCGGCGCATTCGACTCACGCCCGGCGTTCCTCGCGGCGATCGACGCGTGCCATCGCGAAGGCGGCGGCCGCGTGGTCGTGCCGCCCGGCAACTGGTATTGCGCGGGGCCGATCGTGCTGCAGAGCGACGTGAACTTCCACCTGGGCGCGAACTGCACGATCTACTTCAGCCCGAACCCGGCCGATTACGCGAAGGACGGCCCCGTCGACTGCGGCGCGAACGGCCGCCTGTACTACAGCCGCTGGCAGGCGAACGACTGCCTGAACTACGGCGCGCCCGTCTACGCGCGCCACGCGACGAACATCGCGCTGACCGGCGAAGGCCCGACGTCGGTGCTGAACGGGCAGGCGATGACGCCGTTCTCCGGCACCGGCAACAGCAGCGTCTGCTGGTGGACCTTCAAGGGTTCGTCGGGCGCATATGGCGCGGGCGCGTCGGCGCCGAGCCAGGCGTTTGGGAACCCGAACAACGTCGACCTGCGTGTCGTCGCGCCGGCGATTCCCGATGCGCTGTACGCGCTGCTGACGTCGCCCGTCACGCCGTGGCAGCAGGACCAGAACTACCTGCCCGCGCTGTCCGAGGCGGGCGTGCCGACCGAGCGGCGCATCTTCGGGCTCGGCCATTACCTGCGGCCGTGCATGGTCGAGTTCATCGGCTGCACGAACGTGCTGATGGAAAACTACCAGACGCAGAACACGCCGTTCTGGCAGCACCATCCGGCCGCATGCCGCCACGTCGTGATCCGCGGCGTGACGACCGACAGCATCGGCCCGAACAACGACGGCTTCGATCCGGACGCCTGCACCGACGTGCTGTGCGAGGACTGCACGTTCAACACCGGCGACGATTGCATCGCGATCAAGTCGGGCAAGGATCGCGACACGGAATATGGCCCCGCGAAGCGCCACCTGATCCGCAACTGCACGATGAACAGCGGCCACGGCGGCATCACGCTCGGCAGCGAGATGGGCGGCGGCGTCGAGCAGGTCTACGCGACCAACCTGTCGATGCTGAACGCGAACTGGCAGACCAATCCGCTGAACATCGCGATCCGCGTGAAGACCAACCTGAACCGCGGCGGCTACGTGAAGGATTTCCACGTGAAGGGCGTGACGCTGCCGAACGGCGTGAACCTGAAGGGCGGCGGCTACGGCAGCGCGCTGCTCGCGGGCAGCCCGATCAATGCGAGCGTGCCGCTTGGCGTGGCGACGGCGGCGGCCGGCAACCCGTCCGCCGCGCAGGGCGGCATCGTCACGTTCGATTGCGATTACCAGCCCGCGAACGACGCGGTGCGCACCCGCCCGCCGCTCGTGCAGAACGTGACGATCTCGGATCTGAAGGCGAGCAACGTGACGCTGAACGGCGTGAGCGCGTCGTGCTTCCAGGCGATCGTCGCGCAGGGGCCGGTCGCGTTCGACTACGACGGCGCGCCGCCCGCGCCGGCTATCCAGCCGATCGCCGGCGTGACGATCCGCGACTGCGATTTCGGCACGCCGGTGGCGTCGGGCACGCCGACGGCGACGTCGCCGGGGCCGATCTACGCGTACAACGTGAGCGGGATGACGCTGTCGAACGTCGTGATCGCCGGGCAGGCGGTCAACGCGACGATCACCGACCGGCGCTAGCGGCGGGCCAGTATCGACGCGTTACGCCAGCGTCTTCACCATGTGATGCTCGTCGTAGAAGCGGCCATCGACGAACAGCGCGCGCGGCTCCGTGCCGAACCGGACGAAGCCTTGCGACGCATACAGCCGCTCGGCGGTCGCGTTGGCCTCGTTCACGCACAGCATCAGCTGGCGGCACTGCCACGCGTGCGCCGCATGCGCGGTCGCGCCGTCGAGCAGCGACTGCGCGATGCCGTGCCCGCGATAGGCGGGATCGACGAACACGCCCCAGATCGTTGCCTTGTGCGCGACCTTCGTGCGCGCATCGCGGCGCACGCCGGTGATGCCGACGAGCGCGTCGCCGTCGAACGCGCCGAACACGGCCTGCGCGGGCGTCGGGCGCAGGCGGGCGGCCCGTTCCTCGATCGGCAGGGCGGCTTCTTCGTCGCGTGTCGGCAGGAACGCGGTCGGCGACGTGGCAACGGCATGGAGACGCAGGGACTGGAACAGGATGGCGTCGGCGGCGTCGAGCAGGCGGATCGTGATCATGTGTGTGTCGTGGGGCTGGCGGATCGTCGGAATCTGCGGCGCGCCGCAGGGCACGACCATGCTATTCGGAATCGGCAACGCATGCATGGCCGATCGAAGCCGCGCGCCCGCTTCAGATCGCATCGCGCGGCCGCTCGGCCTCGCCGTCCACGCAGCACGCGAGCACCTCGGCATCGGTGTCGCCGAGGCTCAGGTACACGTGCCCGACCGAACTGTCGAAATACAGGCTGTCGCCGGCCGAGAGCCGGAACGCCTGGCCGTTCTCGAAGCGCAGCTCCAGCTCGCCGCTCAACACGAACACGAACTCCTCGCCGCTGTGCCGGATGTAGTCGGCGAAATCGGACAGCTTGCGCGCGTGAATCCGCCCGCGCACGGGCACCATCCGCTTGCCGGTCAGGTCGTTCGCGAGCATCCCGTACGCGTAGTTCGGCGTGTCGTACACGACCTGCTGGCCGGCTGGCGTGAACGTCGGCGGCATCGCGCCGGCCGGCGCGGCGCGGCCGAACATCGCGTCGAAGTCGAGCGCGAGCGCGTGCGTGAGCGCCGCGAACTTGTCGTAGGTGAGCGCGATGTCGCCGCGTTCGGCCTTCGAGATCGTCGACACCGCGATGCCCGAGCGCTCGGAAAGCTGTGCGAGCGTCAGGCCGCGCGACTTGCGTGCGTCGCGCAGCCGCGCGCCGACGGCCTGGTGATCGAGGCGCGGCGGTTCGGAGGCGGGCGCCGGCGGAACGGGAGCGGTGGCTTTGGACATCGGAAACTCGGCGTGATGCGTGTGCGGCGTGGCTAGGGTTTTGTCGTATACGAGATGTAATTTTCTCGTATATGATAATTTTCGTCGAAATCGCCGGGGTGGGCGTGACGGCAACTCTAGCACCGGGCGGCGCGGAATCCGCGGCAACCGGTGCCGCGCACCGCCACCCTGCCCCCGTCATCCCGCCGGCCCGTCGCGGCCGGCTTCTCGAAGGTGCCCTCGATGTCCAGTGAAATCCAGCGTCTGCAGACCAATGCGCGCATGAGCCAGGTCGTGATCGCGAACGGCTTCGTCCATCTCGCCGGCCAGGTGCCCGACTCGGCCGGCGCGCCGCTCGCGGTGCAGGCGGGCGAAGTGCTCGCGCGCATCGACGCGCTGCTCGCGGCGGCCGGCGTCGACAAGACGCGCGTCGTCACCGCGAACGTGTGGCTCAGCGACGCCGCGCACTTCGATGCGTTCAATGCGGTGTGGGACGCGTGGGTGCCGGCCGGCCACGCGCCGACCCGCGCGTGCGTGCAGGCGCTGCTGATGAAGCCGGGCCTCGACGTCGAAATCGCCGTGACCGCGCTCGCCTGAGTCCGGCGCCACGCGCCTCGAGGAGTTCCCCCGATGAAGCTCGATACGCTCGTCCTCGGCGGCGGCATGATCGGCGTGTCCGTTGCCGTCCACCTGCAGCAGCGCGGCCTGTCGGTCGCGCTCGTCGACCGCAAGGCGCCCGGCAACGAAACCTCGTTCGGCAATGCCGGGCTGATCCAGCGCGAGGGCGTGTACCCGTACGCGTTTCCGCGCGGCTTCGGCACGCTGCTCAAGTACGCGTGCAACCGCTCGCCCGACGTCCGCTATCACGCCGCGGCGATGCCGAAGCTCGCGCCGTTCCTGTATCGCTACTGGCGCAACTCGCACCCCGCGCGCCACGCCGCCATCGCGCGCGCGTACGCGCCGCTCATCGAGCACTGCGTGACCGAACACCGCGCGCTGATCGACGCGTCCGGCGCGGGCGCGCTGCTGCGCGACGGCGGCTGGCTCAAGGTGTTCCGCCGTGCGGCGACGCGCGATGCGGAAACCCGCAACGCCGAACGCTGGCGCGCCGAATACGGCGTGACCTTCGACGCGCTCGACGCCGCGGGCCTGCGCGACGCGGAGCCGTTCCTGAGCAAGGAGCTGATCGGCGCGCTGTGCTACACCGGCTCCGATTCGATCCGCGATCCGCACGCGCTCGTCACCGCGTACGCGCGGCACTTCGAGCGGCTCGGCGGCCGCATCGTGACCGGCGACGCGCTGACGCTCGCGCACGACCCGGGCCACGGCTGGCGCGTCGACACTGCCGAGGGCCCGCTCGACGCGCACGCGGCGGTCGTCGCGCTCGGCCCGTGGTCGGACCTGCTGTGCGAGCGGCTCGGCTACCGGCTGCCGCTCGCGGTCAAGCGCGGCTATCACATGCACTACGCGGCGCAGCCGGGCGCGCGCCTGAACCGGCCGGTGCTCGACGCGGACAGCGGTTTCCTGATCGCGCCGATGACGCGCGGCATCCGCCTGACGACGGGCGCCGAACTCGGCCTGCGCGACACGCCCGCGACGCCGACGCAGCTCGCGGCCGTTGAGCCGGTCGCGCGGCGGCTGTTCCCGCTCGGCGCGCGCGTCGACGGCGTGCCGTGGCTCGGCCGCCGGCCGTGCACGCCGGACATGCTGCCGGTGATCGGCGCGGCGCCGCGCCATCGCGATCTGTGGTTTGCGTTCGGTCATGCGCATCACGGCTTCACGCTCGGCCCGGTGACGGGCCGGCTGGTGGCCGACCTGATGATGGGCACGACCCCGTTCGTCGACCCGGCGCCGTTCCGGGTCGAGCGTTTCCTGCGCGGCCGCTGACCCCAGCGCCGCGCAATGCAGCAGGGCGCGCCCCGGACACGATCCGGGCCGCCTGTCCAACGGCCGGCTCAACCGGCAGGCCGTGACGATCAACGTTTGGAGACAACATGCAGCAGAACACGATGCGGCGCGACCTCAGCGCGCGCCAGATTTCGTTCATGGCCCTCGGCATGGCGCTCGGCGTCGGCCTGTTCCTCGGCTCGGCGTCCGCGATCAAGGCGGCCGGGCCGGGCGTGCTGGTGGCCTACCTGATCGGCGGCGGGATGATCTTCCTGATCATGCGCGCGCTCGGCGAGATGGCCGTGCACCGGCCGGTGGCCGGCTCGTTCGGCGCGTACGCGTTCGAATACCTCGGGCCGTTCGCGGGCTACCTGGTCGGCTGGAACTACTGGCTGCTGATGGTCGGCGTGGGCGTCGCGGAGACCACCGCGGTCGGCATCTACATGGGCTTCTGGTTTCCGGACGTGCCGCAATGGATCTGGGTCGTGTCGTCGATCGTCGCGATCGCCGGCTTCAACATGCTCAACGTGAAGGCGTACGGCGAGCTCGAATTCTGGTTCGCGCTGGTCAAGGTCGCGACGATCCTGCTGATGATCGCGGGCGGCGCGCTGATCGTGTTCACGGGGATCGGCCATCAAGGCGTGCCGGTCGGCCTGTCGAACCTGTGGCGGCACGGCGGCGTGTTTCCGCATGGCGTGCTCGGGCTCGTGAGCGCGCTGCCGATCGTCGCGTATTCGTTCGCGGGCGTCGAGATGATCGGCCTCACCGCCGGCGAGGCGCGCGAGCCGAAGAAGGTGATCCCGCGCGCGATCAACGCGGTGCTGTGGCGAATCCTGATCTTCTACGTCGGCGCGATGTTCATCATCATGGCGCTGTATCCGTGGACCGGGCTCGGCGCGCACGGCAGCCCGTTCGTGACGACCTTCGAGGCGCTCGGGCTGCGGCAGGCGGCGGGCATCGTCAACTTCGTGGTGGTGACGGCCGCGCTGTCGAGCTTCAACTGCGTCGTGTTCAGCGCCGCACGCATGCTCGTGAGCCTCGCGGAAAACGGCCTCGCGCCCGCGCCGTTCGCGCGGCTGAGCGCGAGCGGCTCGCCGTCGCGCGCGGTCGCGCTGACCATCGCGTGCATGTCGGTGGGGGTGCTGCTGAACTACGTGGTGCCCGCGCGCGTGTTCGGCTGGCTGATGTCGCTGCTGTCGTTCGAGGTGCTCGTCACGTGGGCGATGATCGTGCTGACGCACATGCGGTTTCGCCGCGTGATGGCCGCGCGCGGCGTGACGACGAGCTTCCGCATGCCGTATGCACGCGTCACGTCGTGGGTCTGCCTCGGGTTCGTCGCGTTCGTGTTCGTGATGCTGGGCATCGACCCGTCGACGCGCGGCTCGCTGATCGTCGGCGCCGTGACGATCGTCGTGCTGACGGTGATCTACCGGCGCTCCGTGAGCCTGCAGTCGGCCGCGCAGTCGACGCAGATCGCGCTCGAGGCCGAGCGCGCGTGAGGGTGGTGCACCGCGCGGTCATGCCGCGCGCAAGCGCCGGTCACGGGCTGCCGTGCGCGGCGCCGGCGTGCGATCAATACCGCGACAACTGGTTGCCGTCGATCCGCACGCGCTCGCCCGGACGCAGGTCGCCCGGCGTCGGCACGTCGAACGAGCGCATCGAGCCGTCGTTGACCTGCACGTCGATCCGGTAGCTGCTCGGCGCCTGCTGCGCGCCCATCTGCTGGCCGATCTGGTTGCCGGCGACGGCGCCGCCGAGCGCGCCGATCACGGTCGCCGCATCGCGGCCGTGGCCACGGCCGATCTGGTTGCCGAGCACGCCGCCGATCAGCGCGCCGACCACGGTGCCGGCGACGCCCGCCGGCGCGACCGCGCTGCTCACCGGGCGGATGTTCGCGATGGTGCCGTACTGCGTGCCGTATTGGTTGCCGTACTGGTTCTGGTTGCCATACTGGTTCCCGTACTGATTGCCGTATTGCGAGTCGTACGGCGACGGCGCCTGGCTCGGATACGCGGGCTGCTGCACGTAGCCCGGCTGCGAATAGGCCGGCTGCGCGTAGCCGGGCGTCGCGTATTGCTGTTGCGGATAGCCCTGCGCGCCGTACGGGCCGTAGCCCGGTGCGACGCAGGCCGTGAGCGGGAGCGCCGCCACGGCGACGAGCGAGGCGAACAGAATGGTCTTCGTGGAGGGCATGCGCTTCATGATGGTTCCTGCGTCGGCAACGTGTTCGCCGTGGGGATCGTCGGACGGGGTGGCGAACTCGGCGTGAGTATAAGGAATGGCCGCATGGGCGTCCGGGGCGGCCGGGTAACAACGTGTAAAGTCTGTTGCCGTGTAAATCCTGGACGGTCGGCGGCGCGCGGGGCGGCGCATCGGCAAGAATTTCCGGGCATTTCCGGGTGATGGGGCCTGTATCGCGAAATCGAATGCGCGGCATCGCGACATTTAATTGGTCGCGCGCGGCGGCGTTCGATATCGTGGGCCGACTTTCACGCTTCCTCACTGATGGTCGTCCTGCGCCGGCTGCGTGCTGCCTCTGTCCGCGCGGGTGCGACCGCCTCACCGCCCCAGTGCCATGACCGATCGCATCTTCATCAACGCCGTCGCCGCGGACGGCCAGCCCGTGAACCTCATCGTCAGCGACGGACGCTTCGTCGCGATCGGCCTCGATTGCGCACCGCCGCCCGGCGCGGAGATCGTCGATCTCGACGGCCGGCTCGTGCTGCCCGGTTTCGTCGACGGCCACATCCATCTGGACAAGAGCTTCGTCGGCGACCGCTGGGTGCCGCACGCGCCGGCCGCGACGCTGCGCGAGCGGCTCGCCGCCGAAAAGCGCCTGCTCGCGGCCGCGCCGCCGATCGTCGAGCGCGCGAACGCGCTGATCGCGCAGGCGGCCGCTTTCGGCACCGTTGCGATGCGCAGCCACGTCGACGTCGACGCGACCACCGGCCTCGCGAATTTGCACGCGGTGATGGCCGCGCGCGAGCAGTGGCGCGGCATCGTCGACATCGAGCTGGTCGCGTTTCCGCAGGCGGGTGTGGTGTCGTGCCCCGGCACCGCCGAGATCCTCGACGCGGCCGTGCGCGAGGGCGCGGACGTGGTCGGCGGCATCGACCCGACGACGCTCGACGGCGATGCGGACGGCCAGCTCGACATCGTGTTCGGCATCGCGGAGAAGCGCGGCGCGAAGCTCGACATCCACCTGCACGAGCCGGGGCAGACCGGCATCGCGCAGCTGCTGCGGATCGCGGCGCGCACGCGCGCGGGCGGCCTCGGCGGCCGCGTCGCGGTGAGCCATGCGTACGCGCTCGGCCAGGTGCCGCCCGACGACGTCGCGCGCACGGCCGACGCGCTTGCCGGCGCGGGCGTCGCGATCATGACGAATGCGCCCGGCGACTGTGCGTTTCCGCCGGTGCGGCAACTGCGCGCGGCGGGCGTGCTGGTGTTCGCGGGCAACGACAACATTCGCGACGCGTGGTGGCCGTACGGCAACGGCGACATGCTGCAGCGCGCGATGCTGGTCGGCTATCGCTCGGGCTTCTACATGGACGACGAGCTCGGCATCGCGCTCGACATGGCGACGCATGCGGGCGCGCGCGTGATCGGCCAGGAACGCTACGGGCTCGCGGCGGGCTGCGACGCGACTTTCGTCGCGCTGCGCGCGCCGAACGCGGCGGCGGCGGTCGCGGGCGTGCCGGCGGAGCGCTGGGTCGTGCGGCGCGGCGAAAGCGACGCGGGTGCGCCGCTCACGCCGGGGCTGCGATTTGCGCGATGACGCGGCGGCGCCGAGCGCGCCGGAGTGAAGGGCCGGCGGCGCGCGCCTAGCGCCGCTCGCGTTCCAGCATCGCGGCGAGCGCCTTGGTCAGCTCGACGACCATCGGGTCGGCGGTGGGCCGATGCAGGATCGCGATGTCCATGTTCTCGATCGGCGCGAAGCCCTGCTTCGCGGTCAGCACGACGTGCTCGGCCGTGACCACGCGCGCGGGCAGCACGCTGATGCCGAGCCCGTCGGCAACCGCGGCCTGGATGCCGCTCAGGCTCGACGTCGAGAAGCTGATCCGCCAGCGGCGGCCGCGTTCCTCGATCGCCTTGATCATGTCGTCGCGATACAGCCCGCGCGGCGGAAACGTGACGATCGGCACGGGGTCGAGGTCGATCGACGGATGCTTCGCGCTGTCGATCCATCTCAGTTTCTCGGGCCAGCGCATGACCGCTTCGCGGCTGTCGCGGCGCTGCTTGATCAGCACGAGATCGAGATCGCCGCGGTCGTACGCGGCGCTGACGTCGCGGCTCAGCCCGCAGGTCACTTCCAGCTTCACCTGCGGATGCTGGCGCTTGAACGCGGCGAGCGCGTGCGTCGTGCGGCCCGCCGCGAAATCGTCGGGCACGCCGAGCCGGATCGTCACCGCGACGGTCGCGCCCGACAGCGCCTCGAGCATCTCGTCGTTGAGCGCGAGCATCCGGCGCGCGTAGCTGAGCAGCGTGACGCCCGCGTCGGTCGGCCGCACGTCGCGCGTGCCGCGGTCGAGCAGCCGGTGCCCCGCGATCTCCTCCAGCCGCCGGACCTTCTGGCTGACCGTCGACTGCGTCGAATGGAGCCGCGCGGACGCGGTCGTGAAGCTGCCGCAATCGGCGACCATCACGATCGCCCGCAGCAGGTCCAGGTCGAACAGGGGTCTATTCATTTTTTTACTTCTGTGGAGTCGGGCATTTCATTTTCCAATGCGAGCGACGACTTTTAGCATGCGGAGGGGTGATGGGCAATCGCGGTTTTGCCGGGAGGGTGTCATGTGCTTGCGATGCGTGGTCGGGCGGGTGCAACGCGCAGTCATCCCCAGACGTCGCGATAGAGACGAAGGTCGTTCGACCAGGTCCCAAGGTGCTTTCATTGCGGTATAGGCTGCATATCAAAATGCCTTGTTCGATCGCGCGTGGCGGCAAGATACGTCAGGAAATTCCCCGCTTGCGCTCAAAAATCTAGCGGTCTAGACTGCATCGCAGCTCCACCGAAGTCCCCGTCGTTCGCGCCCCGCGCCGGCCCGCCGTCGCGCCGCTCCAACCGGACGCCCGGGCGGCCGCCCGCCGCGTCGAGACTCAACAGGACCCGCCATGAACCGGACCGCAAGGCTTCTCGTCACCGCGCTGGCGTTCGCGCCGCTCATGTCGTTCGCCCAGGACGCGGCGACGATCCGCTGGGGCATCGATCCCACCTATCCGCCGTTCGAGTCGAAGCAGCCGGACGGCTCGCTGGCCGGCTTCGACATCGACCTGCGCAATGCGATCTGCGAGCAGCTGCGCGCGAAATGCGTGTGGGTCGAGCAGGGCTTCGACGGCATCATCCCGGCGCTGCGCGCGCGCAAGTTCGACGTGATCATGTCCGCGATGACGGCCACCGACGAGCGGCTCAAGCAGATCGATTTCACCAGCAAGCTGTACGCGTCGCCGGCCGCGCTGGTCGCGCCGGCCGGCTCGAAGCTGCTGCCGAGCGCGGCGTCGCTCGCCGGCAAGCGGATCGGCATCGACCAGGGGACGACGCAGGAGGCGTATGCGAAGGCCGAATGGGCGCCGAAGGGCGTGACGATCGTGTCGTACCAGAACCAGGACCAGGTGTACCAGGATCTGGTGAACGGCCGCCTCGACGCGACCTTCCAGGACAAGACGCAGGCCGGCTATTCGTTCCTCAGGACGCCGCGCGGCAAGGGCTTCGCGTTCGCGGGCCCCGACGTGACGGACGTGCGCATCACCGGCTACGGCGTCGCGATGGGGCTGCGCAAGGGCGACGCCGAGCTGAAGCAGCGCCTCGACGCGGCGATCGTCGCGATCCGCGCGAACGGCACGTACCAGAAGATCGCCGCGAAGTATTTCGACTTCGACATCTACGGCGCGAAACCGTGAACGCGTGAAAGCGACACCGACGCGCTCGTTCACCCCCGCGATTCACCCGACCGACAGGCAAGCCATGACCACGAGTATTCGAGACCGCGTCGCGCACGCGGTCACGCCCGAGCTGATCGACGCGTTCCGCGCGGACGGCGCGGTATGCATCAAGGGCATCTTTTCGCCGGACGAGATCGCGACGCTCAAGGCCGGCATCGACGACAACCTCGCACGCCCGAGCGTGCGCGCGAAGGTCGCGAGCCGGCCCGACGATCCGGGCTGGTTCTTCGAGGATTTCTGCAACTGGCCGCGCAACGACGCGTACCGCGATTTCATCGCGCGCTCGCCGGCGCCGTCGGTCGCGGCGGCGCTGATGGGCGTCGACACCGTGCGCCTGCATCACGACCACCTGCTCGTCAAGGAGCCCGGCACGCGGCAGCGCACGCCGTGGCACCAGGACCAGCCGTACTACAACATCGAAGGCGACGACAACGTCAGCATGTGGATTCCGGTCGACCCGGTGCCGCTCGAATCGACGCTGGAATTCGTCGCCGGCTCGCACCGCGGGCCGTGGCTGATGCCGCGCACGTTCATGGACAAGGAGGCGAAGTGGTTTCCGGAAGGCAGCCTCGCGGACCTGCCCGACATCGAAGCGGATCGCGCCGCGTTTCCGCTGCGCCACTGGGCGCTGGAGCCGGGCGACATGGTGTGCTTCCGGATGCTCACGCTGCATGCATCGGGCGGCACGCAGAACCGCCGGCGCGCGTTCTCGATCCGCTTCATCGGCGACGACATCCGCCATGCGCCGCGGCGCTGGAAGACGTCGCCGGATTTCCCGGGGCTCGCCGATACGCTCGCGGACGGCGCGCCGATGGCGCATCCGCTGTTTCCGGTGGTGTGGTCGCGCGACGCGGGGCAGGTGGCGGCGATCTGATCTGCCGGCGCGGTGCGCAAACGAAGCGGCGCCTGCTCCATGCCGGAGCAGGCGCCGTTTTTTTGCGCGGACCGAACGGCGCGCGCGGGGAAGCCGGTCAGGCCTGCTTGTGCCCCGCGCCCGGCTTGAAGCGCGAGCCGAGCCGGTAGCGGTTGCCCGGGTGCAGGAAGTGCACGAACGTGACGGGCAGGCCGTCGGTCCAGGTGCGGCGCGTGAGCGTCAGGCACGGCTCGCCGGTGCGCATGTCGAGCAGCTGCGCCTGTTCCTGCGTCGGCAGCGACGCGTCGACGACGTGCTCGATCTCCAGTTCGGAGTGCGACACGTTGTTGTACAGGTACTCGGACGGCGGCTCGTGCTCGAAATCCTGGTCGATGAAGCCGGGCGCGGCGGCGGGGTTCACGTAGCGATCCTCGAGCTGGATCGGCCGGCCGTTCTCCTCGTGCACGCAGATCACGTGGAACACCGGCGTGTTGACCGGCACGCCGAACGCGGCCGCGACGTCGAACGACGCGGGCTCGCGCGCGCGGCTGAGCACGCGGCAGCGGTATTCATGGCCGCGCGCGCGGATCTCGTCGCGGATGTGCGCGATCATCAGCAGGTTCGACTGCGGCTTTTCCTCGGCGACGAAGGTGCCGACGCCCGCGATGCGCTTCAGCGCGCCTTCGTCGGTCAGTTCGCGCAGCGCGCGGTTCACCGTCATGCGCGCGACGCCGAACTGCGCGGCGAGTTCGAGCTCGGACGGGATGCGGTCCCCCGGATGCCAGTCGCCGGACGCGATGTTTTGGCGCACGCGCGTCTTGATCTGCTGGAACGGCGCGGCGGTCTTCTTGACCATCGGGGGACATCCTTGCGGGAAAAGGGACGGGAGGATTCTATCCCGGATCAGCCCGCCGGCAATTCCCGCACGTCCGCGGTCGGCGTCGCGCCGAACGCCTCGCTCAACGCGTAGTCGATCAGCTGCTTCGCGGCCGCGTCCGGCGTCGCGAGCGCGCCGCTCGACTTCAGCTGGTCGAACTTCTCGCGCATCGGGAAGTGCGCCGCGCCGGTCGCGCGGATCGTCGCCTGCATGCCCGTATCCACGACGCCGGGCGCGACGCTGCAGATGCGCAGCCGGCGCGTGCCGTCGAGCGCGACGGCGCGTGCGTGATGGTCGAGCGCGGCCTTGGTCGCGCAGTAGATGCTCCAGCCCGCGTACGCGTTGCGCGCCGCGCCGCTCGACAGGTGCAGGATGCGGCGCTCGGTGGTGTCGGCGCCGAGCTTCGCGAGCGCGCTCGACAGCATCAGCGGCGTCGCGACGTTCAGGCCGACCGCGCGTGCGATTGCCGCCGGGTCCTGCGCATCGAGCGGGCCGATCGGCTCGACGGTGCCCGCGTTGTTGAACAGCAGCACGGTGGACGCGCCGTCGACGAAGCGGCCCAGTGCGTCGCCGGCGAGCCATGCTTCGAGTTGCGATGGGTTCGACAGGTCGAGCTCGACTTCGGCGAAGCGTTCGCCGGCCGGCGAGCCGAGCGACGGATGACGGCTGCGCGACAGCCCGAGCACGGCGATGCCCCGCTGCAGCAGTTGCGTGGCGAGCGCGGCGCCGAGGCCGCGCGTGTGGCCGGTGACGATTGCACGGACGGTCGTGGAAGAAGAGGACGGGTTGGCCATGTCGATCAAAAGCGGATGGGGGTTGAACGAGGCAGGGTGCGCCGCGGCGCGGCAGGCGGTGCGGGCGGCGAGGGTGCGATGGACGCTCGATCACGGCGGCGGGCTGCCGGATGCGGTGGCCGCGACGCGTCGTGACGATCCCGGCGAGGCCGTATCGTAGCGCCGGCGCCCGCCGCGTGCAAACGCGGGCGCCGGCGCGCGGCTTATACGGTCGCGACGAGGAACACTTCGCCGTCGATCGGCCGGAACGCGTCGCCCCGTCCGCTGAAATAGCGCTGCTCGAGATCGGCCGGCATCACGCAATGCGCGTCGCGGAAACCCGCTTCGTGCGCGAGCGCGACGAATTCGTCCGGGCTGAAGAGGCTCACGAACGGCGTACCGGCTTCGCGCGCGCGATCCACCACGGCCTGATACACCGGACGATCCTCCGGCTCGACGAGTTCGACGGGCAGCAGGAACGTCATCGCGAGCGTCGTGCCGCGCGCGAGCGACGCGATCTGCCGCAGCGTCGCCTTGATCGCGTCGAGGCTCAGGTACATCGTCACGCCGGTGGACGCGACGACCGCCGGCCGGTCGGTGTCGAAACCCGCCGCCACCAGCTTGTCGAACCACGAATCGCTGGCCTCGAAATCGACCGGCACGAGATGCAGCCAGTCCGGCACGCCGAAGCCGAGCGAGATCAGGCGCTGCCGCTTCCACGCCTGCGGGCCCGGCTGGTCCACCTCGAACACCTGCAGGCTCGACGCGAGGCCCGGCCGGCGCTGCGCGAAGGTGTCGAGCCCCGCGCCGAGCAGCACGTACTGCGCGACGCCGTGCTCGGCGCGCTCGGCGACCAGATCCTCGATGAAGCGCGCGCGGCCGATCACCGATGCGCGAAACCCGCGCGTGCCCTGCGGGTGCATGTCGGGGCGATCGCGCCAGTCGTCATCCGGCGCGATCAGTTGCAGGCCGATGTCGTCCTCGAGCACGTACGGCGGCGCATCGACCTCCGTGTGCATGGCCCGCCACAGTGCGACGCGCAATGCGGTGCTTTCCGGTGCGACGGACTGCTTGTCTGGCATAACGTTCTCCTGTCAGGTGGCGAATGATCAAGCTGCGCACAGAGTGTAGTCACGGTGCGTGGCGCTTCCAAGCTGGCAGATCTGTGCGCTCGACAGGCGCGGCAAATTCGACCGGTGAAACAAACGCGGCGAATGCGGCGAATCCTGTGCATGCCACGATCGCGAAAGATGCGACACGCGCAACAATCGCCGCGACTGCGGCGATTGCGGCGCATGCGATGCATCGCCGCCGTCACGCGGCTTCGCGCGGCCTCTACGTGCCCGACACCGGCCCGCCGGCCGCCGCGCCGGCACGGCGCGACATGCGACCGCACGCCCCGGCGGCGCGGCACCGGCTATCATATGGCTCGCCCGCCCGGCGCGCTGCCGGGCCGCGATCCGCTTCCCTTTCACCCGCAGCACGCCGCGACGCCACCATGAACACCACTCCGGATACCCCTACACCCCGCCACTTGCGCGAGCTGACGCAGCTCGAAGCGCGCATTCTCGGCGTGCTGGTCGAGAAACAGCACACGGTGCCGGACACGTACCCGCTGTCGCTGAACGCGCTGACCGCCGGCTGCAACCAGAAGACCGCGCGCGCGCCGGTGATGAACGTGACCGAAGCCGAGGTGACGACCGCGATCGACGGGCTGAAGTACCTGAGCCTCGTGATGGAAGGCAGCAGCAGCCGCGTGCCGCGCTTCGAGCACAACGTGAACCGCGTGCTCGGCATCCCGAGCCAGGCCGTCGCGCTGCTGACGATCCTGCTGCTGCGCGGCCCGCAGACGGCTGCCGAATTGCGCCTGAACACCGCGCGCCTGCATGGCTTCGCGGATATCTCGTCGGTCGAGGCGTTCCTGGAGGAACTGGCGACGCGCGAGCCGTCGCTCGTCGTGAAGCTGCCGCGCGCGGCCGGCGCGCGGGAGAACCGCTGGACGCACCTGATGTGCGGCGAGGTGAACCTGAGCGACTTCGCGGGGCAGGAAGCGGGCGGGGCCGATTCGGTGCCGCCGTCCGAGTTCGAGGCGCTGAAGGCCGAGCAGAAGCGCCTCGCGGACGAAGTCGCGCGGTTGCAGGCGCTCGTCGAGCGGATGGCGGCGGAACTGGGGATCGAAGTCGATCCGCCGGGCGACGCTGCCTGACATCGTGCCGGGGAAAGTGCCGGTAACGCTCTACGGCAGCTTGACGCCCGGCACGAGATAGCGCGCCCCGCCCGGTCTCAGGATCGGCGTCAGCGCCGCGAACGGCGCATCGAGCTGCGGCCCGAGGCAGGCGCCCATCGCGTGCCCGATGCCGGACACGCTGAACGACAGCTTGCCGGGCGCATCGAACTCGAACGCCAGATAGTCGGGGAACACGTCGGCGCACGAGATCGAATCGCCTTCGCCGTCCGTCGACCGCATGCCGGGCCTGGCTTCGTCGCGCAGCCGCGTGATGAATCGCACCAGCGCGGGGCTCGTTTCCGGCACGCCGTCCTTGCCCGGCGAGGAAGCGTCGATGACGCGATTCCAGTCGAGATACGTGCCGCGCAGCAGGTCGAACGTCACGGGGGCGTAGTGATTGTCCGGGTGCGCGCCGCCGCAGAAGGTACTGCCCGATTCCACGATGCCGAGTACCGCGGATGACAGCCACGTGACCGTCATGTGCTCGTCGTCATATCCGCCGAGCGTGCCGGCTGCCGGCCCGTCGTCGGTGTAGCGCGTCGATGCGCATTCGAGTGCGGCTAAGTTCATCTGCCAGTGCCGCTGCTCCAGCAGGCGGTTGACCCGCGTCATCACGGCCGGATCGGGATGGCGGCTGAGCCGCGGATACATGAACTGCGTGCGCGGGTCGCGCCACATCCGGTAGCCGACCGCACCGTCGCCGATCTCGGGGCCGGCGGGTTGCGCGTGGCCGGCGAGCTTCAGCGCCGCGTAAGGCGCGTGCTTCATGTCGATTTCCGCGCCGCGCGCGATGCCGCTGCCGACGCCACCGGCGATGAGATCGGTGACGGCTTCGACGGAGCCGGGCGCAACCGCGTCGGGATCGTATTCGGCGACACGGTGCAATGCGAAGGCGCGCGTCTTGCCCGAGCGCGCGTCGGCCCAGCGGCCGCGATAACCGCCGTTGTCCTGCGTGCCGCGCCAGGTTGCCGCGGCATGGTCGAAGTCGGCGTGATCGTCGTATCTCGACGCGGCGCGCGCGTCGTCCGGCAAATCCGTTCGTGCGAGCGGTTCGACGAGCTGGGCGGGCGTGCCGTGCAGCGGAATGTCGATGCCGTTCCGCGCGTAGAAATAGCGGCCCGAGATCGTGCCGTCCGCCGCCGGCCGGCTGTCGAGCTCCATCACGACTTCGCCGGCGCCTTGCAGCGTGCCCTGGTAGACGATGCGCGGCGCGCCATCCGCGAAGCCGGTGTGCAGCGCGAGCAACAGCAGTGCAATCGGAATCGGTCGTTTCATGGTGAGGGGCAAAAAACGATTCAACCGACAACGATCCGCGTCGCGCCCGCATCGACGAGCCGAAACAGCAGATCTTCGACGGCCGTCTCGGGCGCCGAACCGAGATCAGCATTGACGCGCCACCCCTGTTCGGTGCGTGCCGGTTCGGACAGGTAGTGGACGATGCCGTGCAGGCCGTCTTCGCCCGGCGCGTTCTCGTCGTCGGCGTCGAACCACGCGAAAAGCCACGACTTGAAGGCGTCGATCGCCGCGCGTTCGTCGAGGCCGTCGGCTTCGATCGCGGCCCAGTCCCACACGAACGGGCGGATCGACACGGCAGCCGTATCGAGATCGAACGTGAACGGCTCGAAATCCAGTTGCGTGATCGAGTCGACCATCACGGGCCGGCCGGCCGATTCGCCTTCGGTCGGCATGGTGTCGGCGCGGCACGGCAGCGCCAGCGGCCCTTCGGTGGCGAGCGTGCCATCGGCCTGCCGGTAGGCCGGTTCGACGTGAGCCGCCGATTGCGCGGCCGCTTTCGCGAGCAGGTCGGCGTAGGGCTGGCGGATGGCGCGGAGCAGTTCGGATACGGTCATCGTGGTGAGTCGGATGGGTCGGCAGGCCGGCACCCGTGCGACCCGCGTCGAACGACGGCGCGCCCCGGTACCGGACAGCCGTGATCGTACGGTACTTCGGCCGCGTGTGGGCAGTCGGTCGAACGGCCAGTTGCGATACGCGACCGCCACAATAAGCGCGGCCCGAGACACCCGGAACCGTTTCAAAAACGCGTTTGATATCGGCCGGCATTTCGCCGACCTGTCGGCCCGAATCCTCGCGCCATTTAGATGTTTCCCTTCAAACAATCGAAAATGCCTTCGGCCGCGCGCCTGGTGTGCTTCAATGAATCCGGTTTGTACTCCTACTAAAACGACGCATCCCGAACGAACTCACTCAAGGACTACCCCCGATGTCCTCCAAATGTTTGATGACCGTTGCCGCCGCCGTATCCACCCTGCTGACCATCGCCGCGCCGCCGGCCAGCGCCGGCGCGCCGACCGAGCCGGATTCGTTCTACACCTATACCAGCACCACGCCATTGGCATCGATTCCACCGGGCACGGTGCTCAAGACGCGCAACGTCACCTATCACGTGGCCGGTATCCCGACCGCGCTGACCGCGCAGCAATTGCTGTATCGCACCAATAACGCGCGCAACCAGCCGGTCGTCAACGTGACGTCGATCATCCGCAGCCCGGCCAGCAACGGCCGGGCCATCTCGTACCAGTCGGCCTACGATTCGTTGAACCCTTACGACGAGCCGTCGCGGGTGATCGCCGGGGATCGCGACATCACGAAGGTCATCAATTTGGGGACCCTGCTCTACAGCGCGGAATCCATTCCGCTGTCGACGCTGCTGCTGCTCGGATACAACATCATCGTGCCCGACACGGAAGGCCAGACGGCGGACTTCGCGGCCGGCCCCGAATACGGCATGACGACCCTCGATTCGATCCGCGCGGCGCTCAATACGCCGTCGACCGGGCTGATCCCGTCCAGCAAGGTCGCGATGATCGGCTATTCCGGCGGCGCGATCGCGACGAACTGGGCGGCGCAACTGGCGCCGAGCTATGCGCCGGACATCAACCGGCAGCTCGTCGGCGCGGCGCAAGGGGGCGTGCTGGTCGACCCCGCCCACAACCTGCGTTACGTCGACGGCAGCATCGTCTGGGGTGGCGTCGCGGCGGCTGCGCTGGCCGGGCTGTCGCGAGGCTACGACTTCGACCTGACGCCCTATCTCAGCGACACCGGCGTCGCCGTCTTCAAGGACATTCAGAACCAGTCGCTTGCCTACATCCTGCCGAGGTACTCGGGATTGCATTGGGGAACGCTGTTCAAGCCGCAATACGCGAACGACATCAACAGCATCCCGGCGTATGTGACGTATGCGAACAAGGTGAATGCGGGGCTGGCCGCGTCGCCGACGATCCCGATGTATATCGGCCAGGGAACGGCAGGCGTGCTGGACGGCACGTTCAGCAGCCAGGTGGGCGACGGCGTGATGCTGGCCTACGATGTGCGCGCGCTGGCACAGAAGTTCTGCGCGAGCGGCGTGCCGGTCGTGTACACCGAGTATCCGCTTGAACACGCGGGGGCCATCGTGCCGTGGGTGGCCGGGATGCTGCCGTGGCTCTACGACCGCTTCGGCGGGAAAACCGCGCCGAGCAATTGCGCGCTGACCGCACTCCTGCCGAGCAATTCGCTGGCGCCGGAGACGCTGCACTAGACGCGACGCGCGATGCGGCGAATGGCCGCCAACGCATGATGCATCGCGCGCTGTTTCGTATTCGATCGGGACAGGCGATCCTCCGCGGATCGCCATTTCGTCCCGCGCCCCGCACACCGCGCGCCGCCGCCCGTGTCTCTCCGCCACCCCCCCTCCGCGATCGCTGCCGTCACGCCCGAGTGCCATAATCGAGGCTGCTGACCATTCCATAAGACGTCCCCGGAGAATTTCCATGCAGAACCTCGACAATCCCTCACACGATCGCGAGGTAGGCGTCGCCGACGCGACGCAGGACACCACGCACATCGACGACGTCCGCATCGGCGCCGTGCGCCCGCTGATTTCCCCGGCGCTGCTGCAGGACGAGCTGCCGGTGCCGCTCGCCACGCAGACGCTCGTCGAGGACACCCGCAAGGCGATCGGCGACATCCTGCACGGCCGCGACGACCGGCTGCTGATCGTCGTCGGCCCGTGCTCGATCCATGACCACGGCCAGGCGATCGAGTACGCGCACCGCCTGAAGGCCGCCGCCGACGCGCTGAAGGACGACCTGCTGATCGCGATGCGCGTCTATTTCGAGAAGCCGCGCACGACGGTCGGCTGGAAGGGCTACATCAACGATCCGCGGCTCGACGGCAGCTTCCGCATCAACGAAGGGCTGCGTGCCGCGCGGCAATTGCTGCTCGACGTCAACGCGCTCGGCTTGCCCGCCGCGACCGAATTCCTCGACCTGCTGAGCCCGCAGTACATCGCCGACCTGATCGCGTGGGGCGCGATCGGCGCGCGCACGACCGAGAGCCAGAGCCACCGGCAGCTCGCGTCGGGCCTGAGCTGCCCGATCGGCTTCAAGAACGGCACCGACGGCGGCGTGCAGGTTGCCTCCGACGCGATCGTCGCCGCGCGCGCGAGCCACGCGTTCATGGGGATGACGAAGATGGGCATGGCCGCGATCTTCGAGACGCGCGGCAACGACGACGCGCACGTGATCCTGCGCGGCGGCAAGAGCGGCCCGAACTACGACGCCGCGCACGTCGAGGCGAGCTGCGCGGTGCTGCGCGCGGCGGGCCTGCGCGAGCAGGTGATGGTCGATTGCTCGCACGCGAACTCGAACAAGTCGCACGAACGGCAGATCGACGTCGCGCAGGATCTCGCACGCCAGCTGTCGCAGGGCGAGCACCGGATCGTCGGCGTGATGGTCGAGAGCCATCTCGAGGCGGGGCGTCAGGACCTGAAGCCGGGCGTGCCGCTGAAGTACGGCGTGTCGATCACCGATGCGTGCCTGAGCTGGACGCAGACGGAGCCGGTGCTCGACGTGCTGGCGGAAGCGGTGCGGCATCGACGGGTGTATTCGCGCAACGCGTGATGCGATGGCGGCGGGCCCCCGAGCCCGCCGTCACAACGTTTGATGCGTCGGCGCAGATCGACTGCGCGGACGTTCTGGCCTTTACCGACATTAGCGTGACAGATCGACGCAGAAGTCGTCATTTTTAGGCCAAGTCTTATATTTCCCCGCCCCTCAATAGGACAGAATCCTATTTCCGTGTTGCGTCGCAATTTTCGGTGTGCCTGACGCGGCACCCGATACGCAACCACTGCCGCATTTTCCTGCCGCCGCCTGCATGAATGGGCGGCCGCATGGGAAAGCGCTCCCCTGACGCTGTATCCAGCCGTGCTGCCGGTATAACCGGCCGGGCCTTTTCGGGCGTGCCGCAGGTTATTCGGAAGGCTGTCGGAACACGGCCCGAACGAGGCCCGGCTGCCTGTTGAATCGTGAAATGGATGTCTGATTAATAAGTTATGCGAATCGTTTTGAGGAAAACCCGTCATCCAGGGATGGCGCTGCTTGCCGCGATCGCGATGTCGCTCGTCTCGTCGATCGCCCACGCGAACATGATCGTCTATCCGATGGCCGTCTCGATCGGAGCGGGCGGCGAATCGGCAGCGCAGTTGCGCGTCTACTCGAAATCCGATGCGACGCAATACGTGCGGGCGATCGTGAAGCGCGTGATCGATCCGGCGACGGATCGCGAGCGCGAGGAGAGCGGCATGAGTTCCGGCGACGACGCGATCGTGATCTCCCCGGCCAAGTTCGCGTTGCCGGCGGGCGGAACGCGGCTCGTGCGCGTGATTCCGCTGAGCGCGCCGCGGAAGGAAACGCTCTATCGCGTCTATTTGCAGCCGGCGGCGCCGCCGTCCGACGACGAACCGGGAACGAAGGACGGCGTAGCCGGCCAGGTCAACTTCAGCCTCGTGTGGGCGCCGCTCGTCCGTGTGCTGCCGAAAGCCGCCATGGCCGATCTCGACGTGTCGAACGGCACGCTGACCAACACCGGCAATGTCCGGATCGGCTTGCTCGAAGCCGGTGCATGCCAGTCCGAGCGGGACGAGGCGTCATGCCAGTGGACGAAATTCGAACGCAGTGTCTACCCGGACCAGACATTCCGGCTGAAGGGCCTGCATCCCGCACCTTACGTGCGGATTCGATATCGCGTGGAGGGAATGGCGGATGTGCAGCAGAAAGTCATGCCCGCGCATTCCACCGACGCGATGAACGCGCCGAGCGCGAACAACGAGACCCAGGCGGGTCACACCATTGTTTCAACCAACCAGAAGGACTAACCCATGCTGAAATACATTCCGATCGCTGCCGCCGCCCTGTTGTCGATGTCGGCGCACGCCGTTCAGAAGGACATCACCGTCACCGCCAACGTCGACACGACGCTCGAGATGCTGTCGGCGGACGGCTCGGCACTGCCGACGACCATGCAGATGCAGTATCTGCCGGGCTCGGGCCTGCAGGCAGCTGAAGTGAACACGAAGATCTTCACGAACGACAAGGCGAAGGATCTGCAGATTCGCCTCGCGGCGGAACCGGCGCTGAAGAACCAGACGAGCCCGGGCGCGACGGAGATCCCGCTGGCGGTCAAGCTGGGCACGACCGCGCTGAGCACCACGGCGACGACGCTGAAGGCGTCGGAGATCTTCACCGGCGAACTGGCGCAGGGCTCGAACGTGCTGCCGTTGTCGATCGCGCAGAAGACGGCCGGCGCCATCACGGCCGCCGGCAGCTACCAGGGCCTCGTCAGCGTGATCGTCACGCAGAGCGCGGCAGCATCGGGCAACTAACTCCCACCGCTGCATCGACGGGCGCGCCTGAAGGGCGCGCCCGACTGCCTCCCGCCACTCCTCCTGTTACCGCATGATTCCATTCGATCTCAAGAAGACCGTCGTCGCGTGCCTGAGCGCTGTGTGTGTGATGGATCTCGCGTCCCTCGCACACGCCGCTTCGGCTGTGCCGCCGGGATTCGAGGACATCGTGGCGGGGCACGACGAGCGTATCGACGTCAAGTTTCTCGGCCAGCCGCTCGGCTTGTTTCGCGTCTTCGTGACACCGGAGGCCGTGCGCTTCGAGGATCCCGCGCGCCTGCTGCGGGCGCTCGGCTCGCATGTCGATCCGGCGGCGGACGTGTCGACGATCGGCGACGCGCTGTCGAAGCCGATGGCGCGTAACGGCAACCTCGCCTGCGCCGGACAGGCAGGCCTGAACGGCTGCGGGTATGTCGAGACCGACAGCGCGGCCGTGGTCTACGACGAAAGCGAAGGCAGCATCGAGCTGTTCCTGTCGCGCGACTGGCTGAGCACCGAGGAGCGCGACCAGCGATTTCGCGAGCCGTCGTCGATGACGGAAAACGCGCTGATCCATCAGCAGACGGTCAACCTGTCGGGCGGGCGAGGCTACAGGAGCCTGTCCGTGTCGGGCACGGGCGCGCTCGGCATCACGCCGAAGAGTTTCATCGGCGGGAACTGGAACTTCACCCATACGCGTTATTCGGGGGGATCGGGCAGCCGCGTCCAGCTACAGGACCTCTACTTCCGCCACGACATCGGCCCGGCGCATTACGCGCAGGCCGGCCGGATGGACAACCGCAACCTCGCGAGCGCGCTCGGCGGCAACTTCGGGTTCACGATGCTGCCGGTCGGCACGCTCGACGGTGTGCGCGTCGGCACGACGCTGGCCTACGTGAATCCCGACGTCGCGGCGCAAGGCACGCCGGTCACGCTGCTGTTGCCGCGCGATTCGCGTATCGACGCGTACCGCGGCAGCGAACTGCTGGGCACGTTCTACATGAAGGCCGGCGTCAATGCGCTCGATACGTCGCGCTTTCCCGAAGGCACGTATCCGCTGTTGCTGCGCATTTTCGAGAACGGCGTGCAGGTGCGTACGCAGACGACGCCGTTCACGAAGACGGGGGGCGGCCTCAATTCGCGCACGCGCCAATGGTTCGCGCAGGCCGGCCGTGCGGTCGACCAGGGTGCGCCGGACGGGGTGGCCGCGGCGGCCGGCGTGCGTATTCCGCTGTTGCGCGAGATGGCGCTGACGAGCGGCATCGCGAGCGTCGGCCGGCACGTCTACAACGAAACGGCGCTCGAATGGCGCCATGGATTTGCGCTGGGCGTGCTTTCCGCCGGCGGTTCGTTTCTCGTCGGCAACGACGGTTCGCGCGGCAACACGCAGCAGATTTCGTTCGTCGACGGCGTGTCGTGGAGCGTGTATCGCTACCAGATGCGCGGCGCGGCATGCAGCGGCCCGGCGGTGTCGTATCGCGACATCGGCTGCTACGACATGTTGAACGCGACCGTGTCGGTTCCGATCGGCAACTGGTCGGCAATGCTCGGCTACACGTACAACAAGAGCGTCGGGCGCTCGCGCAACTGGCTGCCCGACACGTCGGACCGCCCATGGGCGACACCCGTCGTCCGTCAGGGCGACCAGGTGTCGCGCGCGCTGCAGGCGTCGCTGTCGCGATCCGTCACTTGGCGCAAAGTCAGCGCGAACCTGCGGATCGGCGCGTACATGAACCGCAACACCGGCGCTCAAAGCGAGTATGGCGGCTACGTCGGCGTGACGTTGTCGATGGCCGAAGCCGCCACGCAGGCGAAGCGGGCATCCGCCTACACGTCGGCGGGCGTCGACGTCCGCTCGGATCGCAACGGCACGACAACGAACTACACGCTCGACCGCAACTGGAACTGGCAGGGCGACACCTACCGGGAAGTCGCGCTCGGGTTGTCGGGCTATGGCACGGACAGCCTGACGGGCACCGCGCAGGGCCGCTGGCAGGGGCGCTACGGCGACGTCACCACGTCGGTGGCGAACAGCTACAGCCGCGACAGCGGCGGCAACAATCCGTCGGTGACGGCAAGCTATTCGTCGTCGTTCGCCGTGGCCCGGCAGGGCGTGTTCCTCGGTGCATCCGCGTCGCAGTCGGATCCGCTTGCGGGTTTCGCGGTGCGGGTCGGCAAGCGCGACGGTGCGAGCGGCATGGCGGCCGAGGTCAGCAGCGCATCGAGCGCGAGGATCAAGGTCGGTTTCGGACAGCGCGCGCTGCTGCCGGTCACCGCCTTCACGCCGGTGACGACCGAAGTGAGCGACGCCGGCGCGCGCGCGGCCGCGGGCGCGACGAGCGTGACCGAGGGGCTCGGCAAGCACACGCTGTTCATGGTGCCGGGGCAGCTCGCGCTACGCGACGTCGATGCGAAGGTGACGTACACCTACGTCGGCCAGGCATTCTCGGCGCGCGGCATGCCGCTGTCGGACAGCGTGATCCTCAACGGCGCGATGCCGTCGCTCGACGCCGAAGGCGGTTTCATTGCCGAGCTTGACAATAAGGAAAACGAATTGTTCGTGGTGGATGGCCCGACGCTGATGCGCTGCCCGCTGCACGTCAAGCGCCAGCAGGACGTGCTCATGGTGGTCGGCAAGGTGCGTTGCGAAGTGGCCGGGCCGGACGCGCTGCCGGAAGCGCTGCGCAAGCACGCCCGCGTGCAGAAACTGCTGCAGCGGCGGTACGTGATGTCGATGCGGCCGCAGCCAGTGGACGTGACCAAAGCGGCGCAATGACGCGTACGCACGGGCGCCGCGTGGTGCCACGTGCGATTTCGAGTACACAAGGGAAAGCGATTCACATGATTCAGATCGGTCGAATTCGCCGTCGGGCAATCGTCCTGGCGGCCGCGTTGAGTGCGATCGCGCTCGACGCATCGGCGGCCGCCCAGCAGCCCGCCGACCGCAACGATACGGTGGAAGCCACGCTGGATCGTGGCGCGCCGCAGGGGGACGTCATGATATTCAACAGCGCGTCGGGCGGCTACGACACGGCGGATTACAAAAGATGGGGGCGAAATTCGTGGACGTGCAAGTCGGCCACTGCCACGACGACGGGTGCGTGCGCGACCGAACCGTCATGGATTGTGGCGGGCGACTCGACCACGATCCGGCTTGCGTTCAAGGAGGAAAAGACCGGCGCCACGACCGTGCTGAATCTTCACGGAAAGAGTGTATACAGTCGTCACCTGGATTGCAGCGGCAACGCCGCACCGGAAGTCATGTCGATTGCTCGAACACCAATCGAGATGGCGCAGTCCTCGTTTGTGAGTAGCTGCCCTAACACCGGCTGGGACGGGCGCAAACTCTTCGTCAAGATTCCTGCCGCGGAGCTGAAGAATCTCCCGTCGGGCGGAACCTGGAAGGCGAACCTTCAGTTGAACCTGAAACTGTGGAGCACGGCGACTTCGCCCCCGACGATCGCCGTCTTCAAGGCGGCGATCAAGCTGAATGTCACCGACAAGAACAACATCCAGATCTACCTGCCGGAATTCACGAGCGCGACGCCCGTCGTCGACCTCAAGCTGCGGACGCTGCCGAACGGCAGCCGGATCTCGGGGACGTCGAACGTCGACATGTGCCTGTACGACGGCTACAACGCGCAGAGCACGTGGTTCGACGTGTCGGCGAGCGACGGCCTGACGATCGACCGGCGCGACAAGGGGAGCTATTCCGTGCTGCTAGACAAGGACAAGAGCGGCGACTACGCATCGCGCATCGATTACAACGCGAGCCTGACGTATGCGGGCCAGAAGATCGCGTTGCCGAACAACGAGACCGTGCGGCTTCAGGGCGTGAACAACAGCGCGGGCCGGTCGGTATCGCTGCCGGGCATTTCGGTGCCTGTCGTCTGCACGCCGACGCCGTTGACGCTGGCCACGCCGGAAGTCCAGTCGGCCTTCAAGCGTCCGGGCAAGTACAGCAACAAGCTGACGATCACGTTTACGCCGTCGTCGGCGAGTCTCTAGCGTGCGCGAAAGCCTGTGAAATCGATCATGGAAGCAAGGTTCTCCGCGCGTGGCTCGATCTGGGGCAGGCTTTGTCGGGCACTGGTTGCCGTGCTGCTCAGCGCATCGCTGAGCGCGAGCGCCGCGACCGCCTGCTGGAAGCCGATCTTCACCGACGAGGAACTGCGGTGGATGCATGCGCACCCGGTCGTGCACATCGCGGTCGAGGCGAACTGGTATCCGATCGAGTACTTGCGCAACCGCCAGCACGGCGGGCTCGTCGCGGGCTATCTGAACGCGATCTCGAAGATGACCGGACTCACGTTCCAGACCGTGCCGGGCACGGAGTGGGGGCATGCGTACGCGGCGCTCGCCAGCGGCAAGGTCGACCTGCTGCCGGGCGTATGGCGCGAACTGGCCCCGGACCGCATCGGCGCCGGTGCGCTGATCAGTTCGCCGTACCTGGTCGGGCGGTTGACCGCCGTGACGCGCGACAATTCGGCGATGATTTTCAGTCTGCAGCGGCTCAAGGGCCGACGCGTCGCGATCAAGGGGCGCGGCGCGGTCGAATACTTCACGCGGCACAGCGGCGTGCCGCTCGACGTGCTGACGTTCGACACCGAGGCGCTTGCGCTCGCCGCGGTCGCCAACGGTGAAGCCGACGCCGCGCTTGGCGTGGACGTCACGATCCTGCCGATCGTCCGTCGGCAGTTTTTCGGCCAGCTCTACATGTCGGGCATGCTGGCGGACCGCCCGGTATCGCTGGCGATGCTCACGCGCACCGACCTGCCGATTCTCGCGTCGATCATCGACAAGTCGCTGGCGGCGATCCCCGTGAAGGAGACGGCCGCGATTACGCGGGACTGGGTGGAATTGGGCGACTACGGCAAGCCGACGATCCGCTCGATCCTGCATTATCGTGCGCCGGTGGTGCTCGCGATTGTCGTGACGCTGCTCACGTTCGCGATGCTCACGTACCTGTCGTGGAAGTCCCGCGCGGCCGCGATTCGCAGCAAGCGCGACAAGGCGATGTTCCTCGCGTTCGTCAGCCACGAGATCCGCACGCCGATGCAGACGATCCTGTCGTCGCTCGAATTCCTGCAGCGTTCGCGGCTTTCCGGGCAGCAGGCCGGCCGTGTGGACGCGGCCGCTTTCGCGTCCGAAGCGCTGCTGACGCTGCTCGACGATATCCTCGAACATTCGCGCCTCGAGTCGCGCAAGGTCACGCTGTCGCCGCACGTGGTCGAGCTCGAGTCATGGGCCCGGCAAACGGTCGACATGGTGCGCTGGCGGGCCGAACGAAAGGGGTTCGCGTTGACGCTCGACGTCGTGGGCCCATCGGCATCGCATGTCGTGATCGATCCCGTGCGCGTGCGCCAGATCGTGCTGAACCTGCTCGTCAACGCGATCAATTTCACGGCGGCCGGGGCCGTCACGCTGCGTGTCCGTTTTCTCGCCGCCCGCCAGGGACGAAACGGCACGCTGCTCATCGAGGTGCGCGACACCGGCGTCGGCATCGCGCCTGAGCGCTTCAGGCATCTGTTCGACGCGTACTGGCAGGGAGAACGTTGTTCGCGACAGGGTGTGGGCGGCAGCGGGCTCGGGCTGGCAATCTGCCGCGAACTCGTCGAGTTGATGCGCGGCACGATCATGGTGGACAGCACGCCGCATGTCGAAACGGTGTTCACGGTGCAGCTGCCGGTCACAGCGGCGGAGGTCGCGCCGACGGTCCGGCGTGCCGCCACGGCGCCCGTCTCGGCTGGCAAGGCCGCTTCTCAGGCGAGTCGCGACGCGCCGCGCGTCCTGATCGTCGACGATCACGAGGCCGTGCAGGCCGCATTGCTGGACCAATGCGACGAACTCGGCTGCGCCGGCATCGTTGCCGGCACGGGCGAGGAGGCGTTGCGGCAACTCGCGCACGAGCGGGTCGACATGGTGCTGCTCGATCGCAATCTGCCCGATATCGACGGTTACGCACTCGCGCGGATGATCCGTCAGGAAGAAGCCACGCGGAAGGCGGGACGTGTTCCGATCATCTCGATCTCGGCGGTGTCCGGCGATGCGCACCGGTTGCATTGCCTGGAAAGCGGGATGGACGGCGTGCTCGGCAAGCCGCTGAGGTTCGAAGACCTCCGGCGGACGGTCGTGCGATGGTGCCCGACGTATACGGCGGAAGGCTCAGCGGAGACGTCGACGGATCGTTAGGATCGCGACGTGTCGGTGCGATGCAGGCGCAGCAGTTCGTCGCCGAGCATGCCGATGCCGGGGGCTATCCCGCCGGATGCGAACTGCAGCCGGCGCTCGAGCTCGGCCGCGAGTTCACTCGTCGTCGTATGGCCGGCCACCGCCGCGGCGCCTTTGATCCGGTGCGCCGCATGACGCGCACGATCGACGTCGCCGTTCGACAACGCATCGCCGAGCGCCGCCAGATCGGCGTCGACGCTTTGCCGGTAGATCGCGCGGAAGTCGGATTGCGCCGGTCGCGCATCCGGCATCGGCGGCGCCGTGTCGTCGTTGGCGCCGGCCGGACACCACAGGTCGATCATCTGGCGCAGCGCGTCGAGCCGCAGCGGCTTGCCGAGCACGCCGTCCATCCCGCTGTCGAAACAGCGTTCGCGATGCACGTCGCCGGTCGACGCCGAGATCGCGATGATGGGCGTACGTGTGCCCGTCCGTAGCCGCTCGCCATCGCGCATGCGCCGCGCGACCGTGTAGCCGTCGATGTCCGGCAGATCGCAGTCGAGCAGCACCATGTCGAACGCCGTGCGCTCGAACAGCGCGAGCGCGTGTTCGCCGGTGTCGGCAATGGCCGAGTTGCACGCGAGCGCGTCGAGTTGATGCTGGATCGCATGTTGAACCGCTTCGTGATCGTCGACGACCAGGATCGTCGGGCCGCTCACGGTGGGCCGCGATGTGTCGGCTTCGACCGGTTCCTGCGCATGCGCGGGCGGCGACGGTTCGGGCGCCGGCGCTTGCGCGACGCGTTGCACCGGCAGGAGCACCGTGAAGATCGTGCCCTTGTCGGGGCTGCTGCTGACGGTCACCACGCCCTTCATCAGCTCGACCAGTTCGCGGCAGATCGACAGCCCCAATCCGCTTCCGCCCACGCGACGGTTTTGCGACTGCTCGACGCGCTGGTACGGTTCGAAGATGTGGCGCTGGCGTTCGGGCGGAATGCCGATCCCGGTATCGCGGACTTCGATCACGAGCGAGCCGGCGCGGCCCGGTTTGCCGTCGAGATAATCGACGCGCAGCACAATCGCGCCGGCCGACGTGAACTTGATCGCGTTGACGAGCAGGTTCAGCACGATCTGCCGCGTGCGCACCGGGTCGATCAGCACGCACAGGCCGGGCGGGCACGCGAGTTCGAGCGCGAAGCGCAGCTTCTTCTCGTCGACCCGCCAGCGCACCATGTCGGCGCTGCGCTGCGCCCAGGGCTGGACGTGCGTCGGCTCGGGGGCGAGCGTCACGTTGTGCGATTCGAGGCGCGAGTATTCGAGAACGTCGTCGAGCAGCGTCAGCAGCGATTCCGACGCGGCCATCGCCGCGTCGGCGCGGCTCGCCTGCATGGGCGCCAGGTTCGAGCGCTGCAGCAGCTCCACCGACGACAGGATCGTGTGCATCGGCGTGCGGATCTCGTGGCTGATGAACGCGACGAACATCGCCTTGTCGCGCTCGCTGCGCACCGCCGCGACGCGCGAGCGCCACGACACGAACGCGATTGCCGCCAGCGCGAGCAGGCCCGCCCCGGCCGCCGCGACTTGCCAGCGCCGGTAGTAAAGGATCGAGTGCAGCGACGGCTTGCCATAGTCGGCCGTCTCGATCCATTGGCGCGTGATTTCGTCGACCTCGCGCGCCGGGATGGCCGCAAGCGACTTCTCGAGAATCGACGCAAGCACCGGCATGTCGCGGCGCGTCGCCATCGCCAGCGCATACTGGCCGTCCGGCAAACCGCCCGCCACGAACAGCTTGTCGTGGAATTGCCTGCGCATCAGCGGCAGGATCGACATGTCGGCGCCCACGGCCGCATCGGCCTCTCCGTTCGCGACGGCCGCGAGCGCTGTGCTCTCGTCGTCGTAAGTCTGCAGGGTCACGGGTATGTCGCCGTGGCGGATCGCGGCCTCCAGCGCGCCGCCGCCCTTGATGGCGATGCGCCGGCCGGCGAGATTCTGGGAATCGATGAACAGGTTCGGGTGCTCGGGCGCAACGACGAAAACCGTGCCGACGAAGTAGGGCCGGCTGACGATGATGTCTTGACGGGACCAGGCCCAATCGTCGTGCTTCGCCGCATCCGAGGCGATGTCGAGGTGACGGACCCACGGTGTGTCGAGTCTGCTGCGCCACATCACGTCGGGGACGATGTCGATCCTGCCGGACTGCAATGCGTCGGCCGAGTTGCGCCAGGATATGTCGTCGACATAGTCGAAGCGCAGCCCGCTGATCTGCGAGATCGCGTCGAGAAACGACGGCACGACGCCGACGGCCTTGCCATGTTCGCGAAATTCGAACGGCCGCCAGTTCGGCTCGGCGCGCGTCCGCACCACGGGATGCCTGGCGATCCACGCCTTTTCCTCCGGCGTAAATTCGGGCGCGCCGGCTGCCCAGTCAATCGCCGGCATCAACCCGACGATCATGCCGATCAGGACGGCACAACGCTTCAAACTCATCATGCTCACGTCCTTCCACCGTGTTATCGGTCGCGCTGCAACGGATTCGGTCGCCTTGCCCGGGCGGTTGCGCCAGCGTGATCCGATGCCCCCGTTCCGTCAATCGCCGGAAAACGGGCCGTCATCGTAGGTCGCACGGTGCGTAAGCGCGGCACGATGCCACGTGACGCAACGCAATGCAACGCGGATCGGCGGCGGCGACGAACGAGGCCGTTCGGCCTGTTTAGCCGGCGGGGTTAAAAATTAGCCAGAAAGCCGGTAAGCTGATCCCGATAATCAATAGCGTTGATAGCGTGCGGCGACAAGTACGGGAATCGACCCTCCACGGCCGCACCACAATAAACAAAGGGTTAGCAATGAGGCCAGAGCACCAGCCGATCCGCGTCGTGATCCTGGACGACCATGCCGTCGTCCAGCTCGGGATCACCAGTTATCTGAACGAGACGCCCGGCATCGCGGTGGCGGCGAGCTTCGCGAAGTCGCGCGACCTGATCCGCTGGCTCGAAGCGAATCGCGCGGACGTCGTGCTGCTCGACTACACGCTGGGGCCGGACGAGATCGACGGGCTCAATCTCGTCAAGCTGGTCAACACGCGCTTTCCGGCGTGCAGGATCCTGATGATGTCGAGCAGCGATACGCCCGCGACCGTCAACATGACGATGCGCGCGGGCGCGCTCGGCTTCGTCGGCAAGGGCGAGGACCTGAGCGAGCTCGCGCATGCGATCCGCGTCGTCGCGACGGGCCGTCCGTACATCAGCAGCGAACTGGCCGACCGGATCACGTCGAGCGAAACGCCCGACCCGCGCGTGGCGGAGCCGAAGCCCGTGAACGGCGACGACGCGGCGCCGGCCGATTCGGGTTTGTCCACCGACCTGCGGCTCAGCCCGCGCGAGCACGAGGTGCTGCGCTGCTATCTCGCGGGCATGTCCGTGTCCGACATCGCGTTGAAATTCTCCCGCAGCCGCAAGACGATCAGCGCGCAGAAGCAATCGGCGTTTCGCAAGCTCGGCATTCGCAGCGATGCCGAGCTGTTCGCATCCCGCAAGCTGCTCGAGGAACGCTGAACGCAGCCCGGTTCGTGTGTCGCGCGGCATTGCTGCGGCATGGTGTCCGATGCAGCGCCACGCGCGCGGCGCTAACATGGCGGCAGTGTCGCGCGACACCCCGTGGCCGTCGGGCTCGCGTCGCGCACACGCAGCGGCGGCGCGGCCGGCCGCCGCTGCCCTCGACGAAGCGCATGCCGCTTCGCTCCCGGAACTCAACACAAACGCACCGGAGTCCATCAGCATGACTTTCCACAAGACCCTCGTCGCAGCCGCCATCCTGGCATCGAGCATCAGCGCGCATGCGCAGATCGCGGGCGCGCAGCCGCTCAGCGTCACCGTCGAACAATCGCAGGCGCTGCTCGAAGGCTGGAGCGTGAAGAAAAGCGTGCTCGGCAAGCCCGTGTACAACGACCAGAACCAGAAGGTCGGCACGATTCGCGACCTGATCGTCGCGCCGGACGGCTCGGTGTCGGCGGCGATCGTGTCGGCGGGCGGCTTCCTCGGCGTCGCGGCGCACGACGTCGCGGTGCCGATCGCATCGCTCGACGTGCGTAGCGGCAACATCTATCTGCCGGGCGCGACGAAGGACGCGCTGAAGGCGACACCGGCGTTCCAGTATGCGAAAGTGCCGTCGCCGCCGAAGCCGAAGCAGGTCGAAGAAAAGCATTGATCCGCCGCGCCTGACGCGGCATGCCCGGTGCGCAATGCACCGGGCCGTCGACCCCACCGCGACGCACCGTCGTCGCACTCCCGAATCCTCTCACCTTTGCCCGCCGAAGCGCGCTGCGCGAACGCAAACATGCCGCGGCCGTCGCGGTAATTCGTGCTGCTTACAGGGCACGCGAAGTTCATCCGGTGAACCGTTTCCGGACGAGCCGCGCCTCGCTGGACGAGATGATGCGGATCGTGTCGCGCGGTGCCGGCCGGCGTCGATCCGCCGGGCACGCCTCAAGTTTCGTGTGATGAATGCCGTAATCCGGCTGTAGGGAACCTAGCGTTCTGCTGTCACCATTCGTTCACAAAATCTACGGGAGAAATCATGCAGATCGATTCTTCGCTGGCCGCGAATACGACGCAAGTCACGGCGAACCAGATGGCCGGTGCATCGGCCAATCAGCCGGCCGCCGCCGGCACGGCGGCGAACGCCGCCGCGGCGGACAATGCGGGCAAGACGGACAAGGCAGCCAAGACGGACAAGGCAGGCCAGGCCGACAGCGGGGAAAAGGTCGGCGGCCAGAACGCGTCTGGCGATGACCCGGCGACCAAGGTGCTGAAGGAGCTGATCGAGAAGCTGCAGCGGCAGCTTGCGGAGCTGCAAAAGCAGATCCAGCAGGCGTCGCAGCGTGCGCAGAAGGACCCCGCGGCCCAGGCCGAAGTGCAGGCGCTGAACGCGCAGGCCGGACAGATTTCCGGCGCGCTGCAAGTCGCGGTCTCGAAGCTGGCGGAACTGATGCGCAGCAAGTCGGGCACCGCGACGGGCGGCCTCGTCTCGACGCAGGCTTGACGCAAGGCGGCTGCGGCCTCATGCAGCACTGCGCTCGGCCGTAGCGCGCATCTTTCCGGGCGGCGCCGCTCACAAAGGATGGGCGGCTCCGGCCTGCGCCAGTAGCGTCACGGCGGCCGGGTCGGGCATCCCGTTGGCGTCGATCGCCCCGGCCGCCGCGAGCGCGACGAGGTCGCTGTCGACACCCGGCTGGCCGACCATGAACGGCGTCGTCAGGAACGCCGGCGCCGCCAGCGTGAGCGCGTAGCGCTGCTGCAGGTTCGCGACCACCGCCGCCTGCGCGGCCTGCACGTCGGACTGGCTTTCCAGCACCTGCTGGAAGTGCGCGTTGTTCGGCAGGTTCGCGATCACGCTGGCCGTGCTCGCGCCGAGCTGCGCGGCGAGGTAGACGAGCATCAGCTCGGTTTCCGGCGTCGTATTGAAGGTGCCGCCGGCGAACGCGACCGAGTGCAGCGTCGTGCCGCCGGACGTCACGGTGAGCGTGCAGGGCAGCGTCGCGTTGAGCGTCAGGCTGTAGTGCCCGCCGCCGTCGGTCAGCGTGGACCCGGAACCCTGCGCGCAGTTGACGGCGACCGCCGCGCTGGCGAGCGCGGGGCCGGTGGCGGCCGTGCCCGACAGCGAGACGGTCTGCGTGGGGACGTTCCCGTTGAAGCACCCGTCATTGAAGCCGAAGCAGGCTTCGCCGCCGCACGCGGACAGCGCCGCCAGCGAAACCACGCAAAGTGCGCCCAGCGCGGGGCGGATGAAGCACGCATCGTGAGTGTTCATGACCGCAGCTTTCGACGAAAAGGGGAAGACGAAGCGGTTGCGCGCCGGGCACGCCGGCGCATGGCTCAATTCTAGGTTCTATTCCCCGAAACCGCTCGCGGGTGCGGCGCACCAGACGCCGCTGTAGACGGCTTCGACCGGCCCCGTCAGCAACACGCCCGCGTTGCCGTCCCAGCCGACCGTCACGACACCGCCGTCGCATTCGACCGCGACGCGCGCGCCCAACCGGCCGCGCCGGATGCCGTTGACCACGGCGCCGCACGCACACGATCCCGAGCCGAGCGGCACGCCGCCGCCGCGCTCCCAGATGCGCAGACGGATCCGCGCCGGGTCGATCACCTGCACGAAGTGCACGTTGGTCTTCAGCGGAAACAGCGGATGCGATTCGATGGCCGGCCCGAGCGCGGCCACGTCGATCGCGTTCACGTCGTCGACGAAAAACGTGCAATGCGGATTGCCCATGTTGCATGCGGCCGGCGCGCCGGGCAGCGGCAGCGCCAGCGTGTCCGTCTCACCGGCGAGCGGCACCTGCCGCCAGTCGACGAGCGGCTTGCCCATGTCGACCGCGATCAGGCCGTTCGCCGCCGCCGAGCACGCCAGCAGCCCGCGCGCGGTCCTGAGTACGGCGGACGTCGCACCGGTCTCGCGCAGCACGCGCCAGGCGACGCCTCGCGTCGCGCTGCCGCATGCGTCGAGCGTCGAACCGTCCGGGTTCCGGAAGGTGACGCGCGCAGCAGCATCGTCGCAGTCCGACATCACGGCCAGCTGGTTGAAGCCGATGCCGCGATGCCGGTCGCCCATCGCGCGGGCGAGATCGCGATCGACGATGTCGGCCCGGCCGCGCAGGTCGACGATCACGAAGTCGTCGCCGTTCGCGTGCATCTTGTGAAACGGGATGGGCATGGCGGCTCCAGGGTTCGGCGTGAGTCGTGACAGGGCTGTTTCCAGGTGGGATGGCGTCAGCCGTCGATGACGCCCGGCTCATGCATTCAGTCGTTGCCCGTCGACGCCATTGTCGCCGAGCACCGCCGGCCACGCTGCGTTTCCGCCGGGCTACGTAATTCTACGTAGCGTCGCGTACGTAGTTATGCGCTTGTAAGCCCGGCCCCGAACACGAATACTACGAGCCCACCATGCCGGCCTTTGCGAGGCCGGTGCGCGGCGCAATGCCGCGTTGGGCGCGCGGTCGACCAGCCGCGCGATGTCGATAACTAATCCGCGTTGCATGGGACCGGGCAAGCGCTGAAGCGCCAGCGCCGGTCCACACAGGAGACAACATGAATCGGGCTTCCAGCACCTTGATCTGGATTGCGGTCGCGCTATTGGGCGCGTTCGCATTCGGCACGATCGCGCTCGCGCATGGCGAGCGGGTCAGCGCCCTCTGGATCGTGATCGCCGCCGTCTGCGTGTATCTGATCGCGTATCGCTTCTACAGCCGTTTCATCGCCAGCAAGGTCATGCAGCTCGACGGGCTGCGGATGACGCCGGCGGTGCGCCACAACGACGGCCTCGACTACGTGCCGACCAACAAGTACGTGCTGTTCGGCCATCACTTCGCCGCGATCGCCGGCGCCGGGCCGCTCGTCGGGCCGGTGCTCGCCGCGCAAATGGGCTACATGCCCGGCATGCTGTGGATCCTCGCGGGCGTGGTGTTCGCCGGCGCGGTGCAGGATTTCATGGTGCTGTTCATCTCGACGCGCCGCGACGGCCGTTCGCTCGGCGATCTCGTCAAGATGGAGCTCGGCACCGTGCCCGGCGTGATCGCGCTGTTCGGCGCGTTCCTGATCATGGTGATCATCCTCGCGGTGCTCGCGCTGATCGTCGTGAAGGCGCTGACCAACTCGCCGTGGGGCACGTTCACCGTCGCCGCGACGATTCCGATCGCGCTGTTCATGGGCGTCTACACGCGCTACATCCGCCCGGGCCGCATCGGCGAAGTGTCGATCATCGGCTTCGTCGGGCTGATGGCGGCGATCGCGTTCGGCCAGAACGTGGCCGCGTCGCCGACGTTCGCCGCGTGGTTCACGTTCACCGGCACGCAGCTCACGTGGATCCTGATCGGCTACGGCTTCGTCGCATCGGTGCTGCCGGTGTGGCTGCTGCTCGCGCCGCGCGACTACCTGTCGACGTTCCTGAAGATCGGCACGATCCTCGGCCTCGCGATCGGCATCCTGATCGTCGCGCCGGAACTGAAGATGCCTTCGCTGACGAAGTTCGTCGACGGCACGGGCCCGGTGTGGTCGGGCAACCTGTTCCCGTTCCTGTTCATCACGATCGCGTGCGGCGCGGTGTCGGGCTTCCACGCGCTGATCTCGTCGGGCACGACGCCGAAGCTGCTCGACAACGAAACCAACGCGCGCTTCATCGGCTACGGCGCGATGCTGATGGAATCGTTCGTCGCGATCATGGCGCTGGTGGCCGCGTGCGTGATCGAGCCGGGCATCTACTTCGCGATGAACGCACCGGCCGCCGTGCTCGGCACCACGCCGGAAGCGGTCGCGAACACCGTCACGCAGTGGGGCTTCATGCTGACGCCGGACATGCTGACGCAAACCGCGAAGGCCGTGGGCGAGACGACGATCATCGCGCGCGCGGGCGGCGCGCCGACGCTGGCGGTCGGCATGGCGCACATCCTGCACCAGGTGATCGGCGGCGAGGCGATGATGGCGTTCTGGTATCACTTCGCGATCCTGTTCGAGGCGCTGTTCATCCTGACGGCCGTCGACGCGGGCACGCGCGCGGGCCGCTTCATGCTGCAGGACCTGCTCGGCACGTTCCACCCGGCGCTCAAGCGCACCGAGTCGCTGCCGGCGAACCTGGTCGCCACCGCGCTGTGCGTGGCCGCGTGGGGCTACTTCCTGTACCAGGGCGTCGTCGATCCGCTCGGCGGCATCAACACGCTGTGGCCGCTGTTCGGCATCTCGAACCAGATGCTCGCGGCGATCGCGCTGGTGCTCGGCACCGTGGTGCTGTTCAAGATGAAGCGCGAGCGCTATGCGTGGGTCACGCTCGTGCCGACGGCATGGCTGCTGATCTGCACGCTGACGGCCGGCTGGCAGAAGGTGTTCGACGCGAACCCGAAGGTGAGCTTCCTCGCGCACGCGGCGAAGCTGCAGGCCGCGGTCGATGAAGGCAAGGTGCTGGCACCGGCGAAGTCGATCGCGCAGATGAAGCGGATCATCTTCAACGACTACGTCGACGCGGCGCTGGCCGGGCTGTTCATCTTCGTGGTGATCAGCATCGCGGTGTACGGCGTGCTCGCGATCCTGCGCGCCCGCCGCGAGGCCAAGCCGACCGTGCGCGAGACGCCGTACGAGGCGATTCCGGCCGCGCAGGCGCTCGGCAGCGGACGCTGAGGAGACGCCGCGATGTTTTCCGATCTCGGCGGTGATCTGCGCAGCGCGGGCCGCTACCTGGGCCAGGCGTTGCGGCTGATGGTCGGCGTGCCCGACTACGACACCTACGTCGCGCACATGCGCGACACGCATCCGGACCGCGAGCCGATGACGTACGAGGAATTCTTCCGCGAACGTCAGAATGCAAGGTATGGGTCGGGGGCGGGGAAGTGCTGTTGAGTTGAACCGCCATGGCGGTTCGGCGACGAGCAAAAGAGCGCCGTGACGCAGGTCACGGCGCTCTTTCTTTATTCGGCGCGCCGTCCCGCGCGCAACCCCGCATTGCTCCCCGGCCGCTATCATATGAACCATTGGCCCCGATGAACCCGCACAGGAGGACGACGTCGTGCATGTCGGTGAGCGTTTCAACAGCATTACCCATCTCGTCGGCGCGGTGCTGTCGGTGGCGGGGCTGGCAACCCTGGTGACGATGGGCGCGCTCGAGGGCGACGCCTACAAGGTGGTGAGTTTCAGCGTCTACGGCGCGATGCTCTGCGTGCTCTACGCGATCTCGACGCTTTATCACAGCGTGCGCAACCCGCGCCTGAAAGCCATTCTGCAGAAATGCGACCATTCGGCGATCTACCTGCTGATCGCCGGCAGCTACACGCCTTTCACGCTCGTCACGTTGCGCGGGCCGTGGGGCTGGTCGCTGTTCGGCGTGAGCTGGGGGCTGGCCGCATTCGGCATCGCGCAGGAACTCACGCTCGGGCGGCGCACCCGTGTCGTGTCGATGACGCTGTATGTGCTGATGGGCTGGCTTGCGCTCGTTGCCGTCGGCCCGTTGATCCATGCGTTGCCGCCGGTGGGCACCGCGTGGCTCGTGACGGGCGGCGTCATCTACAGCGCCGGCATCTACTTCTTCATCAACGACGAGCGCATCCGCCACGGGCACGGCATCTGGCACCTGTTCGTGCTCGCGGGCAGCCTGTGCCAGTTCGTCAGCGTGGCGCTGTATGTCGCGTGATGCGGGTGCAGCCTGCCGCGACGCCCGTCATTGCAGCTCCGGCTTCCGCACGGCGGCCAGCAGCGACCGGAAACCGACCCATCCCCAATAGACCCTGTGATGGACGATCAGGCCATCGTCGATATCCATGACCTCGACGAGATCGACCTGGTCGCCATCCGGCGTTTCGCGCGGATACTCCCACGTCAACTGCCGGCCGTTCGAGAAGAACACACCCGTCCGGTACCAGCGCCCGAGGCTGCTCGGCAACTCGCGCAGCCCCGCGCCGAAAAAGTCGCGGATGGCCGGCTTGCCGCGCAGCATGCCGTTCCCGTGGTCGGGCAGCGCGACGACCACCAGCGGCGTTTCGAGCACCGCGTGTTCGGCGTACAGCGCCATCAGTCCGTCGAGGTCGCGCGCGACGACGGTGGCGTGCCATTGCTCGTAGATGCGGCGGATGTCGGCGTCTGACGGGATTTTCATCGGGCGTGCCTGTGCAGTGACCGGGAATGAAAACCCACTATAGCGACACGCTGCCCGCGGACGTTTCACCGCAACCCGAAGTGTGGATGCCGAGGCGAGCGTTACCCGGCCAGCGCCGCCAGATTCAATTCGTACGACTTCCCGATCCACACCGCCGAATCGCGATGATCGCGCAGGTCGTCGCCGGTGTTCGGATGCAGGAACAGGTCGAGCGCACCGTGGTTCAGCACGAGCCACGGCACGATCTCGTCGAAGCGGCGCGCATCGAACGCGATCTGGTACGACCACGCCGGATGCGGCCCGACCAGGCGCTCGTGGAAACGGCCGAGCTCGATGATCGCGCCGAAGCGCTGCTCGACGATCTGCCGGAAGGCCCAGGCCGCATCGCGGCTCGCGGCGTCGAAGTAGACGTGCGCGTGCCAGCTGTCGATGGCGGCGACGTCGAGGGGAGTGGCGTGTGCTTGCATGCTGGACGATAACGAGGTGCGCCGTCGCGTCGGCGACGGCCGGAGCGCCATTATCGCGCCGCGCGGCGCGGCTTGCAGTGACGCATGTCACGCATCGCGGCTGCGCCGGCGCGTCAGTGCATCCACGATTGCGGCGCGAAGATGACGAACGTCGCACGCGCGGCAGGCATGCGCCGGCGCATCGCTGTCGCCGGCAGGTGCCGGCGGCGCACGGCGGGCGTCCGCTCGCGCCGCCGCCGGTGGCCGGGCGTCGCCGCATCCGCGCGCAGGGCGGCCGCGCGCATCACGCCGGGCGAACCTGTGGTGCCGTGCCGGTCAGCCGCGCGGCGAGCGCGACGGCTTCGTCGAGCGACGCGACGGCCTCGTGCGGAATCCCGAACGCCTTGACGGCCATCTGCGCCTGCGACGCGATCCACGCGCGTCGCCCGGGATCGGGTTCGACACTGATCAGTGACTTGCACACCGCGCCAAGCGCCGCCTTGTGGTGTTTCAGCCAGACCGCGCGATGCTTGCGGTCCTCGTGCGTCTCGTCGGCGTCGAACGACACGTACACGACGACGAACGGCGCGCCGTGGCGCATCAGCGCGTCGATCTCCTTCTCCCACTGCGGCGCGTAGCCGGGCGTCGCGGCCTGCGCGCGAAACACGCAGAACGGAAACCGGCTGATGTCGTGGACGATGAATTCCTGCGGATCGAGTGTCATGGCATGGCTCCGATGAAGCGTGACGAGAAGAAGGCCGGCGCGGCGCGCATCACCGCGCGGGCGCCGGCGGCGGGCCGTCGGCCTGCGCGACCGGCGCATCGCGGCGCCAGCCGGCGCCGAGCGCCTTGTACAGCGCGATCACGCCCTGCACCTGCGCGAGCTGGCTGAGCGCGAGCGCGTCGCGGGCGCGGTAGGTCGCGCGTTGCGCGATCAGCACCGACAGGTATTCGCTGAGGCCGTTGCGGTAGAGCCGCGTCGCGCGCGACTGCGCATCCTGGCTGCTGCCGACGGCCGCGACGAGCGCCGCCTGCCGGTCGCGCTCCGCGTAGATGTCGGTGAGCGCGTCCTCGACCTCGCGAAACGCGACGCGGATGCGCTGCTCGTACGCGAGCCGCGCCGCTTCGGCGGCAGCCCGCGCGGCGCCGACGCCGGCTTGCGCGCGGCCGCCGTCGTAGAGCAGCTGCGTGCCTTCGAGCGCGACCGACCACGCGACGCTCGCGCTCGTGAACAGGTCCTGCACGAGGCTCGCGGTCGTGCCGACGCTCAGCGGAATCGCGAAATGCGGGAACTGCTCGGCGCGTGCGACGCCGATCTGCGCGGTGGCGGCCGCGAAGCGCCGCTCGGCCGCGCGGATGTCGGGCCGCTCGCGGATCACGTCCGACGGCAGCGTGACCGGCAACTGCGGCGCGACGGGCAAGGTCGCGCCGGGCGCGGCCAGCGCATCGCGCAGCGCACCCGGAAAGCCGCCCGTCAGCACGCCGATCGCATGCATGAGCTGCGCGGCGTTCGCCTGCAGCGGCGGCAGCGCGGCCTGCGCGAGCTGGAGTTCGGCATGCGCCTGCGCGACCTCGAACGACGTGCCGAGGCCGTGCCGCTCCGAGCGCTCGGTCAGCCGCCGCGTCGCGTCGAGGCTCGCGACGTTGTCGGTCGCGATCCGCAGCCGCGCCTGGGTCGCGCGCAATGCCGCGTAATCGGACGCGAGCTCGGCGAGCAGGCTCACGAGGATCGCGTGACGATCGTCGTCGATCGCGTCGACCTGCGCGTCCGCGGATTCGATCGCGCGCCGCGTGCCGCCGAACAGGTCGAGCTCCCACGACGCGTCGACGCCGAGCCGGTAGGTGCGCGATTGACCGATGCCCGGCGGCCAGTCGAGCGCGCGCGACGAGCGCAGCGCGTTCGCGGTGGCGCCGGCCGAGACGGTCGGGCCGAGCCGGCTCGCCACCTGGTCGCGCTCGGCACGCGCCTGCAGCAGCCGCTGGCGCGCGATCGCGAGATCCTGGTTGCCGTCGATCGCCTGCACGACCAGGCGGTCGAGCAACGGATCGCCGAACGCGCGCCACCAGTCCTGCAATTGCGCGGGATCGGCCCGCACGGCGGCGTCGCCGCGCTCGATCCAGCCGGGCGGATGCGTGGGCTGCGGTGGCCGATAGTCGGGGCCGACCATCGTGCAGGCGGTGAGGGCGGCCGCGCACGCGGCGGAACCGAGCGCGGCGGACAAGCGTAACGGGCGGAAAGAGAGACGTCGCATCGAAGCCGCCTCACATCCACGCATGCAGCCACGACGCGAGCCGGCCGCGCGGCGTCGTCGCGCGGCCCGGCTCGCCGATCTCGACGCTGCAGGTCATGCCGGCCGCGAGCAGCACGCCCGCCGGCACGTGGTCGAGCTCGATACGCACCGGAATGCGCTGCGCGAGCCGCACCCAGGTGAAGTTCGGGTTGACGGTCGGCAGGCCGGTTTCGTCGAGCGCGCCGTTCTCGTCGGCGATGCCGCGGCCAATGCTCGTCACGTGGCCGCTCAGCAGCGGATCGAAGCCCATCAGCTTGATCCGCGCGGGCGCGCCCGACGCGATGCGGCGCAGCTTGGTCTCCTCGAAGTAACCGGTGATCCAGAAGCTGTGCGCATCGAGCACCGAGATGTCCGGCCGGCCCGCGACCGCATAGTCGCCATGGCGCAGCCGCAACTGCGTGACGTAGCCGTCGACCGGCGCGCGCAGCGTCGCGCGCGCGAGGTCGAGCTTCGCGACGTCGAGCGCGGCCAGCGCCTTCCGGTAGTCGGCCTGCGCGATCGACACCGCGCGGCCCGAGCGCTGGATGTCCTCCTTCGGCACGAGCTCGTCGAGGCCGGTGCGGCGGCGCGCCTCGTCCTGCTTCTGCCGCATGGTCTCGGCGGTCGACGCGACCTGCGCCTCGGCCTGTTCGACCGCGAGCGCGAAGCGCTGCGGGTCGATCCGGTACAGCACGTCGCCTTTCGACACGCGCTGGTTGTCGATCACCGCGACGTCGATCACGGTGCCCGACACTTCCGGCGCGATGCGCACCACGTGCGCGCTGACGCGGCCGTCGCGGGTCCAGGGAGCGAGCACGTACGCGCGCCACAGCGCGGCGACCAGCGCGATCGCGAGGCCGACGGTGGCGAGCGTCAGCAGGGAACGGGTCAGGGGTTTGAGCGACATGACGCGATTCGATGAACTAAAGAAAAAGGATCAGCGCGGAGACGAGCACGAGCGACACCGCGAACTCGAACAGCGCCGGGTGCCAGACTCGCCGCAGCAGGCCCGCGCGGGCGAGCGCGGCGCGCACGGCCAGGTAGAGCGGCACGGTTGCGCACGCGTATACGAAGAACGGCGGCAGGTAGATGCCCGCCACGGCGAATTCACTGAGCACGGCGAAGGGCCTCCGGAGCAGGGGTGAAATACGCGGCATGCGTATGCAGCAGCACGTACACGTCGGCGAACGCGGCCATCAGCCGGGTCAGCTCGGCGTCGCGGCCGGGCTGCGCGGCCGCGAGGCGGGCGAGCGCGCGTGCGGCCCGGCGCGCATGCAGTGCCGCCCGCCCGGGCTGCGCCGCGCGGCGGGCGAGCCGCGCGAGCGCGGTGCGCGCGCACTGCCGCGCCGCGTCGGGCAGGCGGTCGTGCGCGACGAAGCGGCGGATCCGCAGCAGCTCCTTGCCGACGTGCAGCGCGGCGAGGCCTTCGACGGTAGCCTGCGTCATCGCGGCCGGCTGGCTCGCGAGCAGCGCGCCGAGCTGTGCGATCCGGTGCTGCTGGCGCTGCTGCCACGCCGGCGCAGCAAGCTGCCGCCCCGCGACCAGCGCGAGCGCGTCGTCGCGGATCGTGCGGCGCAGCCGCGCGATGTCGGCGGCGAGGTTGCGCGGCAGGATCAGCTGGAACGTGAGCAGCGTGATGAACGTCGCGAGCACCCACGCGACCGACTGGTTGAGGAACAGGCCGAGGTCGGGCCGGAACGGATTGGTCGCCGCGTTCAGCGTGTTGAACGCGACGAGGTACGCGAGGCCCGCGAGCGCCGTCTTCGGCACGCTCGTCGCGTAAATGCCGGGCAGCCAGAACAGCGCGAGCGTGACGACGAGCAGCGGGAAGCCGTCGATGCGCGGCAGGATGCCGAACGCGCAGGCGAACGCGGCCGGCACCGCCGCGACCGTGCCCTGGATGAACGCCTTCGCGCCGGCGGCCGGGTTGCCGGCCGTCGCGAGCAGCGCGCAGTACGGCGCGACGACGAGCAGCATCATGTCGCCCTGGTTCCACGCGGTCGCGATCCAGAACGCGCCGGTGATCACGATCGCGCACATCGAGCGCACGCCGTTCTCCACGGCCGAGCGCACGTCGCGATGAAAGCGCACCGGCGCGGGCCGGTGGCTTGGCCGGGGCCGCTGCAGCTCGGCGAGGCCTTCGAGCGCGGCGCGGAAGTCGTCGATCTGTTCGAGCAGGCGCTCCCCCGCGATCAGGCGCGCCGCTTCGTCGCGCGGATCGTCGAGCGCGATCGCATCGAGCGCCGCCTTGAAGTGCCGGCGCGCGTCGCCGAGCAGCGCGTGCGCGCGCACGGTGCCGCCCGGGCCGCCTTCGAGCGCGTCGGCGGCGGCCTGCCACGCGGCTTCGAGGCGCGGCTGCAGCAGCGCGATCGCGCGGGCGCCGGGGCTGTCGGCCGGCAGCGGCGGCGTGCCGCCCGCGAGCGCGCCGAACAGCGACGCCATCCCGTGCCGCACCGCCCGCGCGCGCTGCGCGAGGTCTTCCGATTCGGCCTTGCCGAGCGCGAGCAGGTCGTCGATGCCGTAGACGCCGGCCAGCAGCGCGAGCCGCTGGTCGTCGCCGGGCGCGGCCGCGATGCCGCCGCGCTGGCGCGCGATCGCGCGCGCGGCGGCGGTGGCGAGCCGCGCGACCAGCGCCTCGAGCCTCGCGCGCACGTCGCGCGTCGCGAACAGCATCGACACGAGGCTCAGGCACAGCACGCCGATCACGACCGTCGAGCCGCGTCCGACCACGTGCTCGAAGGTCAGCGCGGGGCGCTGCATCGCGCCGTAGGTCGCGAGGCCGATCGTATAGCCGGCCACCACCGTGCCCGACGCGCGGAAGTGCCGCAGCAGGGTCATGCCGGCGACGCACAGGCCGAGCCAGAAGCCGAAGCCGAGGATGAACAGCACCGGCTGCTGCGCGAAGCAGCCCATCAGCACGAACGCGACGAGCATCCCGGCGAGCGTGCCGACGACGCGCCACACGCCCTTGCCGATCACCGCGCCCTGCACGGGGTTGATCACGAGCAGCACGGTCGACGCGGCCGAGTACGGCGTCTCCAGCTCCAGCAGGTAGGCGACGCCGAGCGCGAGCGCCGCGGCGGCGATCGAGCGCGCGACGTACGCGCCGCGCGGCGTGAAGATGTCGAGGCGCGCGAGCAGGGCGACCGTCGCCCGGCCCAGGCGCGCAGGCGACATTGAAACGGCCGCCGTCTGGTCTGCTGCGTCACGCACTGCCGGCACTCCACGATGAAGGACGGAGGCAGTCTACGGTTGCCGCCTGCGTTCAGAACAGTGATGTCTTTGCATTCGATGCGTGCGTGCGGCGCACGCATCGGGCGCGCGTCATGCCTGCACCGGCTGCAGCGCCGACGGGCCGGTGCACAGCCCGCGCACGACCCGGCGCAGCCATTGATGCGCGGGGTCGCTCTGGAAGCGCGGATGCCACGCCTGCGTGATCAGCACGGTTTCGAGCGGCACCGGCAGCTCGAAGGTCCGCACGCCGAGCCCGGCCCGCACGGCGCCGCGCGCGAGATGCTCGGGCAGCGGCAGGATCAGGTCCGACTCCTGCAGCGCGAACACCGCCGCATACGGCGTCGGCACGACCAGCAGCACGTGCCGATGCAGCCCGCGTTCGGCCAGCGCGGCGTCGATCGGCCCGGACGTCTTGCCGCGCCGCGACACGCCGATGTGCGGCCAGCGCGCGAACCGCTCGGGCGTGATGTCGTCGTTGAAGATCGGGTGGCGGCTGCGCGCGAGCCCGACGAAGGTCGTCGTGAACAGCGGCTGCACGCGGATCTCGGGCCCGAGGCGGCGCGATGCGCTGATGAACAGGTCGATGCTGCCGCTGCGCAACGCATCGTCGTCGATGTCGTCCTCCTCGGGCATGAAGCGCATCATCGCGCGCGGCATGCAGCGCGCCATTTCCTCGAGGAGCTGGCTGCTGTGCATGCCGACGAAGATGTCGTTCGCGCGCACGCTGAACTGCTTGTCGAGCGTGCGCAGGTCGACTTCGGCGCTCGGCGCGAGCAGCTGCGACGCGCGCTCGACCGCCTCGCGCACGACGCCGCGCAGCGCGAGCGCGCGCGGCGTCGGCACCATCTTGCGGCCGGCCTGCACGAAGATCGGATCGCCGACCGTCTCGCGAATGCGCGCGAGCGTGCGGCTCATCGCGGGCGGGCTGAGGTTCATGCGCCGCGCCGCGCCGACGACGCTGCCTTCCTCGAGCAGCGCGTCCAGTGAAATCAGCAGATTCAGGTCGGGTGCCATCGAGTTCTCCAAGTGCATGCCGCGCAATGGTAGGGCGCGACGCAACCGCGTGGCGTCAGTGCGGCGCACGCATCGATTGCGCGCCGCATCATGCGCGGCGCACGGGGCGGATGTGACGCTCGCAGCGGCGCGCTCACTCACGCGCGCCGGCATGCGACGGCGTGCGCGCCGCGTCCGGCGCCAGCGCGCGAACGCCGGCGAACGCGCCGTTCACGTACATCAGCGGGTTGATGTCGTCCGACATCGCGACGCGCGTCACTTCGCCGACCAGGATCGAATGCGAGCCCACCTCGAACTGCTCGAGCGTGTCGCAGAAGAACGACGTCTGCGCGTTCTCCAGGTACGGCAGGCCCGTCGCCGCGTCGATGCGCCACGCGCCGTGCGCGAAGCGCGCGTCGGAGCCGGACACGCTGCAGGCGAGCGCGAGCGGCGCGTGGCAGCTCTGCAGCGCATTGACGCAGAAGCGCCGGCGGCCGGTGATCGACGCGTGGATGCTGGCCTGCCGGTTGATGCAGACGAGCACCGTCGGCGGATCGAGCGACACCGACGTAAACGAGCTGGCCGTCATCGCGCACGGCGCGCCGGCCGGGCCGCCGCCCGTCGTCACGATCGTCACGGGCGCGGCGACGCCGCGCATCGCCCGTTTCAGTTGCTGCGCAAGTTCCACGGTATTCGGCATGATGCGGTTCCATCGCGAGAGACCCCGGCGCCGCGCCTGCTGCGCTGCGGCGCCGGGGCGAAGCGTCACATCTGGTACGCGTCGGCCCAGGTCCAGTCGTACGACTTGAAGTCGGCGCGGCGCGACTTCAGCTCCGCGTCGCGCGCGCGCTGCTCGGGGCCGTCGGGCAGGTGGAACACGCCGCCGTTGCCGGCGGACGCGAGCTGGATGCGCGCGCTGCGATCGATGCGCAGCCGCTGGTACTCGCGCAGCGCGTCGCCGAGCGCATCCTTCGATGCGAGGCCCGTCACGCAGCGGCCGAGCACGACCGCGTCCTCGAGCGCCTGCGCGGCGCCCTGCGACTGGTACGGCAGCATCGGATGGCACGCGTCGCCGAGCAGGCACACGCTGTCCCACGCCCAGCGCGCGAGCGGCTGGCGATCGTGCAGCGACCAGCGGCTCAGGTCCGACGCGCAGCGGATCAGGCCGACGAGCCGCGGGTCCCAGCCGTGGAGCTCCGCCTCGAGCGTCGCGCGGTCGCCCTTGCTGCTCCACGATTCGCGCGTGCTGCCGTCGCCCGGCACGATCACCACGAGGTTCAGCAGCGTGCGGTCGCGCACCCAGTAGTGGATCGCGTGCCGGCCGGGGCCGAGCCAGATCGTCACCTGCGGCTCCGCGACGATCTCGAACACGGTCGAGCGCGGGTCGATCGCATCGGCGGGAATCAGCGCGCGATACGCGTCGTCGCCGCTGTAGTGCGGCGCGTCGTCGCCGAGCAGCGCCTGGCGCAGCATCGAATGGATGCCGTCCGCCGCGACGACGAGATCGGCGCGCCAGCGCGTGCCGTCGGCATCGACCACGGTCGCGCCGTCGGGGCCGTGCGCGTCGAGGCCGCGCACCGCGACGCCGCCGCGCACGTCGACCGGCTGGCCCGCGCCGGCGGAATCGCGCGCGGCGTCGAGCAGCACCGCATGCAGGTCGGCGCGGTGCGCGTTCCAGTAAGGCGCGTTGAAGGCCGCCTCGACGCCCGCGCCGAGCGGGAACGTGCCGAGCAGGCTGCCGTCCTGCCAGCGACGGCGGATCGTGGCGGTCGGCGCGACGGCCGCGAGCCGCCGCTGGTCGAGCACGCCGAGCGCGCGCAGCGCGCGGGTCGCGTTCGGCACGACCTGCAGGCCCGCGCCGACTTCGCGGAACACCTTGCTCTGTTCGAGCACGGTCACGCGATGGCCGGCGCGGCGCAGCGCGAGCGCGGCGGCCAGCCCGCCGAGCCCCGCGCCGACGACGATCGCGCTGAGTGATGTGGTGGTGGTCATGAGCGGTTTCGCCTCTCGTCCCGGATTGATCGATACGGCGTCACAGGCGCGGCAGCACGTCGCGGGCGAACACCTCGAGGTTGTTGCGCATCAGGTCGAACGGCTGCGCGCCGTAGTCGATGTGCCACAGGATCACGTCGAGGCCGAGGTCCGCTTCGAGCGCGCGGATCCGCTCGCGCACGGTGTCCGGCGTGCCGAGCACCGCGGTCGCGTCGAGGTCGGCCGTGTCCATCCCGCTCATCTTGTTCTTCATCGCCTCGTTGTAGCCCTGGTACGCGGACGACTGCACCTGGTCCCACGATTTCGCGGCATCGGCGAAGTAGCGCCAGTGATGGCGCAGCCGCGGCTCCGCGAGCTCCAGCGCGTGCGCATCGCTGGTGCCGATCATCAGCGGGATGCTGATCGCCACCTGCGGCTTGCGGCCCGTGTGGCCGTGATGCTTCTCGAAGGTCTCGCGATACAGCGCGACCATCTCCTGCGTCTTCGACAGCGCGGCGCGGCGCGGCGGCGCGGCCATCAGCAGGTTGAAGCCGCGCTCGCCGATCCATTCGAAGCTCGACGGCGTGAGCAGCGCCGCGACCCACACGGGCGGGCTCGGCTGCTGCGTCGGGCGCGGCAGCGAATGCGCATCGCGGTAGCGGAAGAACGGCGTGTCCTCGCTCGCGGAGTCTTCCTTCAGCAGCCGCACGGTGGCGTCGATCGTCTGCTGGAAGCGCGCCTTGCTCGAATCGAGGTCGATGCCGAATGCGTCGAATTCGTACGGCAGGAACGCGCGCGCGAAGCCGAGCTCGAGCCGGCCGTTCGAGATTGCGTCGAGCTGCGCGGCCTCGGCCGCGAGCTGGATCGGATGGTGGAACGACGCCTGGATGCCGCCCGTCATCAGCCGGATCGACTGCGTCTGCGCGGCCGCCGCGGCGAGGAACATCAGCGGCGACGGGCTGTAGCCGCCGTACGGCTTCAGGTAGTGCTCGGTCATCTTCACGTAGGCGTAGCCGAGCCGGTCGGCCAGCGCGCTGAGCCGCAGCGCCTCCGCGTAGTAGTCGGCCGCGGAACGATCGGTCGGACCGGTATCGGGCAGGAAGGACACGCCGAACTTCATAGACACCTCACAGGTTGATGTGCTGCCGTTGTCTGCAAAGGGGAAGCGATGCCGCGAATTGATGCGTCCCCGTTTCATCGGAAACAAGATCGCTCGCAATCTGCTTGCAAGGATGATCCAATCATAGGATGATTGGATGTATGCAAGTCTTACACGACGCAAGATTTGCTGCAAGCGTTGCTCCAGTTGTTGCTCCAGTTCCGCCCGCAAGCGGGCATCCCGAGGGCAGGCTGAAGTTGAACGGGCCGGCCTCCCCATGTTTGGCGAGGAAAGACGGATGAACTCTCTTCTTTCGGTTTCTGGCAAGGCGCTCAGAATGCGGCGGGTCGTACACGCCGCGTCGGGCAAGTGTCTGATGGTGCCGCTCGACCACTCGCTGGCCGACGGCCCGATCGCGAACCCGCAGCAGCTGCGGGACATCGTCGGCGACGTCGCCGCGCACGGCGGCGATGCGATCGTCGTCCACAAGGGCCGCACGCGCTTCCTGTCGCCGGACGTGCTGAACGATCTCGCGCTCGTCGTGCACCTGAACGGCAGCACCCGCTACGCGGACGACGCGAACGCGAAGACGCTGTTCGCGAGCGTCGAGGACGCGCTCGCCTGCGGCGCGGACGCGGTCAGCGTGCACGTGAATCTCGGCTCGAAGACGGAAACGCAGCAGCTGCTCGACCTGAGCCGCATCGCGGCCGAGTGCGCGCGCTGGTCGATGCCGCTGCTCGCGATGATCTATCCGCGCGGCCCGGGCCTCGGCGATCGCCCGCAGGCCGAGCTGATCCAGCATGCGGCGAACGTCGCCGCCGATCTCGGCGCGGACATCGTCAAGCTGCCGTACAGCGGCGACCCCGCGAGCATGGCCGACATCATCGCCGGCTCGTCGCTGCCGGTGCTGGTCGCGGGCGGCGCGAAGCTGCCGGAGGACGAGTTCGTCGCGTTCACCACGCGCGTGATGAAGGCGGGCGCGATGGGCATCGCGGCCGGGCGCAACGTGTTCACCGCGCCGAAGGTCGCGCCGCTGATCCGCCGCTTGTCCGACGCGGTGCACGGCGTCGAGCGGCAGGCCGCGCACCTCGTGGCCTGAGCCGGCGCGCACCCGGCCGGCCGTCATTCGACTCATATCCGACCCGCATGCCGACCCCCTGACAAGAAAGGATTCCAAATGAATGCGTATCCGTGGATCGACCTGCGCGCGCTCGGCGCGCAGGCGGGCGCCGTCGCGGCCGACGCGGCGCGCAGCGGCGTGCGCCGTTTCGTGCTGGAAGAAGCGGGCGCGAGCGTGACCGATGCGCCCGCGCACGCGGTGGTGTCGCGCGCCGGCGCCGCGCGGCTGGTCGACGACGCGGCCGCGCCGCTCGCGGGCCGCCGCGTGCGGATCGACGATGCACGCGATTTCGACGCGGCGCGCGACGCGATCCGGGCTCACGCGTTCGTCGTGATCGACTACGCGCTCGCGACGACGGTGCCGCTCGAACGCTTCCTCGCCGATGCCGGCGCGCTTGCGTGCCGGATCGTCGTGTCGCTGGCCGAGCCGCACGCCGCCGCGTATCTCGCGCGCAAGTACGAACACGCGCCGGTCGACATCGCGTTCGCGCCGCGCGATGCGAGCGCGCTGCGCGACGTGCTGGCCGCGTGCGGCGCGTCCCGTCCGCTCGAATCGTTGACGCTCAAACAGTTCGAGGTACTGAGCGTCGAGCCGCTCGGCGCCGGCTCGCACGCGATCGTCGACGGCTGCTCGCGGCTCGGCGACGACGAATCGGTGCTGGTCGGCGCGACCGCGACGAGCATGCTGCTCGTCAAGGCCGCCGACGGCCCGCGCGACGTCGCGCAGCCGCTCGCGTTCGCGATCAGCGCGGGCTCGGCCGATTCGTTCGTGTCCTGCGGCGGCGAGCGCACGCGCAAGCTCGCGCTGCTGCGCTCCGGCGAGCGGATCCTGACGGTCGGTGCGGGCGGCGCGCTGCGCACCGTCGTGGTCGGCCGCGTGCGGATCGAAACGGCGCCGCTCGTCGCGCTGCATGCGCGCAGCGCGTCCGGCGCGCGCGCGAGCGTCGTGATGCGCGCCGATCGCCCCGTGCTGCTCACGGCCGACGACGGTGCGCGCGTCGCGCTGTCGGAGCTCGCCCCCGGCCGCCGGCTCGCCGGCGTCGAGCCGGGCATCGGCTGGATCGACTGCCGGATGCGGCCGCGCGCGGCGCGGCTGGTCGTGGCCGTCGATCGTCAAGTTGTTTCACCCCGTCATTAACCCGGTTGTATTCCCACTCGCAGGAGATTGGCCTTGAAGAAGCTTTCCTGGATTGACCTTCGCAAAGTCGGCGAACTTGCGGACGAAATCACCGAAGAAGCGTTGCACGTCGGCGTGTCCGCGTTCGTCGTGAAGGATCTGGAGCAGGCGCGGCGGCTGCCGCCGAGCGCGTGCAAGGTGGCGGTCGTCGAGCGGCCGCCCGTCGACACCGAGTTGCTCGAACACGTGCAGATCGTGCTCGTGAAGGACGGCTTGCCGGTCGATTTCGCGCTGCCGGACGGCGTCGAGGTCGGCGTGTTCATCGAAGTGACGGGCGAGGCGTCGCTCACGCGCGCGTGCGAGCTGGCGACGGCAACGCCCTGGCTGCTCGTCGAGTTCCTGCAGGACCCGAGCAAGATTCCGCTCGAGATCCTGCTCGCGGCCGCCGATCGCGCGAGCGGCGAGCTGATCACGATCGTCGCCGATCTCGAGGATGCGGAAGTCACGCTGAACGTGCTGCAGCGCGGCCCGGAAGGCGTGCTGCTGACGCCGACGCAGGTCGGGCAGGCGACGCAGCTCGTGTCGATCTGCAGCGACACGGTGGAGGACCTGCAGCTCGAGGAGATCGAGATCGTCGGGCTCACGCACCTCGGGCCGGGCGAGCGCGTGTGCGTCGATACGTGCTCGCGGTTCGAGCAGGACGAGGGCATCCTGGTCGGCTCGTACTCGACCGGGATGATCCTGATCAGCAGCGAGACGCACCCGCTGCCGTACATGCCGACGCGCCCGTTCCGCGTGAACGCGGCCGCGCTGCACTCGTACGTCGTCGCGCCGGACAACCGCACGCGCTATCTCGCGGAGCTCGAATCGGGCGCGGAGATCCTCGCCGTCAACGTGAAGGGCAAGGCGCGGCGCGTCGTGGTCGGGCGCGCGAAGGTCGAGACGCGTCCGCTGCTGCTGATCGAGGCGAAGAACGCCGCGAATCGCGCGATCAACATCATCGCGCAGGACGACTGGCACGTGCGCGTGCTCGGGCCGGAAGGCAGCGTGCACAACATCACGGAGCTCAAGCGCGGCGATCGCATCCTCGGCTATACGCTCGACGCGCAGCGCCACGTCGGCTATCCGATCCGCGAGTTTCTGCACGAACAATAATCTTCCGTCATCGCGACGGCGGTCGGGCGGCGCGCCATGCATCGCGCCGGGCAGCGGGCGCACCCGCGCGATCCGCCGCGCTTCAGGAGGGCATTCATGGAACAGGCAGCAAAGGTGATAGTGGATACGCTGTTCGGCCGCTGGCGCAGCCGGATCCTGTACGCGGGCACGCGGCTCGGCGTGTTCGATGCGGTGACGGCGCAGACTTATGTGCCGGCGGCCGCGCTCGCCGCGACGCTGAACGTCGACGCGCCGCTGCTGTACCGGCTGTTGCGCGCGCTCGCGTCGATCGGCTTGCTCCACGAGGACGCGCAGCGCGGCTTCCGGGCGACCGCGTCGGGCGCGCTGCTGCACGCGGACGCGCCGAGCACGCTGCGCGATTTCGTGCTGCTGCAGGAGGGCCCCGAGCACTACGCGATCTGGGCGCACTTGCCGGACATGGTGCGCGACGGCCGGCAGAACGGCTTCGTGCGCGAGTTCGGCGCGATGGCGTTCGACTACGCGAAGGATCACGTGCGCTACCGGACCGACTTCAAGCGCGCGATGTCGAGCTTCTCGACCGTGCAGTCCGAACGCGTCGTCGACGCGCTGCGCGATGCCGCGTTCGCGCCGGGCGCCGAAGTGTGCGACATCGGCGGCGGCCAGGGGCACATGCTGTGCAGCCTGCTCGCGCAGTTCCCGGAATTGTCGGGCATCGTATTCGACCTGCCGGAAGTGATCGGCGGCGACGACGAATCGTGGGCCGCGCGCATGGGGGTGGGCGCGCGCTGCCGGCAGGTCGGCGGCAACATGTTCGACGCGGTGCCGGCCGCCGACGTCTATCTGCTGAAGCTGATCCTGCACGACTGGAACGACGACGAATGCGTCGCGATCCTGAAGCGTGCGCGGCAAGGCGCGCGCGATGGCGCACGCATGTTCGTGATCGAGCGCGTCGTGCCGGGGCCGGACGTCGCGCACCATGCGAAGCTCTACGACATCCACATGATGTGCTGGGGCAGCGGCCGCGAACGCACGCGTGACGAGTACCACGCGCTGCTCGAAGCGGCCGGCTGGCGGCCGGCCGGCGTCCGGCATGCGTCGGACGGGCAGATCGACGTGATCGAGGCGGTCGCCGCGTAGCGTTGGGGGATGAAGTGGTTCCCGGGCAGGCGCGTGACGCGCCGGCCCGGCCCCGCCGTCCGCTTCAGCGGCCGAGCGGGTCGCGCGTTTCGAGCCAGGTCATCTGCGGCTTGAGGATCGCGAGGGTTGCGCGCACCGCCTTGTTCTCGTCGCGCTGCTCGATCGCATCGAGCACCGCCTGATGCGCCTTCATGTCGGGTTCGGGAATGTCCGCTTCGTCGAGCTCGACAAGCACGTCTTCGACGTTCGCGAGGATCGAGCCGGAGAAGTAGCGGTACAGCGCTTCGAGCGCATGATTGTGCGAGGCCGCGGCCACGGCGACGTGGAACGCGCGGTCGCGCTCGACGAACGTCTTCACGTCGGCCCACGTCTCGCGCTCGCCGCGCGCCTTCAGCAACGCGTGCAGGACCGCGAGATCCTCGTCGGTGCGCCGGCGCGCCGCGTAGCGCGCGCATTCCGTTTCCAGCATGCATTGCAGTTCGAGATGGTCGCCGCGCGCGGCGCGGTCGACGTCGCGCATCGTCTCCGCGGGATCGACGTTGCGCCGCACGTAGGTGCCGTCACCCTGGCGCACTTCAAGCACGCCCGAATACGCGAGCGTGCGCACCGCCTCGCGCACCGTATTGCGGCCGACCGCCAGCTGCTTGGCAAGATCGAGTTCGGTCGGGATCCGGTGGCCGACGCGCCAGATCCCGGCAGTGATGTTGGATTTGAGGATCTCGATCGCGGAATCGACGAGGGAGTGTCGTGTGGCCGGGGGCAGGCTTGACATAGGTATGTCACTTGAAACTTGGGATTGACACTATCCTATCATCCGACCATTCATTTAGGCATTCAGAATAACGACATCCAATCGTGACAAATTGTTAATCCTGCATGAATAGATGCAACGCGCGGCAAGTGCACGGAATGAGCGGATTCTGATGGCAACATCGCCGTGCGCCGAACGTCGCGCGCGGCCCGGCACGCGTGCGTTTGATGCATTGGACGATTGCGTGCAACGGCATTTACCGCCCGTCGCGCGAGAGGAATGATTCCCATTCTCGAATTGGTTGGGCCGCCGTGGTGCACGCGGCCTTCGCTGGCCTCGTGGCCCATCTCCTTTTGCACTGCTGATCGCTGGTTTCCGGGTTGCTCGACATGGTTCAACGACACGTCGGCCGCTGCGCGCGGCCAGGATTCATCTTGCCGCGCGCGGCGCTCCGCCGGATCCGGAACGGGGCGGCGGCATTCGCGTGCGCCGCCGCCGCGCCGGCCGTCGCCTTCGCGCAGGGCGCGGCCGATGCCGCCGATGCGCAGCTGCTCAAGCCGATCGCCGTCGACGGCCGGCGCGATACCGGCATCGGCCCGGTGAACGGCATCGCCGCCGACGTGTCGCGCGCCGGCACCAAGACCGACACGCCGCTGGTCGAGGTGCCGCAGGGGCTGTCGGTCGTCACGCGCGCGCAGATGGATCAGCAGGACGTGCACAGCGTCGGCGACAGCCTGCGCTATACGCCGGGCGCGTATGCGGATTCGCGGATCGGCGGCGTGCTCGAGAGCGTGTTCCTGCGCGGGTTCGGCGGCTTCGCGGCGGCAGCGATCAATCCGCAGATGCTCGATGGCCTGCCGTTGCCGAAAGGCGTGAACTGGGCGGCCAGCGTGGTCGATCCGTCGACGCTCGAGCGCGTCGACGTGCTGCGCGGCCCCGCGTCGGTGCTTTACGGGCAGGCGAGCCCGGGCGGCATCGTCGACATGGTCAGCAAGCGGCCGACGCGCGACGCGCAGCGGCTGCTGGCCGTGCAGGCCGGCAACCGCGATCGCGCGCAGCTCGCCTTCGACTTCAGCGGGCCGCTGACGCAGGACGGCGAGTGGGCGTACCGGATCGACGGCCTCGCGCGGCGCGCGGACGAGCAGACGGACTATTCGAAGCAGCAGCGCATCGTGATCGCGCCGTCGCTGACGTGGCGGCCGAACGCCGACACGAGCCTGACGCTGCTGACGTCCTATCAGCGCGACCCGTACAACAGCTTCGCCGGCTGGCTGCCGGCGCTCGGCACGCGATGGCCGGCCCCGACCGGGCAGATCCCGACGCGCTTCTTCCCCGGGCTGCCCGATTTCGATACGTACGACCGCAAGCAGGCGATGATCGGCTACGCGTTCGAGCATCGCTTCAATCCGGCCTGGAAGGTGCGACAGAACCTGCGCTATGCGCACCTCGACGTCGACTTCAAGGGCGCGGCCGTGAACTTCAACGCGCCGTTCGTCGCGCCGGGCGTGCTGAACCGTTCGCTGTCGTGGTCGCGCGAGCACGTGAATCACGTCGCGCTCGACAACCAGGTCGAGGTGCGCGTGCCGACCGGGCCGGTCGAGCACACGGTGCTCGCCGGGCTGTCGTACGAGCATGCGGTGGCGACGATGAGCGCGTCCGGGTTCGGCGCGGCGCCGCCGCTCGACACGCGGCATCCGGACTATGGGCAGCCGTTCACGGTGCCGCCGCTCGCGCAGCAGACGCGCCAGACGCCGGACCGGATCGGCGTCTACCTGCAGGACCAGATCCGCTGGGATCGCTGGGTGGTCACGCTCGGCGGCCGCGAGGAATGGGCGCGCACGGTGACCGACGACCGGCTGAACGGCGCGTCGGCGCGGCAGAGCGAGCGCGCGTTCACGTGGCGTGCGGGCGCGGTCTACCTGTTCGACAGCGGCTTCGCGCCGTACGCGAGCTACTCGACGTCGTTCGAACCCACGCTCGGCACGCGCTTCGGCGGCCAGCCGTTCACGCCGGCCAAGGCGGACCAGGTCGAGGCCGGCGTGCGCTACCAGTCGCCGGACCAGCAGCAGATGGCGTCGATCGCCGCGTTCGACATCCGTCAGCGCAACGTGCTGACCGTCGACCCCGCGCATCCGTTCTTCAACGTGCAGTCGGGCGAGGTGCGTTCGCGCGGCATCGAGCTCGAAGGGCGCGCGCGGCTCGGCAAGCGCATCGACGTGATCGCCGCGTATACGTATCTCGACACGACCGTGCGGGCCGATTCGAATCCGGCCGTCGTCGGCAAGCGCGTGGCGGCGGTGCCGCGCCATCTCGCGTCGCTGTGGCTGAACTACGATGTCGCGTGGCAGGGGCTGCGCGGGCTGAGCATCGGCGGCGGCGTGCGCTACATCGGGCGCAGCGCGGGCGACAACGTCAATACGTTCGACGTGCCGGCCGTCACGCTCGTCGACCTGGCGCTGTCGTACGATCTCGGCGTCGAGCGCGCCGCGTTGAAAGGGTGGCGCGTGGCCGCGCACGTGAACAACCTGTTCGACCGGACCTACGTGTCGTCGTGCTTTTCGGCGGGTGGGTGCTTCTACGGCCCGCGCCTGAGCGTGACGGGGGATGTCAGCTACCGGTGGTGAGTTCGTATCGCTCGTATCGGTCAACAACGCATTTCCAAAAACGAAAGGCCCGCCTGGGCCGCTCGCACGGGCACGCCGCGCATCGCATTCAGGTATTTGATCGAGCGAGGAAATTCGCGTTTCGCCGAATCGAATCGGCCAGCGCATGGCAAGAGGTTTTGCGAAAGCCGAAAAGTTGAATTGCCGATCCGGCTATTCAAGCGGAATCGCAGGCGGTCTACGATGGGTTCAACGCGTCGGCGCAATCTGCCGATTCAGATCGTTGCTGACGCAACCATCTGGCGGCGACCATGAAATCGCTCATTCCCACCCTTGCCGTGTCCGCCGCGCTCGCCGCACTGCCGGCCGTCCCCATTCCTGCGGAGCCTGAATCTTGAAGCCTGCGAACAAGACCAACGGTCGCCGTCCGCTGACCCGCGAGTGGCTGCTGCCGTTGCCGCCGGCGCACGTGCGCGACATTTCGCTGAAGTGCCACATGGCGCTCGTCGCGCTGCGCGGCGATCACGGCACGAGGCACTGCTGCTGCGCCTGCGCACGAGCGTGTATCTGCTGTTCGTGTCGATCGACGATGTCGGCACGCAGGCCGCGAGCGTCGAGCTGTGCGTCGAGGCCGAGCGCGTGCTCGATGCGTGTGCGCAACGCGCGGCCGACGGCGCCGCGTGGGCGCTGCGCGACGACGAGTGCGCGGCGCTCGAACGGGTGCTGACCGCGCACGACGCCTGCGTCGCGACGTTGCCGCGCGTGCGGCTCGCCGACCTGTGGCGCCATGTCTGCGCGTTCGCGGCGAGCGGCGTGCGCGCGCCGCTGGCGCTGGCCGTCGCGAAGATGCGCGAGCACGAAGCGCGCGGCATCGCGATGGCAGTGGCCTGAGCGCCCGGCGCCGGAAAAGCGAAAAGGGTGCGACGGATTCGTTCCGTCGCACCCTTTTCGTATGGCCCGCTGGTGGGGCCGATGCGCGCGGCGGGGGCCGCCGTGCGCATCGCGTTGTGCCGCGAGCTTAGGCCGCCGCAGCCGGCTTCGCCGGCTTTTGCAGCTTGCCCTTGCCGGCGCGCTGGATTTCCTCGAGCTTGATCTCGACGTGGCGCGAGAACACGAACTCGGCCGGACGCTGCTTGTCGATCGGAATGTCCGGTGCGAACGGGCCGTCGGTCTTGATGCCCTTGCGGTTCACCGAGAACGCCTTCAGCGGATGCGCGATCGTGTCCAGCACGGCGGTCGCCTCGAAGCCGCAGTGGACCATGCAGTCCGCGCACTTCTCGTAGTTGCCGACGCCGTAGTTGTCCCAGTTCGTGTCTTCCATCAGCTCCTTGAAGGTCTTCACGTAACCTTCGCCGACCAGGTAGCACGGCTTCTGCCAGCCGAACACCGTACGCGCCGGGTTGCCCCACGGCGTGCACTTGTAGGTCTGGTTGCCGGCCAGGAAGTCGAGGAACAGCGACGACTGGCTGAACGACCAGCGCTTGCCGCCTTCGCCGCGCTTCAGGATCTCGCGGAACAGGTTCTTCGTCTTGTCGCGGTTCAGGAAGTGCTGCTGGTCCGGCGCGCGCTCGTATGCGTAGCCCGGCGACACCGTGATGCCGTCGACGCCGATCGGCTTGAGCGTGTCGAAGAACTTCGCGACGCGCTCGGGGATCGCATCGTTGAACAGCGTGCAGTTGATGTTCACGCGGAAGCCGCGGCGCTTCGCTTCCTTGATCGCCGCAACCGCCTTTTCATAGACGCCGTCCTGCGACACGGAGTGATCGTGCATCTCCTGGTCGCCGTCGAGGTGGACCGACCAGACGAAATACGGGCTCGGCTCGTAGTCGTCCATCTTCTTTTCCATCAGCAGCGCGTTCGTGCAGAGGTACACGAAGCGCTTGCGCTTCATGATGCCCTTGACGATTTCCGGCATCTCCTTGTGGAGCAGCGGCTCGCCGCCGGCGATCGACACGATCGGCGCGCCGCACTCGTCGACGGCCTCCAGGCATTCCTCGACGGACAGGCGCTGGTTCAGGATCGGATCCGGATAGTCGATCTTGCCGCAGCCGTTGCACGCGAGGTTGCAGCGGAACAGCGGCTCGAGCATCAGCGCGAGCGGATAGCGTTTGTTGCCGGACAGGTGCTGGCGCATGATGTACGCGCCGACACGGGCTTGTTGGAGCAGCGGAATAGACAAGAGTTGTCCTCCTTAAACTTCGCGGGCGACAGCTTGCATAAGCTTCGCCGGCAGCTTGAATTCGACTTTTTCCTCACGGCCCGCCATCGTCGTGACCTCGACGGGCCCCAGCGCGCGCAGCGCGCCGATTACATCTTCGACCATCTCCTCGGGCGCGGACGCACCGGCGGTCAGCCCGACCGTCGTCGCGTTCGCGAACCATTCGGCCTTCACTTCCGAGCCGTCGGCGACGAGGTAGCTCGGCACGCCGCTTTCGGTGCCGATCTCGCGCAGGCGGTTCGAGTTCGAGCTGTTGGTCGCGCCGACGACGAGCAGCACGTCGACCTGCGCGCTCAGCTCGCGCACCGCCGCCTGGCGGTTTTGCGTCGCGTAGCAGATGTCGCGCGTGTCCGGCCCGACGATGTCGGTGAACCGGCGCTGCAACGCCTCGATGATGCCGCGCGTGTCGTCGACCGACAGCGTCGTCTGCGTGACGTACGCCACCGGCGTATCGATCGGCAGCGTCAGCGTGTCGACCTCGGCCTCGCTCTGGACGAGCGTCACCTCGCCCGGGATCTGGCCGATCGTGCCCTCGACTTCCGGATGGCCCGCATGGCCGATCAGGATCAGCCGGCGGCCCGCCGAGACGTACTGGCGGCCCTGCACGTGCACTTTCGTGACGAGCGGGCAGGTGGCGTCGAGCACGTCGAGCCCGCGCGCTTCCGCGTCGCGCTCGACCGTCTGGGCGACACCGTGCGCGCTGAAGATCGCGACAGCGCCGTGGGGCACCTCGTCGAGTTCCTCAACGAATCGTGCCCCTTTATTACGCAGATTTTCGACAACGTGCCGGTTATGGACGATCTCATGACGCACATAGACCGGCGCGCCGTGCTGTTGCAGCGCGCGATCGACAATCTCGATCGCACGGACAACCCCCGCACAAAAGCCGCGGGGCTGGGCAAGGATGACTCGCATATTGAGCGAACTCCGACGACAGACGCGGGGTTCGAGGGAGCCGGCATGCCAGCTCGATCGCCCCGACTTGATGTTATGAATGCAGGAAGGAACGACCCGGCACCCCGAATTAATCGCGCATTTTAACCCTATCGGCCAGTCCTTGCTTTGGTGCTGTTTCAATCGTGTTGCAATCGCGGGACGGGCGCGTCGGCGCCCGCGCGCGCGGAACCCAGTAAACTAGGCGGTTTCGCCGGCAGCCTTTCGGTTGCCTGACGTCGAGCATTTTCCAAGGCCTCTCGATGACCGTCGATTCCTACGACCCGTTCCGCGCCGTTTCCGGCGTTCTCATTCCGACCCCGATTGCCGTTTCAGCACCCGCCGCGCGTGCCGCGACCGGCCGGCGCGCCTGCCAGGACGGCGCAGGACGGGAGGCGTGCCGATGATGCTGGTGATCGCTTTCCTGCTGTCCTGCCTGTCGCTGCTGATCTGGATCGTCCTGCTGGCCGCGCGCGGCGGCTTCTGGCGCGCGCAGCCGGCGCGGCCGCTGCCGCCCGACGCCCGTGGCGCCGCGGCGGAGGCCGGCTGGCCGGCCGTCGTCGCGGTCGTGCCGGCCCGCAACGAAGCCGACGTGATCGCCCGCGCGGCGACCTCGCTGCTCGAGCAGGCGTACGACGGCGCATTTCACCTGATCATCGTCGACGACCACAGCGACGACGGCACCGCCGACGCGGCCCGCGCGGCGGCGCTCGCGATCAACCGCGCCGACCGCCTGACCGTGCTCGCCGCGAAGCCGCTGCCGGCCGGCTGGTCGGGCAAGGTGTGGGCGCAGTCGCAGGGGATCGCGGCGGTGCGCACGCTCGGCCTGCCGGCCGACTACCTGCTGCTCACCGACGCCGACATCGGCCATCCGCCGGGCGCCGTCGCCCAGCTCGTCACGCGCGCGCAGGCCGAGCAGCGCGACCTGGTGTCGCTGATGGTGCGGCTGCGCTGCGATTCGTTCTGGGAAAAGGCGCTGATTCCGGCGTTCGTGTTCTTCTTCGCGAAGCTCTACCCGTTCTCGTGGATCAACGATCCGCGCAACAAGACGGCCGGCGCGGCGGGCGGCTGCATGCTCGTGAAGCGCACGGCGCTCGAGGAGGCCGGCGGCATCGAGTCGATCCGCAACGCGCTGATCGACGACTGCAGCCTCGCCGCGCAGATCAAGCATCGCGGCGACGGCCGTCACCCGATCCGGCTCGACCTCGCCGATCGCAGCGTGTCGCTGCGCCCGTACGACAGCTGGCGCGACATCTGGAACATGATCGCGCGCACCGCGTTCACGCAGCTCCACTATTCGCCGGTGCTGCTGGCCGGCACGCTGCTCGGCATGGCGATCATCTATCTCGTGCCGCCCGTCGCGGCGCTCGCGTACGGCGCGCGCGCGTGGCCGGCGTGGCTCGCGTGGGCGTCGATGTGCACCGCCTATGCGCCGATGCTGCGCTACTACCGGCGCTCGCCGTGGTGGGCGCCCGCGCTGCCGCTCGTCGCGGCGTTCTATGTCGGCGCGACCTTCGCATCCGCGTGGCGCTACTGGCGCGGCAAGGGCGGACAGTGGAAGGCGCGCGTGCAGGCGCCGGTCGACCGCTGAGCGTTTTCTGGCGGCCCGCGTGGGTTGCCCAGAAGCAAAAAGGGGCGGCGCAATGCCGCCCCTCGATGGTCCTCCCCCGCGTTTAGCGCTGGGTGAGCATCATGTACATCTGGATCACCACGTCCGGCGAGAACGTGAACGGCACCCAGCCGTAGCCGGTGTGGCGCGCGACCAGCAAGCGGTCGCCATTTGCCTGCTTCTGCACCGCCATCATCGGATTCTTCGTCGACACGAACCTCCAGCCGGCCGGAATGCCCGGCGGCGGCTCCGGCTGCATCGACGCGCGCGCGTGCGCGAGTTCCTCGATCAACTGGCCCAGCTGCTCCGGCTGGAGCGTGATCGATTCGCCGTTGACGGTGAGCGTGATCTCGTTCTGCGACGGGCGTGCGACGTGCAGCGTCGGCTTGTCCGCCGGCGTGGCGGGCGCGTCGGCTGCCACCTCGGCCGCCGGTGCCGATTCCGGCTGCGCGGCGGTGACTGCTTCGGCTTCAGCTTCGGCGGCAGCGGGTGCGAGAGCGGCCGGTGCGGTGATGGCTTCCGGCGCATCCGCGACTTCCACGGCTTCCACCGTCTCGACGGCTTCCACGGTATCCACCGGCACCGCGCCCTTGACGACGGCTTCGACGAGCGCCTCGGCGTCGGCGATGGCCTTCTCATGACGCTGCGCGGCGGCTTCGGCCTCCGCAAGCGCTTCGGCGTGGCGCTGCGTGATCGCTTCGGCTTGCTCGGTTGCCTCGGCATGGCGCTGCGCGGCGGCCTGGGCCTGCGCGATCGCCTCGGTATGGCGCTGCGTGACGGCTTCCGCCTGCGCGGTGGCTTCGGCGTGGCGTTGCGCGGCGGCTTCGGCCTCGGCGACGGCTTCGGTGTGGCGCTGCGCGACGGCTTCCGCCTGCGCGGTCGCGTCGGCGTGGCGCTGCGACGCGGCTTGCGCGTCGGCCATCGCGGCTGCGTGACGTTGCGCGGCCGCTTCGGCTTCCGCGGTCGCGGCGGCATGGCGCTGCGCGGCGGCGTCCGCCTCGGTGGCGGCGGCGTGGTGGCGTTGCGCGGCGGCCTCGGCCTCGGCGATCGCGGCCGCATGGCGCTGCGAGGCGGCTTCGGCATCCGCGTGGCGCTGCGCGAGGGCTTCGGTCAGCGCGGTCGCTTCCGTATGACGCTGCACGGCGGCGTCGGCCTGCGCGGCGGCATCGGTGTGGCGCTGCGCGGCGGCTTGCGCTTCGGCGGTCGCTTCGGTGTGGCGCTTCAGCGCGGCCTCGGCCTCGGCGGCGGCCTGCGCATGGCGCTGCGCGGCAGCCTGCGCTTCGGTCTCGGCTGCGACATGACGTTGGGCGGCCGTTTCGGCCTCGGCCGCGGCTGCGCGCGCGAACGCGTCGGCGCTGCGTGCCGCCTGCTGGGCGGCGCGGTGATCATGGAGGAGCTGATCGACGCCGGCAACGAGCGCATCGATCTGATCGTTCAGGTTCATGCGTGCTTTCTCTACGTAAGACCCGCGATTTTACCCGCTGCGCCGATGCCGGTCCGCGCGCGACGTGTAACAAAGTGCAGGCACAGGGTCTGGGCGCGCGCGCCCGGGCAGGCGCCGCGCATGAATTTCGGGGGAAAAGGGGGCGACGCACGCGGCATGGGCGCGTGGCGCAGGAACAACGTGCGGGCCTCGGACGCGGCGCGTTCCGCCGCCTTCCGCCCGCGTCACGTCACTTCAGGTAACCGGCCGAGCGGAACCAGTCGAGCGCGTCGCGCAGCCCGTCGCGGTACGGCCGGGCGCGGTAGCCGAGTTCGCGCTCCGCCTTCGCGGACGTGAAGTACATCTTGTTCTTCGACATCCGCAGCCCGTCGACGGTGACGAACGGCTCCTTCTTCGTGAACTTCGCGACCGCTTCCGCGCCGAGCGCGAGCGGGTAGAGCGGCCAGCGCGGCAGCGCGAGCGTCGGCGCCTTGCGGCCCGTCATCTGCGCGATGTCGCCGAGCATCTGCTGCAGCGGCAGGTTCTCGCCGCCGAGGATGTAGCGCTCGCCGATGCGGCCGCGCTCGAGCGCGAGGAAGTGGCCGTGCGCGACGTCGTCGACGTGCACGAGGTTCAGGCCCGTGTCGACGAACGCGGGAATCTTGCCGAGCGCCGCCTCGACGATGATGCGGCCGGTCGGCGTCGGCTTCACGTCGCGCGGGCCGATCGGCGTCGACGGGTTGACGATCACCGCGGGCAGCCCCTCGTCGGCGATCATCCGCTCGACCGCGCGCTCGGCGAGCACCTTGCTGCGCTTGTACACGCCGATCGCCTGCTCGGGCGTGAGCGGCCGGTTCTCGTCGGACGGGTCGCCCGCGCTCGTGACCTTCAGCGTCGCGACGCTGCTCGTGTAGACGATCCGCTCGACGCCCTCGGCGCGCGCCGCGCGCATCGTCGCGACCGCGCCCTCGAGGTTCGCGCGCTCGATCTCGAGCGGGTCCGGCGCCCACAGGCGGTAGTCGGCCGCGACGTGCAGCAGGTAGCGCACGCCGCGCAGCGCGGTGCGCATCGACGCCTCGTCGCGCATGTCGCCGGTGACGATCTCGGCGTCGAGGTCCGCGACGTTCGTCCGCGGGCTGGTCGGGCGCACGAGCACGCGCACCGCGTAGCCCTTCTGCTGCGCGATGCGCGCGACGGCCGAGCCGACGAAACCGGATGCGCCGGTGACCAGAACGAGATCGCGGGAGGTATCAGTCATGCAAGTCCTTGTGGCCGCGCGCGGGCCGCGCGGCAGTTGTGCGTCGTGCGAGATTGTACGTGTTCGGCGCGCGTGGCGATGGCGGCGCGGCGCGGCCGCCGGCACTGACAGCGCGCCGCCGACCCGACTACAATGCCGGGCTTGGATGCAACCGGAAGCAACTGGAGGGCGATGACGATGAGCCGCGACGAACATGACGAACGGATCGAGACCTACTACGTACGGGTGCGCGGCGTCGTGCAGGGCGTCGGGTTCCGCCATGCGACGGTGCGCGAGGCGCACGCGCTGAAGCTGCGCGGCTGGGTCGCGAACCTCGAGGACGGCAGCGTCGAAGCGATGATCCAGGGCCCCGGCGCGCAGATCGACCGGATGCTCGCGTGGCTGCGGCACGGGCCGCCGGCGGCGCACGTGACCGAGGTGACGTTCGAGGAACGGCATACCGACAAGCGCTACGAACGCTTCCAGCAGCAGTGAACGCGCGATGACGGGGTATCCGGAGGCCGGGCGCGGCATCGCGCTGTCGGTGGCGGCGTCGATGCTGTTCGCGCTGTTGTCCGCGTATGCGAAGCTGCTCGCGCCGCTCACGGGGCTCGACATCTTCGCGTGGCGGATCCTGTGGACCGCGCCGGGCGCGCTCGCGCTGATCGCGCTGCGCGGCCGCTGGCCGGTGTTCGTCGCGCTGCTCGGGCGGCTCGTGCGCGACTGGCGCCTGCTGATCGCGCTGCCCGCGAGCGCCGCGCTGCTCGGCCTGCAGCTGTGGCTGTTCCTGTGGGCGCCGCTGCACGGGCGGATGCTCGAAGTGTCGCTCGGCTATTTCCTGCTGCCGCTGACGATGGTGCTCGTCGGCCGCTTCTACTATCACGAACGGCTCGATCCGCTGCAATGGGCGGCGATCGCGTGCGCCGCGCTCGGCGTCGCGCACGAAGTGTGGGCGACGCGCGCGTTCGCGTGGCCGACGCTCGTCGTCGCGCTCGGCTATCCGCCGTATTTCGTGCTGCGCCGCCGGATCAACGCCGATTCGCTGGCCGCGTTCGCGCTCGAGGTGGCGCTGCTGTGCCCGGTCGCGCTCGCGATGGTCGCGGCGAGCGCGACGCCGGTGGCCGGCCGTCCGGCGCTGTGGGCAGTGCTGCTGCCGGGGCTCGGCGCGCTCAGCACGCTTGCGCTCGCGAGCTACCTGAAGGCGAGCCGGATGCTGCCGATGGTGCTGTTCGGCATCCTCGGCTATGTCGAGCCGATGCTGCTCGTCGCCGTGTCGCTGCTGCTGCTCGGCGAGACGCTCACCGTCGCGAAGCTCGCGACCTTCGGGCCGATCTGGGTCGCGGTCGCGCTGACCGCGTGGCACAGCACGATGCTGATGCGGCGGTTGCCCGCGCGCTGAGCGTCGCGCACGCTGGCGCCAACCTGACCGCGAACTGAACGCGCCGACAGCTTCGCGCGCGCGATGCGTGGCGGGCTCCGCCGCCGTAAACGAACGGAAGATTCGGTTGCACTTTCTTACTTAGGGTATGTCCTGACCGGCCACTAGACTGAACGGATCGTCTTTCTTCGGGATGCGGCGATCCGATGAACGGTCCTCTCCCTGCGTGGCCAGCCGAGTCGGTGCGATACCGGCATGCGCGCATCGCCGCCCACCGCGCGCGCTTCCTTCTTCACGCTTCTTCCGGCTCGCAGGCGCGCTTATGTCCTTGAGCGCGCCGCCGTCCGTTTCCGTTCCCGCGCTGCACGGCGGCCGCCTGATCGAAGTCGATTTCTTCCGCGGGCTCGTGCTGCTGATGATCGTCGTCGACCATATCGGCGCCAGCATGCTGTCGCGCGTGACGCTGCACGCATTCGCGCTGTGCGACGCGGCCGAGGTGTTCGTGTTCCTTGGCGGCTTCGCGACCGCAAGCGCGTATGTCGCGATCGCCGGACGGCACGGCGCGCGCGCCGCGCAGCGGCGGTTCGTGCGGCGCGCGATGCAGATCTATCGCGCGTTCCTCGCGACGTCGACGCTGATGCTCGTCGTGTCCGCGGCGCTTGACCATTACGGGATCGACGCGCCGAACCTCGCGCTCGACGACGTCAGCGTGATGCTCGCGTCGCCGCTCACGGGCCTCGCCGAGCTGCTGACGTTCCAGCGCCAGCCGTATCTCGCGGCGGTGCTGCCGATGTACGTGCTGTTCGCGCTGGCCGCGCCGGCGATCGTGCCGTTCGCGCGCCGCCACCCGTGGCTGCTCGTCGCGCTGAGCGTGGCGTCGTGGCTCGCGGCCGGCTGGCTCGGCCCCGAGCTGCTGGATACCGACACGTTCCGCTGGAGCTTCAACCCGTTCGCGTGGCAGCTGATGTTCGTGGCCGGCGTGCTCGCGCGCTGCCAGCCCGTCTACCGGCGCGTCGCGCTCGGCCGCTGGCGCGCGGCGGCGACGGGGCTCGCGTGCGCGGTCGTGCTGGCCTGCGCGAGCTACAAGCTGTTCGCGGGCCTGCCGCTGCCCGAAGGCGAGCTCAAGCGCGAACTGGCCAGCGCGCGCGTCGTGAACTTCGCGGCGATCGCGTGGCTGATGGCGGATTGCGTGCGCTACGGCTGGATCGCGCGGATCGCGCAGGCGGTACGCCCGGTCGTCGCGGTCGGGGAGCGCGGGCTGCCGAGCTTCGTCGCGGGCGCCGCGATCTCGCTGGTGCTCGATTCGCTGCTGCATCCGGCGGCGCAAGGCGCGCGCCTGCCGCACGCGGTCGGCGTCGGGCTGGCCGCCGACGCATGTGCGCTCGGCCTGGTGATGGCGCTGGCGAGTGCGGGAATGTGGATGGCGCGCTGGCGCAGCGCGGCTGCGTGAGCCGCGCGGTGCGCGGGACGTAGCGGAAATCGCGGCCGGTGCGGCGCGGGTGCGCGCCTAGTGAGGTGAGCCGATACGGGAGCGGGGCGGGTGCGGCGCGTCGTCGGTGTCCGCTTCGCTGCGCGCGTCGGCGTCATCGTCGGCCGGTTCCGCGAGCACCGCGTCCGCCTCGGCGGCCGCCTTCGCGGCGCGCAGCGCCCGGCAGCGCTGCGCATGCCGGATATCCGACAGCACCCTCAAGATCCGCGTCGTCTTGCTTTTCATGTGTTTCTCCTGCCTGTCGCGCGTCTCGTCGGATGCGCTCCCTGAATCCAGTGTAGGACGCGCATCCGCGCGCGGCAGGAGAATGTGGCGTGCACGCCGCACGCCAAGGGATATTACTGAGCCGCGACGGCCACCGGCGCCTGCGCCGCCTCTTCGCGGCGCTCTTCCATGCAGCGCTGATGCTGGCGCGACAGGCGGTTCATCATCGGCAGCAGCAGCAGCGCGAGCAGCATGCCGATCGCCGCGAGCCAGCCGAGCTTTTCGAACAGCGACAGGTAGAGCGGCAGCGACTCCGTCGCCGGCAGGTCGTGCGACGGCATCTGCGCGAAGTTCGCGACCACGCTGCCGAGGTACTGCGACACGCCGGTCGCGACGAAGTACGCGCCCATCATGAAGCCGCTCATGCGCGCCGGCACGTAGCGGGCGATCATCGCGAGGCCGAGGCCGCTCACCAGCAGTTCGCCGAGCGAGTAGAGGCCGTAGCCCCACACCATGAACCACGACGACACGCGGCCGTCCACCGCGTAGCGGCCGCTGATCGTGAACACGAGGTAGCCGAGCGCGACTACGGCGAAGCCGAGCGCGTATTTCGCGGCGACCGGGAAATCGTGGCCGCGCTTCGAGATCCGGTTGTAGACGAGCACGAGCAGCGGGCTCAGCAGCATGATCCAGATCGGGTTGAGCGCCTGGAACTGCGCGGCGCTCCACGTGAACAGCGTCGTGCCGAACACGATGAAGCGCGGATCGACGTTGCGCAGCGCGAACAGCGTGAGCGACGTCGACATCTGCACGTAGAAGATGAAGAACAGGATCACCTGGCCGATCAGCACGAGCGCCGCGATCAGGCCGGCGCGCTCCGAGCGCTCCGACTTCGCGATCATGTACGCGAAGATCGCGAGGATCGCGAACGCCGCGGTCCACACGCTCGCGACCGCGAGCTGCTTGTGCTGCAGCACGTACAGCGTGACGAGCGCGAGCGCCGCGCCGCCGGCCGCGACCGCGCCGAGGCGCTTCCAGCGGATCGGCTCTTCATCGGGCTGCGAGCCGATGTGCGCGAGCGTGCGGTGCATCAGCACGAAGTTGAGGATCGCGAGCAGCATGCCGCCGCAGCAGACCGCGAACGCGGTGTGCCAGCCCCAGTGGTCCTTGATCCACGGCGTCGCGAGCATCGACACGGTCGAGCCGATGTTGACCGCCATGTAGTAGATCGTGAACGCGCTGTCGATGCGCGCGTCGTCGCCTTCGTAGATGCGGCGCACGAGGTTCGCGGCGTTCGCCTTGAACAGGCCGTTGCCGACCACGATCACGCCGAGCGACGTGTACATGTAGACGAGCTGGTCGTTCGGCACCGCGAGCATCAGGTAGCCGGCGCACAGCACGGCCGCGCCGATGATCATCGTGCGGCGCGCGCCGAGCACCTTGTCGCCGATCCAGCCGCCGATCGACGGCGACGCGTAGACGAGCGCGGTGAACGCGCCCCAGGTCAGGTTCGCGTGGCTGTCGGTGAAGCCGAGCTTGTCGACCATGAAGAGGACGAGGAGCGCGGCCATCCCGTAGTAGCCGAAGCGCTCCCACATCTCGATGAGGAAGACCGTCGTAAACGATCGGGTTTGCGAAACAGGTGAATGCATGATCAATCTCGGTTGGTGCGGGCGGCGCGGATCGCGCGTCGCCGAGGGTCGGTCTGGCGCCTGTACGCATGAGCCGGGTAGGCGCGCGAAGGCGGCGGCGGCGGCAGTCGGGCGGGCTGGCCCCTGCCGGGGTCAGGCGTCGCGCGCGCCGGGCGGCGACGGGCCGCGGCCGGCCCGCGACTGGTAACGTTTACAGGTATGACACGTCAGGTCCGTACCACACCGGGAAATCCCTGATGTGTCAGGAGCTTTCAGGAAAATTCGTCTCTTCATGTCTTTGTAAGCTCTTGTCAAGCGGCTCCGAATAATCCCGGAGAGCCGCGTGCAGCTTGCCTGTGGAGGCGACGAGTCTGGCAAGATAGCGCGTTTCCCGGCCTCGGCCGGGGGGTGTTTAGCCCTATGTGCGCAACGCCCGGGATGTCCGTAAACCCGAAGACTAAGCTATATCGATCTAACTTAGTTATTTTCCATCAAACATTTTTTGACGACCCCTTTTCGGCCTGATATGGTTCCCCCCACTGAAAACACACGGCCCGCCGACGCTGCCGCCGCCCTGGGCAGCAAGATCCGCGCGTTGCGACAGCGACTGAAACGCACGCTCGATGAAACGGCGACAGCCGCGGGTATTTCGAAGCCGTTTCTGTCGCAAGTCGAGCGCGGGCTCGCGTCGCCATCGCTGACGTCGCTGGCCGGCATCGCGCAGGCGCTCGGCGTGACGGTGCAGTATTTCGTCGACACGCCGAGCGAGGAGCGGTCGGTATGTCGCGGCGAGCAGCTGCGCTTCTTCGGGTTTGCCGATTCGGCCAACCTGTTCGCGCGGCTGACGAACGTGACCGAAGGGCGTCAGCTCGAGGCGATCCTCGTGCGGATGCCGCCCGGTCAGAAGCGGTCTGAAGTGACGACGCATGCAGGAGAGGAATTCCTGTATGTGATCGAAGGGGAAGTGACGCTGACCCTGGAAGGCAAGACATTCGTCCTGCCGGCCGGTGACAGCGCGCACTATCAGTCGACGGTCCCGCACAGCTGGGCCAACACCGCGAAGGTGGAGTCGGTGGTGGTCTGGGTCGGTACGCCGAGGCTGTTCTAACGCACAGATATTCCTTCGTTCCAACGACGGATTATCTGTCGAAAGGAACGTAAGGAATACTAAGATGAGATACGAGATTCTCGGGCCTCCCCGATCGCTGCGCTCCGCAGTGTCCCTCGCGTAACCGCGGCGTCCCGCCGCGCCACACGCACCGCACAACCACACTGAACTCATCACGATGAAATCCTTGCATGCCATGTCGGCCGTGCTGGCCGCGCTCGCCCTGTCGACGCAAACCGCATCCGCCGTTACCGTCCCGTCGAACGTCGCGCTCGCCGCGCAGCAGGACCTGACGCGTCAGGTGCCCGCCGAAGTCGAGTCGCTCGACCCCGCGCACATCGAGTCGTGGACCGGCAACACGATCGGCCTCGACCTGTTCGAAGGGCTCGCCCGCATCGACGCGGCCGGCCAGGTCGTGCCGGGCGTCGCGCAGTCGTGGGAGCGCAAGACGCCGGAAACGTGGATCTTCAAGCTGCGCCGCGATGCGAAGTGGAGCAACGGCCAGCCGGTGACCGCGAGCGATTTCGTCTATGCGTGGCAGCGTCTCGTCGATCCGAAGACAGGCTCGAAGTACACGATCCTCGTCGAGTTCGTGAAGAACTCGAAGCAGATCATTGCCGGCAAGGCCGCGCCGTCGACGCTCGGCGTGCGCGCGGTCGACCCGTACACGCTCGAGGTGTCGACCGACGTGCCGGTCGCGTTCTTCCCGGAACTGACCGCGATGGCGCCGCTCGCGCCGGTCAACAAGGACACGGTGACGAAGCTCGGCGACGCATGGACGCGCCCGGGCAACATGGTCAGCAACGGCGCGTACCAGCTCGTCGACTGGCAGCCGAACAACCGCATCGTGATGGCGAAGGACGCGAAATACTGGAACGCGCCGAAGGTCGTGATCAACAAGGTGACGTACCTGCCGATCGAGAGCGACGAAACGGCGATGCGCATGTACCAGGCCGGCCAGATCGACTACAGCTACTCGATTCCGTCGGGCATCTTCCAGCAGGTCAGCAAGCAGTTCGGCGGTGAACTGCGCCAGGGCCTGCAGCTCGCGACGTACTACTACTACCTGAACAACAGCGATCCGGTGCTGAAGGACAAGCGCGTGCGCCAGGCGCTGTCGATGGTCGTCGACCGCGACGTGCTGACCACCAAGCTCACGCAGGCCGGCGAGAAGCCGATGTACGGGCTGATGCCGAACGGCACGAAGGGCGTGCAGTCGTTCACGCCGGAATGGGCGTCGTGGCCGATGGCCAAGCGCGTCGACTACGCGAAGAACCTGCTGAAGCAGGCCGGCTACTCGGACGCGAAGCCGCTGTCGTTCACGCTGACGTACAACACCAACGACCTGCACAAGAAGGTCGCGCTCTTCACCGCATCGGAATGGCGCACGAAGCTCGGCGTCAACACCAAGCTCGAGAACGTCGAGTTCAAGGTGCTGATGAAGGACCGGCATGACGGCAAGGTGCAGATCGCGCGCGACGGCTGGTTCGCCGACTACAACGACGCGATGACGTTCTTCGACCTGCTGCGCTGCGGCAGCTCGCAGAACACCGTCGGCTACTGCAACAAGCAGGCCGACGCGCTCGTCGACGAAGGCAACCAGAAGCTCGACGACAAGGCGCGCGCGGCGCTCCTCACGCAGGCGCACGACCTCGCGCTGAACGACACGCCGATGGTGCCGCTGTTCCAGTACTCGGCCGACCGCCTCGTGAAGCCGTACGTCGGCGGCTACTCGCTGAAGAACGTGATCGACATGCGTGCTTCGCAGGACATGTACCTGATCAAGCACTGAGCGGAGCGATCATGCTGGCCTACGCTTTGAGACGCACGTTGTGGGCGGTGCCGACGATCCTCGCGGTCGTCACCGTCTGCTACCTGCTGCTGCATTTCACACCCGGCGGTCCGTTCGATACGGAAAAGCAGTTGTCCGCCGCGACGCTCGCGAACCTGAACGCGAAGTACCACCTCGACGAGCCGCTGTGGAAGCAGTACCTGCTCTACCTGGATGCGCTGGTGCACGGCGATCTCGGCCCGTCGTTCCGCTATGTCGACTGGTCGGTGAACGATCTCGTGAAGAAGGCGCTGCCGGTGAGCATCGGCGTGGGCGGCATCTCGATTCCGATCTCGATCGGGCTTGGCGTGCTGCTCGGCACCGTCGCGGCGGTGCGCCGCGACAGCATCATCGACCGCTTCGTGATGCTGCTCGGCAACTTCGGCAACGTCGTGCCGCCGTTCGTGCTCGGCCCGGTGCTCGTGTGGATCTTCGCAATCCTGTTGAAGACGTCGGCCGGCAACGGCTGGCTGCCGGCGGGCGGCTGGGGCGACGGCGGCTGGCAATACCGGCTGCTGCCGATCGTGCTGCTCACCTTCATCAACGTGTCGCTGCTCGCCCGCGTGATGCGCGGCTCGATGATCGAGACGCTGTCGAGCAACTTCATCCGCACCGCGCGCGCGAAGGGCCTGCCGGGCTCGACGATCGTGCTGCGCCACGCGCTCAAGCCCGCGCTGATGCCGGTCGTGTCGCTGTTCGGCACGGTCTGCATCACGTCGATCACGGCGGCCGTCGTCACCGAATCGGTGTTCGCGCTGCCGGGGCTCGGGCAGCTCGTCGTGAACGGTGCGATCAACCGCGACTACACGCTGGTGCTCGGCCTCGTCGTGCTGACGACCGTCTGCGCGGTGCTGTTCAACCTGCTGGTCGACCTCGCGTATGCGTGGCTCGATCCGCGGATCCGTTATTGAGCGAGGCACAGCGATGACTCCGACTACTCCCGTCGTCAGCCTGCCCGTGCAGGCCGACACGCCGCCGCGCTCGCGCTCGCCGCTCGCGCTGGCCCTCTCCCGTTTCCTGCATAACCGCGCGGCGGTGCTGAGCCTCGTGCTGCTCGTGCTGATCACGCTCGCGTGCTTCGTCGGCCCGTGGCTGCTCGCGGCCGATCCGGCCGCCAGCGACTGGGGCTCGATCAGCCTCGCGCCGACCTGGGCGAACCAGCACTGGTTCGGCACTGACGAGCTCGGCCGCGACCTGCTCGTGCGTACGCTGATCGGCGGCCGCGTGTCGATCGAGGTCGGCCTGCTCGGCACGCTCGTGTCGGGCCTGTTCGGCGTCGCGTGGGGCGCCACCGCGGGCTTCGCGGGCGGCCGCGTCGACGCCGTGATGATGCGCATCGTCGACATGATGTACGCGATCCCGTACCTGCTGATCGCGATCCTGATGATGACCCTGTTCGGCCGCTCGTTCATGCTCGTCGTGCTGACCATCAGCGCGTTCTCGTGGATCGACATGGCGCGCGTCGTGCGCGGCCAGACGCTGTCGCTGCGCAACCGCGAATTCGTCGATGCGGCGCGCGCGATCGGCGTGTCGCCGACGTCGATCGTGCTGCGCCACGTCGTGCCGAACCTGCTCGGCGTGGTCGTCGTGTACGCGACGGTCTCGGTGCCGAACATCGTGCTGACCGAATCGGTGCTGTCGTTCCTCGGCCTCGGCGTGCAGGAGCCGATGACGAGCTGGGGCGTGCTGATCCAGGACGGCGCGCAGAAACTCGAATCGATGCCGTGGCTGCTGCTGGCCCCGGCCGTCATGCTGTGCGTGACGCTCTACTGCGTGAACTTCGTCGGCGACGGCCTGCGTGACGCGCTCGACCCGAAGGATCGCTGAGATGGCTGCACTACTTGAAGTCGACAACCTCGGCGTGCGCTTCACGCGCAAGGACGCGCCGCCGATCGACGCCGTGAGCGGCGTGTCGTTCGCTCTCGAAGCGGGCAAGACGCTCGGCATCGTCGGCGAATCGGGCTCGGGCAAGAGCCAGACCGTGATGGCGCTGCTCGGCCTGCTCGCCGGCAACGGCACGACGAGCGGCGAGGCGCGCTATCGCGGCGAGAACCTGCTCGCGATGAATACGCGCGCGCTGAACGCGGTGCGCGGCGACCGGATCGCGATGATCTTCCAGGATCCGATGACGTCGCTCAACCCGTTCCTGACGATCGAGCGGCAGATGACCGAAACGCTGCAGCTGCACCGCAAGCTGTCGCGCAAGGCGGCGACCAGGCGTGCGATCGAGGCGCTCGAATCAGTGCGCATTCCCGACGCGGCGCGGCGCATCCGTATGTATCCGCACGAGTTCTCGGGCGGCATGCGGCAGCGCGTGATGATCGCGATGGCGCTGCTGTCCGAGCCGGAAATCCTGATCGCCGACGAGCCGACCACCGCGCTCGACGTGACGGTCCAGGCGCAGATCATCGACCTGCTGCGCGAGCTGAACCGCGAGCGCGGCACCGCGATCGTGCTGATCACGCACGACATGGGCGTGGTCGCGGGCCTCGCCGACGACGTGATGGTCATGTATGCGGGCCGCACCGTCGAATATGCGCCGGCCGATTCGATCTTCGCCGCGCCGTCGCATCCGTACACGATCGGCCTGCTCAACGCGCTGCCGCGCCTGACCGATGCCGACGACGCGCCGCTCGTCGCGATTCCGGGCAACCCGCCGATGCCGGGCGTGGCGAGCGCCGGCTGCGCGTTCGCGAAGCGCTGCGCGTATGCGGAGGGCCGCTGCGGCAACGCGCGTCCTGCGCTCGAAGCGTACGGCGCCGGCGGCGCGGTGCGTGCATGCCACCGGCCGGTGGCGGAACTGACCGGAGGACTGCGATGAGCGACATCGATCTGGCGCAACGCGGATCGGCGGACGCGCTGCTGTCCGTCCAGGACCTGAAAGTGCATTTCCGCGTGCCGCTCGGCGGCTATCCGTGGTCGCCGAAGGGGACGCTGCGCGCGGTGGACGGCGTGTCGTTCGACGTGAAGCGCGGCGAGACGGTCGGGCTCGTCGGCGAATCCGGCTGCGGCAAGTCGACGCTCGCGCGCGCGCTGATCGGCCTCGTGCCGATGACGGCCGGCAGCGTGAGCTGGCGCGGCCAGACGGTCGCGCCGAACCATTTGCGCGGCACCGCGATGCGGAGCGAAGTGCAGATGATCTTCCAGGATCCGCTCGCGTCGCTCGACCCGCGCATGACGATCGAACAGATCGTCGCCGAGCCGCTCGTCACGCACCAGCCGGGCCTCGGCCGCACCGAGGTGCGGCGCCGCGTGGTGTCGATGCTCGAGCGGGTGGGCCTCAATGCGCACCATCTGCTGCGCTATCCCCATGAATTCTCCGGCGGGCAGTGCCAGCGCGTCGGCATTGCGCGCGCGCTGATCGGCGAGCCGAAGCTCGTGATCTGCGACGAACCGGTATCGGCGCTCGACGTGTCGATCCAGGCGCAGATCGTCAACCTGCTGCGCGACCTGCAGCGCGAACTGTCGTTGTCCTATCTGTTCGTCGCGCACGATCTCGCGGTGGTGAAGGCGATCAGCCAGCGCGTGCTGGTGATGTACCTCGGCCGCGTGATGGAGTTCGGCGCGCGGCACGACGTGTACGGCGCGCCGCAGCATCCGTATACGCGCGCGCTGCTCGACGCGGCGCCGACGCCGGAGCCGGCGCGCGAGCGCGCGCGGCGGCCGATGCTGCTGGCGGGCGAGATGCCGTCGCCGCTGAATCCGCCGTCGGGCTGCGCGTTCCGCACGCGTTGCCCGGAGGCGATCGACGCGTGCGCGCAGGATATCCCGCAGCCGGAAGTGCGGCACGGTTCGCCGGCGCGCGTCGCATGTATCCGCGCGGGCGCGGGCTGACGTACCCATATAAACAAGCAGGCAGGTCGACAGGGGCAGGTGCGGCGCGAAAGATCTTCGCGCCGCGGGTACAGGCGCGTTCTTAGCCGGGCGCGCCGGGGTGGGACCGGAAGCGGATCGCGACCGGCGCAGACGACATCAACACAAGAAGAGAACCAGGATGACTAAATACAGGACGATCGGAACGACATCGAAGATGCTGCTTGCGTGGGGGCTGCCGGCACTGGCCGGCGTCTCGCTGACGGGCATGGCTTACGCGGACGACGCGGCCCCCGCGCCGCTGACGGTGGCGCAGGCCGCGCCGGGCGCAACGGTCGCGCAGGCCTCGACGCCCAACGCGGTGATCAACGCCGAGGCCTCGCAGGCCGTCACGCCGCCGGACGAGCCGTCGGCGCAATCGAAGTCGAACGGCTTCATCGCCGACAGCCACCTGAACTTCCTGTTCCGCAACTACGCCGACGTGCTCGACAACAAGGGCGGGCCGCATCGCCATGCGTGGGTGCAGGGCGCGATGGCGAACTACGAGTCGGGCTTCACGCAAGGCCTGATCGGCTTCGGCGTCGACGCGTCGGTGTACGCGGCGCTGAAGCTCGACGGCGGCAAGGGCGCCGGCAACATGGTGCACATCGCGAAGGGCGGCGGCGGCTCGAACCAGCTCGCGTGGGCGTACCCGGGCATCTACGACGTGAAGGCGCGGATCTCGAACACGGTGGTCAAGTACGGTCTGCAGGCCGTCGACAACCCGTTCATGGAACAGCACGACAACCGTGCGCTGCCGCCGACGTTCCTGGGCGCGACGATCGTCAGCAACGAATTCAAGAACGTGATGCTCGAGGCGGGCAGCTTCACGAAGACCGACGCGCGCGGCCACACGACGCTGACCAACCTGACGAGCCAGTATGGCGGCACGCGCATCGACCGGCTGACCTACGCCGGCGGCACGTGGGACTACTCGCCGGACGGCGAGGTCGCGCTGTACGCGAACCAGGCGGACGACGTGTGGCGCCAGTACTACGCGTCGATCAAGCACAGCATCGGCAGCGCGAAGACGGTCAAGTGGACGGGCTTCGCCAACGTCTACTCGACGCACGACACGGGCGACAAGCGCCAGGGCGAGATCAACAACAACGCGTACAGCCTGTCGCTGGCCGCGCAGCACGGCCCGCACGAGCTGCTGCTCGGCTACCAGCAGGTGCTCGGCGACCAGTTCTTCGACTACCTGAACGAGACGAACGGCATCTTCCTGACGAACTCGATGGACGTCGACTACAACGCGCCGCACGAAAAGTCGCTGCAGCTGCGCTACACGTTCTACGGCAAGGACGCGGGCCTGCCGGGCTTCAAGGCGATGGTGTGGGGCGTGACGGGCTGGGGCGCGGACGGCAGCAAGATGGCGTCGCAGGATCCGACCAAGTCGAGCATCTACTGGGTCAACGGCGCGCCGGTGCAGGGCCGTCACCACGAGTTCGGCTTCATCCCGTCGTACACGTTCCAGAGCGGCAAGCTGAAGGACACGAAGGTCACCTTCATCGCGATGTGGCACGTCGGCTCGACGCACACCTCGGATGCGACGAACCGCGAGTACCGCCTGGTCGTGAACGTGCCGGTGAAGGCGTTCTGAGCGGAAGGTTCGACGAAGTGATGCGCGCCGGTTGCGGCGCGCAGCGCGAAGCCGGCGCTCAGGCCGGCTTGTGCAGCCCGCCGACCGGGTCGTTCGCGGCGGGCGTGTCGCCCGCGAGCGACGTCAGCTGGCGGCCGGTGTCGCGCCACGCGTCGAGGCCGCCGCGCAGTGCGAGCGCATGCGGGAAGCCCGCGTCGGTCAGGCGCTTCGCCATCAGTGCGGCCGACACCTCGTTCGGGCACGAGCAGTACACGACGAACTTCTGCGTGAGCGGGTAACGCGCGACGATGTCGCCGACATGGCGTTCGTCGGCGAATTGCGCGCCGGGAATCGCGAACGGGTCGAGCTTGCGGTGCTCCTCGGAACGCACGTCGAGGATCACCGGCGCGACTGCATCGCGCAGCAGCGCATCGAGCTCGTCGACGCCGATCCGCGCGTTCGCGAGCTGGCGGATCAGCGCGCGGCGGCGCATCCAGCGCACGGCCGCATACATGCCGAGCAGCACGGCGATCACGAACAGCACCGCGTGGCCGAGCCGGCTCGCGCCGGCGAACAGCCAGTCGATCTGCCGGTAGAACACGAGCCCCACGAGCAGCCCGCAGATCGTCCACAGCGCGGCGCCGAGCGCGTCGTAGCCGGCGAACGTGCGGTAGCGCGTGCCGAGCGCGCCCGCCATCGGCACCGACACGAGCGACAGCCCCGGGATGAAGCGCGCGACGGCGAGCACGCGCACGCCGTAGCGGCCGAAGAAGCGCTCGGTTTTTTTCACGCAGCTGTCGCGCGACAGCGACAGCCGGCAGATCGTCTTCAGCGTGGTGCCGCCGAAGCGGCGCCCGGCGACATACCAGACCGTATCGCCGATCAGCGCGCCGAGCACCGACAGCGCGAGCACCGTGACGAGCTGCGAGCCGATCACCTCCGGATGCAGCATGGCCATCGCGCCGAACAGCACGAGCGTCGGCATCGCCGGCACCGGCAACCCGACCGCGGCGGCCAGCACGTTGGCGAAGACGAGAAGCGGCCCGTACTGGGCGACGAGGTCACGGAGCATGACGGCTGTCCGAAAAGGGAAACGCGCGGAAAGCGCTTAGATGGGCCGATTATCGGCCATTTTCAAGACAGCGGCGGGACGCGGATGCGAAGGTGAGCCGGCGCGGGTTGCGCGGCTCACCGGTCGGACGGATCAGGAGGGGCTGCGCGCGAGCGACGCCGCGCCGTGGTTCTCGCCGGGCAGTTCGGCGCCGTGCGAGCGGATCGCCGCGATCAGTTCGGCGGGCGTGATCTCGTAGCGGATCTCGCGATGAATGCCGGGCTTGCGCTCGTCGATTTCGATCAGTAACACGCTTTTGCCGTCGCCCGTCGCCTCGAGCCGCAACGAACGCAGTTCGCGGCCGTCGGCCGGGTCGTGTTCGGTGAGCAGGGTCATTGCCCCGGATGAGCCGGAAGTGCGCATCGAACCTATCCTCGTGTCGTGTGTGCCGTTAAGGCGAAGATGTCGTTTTAGCAAACAGCTTGACGGAGTTTAACGCGAACCGGCGACAAAGACGGACATTTTCGTGCGCTGCGAAATGAGGGCGGTACCGGCGATCCGTCTGATGGTTGGGCGGATGGGGGGGCCTGCCGGGCCGACCTGCGCAGCCGGGTGACGCACTGCGTCAGAAGCGGTCGCGCGCGACCGGATTCGGATCGGCCAGTTCGGATAATCTCGACGTTTTCCCCCTCCGGCATGCCGGCGACGCCCGACGCGGGCGCGGCTGCACGCACCCCTGGCCGACCACACCATGAATAACATCACGATCCGACACAGCGAGACGCACGACATCGACGCGATTCGACAGATCGTCGCGCACCCCGACGTATACAGGAACACGCTGCAGCCGCCGTTTCCGTCGCTGGAGAAATGGCAGAAGCGCATCGAGACGGCGCGCGAGCGGGGCTTCAGCCTCGTCGCGGAACTCGACGGCGAGGTGGTCGGCCACCTGGCGCTTCATCCGGAACAGAATCCGCGCCGCAGCCACGTCGCGGGGTTCGGGATGATGGTCAAGGCGTCGCATCACGGGCGCGGCATCGGCGGCCGGCTGCTCGCCGCCGCGATCGACCTCGCGGAAAACTGGCTGAACGTCACGCGGATCGAGTTGACGGTGTTCGCCGACAACCAGCCTGCGATCGCACTGTACGAGAAGCATGGGTTCCGGATCGAGGGAACATCGCCGGATTTCGCGCTGCGCGACGGCGAGTACGTAAGCGCATGCCACATGGCGCGGCTGCGGCGCACGGCCCGACCGTCTGACGGTCACGCCCGGATTCACGAGGCGGCGGCTTCCGGCAGCGGCCGCGAATGACGATGCGCGCGCGCCGCTCTGCGCGGTGCAGGCGCGCCTGGCTTCCGCAAGGCCGCCGGAACCGGCCCGGCAGGCTCGTGCCCGATCGAATCAACCTTGGCCTGATCCGCCACCTTTCTCCTCTCCCCACCTCTTTATATCGTGCAGCGCCGGCTTCGATCGGAGCGGGTGTTGCGTTTTCACGCGCATTCGAAAGCCATCGTTTGACGGCCGAATTGCATTTTTAAATCACATTTTCTGCTTAAGCAATTAAATGAGACGTTTTGAAGATTCAAATGAGACAAATCGAATGGCGGGATATTGCGCCATTTATCCGGTATTTGTCTAATGAAAGATTTTTCAGAAAATAATAGAAGTTAACGGCGCAATTGACGATGATTTACAATTTATCGGCACAAGTTGGCGGTTTCTGAAGGTTTTTTCTCGAAATTGCTGGATATAATCCGCTCCAGATTTTTGACGGGGTATGCGGATTTAATTCCGGTAAATCCACGAAGCGGGTGGGCTCCGGGAACGACCAAGCGTCATGAATCGCATGGAACGTTGGTGACGATGCCGGGCCGATTATCCGCCTGGATCGATCCCTGAATAATGCGGAGCCGGTTCGGATCGAGCGGGCGATTGCCAATGCAATCGACCCCGCGGGCCGTGCTCGCGAATACAGAGCCAATTTGCTACGGGAAAGCATCAAAATGCCGCGGAATATCCTGTCCGTATCCGGCGCTCGACCGCAAGCCATCGGGGTGGCGCAGGTCGTCAACGCGGTTTCAGCCGCGCCGGAACCCGCATCCGTCGTTTGTGTGAACGACTTCACGTAACCCAGCGGTCCGGTGAAACAGCCGGACCTGCCGCGACGTCGCCGGCAATCCGTCACTCGCCTGGCGACTCCCTCGAATACGAATCCGTAAGGCCGCGCAAGCGGCACCGATAACACGGCAATCGGCCCGTGGGCCGGCGTTCGTCCGCAGTGCAGCGGATGCGTCGTTGCGCCCTGACATCCAGGCGAATGTTCCCGTGCCAGGCGATCCGCGTTCGCCGCCGTGCAGTTCAGGAGTTCACAACGATTCGCAGTACTGATTTCTGTTCAATGCAACACAACTTGAAAAGAGGAAACGCAGAATGGAGAAGAAGCAAATCTCGATGCTTGTGACGGCGATGTTTGCGGGTGTCGGCATCATGGGGGCTGCGCATGCGGCTGGCTGCAGTGGCGCGAATTTCGTGGATCGCGGCAATCCGGACAACTCCGGCGCGTACAACAGCAGTCAACCGGGCTGGGCGCAAAACGGCGGCAACGCGAACTGCACCGGCATCGCAATCGGCGACGGCGCGAACGCGAACAAGGATGCGAGCGGAAACGGCACGGGTGGCTCGGTGGCGGTCGGCGTCAACGCGCGCGCGCTGAACAATTCGGCCATCGCGATCGCGCCGAGTGCGATGGCGGCGGGCAACAGCGCGGTCGCGATCGGCCGTCAATCGGCGGCGGTCGGCGATTACGCCACGGCACTCGGCAACGTTGCCGACGCGCACGGCGATCGATCGATCGCGCTCGGCCATTCCGCCTATGCCGTCGATGCTCAATCGGTGGCGATCGGTTCGGCACAAGGCGGCGGGAACGACGGCGTGTCGGGCGGCGCAAGCTTCGACAGCAAGACGCAAACCCGCGCGGCAGGCAAGCGCGCGGTCGCGATCGGCGCGGGTGCGGTGACGAGCGGCGACGATCAGCTCGCGCTCGGTTCGAACAGCGTCGGCGCGAATAACGGCGGCACGCCGGTGTTCGGCGGTACGGCTGCGCCGGTTGGCGGTGCGGTGTCGTTCGGTTCGTCCGGCAAGGAACGCCAACTGAAGAACGTTGCGGCAGGCGCGGCCGACACCGACGCCGTGAACGTGCAGCAACTGAAAAACGTGAACACCGGCTTGAGCACGTCGATCGCCAGCGTCGACGCACGCGTGACGAACGTCAACAATACGCTGAGCACGTCGATCACGAACGCGACGAACACGCTGAACCAGACGATCGACGCGAAGACGAAAAACGCCGTGAAGTTCACGGACGATTCGCACGCGGCGATCTCGCTCGACGGCAAGAACGGCACGACGATCAGCGGCGTCGCGGCCGGCGTGAAAAACACGGACGCGGCGAACGTCGGCCAACTGAATACCGGCCTGTCGAACGTGACGAACACGGTCAACAACCAGATCAGCCAGCTCAGCACGTCGATCACGAACCAGATCGGCAGCGCGACGAAAGACGCCGTGCAGTACGACAGCAGCGCACACGATCAAGTGACGTTCGGCGGCAAGGGCGCGAGCTCGACGGTTGGCCTGCACAACGTTGCGGCCGGCACGGCCGACACGGACGCCGTGAACGTGAAGCAACTGAGCGGCGGTTTGTCGTCGGTCAGCACGAGCATCGGCAACAACGTCAGCACGCAGATCAGCACGCTCAGCACGTCGATCACGAACCAGATCGGCAGCGCGACGAAAAACGCGGTGCAATACGACGGCGATACTCACACGCGCGTCACGCTCGGCGGCACGAATGCGAGCGCACCGGTCGCGCTGTCGAATGTCGCCGATGGCGTCGCGAAGAACGACGCCGTGAACGTCGGCCAGCTGTCGAAAGCGACGGGCGGCCTGCAATCGCAGATCGACACGACGAACAACACCGTCACGACGATCGGCGGCCAGGTCACGACCAACACACAGAACATCACGGCGCTGCAGCAGGCGGACACGCGCAATGTGAAGTACGACGGCGCGCAAGGCTTCGACTCGGTGACGCTGGCCGGCGCGAACGGCACGACGCTCACGAACGTCAAGGCCGGTGCGCTGGCGTCGGATTCGACCGATGCTGTCAATGGCTCGCAACTGTTCGCGACCAACCAGAACGTGAAGCAGCAAGGCGACATGATCACGTCGATCGATGGCCGCGTCACGCAGAACACGACGAACATCGGCGCGCTGCAGCAGGACGCGCTGCAATGGTCGAAGTCGGCCGGTGCATTCGACGCGTCGCACAATTCGGGCAGCGCGCAGAAGATCACGAACGTGGCGGCGGGCGACGTTTCCGCATCGAGCACGGACGCGATCAACGGCGCGCAGCTGAAGTCGGTGCAGGACCAGATCAACGGCAACATCGGCGGCGCAACGAAGAACGCCGTGCAGTACGACACGGATGTGGACGGCAAGCGCGTGAATTCCGTGACGCTCGCCGGCGGCAAGGCCGGTCCGGTCACGATCACGAACGTGGCGGCGGGCGCGCTGAATGCAAACAGCACGGACGCCGTGAACGGTGCGCAACTGTTCGCGACCAACCAGAACGTCGCCACGCAAACGTCGCGCGTCGACAATCTGACGACGAACGTTTCGTCGCTGACGAGCAATCTGTCGGTCACGAACGCGAACGTGTCGAACCTTCAGGCAGCGGACAAGCTGAACGTGAAGTACGACGCGGCGGGGAAGAATTCGGTGACGCTTGGTGGCGCGGGGCATGCGCCGGTTGCGCTGTCGAACATCGCCGACGGCGTGAACGCGAACGACGCGGTGAACGTCGGCCAGCTGTCGAAGGCGACGGGCGGCCTGCAATCGCAAATCGACGTGCAGGGGGACAAGATCGCCAACGTCGACCAGCGCGTGACGACGAACACGACCGACATTTCCGCGCTCAAGCAGGACGCGCTGCAATGGAACGCGGGCATCGGCGCGTACGACGCGAGCCACGGCACGGCGTCGCCGCAGACGATCGCCAACGTGAAGGCCGGCCAGGCCGACACCGACGCGGTGAACGTCAAGCAGCTGAAGGATTCGGTATCGTCGGGCGTGAACAACGGCGCCACGAACGCGGTGCTGTACGACGACAGCAGCAAGCGCCAGGTGTCGCTCGGCGCCGGCAACGGCGGCGTGCCGGTGCGCGTGACGAACGTCGCGGAAGGCGGTGTCCAGGCGGGCAGCCTCGACGCGGTGAACGGCTCGCAACTGCGCTACGCGACCGACAGCACGGCGGCCGCGCTCGGCGGCGGCGCGTCGGCGAACACGAACGGTTCGATCAATGCGCCGAAGTACGACATCGGCGGCACGTCGTTCAACAACGTCGGTGACGCGCTCGGCAACCTCGACGGCCGCGTGACGAGCAACGCGACGACGATCCAGAACCACGAAACGCGCCTCGGCAACGCGGAAACGAATATCGCCAGCAACACGACGATCATTTCGGGCCTGCAGCGCGACGCGCTGCAATTCGATCCGGCCGCCGGCGCCTACAACGCGGCGCGCGACGGCGCGGCCACGAAGATCACCAGCGTGGCGGACGGCAACGTCGCAGCGGGCAGCACGGACGCGGTGAACGGCGGCCAGCTGTTCGGCGTGAAGTCCGACCTCCAGCAGCAGATCACGAACGTGTCGAACCAGGCGGGTGAAGCCGTGAAGAACGTCGTGAAATACGACGTGGACGCGAACGGCAGCCGTCTGAATTCCGTGTCGCTCGTCGGCGGCAACGCTGCGTCGCCGGTCGTGCTGAAGAACCTGGCGGCCGGCGTGGACGATACCGACGCGGTGAACGTGAAGCAGTTGAAGGCCGTGCAGTCCGGCATCAACCAGCTCGGCGCGATGGCCGTGACCTACGACGACAGCTCGAAGAGCATCATCACGCTCGGCGGCGGCTCCGGTGGCACGAAAATCACCAACGTGCAGGCCGGCACGCTCAGCGCAGCCAGCACGGACGCCGTGAACGGCTCGCAGCTCTACGCGACGAACCAGCAAGTCGCGAAGAACACGACCGACATCACGAACCTGCAGGAGAACGTGACCAACGTGACGAACGGCAAGGCGGGCCTGGTGCAGCAGCAGGATCCGAACGGCCAGATCACGGTCGGCGCGGGGACGGGCGGCGCGTCGGTGAACATCGCCAACAGCGCGGGCGGGAATCGCGTGCTGACGGGCGTCGGGGCGGGCGTCAACAGCAACGACGCGGTGAACGTCGGCCAGCTCAACAACGCGCTGCGGGACGTGTCGGCCAACCAGGCGATCAAGGCGGCTGCCACCGATTCGAATACGACCTGGATCACGCGTGCGGAGGCGGGCTCGTTCGGGTCGACGGCAACCGCGACCGGCAAGAATGCCGTCGCGGTCGGCCAGGGCTCGGTCGCGGATCGCGACAACTCGTTCTCGGTCGGCGCGAAGGGCAGCGAGCGGCAGGTCACCAACGTCGCGGCCGGCACCGCGCCGACCGATGCGGTGAACGTGCAGCAGCTGAACGACAACGTCGCGGCATCGCGCAGCTACACGGATCAGCGTGTCGGCCAGGTGTACAACGACCTGAACACCGTCAAGAAGGACATGTTCGGCGGCGTGGCGTCGGCGCTGGCGGTTGCCGGCCTTCCGCAGCCGACCGGGCCGGGGCGTTCGATGGTGTCGGCGGCAACGGCGAACTACCGCGGCCAGCAAGGCTTCGCGGCGGGGTACTCGTACGTGACGCAGAACGACAAGTGGGTCGTCAAGGCGTCCGTCACGGGCAACACCCGCTCGGACTTCGGCGCGGTCGTCGGCGCGGGCTATCAGTTCTGACGCAAGCCGTTTCGTGACGCCGCACTTGTGCCGAGTGCGCGGCTCGACGATGCGACGTGCCCACCCGGGCATGTCGTATCCCGACATGATGTTCGAGTGGGCATCCACACCGGTTTGCCTGCACAATCCCGCCGCGGATCGTCTCGCGGAGGGCAACGGTAACCGGGGCGACGCATGCAAGCCGGCCTGTCGACGACGGCGCGGCTCACGAAATATCAGAACAAGCATCGCAACAGCAATCAAGAATGCGAGGGGATCATGGCTTCCGGGGAAGTCTTCTTATCGACCGACAGTGTCGAGCCGGCGTTGCGCGACGAATACTGGCGCCAGGTCACGCGGCCGATCGTCGACACGGCGCCGATCGCCGGGCACGCGGACGCGCGGCTGGCCGGCACGCTGGCGTCGCGGATGCTCGGCGAACTGCTGATGTGGCGGACGTCGTTCAATGCGCAGCAACACCGGCGCGATCGCCGCACCATCCAGCAAAGCGGTTTCGACCAGTACGTCGTGCAACTGGTGCGCTCGGGCTCGTTCGCCGGCAATTTCGACGGCGTCGACGTGCACGCGGGGCCGGGCGACATCTACATCATCGATCTCGGCCAGCCGATGGTCGGCCGGGTGGACGCGGGCGAGGCCGTCGCCGTCTTCGTGCCGCGCGAAGGGCTCGAGAAGGCGTCGGGCGGGCGCGACCTGCACGGCGTCGTGCTGAGCGCGAAACGGGCGATCACGGGCTTGCTCGCCGATTACCTGGTGGGCATGTATGCGCTGAACGAGCAGGTGTCGCACGCGCAGTCGGTCGCCGTGCAGGACGCGATGATGGCGTTGCTCGCGGCCGCGCTCTCCGGGGCGGAGTCGCCTGCCGGCAAACGGCCCGGCGCGCATGGCGCCGCGCTGCGCACGCGGATCGTGCAGCACATCGCGCAGCATGTCACCGATCGCAACCTGGGCCCCGACGCGCTGATCGCGCATTTCCGCATTTCGCGCGCGCACCTGTACCGGGTGTTCGAGGCGGACGGCGGCGTCGCGCGGTTCATTCGCGACCGGCGTCTCGATCTCGCGTATCGGGCGCTCGTCGATCCGCGCTCGAACGGGCAGACGATCAAGGAAGTCGCGTTCCGCTACGGCTTCTCGAGCAGCGACATGCTGGTGCGCGCGATGCGTCAGCGCTTCGGCGTCACGGCGCGCGAGATCCGCACCGAGCACCGGGAGCACTTCGCGGCGGGCCATGACCTGTCGAGCCTGCACATTCACTTCGCGCGCCATGCCGTGCCGGGCGGCCGGGATGGCAGGCGGGAGTGACGCGGCCGGCGCCGTGCGGCATGCGCGGGTGTGTGCGATTCGGGGGAACGCGGGGAATGGGAAACGGAAAAAAAAGAAGCCACACGGAGGTGGCTCAAGAATGGCACAAATATTACCGAACACGGGGTGTATCCGGTGCGAAATTGTTGCATTCTTTCCGGTTCAATTGAATAACAGCAGGCCTCTAATTGTCTCGTGTTTACCCGGATGACGTCCCAAATTCGCATGGCAATCGTTTTACATGGGGTGTCATGCTGCAGGATGCCGACACGATGGCGTCGCGTGATAGTTCGCGAGATGATCCTGCAACGCGAGCCTGCCGTCGCGCGATGATACCGATTCCATTCGCACCCGTTTCGCGTCGCTGGGCGTGACGCCGAAGTGCGCGCGGAACGCGCGCAGGAATTGCGCGTTGCTGGTGAATCCGCATTCGGCGGCGATTTCCGCGATCGACCGTTCGCGGCCGCGCGGATTCCGCAGTGCGAGGTAAGCCGCGTCGAGGCGCTTGTTGCGAATGACGCGGCTCACGCCGCCGTCGTCGGCAAAGGCCCGGTACAGATGGGCGCGCGAGATCCGGAACCGGCGCATCAGCAGGTCGGGACTCAGTTCCGGCCGCGTCAGGTTCGCGTCGATGAATGCGACGACGCGCTCGCGCAGCACGTCCGCCAGCGCCGATGCCGTTTCGCGCCTCGAGACGTCTTCTCCGGCGAGGCCCGCGGCCAGCAGGGCGGTCATCGCGTCCTGCGCGGCAAACGATTCGGGTGCCGACAGGCGCGCCGATACCGTCATCAAGCCGTGCAGGAAGTCGGCGAGCAGCCGCGTCAGCGGCCGGCCGGCCTTCAGCACGACGCCATGCAGGTCGCGCCGCCCCAGCGCACGCTCCAGCGCCTTGCGCGGCACGGCGGTCGTCAGCGTCGCGCCGGCCTCGACCCGGCTGTCGAAGGTTCGGGCGAGATCCATCACGCAGATGTCGCCGGGCCCGACCACGACCTCGCGCAGGCTGAACATGCCGTGCAGCGATCCGGCGGTGATGACCTGGATCACGTAGCCGTCGAGCCCGCCCTGCGCGATCACGCGCCGGTATTGCTGTGCGTTGAAGGTCGTCTCGCCCATCAGCAACCCGCCGACCGGCCGGCTCTGGATCGTGCCCGCCAGCGTGGCGTTCGCGCCGTCGCCGAGCGGTGTCGTTTCAAACACGGGCAGCGTGACCTCGCGCCAGAAATCATTGCGCAGCCCGGGTTCGACCGCGTCGGTGGAAATGATGATCTCTGGCTGCGTCATGACAGTCCTGGCCCCGGATTCGGTGATTTTTTAAAACGCACGCGAATACGGCGAATGGACGGACATGGCCGGAACGATTCCGGCGGAAGAAGCGCGCGCGAATTTTCGACGGCGAAACTATACACGCTTCGGTGAATACGGATATTGCAATTTTCCAATTCGCGCACAGGTCGGCGCGCCGCCCGTAAATTCAGCCTGAATGGCGGGAAAAGTGGCGAAAAACTGGTAATTTGTCCGGTTTTTATCGCGTTGTCGCGCAATGCGGGGCAGGCGGGAAATGCGTCATGAAATTCAATTTCATATCCAATTGAAAATTGATTCGTTTTCATCTGGATGCGCGATCCGTATCGTTCTACGATTGGCCGGATGCCGGCAGGGATACGCGCGCGTTCGCGAGTGCCGCGGACGATATTGAGCGGAAACGGTGCGTATTTCGCTGTCTGCACGCATTCGCAAATGTTTGCGGCGAGCCGTGCGCTGCGTGTGCGCGGTTCACCTTTCATGGCCGCAACGCATGCGGCGCGCGTGGCGCGGCCTTAACGATCAATGGAGACTGCATCGATGCAAACCTCTCTTCGGACCTTGACCGCCGCGTGGCTGCTTGCGGCGGCAAGCGCAGCATTCGCGGCCGAGACGCCGCGCGAGCCGGTGCACGTGCCGCCCGGCATCGCCTGGCAGCAAGGCGACGTCGACGCCGCGTTCGCGCTGGCGAAACGGACCGGCAAGCCGCTGCTGCTCTACTGGGGCGCGGTGTGGTGCCCGTCGTGCAACCAGGTGAAGTCGACGGTCTTCAGCCAGCAGGCGTTTCGTTCGCGCTCGTCGTTCTTCGTGCCGGTGTATCTCGACGGCGACACCGAGAGCGCGCAGAAGCTCGGCGAGCGTTTCAAGGTGCGCGGCTATCCGACGATGATCCTGTTCCGCCCGGACGGCACGGAAGTCACGCGGCTGCCGGGCGAGGCCGATCTCGACCGCTACATGCGCGCGCTGTCGCTCGGCATGAATGCCGCGCATCCGGTGCGGCAGACGCTCGCGAACGCGCTGAAGGGCGACGCGTCCGGCAGCGCGGCTGCCTCCGGCCGGACGGTGACGCGCGACGAGTGGCGCATGCTGGCCGACTATTCGTGGGATACCGACGGCGCGCTGCCGGTGCCCGGCGACCGTGTCGCCGAGACGCTGCAGACGCTCGCGCGACGCGCGCAGGCCGCCGGCGCGAAGGGCGATGCGCTGCGGCTCGAGTTGAAATCGGTGGTGGTCGCCGCGACGGGCGAGCCCGCGCAGGCCGGCGCGCTCGACAAGGCGGCCGGCGCCGATGCGCTGCGCACGGTGCTGCGCGATGCCGCGACGTCGCGCGCCGACGCCGACGTGCTGATCGCGGCGCCCGCGGGCGTCGTCGCGTATCTCGGCACGGATGCGGCCGGGCGTGCGCAGTTGCGCGATGCCTATGATGCGGCGCTCGCGCGACTGTCGGACGATCGCACGCTGTCGTCGATCGATCGCCTGATGGCGCTGCACGGGCGCGTGCTGCTGGCGCGCGGCGATGCCCGCAAGGGCGCGCCGCTCGACGCGCCGGCGCTCGTCGGCGCGGTGCGCCAGCGCACGGCCGCGGCGATCCAGGGGGCGGCGAATGTGTACGAGCGGCAGGCGCTCGTCAGCGAGGCGGCCGATACGCTGACCGACGCCGGGTTGCTCGATGCGTCCGACACGTTGCTGAAGGCCGAGCTGCGGCATTCGGCGACGCCGTATTACTTCATGTCCGGGCTCGCGGCGAATGCGAAAGCGCGCGGCGACAAGGCCGCGGCGCTCGACTGGTACCGCAAGGCGTACGACAGCGCGACGGGAACCGCGACGCGGCTGCGCTGGGGCGCGACCTATTTCGCGAACGCGGTCGAGCTCGGGCCGGACGATGCGGCGCGGATCGAAGGGATCGCGGGCAGCGTGCTGGCGCAGGCCGGGCAGACCCGCGATGCGTTCTACGGCGCGAACCTGCGGGCGCTGACGAAGGTGGTCACGCAACTGACGCGCTGGCGCAATGGCGGCGCGCACGATGCATCGGTCCGGACCGTCGTGAAGCAATTCGACGATGTGTGCGGGAAGCTGCCGGCGGGCGATCCGCAGGCGGCCGCGTGCGCGCGGCTGATCCAGCCGGTGAAGACCTAGCCGAATGGATGCGCCGCCGGCGCGCGGCGGCGCATCCGCAGGTACTATGGGCGTCTTCCGCGCGCCGGCCCGGCATCGACGCTTCGGCGCGCGGCGACTTCACTCATCACCACGACGCCATGCCCCACCTGACGCTTGAATATTCCGGCAACCTCGACGGATTCGATGCCCGCGCGACGCTCGTCGCGCTCAACGAGGCGCTCGCCGCATCCGGCCATTTCGACGAACTCGACATCAAGAGCCGTGCATCGTGCTTCGACACGTTCGTCGTCGGCACCGCGCCCGCGCCGCGCGCGTTCGCACACGCGAAGCTGGCGATTCTCGGCGGACGGTCCGTCGACGCGAAGCGTGCGTTGTCGGAACAGGTGCTGTCGGTATTGGCGCAATGCTGCCGCGCGTCGTCCGGAACCCATTTGCAGCTGTGTGCGGAAATACTGGAGATCGAGCGCGAGTCGTACGCGAAGGCGACGGTCGAGCCGCGTTGAGCGGGTAGCCCGGTTTCCGGGAGCGGCGGCGCGCGCGCCGGCAGTTTCTTGCGCCGAATGAAGAACGGGACAGGCCGAGCACATTGGTTTGCCTGTCCCGTGGAAGCGGCCCTCGCGCGATGGAGGGCCGCGCGCTGCGGTATCGCGCTTACACGAGCCCCGTCGCGTAGTACACCGCGATCACGAAGAACACCGCCAGCGTCTTGATGAGCGTCACCGCGAAGATGTCGCGATACGACTCGCGGTGCGTGAGGCCCGTGACCGCGAGCAGCGTGATCACCGCGCCATTGTGCGGCAGCGTGTCCATGCCGCCGCTCGCCATCGCGACGACCCGGTGCAGCACGTCCAGCGGAATGTTCGCCGCCTGTGCGCCCTTGACGAACAGGTCCGACATCGCGGCGAGCGCAATGCTCATGCCGCCGGACGCCGAGCCGGTGATGCCGGCGAGCGAGCTGACCGACACGGCCGCGTTGACGAGCGGGTTCGGAATGCTCTTCAGCGCATCGCCGACGACGAGGAAGCCCGGCAGCGCGGCGATCACGCCGCCGAAGCCATACTCCGACGCGGTGTTCATCGCGGCGAGCAGCGCGCCGCCGACCGCCGCTTTCGAGCCGGCCGCGAAGCGCTCGCTGACGCGCCGGAACGACGTGGCGATCACGAGCAGGATGCCGAGCAGCAGCGCGGCCTCGACCGACCAGATCGCGACGACGGTCTTGATCGACGTCGTGACCGGCGTATGCACGCCCGGCAGCACGTCGGGCGTGACCGTGTACGACGAGCTGCCGTACCAGACGGGAATCAGCTTCGTGAGCGCGAAATTCGACACGCCGACGAGGAGCAGCGGCAGGATCGCGAGGACCGGGTTCGGCAGCGAATCGGTGACGACGCGCTCCGGCTCGTTGACGAGCGACGTGCCGTAGCCTTCGCCCTTCGCCATCGCGACGCGGCGGCGCCATTCGAGATACGACAGGCCGACGACGATGATGAACACCGAGCCGATCGTGCCGAGCGCCGGGGCGGCCCAGGCGGTCGTCTTGAAGAACGTGGTCGGGATGATGTTCTGGATCTGCGGCGTGCCGGGCAGCGAATCCATCGTGAACGAGAACGCGCCGAGCGCGATCGCGCCGGGCATCAGCCGCTTCGGAATGTTGCTCTGGCGGTAGAGTTCGGCCGCGAACGGATACACCGCGAACACGACGACGAACAGCGACACGCCGCCATAGGTGAGCAGCGCGCACACCGCGACGATCACCGCATTCGCGCGCGAGCGGCCGATGTAGCGGATCGCCGCGTGGACGATCGACTCGGAAAAGCCGGACAGTTCGATCACCTTGCCGAACACCGCACCGAGCATGAACACCGGGAAATACAGTTTGACGAAGCCGACCATCTTCTCCATGAAGATGCCGGAGAACACCGGCGCGACGGCGGCCGGATCGGTCATGAGCACCGCGCCGAGTGCGGCGATCGGCGCGAACAGGATCACGCTGTAACCGCGATACGCGGCGAACATCAGGAACGCCAGCGCGGCGAGGACGATCACGAATGACAAGGGAGTCTCCTAATGGCTTTGGTTGTTGTTCGGTCGTGCGGCGAGCCGCCGCCGTGGACCGGCTCAGGTTCGTGCAGGTTTCGTGCCACCGGCCGCCGTGCGCCGCCGGACGCGGATCCGGAGGTGGCCGGCGGGCCCGCGCCGGCCAATGTTCAGGCGATTCTACATAAATCGTCTTGATCTGGAGACGGGTTGACCGCCCGGACGATCCCGGAAACCGTACGGATTGCGATCCGGCAAGGCATTGCGGGATGTCTCCGGAATGAGATAATCCGTCTCGTTCCGGAGACATTCGACAAAAATACGTGGAGACGAAGACACGATGATGAACGACTGGGCACGCTTGCCCGTCGATTACGGCGACGTGCTGCGGCGCGCCGCCGAATCGCTGTTCAGGACGTTCGAGGATTCGAGCGCAGGCACGCTGATCGTCGATCGCGACGCGCGCATCGTGTGGATGAACGAGCGCTATGCGGCGCGATTCGGTTTCGCCGATCCGCAGCAGGCGGTCGGCCTCGACTGCGAGGCCGTGATTCCGCACAGCCTGATGCGCGAGGTCGTGTCGACCGGGCAGCCGATCCTGCTCGACATCATGGAGACGGGCCGCGAGCCGCTCGTCGTGACCCGCCTGCCGCTGAAGAACGAGGCGGGCGAGATGGTCGGCGCGATCGGCTTCGCGCTGTTCGACCAGCTGAAAACCCTGACACCGATCTTTTCCCGTTACGTGCAGCTGCAGCAGCAACTGATCGCGACGCAGCGCTCGCTCGCGCAGGCGCGCCGCGCGAAGTACACGTTCGCGAGCTTCGTCGGCACCAGCGCGGCGAGCCTCGAGACCAAGCGCCAGGCGCGCCGCGCCGCGCAGGTCGATTCGCCGGTGCTGCTGCTCGGCGAGACCGGCACCGGCAAGGAGCTGCTCGCGCATGCGATCCATGCGGCGTCCGCGCGCGCGCTCCAGCCGCTCGTGACCGTGAACGTCGCCGCGATTCCCGACACGCTGCTCGAAACCGAGTTCTTCGGCACGGCGCCCGGCGCGTATACGGGCGCCGACCGCAAGGGCCGCGTCGGCAAGTTCGAGCTGGCCGATCGCGGCACGCTGTTTCTCGACGAGATCGGCGACATGCCGCTGCCGCTGCAGGGCAAGCTGCTGCGCGTGCTGCAGGACAAGGAATTCGAACCCGTCGGCTCGAACCGCATCGTGCGCGCCGACGTGCGGATCATCGCGGCGACGTCGGCCGACCTGCCGGCGCTCGTCGCCGCCGGCCGCTTCCGCGCGGATCTCTATTACCGGCTCAATGTGCTGACGATTCACGCGCCGCCGCTGCGCGAACGGGCGTCCGACATCGCGGCGCTCGTCTATGCGACGCTCGAGGAGCTTGCCGCGCAGCACGGGCGCGCCGCGCACTGCGAACTGACCGACGATGCGTTGCGGATGCTGTGCGCGTATCCGTGGCCGGGCAACGTGCGCGAGCTGCGCAATACGCTCGAGCGCGCGCTGATGCTGTCCGATCGTTCGGTGATCGATGCGCGCGCGCTTGCACCGTTTCTCGGGCCCGCGCGCGTGCAGCCCGACGGCGTGCCGCAAGCGCCAGGCGCGGCCGCGTCGCCGGCGCAACCGGATGCGGGCGCGGCGCCGTCCGTCTCGTATGCCGACGCGCTGGCCGCATGGGAGCGGCAGTTTCTGACCGATGCGCTCGCCGCCTGCAACGGCAAGGTGGTGGACGCGGCCGCGCGTGTCGGCATCGGGCGCGCGACGTTCTACAAGAAGCTGGCGGCGCTGGGCATCGACTGGTAGTGCCGCGCGTGCCGGCGCGGCCCGAACGAGGAGGCGGCAATGAAGCGAACCTGCATCGCGCGGTGGCTGGCCGTGGCGCTGGCGGTGTGCGCGCTGGCGACAACCGCGCGTGCGCAACAGGACGCGGCGGGCGAGCAGGCGGCGCGGCGCAACTGGTACAACGATCCGTTCGTCGCGCTGTCGCAAGACGTCGCCGGATGCCCGGTGCCGCTCGGGCCGTGGATGACCAAGGCGGAGATGGCGGACGACGCGCATTACCGCGCCGAGCGCGGCACGACCTGCTGGCTCGCGCATCGCTGCACGAAACCGAACTCGTATCTGTACGATGCGCCGATCGCGGACGCGGCGAAGGCGCACTTCGCCGGCTCGGCAAGCCTGGGCGGCACGAGCCTGTGGATCACGGTGCAACGGCGGTTCATCTACGCGGAAGGATGCGCGAGCGCGTCGTTCGATCGTGCGGCGCTGCAGCGGGAACTGGAGGCGCTGCCCGACGTCGAGCAGGTTTTCGTTCGCATCACCGACGATCCGCACCGGTCGGTGCCGTACAAGACACGCGCGCGGCCCGACCGGGTGCCGAATTGACGCGTGTGCGGAATGACATGGCATACTCGCGACATTTAAAAAAAGGTTGACGGAAAGAACAATGAAACACATGCTTGCGTCGGTCTGTCGACGGCCTGGAGCGCTGGTGCGACAGGCCGGGGCGATGGCTCTCATGGCGGCGCTCGGGGGATGCGGCGGAAGTGCCCCGTTGTTTACTTCGGATGGGCGTCCGACCACGCTGGTGCAATGCACGAGCGGCGATTCGTGGAGCAATTGCACGGACAACGCACGCGCCACCTGCAATGGCGAATTCGACGTGCTGCAGCAGTCGGTCGACGGCGGCGTACGGAGCCTTCTCTTCGCATGCAAGAAGAAAAGCGGATATTGATCCCGTTTTCCCAGGCCGAGAAGTTTCCCGATCGCGCCGGGGCCTTTTCTATTTGCTTCGAGTCACCTATTTTTCATAAATAACACTCAGGGAACTCCATCCATATGGCGACCTACAGGCAACTGACAGCGCAACTCGAAAAACTTCAGCAGAAGATCGATAAGGAACGCGAAAAGGCGATCACCGATGCGATCGCGTCGATCCGCGCGAAGATCGAGGAATTCGACATTACGCCGGAGGAACTCGGCTTCCGTTCCACGGCCGCGCCTGTCAAGGCCAAGCGTCCGCTGCCGCCGAAGTATCTCAATCCGAAGACCGGCGAAACCTGGAGTGGCCGCGGCCGTGCGCCGGCCTGGCTCGGCAAGAACCGGGCGCGTTTCCTGATCAAGGACTGACTCCCGAAAAGCCTCACCTTTCCCGCGCTGACTGACGGTGCGCATGGCCGAATGGCCATCGCACCGTTTTGTTTTTGGGGCGGCGCGAAGCAGGCCGATTCGCCGAATCGCGGCGGCGCGCGGTGCGATTGCGGCATGCCATTCCGCTAAAGCACCGCGATTTATCCGCATGTCGTGCCGATTTCCGGTAAACAGCGCGGTAATCGTATCTCGCCCATGTGCTCCTGTACGCGATGCGCGCGGTGCATGCGCCGCGCATGTTTTCATCACCTTTTGCGTTTTCGCGCATGCCGGCGCGCAATTCCCGAACGTTCTCACCTTCGCTCCTGTAAATCCTCACCTTTGCCGGATTGGCCACGTTGCCTTTGCCGTGACCCGGGTGCTGCATGGAGGCATGATGCGCGGCTTGATCGCGGGCAGGTAGCTGGCCATTCGGCATATAGGCAGCCGCGGGCGGTTCGCCTATGCTTGAACTCGCGTCGACCGGGCGCGCGGCTCGCCGAGCCGGGGCCGGCCGTCTTCCCTTACCGTATGGAGCCGATGTGACTGTTCGCCATCTCGATGCGCTGTTCCAGCCCAAGTCCGTTGCGGTCGTCGGTGCGTCGCCGCGCGCGGGCAGTATCGGCGCGATGGTGTGGGCGCGCGTGCTCGACGGCGCGTTCCAGGGGGCCGTGTGGCCGGTCAACCCGAAGCATCGCGAGCTGAACGGCTACCCGGTCGTGGCCGACGTCGGCCGGCTGCCGGCGCCGCCGTCGGTCGCCGTGATCTGCACGCCGCCCGCGACCTGGCCCGGCATCGTGCAGAAGCTCGGCACCCTCGGCGCACGGGTCGCGGTGATCGTCGGCGAGGTGCGCACCGCCGCGGATCGCGCGGCGCTCGAACGCGCGCTCAAGGCGGCGCGGCCGTTCGTCCTCCGTATCGTCGGGCCGGGCAGCCTCGGTGTGCTGTCGCCGGCGCGGCATGCGCACTTCGGTGCGCCGGCGTATACGGTGCGCCCCGGCGGTGTCGCATGGGTGTCGCAGTCGAACGCGCTGACGAACGCTGTGCTCGGCTGGGCGCAGGCGCGCGGCCTCGGCTTCTCGCACGTCGTTGCGCTGGGCGGCGAGGCCGATGTCGACGCGGGCGACGTGCTCGACTACCTGGCGAGCGACCCCGGCACGCGGGCGATCCTGCTCGAGCTCGACACCGTGCAGGCGGCGCGCAAGTTCATGTCGGCGGCGCGCGCGGCCGCGCGCAACAAGCCGGTGCTCGCGTTGCGCACCGGCCGCGCGGATCCGGGCGATGCGCTGTATACGGCGGCGTTCCAGCGCGCGGGGATGGTGCGGGTCGACGCGCTCGACGATCTGCTCGACGAGATCGAGACGCTCGGCGTCGGCCGCGTCACGGCGCGCGGCGCGGCGACCCTCGTGACGAGCGACGCGGGCGTCGCGAAGCTCGCGGTCGACGCCGTCGCGGAGGTGCGCGACGTGCTGGCCGAATGGCCGGCGGCGGCCACGGCGGCCGTCTCCGCCGCGCTGCCGCATCTCGATGCGCCCGCCAATCCGCTGATGCTCGGCGACGACGCACGCCCCGAGCATTTCGGCGCGGTGGTGCGCGCGCTTGCGCCGTTTCCGCAAACCGGCACGCTGTTCGTCGTGCATTCGACGTCGCACAGCGCGCCGGCCGATGCCGTGGCGCGCATGCTGATCGACACGCGCCAGCACGCGCATCGCGGCATCCTCGCGTGTTTCTTCGGCGCGGTTGACGCGGCGACGCGCGACGCGCTGCACGCGAACGGCATTCCCGTGCATACGACGCCGCAGCGGCTCGCGCGCGCGTATGCGCGCCTCGTCGACTACAACCTCGGCCGCGAATTGCTGATGCAGACGCCCGAGGCCACGCCGCCGCAGCCGGCGGCGTGCGTCGCGTCCGCGCAGGCGTCGGCACGCCGGATGGTGGAAGCGGGGCAGCACGAACTCACGGGCGAGGCCGCGGCACAATGGCTGTCCCATTTCGGTCTGCAAGGTGCGGCACCCGGCGACGCACCGGATTCGGCGATCGTCGACGTGACGGTCGACATGCACGACGACCCGAACTTCGGCCCGGTATTCCGCTATGCCGTGCCGCCGGCGGACGGCGCGTCGGCGCCGTTCGTCGTCTACGGGCTGCCGCCGCTGAACACCGTGCTCGCGCGCGCGGTGATGGAGCGCTCGCCATACGCGCGCCGCACGCCGGTCGAACCCGCGCTCGGCGCGTTCACGGCGCTGTCGCAGGTGGTGTGCGACGTGCGCGAAGTGGTCGCGATGACGGTCACGCTGCGCGTGCTGCCCGACCGCGTGCGGGTGGTGGCGCCGCGCATCACGCTGGCGACGGGCCGCAGCCGGCTCGCAATCATGCCGTATCCGCGCCATCTCGAGCAGACGCTCGCGTGGGACGGCGGGACGATGACGATCCGGCCGATCCGTCCGGAGGACGAGGCCGCGCACAACGAACTGCTCGGCGCGATGACGCCGGAAGATCTGCGGATGCGCTTCTTCGGCGCGGTGCGCAGCTTCGATCACTCGCAGCTCGCGCGCATGACGCAGATCGACTACGACCGCGAGATGGCATTCATCGCGTCGGTCGACGACGGCGCCGGCCAGTCGCATACGCTGGGCGCCGTCCGCGCGGTGACCGATCCGGACAACGAGACGACCGAGTTCGCGATCGCGATCCGGCCCGATCAGAAGGGCAAGGGGCTCGGGCGCCTGCTGATGGCACGCATCATCGAATATGCGCGGTCGCGCGGCACCCCGTGGATGGTCGGCGAGGCGCTGCGCGAAAACACGCCGATGATCTCGCTGGCGAAAGCGTGCGGGTTCGCGATCACGTCGACGGAGGAACCCGGTGTCGTGGGCTTCAGATTGAAGCTGCAGGCCGACGCGTGACGCCGGCGGTGTCGCCCCGCCATCGGGCGCCCGTCGTATCGATGCGCTGGCAACGATCCGGCTGCGACATTGCAGCGTCGCGATGCGGCAGCGACGCACACCCCGCAATGCCTTCGCCTCGCCGGAATTTCAAAGGTGAGCTTTTTCGGGAAGCCGCAGTGAGCCTTTCCGGGAACGTCTGGTGAGTGCTTTCGGGAGCATTCGGTGAGCCCTTTCGGGATATGCCGGTGAGCGTCTCCGGGAGCCTTCGGTGAGCCGTTCCGGGAAGCCTCGGTGAGCTTTTTCGGGAAGCTGTGGTGAGCGTTTGCGGGAAGTGCCGGTGAGCGTCTCCGGGAGCCCTCGGTGAGCACTTTCGGGATGCACGGGTGAGCGCTTGCGGGAGCTTGAGGTGAGATTTTTCAGGAGCCGGCGCCAGCCGGGCTCCCGTGGGTGCGGCGCCGGCCATCGCGGCACGCGCGCCGGAGTCGGCCATGTGCGGCCGCGGGGTCAGGCGGCCAGTTTCGTCGCCGCGTCGTTCACCTGCTCGCGCGAAATCGCGAGTTCGTCGAGGTGCATGTCGGCGTAGACAGCGCCCGTTTCGCGCTCGAGACGCGCGATCGTCAGCGCGCAGCGGGCGCCGTCCTTCGGCATCGCGATGAAGCGCTTGACGGATTCGCCGGCCGTGAACGCATCGAACAGCGCGCCGCGGACGTCGTCCGGGAGCGTCTTGGTCCATTGATACGGCTTGCCGTTGAACGTGATCGACGGCGGCAGCGTGCGCTCTTTCTTGGCCGCGGTGATGAGCCCGTAGGTGCGGGCGGCGTCACCGATCTGCTCGGGCGAGAAAAGCTCGTCCGGCGTGATGTCGAACTGTTCGATGTAGTTTTCGATCGCCTGCATCGCGGCAGCGCGGTCGTCGCGCTTCTTCTGCGCGCGCGCGACGATGTCGCGCAGTTCGTCCGCCTCTTCGGGCGTGATCGTGAAGCTTGCCTGCTTCTGCTGGAGTTCGGAGAAACGCTGGAATTCGAGATCGCTCAGAAGTTTGGCCATGACATTCATCAGACACGGCCGCCGGCATGGCCGGCCGCCGTAGTTTTGGAGAGGGCCGCTATTTTAGCGTAGCCGCCATGCCGGGAGCGGCGCGCGCGATGCCACCGCGGCGCCGGCATCGCACCGGCGCTGCGGTGGCATGCGCGCGGCCGCCCGTCAGTTCGCGCCGGTGCGGCCCATCGACAGCGTCGCGGCGGCGGCGCGCAGCCGCTCGAGCGCCTCGTCGATGGAGGGTGCCGTGCGCGTATCGATGCGTCGCATGTACGGGCAGGTGAGTGCGGCGATCGCGTGGCCGGACGGGCCGAGAATCGGCGCGCCGAGATCCGTGATGCCGAACGCCTGTTGGTTGTCCTGGCAGATGAAACCATCCTGGCGGATCGTGTGGCATGCCTGTGCGAGTTCCTGCTCGTTCAGCGGCGCGTCGCCCCTGCTCTTGCGATGCTCGGTCAGCATGTATGCGCGGTGCTCGGACGACTGGAACGACAGCAGCACGCGGCCCGACGTGGAATCGGCCAGCCCGATGCGCGAGCCGAGCCGCACCGACACGCCCCACTGGCCGGGCGCGTCCACTTGCGCGATCACGAGCAGGTTGCCGCGATCGTAGACGGACAGGTGGCAGGATTGCTCGGCCAGATCGGCGAACCGCTGCATCGGCGGCAGCGCTTCGGCGATCAGGCGGTTCATCGGCGGATGGCGATGCGCGAGCGCGAACAGCTTGAGGCTGAGCGTGTAGCGGTCGCCGCCCGTGGAACGCATCACGTAGCGGCGCGCGACCAGGCGTTCGAGCATCCGGTAGATCTCGCTCGCGTTGCGGCCGAGCTCCTTCGTGATTTCCGTGCGGGTGAGCCCTTCCTTCTGCTCGGACAGCAGCTCGAGGATGTCGAGCCCCTTGTCGAGCGCAGGGGCGCGATAGCGTTCAAGTCCCCCGCCGTCTCCGTGGGCGTCGTCACCGGAGGGGCGGTCATTGATGATCTGCATTGCGTTGGTATCGTGGGTCGGTGAAATGCTCACGATCGGTTGACAGCACGCACGCGGCTTTGCAACGCCCATATGCAAAGCTCGCGGCTGTCGGTGAGCGCACTTCGGTCGAGCATAACAACAAACAATTGGGAATTAATACGGCGTCTTTTTACCGATCGTTACTAAACAGGAATGGATGATATGCGATCCCGATGACAAATATGGAAACAAAATGCATATTTGTTTCGTCTGAAGAATCAATGCGATGAGCAGGTGATGCCGGCCGGAAGAGGGGCCCGAAGCGTCGGCCGCGATGCTGCGCCGCAACGCCAGCGCGCGCTGCAATAGTCGGTATGCGTCGCGCGTCATTTCACGGCCGGCCGCGGGTGGTACAAAGATCGGCGATCGACGCGTGAATCCGGCGCCTGGCGGCACGCCGCCGCGTGCGTCGGTATCCTGTTCCATTCGATAAGAGAGGTTTAGCTCGATGAAACTGCTTCGCTATGGCCCGCCCGGCCAGGAAAAACCCGGCATGCTCGACGCGGCCGGCCGGATTCGCGATCTGTCGGCGCACGTGGCGGATCTCGCCGGCGACGTGCTGTCCGATGCCGGCCTCGCGCGGCTGCGCGCCGTCGATCCGGCGACGCTGCCGCTCGTGTCCGGCGAGCCGCGCATCGGCCCGTGCGTCGGGCGGATCGGCAAGTTCATCGGCATCGGGCTGAACTATGCCGACCACGCGGCCGAAGCAGGGATGCCCGTGCCGAAGGAGCCGGTCGTGTTCGGCAAGTGGACGAGCTCGGTGTGCGGCCCGAACGACGGCATCGACATCCCGAAAGGCTCGGTGAAGACCGATTGGGAAGTCGAGCTGGGCGTGGTGATCGGCACCGCGTGCAAGGACGTCGACGAGGCGCACGCGCTCGACTACGTCGCGGGCTATTGCGTCGTCAACGACGTGTCCGAACGCGAATGGCAGATCGAGCGCGGCGGCCAGTGGGACAAGGGCAAGGGCTTCGACACGTTCGGCCCGATCGGCCCGTGGCTCGTCACGCGCGACGACGTGCCCGATCCGCAGCAGCTCGACTTGTGGCTCGAGGTCGACGGCCATCGCTACCAGAAGGGCAACACGCGCACGATGGTGTTCACGGTCGCGCAGCTGATCGCGTACCTGTCGCGCTGCGCGAGCCTGCAGCCGGGCGACGTGATCACGACCGGCACGCCGCCGGGCGTCGGGATGGGCATCAAGCCGACGCCCGTGTACCTGAAGCCGGGGCAGACGGTGCGGCTCGGCGTCCAAGGGCTCGGCGAGCAACTGCAGCGCACGCGCGCCACGCAGTGATACGGCGCATGCCGGGCAGGCTCGCGCCTACCTGCCCGACAATTTCCGCCACATCGTCGTCTTGCTGATGCCGAGCATCGCGCATGCGCGGTCGCGATCGCCGCCGCATGCGTCGAGCGCCGCGCGAATCTCGTCGGCTTCCGCGCGGCGGCGGCGCGCCTGCAGCGTCGGCGCGTCGTCCGCGGAGGCGGCCGCGTCGGCCGGCACCGCGAACAGCTCCGGCGCGATGACCCGCAGCGCGTCCGGCGCGAGCGTGCCGCCCGCATCCGTCCCGCTAGCGTCGGCGTCCGCTTCTTCCGCCAGCTCCACCGCGATCCGCTCGATCACGTTCTGCAGCTCCCGCACGTTGCCGGGCCACCGGTAGCGCATCAGGATCGACTGCGTCGCGTCGAGCACGCGCGCCGCGTCGCCGGCCTCGCGCAGGCTGTCCGCGAGCCGCGCTTCGCGCCGCGCGGCCTGCACCAGCAGCGCGGCCGCGAGCGCGGGAATGTCGGCCGGGCGTTCGCGCAGCGGCGGCAGGCCGACGTTCAGGATGTTGAGCCGGTAGTAGAGATCCGCGCGGAACGTGCCGTCCTCGACCGCCACGAGCAGCGGGCGGTGCGTCGCGGCGATCACGCGCACGTCGATGCGGATCGGCTCCGTCGACCCGAGGCGGATCACCTCGCGCTCCTGCAGCACGCGCAGCAGCCGGCTCTGCAGCGACGGCGGCATCTCGCCGATCTCGTCGAGGAACAGCGTGCCACGGTGCGCGGCCTCGAACAGGCCCGTCTTGCCGCCGCGCCGCGCGCCGGTGAACGCGCCTTCCTCGTAGCCGAACAGCTCGCTTTCGAGCAGCGCTTCCGGAAACGCGCCGCAGTTGATCGCGACGAACGGGTAGCTGCGCCGCGCGGACAGCGCATGCAGGCTCTGCGCGATCATCTCCTTGCCGGTGCCGCTCTCGCCGAGCACGAGCACGGTCGCGTCGGATTTCGCGTAGCGGCGCACGAGGTCGCGCACGCGCGCCATCGGCGCGGATGCGCCGACCACGTCGTCGAGCGTGTAGCGCGCCGCGAACTGCTGCGTGTTCGGCTGCGAACGCAGCGCACGGTCGAGCCGTTCGACCGCGCGCGATTCCTGGAACGTCAGCACGCTGCCCGACGTGACGCCGCGATCGACGAGCGGCCCGCGATGCACGACGTAGCGCACGCCGCGCACGGTCGCGAGCGCATCGCCGTCGTCGCCGCGCAGCGTGCGCAGTTCCGGCGTCAGGTCGACCAGCGCGCGTCCGACGGCCGCCGCGGGTTCGACCCCGAGCGCGAGCGCGAGCCGCTCGTTGATCGCCTCGACGCGGCCGCGCGCATCGAGCGCGACGACGCCGTCGCGCAGGTGCTGGAGCAGGTTGTCGAGGCGCTGGCGGCGCAGCGCCTCGGCGTGCGTCGCGTACGCGACTTCGAGCGCGGTGTCGATCGCCTTGCGCACCGACGCATGCGAATACAGGAACACGGCGCCCATGCCGACGCTCGCCGCGAGATCGGTGACGAGCCCCGGGCCGACGATCGTCTCGACGCCGCGATCGCGCAATTCGTGCACGCACGATTCCGCTTCCTGCGCGGACTGATATGACGCAAACTCCACGTCGAGGCCGTACGCGGCGACGAAGCGGCGCACCTCGGGCGGCGTCTCGCCTGCGCTGACGAGCGCGATCCGCGACGCGTCGCGCCGTGCGCGGGCGAGCGCCTGCATCACGTCGAAGCCGGTCGGCGTGACGACCACGACCGGCACCTGCGCGCGCGTCTTCAGGAAGCCGCCGTTCGAGCCGGCCGCGACGATCACGTCGGGCCGCGCGGCGCCGGCCTCGGCGATCGCATTGAGCGCTTCCTCGTACGCGCGCGACACGATCCGCACGTCGGCGCGTTCGTCGAATTCGCCGGCGATCTCGCGAAAGAGATCCCGCAGGCGGCTGATGCCCATGGCCCACACGCGTGGCCGCACGGTGCGCTCGGCCGGGCCGCCGAGCTTGATCGCGGAGATGTCCATGACGACCGATTATGCGCGCAGGATTTCAGTTTTGGAATCTCAGGTTTCCAATTTGAAATCATCGGGCCTGCCGAACCACCGGCCGGTTGCTTAAGAATCAGTGAGTTAGCGCCGGTGCGCGAGCTGGCCCGGTATTTGCTGTTTCAATGGACGTTCCATCAGGAGGCCGTTCATGAGCAATACGCATCTTCAAAGCGCCGGCGCGAAATTCCGCGCGGCAGTCGCGGCCGAGCAGCCGCTGCAGGTGGTCGGCGCGATCACCGCCTACGCGGCCAAGATGGCCCAGGCCGTCGGCTTCAAGGCCGTCTACCTGTCGGGCGGCGGCGTCGCCGCGAATTCGCTCGGCATCCCCGATCTCGGCATCAGCACGATGGAAGACGTGCTGATCGACGCGAACCGGATCACCAACGCCACCGACCTGCCGCTGCTCGTCGACATCGATACGGGCTGGGGCGGCGCGTTCAACATCGCGCGCACGGTGCGCTCGTTCATCAAGGCCGGCGTCGCCGCGGTGCACCTCGAGGACCAGGTCGGCCAGAAGCGCTGCGGCCACCGTCCGGGCAAGGAAGTCGTGCCGACCGAAGAGATGGTCGATCGCGTCAAGGCCGCGGTCGATGCGCGCACCGACGACCAGTTCGTGATCATGGCCCGCACCGACGCGGCCGCCGCCGAAGGGATCGACGCGGCGATCGAGCGCGCGGTCGCCTATGTCGAGGCCGGCGCGGACATGATCTTCCCGGAAGCGATGAAGACGCTCGACGACTATCGCCGCTTCAAGGCCGCGGTGAAGGTGCCGATCCTCGCGAACCTGACCGAATTCGGCTCGACGCCGCTGTTCACGCTCGACGAGCTGCGCGAGGCGAACGTCGACATCGCGCTGTACTGCTGCGGCGCGTATCGCGCGATGAACAAGGCCGCGCTGAATTTCTACGAGACGCTGCGCCGCGACGGCACGCAGAAGGCGGCCGTGCCGACGATGCAGACGCGCGCCGAACTGTACGATTTCCTGGGCTATCACACCTACGAGCAGAAGCTGGACGAGCTGTTCGCGCAGGGCAAGAAGTAAGCCTGCCCGACCCTCCCCACGAGACACGAATCTGAATCTGGAGAACGAAAGCATGAGCGAGACGAAAGACGCAGCAGCACCGGCCGCCGCAGGCGCCTTCAAGCCGAAGAAGTCGGTCGCGCTGTCGGGCGTGACGGCCGGCAACACGGCGCTCTGCACGGTCGGCAAGACCGGCAACGACCTGCACTATCGCGGCTACGACATCCTCGACGTCGCGGAATCGTGCGAGTTCGAGGAAATCGCCCACCTGCTCGTGCACGAAACGCTGCCGAACCTGACCGAGCTGGCCGCATACAAGGCCAAGCTGCGCGGCCTGCGCGGCTTGCCGAACGCGCTGAAGGCCGCGCTCGAGCAGATCCCGGCGTCCGCGCACCCGATGGACGTGATGCGCACGGGCGTGTCGGTGCTCGGCACGGTGCTGCCGGAGAAGGACGACCACAACCTGCCGGGCGCGCGCGACATCGCCGACCGCCTGATGGCGTCGCTCGGCTCGATCCTGCTGTACTGGTATCACTTCTCGCACAACGGCAAGCGGATCGAGACCGAAACCGACGACGACTCGATCGGCGGCCATTTCCTGCACCTGCTGCACGGCAAGGCGCCGTCGAAGTCGTGGGTCGACGCGATGCACACATCGCTGATCCTGTACGCGGAGCACGAGTTCAACGCGTCGACGTTCACGGGCCGCGTGATCGCGGGCACGGGCTCGGACATCTACTCGGCGATCACCGGCGCGATCGGCGCGCTGCGCGGGCCGAAGCACGGCGGCGCAAACGAAGTCGCGTATGACATCCAGAGCCGCTACAGCTCGCCGGACGACGCAGAAGCCGACATCCGCCGCCGCGTCGAGAACAAGGAAGTCGTGATCGGCTTCGGCCACCCGGTCTACACGATCTCGGATCCGCGCAACAAGGTGATCAAGGGCGTCGCGCACAAGCTGTCGAAGGAGGCGGGCGACCTGAAGCTGTACAACATCGCCGAGCGCCTCGAATCGGTGATGTGGGACGCGAAGAAGATGTTCCCGAACCTCGACTGGTTCAGCGCCGTGTCGTACCACATGATGGGCGTGCCGACCGCGATGTTCACGCCGCTGTTCGTGATCTCGCGCACGTCCGGCTGGGCCGCGCACATCATCGAGCAGCGCGTCGACAACAAGATCATCCGCCCGAGCGCGAACTACACCGGTCCGGAAGACCTGCAGTTCGTGCCGATCGAGAAGCGCTGACACGCCCGCAGCGCGCGCCGGCCCCGAGCGCGGCCGGCGCGCGCCGAACGTCACACCCAGGTTGCCCCCACACCATGAATACCGCCTACCGCAAACCCCTGCCCGGCACGTCGCTGGATTATTTCGACGCGCGCGCCGCGGTCGACGCGATCGCGCCCGGCGCCTACGACACGCTGCCGTACACGTCGCGCGTGCTCGCCGAAAACCTCGTGCGCCGCTGCGATCCGGCGATCCTCGCCGATTCGCTGAAACAGATCATCGAGCGCAAGCGCGAACGCGATTTCCCGTGGTTCCCGGCGCGCGTCGTGTGCCATGACATCCTCGGCCAGACGGCGCTCGTCGATCTCGCGGGCCTGCGCGACGCGATCGCCGAGCGCGGCGGCGACCCGGCGAAGGTGAACCCGGTCGTGCCGGTGCAGCTGATCGTCGACCACTCGCTCGCCGTCGAGTGCGGCGGCTTCGATCCGGACGCGTTCGCGAAGAACCGCGCGATCGAGGATCGCCGCAACGAGGATCGCTTCCACTTCATCGAATGGACGAAGCAGTCGTTCGAGAACGTCGACGTGATCCCGCCGGGCAACGGCATCATGCACCAGATCAACCTGGAGAAGATGTCGCCGGTGATCCAGGCGCAGGATGGCGTCGCGTATCCGGACACCTGCGTCGGCACCGACAGCCACACGCCGCACGTCGACGCGCTCGGCGTGATCGCGATCGGCGTCGGCGGGCTGGAAGCCGAGAACGTGATGCTCGGCCGCGCGTCGTGGATGCGGCTGCCGGACATCGTCGGCGTCGAGTTGACCGGCAAGCGCCAGCCCGGCATCACCGCGACCGACGTGGTGCTCGCACTGACCGAATTCCTGCGCAAGGAAAAGGTGGTCGGCGCGTACCTCGAATTCCGCGGCGCGGGCGCGGCGAGCCTCACGCTCGGCGATCGCGCGACGATCTCGAACATGGCGCCCGAATACGGCGCGACGGCCGCGATGTTCTTCATCGACGGCCAGACGACCGACTACCTGCGCCTGACCGGCCGCAGCGACGAGCAGGTGACGCTCGTCGAGACGTACGCGAAGCAGGCGGGCCTGTGGGCCGACACGCTGGACCACGCGCAGTACGAGCGCACGCTGACGTTCGACCTGTCGTCGGTGGTGCGCAACATGGCTGGCCCGTCGAACCCGCACAAGCGGCTGCCGACGTCCGACCTCGCCGCGCGCGGCATCGCCGGCCAATGGGAAGAGAAGGCGGGCGAGATGCCCGACGGCGCGGTGATCATCGCCGCGATCACGAGCTGCACGAACACCAGCAACCCGCGCAACGTGATCGCCGCGGCCTTGCTCGCGCGCAACGCGAACGCGCGCGGCCTCGTGCGCAAGCCGTGGGTGAAGAGCTCGCTCGCGCCCGGCTCGAAGGCGGTCGAGCTGTACCTGGAAGAAGCGAGCCTGCTGCCGGAACTCGAGAAGCTCGGCTTCGGCATCGTCGCGTTTGCGTGCACGACCTGCAACGGGATGTCGGGCGCGCTCGATCCGAAGATCCAGCAGGAGATCGTCGAGCGCGACCTGTACGCGACCGCCGTGCTGTCCGGCAACCGCAACTTCGACGGCCGCATTCACCCGTATGCGAAGCAGGCGTTCCTCGCGTCGCCGCCGCTCGTCGTCGCGTATGCGATCGCAGGCACGATCCGCTTCGACATCGAGAAGGACGTGCTCGGCCACGACCAGGACGGCAAGCCCGTCACGCTGAAGGACATCTGGCCGACCGACGAGGAGATCGACGCGATCGTCGCGTCGAGCGTGAAGCCGGAGCAGTTCCGCAAGGTCTACGAGCCGATGTTCGCGCGCGTGGCCGATGCGGGCGAGCGCGCGGCGCCGCTGTACGACTGGCGCGCGCAGAGCACGTACATCCGCCGGCCGCCGTACTGGGAAGGCGCGCTGGCCGGCGAGCGCACGCTCAAGGGGATGCGCCCGCTCGCGGTGCTCGGCGACAACATCACGACCGACCACCTGTCGCCGTCGAACGCGATCCTCGCGAACAGCGCGGCCGGCGAATACCTCGCGAAGATGGGCCTGCCGGAAGAAGACTTCAACTCGTACGCGACGCACCGGGGAGACCACCTGACCGCGCAGCGCGCGACCTTCGCGAACCCGACGCTGCTCAACGAGATGGCGGTGGTCGACGGCGCGGTGAAGAAGGGCTCGCTCGCGCGCGTCGAGCCGGACGGCACAGTGATGCGGATGTGGGAGGCGATCGAGACGTACATGGATCGCAAGCAGCCGCTGATCGTGATCGCGGGCGCCGACTACGGCCAGGGCTCGTCGCGCGACTGGGCCGCGAAGGGCGTGCGGCTCGCGGGCGTCGAGGTGATCGTCGCCGAAGGCTTCGAGCGGATCCACCGCACGAACCTGATCGGGATGGGCGTGCTGCCGCTCGAGTTCAAGCCGGGCACCAACCGGACGACGCTCGGCATCGATGGCACCGAGACCTTCGACGTGGTCGGCGCGCGCACGCCGCGCGCGGACCTGACGCTCGTGATTCACCGCAAGAACGGCGAGCGCGTCGCGGTGCCGGTCACGTGCCGGCTCGACACGGCCGAGGAAGTGTCGATCTACGACGCGGGCGGCGTGCTGCAGCGCTTCGCGCAGGACTTCCTCGAATCGTCGCAGGCGGCATGACCGGGTCACATTGAGAACATAGACATGGCTCACATCCCTCAAATCAGGATTCCCGCGACCTATATTCGCGGCGGCACCAGCAAGGGCGTGTTCTTCCGCCTGCAGGATCTGCCCGAGGCCGCGCAGGCGCCCGGCGCCGCGCGCGACGCGCTGCTGCTGCGCGTGATCGGCAGCCCCGATCCGTACGGCAAGCAGATCGACGGGATGGGCGGCGCGACGTCTTCCACCAGCAAGACGGTGATCGTGTCGAAGAGCACGCGGCCCGGCCACGACGTCGACTACCTGTTCGGCCAGGTGTCGATCGACAAGGCGTTCGTCGACTGGAGCGGCAACTGCGGCAACCTGTCGGCGGCGGTCGGCCCGTTCGCGATCGGCGGCGGCCTCGTCGATCCGGCGCGCGTGCCGCGCGACGGCATCGCGACCGTGCGGATCTGGCAGGCGAACATCGGCAAGACGATCGTCGCGCACGTGCCGATCGTGAACGGCGCGGTGCAGGAGACGGGCGATTTCGAGCTCGACGGCGTCACGTTCCCGGCCGCGGAAGTACAGCTCGAGTTCATGGATCCGGCCGCCGAGGAGGAAGGCGCGGGCGGCTCGATGTTCCCGACCGGCAACCTCGTCGACGATCTCGCGGTGCCGGGCGTCGGCACGCTGAAGGCGACGATGATCAACGCGGGGATCCCGACGATCTTCGTTAATGCCGACGCGATCGGCTACACGGGCACCGAGCTGCAGGACGCGATCAACGGCGATGCGACGGCGCTCGAGATGTTCGAGACGATCCGCGCGCACGGCGCGCTGCGCATGGGCCTGATCGACACGCTCGACGAGATCGCGACGCGGCAGCACACGCCGAAGATCGCCTTCGTCGCGAAGCCGGCCGACTACGTTGCGTCGAGCGGCAAGCGGGTCCGGGCGGGCGACGTCGACCTGCTGGTGCGCGCGATGTCGATGGGCAAGCTGCATCACGCGATGATGGGTACGGCGGCGGTGGCGATCGGCACCGCCGCCGCGATTCCGGGCACGCTCGTCAACCTCGCGGCGGGCGGCGGCGAGCGCCAGGCGGTGCGCTTCGGCCATCCGTCGGGCACGCTGCGGGTCGGCGCCGAGGCGCAGCAGGCAAACGGCGAATGGACCGTCACCAAGGCGATCATGAGCCGCAGCGCGCGTGTGCTGATGGAAGGCTGGGTGCGCGTGCCGGGGGATGCGTTCTGACGCGGCGCGACCGGCGCGAACGGCCCGGTCCGTCGCGCGACGGTCAGCCCGATCCCTGCGAAGCGGACCCCGCCGAGCAGGGATTTTTTGTTTGAAGGGGGCGTCGCGAACGCCATCCGATCGCCAAGCCTGGAGAACCGCATGCCGCTCGATTCGCCGCTGAAAAGCGTCCATCTCGTCGAATTCGAAGGTCTCGGCCCCGGCCCGCTTGCGGGCCGGATCCTCGCCGGGATGGGCGCGCGGGTCACGCTGATCGCGCGTCCGTCGGGCCGCACGAGCGCGCCCGACGCGCTGCAGGGCCGCGACGGCGACCTGCTGCGCGAAGGCAAGACGATCGTCCCGCTCGACCTGAAAACGCCGGCGGGGCGTGACGAAGCGCTCGCGCTGATTGCCCGCGCCGACGCGCTGATCGAAGGGCTGCGGCCCGGCGTGATGGAGCGGCTCGGCCTTGGCCCGGCCGACTGCGCGCGCCACAACCCGCGGCTCGTGTACGGCCGGATGACCGGCTGGGGCCAGACGGGCCCGCTGGCCGCGGCCGCCGGGCACGACCTGAACTACGTCGCGCTGACGGGGCTGCTGTCGCTCGCCGCGCCGTGCGATGGCCGGCCGGGCCTGCCGCCGACCGTCGTCGGCGATGCGGGCGGCGCGCTCGGGCTGGCGTTCGGCATCGTCTGCGCGCTGTTCGACGTGCGCGCCGGCGGGCCGGGGCGGGTGGTCGACGGCGCGATCGTCGACATCGTCGCGATGCTCGGCACGCTCGCGCTGTGGGCGCGCGCGAACGGCCAGCTCGACGGCGCGCAGCCGAGCCTGTTCCACGATGCGCCGTTCTACGACGTGTACCGCTGCGCGGACGGCGAATGCGTGACGATCGGCGCGCTCGAGCCGCCGTTTTATGCGCTGCTGGTCGAACGGCTGGGGCTGACGGACGTCGATCCGGCGTCGCAATACGATCGCGCGCGCTGGCCGGCGCTGAAGGCGCGTTTCGCGGAGGTGTTCGCGCGGCAGCCGTCCGCGCACTGGCGCGCGTTGCTGGAAGGCACCGATGCGTGCTTCGCGCCGGTGTTGAGTGTGGCGGAGGCGGCGAAGCATCCGCACAACGTGGCGCGCGGGATTTACGAGACCGACGCGCAAGGTGTTGTGCGGGCGCGCGTTGCGCCGCGATTCCTGCCGTTGACGGGTGATGGGGCGGCGTAGGCGCGTCTGTACATTGGTTTACTTGCCCTGCTTCTCGGGATGAGCGTCGGCTGCAAATCTAATTTCGGTGCTAAATTTGGTGCTAAAAGCGGTAGAATTGACCTCCAATTGAAGAAGGAGCCGAAATGCCTCACACCATCCTGGCAAACGTCACGGCGAGCGTCTCCGAGCTGAAGCGGAACCCGATGGGAACCGTCGCGGCGGGAGAGGGTTTCCCGGTGGCGATCCTGAACCACAACGAGCCGGCGTTCTATTGCATCCCGGCGAAGACTTGGGAGGCGATCGTCGAACGTCTGGAGGATATCGAAGACAACGCGCTGGCCGATACGCGTGTCAAGGAGAAGGCTGTCAAGGTCGATCTGAATGACCTTTGAACTCGCCTTCCTCGAACCTGCATTGAGAGAGTGGAAAAAGCTTGATCGCACCATTCGCGACCAGTTCAAATCCAAACTCGCCGAGCGGCTTGAAAAGCCTCGCATACCGTCGGCAAAGCTGCACGGCCACCCGGATCGCTACAAGATCAAGCTACGCAGCGCCGGCTACCGACTTGTCTACGAAGTGCGTGACGCGGAGGTCATCGTGCTGGTTGTCGCGGTCGGTCGGCGCGAGCGCGATGCAGTCTATCTTGCCGCGATGAAACGTTAGAACGAGACGCGCCGCGCATCAGCTGCAGCCGCATGTCCGCATGTTTGACCGTTCAGCCCGGGTGCGTGTTCGTCGTCCTGCAGACAATCGATTTCGGTCCGCACAAGCGGCTCAGGCCGTTTCCTCCGGCGCCCCCGGCACCTTCCCGTCGCCGACGCGGTTGATGGTGCCCTGCGCGATCGCGACGAGCCGCTCGTGATCGCCGTCGATGACGAACACGTGGCACTGGCAGGTGGCCTGCTGCCGCCCCGCGTAGACGAGCTTCGCGCGCGCGACGAGCGTGCCGTTCACCGCCGGCCGCAGGTAGTTGATCTTGTATTCGGCCGTGATCACGCGCGGCCCGAGCGCGAGCGCGCCGGCGAACGTCAGCGCGTTGTCGGCGAGATAGCTGATGACGCCGCCGTGCACGTAGCCGTGCTGCTGCCGCAACTCGTCGCGCACGGGCAGGCACAGCGACACTTCGTGCTCGCCGATGTGCATCAGCTCCGTGCCGAGCAGCATGCTGAACGGTTGCGCCCGCAATGCACCGCGGGCGTGATCCACGATGTCGGTCATCGACTTCCCCTGCAATGAGTGGCCGCTTGCGCTGAACTCTAGGAAGGGGGGCACGGATAAGCAAGGAAATTCGTCCGCGTTTCTTGCAAATGGCGACGTCGCGCGGCGCGATTATTGCGCCGAATGCCGGCATTCCCCGTCATTTGCGCGATTTCTTCGCCGACACCTAAAGTCCGCTCCGGAAATGCCGCTAACGCCGGGCGTTGCCGCATCGTCGGTGTTCCAGGAATTTCCATGTTCAGCAAAATCAAGCTCGCGTCGGGTCTGCTCGGCGTGTTGGCCGTGTTCTGCCTCTTTCTGATCGCCGTCGAGGGGCTCGGCTTCTGGTCGCTCGCGTCCACGCGCGCCGGCGTCGACGATCTGTCGAACGTCGCGATCGCGCAGGTCGGCGCGGCGAACCAGGCGACCGAGCGCCTGCTCGACGCGCGCGTCAACCTGTCGCGCGCCGGCACGCGGATGGTGCGCGGCGGCCCGAAGCCGGAAGACATCCTGCGCCACGCGAGCGAGTCGCTGGTCGAAGCGGACAAGGCATTCGCGCGGCTGAACGCCGTGCCGGCGGTCGACGACGAGAACCGCGCGCGCGTCGCGGCGCTCGGCGAGCGCTACCAGAAGTTCCACGCGGCGCTCGCGGAACTCGTGCAGTTCCTCCAGGCGGACAATATCCAGGCGTTCCTCGACCAGCCGACCCAGGGCTTCCAGGACACGTACGTGACCGAGCTGCACCGTTTCGTCGACTACGGCAGCGCGTCGAGCCGCTCGGCGCTCGACACGATCGACGGAGGCATGGCGTGGTTCAAGTGGGTGAGCATCGTGCTGCTGGTCGCGATGCTGGCGAGCAGCGCGGCGATCTACGCGGCCGCGCGGCGCGCGGTCGTCGCGCCGCTCGACGAGGCCGGCCTTCATTTCGAACGGATCGCGCAGGGCCGCCTCGGCGAGACGGTCCACGTGGGCGGCGTGTTCGAGATCGACCGGATGCTGCGCGGCCTCGCGACGATGCAGGCGAGCCTCGCGGACACCGTGCGCACCGTGCGCCAGGCGTCGGATGCGATCCACCTCGGCGCGGGCGAGATCGCCGGCGGCAATGCCGACCTGTCGGCGCGCACCGGCACGCAGGCCGCGTCGCTCGAGGAAACCGCCGCGAGCATGGAGGAACTGACCGCGACCGTGCGGCAGAACACCGACAGCGCGCGCGCCGCGAGCCAGCTGGCCGACGATGCGCTCAAGGCGACGAGCCACGGCGGCGGCGTGGTCGACAGCGTGATCGACAAGATGCGCGGTATCGCGCAGAGCTCGGGCCGCATCGCGGAGATCATCTCGGTGATCGACGGGATCGCGTTCCAGACCAACATCCTCGCGCTGAACGCGGCCGTCGAGGCCGCACGTGCGGGCGAGCAGGGCCGCGGCTTCGCGGTGGTGGCGGGCGAAGTGCGCTCGCTCGCGCAGCGCAGCGCGCAGTCGGCGAAGGAAATCAAGTCGCTGATCGAGGATTCGGTCGCGCAGATCAACGGCGGCGCGACGCTCGTCGAGCGCGCGGGCGACGCGATGCGCACGGTGTCGACGTCGATCTCGCGCGTCGCGCAGACGATGACCGAGATCACGTCGGCGTCGGTCGAGCAGAGCGTCGGGATCGAGCAGGTGAACCAGGCCGTCACGCAGATGGACCAGCTGACCCAGCAGAACGCGGCGCTGGTCGAGCAGGTCGCGGCGGCGGCGGCATCGCTGAACGACCAGACCACGCACCTGATGCAGGCGGTGTCGGTGTTCGAGGTGGGCGACGTGCGCGGTGCGTTCGGCGAGCGCGCCGCGCCGTCGTTTGCCGCGCCGCGTTACGCGGCGGAAGGCAGCGCCGCGTAGGCGGTCGCGAGGTGGTAGGGCGTCGTCGACGGCATGTCGGCGCGCGACACCTGCCCGTCGGCCGTCTTGCACTCGAACCAGCCGCGCGGATGCAGGAAGCGCGCGGCGAAGCGCGCGGCCTGCGTCGCGAGCGGCGCGGACGCCGGCGTGCCGCCGTGCGTCGCCAGCGCGCGCAGGTATTCGGTCTGCGCCCAGATCCGCTGCGTGCCGTCGAGGCACCCGCCCTGCGCGTCGACCGCTGCGCTGACGCCGCCCGTCAGCGGATCGACGCCGTGCCGCTCGGCAAACACGAAGGCCCGCGCGAGCGCATCGCGCAGGCCGGTGTGCGCGATGCGCGCGCCGGCCGCGTCGGCCAGATAGAACCATTCGAATTGATGCCCCGGCTCGAAGCGGTTGTCTGCCGCGCCGAGCGGCAGCTCGGCGACGCAGCCGGTCGCCGTGTCGACGAACGCGTGCTCCACCGCCTGCGCGGTCCGGCCGAGCGCGTCGTCGAACGCCGTGTCGCCGAACGCGTCGGCCGCGGCGAGCCATGCTTCCGTCAGGTGCATCAGCGGGTTCTGCAGCGGGCCGCCGCCCGACGACGAGAAATCGTCGTGACGCGCGGCGTCGAGCAACGCGCTGCCGCGCTGCGGCGCGAAGCGGTCCTGGATCAGCGCGGCGGTGTCCTCGGCGACCGTGCGCGCGGCACGCTCGCCCGACGCCGCGTAATGGGCGGCGCACGCGAACACGATGAACGCATGCGTGTACAGGTCCTTGGTCGAGTCGAGCGGCGCGCCGGCCGCGTCGATGCTGAAGTGCCAGCCGCCGTGGCGGGCATCGCGAAAGCGCCGGCACAATGCATCGAACAGGGTGGCCGCGTGGTCGGCCTCGCCCGCCTGCGCGAACACGAACAGCTGCCGCGCGCAGGCCATCGCGCGATAGCGCGTGACGGGCAGCGGCGCGTGGGTGGCCGGATCGACGGCCTCGAACGGCAGTTGCATCGCGCGGTCGAACCCCGAACCCCGCCAGATCGGCAGGATGATGTGCGCGAAATGGTGGCGAAGTTGGGCGGCTTGGGTGGAAGCGGAGTCGGACATGGCGGGGTTGAGCGTGTGAATCGAAACGTGTCGGCGCGGCCCGGAAGCGCGCGGGCCGCGGCCAAGGATAATGCATTCCGCGCGACCGGCACCAGAAAAAGGAGGGAAATCCGATGCTCGGCAACGTTGAACTCGTGATGCGGCTCATCCTGGCGGCGGCGCTCGGCAGCGTCATCGGCTTCGAGCGGGAGCGTCTCTCGTGGGCGGCCGGCCTGCGAACCCACATGCTCGTGTGCGTCGGCTCGGCGCTGATCATGATCGTGTCGGCGTTCGGCTTCGCCGACGCGCTCGGCAGCCCGCACGTCGTGCTCGATCCGTCGCGGGTCGCCGCGCAGGTCGTGTCCGGCATCGGCTTTCTCGGCGCGGGGTCGATCCTGCTGCGCGGCGAGATCGTGCGCGGGCTGACGACGGCCGCGAGCCTGTGGTCGGTCGCCGCGATCGGCCTCGCGGTGGGCGGCGGGCTCTACGTCGCGTCGATCTCGGCGACGATCATCATTCTGATCATCCTGGCGGGCGTGAAACCGCTGGAACGGCGCTATTTCACGGTGCGGCAGCGGCGCCAGCTCGTGCTCACCGTCGAGCGCGGCGCGCTGACGTTCGACTCGCTGCACGCGGCGCTCGGCCCCGACAGTGCGCGCGTGAAGCAGTTCATCGTCCAGCAGGCCGAGGACAGCGGCGAGCACGACGACGTGCGCATCGCGCTCGCGCGGGTGTCCGAAGTCGAATACCAGGCGATTCGCGACAAGCTGCGCGCGCTGCCGGGCGTGACGCGTTGCGAGGAAGGGAACGGCCTGTCCGGTGATGAATAGGCGACAGGTCATATTGATTGGTCACTGGCCATGCGACAATGCCCGGTCACCGATTCCGTTCGACGTTCCGGTCCCGCGTTCGCGGGGCCACGCATCCCGATCTCCATGACCGAATCCGTCGCTGCGCCCCGTTCCCGTTCCAACCGCCCGTCCTCCGCGAAGCCGCGCCGGCGTGCAGCAGCGGCGGCGGGCCGTGCGCCTGCCCGTGCGACGCTGCCGCCCGGCCGCGACGCACAGGCCGCCGACACGCACCGCGACGAGCGCACGCTCGACCTGTTCGGCGATCCGGTGCTCGACGCGGGCGAGCGGGTGCAGGCGGTGGCGCGCGAGGCGGTCGCCACGGACGCGGCGGCGGTGGCCGAAGCGGCCGACGATGCGCACGCGCATCAGCAGGCGATGCTCGACGGGTTCGACGCGCCGCAGACGCCGGTGGCGGACGTGCATGCGATGGGAGGGCCGGCTGCGGCAATGGTTGTGGGCGATGCAGTCGCCGTTGTCGACGGCGCGGTTGCACAGGCTCACGGCCGGGCGTCCGACTCCGGTGAAGTTGCTTCGGGCGATACGACAGCAGCGGGCGCTTCGTATGGCGCCGGGAGCGGTGCTGCTGCCGATGTCGATGTCGAGTCGACGGCGGCGCCCGGCGTGTTGGTGAAGGATGGGCTGATTGACGTGAATGGCCATTCGACTGTCGACATTGCGACGGAAGCGACGTCCGACGCTTCGGCGAAGGACGCGCTGGCCGGTGCGGACGGCACCGTCGCCTCTATCGCGTCGGTCACGCAGGACCGCGAGCCGCCCAGCGACGCCGCGGAAATCGCTGCGGTTGGCGCGGTAACGAAGACAGCTGCCTCGCGTGCGGCGGGCACCCGCTCGTCGACGGGAGCAAAGCGCCGCGCGTCGGCGGCAACCGCGCGCGAAGCGGCGACGCCGACCGGGCCGGCAGCGGACGATGTGACGCCCGCGCCGAGCCAACCGGATATCCCGGCGGACACCTCACCGGCCGTCCCCGCCGCGCCTGCCATTACCGAGACGCCATCCACATCGCGCCCGACGGCATCCGTGGCGTCGATCGTCACGAAGCCTTCCTCCGACCGCGTCGAGCCGTCCCTCGCGGCGCAACCGGACGACGCATCCGCCGCCGCGCCGGCGTTCGATCCCGATGCGCACCTGCGTCCGCTCTCCGAGCGCCTTGCCGCGTTGCAAGCGGAAACGACCGCGCTGCACCGCGCGGCCGATCGTGAAATGCGCCGGGTGAACCGCCTGCTGCTCGCGCTGGCCGTCGTCGTGCTGGCCGGGCTCGCCGCGCTGGTGCTGCAGACGCTCCAGGTATCCCGGCTGAAGCAGGAGGCTGCCACCCAGCAGCAGCGGATCGATCGCCTGAAGGCCGACCTGACCACGCAGCAGGCCACCGTGATGACGCTGGAGCAGCACAACGACATGCTGATGACGCAGGTCAACCGTCTGGAGCGCAGCGTGAGCCGCCAGGCGCCGGCCCCGAAGCCGGTGGCCGCGAAGCATGGCCGCCGCGGCGTCAAGTAATCCGACCCCACCAGCCGGTTGCGGCAAATTGCAGCGGTGTGCTGGCAGAGTTTAGGGAAAACCCTTAGAATAGCGTCAATCTAAGGGAAAACCCTAGCCACCCTGTCGGAGTCGCGCATGAGCTTCATCCTCGCCCTGCTGCAAAAGATCGACGATCTGTTCGTTTCGCCGCACCTTCCGCTCGATGCGGAATATTCGTACGCCGCGCGTCGCGCCGAAGCCGAGCGCCTGCGCCGCTCGCACGTCGTGCCGCTGTGCCTGTACCGTCGCTGATTCGCTGATTCGCTGATTCGCTGATTCGCTGATTCGCTGATTCGCTGATTCGCTGATTCGCTGATTCGCTGATTCGCCCCGCGCGGCGCGCAATGCGCAGGCGCAGGCGCAGGCGTTTCCGCTCCCGCGCCGTGTACACGTGCGCGGCCGTCCCGCTACACTGGACATCCGTTCCCTGACACGGCGACCGGGCCATGTTGCAGATGCGGCCAATGACGGCCGGCGAATTTCGCGCCTACCGCGCGCGGGCCATCGACGGCTACGCGCGCGATCTCGTGCTGTCCGGGCAGAACGCCGCCGACGAGGCGGCCGCGCGCGCCCGGGCCTGCTTCGATACGCTGCTGCCGGACGGCCTGCTGACCGCCGGCCAGACGATCGTGTCGCTCGTCGACGATGCCACCGGCGACGCGATCGGCGATCTCTGGTTCGCGATCGTGACCGAAGGGCCGCATCGCACGCTGTTCATCTACGACCTCGACATCGCGCCGCCCCGGCGCCGCCAGGGCTGGGCCACGCGCGTGCTGGATGCGCTCGAGGCCGACGCGCGCCGGCACGGCGTCACCGAAATCGGGCTGTCGGTCTTCAATCACAATGCGGCCGCACGGGCGCTGTATCGCGCGTGCGGCTTCGTTCCGATCACGACGACGCTGATCAAGCCGGTCGTGTCGGGCTAGCGCCTTCCCCTCAAGCGAACGGGCCCGGCGAACCGGGCCCGTCGTCACTGCTCCGCGCGGCGCGCCGTTACCGCGCCCGCCCCTTCCACCGCCGCAACAGCAGCGCGTTCGTCACGACGCTCACGCTGGAAAACGCCATCGCGGCGCCCGCGATCACCGGGCTCAGCCAGCCGAGCGCCGCGAGCGGCACGCCGACCAGGTTGTAGACGAACGCCCAGAACAGGTTCTGCTGGATCTTGCGGTACGTGCGCTTCGAGATGTCGATCGCGTCGGCGACGAGCGCCGGGTCGCCGCGCATCAACGTGATGCCGGCCGTGTGCATCGCGACGTCGGTGCCGGTCGCCATCGCGATGCCGACATCCGCCGCGGCGAGCGCGGGCGCGTCGTTGATGCCGTCGCCGACCATCGCGACGATGCCGTCGTGCGTGCGCTTCAGCTCCGCGACCACGCGCGCCTTGTCGTCCGGCAGCACCTGCGCGTGCACCTCGCCGATGCCGAGCGACGCCGCGACGGCCGCCGCGCTGCCGCGGTTGTCGCCCGTCACCAGCACGCTCGCGACACCGCGCGCGGCGAGCGCCGCGATCGCATCGCGCGCGCTGGCCTTCACGGTGTCGCCGAACGCGATCAGCGCGAGCGCCGCGCGCGGCGCGTCGGCGCGCATCAGCCACGAGATCGTGTTGCCGGCGCGCTCGAGTTCGGCCGCGCGCGCATCGAGCGCGGGCGGCACGACGATGCCCAGCTCGTCGCGCCAGCGCGTGCTGCCGAGCGCCAGCAACTGGCCGTCGACGCGCGCTTCGACGCCGCGCCCGGCGACCGCGCGCGCATCGGCCCCGACCGGTGCGGCGGTCGCGCCGCCGTGAGCCGCGACATCCGCATGGTGCGCGGCGACGACCGCGCGGGCGAGCGGGTGATCGCTGTGGCGCTGCACCGCCGCGGCGAGCGCGAGCGCTTCGTCGCGCGGCATGCCGATGGCGTCGAACGCGGTTACCGACGGCTTGCCTTCGGTCAGCGTGCCGGTCTTGTCGAACGCGATCACGGTCGCGCGCTGCGCCAGTTCGAGCGCCTGCGCATCCTTGATCAGCACGCCGTGGCGGGCGGCGACGCCGGTGCCGGCCATGATCGCGGCGGGCGTCGCGAGGCCGAGCGCGCACGGGCACGCGATCACGAGCACCGCGACCGCGTTGAGAATCGCGGTTTCCGCGCCCGCACCGGCGATCAGCCAGCCGACGAACGTCAGCGCGGCGATGCCGAGGATCGCCGGCACGAACACCGCGCTCACGCGGTCGACGAGCCGCTGGATCGGCGCTTTTTCCGCCTGCGCGGATTCGACGAGCCGGATGATGCGGGCAAGCGTCGTCTCCGCGCCGATCGCGGTGGTTTCGACGACGAGCGCGCCTTCGCCGTTGATCGAGCCGGCCGTCACCGGATCGCCGTCGTCCTTTGCGACGGGCAGGCTCTCGCCGGTGATCAGCGATTCGTCGACGTGCGAGCGGCCCGAGACGATCCGGCCGTCCACCGGCACCCGTTCGCCGGGCCGGATGCTGACGCGCGTGCCGACCCGCACCTGCGCGAGCGGCACGTCGCGCTCGACGCCGTGTTCGACGACGCGCGCGCGGTCGGGCCGCAGCGCGTTCAGCGCGCGGATCGCGTCGGTGGTCTGGCGCTTCGCGCGCGCCTCGAGCCATTTGCCGAAGCGCACCAGCGTGATGATGACCGCCGATGCCTCGAAGTACAGATGGCCGGGGTGCGCGGCATCGCGCAGCAGCATCCACAGGCTCAGCCCGTAGGCGGCCGAGGTACCGAGCGCGACGAGCAGGTCCATGTTGCCGGCGCGTGCCTTGATCGCGTGCCAGGCCGCGCGGTAGAAGCGCGCGCCGAAGCCGAACTGGACGATCGACGCGAGCACGAGCTGGAGCCAGCCGGGCAGCATCGCATCGACGCCGAATGGCGCGGCGAACATCGGCGCCATGAGCGGCGTGCTCAACACGGCGGCGGCGATCACGAGGTTGCGGTCGCGGACCGCTTCGCGGCGCTTGCGATCGTCGGCGCTCGGTGTCGCGTGGGCTGGCGCGGCGGTGTCGGCTGCGCCGGCTGTGCCGACCGCGGACGCGGCGACGGGCGATGCCCGATAGCCGGCGGCCGTGACCGCCGCGATCAGCGCGGCGGGATCGAGGGCCGCGGCGCCATGCACCGATGCCCGCTCCGTCGCGAGGTTGACCGACGCGTGGGCGACGCCCGGCACGTTCGCGAGCGCTTTTTCGACGCGGCCGGCGCAGGATGCGCAGGTCATCCCGCCGATGTCGAGCTCGATCGCGTCGGACGGGGCGGGCTGTGCGCTGGCGGCGTCCGGCTCGGCGGCCAGCGTCGCGAGGTAGCCGGCCTGCTTGACCGCGTCCGCCAGCCGGGATGCCGTGACGCCGGCTTCCGTCTCGACGGTCGCGCGCTCGGTCGCCAGATTGACCGACGCGCGGGTGACGCCGGGCACGCCTGCGAGCGCCTTCTCGACACGGCCGGCGCAGGATGCGCAGGTCATGCCGTCGATGTCGAGTTCGATCGGCGCGGGCGCGGCGGCGACGGCCGGGCGGGTGGGCGACGGCGTAGGCGATTCCACCGCGCGATAGCCGCCCGTTCCAGCCGGCTCACGCAACGCCGCGCGATAGCCGGCCTCGCCGACCGCCGCGATCAGCCAGGCCGGATCGACGGTGTCGTGCGCGTTGACCGTCGCCGAGCCGCCGTCGAGGTCGACGGTCGCGTCGGCCACGCCCGGCACATCGGCCAGCGCACGCTGCACGCGTCCGGTGCAGCTGCCGCAATGCATGCCTTCTACCGTCAGCACGATCGTGTTCAGCGCCGCCGAGGCGAGAGGTTCTGTCATGTCGGGTTCCCCAAAAGCGCGGTCTGAGCCGCAGACATGCCCAGTATCAACATTCCAATCATGGGAAGGTCAAGCCCTGGGTGCAAGTGTCGGGTACGTACATGTTTCGAACGGGCATTCACGATGTCCATTTTGACGCGTGGATCCATATGGCGGCGATCGATCACGGGGCGGGTTTGTCGCTCGACAAGCGGGAGCGATTTCCCGGCACGTCCGCCGTCTCCCGCCGCCGCCGTTTCGCCAGCCGCAACCATGCAAGCTATTCGGCATATTGGGGATTGCCCCGAGGCGCTATGATACCGGCCTGATATCAGCGCCCACCGCCGCGAGACCGCGCCGGAGGCAGGCTGGGGAAGCCTCGATTGACCTTGCCTCGCGTCGGCATTGCTGCGCGCGCGATGCGCAATGCGCTGATTTTTAAAGAAATACATACGGCCAGCTATCAATGATAAAAACCCGACGAGAACCCGTCTCCGTGCGGCGCGCGTGCGCGTCGCTGGCTATTGCAGCGCTCCTGGCCGGATGCGCGTCGCAACCGGACGTGATCCAGCGTAAGACCGGCTGGATGCGCGCCGAAGTGGCCGATTCCTATATCTATGCGTATCCGCTCGTGCTGATGGACGTCGCGAAGGACGCCGCCACCGGCGGCGACGGCGCGCAGCCGGGCCAGGCGCCCCTCAACACGCTGCGCCACGCGCAGGCGCTGCCGCCCGTCGGCGCGGTCAATCCGCCGCTGCCCGGCGTCGACACGCTCGACTCGACCGGCTGGCTCGACGTCGCCGCCGAACCGGTGATCGTGACCTTGCCCGACACCCGCGGCCGCTACTGGGACGCCCGCGTGCTCGACATGTGGACCAACGTGCTGTGGTCGTCGAACGCGGCGGCCCGAGGCCCGCGCGGCGGCCCTCGCCAGCAAACGATTGCGTTCGCCGCGAAGGACTGGCAGGGCACGCTGCCGAAGGGCGTGACGCGCGTCGACGTGCCGTCGCGCAATGCCTGGCTCGAGGTGCGCCTGCAGACGAGCGGCGGCCGCGACCTGACCGCGGTGAAGAAACTGCAGCGCGCGATTCGCGTGGTGCCGCTGTCGGTCCACACCGGCGCGGTGCGCGGCGCGTCGGTCGCGGTCCACGCCGGCAGCGCGCCCGCCGAGGCGGCGAGCGGCGGCACGCCGGCCGAGCAGGTCGCCGCGCTCGACCCGAAGGCGTACTTCGCGCGCTTCGCGCAGGCGCTGCAGGACAACCCCGTGCCCGCCGACGACGCGCACGCGCAGCAGCAGCTCGACGACATCGGCGTGTCGGCCGGCTATCCGGTGCTGTGGACGGGCGACCGCCTCGCCGCGGCGACGGCGGGCGTCGCCGAAGCGCGCGGGCGGCTCGCGGCGCCGCCGCCGAACCTGCTCTCCGCGAACGGCTGGAGCTGGATCGGCGACACCGCCGGCAAGTACGGCCAGGATTACGCGCTGCGCGCGTACGCGGCGTACACGCAGTTCGGCGCCGCGACGCGCGACGACGAGACCCTCGCGGTCGTGCGCATCGACAGCGACGGCCATGCGCTGAACGGCGCGAACCGCTACACGCTGCATTTCGCGCCGGGCGCGCTGCCGCCTGCGCGCGCGTTCTGGACGCTCACGCCTTACACGACGAGCGGCGCGCTGCCCGACGTCGGCGGCGCGCGCCGCTCGCTCGGCGACCGCGACCGGCTGCGGCGCAACCATGACGGTTCGGTCGACATCGTCGTATCGGCCGCGTCGCCGGGCGGCGCGAATGCGGCGAACTGGCTGCCCGCGCCGCGCGCGGATTTCGCGCTGGCGCTGCGGCTCTACGCGCCGAAGCCGCAGGCGAGCGACGGTTCCTGGATGCCGCCCGTCGTCGTGCGCAAGTGATCGCGCCCCGCCGCCGCGTCCGTCCGGCCGACGGGCGCGGCGGCCGCCGGAACTGCCTCCGGTCATTCAGTGCGCCTATACTTTCGGGAAACGGGCCGGATCGCTCCGATTCCCCCGGATTCCCTGACAGCCGTTCCCAAGGCAATCCAGCATGGCAAGTCCCAACAAAGAAACCGCTCCCTCCAAGCTGACTGCGCTGCGCGACGCCGCGCGCGCGCCCCGGACCCGACGCATCGGCGTCGGCGTCCTGATCTTCCTGGTGCTGTTCGGACTGCTCGGGTTCTTCGCGGCGCCGCCGCTGATCCGCCATGTCGCCGAACAGCAGCTGAGCAAGCAGCTCGACCGCCCGGCCACGATCCGGCGCATCGCGCTGAACCCCTACACGCTGAATCTCGAAGCCGACGGCGTCCATGTCGGCGAGCGCGGCGGGCAGGGCGACTTCATCGACATCGGCAAGCTCGTCGTGCGGCCGTCGTGGACGTCGCTGTTTCGCGGCGCGCCGATCGTCAACGAAGTGCGCATCGATTCGCCGCGCTTTCGCATCGTTCGCTACGACGCGCAGCGCTTCAACTTCACCGACCTGATCGAGAAGTTCTCGACGCCGTCGAAGCCGGAAAGCAAGCCGACGCATTTCTCGGTGTCGAACATCCAGGTGAACGACGGCCGGATCGACTTCGACGACCGCCTGCTCGACGAGAAGCACGTGGTCGACAACTGGACGCTCGGCATTCCGTACATCGCGACGCTGCCGTCGAAGACCGACATCTTCGTCGAGCCGAAGCTGCGCCTGCGGTTCGACGGCAGCCCGATCGCGATCGACGGCCGCGCCAAGCCGTTCGCGCACTCGCGCGAATCCGAGATCGAGCTGAAGTTCGACAAGCTCGACGTGCCGCAGCTGATGGCCTACGTGCCGGCGAAGCTGCCGGTCAAGGTCGCGAGCGGCCTGCTCAGCAGCAATCTCAAGCTCAATTTCGTGATGAGCGGCGAGACGCCGGCGCTGCGCGTGTCCGGCACCGTCGACCTGAACGACGCGAAGGTGACGAGCGCCGCCTCCGAGCCGCTGTTCGCCGCGCGCGGCGTGCACGTCGCGGCGGCCAGCCTCGAGCCGCTGCGCAACGCGCTGCATTTCGACGAGATCCGCGTCGACCAGCCGGTCGTCGACCTCGCGCGCGACCGGCAGGGCGTGCTGAACGTCGAGAAGCTCGCCGCGCATCGTGCCACGGCGGCGACGGCCGCATCCGCACCGAAGGCCGCGTCGGGCGCGCCGGCGGCATCGGGCGTGGCCGCGCCGGAAGCGGCGGCCGACACGCCGCCGCTCGACCTGACGATCCGCCATGTCGCGATCGACGGCGGCACGATCAACCTCGACGATCGCGTGCCGGCGACGCCGACCGCGCTGTCGCTCACGCGCATCGCCGCGACGCTCGACGGCTTCACGCTGCAGGGCAAGACGCCGGCGAAGGTCACGCTGTCGACGTCGCTCTCGCGCGGCGGCGACGTGAAGGCCGAAGGCGCGTTCAGCCTCGCGGCGAAACAGGCCGACGCGAAGCTCGCGGTCGATGCGCTCGCGCTGCCCGCGCTGCAGCCGTATCTCGGCGAGGCGACGCGTGCGCGGGTGCTCGACGGCACGCTCGGCGCGACGGTCAACGCCCGGGCCGACTGGTCGAAGACGCCGCTCGACGCGCAGGTGGCCGACAGCGAAGTGAGCCTGAAGTCGCTGAAGATCGCGACGCCGGACGCGAAGGCGCCGGCGATCGTGCTGCCCGACGCGCGCGCGAAGATCGCGAAGATCGATCTCGCCGCGCGCAACGCGCAGATCGCGAGCGTCGACGCGAGCGGGCTCGCGCTCGACGTGACGCGCCTGAAGGACGGCAAGATCGACCTCGCGGCGCTCGCGAGCCCCGCGCAGGCCGCCGTGCCCGAGCGCACGGTCGCGCGCAAGGCGCAAGCCGCCGCGCCGTCGTGGCACTACCAGATCGACGCGCTGAACGTGAAGGACGCGACGGCCAACTACACCGACCTGTCGACGCCGCGCCCGGTGAAGCTCGCGATCAAGCCGCTGCAGCTGTCGGTGCAGAAGATCAGCGACGACTTGTCGAAGCCGCTGCCCGTGACGCTGCAGGCGACGGTGAACCGCAAGGGCTCGCTGAACGTGTCCGGCGACGTCACCGCGCAGCCGCTGAAGCTCGGCCTGAAGATCAACGGCAACCGCCTCGACGCGGCGGCGTTCGAGCCGTATTTCGGCAGCGTGCTGAACGCGACCGTCGCGAGCGCGCTGCTCAACGCGCAGGGCAACCTGACGTTCGCGCAGGCGAACGACGCGATGCGCGCGTCATATCGCGGCGATGCGGCGCTCGTCGACGTGCGGATGCTCGACAAGGTGACGTCCGATCCGTTCGCGGGCTGGCGCTCGCTCGCGCTGTCGAACCTGAAGGCGACCTACGACGAGAAGGGCACCGACGTCGACGCCGCGCGCGTGACGTTCTCGAACTTCTACGGCCGCGTGCTGCTCGATGCGCAGGGGCGCCTGAACCTGAAGGACATCGTCGCGAAGGAAAGCGGCCCCGCGCAGTCGCTCACGCGCGATGCGAGCAAGGGCGAGCCGGTGCCGCTGTCGCCGCAGGCGGCGTCGGCCGCGGTCGCGCAGCAGGCCTCGGCGCCCGCCGCGGCATCCGCGCCGGCGGTCGTGAAGGCCGCGCCGCCGCCGCAGAACCCGGTGCGGATGCACTTCGGCCAGCTGGTGCTGCAGAACGGCCGCGTGACCTACACGGACAACTTCATCAAGCCGAACTACACGGCGAACCTCGTCGCGATCAAGGGCACGGTCGGCGCATTCGGCACGGATTCGACGACGTCCGCGCCGGTCGACGTCAATGCGAACCTCGCGGGCAACGGGCCGATCTCGATCAAGGGCACGGTCAATCCGCTGATCGAGAAGCCGGCGCTCGACCTCACCGCGGCCGCGCACGACATCGAGCTGACCAACCTGACGCCGTATTCGGCGAAGTACGCGGGCTACCCGATCACGAAGGGCAAGCTCAACGTCGACCTGCACTACCAGCTCGCGAACGACCAGCTGTCGGCGAACAACCACATCTTCATCGACCAGCTGACGTTCGGCGACCACGTCGAGAACGACACCGCGACCAAGCTGCCGGTGAAGCTCGCGATCTCGCTGCTGAAGAATTCGCGCGGCGAGATCGACGTGAACCTGCCGGTGTCGGGCTCGCTGTCGAATCCGGAGTTCAGCATCGGCGGGCTGGTCTGGCGCGCGGTGCTGAACCTGGTCGCGAAGGCCGTCACGTCGCCGTTCACGCTGCTCGCGCACGCGTTCGGCAGCGGCGGCGAGGAGCTCGGCTACGTCGAATTCGCGCCGGGCTCGTACGACCTGACCGATGCGCAGCAGAAGAAGCTCGACACGGTGGTGAAGATGCTGAACGAGAAGTCGTCGATCCGCCTCGACCTGATCGGCCGCGTCGATCCGGACAAGGACACGCCGGGGCTGCGCGACGCGTATGTCGAGCGCCTCGTGCGGCAGCAGAAGCTGAAGGATGTCGTCGGCCAGGGCGAGAGCGTCGATCCGCGTTCGGTGAAGATCGAGCCGGCCGAGTACCACACGTACCTGACGCGCGCATACAAGGCCGCCGACTTCAAGAAGCCGCGCAACGTGATCGGCCTGCAGAAGACGCTGCCGGACGCAGACATGAAGCAGGCGCTCGCCGAACACGCGCCGGTGGACGAAGGCGGCCTGCGCACGCTCGCGCAGAACCGCGCGCAGGCGGTGCGTGAGTACCTCGACGGGAAGATCGATTCGAGCCGGATGTTCATCGTGGCGCCGAAGCTCGATGCGAAGGGCATCGAGGACAAGGGCGCGACGACGCGCGTCGACTTCGGTCTCAAGTAATCCCGCCGCGTGCCGCTGCCGCGTCCATCCGGGCGCGGCGGCGGCGCGTTCAGCGCACGGCCTCGGGCAGTTCGCGCTTGTCCAGTTCCTTCCTCGCCGCCAGCGGCAGACGCGGATCTTCCCATTGCGCCAGCCACTGCACTTCCTTCGCCGTGAACACCTGCCCGTAGTTGCGCAGCGCGTACTGCAACGCGTCCACGACGTGATGACGAATGATCTCGGGGGTGCGTGCGTCGTCCAGCACGAACCGGAAGGCTTCCAGGGTCGACATTCTCGTGCTCCGGGTCAGGGAAAACCCTTTATCACACGCCAATAGTCGCGCGCCAAGCGAACAAAATTCGGACGAATCGCCGCGCCTGCACCTGACCGGCACTCGCCCGCGCGCGCCACGCGGCACGGGCGACACAGCGGATTGCGACCGCGTCGTGTCACTTGCGATTCGTTACGTTTGACAGAGAACAGAAAGCCTTGCTTCATCCGACCGCCGCATCGCGCGGCGATAGTTTGCGCGCGGTTTGAAGCGCACGCAGTCCAACGTCAATCGATGAGGTGGGGTGATGATTTCGTACTTCGGTAAGCAGCGGAACATGGCAAGGGTGGTGGCGGGCGCGTTGGCGCTCGCGAGCGCGGGTGTCAGCGCGCAGGGCGACAACGAACAGCATGAGCACGACCACGGCCGGCGCGCCGTGAAGCACGTGCTGCTGCTCAGCGTCGACGGCCTGCACGAGCAGGATCTCGCGCGCTGCATCGGCGCGAACACGTGCCCGAACGTGGCGGCGCTCGCGCAAAGCGGCGTGACGTACACGAATGCGCACACGCCGGGCCTGTCGGATTCGTTTCCGGGCCTCGCGGCACTCGTGACGGGCGGCTCGCCGAAGACGGCCGGCCTGTTCTACGACGTGTCGTACGACCGCAACCTGTACGCGCCGACCGACACGACCTGTACGGGCAAGCAGGGCTGGAACGTCGTGTTTGACGAAACGACGGGCATCGACGCGATGAACGGCGGCCCGCTCGTGCACCTCGACGGCGGCGGCGCGTTCAACCCGCAGGCGATCCCGAACGCGCGCATCGGCGGCCAGTGCGTGCCGGTCTATCCGCACGACTACGTGAAGACGAACACCGTGTTCGAGGCCGTGAAAGCGGCGCTGCCGAACGCGCGCACCGCGTGGGCCGACAAGCACGCGTGGGGCTACGACTGGCTGAACGGCCCGTCGGGCAAGGGCGTCGACGATCTCGCGCGCACCGAGATCAACTCGATCGACCCGGTGACGAAGACGGACTACACCGACGTCTATTCGCACACCGCGCAGTTCGACAACCTGCACGTGCAGGCGCTGATCAACCAGATCGACGGCCTGGACTCGACCGGCAAGACGGCCGCGCCGGTGCCGACGCTGTTCGGCGCGAACTTCCAGACGCTGAGCGTCGCGCAGAAGGCGCTGGTGACGAAGGGCGGCGGCTATCTCGACGCGAACTTCACGCCGAACGGGCAAGTCGCGAACGCGATCACGTATGTCGACAACTCGATCGGCCGGATCGTCAACGAACTGAAGCAGCGTAACCTGTACAACACGACGGCCGTGATCGTGACGGCGAAGCACGGCCAGTCGCCGACCGATCACACGAAGCTCGTGAAGAACGGCGACACGCTGACGGCGCTGCTCGAACAGAACAGCTACCTCGACAAGAACGGCAACTTCGGCCAGAACAACACGACGTCGGGCAATCTGAACGACGGCACGGGCCTCGCCGGCACCGGCTTCGTGCAGACCGACGACGTCGGCCTGATCTGGCTGCGCGACCGCGGCCAGCGCACGGCCGTGGTCCAGACGCTGAAGGCGAACCTCGGCTGCAACGCGCCGGGGATCTGCGCGGACGGCCCGCAGGCGTACCTCCTGTATGGCGCCGCGCTCGCCGAGCGGTTCGGCGATCCGGCCAACGGCCGCACGCCGGACATCATCGTGCAGCCGAATCCGGGCGTGATCTACACGTCGAGCAAGAAGAAGGACGAGGAGCACGGCGGCAACGCGCCGGACGACAACCACCTCGGCCTGCTCGTGTCGTATCCGGGCCTCCATCGCGCGCGCACGGTCGACGACTTTGTCGGCACGAAGCAGGTCGCGCCGACGATCCTCGGGCTGCTCGGCGTCGAACCGGAGCGGCTGCACGCGGTGGCCGCCGAGCACACGCGCGTGCTGCCGGGGCTGGGCATCGAGCATTGACGACGCGTGCCGGAGGCCGCCTGCGGGCGGCCTCCGGCGCGTCATGCGTCATGCGCAACGTGCGGCGTCGTGTGGCCGGCGCCGCCGCGCATGACGGCGCCGGACCGGCTCAACCGTTCGCGCATTCATCCAGCATCCATTCCCGGAAGCGCCGCAACGCTTCGCTCGTCTCGAGGCGCTCCGGCGCGTAGCACAGGTAGTGCCCCTGCGCATCGACGTCGACCGGTGTGTCGAACGGCTCGACGAGCGTGCCGGCCGCGAGATTGTCGGCAATCAGGAAGCGCGGCACGAGGGCCATCCCGAGCCCCGCCTGCGCCGCCTGGATCAGCACCGAATACTGTTCGAAGCGCGGCCCCGCGAGCGCGTTCATCTGCGTCGCGCGGTGACGCTCCGCCCACGCGGACCACGCGACCTCGGCCTGTTCGTGCACGAGGCGCGGCGCCGCGATGACGTCGGCGGGCGCGCGCAGCGCATGCCGCTCCGCGAATTCACGCGTACAGACCGGCACGAAGGTCCGCCCGTCCAGGTAATCGCTTCGTACGCCTTCCCATGCGCCGTCGCCATAACGGATCGCGGCGTCGAGACCGAACGGGAACATGTCGCCATGCGCGAGATGACGGCGAAAGCTCAGCGTGACGCCCGGTGCCGTGGCGAGAAAGCGCGCGAGCCGCGGCACGAGCCACTTGGTCGTAAAGGTCGGCACGCTCGCGATCGTCAGCAGGTCGCTGTTCTCGCGCGCGCTCAGCAGTTCGATCGACGCGTTGCCGATCCCGCGCAGCGGCCCGGCGACACGTGCGTGATACACCCGCCCGGCGTGCGTCAGCGCGAGATTGCGCCCCTCGCGCACGAACAGCTTCACGCCGAACAGCGCTTCGAGATTGGCGATCTGCCGGCTCACCGCGCTGGGGGTGAGGCCCAGTTCCCGCGCCGCATACGAGAAGTTCAGGTACTTGGCGGAACTGACGAATGCGTGCAGTTCCGCCACGTTCGGATACAGGTGCTTCATCGCCGACTATTCCCTCCGCGCACAGGTCGATGCGGGCTTTGTACGTTTTTTTCATGACGATGCCATGGCGGAAAAGCACACTGCGGCTGTTTCGATCCAGCGTGCAGGCCCCGTCCGGCGGGCGTGGCGCGACGTTTTTCCTCATCGGCAGCGAGCGTACTCATGCATCCGTCAACCGCCCCGGCACTGGCCGATGGTGTTCCGATTCGTCGTAACAAAGCCGTGCACCCGAGCGCGTGGCGCTTCGCGCTGCAGGCGCTCGTCGCGGTGTTCGGGGTCTACCTGCTGCTGCCGATCGCGTTGCTGCTGATCGGCTCCGTGGGCCAGACGTGGACGAACACGCTGCTGCCCACCGGCTTCACCCTGCACTGGTTCACCGATCTGGCCGCGAACGGGAGCTTCACCCGCGCGTTCGGCGTGAGCCTGATGGTCGCGCTGGCATGCTGCGTGCTCAATGCCGTGGTCGGCGTGCCGCTCGCGTATGCGCTGCATCACCGCGCGCAGGCCGGGCGCGGCATCGCGACGCGCATCGTGATGCTGATGCCGGTCGGCGTGCCGGCGCTGACGCTCGGCTTCGGCTACATCGCGATCTTCAGCGGCGACACGCTGCCGTGGCTCGGCACGCTGCCGCTGATGATCGCGGCCCACGCGGTGCTGACGCTGCCGTATCTGCTGCAGACCCTGCTCAGCGATCTGCGCCATCTCGGGCTCGCGCGCCTCGAAGCGTGCGCGGCGACGCTCGGCGCGACGCCGCTGCGCCAGTTCGCCACGATCGTGCTGCCGAACCTGCGGCACAGCCTGTTTTCCGGGCTCGTGATGGTGGCCGCGCTGTCGATCGGCGAATTCCAGATCTCGAACCTGATCGCGGGCTTCCGCTATCGCAACTACCCGATCGTGCTGCTGCAGGCGTTCTACGGCGCGTCGGGGATGGCGTGCGCGGCCACCGTCGTGCTGCTGGTCCTCGCCGTGCTGGCGACGCTCGTGTCCGTCAGCACCGTGCAACGTCTGAAGTGAGTCCGTCATGAGCCTCGATTTCGAACACGTCAGTTTCCAGTATCCCGGCGCGTGTCACGGCGTCGACGACGTCACGCTGTCCGCGACGCAAGGCGAGCTGCTCGCCGTGATGGGGCGCAGCGGTTCCGGCAAGTCCACGCTGCTGCGGCTCGCCGCCGGCCTGCTCGACGGCTATCGCGGCTGCATCGCGATCGGCGGCGACGACGTGGCGGGCGTGCCCGTGTGGCGGCGCGAGGTGGGCATGGTGTTCCAGCACTACGCGCTGTTTCCGAACCTGTCGGTCGTCGACAACGTCGCGTACGGCCTGCGGATGCGCGGCGTCGGGGCCGATGGGCGGCGCCGGCGCGCGCTGGAGATGCTCGACCGGGTCGGCCTGTCGGCGCATGCGGATCGCGGCATCGCGATGCTGTCGGGCGGGCAGCAGCAGCGCGTCGCGCTGGCCCGGGCGCTCGTGATCGAACCGAAGCTGCTGCTGCTCGACGAGCCGCTGGCGGCGCTCGACGCCGGCATCCGCCATCAGTTGCGCGACGAAATCCGCACGCTGCAGCGGGCGTGCGGCGCGACGACGCTGCTCGTCACGCACGACCAGGACGAGGCGCTGAGCATGGCCGATCGCGTCGCGATCGTCGACGGCGGCCGCGTGCTGCAGGCGGGCACGCCGCGCAGCCTGTACGAGCGCCCGGCCACCGCGCAGGTCGCGCGCTTCGTCGGGCATTCGACGCTGCTGCGCGGCCGCGTGCTCGCGCACGGCGTGATCGATGTGCGCTTCGCGATGCTGCGCGCGGAGACGGGCGAGCACCGGCCGGGCGCCGACATCGAGGTGCTGGTGCGGCCCGAGCTCGTGCAGGCCGATCCGCCGGCCGACTGCGTGAACCGCATCGACGGCCGTCCCGGCGAAGTGCGCTATTTCGGCGCGACGCAACGCTACGACTTCATTCCCGACGGCTCGACCGACACGCTGCTGTGCGAAGGGCGCGCGCCCGCCGTGCAAAGCATCGCCATCGAGCCCCGCCATCTGCTCGTGCTGCCGGCGGCGCCGGGTGTGCGATGACCCATTTCACTCAACGGAGATTCACGATGTTTGCAGGCCATCCTCTTGTGAAAGCCTTGCGCGCCCGCGCGCTGGCGCTCTGCGCGCTCGCGACGCTCGCTTGCGCGGCGGCCCACGCCGCGCCGCTGTACCCCGGAGAAGACGCGCTGTACGCGAAGGCCGCCGACGAAGGGCTCGTCGTGTCGTTCGACACGGGCCCAGAATGGGCGAACTGGAAGGCGCTGTTCGCCGAATTCCGCAAGCGCTATCCGAAGGTCGAGATCACGTACAACGACATCGGCTCGGCGGCCACCGTCGTCGCGCTCGACAAGTCGCGCCGTCGTCCGCAGGCCGATACCGCGTACTACTTCGCCGCATCGGCGCTCGACGCCGAGGGCAAGGATGTCGTCGCGCCGTTCAAGCCGGTCAACTTCGACAAGCTGCCGAACGTATTCCGCGCGGCCGACGGCCGCTGGTTCGCGGTGCATTCGCTGAACATCGCGTTCCTCGTCAACCGGAAGCTCGTCAAGAACGTGCCGCAGCGGTGGTCGGACCTGCTGAAGCCCGAGTATCGCAACGCGGTGGTCTATCTCGACCCGCGTTCGACCGGGCAGGGCCAGGTCGCGGTGTTCGCGGCCGCGTATGCGAATGGCGGCAACGTCGAGAACCCGAAGCCCGGCGCGGAATTCTTCGGCAAGCTGAAGAGCGCGGGCAACGTGCTGCGCGTCGAGGGCACGACGCCGTACGCGAAGTTCGTGAAGGGCGAGATCCCGATCCTGATCGGCTACGAGAACGACGGCCTGAAGGCGAAGTACGCGGACGGCATGGGCGACGCGGCCGACGTCGTGATTCCGCAGGACGGCAGCGTGTCGGCGCCGTATGCGATGAGCCTCGTGAAGAACGGCCCGAACCCGTCCGCCGCGCAGCTCTGGCTCAACCTGGTGATGAGCGACGTCGGGCAGGGGCTGTTCGCGCAAGGCTACGTGCGTCCGGCGGTGCCCGGTACGCCGGTGGCGCCGGAGGTCGCGGCGAAGCTGCCGAATGCGCCGCAGGTGCGCCCGCTCGACGTCGCGAAGGCGGCGGCGCGCAAGGCCGAGGTCGACCAGCTCTGGTCGCAGGCGACGCTCGGCAAATAAGGAGCGGACGATGCATGCCTCGTCAATGGAACGCGGCGCGATGCGCCGCTTCGGCGCGGTGCCCGCGGCCGCGCTGCTCGCGGTGTTCTTCGCGCTGCCGCTCGCCGCGCTCGTCGGCGCGGCATTCACGGACAGCGGCCGCGCATTCGCCGCCGTGTTCGGCGATCCGCTCGTCGGCGACGCGATCGTGCGTTCGCTGGCGCTCGCCGTGTTCGCCGGCACGCTGTCAGTCGGCGTCGGCATGCCGGTTGCCTTCGCGCTGGCCGGACAGTCGCCGGCCCGCCGCCGCTGGCTGCTCGCGCTGCTCGGCGTGCCGCTCGCGTTTTCCGGGCTGGTGATCGCGTACGGCTTCATCCTCACGTTCGGCCGCGCCGGCTTCATCACGACGCTGCTCGCGTCGCTGGGCGCGAACGCGAACGAGATCGGCGGCGCGATCTACACGATGCCGGGGCTGGCCGTCGCCTACGCGTACTACCTGATCCCGCGCGTCGCGCTGATGCTCTATCCGGCGCTCGCGAACCTCGACCGGCGGCCGCTCGAGGCCGCGCTGACGCTCGGCGCGCGGCCGTGGCGCGCGTGGCTCGACGTCGCATGGCGCGAGCTGTGGCCGTCGATCGCCTCCGCGTGGTGCCTCGTGACCGCGATCGCGCTCGGCACCTACGGCACGGCGATCGCGCTGGCCGGCACGCAGATCAACATCCTGCCGCTGCTGATGTATCTGAAGCTGTCGGACGGGCAAACCGATTTCTCGCAGGCGGCCGTGCTGTCGATCGTGCTGACGGCAATCTGCACCTGCGTTCTTGCATTGGGGGAAGGCCTTGTTCGGCAACGGCGTCATTGAATGGTCGGACGCGGCGCGCGATGCGCTCGCGCACCTGGCGGAGCGGCAACGCGGCGCGCGGCGGCATCGGATGCCGGTCGGCGTGATCGGCCCGCGCGACGCGACGGACGCGCAGATGCGCGTCGCGGAGCGGATCGCGCACGCGCTTGCGGCGGCGGGCGTCGCGCTCGTCGGCGGTGGCAAGCAGGGCGTGATGGAGGCCGCCGCGCGCGGCGCGCATGCGGCGGGTGGGTGCGCGATCGGGCTGCTGCCCGAGGACGATGCGCGGGATGCGAATCCGTACCTGACGGTCGCGCTGCCGACCGGGCTGGGCATCACGCGCAATGCGCTGATCGCGCGCGCGTCGCTGTGCCTGATCGCGGTGGGCGGCGGGCTCGGCACGCTGTCCGAGATCGCGCTCGGGCTGCAATGGGGCAAGCCGGTGTTCACGATTTGCGACGCGCCGCAGGTGGCGGGCGTCGAGTGCTTCGACGAAGCGGATCAGCTTGTCGCGCGCGCCGCGCGGTGGCTGGCCGATTCGGCGTAGGTCGGCATCCCTGGTTGGGAGATGCGTGGTATCGAGCGATGTCAATAAAGTAAATAGGAATCCTGTCCATGAAGAAGTTTGTTTTGACCTTGTGCGCGGCGGGGTGCGTGTCCGCGACCGCCCATGCGCAAGGCACCGTCACGCTTTACGGAATCGTCGATGCGGGGTTGGGCTATGCGAGCAACCAGCGCGTCGCGACGAGCAAGGGCGCGCCCGGCGCGCCGGTCGCCTACCGCGGCGCGTCGAGCTACAGCTTCGCGAGCGGCACGTGGTCCGGCAGCCGCTGGGGGCTGAAGGGCAAGGAGGATCTCGGCGACGGGCTGGCGGCCGTGTTCCAGCTCGAGAACGGCTTCAACATCGGCACCGGCCAGCTCGGCCAGGGCGGCCGGATGTTCGGCCGGCAGGCGTGGATGGGGCTGTCGAGCACGCGCTTCGGCACGCTGACGATGGGCCGCCAGTACGATCCGATCGTCGATTTCGTCGGCTCGATCGGGCCCGGTTCGTTCCTGACCGGCATGGGCGCGCATCCGGGCGACCTCGACAACATCGACAACCAGTCGCGCGAGAACAACTCGATCAAGTACGTCAGCCCGAAGCTCGGCGGCTTCACGTTCGGCGCGCTGTACGGCTTCGGCAACCAGGCCGGCAGCGTGAAGAACCAGAACACGTGGAGCGTCGGCGGCCAGTACGTGAACGGGCCGTTCGCGATCGGCGCGGCGTACCTGTATGCGACCAATGCATTCGGCGCGAACGGCGGCGCGTGGACGGGTTCGTATGACGGCACGTTCGCGTCGTCGATCAACGAAGGCTTCGCGTCGTCTAAGAGCACGCAGATCGTCGCGGCGGCGTCCACCTACCAGATCGGCGCGGTCACGCTCGGCCTGTCGTACAGCAACACGCAGTACCAGGCGGGCGCCTTCTCGACGTTCCGGGGCAAGGCCACCTACAACTCGGTCGGCGGCACCGTGTCGTGGCAGGCGTCGCCCGCGCTGCGCGTCGCGGCCGGCTACGACTTCACGCGCGGCAGCGCGATCGGCGGTGAATCGGCGCCGAAGTATCACCAGTTGAACCTGGCCTCGTATTACTACCTGTCGAAGCGGACGGCGCTGTACGGCCTCGTCGGCTATCAGAAGGCGAGCGGCAAGACGCTCGATCCGTACGGCAACGTCGTCAACGCGACGGCTTCGGTCGGCGACGTCGGCAACGGCATCTCGTCGGCGAGTAACACGCAGACGCTCGTGCGGATCGGTGTGCGGCATACGTTCTGATTGGCAGGCGGGATATTCTCCGGCGTTTTGATGCGGCCCTCGTGCGATACGGGGGCCGTTTTTTCATGCGCGGCGCGGTGGCCGGCAGCGGTCACCGGGGTGATTGAATGTTGGGGCGCGCAGTACTTTGCTTCCGGCCCGGGCAAGCGGGTTTCTCCGGTGGCAACGCGGAACCCGGCGACGTTTTGTCGAGCAACCCGCCGATCGGGCGCAGACGTCGTTCCTGCCTGCGCCGAGTGCTGTGCCAACGCGGGCGCCCCGCACACCGGAACGACGCACCCGCGAAGATCCGGCCACCGGCGAGTGCCAGGCAAGCCGCTATCCCCGCGCCCCCAGCCGAATTTTCTCGCCGATGGCGCGCGCCGCGTGCTGCAACGGCGCCAGGCATGTGTCGAGGATCTGCCGTTCGCCGGCGAGGGGGAGGATCCATACCACGCAGATACAGGCGATCGCATGGCCTTGATCGAGTATCGGCACGGCCAGCGCCCCGAAGCGCTCCGGTGAGTCCGGGCTGGTGTGCGACGCGTTGCGCGTCGCGTAGCCTTGCCGGCGAACCTGCGCGATCATCCGGCTCGGTTCGTCCACCTGCAGCGCGGCCCGATCCGCTTCGTCTCGCGAGTGGCGCAGCGCGGCGAGGATCTCCTGCCGTTCCGCATCGGGGCAAAACGACAGATAGCAGCGTCCGAGAGAGGATCGCAACATCGACGGGCGGGAGCCGAGCACCCGCCAGTTGGCCGCGATGCTGTTGCGCGCGTGAGGGCCATCGAGACTGAGCATGGTGACGCCATCGCGCACGCCCATGTCGGTCGGCCAGGGCACACGGCGCTGCAGCATTGCGCGCGGTTCCGATGCCAGCTCGGCAAGGCGTGCATGCCGGATGGTTGCGGGAGGCGGTGCCGACGCTTGCGGCGCGAGCGCGTAGCGGCCGCTGTCCGCGTGGTACTGAATCCATCCCGATTCACGAAGCGTTTTCAACACGCGGGCCAGCGTCGCCTTGGGAAGCGCCGTTTGTGCCCGAAGCTCCGAAAACGTCGCGGCGCACGTGCCATCGAGGGCACTCAATACGTCCAGACCGCGCTTCAGCGAATTGATCGATTTCACGCCTGAAACCTGGCTGCTCCGGAGCATGTCGGCGTCCTTTGGGTTCGCGTGGTGAAACTATACCTCGCACACCTTGGCCGCATCCGACAGAATGCCTCGACTGCCGCCGCGACGATCGACGCCGACGAAATCGCAGGCGGCACATTCATGAGACATGAAGAGGAATCCGGAATATGAATGTCATCGTCGTCGGAGCGGGCGTCGTGGGCGTCACGACTGCCTATTTCCTGCAAGGCAATGGATGCCAGGTCACGGTCGTCGACCGGCAAGCAGACCCGGCGATGGAATGCAGCCACGCCAACGGCGGCTTTCTGTCGGCCGGCCTGTCGGCGCCGTGGTCCGCGCCCGGTGCGGTGGGGATGGCCTTCCGCTCCCTGTTCGACAGTTCGGCGCCTTTCAAGTGGCGGCCCGATTTTTCGCTGCGCCAGATCGCGTGGATGATGCGATCGCTCAAGGCGTGCCGGCCGGATCGATTCGCCGTCAACCGCGCGAGGCTGACGCGGCTCGCGATGTATTCCCATGCATGCCGGCAACACATCGAATCCGCTGTCGGCATCGACTATCGTCGCAGCCAGGACGGTGTGCTGCAGATCTACCGCGAGCCGGTGCCGCGCGCGCTGGTGGACGGCCATGTCGACTACCTCGACGCGATGGGGATCGCAGGCGCGTTCCTGTCGCCCGAGCAGGTGTTCGCCATGGAGCCGGCATTGGCGCAATCGTCGCCGGGGCTGTTCGGCGCGTTGCACCTGCCCGACGACCAGTCCGGGGATTGCCGACGCTTCACCGGCGCGCTGGCGGCCGTCGTGCAGCGTCAGGGCGGCACGTTCCTGTGGAATACGCCGGTCGAGCGCATCGAAATCGACGCATCGGCGCACACGGGCACACGCATCAAGCGGCTGATTTCGCGCGACGTCGAATTGTCCGCCGATGCGGTTGTCATGGCCGCCGGTTGCGACACATCGATGCTGCTCGACCGGATCGTCCCGATGCCCGTGTATCCCGTCAAAGGCTATTCGATGACCGCGCCGCTGCTCGACCCGGCGCGCGCGCCTCGACATTCGATGTTCGACTTCTCGTGCAAGACGGGGATCGCCCGCCTCGGCGACCGGATCCGGGTTTCCGGCATCGCCGAGGTCGTCGGCAACGATCATCGAATCGACCCGGCGCGATGCCGGCAACTGGCAAGTACCTTCGAAGCGATTTTCCCGAAGGCGGCGGATCTGGGTGCACCGACCTTCTGGACAGGATTTCGCCCCACCGTGCCCGACGGCGTGCCTTTCGTCTGCCGCACGCCGCTGGCCAACCTGTTCGTCAACGCCGGGCACGGCGGCAGCGGATGGTCCACATCGTGCGGGGCCGGCAAGCTGATGGCGGACATCGTCGCCGGCAATCGGCCCGAGCTCGATGCGATGGACTACGCATTGCGGCGGCCGGACTGATCGCGCTGCCCGGCGACATGACCGTGCCGGCATGCCGGTTCGTCTTCGCCGCGTTGCCATGACGACATATCACGCCGGCCCATGCGCCCGGCAAGGAGAAATACGTTGACCATCCTGATCACGGGAGCGGGCCTCATCGGCCGGCTGACCGCCGCGCAGTTGCGCGCGCAAGGGGAATCCGTCCTGCTGGCGGACACCCGGCCGGCGGCCGGCGACGATGCGGGCGGCCTCCCTTTCGTCCAGGCGGACGTGACCGACTGGCCCGGCCTGTGCGATCTGATTCGGCAGCACGGCGTGCGATCGATCGTGCATACCGCCGCGATGCTGACGCCCGCCATCCGGCACGACCCGCTGGCCGGCGTGCGGACCAACATCATGGGGACTACCCATGTGCTGGAGGCGTCCCGGCTGTTTGCGCTGCGAAGGGTGGTGATCGCGAGCTCCACCATCGTCACGTACTCGACGTTTGGATCGTTGCCGCCGACGCCGATTCCGGAGGATTTCGCCAGCCTGTCGGTCAGCGAACGGCCGGGCAGTCTCTATGCATGCACCAAGGTGGCGGGCGAGCACCTGGCGCTGGCCTATGCGCAGCAATACCAGGTGGACGCGTGCGTGCTCCGTTATGCGGCGGTGTTGGGCGGCGAGCCGGAAGGGGCGTCCAGCGTGCCCGGAAGGATGCTCGAATGCCTGTTGCACGCGGGCCGAAACGGCATGCCGGCCCGATACGACGATCAGCGCCTGCTCTGGGGCGGCCGCGAGGAGTTCATCGACGCGCGCGATTGCGCGGCCGCGACGGTGGCCGCGCTGCGGGCAACGAACCCGGCGCAGCGCATCTACAACGTCGCCACCGGCCATCACGTCAGCTTCGACGAGCTCGTCGCGATCGTGAGACGGCACTTTCCCGCGCTGCGCGTCGAAGGCGTACCGCTTCCTCACGGCGGCTTGTCCGGATTCGCGTTCCAGCGGCCCGCGCCGTCGGATGTCGGCGCGGCCTGGCGCGAGCTGGGCTTTCGCGCCCGCTATTCGCTCGAAGACACGGTTGCGCATCTGGTCGGCGCGGGCTGAGCGTGCCGCGGGCGTTCGAGATCGCCAGACGGCGGTGCGCGTTGCGGGCAGGGCCCCTCTCCGCGACGCCACGCAAAACGACAAGACCGGGACTTCGATCCCGAACGGAGGAGACGTGAATAACCGTTTTGCCAGATGGTGGGGCGTGCTTGCGCTGTTCGCAGTCGCTGCCATCTCGTACGTCGACCGTATCAATATCGCGGTGCTGGTCACCGATAGCCGCTTCCTTCAGCATTTCGGCCTGGCCGTGGAAGACCGCGTCTCCCAGGGATGGCTGGCCACGGCCTTCATGCTCGGCTACGGGTTTTCGTCATTCCTGCTGACGCCGTTTTGCGCCGCGCGCCTTGGCGTCCGTCGAAGCCTGCTGTGCGGGCTGGCCTTCTGGGGTGTGATCAACGGCGCGGCGCCGATGTTCAGTTCCTACGACATGCTGCTGGTATCCCGCGTCTTGCTCGGCATCGCCGAAGGGCCGCTGTTTCCGCTGGCATCCGCCTATATCAAGACGCATTTCGACGCCGCCGAAAACGGCAAGCCGAATGCGCTCGTCAACATGGGCACCGGCGTCGGGCTCGCGATCGGTTATCCGCTGGTGGGCCACCTCGTCGCTGGTCTTCATTGGGAAGGCTCGTTCTACGCGATCGGGCTGCTCAACGCCGTGCTGGGCATCCCGCTGGTGTTGGCGTTCGTGCACACGCGGCCGGGTACGGGTGGCGCGGCGTCCATGCTGCCCGCGGCGGGACGACCCGACGGCATGGTCCGTGGCGCGCTGCGGACGAAACACCTGGCGTGCCTGACGCTGCTGACTTCGGCGATGCTCGCTTACCTGTGGGGGAGCGGCAATTGGTTGCCGACCTACCTGAAGGAAGCGCGAGGCTTCTCGCTGAAGGAAATGGGGTGGCTCGCGTCGCTGCCGCAGTATGCGCTCGTGCTGGGCATGTTCCTGGGCGGGCTGCTGCTCGATCGCCTGCGTCGGGACCGGCGCCCCGTCGTCGTTATCGTCGCGAGCGCATGCGTGGCCGTTTGCATGCTGATCGCCATCAGCGCGACGGCCCCCTATCTGGCCATCTGCGGATTGATTGCCGCGAATCTGTGCTGCGGGGTGTTTCTCCCGGCCATTCCGAGCACCGCGCAACGTCTCGCGCGTCAGGAGCAAATCGCCAGCGCGTTCGGCATCATCAACGGCGTCGGCAGTCTCGTCGCGAGCCTCATGCCGACCCTGATGGGCGGGGTGATCGGCGCCGTATCGGCCTCCAGCGGGCGGGCCGCCGGCTTCTTCGCCGGATTCTCGTTGCTGATCGGCGCGCAGTGCGTCGTGCTGGCGTGTGGTGTGCGGCTTTGGGTCGGCGAGCGCGAACAGCACGCGGCGCGTTCTCGCGTCGATCGCGTTCCGGGCTGAACAAGGCGATGTGCGCGGCGCCGTGCGGGCGATGAGCGATGCCCGCACGGCGAACCCGCCGCGCCTACTTCACCGCAAACAGCGTCAGGTTCATGAAGATCTTGAACACATAGCCGAGCGTGACCGCCCCGGCAACGCCGCTCGCCCACAGCAGGACGAACCACATCCAGCCGCGCAGCCGCGGGCGCGGCGCGGGCCGTTGCCCGGTGTCAGTGGTGGTAGTAGTGCTGGTCTTCATGGCGCACCTTGCCTCGGAATACCCAGTAACCCATCGTCGTATAGGCGATGATGATCGGCAGGATAACCGCTGCGCCGACCAGTGTGAAGGTCTGGCTGGAACGCGGCGCGGCCGCTTCCCAGATCGTCATGCTCTGCGGAATCGCGTACGGGAACAGGCTGACGAGCAGGCCGACGTAGCCGAGCAGCACGAGCGCCAGCGCGAGTACGAACGGCGTCATGTCATGCCGGTTGCGCACCGCGCGGTACATCCACACCGCGCAGCCCGCGACCAGGAACGGCACCGGCAGCAGGCGCCAGAACAGCCCCGAATCGAACCAGCGCTCGGCGATCGCCGCATCCTGCAGCGGGGTCCACAGGCTGATGATCGCGATGAAGCCGAGCAGCACGACGGTCAGCGGCCACACGACGCGATGCAGGCGGCGCTGCAGGTCGCCTTCGGTCTTCGCGACGAGCCAGCAGCAGCCGAGCAGCGCGTAGGTGACGATCAGGCCGAGCCCGGTGAGCAGGCTGAACGGCGTGAGCCAGCCGAACGCGTCGCCGGCGAACACGCCGTCCTTCACCGGAATGCCCTGCAGGAACGCGCCGAGCGCGATCCCCTGGAACAGCGTCGCGCCGGCCGAGCCGCCGATGAACGCGAGATCCCACAGCTGCTTGGTACGGCGCGCCTTCGCGCGGATCTCGAACGACACGCCGCGGAAGATCAGGCAGACCAGCATGAAGATCAGCGGCAGGTACAGCGCGGACAGCACGGTCGAGTAAACGACCGGGAACACCGCGAACAACCCGGCGCCGCCGAGCACGAGCCACGTTTCGTTGCCGTCCCACACGGGGGCGACCGTGTTCATCATCAGGTCGCGTTCCTTCTCGTCCGGGAAGAACGGGAAGACGATGCCGATGCCGAGGTCGAAGCCGTCGAGCACGACGTACATGAAGAGCCCCAATGCGATGATCGCGGCCCAGATTACGGTGACGTCCATGAATATCCTCGTATGCGTATGGAGTGGGCCGGTCAGACGGTCTCGATCAGCTCGTCGACGGCCGACATCGGGCGGCGCGCGGTGTGGTCGGGGCGCGTGTCGGGCGTGTCGTCGTGCTTGACGTCGGGCAGCGCGGGCCCGGCCTTCATCAGCTTGAGCATGTAGTAGACGCCGGTGCCGAACACGAGGAAGTACACGACCACGAACGTCATCATCGAGATGCTGACCTGCTGCGCGGTGAGCGGCGACACGGCTTGCGCGGTACGCATCACGCCGTACACGACCCACGGCTGGCGGCCCGCCTCGGTCGTCACCCAGCCGGCGAGCAGCGACACGAAGCCGGTCGGGCCCATCACGAGCGCGAAGCGCTGGAACCATGTCGATTCATACAGGCGGCCGCGGCGGCGCAGCAGCCATGCGATTGCGGCGAGCCCGATCATCGCGATGCCGAGGCCGACCATGATCCGGAAGCTCCAGAACACGACCGTCGAGTTCGGCCGGTCTTCCGGCGGGAATTCCTTCAGGCCGCGGATCTCGCCGTCCCAGCTGTGCGTGAGGATCAGGCTGCCGAGGTGCGGCACCTTCACCGCGTAGCGGGTGGTCTCCGCTTCCATGTCCGGGATGCCGAACAGGTTCAGCGGCGTGCCGCCCTTCTCGGTTTCCCACAGCCCTTCGATCGCGGCGATCTTCGCCGGCTGGTGCTTCAGCGTGTTGATGCCGTGCTGGTCGCCGATCAGCGCCTGCACCGGCGCGAGCACCAGCAGCAGCCACAGCGCCATCGAGAACATCTTCTTCACGCCCTTGTCGCGGCGGCCCTTCAGCAGATGCCACGCGCCGGTCGCGGCGACCACCAGCGCGGCCACGATGAACGCGGCGATCGCCATGTGCAGCAGGCGGTACGGGAACGACGGGTTGAAGATGATCGCGAACCAGTCGGTCGGCACGACGCGGCCGTCGACGATCTCGAAGCCCTGCGGCGTCTGCATCCAGCTGTTCGACGCGAGGATCCAGAAGGTGGAGATCAGCGTACCGATCGCGACCATCAGCGTGGCGCCGAAGTGCGCGCGCGGGCTCACGCGGTTCCAGCCGAACAGCATGATGCCGAGGAAGCCGGCTTCGAGGAAGAAGGCGGTCATGACCTCGTACATCAGCAGCGGCCCGGTGACCGAGCCGGCGAAGCTCGAGAAGCCGGACCAGTTGGTGCCGAACTGATAGCTCATCACCACGCCGGAGACGACGCCCATCCCGAACGCGACGGCGAAGATCTTCGACCAGAAGAGGCAGAGGGTTTTGTAGTACTGCTTGCCCGTCTTGAGCCAGCGGTATTCGAGCACGGCGATGAAGCTCGCGAGGCCGATGCTGAGCGCCGGGAAGACGATGTGAAAGGAGACGGTGAACGCGAATTGCAGGCGGGCCAGATCGAGGGCCGAAAATGCGGTATCCATACCAGTTGACCGAAGCTGTCGATACCCGCCGGCGGGGCTGCCGGCGGACCCTGGCCGATGACGGTGGCAGGGTTGGCTCGAGTATGGGACGCGATGTTGCGGTGCGAAATGCGCCAACTCGTCGCAGATGTCCAGCCCCCGCGCGGCGCTGTCGCGTTAAATCGTTGATTCGTATCAATATCGCGAAATGTGTCGCGGCGCGCGGGGCGCGGCGGGCCGCCGCACCTGCGTCAATATGGCGCGTCGCATCATCGGGAACGACCGGCGGGCCGAGCGATCGTCGCGATCGGCCCACCGATTTCCGCACATTCGTCCGTAGCGCATGCGCGCGCGCCGACGGCCGGCGCGCGCTCGGTGAATTGCGTACACTCTGAGTCTTGCTTTGGCGGGGCCCGTACCGGCCCGCGTTTACTCAGGGAAGAGCGATGATCGATCTACGCAGCGATACCGTTACACGTCCGAGCCCCGCAATGCTTGCCGCCATGACTGCCGCCGAAGTCGGCGACGACGTGTGGGGCGACGACCCGACCGTGCTGCGCCTGCAGGCGGCGGTTGCCGAGCGCGCCGGCAAGGAGGCCGGCCTGTTCTTTCCGAGTGGCACGCAGAGCAACCTGGCCGCGCTGATGGCGCATTGCGAGCGCGGCGACGAATACATCGTCGGCCAGCTCGCGCACACCTACAAGTACGAAGGCGGCGGCGCGGCGGTGCTCGGCAGCATCCAGCCGCAGCCGATCGAGAACGCGCTCGACGGCTCGCTGCCGATCGACAAGATCGTCGCGGCGATCAAGCCGATCGACAACCATTTCGCGCGCACGCGCCTGCTGGCGCTGGAGAACACGATCGGCGGCCGCGTGCTGCCGACGGGCTACGCGGAGGAGGCCGTCGCGGTCGCGCGCGGCCGCGGGCTCGCCACGCATCTCGACGGCGCGCGCGTGTGCAATGCGGCGGTCGCGTCGCGCCGCACGATCGCGGACGTGTGCGCGCCGTTCGACACGGTGTCGATCTGCTTCTCGAAAGGGCTCGGCGCGCCGGTGGGCTCGGTGCTGGTCGGCAGCCGGCCGCTGATCGAGCGCGCGCATCGCTGGCGCAAGGTGCTCGGCGGCGGGATGCGGCAGGCGGGGATTCTCGCCGCCGCATGCCTGTATGCGCTTGAGCACAACGTCGAGCGGCTCGCGGACGATCACGCGAACGCCGCGCATCTGGCCGAAGGGCTGGCGCGCATCGACGAGGTGAAGGTGCTGTCGCATGCGACGAACATGGTGTTCGCGCAATTCCCGGAAGCCGACTGCGTGCCGCTCGAGGCATGGCTGAAGGAACGCGGGATCCTCACGCAGATGCTCTACGCATCGCGTTTCGTCACGCACTGCGATGTGTCGCGCGACGACATCGATACATTCGTCAGCGCGGTCGGCGGGTATTTCGCGCAGCGGCGCGCGTAACCGGAACGCGCCGCGGAACGCGGCGCGCGCAAGCGCAAAGCGGCGGCCTCAGCGCGCAAGCGGCGCGAGCAACCGCCGCGCCGCCTCGACGACGCGCGCGGACAGCGACGCCATCGCCGGCGACTGCACGGTCCACGCGTGCCAGTACAGCGTGACGTCGGTCGGATGCGCGGGCGCGAGATCGACGAGGCCCTGCGCGCCGAGCAGCGCGTTGCCGAGCAGCGGCGCCGGCACCATCGCGTAGCCGAGCCCGTGCTGCACGGCGGCGAAATGCGCGTGCGTGCCGGGCACGTAGTGGCACGGGTACGCGCCGACGGGCAACCCGAACTTCTCCTCCAGGAACGACGACTGCAGCGTGTCGCGCCGCGAATACGCGACGACCGGCGCGCGGCGCGCGCTGGCGCGGGTGAGCCCGCGCGGGAACCAGCGCGCGGCGAATGCCGAGGCGGCCAGCAGCCGGTAGCGCATCATGCCGAGCGGCGTCGCGACGCAGCCGCGCATCGGCTTCGGTTCGGTCGTCACGCAGCCCACCGCCATCCCGCTTTCGAGCAGCGCGAACGTGTGGTCCTGGTCTTCGACGATCAGCTCGAACAGGATGCGTTCGCCGGCGAGCACCGACGTCAGCGCGGGCAGGAACCAGGTGCCGAGGCTGTCGGAATTGAGCGCGATCGTGACGGAGATCGGCGATTCGCGCTCGACCGCGAGCGTGCTCTGCAGGTCGGCCTGCAGCAGCGCGACGCGGCGCAGGTGCTGCAGCACGCGCTGCCCGGCCACCGTCGGCCGGCACGGCCGCGTGCGCAGCACGAGCGGCGTGCCGAGGCTCGCTTCCAGCGCGCGCACGCGCTGCGTGACGGCGGATGCGGTCACGTGCAGGCGCACCGCGGCCTGCTCGAAGCTGCCGGTGTCGGCGACGGCCAGCAGTGCGGCGGCCTGCTTCGGATCGATCGTCATCGACATGTCGGTTGGGTCCTGTTCAGGTGTTCACGCGGATGAGACGTGGCGGAACACGACATCCGGTATCCAGTTGCGCTGGCGGCGCGCGAGGCGTTCGTCCGTACTTTCCCCGTCGAACGAACCCGCCGTGGGCGGATCGATGAGCGACGCGTCGACCCCGTCGAACGTGTTGACGTTGACGACCCCGTAGAGCCGGCCGTCCACTTCGCTCGTCACGACCGGCACGACGCCGCACGTCGCGCAGACGTGGAACTGCGCGGTGCGCGTGCCGAACGCATACGTGCCGACCCGCGCCGGGTCCTTCACGGTGACTTCCAGCGCGCCGGTGCGGCAGGAGGTCCAGGTGCCGCCATGCTTGCGGCAAAACGAACAGGTGCAGGAACGCGCCGCGATGCGCGGCGCGGCCTCGCGCCAGTCGAGCGCGAAAGAGAGGTTGCCGCAGTGACAGCTGCCCGAGGTGATCATCGTTCTGCTCCTTGGCGGGGGCGCCGGATTCCGGCTGAAAGCGAAGCGCGATTGTTTCACAGATTCGCGCATGCCCCAACGCCGCCGCCCGGCCCGCGATCCGCGCACGAAAAAACGCCCGCCTGGCGGCGGGCGTCGTCAACTCGCGCCTCCGTGACGCGGTCATGCCTTGCGGCAAGCTATTGCCAGACCGGCGCCGGCGTAATCACTGTCGTATAGGCGGTCGCCGGCAGCAGCGTGATCGTGGAGTTGGTCTGGCCGCCGTACGTCTCATGCACGGTGCCGAACGTCACGCCGGTGATCGGCACCACGACCGACTGGCCGTCGCTGCGCGACGCGCTGAGCGTGATCGACACGCCGGGCTTCAGCGTGGCCGCCACGTTCGACGAGCTGAACACGAGCCGCTGCTTGCCGAGCGTGCCCGCATCCGACAGGTACGGGCTGCGGATCGGCAGACCCTTGTAGTACTTGTTGTACTTGGTCAGCACCGCGTTCAGCAGGTCGCCCATCAGGAAGCTCGTCCCGCTGTACGCGCGCAGGTTCGACTGGTGGAACATCAGCGGCCGCATGTCATACGTGAGCAGGTAGGACACCAGCGTGTCGGACACGTGGTCGAGCACTTGCGCGTAGGTCTGGTCGACGCCCCATCGCGTCGGATCGATCCCGTTCGCGCCGTAGAAATAGTTGTACTCGGCGACCCATTCCGACGGTTGCGACACGTTGTAGAACAGCGCGGTCGCATAACGCGGGATCTCGAAGATCTTCTGGTTCACGCAGTTGTACTTGCCCGCGTTGAACGGCGGAAGCGACCACGCGACGCCATTGTTGTTGATCGGGCAGCCGGACGTGCCGACCGGCGGCGTCGGCTTCGACGAATCGGAGACGAGCACCGTCACGCCGAACGCGTTGAGCGCGCCGAGCGTCGTCGCGTTGTACAGCCCGGAGATTTCCGGCGTCACGATCACGGTCTTGTTGTACTTCTCGAATCCGATCGTCTGCGCCACGCTGTCGTTGTTCTGCAGCTCGGTCGTCACCTGCGCGGCCGTGGTCGTGAACGGCGGGTCGAGCAGGGTGTGGTCGTAGGTATGCGTGATCCACTTGAACTCGAACTCGTTCGCGTTGGTTTCGACGGACAGCGTGTCGGTGCCTGTCGTCGGGTAATTCCCGAGGCCGCCGAGATCGGTGCTGTAGCCCGACCCGTTGAACGCCATCGTGACCTTGAGCGCGCCCGCGTTCGCCGTATTGGCGTTCACGGTGTCCTGCCAGTTCATCACGTTGTCGAAGTCGGAGCCGATCGTGCGGTATTCGCAGGCGGTCGTGCCCGTGTTCGGGTTCGTCGAGCCGATGGGGTTGCCGAGCGGGCACTGGCCCTGCGGGCTCGTGGATGTGTACACGCAGGGGTTGTTGGGCTGGCAGTTACCGTTTCTGACGTCGTACCACAGGCCCGTGTAGTCCGACACCGCGTACGGGAAAATCTCGTCCGGGATGCCGTTGTCGTCGACCTGCGGATCCATGTACACGTGCCGGTTGCCGACGAACAGCCCGCGCGTGACCCAGTTGACGATGCCGTACGACAGCGTCAGCGAGTGCATCAGGAACGGGTTGTTGTCGAACGACACCGCCATGATCTCGCGCGACGTGCTGTCGCCCGTGAGCGGCGTGGTATTGCCGAACAGGCAGGTGGACGCGACCGAATAGGTGACGCCGGTCGACGCCGTGCCCTGGATCTGCGTCGTCGTGGTCGTGCCGGCCGGCAGCGGGCTCGCCGGCGACATGAAGTAGGTCCACGCGTTCTGCACGACCAGCGGGTTGGCGGTGGTCGAGCCGGCGTTCATGTACGGGAACAGCGTCTTGCCGGTCGTCGTCAGCGTCGTGTTGAGCGGCGACGCGGTCGTATCGCGGTAGCCGACGTACTGCATGCAGCCCGTGTCGCCCGGCCACGTGTAGACGCTCGCGAGCCGCGCGTTGTACTTGAACTGGTAGCGCGCGAGCGTGGTCGCGAGCGCGCCGCCGGAGAACGGGTTCATGTACCGGGCGTCGCTGATCGGCATGATGATGCCCTGGTACAGCGCATGGTCGCCGTTTTCGAGCGTCGGCAGCAACGGGGCGTTCGTGTCGTACGGCCAGATCAGGTACGGCACGCCCAGGCGGTCGAGAATCGTCTGCGTCGCCTGCAGCTCAGGTGTGTTGCCGGCCTGCTGGCTGGTGAGCACCAGCACCTTCAGGTCGATCAGCGCATCCGCCGGGACGGCCTGCGCGACTTGCGCCGCGACACAGAGTCCGGCGGCGGCCAGCCCGCGCGCCAATGGCCTTGGGGCGCGGAATAATGTTCGCATTGCACTCATGGCAAACCTCACGCATCGGTGATCGAATGATTGAAACTTTCCCCCGACAATGACCTCCGCGTGATGCCTATAGTTGTTGCGGCTTGAACTTGCCTGCGTTCTTCGTTTCGCTCGGATGCGGGCCGGTCGGCAGCGTCTGGAACTTGGCCGGTATGTTCCCTTTGGATGGCAGCGAGCCGTGGCCGGTGTGATGCTTCGGGCCGGCGAAGGCCGCCTGCGAACCGATCGCGGCGACTGTGACGATGGCCGCGCAAAGACCGGTCAGCACGGCGCTCCCTACGCGCAGCGACCCATGGGTTCCTCGCACTTTCATGGCTTCCTCCTGAAACGACTCGCGTTGTTCGACGCGTTGCAAAAACGATCATCCGCCAGGTGGCCTGCCCGGCGCATCGCGCTGGCAGCGGCCCCCGGATTCGTCGGGTTCGGCGAAACGGATCTCCCTTGCAGGCCTGCGGCCTGTTCTGACGCGGCATACGCGATGCCGGCGGGTTGCCGCGAGCGTGACCGGGGCGGCATGCGTATGCCGGCGTCACCTGCGTGCGAACCTGTTCCAGGATGCAAGCGAGCAACGTGCCAAATACGATAACGTGATGATTTGATTGATGAATTTCGTTTTTCGCGATGGCTGTCGCGGCACAATCCGGAAAAAACGTTTCACGTGTGATTCACGCGCGAAACCGGGTGGCTGCGCGGCATCTCGCACGCGCCGTGTGCGGTGGGCGTGGCGAGCGGCGCCGTGCCGCGCGAACGCGGGTGTTGCATGTGCGTATCGTTGCGCGTGCATCGGTTCGCGGCGATGTGCGCGGCACCGCGCGCGACAGTCGCCGGCCGGCGTGGGAGGCCGGCGCGGCGGGGCGCGATCGGAAGACGGGAAGGGGGAATCTGCCGGCTTACTGTCAGCCGGCGCGGCGCGGATGGCTGCTCACGCTTGGCGGGGCGCGTCGGCGGGCGGCGTGCCGTCGCGGAACAGCGTCTTCAGTTGCGCGCGCAACTCGGGTGTGTCGGTGTGCTGGTGCACCGTGACCGCATGCTGGACCGCGGCCTCCAGCAGTTCGCCGTCGGAATCGGCCGAAATCGCGACCGAACAGTTCGTGTCGCTCGGAAACTCGCGGCAATCGATGTAGCGGCGGGGCATGATGGTCTCCTCACAGGAAAGGAAACGGCCGGACGCGCGTCGCGCGCCGGGGTGTCGATGCAAAAAGTATAGGCGGCGCGATGCGGCCGTCCCGCGCCCGCCGCTCGCCGGGCCCGCCGCGAACTGCCGCCCGTGGCGCGCGCAATTTGACCTACGCTATAAGCGCGCGGGCCGCATGCCCGCCGCCGGCGCGCCGATCCGCCCCGTGGCCACGGGGCGGGCCTCGCGGCGCTCGCCACACCCACGTTCGACGAATCAGGGCGCGGCCGCGCCGACCGCGGCGCGGGCGTCATGAGGGTTCCATGTCATGGAGGACGAAATGTCGATTCGACTAGGAGAAGAAGCCCCCGATTTCACCGCGGAGACCACCGAGGGCACGATTCGCTTTCACGAGTGGATCGGCGACCACTGGGCGATCCTGTTCTCGCATCCGAAGGACTTCACGCCGGTGTGCACGACCGAACTCGGCTACATGGCCGGGCTCAAGCCGGAATTCGACAAGCGCAATACGAAGATCATCGGGCTCTCCGTCGACCCCGTCAGCGATCACCAGCGGTGGGTGAAGGACATCGAGGAGACGCAGGGGCACGCGATCAACTACCCGATGATCGGCGACGACACCCTGGTGGTCGCGAAGCTGTACGACATGATCCATCCGAACGCGAGCGGCGGGCCGCGCACCGCGGTCGACAATGCGACGGTGCGCTCGGTGTTCATCATCGGGCCGGACAAGAAGGTCAAGGCGATGCTGGTGTACCCGATGAGCGCGGGCCGCAATTTCGACGAAGTGATGCGCCTGCTCGATTCGCTGCAGCTGAACGCGCAGCACACGGTGGCGACGCCGGTGAACTGGAGGCCGGGCGACGATGTCATCATTCCGACGTCGGTGTCGGACGACGATGCGAAGAAGAAGTATCCGCAGGGCTTCAGGACATTGAAGCCGTACCTGCGGTACGTCACGCAGCCGCGCTGATGCGGCGCGCGACGGCATGACGGGGGCGCGAATCGGCCGGGCCGGCAAGGCGGCGGCTCGGCCGATTCGCGCGGGCGAGGAGCGGCGAGGCGGCGCGACGCGCGCGCGCCGGGCATGGACAGGCGGCGGAGCGGCATCGTGATGATCTTCAGGCAACTCTTCGATCCACAATCGTCTACCTATACGTATCTGCTGGCCGATCGCGCGTCGGGCGAAGCGCTGCTGATCGATCCGGTGTTCGAGCAGGTGCGGCGCGACGTGGCGCTGCTCGACGAACTCGGCCTGCGGCTTGGCATGACCATCGATACGCACGTGCACGCCGACCACGTGACGGGCGCGTGGCTGCTGAAGCAGCGCACCGGCAGCGCGATCGGCTTTTCCGCGGCGAGCGGCGCGCAAGGGGCGGACCGCTATCTGCGCGACGGCGACCAGTGCGCATTCGGCGGACGCTACCTGACCGTGCGCGCGACGCCCGGCCACACCAACGGCTGCATCAGCCTCGTGCTCGACGACGAATCGATGGCGTTCACCGGCGATTGCCTGCTGATTCGCGGCACCGGGCGCACCGATTTCCAGCAGGGCGACCCGCGCGCGATGTATCGCGCGGTGCACGGCCGGATCTTCACGCTGCCGCAGGCGTGCCTGCTGTATCCGGCGCACGACTATCGCGGGCTGACCGTGACGAGCGTCGGCGAGGAGCGGCGCTTCAACCCGCGCCTCGGCGGCGATCTCAGCGAGGACGATTTCGCCGGCTACATGACGAACCTCGGGCTGCCGCACCCGCGCCAGATCGACGTCGCGGTGCCGGCGAACCTGCAGTGCGGCTTTGCGGCGAGCGCGCCCGGGCAGCAGGCCGAGCCCGGCTGGGCGCCGCTCGTCTATACGTTCGCCGGGTTCTGGGAAATCGATCCGCAATGGCTCGAGGATCACCTGCAGGCGGTGCAGGTCGTCGACGTGCGCGAGAGCGCCGAATTCACCGGGCCGCTCGGGCACATTCCGGACGCGACGCTGATCCCGCTCGGTGAACTGGCCGCGCGCGCGGGCGAACTCGCGCGCGAGCGGCCGGTCGTGACCGTGTGCCGGGCCGGCGGACGGTCCGCGCAGGCGACCGTGATCCTGCGTCAGGCAGGGTTCGACGCGGTCGCGAATCTCGGCGGCGGCATGCTGCGCTGGCGGGCCGACGGGCGCACGGTCGTGAACGGCCGGCTGTAGCAGGGTACGCGTGCGCCGGGAATATTGATTGCCGGATGTCGATTCCGGCCCGTGTCGTTCGTCGTCTTATCAACCGGCCGGTGTGCGCCGCACGTCGCGGCGTGCATGCGCGGCCGGTGTGACCCTACCCGTAAGAGGAGCGCCAATGCTGCCGACGCTGTATGCCCATCCTTTCTCGTCGTATTGCCAGAAGGTGCTGACCGCGCTGTACGAAAACGGCACGCCGTTCGACTATCGGCTGTTGCAGCACGACGACCCCGCGCCGATGCGGGAACTGGCCGCGCTGTGGCCGATGAAGCGCTTTCCGGTGCTGGTCGATGCGGGCCGCACGATCATCGAGGCGACGATCATCATCGAGTATCTCGGGCTGAACCACCCGGGGCCCGCCCGGCTGCTGCCCGACGATCCGCACGCGGCGCTGGAGGTCCGGATGATGGATCGCTTCTTCGACAATTACGTGTCGACGCCGCAGCAGAAGGTCGTGCACGACGCGCTGCGTCCGGAGGCGGAGCGCGACGCGCGCGGCGTCGCCGATGCGCGCGCGATGCTCGACACCGCGTATGCGTGGCTCGACGCCAGGATGGCGGAGCGCGAATGGGCGGCCGGCGAGCGCTTCAGCCTCGCCGACTGCGGCGCGGCGCCGTTCCTGTTCTATGCGGACTGGACCCATCGCATCGATCCGTCGTTCGCGCACCTGATCGCATACCGGCAGCGCCTGCTGGCGCGGCCGTCGTTTGCGCGCGCGGTGGACGAGGCGCGGCCGTATCGCGCGTTCTTTCCGCTCGGCGCGCCCGATCGCGATTGACGGGCAGGCCGGCGTCCGCATGGCGCGACGCCGGCGCGCAGGACCGGCAGCGCGTGCGCGTCCGGCGTGACAGCAGCAGCGGGAGCATGCCGGTCACATCGCGTGCGACGCCGAGCGCGCGAGCGTCAGCAGCTCGTCGAACTGCGTGATCAGCTCGAAGCACAGCAGGAACGCGAGCGTATAGGCGGGCGCGGGAAAGCGCTGGATGCCGTGCATCACGGCCGGCGCGTAGCGCGTGCGGATTGCATCGCGCGTCATCAGCCAGGTGATCGCGATGCCGATCGCGGCGCCGCCGAGCAGGTCGGTCGGATAGTGAAAGCCGAGATACGCGCGCGGCAGGCAGATGAACACGACCGTGTACAGCAGCGCGAGCACGCCGAGGCGGCGCGACATCAGGAAGATGCCGGTCGCGACCGCCATCCACAGCATCGCGTGGTCGCTCGGAAACGAACTCCAGGTCCGCAGGGTCGCCTCGCGCAATTCCGCCGACGGAAAGTGCAGGTGCAGATCCGGGTTGTAGATCGGGCGCAGGCGGAACGGCAGGGTCTTCGCGAGCAGCCGGCCGGTGGCGAGTGCGAGGAGGCCGCTCGCGACGGTCGCGACGATCATCTCGCGCTGCCGTTCGCGATGCGGGCCGGGCTGGAACCAGAGCCAGCACAGCATCGGAATGAGCACGAAGCCCTTGAACGTGTACAGGCCCGCGATGACGCGGATCACGTGATTCAGCAGCGGGCTGAGCGTGATCTGGGTGAGGTAGATCTGGATCGTGGTGTCGAAGTTGTTCATGTTCCGCGGCCCCGACGGACGTGCAGCGCATGACATGGCGGCCGGCGGGATTCAAGGCGCGCTCGGGCTGCAGCGCAATGGGGGGCAAGTATGTCCACCCGGAATTTCAAAGAAAATGGGAAAAAATACCGGGAATCCCCTGATAAAACGGGCCGCGCGACATGGGGCCGGATGCGTGCGGGCCGTCCGGCGCGGCGTTCGCGGATGAGGCGGCGCAGGGCGCCGGTGCGGCCGTGGCAATGCGAAAAATATTTGGGTGAACTGGACAATCGGATCGATTGGTCTGCGCATTGCATCGGATGAACGCATGCGGCAAGCGGGGCGCGCAAACTTGCCGGGCGGCGCGCGCGCGTGCCTGCACCGATCGAAAATAAAAGAAAAGACGGGCAAGCGCGAGGCGCTTGCCCGTTCGGGTGCGACGTTATCGATTCGAAGCGTCGTGCGTCGACCGATCAGCGCCGCCAGAACCGCACGGCGAGCGCGGCAAGCGACGTCGCGACGGCGAGCCCGAGCACCGCGGTCCAGCCCAGTTGCGCGAGCAGCTGGCTGCCGATCGCGGCGCCGGCCGCCATGCCGATGAACATGCCGACGAACAGCACCGCATTCAGGCGGCTGCGCGACGCCGGATCGATCCGGTACACGATCGACTGATGCGCGATCAGCGTCGCCTGCACGCCGAGGTCGAAGCCGATCGTGCCGGCTGCGAGCAGGCCGAGCTGCGCATGCGTCGACAGCAGCGGCGCGCATGCCATCGCCGCGAACGACAGCGTCGCGATGCCGATGCCGAGCCGCGCGACCCATTCCGGCCCGTGACGGTCGGCGAGACGGCCCGCGATCGGCGCGGCGAGCGCGCCGGCCGCACCGGCGAGGCCGAACGCGCCGGCGGCGGCGCTGCCGAGATGGAACGGTGCGCCGTGCAGCATCAGCGCGAGCGTCGACCAGAATGCGCTGAAGCCGACCGACAGCACGCCTTGCGCGAGCGCCGCGCGCCGCAGCGCCGGATGGCGGCGCCACAGTTCGCCAAGCGAGCCGATCAGCGCGCGATACGACAGGCGCGTGGTCGGTTCGAAGCGCGGCAGGCCGCGCGCGGCGACGGCGCCGATCGCGGCGACGCTCGCGGCGGCGATCACGAACATCGCGCGCCAGCCGAGGTTCTCGGCGACGAAGCCGGCGACCACCCGCGACAGCAGGATGCCCAGCAGCAGGCCCGTCATCACCGTGCCGACCATCCGGCCGCGATGCGCGTCGTGCGCCAGCGTCGCCGCGGCCGGCACGACGTCCTGCGCCATCGTCGCGGACAGGCCGATCGCGAAGCTCGCGGCCAGCAGCAGGCCGATCGACGGCGCGGCGGCGGCGAGCAGCAGCGCGCCGACCAGCGCGGCCGCCTTGATCAGGATCACGCGGCGGCGATCGAAGCGGTCGCCGAGCGGCGCGAGCAGCAGGATGCCGAGCGCATAGCCGAGCTGCGTCAGCGTCGGCACGAAGCCGACCGCGCGCGCGCCCGCGCCGAGATCCGGGCCGAGCACGCCGAGCATCGGCTGGCTGTAGTAGAGCGGGGCGACCGCGAGGCCGGCCGCCGCGGCAAGCAGCAGCACGAGGCCGCGGCCGAGCGGCGCGGCGTGGTGCGGAGCAAGCTGCGTGCGGGCCGCGGTGTCGAGGTTCGTCGGGGTGGACATGATCGGGTCCTTCGTCAGGAGAGGTGATGGACGCGAGTGTGCCGACGGGCCGGGCGCGACGGTAGTACCGTGCGGCGCAGATTTGTTATACGCTCCACGTATGAGTGAAAAACATCCTGTTGCGCCCGCTGCTCGGGGCTTCGCGCGCCATCGCACCGATCCGGTGGAAGGCGCCGGGTATCGCTTCGAGCTGATGGAAACCTTCGTGCGCATAGTCGAATCGGGCAGCCTGTCGGCGGCCGCCGCGCAGCTGAACACGACCCAGCCGACGATCAGCCGCCGGCTGCAGGCGCTCGAGCGCTCGCTCGGCGTGCGGCTGCTGCAGCGGACGACGCACGCGATGCGGCTCACCGTCGACGGCGAGCGCTGCTTCAAGCGCGCGAAGGAGCTGCTGGCGAGCTGGGCGGCGTTCGAAGCCGACCTGCGCGGCGCGCAGGAGGAGCCCGAGGGGCTGCTGCGGGTCGCGGTGCCGCACGCATTCGGGCAGGAGCGCTTCGTCGGGCCGCTCGCGCGCTTCCTCGCCGACTATCCGCGCGTGTCGGTCGAATGGCTGCTGCAGGACGAAGTGGGGGATTTCATCGGCAGCGGCATTGACTGCGCGATCCAGGTCGGCGAGCCGACCGATCCCGGCGTGGTCGCGATCCGGCTGTCGAAGGTGCCGCGCTTCGTGGTGGCCGCGCCGTCGGTGCTGAACGGTGCGCCGGTGCCCGCCGAGCCCGACGCGCTGGCCGCGTTGCCGTGGCTGTCGCTGCGCACGTATTACCGCAACGAGCTGGCGCTGCGCCACGCGGTGACCGGCGAGACGCGCCGCATCGCGATCCGCCCGCGCATCAGCACCGCGAACCTGTATGCGCTGCGCAGCGCGGCGCTGCTGGGCATCGGCGCCTGCGTCGGCTCGTCGTGGATGCTCGCGGACGCGCTGGCGCAGGGGCGTCTCGTCCATCTCGCGCCGCAGTGGGAGGCCGCGCCGCTGCCGGTCTACCTGACCTATCCGCACGCGCAGTTCTATCCGTCGCGGCTCGTGCGGTTCGTCGCGATGATGCGGGAGGCGGTGCCGGGGCTGGTCGACGGGCACGCGCCCTGACGCCGGCGCCCGGCGATCGGCGATTCCCCACCGGCGGGATCAGCCGCGCCGGATGCCTTCCGGCAGCGCGCTGATGCGTTGCACTTCAGGCGAGTCGAGCCACGCGCGCGAGGCGACGCAGTCGACGAACATCGCGGTCGCATCCTCGCCCCAGAACAGCTCGCCGCTCCATTCGAACGTCGGCACGCCGAACACGCCATGCGCGATCGCCTGGTCGGTGTACGCGCGCAGCGTGTCCTTCACGGCCTGCGCATCGACGGCGCTCACGCCGTCGGGAAAGCCGACCGCGTCGCACAGCGCGGCGAAGCCTTCCGGCGACGCGACGTCGTGCCCGTCGCGCCAGATGTGCCGGAAGATGCGCCGGATCACGTCGAGCGAGCCGCCCATCGCGATCGCGAGGCGCAGCGGCCGGATCGGATTGAACGGATGCGCGGGCGGCATCCGGAACGGGATGCCGAGCTTGTCGGCGCGGTACTGCGCGTGGCGATAGGTGAACACGCGCTTGGCCGCGATCTCGGCCGGCGCCTTTTGTCCCCAGTGCGCGAGCAGCGCGCCGAGCACGATCGGGCGCGGTTCGATCGCGAGCGTCGGCGGCAATGCGTCGAACTGCTCCAGCTGCAGGTAGGCAAACGGCGAAACGAAATCGAAATACCACGTGGCGGTGGTCGCGGTGCTCATCGCGAGTGTCCTCTAGTGCGTGTTCGGGGCAGTGCCGCCCGTGGCGGCGCGAATGCGGGGCAGTGTCGCACGCGTGCGCGTTTCGCGCAGCACATGACGTGCGACGCAGCGTGATGCCCGGCTTCGCGCCCCGGGTGTGTTCGCGGTCAGTCGAGCGTGCCGGCCAGTTCGTCGAGCTGCGTGATGCAGGTATTCCAGCCGTCGAAGAAGCCGAGCTGTTCGTGACGTTCGCGCGTCGCGACGTCCGGATGCATCACGCGGGCTTCATAGCGGCAGCCCGCGGCGTCGTCGCGCATCGTGATCACGGCCGTGAACCCGAGCCACGGCGTGTGCGGCCGCCAGCCGCCGGTGAGCATCGACGTGAACACGATGCGCGACTCGGGCACGATCTCGAGGAAGCAGCCCGGGTTGTCGCTGGTGCCGCCGTCGGGGCCGCGCATGAACGTGTGGAACGCGCCGCCGGGCCGCAGCTCGAACGCGCGCACCTCGGTGGTCCACGGCTTCGGGCACCACCATTGCTTCAGCAGCTCGGGAGCGGTCCACGCCAGCCACAATGCGCCGCGCGGCGCGCGCAGCACGCGGGAAATGACGAGGTCGCTGGCTTCAGCGGGTTCGGCGGGGTGGGCTGACATCGGCGTGCTCCTCTGCGTGACGGCGTTCGACGAATTCGACCATGCGGTCGGACCGGGCTTCCCACATCGCGCGTTGCGCGGCGAGCCACTGCTCCGCTTCCGACAGCCGGCCGCCGACCAGCGCGCAGGTGCGCGCGCGCCCGGTCTTGCGGGTCCGGACGAGGCCGCTGCGCTCGAGCACCGCGACGTGCTTCATGAAGGACGGCAGCGCCATCGCGAACGGCGCCGCCAGCACGGATACGGTCTGCTCGCCGCGGCCGAGCGCGCGGACGATCGCGCAGCGCGTCGGGTCGGACAGCGCATGGAATACGTCGCTGATGCCGGGGTTAAGGTTAGCCATGCGGCTAAGTATAGGTTGCGGACGGGTGAATCGCCAGGTTGCGGTGTGCCGTCATGAACGAGGCAATGCCGATCGCCAAAATTACGGTGATGATTATATAAATTAATGCAATTATTTAATTGCATTTATGCGTATCTGAAGGATTGCCTGGGAGGAAATTGTTTCCCATATCCAGCCTGTCATTATTACCGGCTCCCATGCAGCCAAGGATAACCATCCTGCGTCACGCAACGCGAAAATTCTTCGACCCTTTATTTATTCCACGAAAATCCGCCGCAAATGTAAAGCATTGCAATATCCGATTTCGGATTGCGCATTCCGGTTGCGACACGCGAATTTATTTGGCAGGATTTTCATCAAGTTGCTCGGGTTTAAAACAACAAAACGGCGAATCATTCAATTGGCTGAAATGGCACGCCGGATGAGCAACGGTTCGACAGATAGCTGACGAAAACAGGTAACGAGGCGGCGAACAGGCGACATTGTTCGCGATCAGTGAATCAATCGCTTGTCCGGCCGCGTCGATGCGTCACTCGCGCGATCCGGGCGAAACCGAAAACGGGGCAGCCATGGCGATACTCAGGAACGATTCTTCTGGAGAAGCGTGTCTGCTCCGCGCGTATCACGTGTTCGGCCGCGATCCCGCGCGCTGCGACACGGTCGTCCGGGATTCGTCGGTGTCCCGCGTCCATGCCCATATCCGCTGGATCGGCGGCCTGTGGGAACTCCACGATCACAGCAGCAACGGCACGACGGTATCGGGCATGCCGCTGCGCGACGGCGAGCATGCGGTGCTGCAACAAGGCGACGTGATCCGGTTCGGCCGGGCGGGCGTCGCGCCATGGCGCGTCGACGCGCTCGACGATCCGGCCGATACGCTGTGGCCGATACGCGGGGCCGCGCATCCGATCGTGCTCGCGCCGAGCCAGATCCTGCCGGCGCACGCCGCGCGGCCGGTCACGATCGTCCGGTCGCCGGCCGGCGAATGGCTGTGCGACGACACGTTGCCGCCGCGCACGCTGCGGGACGGCGATGAAGTGTCGACCGGCGACCTCACATGGCGCCTGGCGCTCGTGCGCAGCGGCTCGACGATGATGCTCGCGTCGCCCGCCGATCCGGCCGCGCCGGCACGATTGCTCGAATTCCTCGTCAGCCAGAACGAGGAGCACGTGCGCATGCTGCTGCATATTCGCGGCGGCGTGGTCGACCTTGGCGAGCGCGCCCATCACTACAGCCTCGTCACGCTCGCCCGGGCGCGCTCCGCCGACATGCAGGCCGGCTACGACGCCGCCACGCAAGGCTGGGTCGAGCTCGACCGGCTGGCGCGCATGCTCGGCATCGATGCCTCGCACGTCAACGTGCAGATCCACCGCGCGCGCGCCCAGTTCGCGGCCCAGCCGGGGCTCGACGCGGGCCAGCTCGTCGAGCGCCGGCGCGGCAGTGTCCGCTTCGGCGATTTTCCGTTCCGCGTCATGCGCGGCGAGCACCTCGAATGCCAGTCGGTGCCGGGCGCCGAACCGCGCATCGGCGGCGCGCATCGCCGGACGCCGGGCCCGGTCGTCCAGTACTCGTGAACGCGGGCGAAACGGCCGTGCTGCCGACCGCGTTGCGCGCGCCCGTCGCGCCGCAGATGCCCGAACCGCGGCAGCCTGTCGCGCTGCCCGCCGCCGCCGCGCCGTTCGCGGAGCTCGCCGGCAAGCGGCGCTACCGGCTCGGCCCGCTGCTCGGCGAAGGCGGCAACGGCGTGGTGTTTCGCGCCACCTGCGGCGACACGGGGCAAGACGTCGCCATCAAGCTGATGCGGGACGATGCCGCGCGGGCCACGGCGGAGCGCGCGCGCCGGCGTGCGCGCTTTCAGCACGAGACGCATCTGTGCGAGGCGCTGCGGCACCCGAACATCGTGGCGTTGCTGGACAAGGGTGAAGCGCCCGACGGGCGGCTGTTCGCCGTATTCGAGTTCGTGGCGGGCCGGACCCTGCGCGACTGGCTCGCGGCGGAGGGGCCGCTGTCGGCCGTCGACACGGGCCGGCTGATGACGGAGGTGCTCGACGCGCTCGCGGCCGCACATCGGCGCGGCATCGTGCATCGGGACCTGAAGCCGCAGAACATCATGATCGCGATGGCCGATGGCGAGCCGCACGCGAAGCTCCTCGATTTCGGCGTCGGCGAATTGCTGCCCGACGCGGAAGACCTCGCGCGCCAGACGTCGACCCAGGCGACCGAAGTGCTCGGCTCGCCGCAATATTGCGCGCCCGAGCAGTTGCGCAACGAGGCGCCGACGCCCAGGAGCGATCTGTATGCGTGGGGCCTGGTCGTGATCGAATGCCTGACGGGCGATGTCGTGATGCACGGCGCAAGCGTGGCCGACATTCTTTATCAGCACCTCAGCCCGGTGGACATCGCGCTGCCGCCGTCGATCGCGTCGCATCCGCTCGGCTCGGTCCTGCGGCGCGCGTTGAGCAAGAATCCGGCGCAGCGCGCCGCATCGGCGGACGAACTCGCGGTGCAGTTTCGCGCGCTCAACTTCGCCGCGCTCGTGGGCCAGTTCGATGCGAGCCGCGCAAGCCCGCCGGCGCGTGCGCGCCCGTTCGCGCCGCGCGGCGAGACGGCTGGAACGGCCGGCGAGTACCGGCAGATCACCACGCTGTGCTGTTGCGTCGCGCTCGCCGGAGCGGGCACGCAGCGGCATGCCGGAACCGATCACGGCGACCTGCTCGACGGCTACGAGGCGCAATGGCTGACGAAGTGCGCCGACATCGCCGTCGGTTATGGCGCGCAGGTCGGTGGACGGCTCGGCGACACGCTGCTGTTCCACTTCGGCCTGCAAGGCGATATCGACCGGCCCGCGCGCCGTGCGGCGCGCGCGGCGCTCGACATGGTGCGGGTTGCCGAGCGGGCCCGGCTGCCGGCGCCGACGGCTGCCGGCGGCCACACCCGTGACGAAGGCTGGCGCGTCGAAGTGGCCGCCGCGATTCACGTCGGGCAGGTGCTCGCTCACGGGGCGCGCATGTCGGACGTGACGGGCGTGTCGATGCCCGCCGCGGCGTCGCGGTTGATGCGCGTCGCCGGGCCGGGGCAGATCCTGATCAGCGACGATGCGCGGCTCGCGCTCGAACGGCATGCCGACACTCGGCCGACCCCGTTGCGGCTGGCGCAGGCAGGCCTCGCGCCGCAGCCGGTCCATGAACTGCTCGGCGAGCGTCGCGCCGATACGCCGTTCGATTCGCTCGACGCCAGCATGACGGCGCCGATGGTGGGCCGCGCCCGCGAACTCGATGCGCTGCTGCGCGCGTGGCAGGAGGTGCTCGCACGACAGCATCGCGACACGCGCGGCGAGCGTGCGCCGCGCGGCGTGCCGCGGCTCGTCGTCGGCGAGGCGGGCATCGGCAAGTCGCGCCTCGTGCACGAGCTGTGCGAGGCGGTCCGCACCCAGGGCCACGCGTTCGCGCATTGCGGGTGCCTGCCCGAGCGGGAGAACCATGCGCTGTTCCCGATCCTGCGGTTCATCGGCGCACATTGGCACATCGACGCCGATCGCCCGGTCGGCCCCGCGCTCGCAGCGATCGACGCGATGATCGCGCCGCTCGAATGCGATCATGCGGCGGCGCGCGTCGCGCTCGCGACGTGGCTCGGGCTGCCTTGCGATGCCAAGGGGTTCCTGTGGTCGAGCGCGCGCGAGCAGCACGCGCTGTTCGACGTCCTCGAGCAGTTGATCGTGTCGCTCGGCAACGGCGCGCCGGTGCTGCTCATCGTCGAGGACGTCCAGTGGATCGATCGCTCGACCGAGGACTTTCTCGCGTACCTGCGGCGCTCGCCGCGTGCCGGGGCCATCGGCGTCGTGCTCACGTCGCGCCCCGACAAGCTCGATCGCTGGCGCGGCGCGACCGAGCGCCTGGCGCTGCGCCGCCTGTCGCGCGACGACGCGCAGCACCTCGTGTCGGCGTTTCTCGGCGAACGGGTGCCCGATCCGGCCTGGCTCGGCCAGCTCGCCCACCGCACGGCGGGCATCCCGCTGTTCATCGAGGCCGTCGCGCGCGAGCTCGTCACGAGCGGCGCGGCGACGGCCGCGGACGGCTCGCCGGCGGGGCCGCGCGCCACGGACCCTTATCCGCTTCCGGTCAGCCTCGGCGGCATGCTCGGCCTCGCGTTCGACCGGATCGACGGCGCGCGCGATACCGCGCAGCTCGCCGCGACCATCGGGCTCGAGGTGGATGCGCAACTGCTTGCCGACGCGTCGCCGCACGATCGGGCCACGCTCGACGCGCATCTGCGGCTCCTGCTCGAAGAGCGGATCGTGTACGCGCAGCACCGGCGCGATCGCGTGTTCTATTCGTTCCGCCACGCGTTGATTCGCGACGCGGCCTACGAATCGATGCCGCCCGCCGTGCGGCGCGGCAACCACGCGCGCGTCGGCCGTGCGCTGGCCGTGGAAACCGATCGCGGGAGCGGCGCGCATGCGTTCGGCGTAGCCGGGCACTTCGCGCGCGCGCGTGCTTTCGCCGACGCGATCGCGCACGGCATCGAAGCGGCGCGCCGCGCACTCGAACGTTCCCGGTACGACGACGCGATCCGCTACGGGCAGGCCGTGTTCGACTGGCTGGCCAACGCCGACTACGCGCAACGCGAGCACGACAGCGCACGCATCCGCGCCACGTTGACGCACGCGACGATGGCGCGCTTCGGCTGGGCCGATCCGCAGGTGCGCGAGCATGCCGAGCAGCTCTTGCGCCAGGTGCAGACCCTCGACGACCCGGAGCTCGCGATCAGCGCGCTCTGGACGCTGTCGACCTGCTACCACGTCGCCGGCGATCGCCCCACCGTGCGCGGGATCTGCACGCGGCTCGACGCGCTCGCCGCCGAGCGCGGCGATGCCGGCGTGCAGGTCGCGGCGGACGCGATGCGCGGCATGAGCCTGTGGGTCGACGGCCACTATGCGCGTGCGCGGGTGGCGTTCGACGCCGTGCTGGCCGGCTACGACGTGCGGCGCGACGCGGGCCATCGGCGCATCCTCGGGCTCGATACGCGCGCGTGGACGATGGCGTCGCTCGCGAGCGTGCGCGGGTGCATCGACGACGATCCGCGCGCGTCGCTCGCGATCGCGCACGAGGCCGTGTACTGCGCGACCTGCCTCGACCATCTGCCGACGCTCGGCGTCACGATGATGTACCTCGCGCGCATGCACCAGCTGGCCGGCGATCGCGATGCGGCCGGCGCCACGTCGGAGGCGATTCTCCGCCTGTCGGATGCGCACCGGCTGCGCGCGGTCGAGCACTACGCCGCGATCATTCATGCGTGGACGCAAGGGGATCGCGCGGGCATGGTCGCGCATCTCGATGCGCAGCGGCAATCGGGCGGGCTGCTCGGCCTGACCTACTACGCGTCGCTGCTCGCCGAGCTGGATGCCGAGCGCGGCGAGTTCGCCGCGGCGCTCGCGCAGATCGAGCAATGCCTCGCATGGTGCGAGTCGACCGGGGAACGGTATTACGAAGCCCAGCTGCTGCTGAAGAAGGGCGAGTACGTGCGGCAGGCCGATCCGCGACACGGCGGCGAGGCCGCGCTGGCAGCGTGCCGGCGCGCATTCGGAATTGCAACGACGGCGGGCATGAGCGGCATCGTCACGCGCGCCGAAGCGATGTTGCATGCGTGGTCGTAAGTGGTTCCATTCATCCATCCATCAGGAGAGCAGAACGATGAGCAAGGATCTTCGATTACCGACGTACGAGCAGTTTCTCGAATACCGGGCCGTCATCATCCGGGCGATCGCCCTCACGTGGCATTCCACGGCGTTTCTCGACGAACTCGAGGCCGATCCGGTCAAGGCGCTGCGCGAGCATTTCGACTATCACTTTCCGTTTCGGCTCGACCTGAAGGTGCAGACCAAATCGTCGGCGTGGACGCCGAGCGTCAACGGCGACTGGACCTCCGGCCAAAAGAACAAGCTCACCCTGGTCCTGCCTCCCGCGCCGGCGGACGAGACGCAATTCGCGCAGGCGCTGGCCGCCTACAACGCGAACCACATCACCATCATCGATTGACGACCTCGGGGAAACCGACATGGCAAACAACAACGCGAATCCGACGCTCGAATCGATGCTGGAGTTTCAGAAGGTCTATCTGCGCGCGATCGCGCTTTCGTGGCGGGATCCGGAGTTCAAGGGCGAGCTGCTGGCGAATCCGCTCGAAGCGCTCGCGAAATACTTCGGCTATCAGTGCCCATGGATCATCGACATCGAGGTCGTCAAGCCGGAAGCCGGCCGTGGCTGGACGAGCGACGGCAAAGGGGGCGGGAGCTGGAACCTGCCGCGCAACGCGATGACCGTCGGCATACCGGAGCAGCCGACCAGCCTGGACGAAGAGGCCGTTGCGCTCGCGGCCTACTGCGACGCCGGGCCGAGCTACCTGTTCACCTGCTGCTGACCCTGCGCGGCTGAGCCGCACACCTAGGCGCGGCCCGTGCAGGCGGCACGGGCCGCGCCGCGTTCACCCGTTGCACGGAGCCACACGATGCTCGACGATTTTTCGCGCGTACTGCGTTTCAAGCCGCATTTGCTCGTGCTCGACGCGGGGCCCGAGACGCTGTTCGTCGTCGACGAATTCAAGCGCGCGATGCTGTCCGGCGCGGTCTTCGTGCGGATCGCCGCGTGCTTGCGGGCGCGGATGACGATCGCCGAGATCGTGACCGCGCTCGCGGGCGAGTTCGGGGAATGGGACGTGCTCGCCGGGCTCGATCACCTGGTGCGGCGCGCATACGTGCGCGCCGACGCGCCGCACGACGACGATGCGGCGCGCGGCTTCTTCGAGCGCGCCGGACTCGACGGCGACGCCGCTTGCGCGGGCATCGCGCGGCTGCGCGTCGCGGTCGAGGCGTTCGGCGCAGACGATATCGCGTTCAGGCGGGCGTTTGCAGCAGCAGGCATCGACGTCGTGCCGGATGCCGAACTGACTGTTGCGATCACCGACACGCACGACCGCGACGATCTCGCCGATTGCGCCGCCCGCGTGGCGGCGCGCGGCGGGGCGCTGCTCGTCGTGGCGGCCAACGGCGTGCAGACGCTGATCGGGCCGCTGCTGGCCGGGGACGGCGCGCCGTGCATCGAATGCGTGCGCTACTGGATTCGCCTCAACCGGCCTATCGAGGCGCTGCTCGCACGCCATCACGGCAACGGCGCGATGTGTCCGCCGCCGGCCGTCTCGCGCGCCGGCGCCGCCGCTGCCGCTGCGCTCGTCGCGGCGACGGTCGAGCAAATCGCGGTCAACCCCGCCGCGGCGGAGCGCGCGCACACGCGGATCGTCGCGCAGCGCATCGACACGCTGGCCGCCGAGCCGCACCGTGTGCGCAGGCGGCCCCAATGCCCGTGCTGCGGCAATCCCGCATGGATGCGCGAGCAGGCGGCGCGCGCGCCGCGGCTCGCCGATCACGCGCGGTTGGCGCGTGCCGATGGCGGCTACCGCACCGCCGATCCGCAACAGGTGTTCGAGCGTCATGCGGATCTGATCTCGCCGATCAGCGGCGCGATCGCGTATCTGCACCCGATGCCGAAGCGGCATGCCGGCATGCGCAAGGTGTATGCGTCCGGCTTCCTGGTGTGTCCGGCCGCCGTGCCGGCCAGCAACCGCTTCGACCGGATCTGCTCCGGCAAGGGCCGCACCGATGAGCAGGCGCGCGCGAGCGCATTGTGCGAAGCGCTCGAGCGGTTCAGCAGCGTCTATCAGGGCGACGAAGCGACGGTGAGCGGCAGCATGAAAGCGTTGCTCGCCGATCCGGCATGCGATGCCGAACCGATTCACGTCAACGCGCTTCAGCAGTTCAGCGAACGGCAATTCGATGTGCGCGAGGCCATCAACGCACTGACCCGCGACGTTCGAAAGCAGGTGCCGCCGCGCTTCACGGCGCGCGACGTCATCGACTGGACGCCCGCGTGGTCGCTCGTATCCGGGAAGCGCCACCTCGTGCCGCTGAGCTACTGCTATGCGGAGACGCCCGACAGCGCGCAAGCCGACGTCGCGTGCGTGCACAACCCCAACGGCTGTGCGGCGGGATCGACCCTCGACGAGGCGATCCTGCAAGGCATGCTCGAATTGATCGAGCGCGATGCGGTCGCGATCTGGTGGTACAACCAGATCCCGCGCCCCGGGGTCGATCTCGCGAGTTTCGAGGAGCCGTATTTCGATGCGCTCGTGCGGGAGTACGAAACGTTCGGGTGGCGTCTGTGGGCGCTCGATATCACGCACGATCTCGGCGTGCCGGTCGTGGTTGCACTGGCCGAAAATCCGGCCGACGGACGGTTTTCGATCGGCTTCGGTTGTCATCTCGACGCCCGTATCGCCGTGCAGCGCGCGCTGACCGAAGTGAACCAACTGCTCGATATTGCGGCAGATGCCCCGCATCCATGGGATCGCGACAAGCTTTCGGAAACCGGATTCCTGTATCCGGCGGACAGCATGCGCCGCACGACAGGCTCGACGTGGCCGTCGATCGAAGCTGACACGTTGCCGGCGGCGATCGCGCACTGCGTCGGGAAAATCGCGTCGGCCGGCATGGATGTGCTCGTCGTCGACAAGACGCGGCCCGATATCGGGTTGTCCGTGGCGCAGGTCATCGCGCCGGGGCTGTGTCATTTCTGGCCGCGGTTTGGTGCGCGGCGGCTTTACGACGTTCCCGTGCAGCTGGGGTGGTGTGAGCGAGCGCGTGACGAATCGGAGTTGACCAAGGCGCTGCTGTTTCTCTGAGAGACAGCCGGCGCACGATTCCCGCAATCAGTGAATGGACGGCGGCGGCCTGGCTGTCGCACGTTCACTTCCACGTACCGGTACTGCTCCTCCCCTTGACGTGAGAGCGGACCACGGTCGCGAATTGCGCCATTCAGGCGGAATGGCGCGGCGGCGGCTATGCAACATTCATTCCGAAATCGCCGGCCTCTATTGGCTTGCTCCCCATGTTCTGCTTCCCTGAATTTCGTCGCCATGTAATCGGGTGTAATTGATATCGAGGTGTGCTAAGTCTAATTTTATGTTCGGGCAGGCGCTTGGTGCGCAGCTCATTGAAAACTGATACGGAGATTGAAATGAGCGTTATCTTTATTCAAACTGTTTTCGACGCGGAACATATTTGGCTTAAGTATAAGGATAAGATTCCGTCGGACAACGCGTCGACGAAACCGTATGAGATCCCGCACGAAGATATTTTTATGATTACGTCGCCTACCTATCTGCAGGATCCGAAGACGCAGGGTACGGCGGATTTGAGCATTCGCGCACAAATGGCGGATAGAATCAGGTGGACGGGAGTTACGGTCTCTGATGAAACGGAATTCAGCGTGATTATGTATAGCATTTTCCTGAATCCCTACGTGAAGGGCAACCAGGAGGTTACGACTACGCCTGCTCCTGAAATCGCGCATCCGTATGTTCCGATTCCGAAGGAATATAACGGCGCTGTTCATCCTCTGGATTGTGATTTTGAGAAGATTCCTGAATATTATATGGCGTGTGATGTAAATGATTATGGTACGGAATCTTATGCTGTTCAATTTTTCATTACGCAGGGTGAGGAGATACTGGCGTATTTCCAATGGGATCCGCAGATCAATGTTTCGCCGTGGAATTGAGTGAGGCGCGGAGGAAGCAACGCGCAGTTGGATAAAATTACTCGTTTTTTAATTGCGGTGCCAGTCTTGTTGCATGGTGTGCGCAGATTGCGCTTGCCGCATTGATATGTGACGCCAGAGGGACGACTGAGCGCCGAACGTGAGGAAGGAAACGTCATGTCTACCGAAATTGCACGCACGGAAGGAATGGTTTACCCGTACCCGCCGACCACGGCGTGGGTTCTGCTTAGTGGCGGGAGTGTTCAGCCTCAAAACTTGATTGCGCCGATCTATTTGAATGGGAAGATATATGCCTTTGCACGTTCTTCGACTGATACGCTGACCTTGTGCACGATCAGCTATACCGCAAAGGCCGGGGACTGGACACCCTATACTAGCTACACCTTCTATGCCAGCGCTACCGCGAGTCCTGCCGTTGCCCTCGCCGGCGCAGGCTCCGACTACTTTGCCGTCGCATTTTTGACGAGCCAGGCAAGTGTCCAGGTTGGTTACATCTCCGTGACGGACGTGAAAAATACCAAGGCGGCGTACATTGGCGGATTGTCCATGGGTTCAGCTTTTGCCGGACCTGTGAAGCTGGTGCGAAATGCAAATGGTTACCTCGAAGCGTTTGCGTTGGATAGGGCCGGTAACATGTGGAGTGCGATTGAAAAAGATCGTAATATCCCGGCAACATGGGGGGCATGGAGTCAGATTTCTGGCGGGAATAAGTTGGATTCATCAGTAAAGGATTTCAAGGCATTTTTACTGACTACGGGATCGGATCAAGGGAGCATCCAGGTAGTCGCGTTGGGCAGCGATGGGAAAATGTACCAATCGACGGAAAAATCCGGTCAATTCGGGTCTTTTGCTCCGTTTGCATTGCTGGGGAAATACGACGGCATAAAGGAAAGTAGTCGGTTCATCATGGCGCCGGCGGTGACGACTGATCCGAAGAATCAGTTCGTGGTATATGCCGCGTATAACGAAAATCCCACGAACGCTGATTTTCCGATGGATCGGCTGTTGGGTGATTCCCCGGCCGAGAAATGGGAATTTATTAGCGATTTTAAGGCTACGGTGCCGCAACCATTGCTGACATTATCGACCACCGCAGATCAAGTGACGCACCTGACCTGGATTGGTGTTGGGGGACAGGTTTACTTGGCGTCCAGAAACAGTGCGTATCCGGGGGACGGCGTGAGCTACTGGTCGGGCAATGCGCGATCCGTAGGGGCGGCGGATCCGAGTTTTACGGGAAATGTGGCAGTGGTGGCTAATGAAGATAATGTCGGTTTATTTCAGCCGCGCGCGGACGGCGTACTTGCCTTTATCAACTTCCTGCCGGCTTGATGAAATTTGTAGTGTGAGTGCTTGATTCGAAGCGGCATCATATATGTCGCGGCTTGCGGCTTTTAATAAAGCCGACTGGTGGCTGGAATGATGGGAAATTATGTTGCTTCTTTGGTCAATAACGAAAGGAAGCATCGGGGCCATCTTCCAGCCACATTTTATTGGATGTCGAAGCGTTATTTCATTGTTCGAGAAGCTGCGGCAGCGATGATGTATTTGCCCGCAATCATGCTACGTTGCGCCACTGTGCATAGTACCGCCGATACCAGCACCGTCGCTCAGCTTTTCCTGCCCGCGCGCGACGCGTAATCTGTCCCCGCCCCTGAACCGGAGACCGACATGGCAACAGCCCGAAGAGAGGGCGAGCGCTACCGCGTCGCATTGACGGCCGGCCGCCACCGGCTCGTCGCGGACACCTGCAAGGACGGCATCGGCGGCAATGCGGGCATGCGCCCGCACGAATTGCTCGAATGCGCGATGGCCGCATGCATCTGCATGTCGCTCGACAGGGCCGCGGACCGGGCGTGCATCGCGCTGCCGGCGGCCACGATCGACGTGACCGTGGTGCGGCGCGAAACCGATACCTGTTTCAACGTACACGTGCGCTTCGACGCGGCGCTGAGCGACGACGATCGGGAAATGGTGCGTGCCGCGGTGCTCGGGTCGCCGGTCGCGCGCACGCTCGGCAAGCCCGTGCATGTCGTGCTGTCTGCGATCGATGCGCGCGCCTGAACGGAGGGATGAATGGACCGGATCACGATCGACGCATTCGACGCGGAAACGGCGGCGGCAAGCACGCACGACGCGTTGATCGTTGCGCTTGCCGAAACGATCAACGCATCTCCGAAGCGGCCCGTGCATCGTCTCGTCGTGAAACGCGCGTAGCGACGCGCCACATCGCCGCCGGCGCGTCGCACATGCCATACACTGTCGACGCTCCCGCCCCAGCCCGATTGCCATGTCCGTCAACCCGGTTGCTTCGTCCCTGGTGCTCGTCACGTTCGTTGCCGGCCTCGTCGCGCTGATCGCGCCGCCGGTCATTGCGATCGCGTGGCGGCGTCGCACGCACGTTTCGCTCGGCGCGTTTTTCTGCGGCATGCTGATCTTCTTCGTGTTCCAGCCCGTGTTGCGCATGTCGTGGCTGATACCGCTTTCGCAGGGGTTCGGGCGCGATCCGCACTGGCGCGTGGCGTTCCTCGTCATGGCCGCGTTCACGGCAGGGCTGTTCGAGGAGTGCGGCAGGTGGGTCGCCTTTCGCTATCTGCTGCGCACGCAGCGCAACCCGAAAACGGCCGTCATGTACGGGCTCGGGCACGGCGGACTGGAAGCGATGCTGCTGGTCGGCGTCGGCTTTCTCGCGCTGAGCGTGGGGTATGGGCTCGCGGCGCACGGAATCGTCACGCGCGCGCCGGTGCTCGCGTTGATCGACGCGCAGTTCGGGAACATGACGCTCGCGTCACCCCTGCTCGCGCTGGTGGAGCGTGTGAGTGCGATGGCGGTGCACGTCGGCCTGTCGCTGATCGTCCTGCGGTCGTTCGTCGTTGGCGGGAAGCGCTGGCTTGCGCTAGCGATCGCACTCCACTTCGTGCTCGACCTGCTGGTCGTGTTCCTGGCACGTTATTGGAACGTGGATACCGTGTTGATCGAAGGGATACTGGTCGTGTGCGCTGCGCTCGTGCTGTGGTTCGGTGTGCGCTGCAGCCGAATGCCGAATGGGGGCGCAGGGTCTCCGAAGCATGACGTGGCGCTGTGATGCCGCGTCGGCCTGCACCCCTTCAATCGCACTGGACGCGCACGCCGACATCATCCACCCTCACCCGATTGCACCCTCGCCGAACCCGATGAAACGCAGATACCTCGCCATTGCCGCCGCCGGTCTCGCCATTGCGCTGCCGTTTGCGGCGTTCGCGTTCGTCAAGCCGCTGCGCGTGGTCGCACCGGCGCTGGTGCCCGGCGTCACCTGCCCGCGGCAGGACATCTGCATCGACGATCCCGCCAAGCTCGACGGCGCGCGGCAGCTTTACCGCGACGGCTACGCCCGCGCGGAGGCCGCCGTCGGTCATTTCCGCGCCGCGCCACGCGTCGTGTTCTGCGCGACGCAGGCGTGCGCCGACGCGTTCGGCCTCGGGCAGCGCGCGGCGCAAGCGGTCGGGAATGTCGGCGTGGTGGTCGCGCCGCGCGGCTGGCACATCTTCTTTCTCGCGCACGAGCTGATTCACTTCCGGCAGGCCGAAGCGCTCGGCAACGTCGCCGTCGCGACGCGGCCGAGATGGCTGATCGAGGGGATGGCGTATTCGCTGAGCGGCGACCCGCGCCACCCGCTCACCGAGCCGTTCGAATCCTGGCGCACGCGGTTCGACGCGTGGCACGCGACGCTCGGCGCGCGTAGCCTGTGGGACGCGGCGCGCGACGTGCCGTGATGCGCGACGGCGCCTGCCACGCCGGGAATCAGGGAATCGGGCCTATGCCGCCGTTGCGTCGCTCGACCCGGCGAGCGTATGGCGCCCTGCATCGAGGATTTCGTCGGCGAGCGCCGGATCGACGTCGGCGATCGCGCGCGACAGCAGCAGCGCGCCGACCATCTGGCTGAACACCGCGATTGCGTCGCGCCGGCTGGGCGGCGGCGCCGACGGGTGTTCCGCGGCCATGCGCTCGGCGAGCCGGTCGAGATACGCGGCCAGGCCGCCCGCATAGCTGGCGCGCGCGTCGGCGCCCAGCCGCGGCGCATCGCCCGCGAAGCCGGCCAGCGGGCACCCCGCATCGACGTCGTCGCGATGCGCGGCCGACAGGTAGCGCGCGACCTGCTGCGGCAGCGGGTAGGCCGGCGAATCCGCGCGATCGTGCATCGCCTTCTCCATGACCGCGGCCACCAGCGCGTCCTTCGACTTGAAGTGGTTGTAGAAGCCGCCCTGCGTGAAGCCGGCCGCCTTCATCAGTTCCGTCAGCCCGACCGCATCGACGCCGCGCGTGCGGAACAGCCGCTCGGCCGCCGCGACGATCGCGCTCCGGTTCTCGGCGGCCTGCTGTCTCGATACGCCCATCGTTCTCTCCCCGTTTTCTGCAATCGCATCGATCAAAAGTGTCAATGGCGATCACCATTGACAAACGCGCGAACGCGCTGACACAATGCGTCGCAAAGACGATGGTGATCGACATTGAGATCGAGTGTAACCGACTTCGAGCGCTCCGCGAAGGGGCCGGAGCGGGCGCGGTTTCAGCCGAGCATGGTCGTTTGCGCGCCGGTACGGCGGGGCTGTCGGCGCACGGGCAGGCCGCTCTGCCATCCCGTTTCCACCGGATTTCACACGCGTTGCGTGCTGGCGTGCGTGCGGTCCACTGTCACCACAGGAAGGATCATGAAAATCGAAGGCGCTGTCGTTTTTGTCACCGGTGCGAACCGCGGGCTCGGCCTGCATTTCGCGCAGCAGGCCCTGGAACGCGGGGCGAAGAAGGTCTATGCGGGCGCGCGCGATCCGTCCGCGGTCACGCTGCCAGGCGTGATCCCGGTGAAGCTCGACGTCACCCGCGCGGCCGACGTGGCGGCCGCCGCGGAGGTGGCGCGCGACGTCACGCTGCTGATCAACAACGCGGGCATCGCGCGCTACGGCAGCCTCACGGACGACGGCGCGGACGCCGCGTTGCGCGACCATTTCGACACCAACGTGTTCGGGGTGCTGGCGATGGCCCGCGCGTTCGCGGGCGTGCTGGCCGGCAACGGCGGCGGCGCGATGCTGAACGTGCTGTCGGTGGCGAGCTGGGTGAACCGGCCGATCCTGTCGGGCTACGGTGTATCGAAGTCGGCCGCGTGGGCGCTGACCAACGGGCTGCGCCATTCGCTGCGCGCGCAGCGGACGCAGGTCGTCGGGCTGCATGCGGGGTTCATCGACACGGATCTCACGCAGGGGCTGGAGGTGCCGAAGGCGTCGCCGGTCGACGTGGTGCGCCAGGCGTACGACGCGATCGAGGCGGGCGCGGAGGAAGTCGTCACCGACGAATTCAGCCGGCACGTGAAGCAGGCGCTGTCGAACGGCGTCTACCTGCTGGAAGCGGCGCCACTCTGACGCGCAGCCGGGGCCCGTCGTGCGCGAGCGTGCGCGCGACGGGCCCCGGGCCTCGGGCGGCTGGCGTCGCTCAGGCCGTGACGTCGATGACGCCGGGCATCGGCACGTCCGGGTTCACGTCCGCGTCGTAGTCGACGCCGGCGATCGCGAAGCCGAACAGGCGCAGGAACTCCGTCTTGTAGCCGGCGAAGTCGGTCAGCTCGTACAGGTTCTCGTTGGTGACCTGGTCCCACAGCGCGACGACTTTCGCCTGCACGTCCGGATCGAGCTCCTTGTAGTCGGCGCGCAGGCGGCCTTCGTCGTCGACGTGCGGGGTCGCGCCGTACAGGCTGTCCTTGAGCAGCCCGTAGACCTGCTCGATGCAGCCCTCGTGCGTACCCTTTTCCTTCATGACCTTGAACAGCAGCGACAGGTAGAGCGGCATCATCGGGATCGCCGAGCTCGCCTGCGTGACGACCGCCTTCAGCACCGACACGCGCGCATCGCCGCCGGCCGGGGAGAGCGTGTCGCGGATCGCGAGCACCTTCTTGTCGAGATCCTTCTTCGCGGCGCCGATCGAGCCGTTCCAGTAGATGTCGTGCGTGATCTGCTCGCCGAGATACGTGAACGCGGTGGTCTTCGCGCCGTCGGCCAGCACGCCGGCCTCGTGCAGCGCGTCGATCCACATCTGCCAGTCCTCGCCGCCCATCACCGCGACGGTGCCGTCGATCTCTTCCTGCGTCGCCGGCTCGAGCGCGGTTTCGCGGATCACTTCCTTGTCGGTGTCGAGGCCGCGGAAGCTGACCGACTTGCCGATCGGCTTCAGCGTCGAGCTGATGACTTCGCCGGTGCGCGGGTGCGTGCGGCGCGGCGCGGCGAGGCTGTAGACGACGAGGTCGACCTTGCCGAGATCTTGCTTGATGGTGTCGATCGTGACCTGCTTGACGGCGTCGGAGAACGCATCGCCGTTGATGCTGCGCGCATACAGGCCCTTGGCGGCCGCGAACTTCTCGAAGGCGGCGCTGTTGTACCAGCCGGCGGTGCCGGGCTTCGTCTCGCTGCCGGCGCGCTCGAAGAACACGCCGAGCGTGTCCGCGCCCGAGCCGAACGCGGCCGTGATCCGGGCGGCGAGGCCGTAGCCGGTCGACGCGCCGATCACGAGCACTTTCTTCGGACCATTGGCGATCGGGCCGTGCGAAGTCACGTAGTCGATCTGTTCCTTGACGTTGGCCTCGCAGCCGACGGGATGAGTCGTCACGCAGATGAAGCCACGCACGCGCGGTTTGATGATCATGAAAACCTCATGTGAGAAAGGCGGAAACGGCCAGGAAATCGAAAAAATTTCCGCGCATTGTAATGGATGCGGCGGCCCGCACGCCGTCAGCCGGGCGGATTTTGTTTCTGTCTTGACAGAAATAACTGAAGCGCCTAAATTTCCGGGCATGGAACTCACACCGATTGCCGAACGATTCATCCTGCACTGGGGCGAAATGGGCTCCCGCTGGGGGGTCAACCGCACCGTCGCGCAGATTCACGCGCTGCTCTACCTGCTCGGCCGGCCGGTCGCCGCCGACGAGATCGCGGAGACGCTCAACGTCGCGCGTTCGAACGTCAGCACGAGCCTGAAGGAGCTGCAGGCGTGGCGGCTCGCGAAGGTGGTGCACGTGATGGGCGACCGGCGCGATCACTTCGAGACGTCGACGGATATCTGGGAGCTGTTCAAGCTGATCGTCGAAGGGCGCCGCCAGCGCGAGATCGAGCCGACGCTCGACGTGCTGCGCGATTGCCTCGCGAGCCCGGAGATCGCCGACGAGAGCCGCGAGACCGAGCAGCGCATCCGCGACACGCTGCAGTTCGTCGAGACGCTCACGACGTGGTCGGACGAGATGTTGCGGCTCAAGCCGGACACGCTGATGAAGGCGCTCGGCATCGGCGCGAAGATCAGCCAGACCGTCAGGCGCAAGTCGTCGAAGTAAATCGAGGCAAGTCGAAGCGGGCACGCAGCCCGCTTTTTTCGGGACGTGAATTTCTGTTTATACAGAAATAACTGTAAATAGAGGATAAAAATGAATGCACCCGCGTTGCCGATGTTCCGGTTCACGGCGTCGATCGCATGCCGTCCGGCGCGCGTATCGGAGGCGTCGGCATGAATATCCTGGTCTGCGGCGCGAACGGCTTCATCGGGCGTGCGCTGTGCGCGCGGCTCGAGGCCGGCGGCCATCATGTCGTGCGCGGCGTGCGGCGCGCGACGGGGCCCGGCGAGATCGCGATCGACTATGCGCACGACGTGCGGCCCGAACACTGGCACGCGCGGCTCGACGGGATCGACGCGGTGGTCAACGCGGTCGGCATCCTCCGCGAGCGGCGCGGCGTGACGTTCGACGCCGTGCATCGCGCGGCGCCATGCGCGCTGTTCGACGCGTGCGGTCGCGCCGGCGTGCGGCAGGTCGTGCAGATTTCCGCGCTGGGCGTCGAGCGCGCCGACACCGGGTACTTCGCGAGCAAGCTCGCCGCCGATGCCTATCTGCAGACGCTGCCGATCGATGGCCGGATCGTGCGGCCGGCACTCGTGTACGGCACGTCGGGCACGTCCGCGCGCCTGTTCCGTGCGCTCGCCAGCCTGCCGGTGCATGTGTTGCCTGCCGGCGGCCGGCAACGGCTGCGGCCCGTGCATGTCGACGACCTGGCCGAACTCGTCGCGCGGCTGATCGACCGGTCCGCGGCGTGCGGGCGGATCGTCGACCTGGTTGGCGCGGACGAAGTCGAATACCGCGAGATGCTTGCGACGTACCGGCGCGCGATGGGGTTTCCGCCCGCGCTGCGCGTCAGCGCGCCGGGCGTGCTGGTCGCGGCGGTGGCGGGGCTGTCCGGGTGGATGCCGGGCGCGATGCTGACGCGCGACACGTGGTCGATGCTGCAGGCCGGCAATACCGGCGACGTCGCCGCGTCGACCGCCGCGCTCGGCCGGCCGCCGCGCGGCCTGCGCGCGTTCATCGGCACGGAGGCCGCGGCGCTGCGCCGCGAAGCGCTCGCGGCGTGGCGGCGCCCGCTGCTGACGTGGACGCTCGCGATCGTGTGGCTCTGGACGGCGGTGGCGAGCGCATTCGTCTACCCGCTGTCCGGCAGCCTCGCGCTGCTCGCGCGGGTCCACTTGACCGGCGTGCCGGCGCTGGTCGCGCTCTACGCGGCATGCGCGCTCGACTTCGCGTTCGGCGTCGCCACCGTCGCCGCGCCGGGCCGGCGGCTATGGGCCGCGCAGATCGCGCTGGTCGCCGCCTATTCAGCGATCATCGCCGTCGCGATGCCCGACCAGTTGTCCGAGCCGTTCGGGCCGATCGTCAAGAACCTGCCGATACTCGCGATCCTGCTGGTCCTGTTCAGTGAAGAGGAATGCTAATAATGAACACCTATCTCGTCGTCAAGGCGCTGCACATCCTGTCGTCGGTGCTGATGGTCGGCACGGGCCTCGGCACCGCGTTCTACCTGTTCTTCGCGAACCGCACGCGCTCGGTGCCGGCGATCGCTGCCGTGTCGCGGCTCGTGGTGCGCGCCGACTGGTGGTTCACGACGCCGGCGGTGATCTTCCAGCCCGCGTCCGGGCTGTGGCTCGCGCACGCGGCCGGCTGGCCGTGGCACACGCCGTGGCTCGTCGCGTCGCTCGGCCTGTACCTGCTCGCGGGCGCGTGCTGGCTGCCGGTCGTGTGGCTGCAGATCGAGCTGGCCGCGATGGCCAACGTCGCGCATGCGAACGGCGCCGGCGAGCTGCCCGACCGTTACTGGCGCTACGCGAAGACCTGGGAACGGCTGGGTTACCCGGCGTTTCTCGCGATGCTGTTCGTCTATTTCCTGATGGTGCTGAAGCCGATGTGAGCGGCGCGTGTGCCTGACGCGGGTCGTGAAGATGCAGGAAGCGATCCGATGCCCTGGTGAAAACAAAAAGGAGTACGAATGATGAATGCGACTGCGCTGGTGCTGTATTTCGATGGCACATGCCCGTTCTGCGTGACAGAAATGCAGCGCCTCGAAAAATGGAATACGCAAGGCAGGCTGGCTTTCGTGGATATCGCCGAGCCGGGTTTCGATCCCGCTTCCGCCGGCGTCGACATGGCCGCGGTGAATCGCGCGCTGCATGGCCGCCTGCGCGACGGCCGCATGCTGGCCGGCATCGACAGCGTGCTGGCGGCGTACACGCTGGTCGGGCGCGGCTGGCGGGTCTGGTCGCTGCGGGTGCCCGGCCTCCGCACGGCGGCGGCGATGCTGTATCGCCACGTCGCACGCCATCGCCATGCGCTGTCGCGCTGGCTCGGCTATCGCGCCGAACCGGCATGCGACGGCGCGGCGTGCGGTGTCGGCCAACACCGTTTGGCGGCCGGGGCGCGTCCCATGGATCGGCCGCCGCCCGACCCCGCTCGCCGCTGGATGGTCCGCTGGATGACCGGGGCCGCGATCGCGCACGCGCTCGTGGGCGTGGCCCTGCCGTGGCTGGCCGGCACGACGTGGTTCGATGCGTACCACCTCGGCATCGAGCGGCATTTCTGGGCCGGCATCGCGCCTCCTCAGGCACGCGACCAGCAGATCTGGTGGATCGCGCTGTTCGGCGCCACGCTGCAATGCGCCGGGATATGGATGCTGGCGCTGGTGCACCTTGGCAGCCGATTGCGGCAGCGGGCCGTGTGGGGATGGCTGCTGGCCGGCCTGCTGGTCTGGGCGCCGCAAGACATGCTGATCTCGCTGCAAGCCGGTACGTGGATGCATGTCGCCGCCGACATGGTGGCGCTGTTGACGATGGTGCCACCGCTTGTCTGGCTGTGGAGGAGAGACTCCGTATGAATACCTTGCCCGCTCTCGACTGGGCCATCAACCTGCTGATCGTGCAGGGCGTGATGGGCGCCGTCGACACGCTCTACCACCACGAGCTCACGCAGCGCTTGCCGCACCATCCGCGCGCGCGGCTCGAGCTGACCCTTCATGCCGTTCGCTCCGTGCTCTACGGCGTCGTGTTCGCGTCGCTTGCGAACCTCGCATTTCATGGCGCGTGGGTGGCGGCCGTCGCGGCGCTGCTGCTCGTCGAACTGCTGCTGACGCTATGGGATTTCATCGTGGAGGACCAGAGCCGCAAGCTTCCGGCCACGGAACGCGTGCTGCATACCGTGCTGGCCGTCAACGGCGGCGCGTTGTTCGGTGCGTACGCGATGCAGCTCGCGGCATGGTCGCATTCGCCCACCGCGCTGCTGGCCGTCGATCTCGGGTGGCGCGGCGTTCTGCTGGACCTGTTCGCGCTCGGCGTCGCGGCATCGGGCCTCCGCGACGGCTGGGCCGCGTGGCGCATCGCGCGGCGCGCGCCGGGCGTCAATCCGTTCGAGGGGCTGCCGTTTCGCCGCGTGCTGGTCACGGGCGGGACGGGCTTCGTCGGCGAGATCCTGGTGAACCAGCTGCTCGACGCAGGGCATGGGGTGACGCTGCTCGCGCGCGACCCGCTGCGCGCCGCGTACCTGTTCCGAGGGCGTGCGCGCAGCGTGACGTCGGTCGGGCAACTGCATCCGCGGGAACGGTTCGACACCGTCATCAATCTCGCCGGCGCGCCGGTGCTGGGCGCGCGCTGGAGCACGCGCCAGCAGGCGCGGCTGCTCGCCAGCCGCGTCGGCGTCACGCAGTCGCTGCTGCGATGGGTCGAAGCCGCCGAGCGCAAGCCGGACACGTGGATACAGGCTTCCGCGATTGGCTACTACGGCGTGCGCTCCCCCGATGAGCGCCTCGACGAGGGCAGCCGCCCCGGCTCGGGCTTCATGTCGGAGCTGTGCCGGAAATGGGAAGCGTCCGCGCAGCCGCTCGATCGTTACGGCATCCGTGCGGTGGTGTTGCGGCTCGGTGTCGTGTTCGGCCCCGGCGGCGCGCTGCCGCCGCTGCTGATGCCGCACTACCTGGGCCTGGGCGGGCGGTTGGGCGACGGTGAGCAAGTGATGAGCTGGATTCATCGGGACGACGTGCTGCGGATCATCGCCCGCGCGATGTCGCGCCCCGGCATGCGCGGCATCTACAACGCGGTCGCGCCCGCGCCGTTGAGCCAGCGCGAATTCGCCCGCGTGGCGGCGAGCGTGCTGCGCCGCCCGGTGTGGTGCCACGTACCTGCCGCGCCGGTGCGCTGGGCGCTCGGCGAAATGGCCGAGCTGCTGCTGGATGGGCAGCGCGTGATGCCGGCCCGTTTGCAGCAGGACGGCTTCGACTTCCGGTTCCCGACGGCGGAGCAGGCGCTGCGCGATCTGACGGGCCGACGTTCCACTTTCCACGCGCGCGCCGATGCATGCGACCCGCAGGATCCGCGATAATCAGGCGATTCCGGATTCGCGGTACCCGACCTCGCAAGGAGCCAGCATGCTGCAAATTCTCGGCAAGATTCCGTCCATCAACGTGCGCAAGGTGCTGTGGGCGTGCACCGAACTGAACATTCCGTTCGAACGCGAAGACTGGGGCGCCGGCTTCCGGTCGACCGACGATCCGGCCTACCTCGCGCTGAATCCGAACGGCCTCGTACCGGTGATCAAGGACGGCGATTTCGTGCTCTGGGAATCGAACACGATCATCCGCTATCTCGCCAACCGCTACGGCGGCGAGGGGCTGTATCCGGCCGAGCCGCAGGCGCGCGCGCGGGTCGATCAATGGATCGACTGGCAGGCGTCGGATCTCAACCGCTCATGGGTTCCCGCGTTTCTCGGCCTCGTGCGAAAGTCGCCTGACCATCAGGACCCGGACGCCATCGCGCAGTCGATCGCGAACTGGACGAAGCATACGCAGGTGCTGAACGCGCAGCTCGAAGCGACCGGCGCATTCGTCGCGGGCGAGCATTTCACGCTTGCCGACATTCCGATCGGGTTGTCGGTGAACCGCTGGTTCGGCACGCCGTTCGCGCATCCGGCATTCCCGGCGCTGTCGCGCTACGCCGAGCGTCTTGCCGCGCGTCCGGGCTTCGAGGCCTACGGCGGCAGCAAGTGGCCCTGATCTGACCTGACCGGGCCGGCGCGCGTCGATGCATCGGCGCGCCGTGCCTACTCGCTGCGCGCCGGAACCGCGTCGAGCACGCGCGTCAGGAACGCTTCGTGATTCCACGCGGATTCCGGCCGCGACAACCCGAGCCGCACGACGACCAGCTGCCGGCTCGGCACCACGCTGACGAACTGGCCTTCGTGGCCGACCGCATGGAACGCGTCGGCCGGCAGCGCCCGCGCATGCGGATCGGGGTCGTTGAACGGCTCCGGCACCGTCACCCACAGCTGCGCGCCGTACTCCCGGCGCGGCGCCTGCGGCGTCGCGCGCGTCATGTAGCGTACCCAGCCTGCCGGCAGCAGGCGCTTGCCGTCCCACATCCCGTCCTGCAGCAGCAACTGGCCGAACTGCGCCCAGTCGCGTGCGCTCGCGTACATGAACGACGCGCTTGCGAGCGTGCCCGCCGTATCCGGTTCGAACACCGCGTGGCGCATGGCGAGCGGCTCGAACAGCGCGCGGCGCGGAAACGCCAGATAGTCGGCTTCCGTGCCGCCCATCGCGTCGCGTATCACGCGCGCGAGTATCGTGCTCGTGCCGCTCGAATACTGCCAGCGCGTGCCCGGCGGCGACGCGAGCGGCTTGGCGGCCGCGAAGCGCGCGGTGTCCGGTTGCGTGAACAGCATCACGGCGACGTCCGACAGCGGGTCGTCGTAGTCTTCGTTGAATTGCAGGCCGCTCGTCATCCGCAGCAACTCGTCGAGCGTGATGCGCGCGCGCGGATCGCCGTCGCCACGCCATTCGGGCAGCAGCGCCGATTCGTCCGGCGACAGCCGGTGCTGCGCGACGAGCATGCCGACCAGTGCGGCGGTGACGGTCTTGGTCATCGACCAGCCGGGCAGCGGCATGTCGGCCGAGAAGCCGGGCGCGTAGCGTTCGGCGATCACCTGGCCGCGATGGAGCACGACGATCGCACGGGTGCGCCGCGGGTGGGCGGGATCGGGTTCGTCGAATGCGTGTGCGAGCGCGTCTTGCAGCTTGCGCGCGTCCACCCCGGCGGGCAGCACGGGCGGCGGCGCCGGCGGAGCGGGCGGGTCCGGTTCGGCCACCGCGGCGGGCAGCGCGTGCGTCGACGGCCCGAGCACCAGCGTGCAGCCGAGCCCCGGCCGGAAGACGGCCTCGCGTTCGGCGAAACCGGCGAAGGTGGCGCGCGCGAGACGACGGTCGGGATCGATGGATGGGCGCACCAGCTTGAGCAGCGGATGCACGCCGGCCATGATGTCGACGTCGATCACCGACGCGGCCGGGCGGCCCGATACGAACACGCCCGAACACAGCGCCTTCGCCGCATAGCCGGTGGCGATCGGCGCGAGCCGGGACAGCATGTAGCCTGCGTAGCCGAGCGCGGCCAGCAGCGCGAGCACGGCGCCGCGTCGAAGCAGCGGCTTGAAGGAGAGGGTCATGCGCGAGCGTCCTCGGTGGTGGGCCGGCGGGTCACGAACCGGCAGTGTCGCAGGTTCGGGTGACGGCTGGCAATCGCGCACGCGTGGCGATCGCGACAACAAAAAGGCCGGCGTGCGGCAGATGCCGCAGCCGGCTCGCAAGCGCTGCACATCGCATCGATGCGCCGCGTCAACGTTCGGACGGCGCGTGCCGCGATGCGGGACTCGCGACGCGCCCGTTCACGACGTCATTGATTGTTGTTGTTTCCGTTGTTGTCCAGGCGCAGCGTCCAGACGGTCGCGGTATTCGTGTTGTCGTTGACGGCCGCGAACTGAATCTGGCCAGTGCTGCTGCGCCCGAACGCGAGGCCGAAGGCCGCGCCTTCGACGATATCGACCTGCATCTGCGCGATGAAGCGCCCCTCGGCCGTGAACTCGACGATCTCGCTCGGCTGCTGCGGATCGGCGTTCACCGCGTCGCCGTTGGCGGTCACGAGATGGCCGTTCGGCGCGAGCGCCAGCGCGAGCGGGCCGTGCAGATGAACCGGGTCGAAATAGATCAGCCGTCCGACGCCGGCATTGCCGTTCGTCGATGCGGCGCCGTGGATCGCGAAGATCGCATTGTCGCCGGTGGACGCGACATAGAGCACGTCGCGGTTCGGGTCGTACGCGAGCCCAGTCGGGCCGACGACGAGCGCGGCGGGATCGGTGTGGTGCGTGTAGCCCGACGCGATGGTGCGCGAGCTCGGCAGCATCGTGACGCCGTTGTTGTCGATCATCAGGTCGATCCGGGCGACCGTTCCGTTCAGCACGTTCGACACGAACGCGGTCACGCGCGGGCTGCGATCGATCACGGTCATGTCCCAAGGCCCGTCGAGCAGCGTGGGGTCCACGAGCGGCTTGACGAGACCGCCTTGCGGATTGATCACGAGCAGCGAGCCCGGCGGGACGACGTTCTTGCCGTCCGGCGCGGGGACGTTGCCGACCAGCACGAAGCCGCTGCGCAGCACCACGAGCGCGGTCGTGAGACCGAGGTTCGCGCCCTGGAAGAAGGTCGTCGCCGGCGTGGTACCGGGTGTCAGCTTCACGATGGTCGTGCCGGTGCCCTGCAGGCCGGACGACGCATTGAAGTTCGACACGACCACGTCGCCCGGCTTCAGCGTGCTCCATGCGGGCACGCCGGGCGGCACGAACGCGATGCCGTACGGATTGACGTCGCCGTTCGCGGGCACCGTCGACGAGATCACCGCGGTAGGCGGCAGGATCGTCTGGCCGCCGGCCCACGAGAAGGCCGACGACAGCGCGAGCAGGCCGGCGCCGCAGGCCGCGCGGCGCAGCATGCGCGCCATCGCGCGCGTGCTTCGGGTCACGGCCGGCTGGCTGGCTGGCGGGTCGGGGGAGCAGCAGGCGGGGAGAGGGTTCATGGCATGACTCCGGTTGACGATCACGTGAAAGCATCCGGGCTGCAAGCCAGCGCAGTCGACGGGTGTCCGGCGCCGGCGCGCGGCGTTGCGGCGTGAACCGACGTTGGGAGTAAACGGATTGCGGCAGGCGATTATTCCGGGCGCTTTCACGCATTGCATGCGAACTGTCACGCACTGTTCTTCGCCACGCGGGTGCCGCCTGACGAGTTGAAATCCGTCCCGCGGTCGGCCGATAATCGTCCGGCATCGATCGACCTCCCGAATCCACGCCAACCGGAAATTGCCATGCCCTACGACAACAACAACCCGTTCGCCCGGATCCTTCGCGGCGACCTGCCGTGCGTCAAGGTCGCGGAAGACGACGCGACGATCGCGATCATGGACCTGATGCCGCAGGCGGACGGCCACGTGCTCGTGATCCCGAAGGAGCCCGCAGCGGAAATCTTCGACCTGTCCGCCGATGCGGCCGCCGCGAGCATCCGCATGACGCAGCGCGTGGCGACCGCGGTGCGCGACGCGCTGCAGCCGGACGGCATGTTCATCGGCCAGTTCAACGGCCGCGCGGCCGGCCAGACGGTCGCGCACGTGCACTTCCACGTGATCCCGCGCTGGGAGGACGTCGCGCTGCGCATGCACGCGCGCGACGTTGCCGATGCGGCGACCCTCGAATCGATCGCAAAGCGCATCCGCGAACGCTTCGTGTAATCGCGCGCCTGCCGCCAGACGAATGTTGCGGCGGTCACGTCGGGTAACACGTGTAACGGCGCGCGAAACGCGCTGTCGACGCGTGGGCGCTAGACTCGATTCATTGCTTGATCGAGCGTCAGGGAAGGTGGACCGACCCTTTCGAATCGGGCACGCGTCCATCGTCCTGCACGCCGGGAAACCGTTCATGACCAGACTACTCATCACTTTCGCGCTGATCAGCGGCCTGTGCGGCTGCGTCGTCGCACCGCCTTACGGCTATGCGCCGGCACCGGGCTACTACGGCTACGCGCCGGCCTATTACGCACCGCCGGTCAGCGTCGGCATCGGCGGCGTGGTCCGCATTCGCTGACGTCGCACGAGGCGCCGCGCCGCCGTCCTATACTTCAGCGGAAAGGGCTCGTCCAAGCGAGGCACCCATGTCGCTCACGCCAGGCGTCGCGGCCCTGTCGGTCGCGGCCACGCTTGCCTATCTCGGGCTCGCGATGCTCGGCATCGGCGGGTTCGCCGCATTCTTTGCCCATCCCGCGCTGACGGTGGTCGCGATCGCGACGCTCGTCATGACCGTCGTCGCGCTGTTCAGCAGCGCCAACCTGAGCCCCGGCGAGCAGGAGGATCGCGGCAATCGCTGGGTGCTCGCCGCGTTCGGCGCGCTCGGCTTCCTGGCCGCGTACCTGCCTGCGTGGACGGACCGTATGGACATGTGGACCCTCGACGGCGAAACGCTGCGCTGGGCCGGCGTTGCATTGTTCATCGCCGGCGGCGTATTGCGCCTCTGGCCCGTGTTCGTGCTGGGCCGCCGCTTCAGCGGGCTGGTCGCGATCCAGCCCGGGCATGCGCTCGTGACGGACGGCCTCTACCGCGTGATCCGCAACCCGAGCTATCTCGGCCTGCTCGTCAATTCGCTCGGCTGGGCGCTGGCGTTTCGCGCCGGCGCCGGCGTGCTGCTGACCCTGCTGACGATTCCGCCGCTCGTCGCGCGCATCCGCTCCGAGGAAGCGCTGCTGCGCGCGCATTTCGGGGCCGAGTACGACGCGTACTGCGCGCACACCTGGCGCCTGATTCCCGGCGTCTACTGACCCTTTCCAACTTGCCGGGTGCGGTACGACCGACCGCCGGTTGCATCCGCGCGACGCGGCGGGCGGCGATTCCACGGGGCCGGCGCGTATCTGTAACAGCCGCAAACCCGCGCCACGGCGGGTTTGAGCACCGGTTGTAACGTATTCGGTAAGTCTTTCCGCAGCTCACACAACTTGTTACCAGAATCTTCGCGGCAACCGTCGGAGAGCGGTGCTATTCTTCGCCGCAAGCTCTTTGAAATGCATTCGTCCCGCCCCCTGCACAATGCGCGCGGCGAGGCCGGCCGGATCAGATCGACGTACAGAGCGAACCCTCGATAATCAGATTGCGAACAAGGAACAATACGGGCATGTGGAAGAAGATCGCCTCCACCCTCGTCGTCGCCGCTCTTGCTGGCGCGACCGCGCTGCCGGCAGCAGCTAACGATTTGAACAACGCCCTCGGCGGCGCGCTCGGCGGGGTTGCCGGCGCGGCAGTCGGCGGCGCGGTTGGCGGCCGCACCGGCTCGGTGATCGGCGGCGCGATCGGCGGTGGCGCCGGCGGCGCGGTGACGGCGAACCGTCACGAGCGCACGGGCGCGATCATCGGCGGCGCGCTCGGCGGCGGTGCAGGCACTGCGGCCGGCAACGCGATGGGCGGCCGCACGGGCGGCCTGCTCGGCGCGGCGGTCGGCGGCGGCGCCGGCGCGGCGCTCGGCGGCAACCTCCAGCGCAACTCGTACGACCGCGACTACGATCGCGGCTATCGTCGCCACAAGCATCATCGTCGCCATCACGACGACGATTGATCGCGATGCCGGCGTAGCGGGCTGACCCGTCCGGCGTGCAACATGCACACCGGACGCGAATCGCCACCACGCCGTCGCGAGCCCGCCGCGTTTCGTTCGCCGGGCATCGCGCATTTCCCGCCCTCCACCGATTCTCCCTGCGTCACGTCGCGCCATGCGCGTGCGTACCGAACCCGCCATCGATATCGCGATGCGCGCGGCATCCTGATTCCTTCTTTACGTCTTCAAACCATGCGTTGCCGTCTGCCGCGCATCGACGCCGCATGCACGCGCCGACACGCGGCCGAAGTAGTGCGAAAACGAATGGAATCCATCACGACATTTAATTGGTGAATCGCGAACGACTTCGCTATCGTCAATGCTGCCCGCGCACGGAATCAGACCGTGCCCGATGCCGCGCCAAGCCGACCGACGCCGCTGCGTTTCGGCAAGACGGCGCGGGCCGCTGAGCGTTGCCGGCGCCCACCCGCCGAACCGGGTGGGCCCGTCGCGAACCTGGCCGACCGACCGGAAGCCGACCCGCTTTCACGTTTCCCCGGCAACGGCGTCCTGCCGCCTGCGCACCCCACGCGCAGAGGCATCGCAGGACACCGCCGCCGCCGGGGACCGGACCAACCCATTGCCTGGATGCCTTATGTCTAAGACAACGTATTACGCGCCGCATGGCGGCCACCCGCCGCAGACAGACCTGCTGACCGATCGCGCGATGTTCACCGAGGCGTACGCGGTCATTCCGAAGGGCGTGCTGCGCGACATCGTGACGAGCTGGCTGCCGTTCTGGACGAACACGCGCCTGTGGGTGCTCGCGCGTCCGCTGTCGGGATTCGCCGAGACGTTCTCGCAGTACATCGTGGAAGTCAGCCCGGGCGGCGGCAGCGACAAGCCCGAGCAGGACAAGGAAGCCGAAGGCGTGCTGTTCGTCGTCGAAGGCGAAGTCGCGCTGACGCTGCAGGGCACGAAGCACGTGCTGAAGCCGGGCGGCTACGCGTTCATTCCGCCGGGCGCCGCGTGGACGCTGCACAACGTCAGCGACGCCGCCGCGCGTTTCCACTGGATCCGCAAGCGCTACCAGGCCGTCGACGGCATCCCGCTGCCGGAAGCGTTCGTGACCAACGAGCAGGACGTCGAGCCGATCCCGATGCCGGGCACCGACGGCGCGTGGGTGACGACGCGCTTCGTCGACATGAGCGACATGCGCCACGACATGCACGTGAACATCGTGACGTTCCAGCCGGGCGGCGTGATCCCGTTCGCGGAAACGCACGTGATGGAGCATGGGCTGTACGTGCTCGAAGGCAAGGCCGTCTACCGCCTGAACCAGGACTGGGTCGAGGTCGAGGCCGGCGACTTCATGTGGCTGCGCGCGTTCTGCCCGCAGGCGTGCTACTCGGGCGGCCCCGGCCGTTTCCGCTACCTGCTGTACAAGGACGTGAACCGTCACATGAACCTGACGCTGAACGCGCCGCGCTGAGCGTGTCGCGTGGTCGAGGAATGAAAACCCGCCGGTGCAAGCCGGCGGGTTTTTTCTGGGCTTTCGCGGGGTTCCGTGGATGCCGCTTGGCGATCCGTTTCTGACGTTCGGTACGAGGCGGCCTCGACGACGGCTTTCAGCGTGCATCGGCCAATGCCGGCCGCCTCAATGCCGGTCCAGATACAGCTTGGCCTGGCGTATCTCCGGCCGGACCGCGTCCGCGTTTTGCGTGAGCGCGACGAGCTTCTCGTAATAGCGTTGCGCCTTCCGCTTGTCCTGCGCCAGGTCTGCCGCCTTCCCCGCGCCATACAGGCCGCGCAGGCGGCTGGGGGTGGCTTGCATCGATGCCTCGTATTCTTTCAGCGCATCGGCAGGCCGCTTCAGATCCAGCAACATGTCGCCCAGCAGCTCGCGCATGGGGTAAAGCCGGTTCTCCATCGCAACGTGCTTTTCGCTCCCGTCCTCCAGGTCGGCCGCGGAGCGCATCTGCTTCAGCGCCTCGGGATCATTGCCGCGGGCATGGGCCAGCCACGCCGAGGCGGCCAGGATCTGAACCGTGACCTGCTCGGCCCAGTATGGCTGCCTGGCCTGTTCAAGCTTGGCACGCAACTGCTTGAGGCTATCGATATTCGTCTGCGCCATGTCCGCGTCGCCGCTGCGCGCGCAGCCCAGCGCGCGGGCGAAATACGTGATTGCCTCGGCTTGCGGCCAGCGGCTGCCCCGCGGCTGTAGCGCGGCAGCCTCTTGCCACGCGCCTCGCTCGAGTGCATAGCGCGCCGGAATGGCTGCCAGCGCCGTATAGACCGTGAGCCGGTCAAAGGCGAATGTCGTGGCGGCATTGGCATCGTCGCGGACGTGTCGCGCACGCGCGTCCTGGCCCAGCTGGAGATAGGCGTACTCCATGAAATCCCACGAATGAGGCGCTCCTGCGTGGATGGCGCCCGGCCAGCTTCTGGCCGCTTCTTCCTGCATCACCTTCAGCGCCGCTTCGTTCGCCTTGATGGAGGGTTCCCACATGCCGAGCATCGAGTAGATGTGCGAGGGCATGTGCAGTGCGTGCGGCGCCGCCGGAGCGATCTGCGCATATTGGTTGGCAAATGGCAGGCCGCGCCGCGCGAGCGGCGGGTAGTCGTAGCTGTGGATCAAGTAGTGCGCGACGCCAGGGTGGTCGGGCTGCTCGCGGTAGATCTTCTCCAGGATCGCCGCAGCCTCGAGTTGATTGGCATACGTCTTGTCGCTCGGGTCCGCGGCTTCGTTGAGCGCGAGCGCATAGAAAATCCGCGCTTCCGTATCGTCGGGATACTTCTGCGTCACGCGCGCCATGGCGTGCTCGTAGGCCAACGTGCGCTGGCTTTGGGGGACTGTGTCGTAGTCCTTGTAAAACGCCTCGGCCGCCAGCAGCCAGTCGCGCTCCCGTTCGGTCCTGGGACCCAGCGCCAGACCTTTCTCCACGGCTTCCGAGCCGCGCTTGAGTGCCGTCTCGTCGAAAGGCGGAACCAGCGGATTGGGACGCTGGGCAATCGCCAGGCCCCAGTACGCAATCGCGCATTGCGGATCGATCCGGGTCACGGCCTCGAAGGCCTTGATGGTCGACGGGTAAAAGAATGAATGCAGCATCGCCAGTGCTTTCTCGAACTGGACTTGTGCCGCAGGGCTGCATGACGTGGGGAACTTCACGGCGCCGAACTTCGCGCCGGCCTGCTCCGCGGCGGCGTGTTCTTCGTGTTGGGCGAGTGCGGGAGCGGATGCGAGGGCGGCGAGTAAGCATGCGCGTGTTAGCTGCTTGTGATACATGATGACCTCCTCCGCAGCGCGAAGGGAAATCCTCACACGAGATCGTCGAAGCTGACGGTGGTGAGCGGCCCAGCCACGCTGCCCGTCAGGATGACAGGGTTGCGGGAGGGGGCTCGGGGCAGCCCCGCGGGCGATTCCGGCAGGAGGAGTCGAGTGCCGGGCACTCTTTTTTCTAGTCAACGCGATACGTGCCAGCAAGCTCGGAAACCCTAGGGTCTGTTTACATATGGAACGCACATGCGAATGCCCGAAATCGCTCGTAGGGCAAGAAGTGAGGAGCGCCGTTTGGCCGAGCCAAACAAGCGACGAGCGACGCCGCCATACGGGCGATTTCGGGCATTCCCCTGGAATGGTTTTTCAATTTAGGGTTGCCACGAGAACGGCTGCTCGCCGCGTTGCGCTCCTTGCGAATACGTCCAGTATTCGCGGCGTCGCGCGCCTCGCGAGCGGCCGTTCTCGTGGCAACGCATGCGCGTTCCATATGTAAACAGACCCTAGGCTGCTTCACGCTTTCACGAATGGATCGAATAAGCCGATAGGCCGTATGTCACCGGTGACGCGCGAACTACCTGCCATCGTCGGTCACGTTGCCTTGCGTTTGAGAAATTGCCGACGCGAACTCGCGCAGGAACGCGCCTATCCGTGCAGAGCCGGCCGGCGCAAGCAACAACGCCGAAATCTCCTCCGGCGTTTTACCGATCAGCGGGATTCTCAGGAACAGGTGCTCCAGAAATCGACTGCTTACAGTCGAAAGGACGAGCCTCAGCGACGCCAGCATGTCGTCGCCACGATGCGATCCGTGCGCCAGCACGATCGGCTTTTCGACGATCTCGAAACGGGAAACCATCCAGTCGAGTGCGTTCTTGAGGCCGCCGGGGATCGCGCGAACATACTCGGGGCTCGAGATGATGATCCCGTCCGCATGGGATACGCGGCCCAGGAAATCGACGACTTCGGGCGGCGTCTCGTTCTCCTGGTCCGGGGAAAAGACAGGCAGCCTGTCGAGGCGATGAAAGACGGAGACTTCGATGCCCTCCGGCGCAAGTTCCTTCATCGCCTTCAGCATGGCCGTGTTCGTCGATTCCTTGCGGGTGCTGCCGGAAATCGCCAACAGATTCATAACGCCCTTTTCCTTGCGAGTAGTTCCACCTCTGTCCGGGTGGCTGTCCTCCGCATCATAGTCTTCGGATCCAAACTGAATCTTGCTGGCGCATGACCAACCCCCGTTGACAGGGGAAATTGCCTGATCTAGTTTACTGGAAATTGCATCCATTAAACTGGATATCATGGACATCCACACCCGAATCGCCCAACGCGTCCGCGAGCTTCGCGACGCCAGGGGCTGGTCGCTCGACACGCTCGCGGAACGCAGCGCGGTCAGCCGTTCGAACATCTCGCTGATCGAGCGCGGACAAAGCAGCCCGACCGCTGTTGTCCTCGACAAGCTGTCCACCGCGCTTGGCGTGTCCGTCGCGTCGCTGTTCGAAGCGACGGAGGACGCGGCGTCCGCCGAGCTGTCGCCGCATGCGCCATCGCGCGAACAGGCGCGCTGGACCGATCCCGGGTCGGGCTACGTTCGGCGCAACCTGTCGCCGCCTGCGTGGTCGCCGATCCAGCTGGTCGAGGTCGAGTTTCCGCCGGGGAAGCAGGTCGCGTACGAGACGGGAATCCGTGATGCCGACATCCATCAGCAGGTGTGGATCGTCGAAGGCACGATGGAAGTGACGGTCGGTGATCGGAAATGGCAACTCGACACGGGCGACTGCCTCGCGATGAAACTGGACCAACCGATCAGCTATCGAAACCCGTCGCGCCGGCCGGCGCGTTATCTCGTCGCGCTGTGCAACCTGTCCGCCGACGAACCACGGAGCAGGAAATGAGCGAATCGATCACCGTCCGGCGCATTGGTAGCGACAACGTGATGGCTTACGTCGATGCATTGTCAGACATCCTGATCGATTGCGTCGAGGGCGGCGCATCCGTCAGCTTCATGCCGCCGATCGCGCGGCACACCGCCGTGCAGTTCTGGACGCAGGTCGCCGACGGCGTGATGCGCGGCGAGCGGATCCTGCTCGTCGCCGAAGACGCCGGCGGCCGCGTCGTGGGCACCGTGCAGCTGATTACCGCGCAGCCGGAAAACCAGCCGCATCGCGCCGATGTCGCGAAGATGCTGGTCTGTCGCACGGCGCGCCGGCAGGGCGTGGGCGCGCGCCTGATGGCCGCGGCGGACGATGCTGCGCGCACCGCCGGCAAGTCGGTGCTCGTGCTCGACACCGTGACCGCCAGCGATGCCGCGCGGCTGTATGAACGGGCCGGCTGGCAGCGCGTCGGGGACGTGCCCAACTATGCGTTGATGCCCGACGGCACGTACTGCGGGACGACGTTTTTTCACAAGCAGCTGGCTTAGCTCCGGCGCGCCGCATTGCGATAGAACGCGTCGATCGCTTCGACCATCTGCGCGAGCCCCGGTTGCTCGAGCGGATAGTGTCCGGCGTTGTCGAGCATGACGACCTTCACCGGCACGCGCCGAATGCGCGCGAGGAACAGCTCGCTCAAATGCAGCGGCGTCCAGCGGTCCGCTGCGGGCTGGGTCAGCAGGACCGGGCAGACGTCGAACGCGTCGGGCTCCACCGCCGGCCGATACGACATGTAGGAGGCGAGAAACGCGATCGTCATCGCATTGCCGGCGGAGCGCGGGTCGGACAGCCAGACCTTCAGCGCGTCGCCGTCGTTGACCAGCGCCGACATCTTGCTCGCCAGCGACATCGGCACGCGCAGGCGCTTGAACGGTGTCTTCACGGCGAGGCCCATCATCGGGCCGCCTACGCGGCTCATGAACCGGTTGCGCGTGGTCTCGTCGCGCACCTGCTGGACGCGCTGATCCAGGAAGGTCATGCCGAATACCTCACCACGCGCACGTTCGACAGCCCGCCGAAGCTGAAGGACGTCGCGGCGCTGCTCAACACCAGCAAGCGGACGCTCAAACGCAGGCTGCAGGACGAGGGTGCCTGCTTCCGCGACATCTCGAATGCCGTGCGCAAGGCCAAGGCGCAGGCGCTGATTGCCGAGGGCCGCCCGCCGCTCCTTTCCTAAATAAAATTCAGCCAGCCCAACTTTGGCTAAAGATTGTTCCGGTTTCGGGGCATCCCTTCGACAATGCGCGCCTTCAGCGACGGATGGCGGCGTGTCGCGCGCCATGCCGCCGCGGTATCGAAGAAGGAACCTGACATGACCGACCACACCGCATCCACGCCACCGGAATCCCCGCCGCCGCGCCGCCGGCGCTACTGGCGCACGCTCGCGGGCGCGCTGCTCGGCCTGGCGCTCGCGTGCGCCGGCATCGGCGCGTGGACGATCCACCGCATCTGGACGCAGTTGCCGTCCGTCGAGCATCTGGCCGTCTATCGCCCCGCGCTGCCGTTGCGGATCTTTTCTCGCGACGGCGAACTGCTCGCCGAATACGGCGTCGAGCGCCGCGAGTTCGTGCCGCTCGAACGGATTCCGCCGCTGATGCGGCACGCGCTGCTCGCGGCCGAGGATGCGCAGTTCTACCGGCACGGCGCCGTCGATATCGGCGGGCTGGCCCGCGCGACGTTCGCGAACCTCGTCACCGGGCAGCCGGGCCAGGGCGGCAGCACGATCTCGATGCAGGTCGCGCGCAACTTCTACCTGACCCGCGACAAGGTGCTGAGCCGCAAGCTCGCCGAGATCCTGATGGCGGTCAAGCTCGAGCGCGAATACAGCAAGGACAAGCTGCTCGAGCTGTACATGAACGAGATCTACCTCGGCGAGCGCGCGTACGGTTTCGCGGCGGCCGCGTCGGTGTATTTCGGCAAGCCGCTCGACGCGCTGGGCGCGGGCGAGGCGGCGGTGCTGGCCGGCCTGCCGAAGGCGCCCTCCGCGTTCAACCCGGTCGTCAATCCGCAGCGCGCGACCGCACGGCGCAACTACGTGCTCGGCCGCATGCATGCGCTCGGCCAGCTCGACGACGCGACGTACCGCGCAGCCATCGATGCGCCGATCGCGCTGGCCGCGACGCCGCCGCCCGGCATCCTCGCCGCACCGTACGTCGCCGAGCGCGCGCGGCGCATGATGGTCGAGCGTTTTCATGACGACGCGTACACGCTCGGCCTCGACGTGACGACCACGATCTCGATGCGCGACCAGCGCGCGGCCGAGGCGGCGCTCGCGCGCGCGCTGCGGCGGCCGCCGGCGAAGGCCAATGCGAAGAACCCGCTCGAAGGCGCGCTCGTGTCGGTCGACGCGGCAACCGGCGACATGCTCGCGCTCGTCGGCGGCGCGGATTTCAACCGCAATGTGTTCGATCACGCGCTGCAGGCCTACCGCCAGCCCGGTTCGAGCTTCAAGCCGTTCGTCTATTCGGCGGCGCTGGAGAAGGGCTATTTCCCGGGCGTGCTCGTCGACGACACGCAGCGCACGCTGACGCGCGAGGAAACCGGCGCGATGCCGTGGCGGCCGCGCAATTTCGGCAACCGCTACGAGGGCTTCATCGCGGTGCGGCGCGGCCTCGTGCGATCGAAGAACCTCGTCGCGGTGAGCCTGATGCAGGCGGCCGACGCGCGGTACGTGCAGCAGCATGCGCTGCGCTTCGGGTTCGAAGGGCCGCGCAACCCGGCATCGCTGCCGCTTGCGCTCGGCGCAGGTGCCGTCACGCCGCTCGAGCTGGCGAGCGCGTACGCGGTGTTCGCGAACGGCGGGATGCGGATGGAGCCGCGCCTGATCGCGTCGGTGAAGCAGCGGCACGGCGGCGTGCTGTACGACGCGCCGGCCGCCGCCGGCACGCGTGTCGTCTCGGCGCGCAACGCGTTCGTGATGGACAGCATGCTGCGCGATGTCGTGCGCGCCGGCACCGCGCGCGGCGCGCTCGCGCTGCGCCGCGACGATGCGGCCGGCAAGACGGGCACCTCGAACGGCTCGAAGGACGTGTGGTTCGCCGGCTACTCGTCCGGCGTTGCCGCGGTGGCGTGGCTCGGCTACGACACGCCGCGCAGCATGGGCCGCGCGACCGGCGCGACGCTCGCGCTGCCGGTGTGGCTCGACTACATGAAGACGGCGGTCGACGGCCGCGCGCCGGTGGAGATGGCGCCGCCGTCCGACGTCGCGCTCGTCGACGGCGATTTCGTCTACGCGGAATACACGCGCGGCACCTGCACGTCCGACGTGCCGCCGTTCGTGCGCAGCGACTTCGCCTGCGGGGCAGCGCGTGCGGCGGGCGCGTCCGCAGCGGCTGCGAACGCTCATGCGGAGGATCGCGACGCGACGCCCGCGGCGGTCGACGCCGCCGAGCGCGAGCGCGTGCTCGACCTGTTCCGGACCGACGACTGAGGCGACGCGACATGCATACGCTGTATCTGATCGCGATCGTCGCGGAGGCGATGTCGGGCGCGCTGATGGGGATGCGGCGCGGGATGGACCGCTTCGGGCTCGCGCTCGTCGGCGCGGTCACCGCGCTGGGCGGCGGCACGGTGCGCGACGTGCTGCTCGGCCACTATCCGCTCGGCTGGATCGCGCATCCCGAATATCTCGTCATCACGCTCGCCGCGGCGACGTTCGCGTCGTGGGCGGCGCGGCACCTCGCGCGGATGAAGACGCAGTTCGTCACCGTCGATGCGATCGGCCTCGCCGCGTTCACGATCATCGGCTGCGACATCGGCGCGGCGACCGGCCACGCGCCGATCATCGTCGTGCTGGCCGGCGCGATCACCGGCGTGTGCGGCGGGATGCTGCGCGACCTGCTGTGCAACGAGATGCCGCTGATCCTGAGAGAGGAGCTGTATGCGAGCGTCGCGTTCTGCACGGGCGCGCTGTATGTCGGGATGCAGTACCTGGGCGTCGATGCCGATGCGGCGACGGTGGTCGCGCTGGCCGCCGGCTTCGCAATGCGGATGCTCGCGGTGCGCCAGGGCTGGAAGATGCGGACGTTCGGTGTGGCCGATGTCGAGCGTTGAGTGGGGGCGGAGCCGCCGGCGCTTAGTCGACCTGCATGACCTGAACACGTTGCCTTCAGGATCGACGCCGTCGTACATCTGGTATGCGAATCGGCGCCCTCACGCAGGCACCATCACCGGCGGTGCCCCGTCGCCGATATCGACCATCTTCACGGAAAATCCATAGCAGCGCGCGATATGCGCGGGCGTCATCACGTCGCGCGGCGCGCCGTGCGCGACGATGGTGCCGCCGGCGAGCATTGCGATGTGGTCCGCATGACGGGCGGCGAGGTTCGGATCGTGGACGATCGCGAGCACGCCGAGCCGCCATTCGCGCGCGACCGCGCGCACCGTGTCGAGCAATCGGTGCTGGTGCGCGAGATCGAGCGCGGCGGTCGGTTCGTCGAGCAGCAGATAGCGGGGCAGCGCCGTGCCGCCATCGTCATCGGGCCACAACTGTGCCAGTACTCGCGCGAACTGCACGCGCGCGAGTTCGCCGCCGGACAGCGTCGTGACATCGCGCCCGACGAGTGCATCGGCGCCCGCGCGTTCGAGCGCGTGCCATGCGATCTCGCGGTCCCGCCGGGACGCCGCGCCGCCGCGGCGCGCATGCGGATAGCGGCCGAGCAGCACGATTTCGTCGACGCTGAACGGGAACGCCGGCTGGGCGGCCTGCGGCAGCACGGCGCGCAGGCGGGCGAGCCGGGTCGCGTCGATGCGCGCCAGCGGTTCGCCGTTCAGCGTGACGGTGCCGGACACGCGCGCGCCGGCCTGTGATCCGCTTCCCGTCAGCTCGCCGGCAAGCGCCTTCAGCAAGGTACTTTTGCCCGCGCCGTTGCGGCCGAGCAGCGCGGTGACGCGGCCGGGTTCGATCGACAGCGACACGTCGCGAAGGATGGCGGCGCGGCGCCGGGAGACGTCGAGTTGATGGGCGATGAGCATGGTCGGGAACGGATGGGGCGCGTCAGGACGTGGCGGGCGCCGCTTCGGAAATGTGCCAGAGCACGCCGGACGGATCGAACAGGAACGCGACACGCCGTCCCCACGGCTGCATCGCCGGCGCGATCGGCGCGTTGACCGCGTAGCGTTCGGTCAGCCGCAGCGAATCGATGTGCCGCCACCATGCGTCGAGATCGCTGACGACCATCTGCAGCATGGTGTTGTCCGCATGCGCGGGTTCGTAGAAATCCTGCAGCAGGATGCTGTGCCGGTCGAACAGCAGCTCGGCGATGTCTTCGCCGTCGTAGGCCAGCGTGAAGCCGAGTTCGAGATAGAAGCGCTTGCTCTTGTCGAAATCCCGGGACGGGACGAACGGGCGCAGTGCGTTGATCGTCGAGGCAAGTGATGGCAAGTGAGTCTCCAACGAGGTGGATCGGTTCATCGGGGATGGGCGGCGACATGATCTCCGGCGCGCTCATCCTCCCAGCGCGCCGCGGCTCTTCCACAGCAGCACGAGAAAGAACGGCGCGCCGAGCAGCGCGGTCAGCACGCCGAGCGGAATCTCGGCCGGCGCGGCGACGGTGCGCGCGGCGAGATCGGCGACGAGCGTCAGCAGCGCGCCGAGCAACGCGGCGCCGGGCAGCACGACGCGCTGGTCGGGGCCGCACACGAGCCGCACGCAGTGCGGCGCGACGAGCCCGATGAAGCCGATGATGCCGGCGCACGACACGAGCGCGCCGACGGCCAGCGCGACCGCGACGAGCACGCGCCGCTTGAGCCGCTGCACCGGCACGCCGAGATGCAGCGCTTCGGTTTCGCCGAGCTGCAGCGCGTTCAGCGCGTCGCGTTCGCGCGCGAGCAGCGCGCAGCCGATCGCGACGCATGGCGCGACGGCCGCGAGCGCCGGCCATTGCGCGCCGCCGAGGCTGCCGAGGCTCCAGAAGGTCAGCGAGCGCAGCTGCGCGTCGTCGGCGACGAACGTGAGCAACCCGATCGCCGCGCCGACCAGCGCGTTGATCGCGATGCCGGCGAGCAGCAGCAGCGGCAGCGCGAGGCGGCCGCGCGACGCGGCGAGCCGGTAGACGAGCGCCGCGACCGCGAGCGCGCCCGCGAACGCGGCGACGGGCAGCGCGGCGGCGCTCGCATGCGCGGCGAACAGCGCGGGGCCGAGCACGATCGTCGTGGTCGCGCCGAGCGCCGCGCCGCTCGACACGCCGACGAGCCCCGGATCCGCGAGCGGATTGCGGAACAGCGCCTGCATTGCCGCGCCCGCCGCGCCGAAGCCGCCGCCGACCAGCAGCGCGAGCACGACGCGCGGCGCGCGGATCTCGAACAGCACCGCGCGCGCCTGCTGCGCGGCGGCGTCGCCGGTCAGCGCGGCCCAGGCTTGCGCGGGCGGAATGCGATACGCGCCCACGCACAGCGCGACGAGCGCGGCAATGAGAACCAGGACGGCGAGCGCCGCCAGCGCGTACGGCGCGAGGCGGCGCGACGCGCCGATGCGCAGGGCGCCGGACGACGGTGCGTGCGATGGCGCGGAAAAAGGCGAAGCATGAGCGGGCATCGGATCGATCCGGAATCAGGCGAGCACATCCGACACGCGCCGGTGCAGCGTCGTGACGGCAAGCGGCAGGCGCGGGCCGAAACCGAGCAGCAGCAGCGCGTCGAGCGATACGACGCGCTGCGCGCGGCCGGCCGGCGTCGCGGCGAACCCCGGCGCCGCGAGCAGCGCCGCGCGGCCGCCCACCGCGGCGAGCCCTTCGTCGGTAATCAGCACGACGTCCGGCGCGGCCGCGGCGAGCGCCTCGGTCGTCAGCGGCTTGTAGTGGTCGAAGCCTTGCATCGCATTGCGCGCGCCCGCATAGCGGATCATCGCGTCGGCGGCGGTGCGCTGGCCGGCGGCGAGCGCCTGGTTGCCGGTGTGATTGAGCACGAACAGCACGCGCGGCATCGCTGCTCCACCGGGCGTCCGCGCGGCGACCGCGTCGCGCGCGGCCTGCCAGTCGCGATCGAACCGCTGCAGCAGCGCGGCGCCGGCGTCGCGCACGTCGAGCGCCTGCGCGATGCCGGTGATCTTCGTGCGCACCGAATCGACGTCGTGGCGCTCGTCGAAGGTCGTCACCGTGACGCCGGCGCGCCTCACCTGCGCGAGCACGGCGGGCGGCCCGGCCTCGGCCGACGCGAGCACGAGGTCCGGGCGCAGCGACAGCAGGCCCTCGGCCGACAGCGCGCGCTGATAGCCGACCTTCGGCAGGCGGCGCGCGGCGTCCGGATAGGTGCAGGTCGTGTCGGCGCCGACGAGCCGGAAGCCCGGCGTATCCGCGCCGCCGAGCGCGAACGCCGTTTCCGCGAGCGCGCCGCCGATCACGACGACGCGCTTCGCCGGCGTCTGCGCGTGCCCCCGGCCCGGCAGCACGCCCGCGAGCGCGCCGGCCGCCGCGCTCGCGAGCACGATGCGGCGCTGCCGGTTGAACGGGCCACGGCTCATTGCGCGTCTCCGCGCGACGTGTGCGGCAGGCCCGCGACGAGCGCGCGCCAGTCGTCGCGCTCCGGCCGGCCCGGCTTGCGTTCGCCGAACAGCAGCGCGACGTGCTCGCCCTGCCGGTCGAACAGCTCGACCGACGTGACGATGCCGTCGCTCGTCGGCTTCTTCACGACCCACGCGGCGGCGATCATGTCCTCGCGCACGTGCAGGTTGAAGCCCGGATCGAGCACGTTGATCCACGTGCCCATCTCGCGTACGTTCGCGACCGGCCCGGTATGGATCTGGATCATCCCCGCGTTGCCGACGAACACCATGATCGGCTGCCCGCTGCCGGCCGCGTGTTCGAGCACGTGCCGCAGCGCGCGCGTGTCGACCGGGGACGCGTACCGCGGCTCGGCGAGCCGCAGTGCCTGCAGGCGGCTCACGCCGAAGCGCTGCGTGATGCCGAAGAACTGGTGCGTGTCGGTCATCGCGCTCCACGCCGCGCGGAAGCCGGCGACGTCGATCTCGGTGTCGGCGCGCTCGGGCGCCTTCGGCACGGCCGGCGTGACCGCGAGCCCCGGCTCCTGCTGCGGCGCGCGCCAGCGCTCGACGAACGCATCGTAGGCCGCGTGATCGCTGTGCGCGCGCAGATAGACCTTGTGGATCGCGTTGCCGTGCGCGTCGAAGAACTGCAGGCTGTTCAGCGCGCCGTGCGCGGTCTCGTCGCGCACCGCGAAGGCCGATGCCCATTGACGGTAGAAGATGCGCAGGTCGATGTCGCCGAGCGCGAGGCCGACCGGCCCGTCGTGGCTCATCTGCGCATACTCGCCGTCTTTCTCGTGGACGGCCGCTTCGTTGCGCGTGAGCGCCATCACGCGGCCGAGCCGCGGCATTTCCTCGAACATCGCCGGGAAGCGCGCGTCGAGCCGCACGACGTGCTCGCCGACGAACGCGGCGAGCGCCTCGCCTTCGCTGACGCCGAGCGCCTGCGCGGCGTCGCGGTTGCGCAGCTGGCGCTCGCGCTTGAGCTTGACGAACGCGTCGCGCAGCGCGGCGGCCGAACGCGTGTGCGGGGCCGGTTGAGCGGGAAGGGGGGATTGCATCATGTCGGACTCCTTTCTAGTGACGGATGGGGAGGGCAGACAGGCGGCGCGCATCAGAAATCGACCTTCATGCTGACGGCGACGGTGCGCCCGGGGGCGGAATACGCGTCGAGCACCTGCGAATCGGCGGCGATGCCGCGCACGTCCGACCAGTTCCAGTACTTGCGGTCGAACAGGTTGCGAATGCCGATCGTGGCGCTCACGTGCTTGTTGAAGCGGTAGCCGCCGCGCACGTCGACGACGAACGACGACGGCGGCGCGAAGCAGGGCTTGTTCGCCTGCGAGCACGCGCCGGCCGGGATGTCCTTGTCGCGCTTCGCGGCCTGGAACAGCAGGTCGGTCTGCACGAACCAACGCTCGCCCGGCTCGTAGCGCACGCCGAACACGGCCGAGAACGGGTTGACCGTGTCGAGCGGCTGGCTGGCCGCGCCGTTGTTCTGCGTCGAGCCCTTCGTGAAGGCCAGCGCGGTCTTCAGCGTGATGCCGTTCGGCATGATCCATTCCGCGCGGCCCTCGAGGCCGTGGATGCGGGCGTCGGCGAAGTTCACGTACTGGAACACGAACGGATCGTTCGGCCGGCCGCTGCCGGCGATCGTGGTGCGCGAGATGAAGTTGCGGTAGTGGCCCGTGAACGCGGCGGCGCTGTAGCGCACGACGCCGTAGCCGGTGCCCGCCTTGCCGCGCAGGCCCGCCTCGAACGTGTCGCTCGTCTCGGGCTTCAGGCCCGGATTGCCGATCGACGTATAGCCGAACACCGGGTTCGAGAAGCTGCTGTTGACCTGGTCCGGCGTCGGCGTGCGGAAGCCGTGTGCGTACTGCACGTACGGAATCAGCGCGGGCGTGATCTCGTACAGCACCGCGACGCGCGGCGACAGTTCGCGCGCGCTCGACGACACGGCCTTGCCGGTGAACAGCGGATCGTTCGCGCTCGGGCTTAGCCGGTACGCGTCGAAGCGCAGCCCCGGCGTGACGAGCAGCCGCCCGTAGCCGATCTGGTCCTGCACGAACGCGCCGAGCAGCGTGTAGTCGGTGTCCGGGAACGCCTTGTTCGGGAACGCCTCGCCGACGCCCGGCACCGTGCCGTCGCGGAAGTTTTTCACGCGCGACAGGCTGCCGTCGATGCCATACAACAGCTTGTGCGCGAACGGGCCGGTCGAGAACGCGCTTTCCGCGAATGCGGAGCCGCCGAACGTGCGCTCTGCGTAGCGGTTGTTGCGCGAGCGCGAGCGCAGTGTGCCGCCGCGCGTCTCGAACGCGAACTGGTCCTGCGTGGCTTCCTGGTAGTAGAACTGCGCGTGCGCGTTCTGGAACCAGCGGAGCGTGTCGTCGCGAAAGTCGTAGTCGACGCTGAAGCGGTTGCGTTCGAGGCGGTCCTGCGTCGTGAGGCCGAGCGTTGCCGGCGGGGTGATCGCGGACAGCACGTTCGTGTTGATGCGCCGCTGCACGGTTTCAGCGGTGAGCTTGATCGTGTCGCGCGAGGTGGGCGTCAGCACCAGCTTGCCGAGCAGCGATTCCGAGTAGACATCCTGAGGATTCGACGTCGTGCGCAGCGTGCTCGCGGTGTTGTTGCCGCCGCGCGTGTCGATCTCGTGGCCGCGCCGGCCGTCGGCGATGATCATGCCCTGCACGCGATCGTTGCCGGCCGCGGCCGACACCGTCGCGCCGATGCTGCGGTCGGTCGAGTCGTAGCTCGGCCGGAACGAGAAATAGTAAGGTTTCCGATAGATCGACAGCAGGTCTTGCGGATCCTTCGTAATGAAGTTCACCGCGCCGGTGAGGCCGTCGCTGCCGTACAGCGCCGACGCCGGCCCGCGCAGGATTTCGATGCGCTTCAGCGTGTCGAGATCCGCGTAGTCGCCGCGGCCCGCTTCGAGCGGGCCGAACGAGAACGCGCTCGGCAGGCGGATGCCGTCTTCCATCAGCAGCACGCGATTGCCTTCGAGGCCGCGGATGTTGATGCTCGAATCGCCGTCGCGGCCGCCGCCGAGCGCGGCGCTGCCGGGCCGGTACGCGGTGTGGCGCACGGTAACGCCCGGCTCGTAGCGCAGCGCATCCTTGATGTTCGTGGCCTGCTGTTCCTCGAGGTCCTCGTCGGTGATCACCGACACGGATGCGGCCGTGCGGCTCGCCGCGGTTGCGGTTCGGGTGGCCGTGACGGTGACGGGGTCGAGCAGCGCGGGATTGCCGCGCGTCGACGCGGCGAGGATGGCGGCAGGGGGCGGCGTGGCGCCTTGCGGCAAGGAATCGGCGAAAGCCGGCGCGACGGACAGGCCGACGGCGCCGAACAGCGCGGCGCAAATCGGCCGCCGCGCCAACGTAGAGCAATGCACAGGTGGTCTCCCGGTGATGAAACAAGCCCGAAGGCTGGCTGGGTGACGCGTTCACCTGGCTGGCCCGTCCGCGCGATGCGGCGGACGGCTGGTTGATGAAAGGAATGTGATGAAGCTTGCTGAAGTGTAAATGAGAATTATTATCAATACAAGATTCGGCAAGCAGGCGGGACCGCGCGCAATGGCGGCGGCGCGCTTCGGCGGGAAGCGGGGTGAGGCGAACGGTTGCATGGGCGCGACCGGCGATCGTGGCGTGCACCGCCCGCGCGATCGACGGCCCGGCGCATCGGCCATGCCGGGCCGGTCAGGCGTGCGATACCGCGGCCCGCACGCGCCGCCGGCAGCGACGCCGTGCTACGACAGCGATTCGACGCGGATCAGCAGGCTGCGCGCGTGCGCGATGAACGCGTCGTGCGTGTCGCGGTCGCCGCGGGCTTCGAGATGGGCTTCTTCGGCGAACGCGATCTGCTCGGCGAAGATCTCGGCGAGCGCGCGGCGTTCGTCGAGGGGAAGCGCGCGAATCATCGAGACGATCAGCAATTCCTGCGCGCGGAGCATGCCGGACAGCGATTGGACGTTCATGCCGACCTCCTCGGTCGATGCGGCGCCGGGCGCCGGTCTTTCCATACTAGGCGGTCGCCGGCGCTGCGGAAAAGCATGCGCGCCGGGACACGGAAAGAACCGAAGGCGGTCAGCTCGCGGCGGTGGGCGCCTGCGCGCTGCGCACGACCTGCGCGACCCGTTCGACGAATTCGACGTCGACGCTCGACAGCGCCTCGCGCTTGCCGTCGGGCATGTCGACGATGAGCCGGTAGGTCACGTCCTGCGTCAGCCATGCGAGGTAGCCGACGACCGCCAGCATCACGCCGACGACGAGCGCGGCGCTCGACCCGTAAAGGCCGCCCGCGGCAGCCGACACGGCGCCGATCAGCGAGATGAGCGACGGGACGAGTTTGTTTTTGGGGATCCTGACGACATCGACGTGGCGAATGTCACGCAGCGGGAAGACTTGCCCGGCGGCCGACAGGCCGTTGCGCGTGACCATCACGCCGCGTTCGTTGAATGCGTTTTCCATCGTGTGTGGCATGGACGAAAACGCGCAGCGTAGCAGACTTCGTTGCCGCCATGCACGGGACGGAGTGCCGCACGGGCCGGCCGGGCGTCAGAATTGCAGCCGGCCGTCGCCGTACAGGCGGCCCGGCACGTGCGACGCGACCAGCTCGGCGATTTCCGCGTCGGTGCACTCGGCGGGCACGATCTGGCGCCGCGCAGGCGCGTCGAGATGCATCGTCCATTCGACGAGCCGGTACGGGCGCCCCCACGGGCGCTGCATCTCGACCGACACGCGGCAGCTCTGGACGGGCAGCGAGTGCTCGCGCGTCAGAATCGCATGCAGATGGCTGAAAACGGTATCTTCGATCATCGTAGCCTCCGATCCTGTCTCGTGGTGGCCGGCCGTGTTGCCGGTGTAAAAAAAAAGCCGCCGATGCTCAGGCGGCCAACAGGGGGGGTGAGAGCATCCTCTCAACCCAGAATTAAGCGAAACTTAAAAGCCCATAAAAAAACGCCCCGCTGGAGAGCGGGGCGCTTTTGCCGTGGTGATCCGCGTGTTAAGCGAACGCTTTAGAACTTGTGACGGATACCGACGCGAGCGGCGAGCTGGTTCGACGAACCGTTGCCCGACGTGTTGAAGTAGCTCGTGCTCGAACCGATCTGTGCCTGGACGCCGTTGCCCGACGCGCGCTGGTAGATCACGAGGCCATACACGTCCGTACGCTTGCTGAGTGCGTAGTCGAGCGCGAGGTCGCCCTGGTTCCAGTGAGCCGAGTTGCCGCTTTGCGTCGCGTTCGTGTACGTGTAGCCCGCCGCTGCCGACAGGGCCGGCGTGATCGCGTACTTCACGCCGGTTTCATACGCGTTGTAGAACGTGCCGCCCGTGCCCGAGACCGTCGAGAACTGCGTGCGCGTCCACAGTGCCCATACCGTCGCCGGGCCCCAGACGTAGCGGCCGCCCACGCCATACGTGCGCAGGTCGCGGACGTTGCCCGTCTGGACGTTCGCAAGGTTCAGGTTGAAGTTGGACGAGCCGTTCGGTGCGATCGACTGGCTCGGGAAGCGGATGTCCGTGTAGGCGGCGCCGACCGAGAACGGGCCGTTCGCGTAGTTCAGGCCGAAGCTGTATGCACGCGACGAACCGGCCGTGCCGCCTGCTGCCGGTGCGCCGGCGAAGTTCGTCGTGTTCGAGAAGCCGTACAACGCGCCGAACGTGAAGCCGGCGTAGTTCGCGCTCTGGAACTTCACCGCGTTGTTGATGCGGCTCGACGTGAGCTGGTCGACGTCGTTCACGTGGTAGGCGTAGTTGCCCGCGACCGTGTTGCCGCCCGTCGAGTAGTTCGCGCCGAGGATGTCGGTCGAGAACGAGTACTGACGGCCGAACGTCACCGTGCCGTACTGGGCCGTGCTCAGGCCGACATAGGCCTGACGGCCGAACATCGCGCCGCCCTGGCCGAGTGCGCCGGTGCCGCTGTTGAAGCCGTTTTCGAGCACGAAGATCGCCTTCAGGCCGCCACCGAGGTCTTCGGTGCCGCGCAGGCCCCAACGGCTGCCTTGCGCAACGCCGTCGTCGTACTTGAACAGCTTGTCGCTGCCGCTACCCGACTTCGAGTGGTTCACGTAGCTGATACCAGCGTCGATAAGGCCATACAGCGTGACGCTGCTTTGTGCGTGTGCCGCGCTGGCCGTTGCTGCGAGGATGGCGGCGGTCAACAGTTTCTTGTTCAAAGGATTCTCCGAGCGAGTAAATGGCGTGTCCAGTTGCGGTTCCGGCGCTCTGACGGCGCTGTTACGGACCAGCCGCGACTTTAAGGGCACGTCACGTAATGAATGTGACAGCTCTTGTCATATTGAATGAGTGTGGCGTCGATGCGACACTAAATCCTGCCCGGTTTCAGTCGCGGCGGTTATGCCGATTTCGCCTGACGTTTGATCCGGCGCGGGAATATGGTCATGAAATAAGCTTGGTTGGAGGCGATCCGGCCCCATGCGACGATGCGCGCTCATACAACGACACGGGACAGAGGACACCCCCATGCGACGCTCGAACTGGTTGACCGGCCTTGCCGCGCTCGGCGCGGCCCTGATGCTCGCGGCGCCCGGCGCGCACGCGGAACCGCAGACACTGAAGGTCGGCACGATGAGCGGCCCGGATGCCGATATCTGGGCCGAAGTGACGAAGGTGGCCGCGCGCGACGGCCTCGCGCTCAAGGTCATCGAATTCAACGACTACGTGCAGCCGAACGCCGCGCTCGACGCCGGCGATCTCGACGCGAACGGGTTCCAGCACCAGCCGTTCCTCGACAGCCAGATCAAGCAGCGCGGCTACAAGATCGTCAACGCCGGCCTGACCTACACGATGCCGATGGGCTTCTATTCGAGAAAGCTCAAGTCGCTCAAGGACTTGCCGGTGGGCGCGAAGGTCGGCATCCAGAACGATCCGTCGAATGGCAACCGCGCGCTGCTGCTGCTGCAAAAATACGGCGTGATCAAGCTGAAGCCGGGCGCCGGCACGAACGGCGTGAACGCGACGCCGCTCGACGTCGCCGAGAACCCGAAGAAGATCAAGCTCGTCGAGCTCGATGCGGCGCAGCTGCCGCGCGCGCTGCCGGACCTCGACGCCGCGTCGATCAACACCGACTACGCGGTGAAGGCGGGGCTGACGCCGAAGAAGGATGCCATCGCGGTCGAGGACCTGAAGGGGCCGTATGCGAACCTGATCGCGGTGCGCGCGCAGGACAAGGACAAGCCGTGGGTGAAGAAGCTCGTTGCGGCATACGAATCGAACGACGTGCGCAAGTTCATCGACGCGAAGTTCGGCGGCGCGATCATACCGGCGTTCTGACGGGGCGCTTTCCCTCGAAAACAACATCGCCCGCGCAAGCGGGCGATGTTTTTTATTGAAAGCCCGCGCCGCGGTTCAGGCCGACAGCAGCGAGCCGGTGCGGATCGGCGTCGCGCCGGCGATGCGCGCGACCTCCATGCCGGCCGTCGCGAAGCGCACGACCTGGCGCGCGTACAGCACGCCCGACACGCTGCTCTTCAGCGTGATGACGCGATCGGTCAGCGGATCGACGATGTCGGCCACTTCCTGCCCCGCCTCGATCCACGCGCCGACCGGCGTGCGGAACACGATCACGCCCGACACCGGCGCGACGAGCGGATCGGTGCCCGCGAGCGGCGTCGCCGGATACGCGAGCGGCGGCAGTGGCGCGGGCGTGCCATCGATCACGCCGCGACCGGTCAGGTATTCGACGATCGCCTGCGCGTCCTTTTCCGCGAATTCGTACGACACGTCGCGCTCGCTGCGCAGCTCGACGGTGACCGAGATCGCGCCGTTCGGAATCGGGAAGCGGTCGCCGAAGCGCGCGCGCAGGTCCGACCAGCAGAAGCTGTGGATCTCGTCGAACGGGTTGCCGACCGAGTTCAGCGCGAGCAGCGACGCCTGCGAATCGAGATAGCGCGCGAGCGGCTCGACGTCCTGCCACAGATCGGGGTTCGTATACAGGTGCATCACCGCGTCGTTGTCGCAATGCAGGTCGAGCACGATGTCGGCGTCGTGCGAGAGCTTCTGCAGCGCGAGGCGCTGCGATTCGAGCTCGGTGCGCGGCGCCTGCTCGTCGAGCGCTTCGCGCATCGCGGCGCGCACGACCGCGACGTTGCGCTGCGCGTCGCCCGTCAGGCGCGATTCGACGCGCGGCAGCACGAGTGCCGCGAGATCGTAGAAATTGCGGTTGAAGTTCTGCATCGAGCCGAGCTCGAAGCGGCCGAGGTGATCGCCGAACACGTGCTGCGCGAGGCCGATCGGGTTCGGCACCGGCACGATCACGATTTCGCCGCGCAGCTTGCCGGCGCTCTCGAGCGCGGCGATCTTGCGGCGCAGCAGCGTGGCGACCAGCATGCCGGGCAGCTCGTCGGCGTGCAGCGACGACTGGATGTAGATCTTCTGGCCGCCGCGCGGGCCGTAGTGGAAGCTCGTGATCTGGCGCTCGGTGCCGACGGCGGGGGAAATCAGCGGATGGGTCTGCGTTTGCATGATGAGAGAGTGCGGCGCAGCCGCGAGTGATCCGGTGTGCGTGGAAGATCGATTGTACGTTGCCTGTCACGAACCCATCAAACCGGTGCCGGATCGACGGTTTTTCCCTTTCGAATCATCCGCTTGGCGCGGAAAAAAACACATCCCGCGGCGCGCGCGCATAAAAAAACGGGCTCCTCGCGGAGCCCGTCTGCGTGCGCGGAAACCGCGCGCGGCTTACTTGCCGTAGACGTCGAAGTCGAAGTACTTCTTCGCGATCTTGTCGTACGTGCCGTCCTTGCGCATATCGCCGATCGCCTTGTCGATCTTCGCCTTCAGGTCGCCGTCTTCCTTGCGCAGGCCGATGCCCGCGCCGTTGCCGAGCGTCTTCGGATCGTCGATGTCGCCGCCCGCGAACTGGAAGCCCGCGCCGCGCGGCGTCTTCAGGAAGCCGATGTCGGCCTGCACGGCGTCCTGCAGCGCGCCGTCGAGACGGCCCGCGATCAGGTCCGCATAGACCTGGTCCTGGTTCTGGTACGGCACGACGGTCGCGCCGGCCGGTGCCCAGTGAACCTTCGCGTAGGTTTCCTGGATCGTGCCCTGCTCGACGCCGATGCGCTTGCCCTTCACGGCCGCGTCGGTCGGCATCAGGCTTGCGCCCTTCTTCGCGACGAGGCGCGTCGGCGTGTTGAACAGCTTCGCCGAGAACGCGATCTGCTCTTCACGCGCCGGCGTCATCGACATCGACGACAGCACGCCGTCGAACTTGCGCGCCTTCAGCGCCGGAATCATGCCGTCGAAGTCATTCTCGATCCACACGCACTTCGCCTTCATGCGCGCGCAGATTTCGTTGCCGAGATCCACGTCGAAGCCGATGACCTTGCCGTCCGGGCCTTTCGATTCGAAAGGCGGGTAGCTTGCGTCGACGCCGAAACGCACGGTGGTCCAGTCCTTCGCGTACGCGCTGCCGGCCGATACGGCGAGCAGGGCAACCGTCACAGCCGCAAGAATTTTTTTCACTCGGTGACTCCTCGTTTTGTTCGATGGGTGCGCGGTTGTGCCGCGCCGTAAGCGTTCGGCCCGGCGCGGCTTCGCGTCGGACAGTCCGTTTCGCCCGCCCGATAGGGGCGCACGACGTGCGGAGATTATCAAGACAAAATACCGCCGGTGCGCCTAGGACATGCCCCGATAGCCGCCGGACGGGCCGGACGGCGGCGCGGCAATGCCCGCGCAACCGTTTCAATGACAGGAACGATTCAGCCGAGCGTTTCGTTGACCGCCCGCTGCAGGCACGCGACGAACTCGCTGACGGCGGGCGTCGGCAGCAGGTCGCGCCGCGCGATGATCGACAGGTCGAAGCGCGGCAGGGTTTCGTCGAGCTCGGCGGTGCGGATGCCGAGCGGCGCGACCATCGCCGCGAGCGGGCGCGTGAAGCAGCCGATCACGTCCGAGCGCGCGACGAGCCCGAGCGTCACCGCGAACGACATCGGCGAGCGCAGCAGGCGCTTCGGCCGCGGCAGGCCGCGCGCGTCGAACATCGTCAGCATCACGCTGTGCGGAAACTGGTCGGCGCCGACCGTGACGATCCATTCGGCATCGAGCAGCTCCTCCAGCCGGCGCGCGTGCGCGAGCGGGTGGCCGTCGCGCATCACGACGGCGAATTCGGTCGAGAACAGCGGCCGCTGCGTGAATTCGCGGTCGAGCGTCGGGACATGGTGCATCGCGGCGATGTCGAGCGTGCCGTTGCGCAGTTGCGCGAGCGCGTCCGGCACGGTCACCTCTTCCAGATGCAGGCTCACGTCGGGCATCGTCCGGCGGAACGCCGTCACCGCGTGCGGCAGCGCCGTCAGCGCGATCGACGGCATCGTGCCGAGCGCGACGCGCCCCGACATTTCGCCCTTCACCTGCTCGACCGCCTCGACGGTGCGGCGCATGTCGCCGAGCAGCTGCTCGGCGCGCGGCAGCAGCGCGTGGCCGCAGGCGGTCAGCTCGACGCCGCGCACGCTGCGCACCAGCAGCTCCGCGCTGAGCGCCGTTTCCAGCTCGCGGATCGTGTGCGTGATCGCAGGCTGCGTGACGCCGAGCTCGCGCGCGGCGGCGCGCAGGCTCCGGTGGTGCGCGGCCGACACGAAGGCCTGGAGCTGCGCGATGTTCAGGGGGCTGCGGATGCGGGTCATGAGTCGGGTCCGGAAACGCGTGAATGCCCGGGTGCGGCATCGGGCGGGAAGGTGTCGCGGTGGCGCGCGTGCGCAAGCGGGATGGCCATCGCGTGCTACGCGCCGGACTTGCCCCGGAACGCCTGCCGGTACTGCTGCGGCGAGGTGCCGACGATGCGCGCGAAACGCTCGCGGAAGGCGGTGACCGAGCCGAAGCCGGCCTCCGTCGCGACATGTTCGATCGACCGTTCCGTGATTTCCAGCAGTTGCTGCGCATGCCGGACGCGCGCGGTCTGAAGCCATTGCCATGGCGACGTGCCGGTTTGCTCGTGAAAGCGTCGCGTCAGCGTGCGCACGCTCATCGACGCCTGGCGCGCCATTGCTTCGAGCGTGAGCGGCCGGTGCAGGTTCGCGTGCAGCCAGTCCATCAGGTCTTGCAGCCCGTCGGCGCCGGCCGGCCTGCCGGATGGCCATTCGGGGGCGATGAACTGCGCCTGCCCGCCCTCGCGCACGCGCGGCGCCACCGCGCAGCGGGCGGCGTCGGCGGCGACCGCCGCGCCGTAGTCGGCCTGGATCATGTGCAGGCACAGATCGAGGCCCGCCGCCGCACCGGCCGACGTCAGCACCCGGCCGTTGTCGACGAACAGCACGTTCGGGTCGACCGACACGCCCGGATAGCGGCGCGCGAGTTCCGCGGCCGCGAGCCAGTGCGTCGTGGCGCGCAAACCGTCGAGCAGCCCCGCCTCCGCGAGCACGAACGCGCCGCTGCAGATCGACGCGATCCGGCAGCCGCGTCCGGCCGCCGCGCGCAGCGCCGCGAGCACGCGGCGCGACGTGGGCGCCAGCGGCGTGGACGTGCCGGGGACGACGATCGTATCGGCATCGTCCAGCGCGTCGAGGCGGAACGCGGGCCGCAGTTCGAACAGGTCGCCCGCGACGCGCGGCTGCTCGCTGCAGACCCGCACGCGGTACCCGCCCGCCGCGTCGGGCGCGCGCACGCGCGCGAAGGTGTCGCATGCGACGCCAAGATCGAACGGGACGACGTCGGGCAATGCGAGAACGGCGAGCGTGTGCATGGGCTTCGAGGCCGTGGCCGGAATTCGTTGGAAGATGGCATTTTAGCCAATGGCTCGCGCCCGTTCCACACGCGACAATGGCGGCACCCACATGGAGGTATTCAATGAAAGAAGACGACCGCAATGCGCTGCGGAAACTGCAGTACCTGTCGTTGCTGGAGGCGGCCACGCTCGTCGCGCTGGTGTGCGTCGCCGTGCCGCTCAAGCACCTGGCCGGCTATCCGGTGGTGGTGTCGATCATGGGCCCGATTCACGGCATCGCTTTCGTGATGTACGTGTGGGCGGTGGTCGGCACGGCGTCGAGCGGGCTGTGGAGCAGGGCGGAGGTCGCGCGGCTCGTGCTGTCGGCGCTCGTGCCGTTCGCGGGGCTGGCGAGCGCCGGGTGGATCGCGCGCAGGCGGGACGCGCAATGAGCTACCTGCTGCTCAAGGCCGCGCATGTGCTGGCCGTCATCACGTTCGCCGGCGGGCTGCTGACGCTGTCCGTGTGCGTGCGCATCGCCAATCTCACGGTTCATCGCGCGGTGCGGCGCTGGGATCGCGCCGTGACGGCGCCGGCGCTCGCGCTCGTCTGGATCACCGGCATCGCCATCGCACTGCACGGGCACTGGTTCGGCGATGCATGGCTGACGGCGAAGCTCGTCGTCGTGACCGCGCTGTCGGCGTTGCACGGCATCCTGGCCGGCACGCTGCGGCGCATGGCGCGCGACGATCTCGTCGTCGTGCCGAAACCATGGCTCGGGCAGGCCGGCGGCGTTGTCGTCGTCGCGACGGGGATCGTCGTCGGGCTGGTCGTGATCAAGCCGTTCTGATGCGGGGTGGCGTGGCACCGTCTCGCGTGGCGCCCGCCCGTCACGCGAGCGCCGTTTCCACGGCCGTCAGCGTGCGGCGGCGGATCCAGCCGCTCGCCAGCCGGATCGCGAGCCAGTACGGCATGAACAGGCGCCGCGTGCGTGCCGTCGGGCAATGCACGAAGGTTTCGGTGCGCAGCGCATGTGCGCCGTGGCCGCAGTCGACCACCTGGAAGCGCAGCACGAGCTTCGCATCGCGCGGGTCGGCGTGGCGCACGAAGGCGTCGGCATCGGCGATGGCCCGCACGTCGAGATCCGGGCGCCAGAAGCGGCCGACGAGGCCGAGCGACAGCGAGCGGTCGTCGCGCTGCAGCGGCGTGAACGTGTCCAGGCCGAAGGGCTTGCGTTCGCGGTGTGCGGCTTCGTTGCCCAGCGCGCCGATCACGGCCGACGGGAACTCGCGCACGGTCAGCAGCGCGTTGACGATCGGGTCGGTGCGCATGTCCAGCGACGTGACGGTGTCGATGATGCGGCCCGGCGGTGCGTCGATCGGCCGCGATTGATGGCACTCATGGAAACCGAACGACGGGATGAACGGCGGCCGATTGCCGGACGTCCGGCTCGACGATTCCAGGATGATGCCCAGTGCGTGCATGGCGGCTCCGCGACGTAAAGCCCGATCGTAGCATCGGCGTCGCCATGCTGCCTGTTGCGTCACAAGCGTTACGAAAGCGCGCGCAACTGGTCGCGCAGCCGGTTGACCTCCCCCGCGGAAAACGGCTTCTCGATCTCGGCGTGCGCTTGCTGCCACACCGGGAACGCCTTGGCCAACAGGCGATGGCCGGCCGGCGTCAGGCTGAGCAGGCGGCTGCGTTTGTCGTCGGGGTCCTGCGTGATGGCGACCAGGTCGCGCCGTTCGAGCGGCTTGAGCGCGGCGGTCAGCGTGGTGCGGTCCATCGCCAGCAGCGACGATACGTCCTTCATCGCCGGCGGGTGGGGGCGGTTCAGCGACATCAGCAGCGAAAACTGCCCGTTCGTCAGATCCAGCGGGCGCAGCGCGTCGTCGAACACGCGCGCGAGATTGCGCGCCGCCCGCTGCATGTGCAGGCACAGGCAGCAATCGCGCACCATCAGCGTCGATTCGAAAGGGAGCTTTTCTGTTCGTGACATGTTGCAATTGTGTTGATATCAACCTATCTTGTCAAGGGCAGGGCGCGACGTCCCGTTGCGCCCTTCACCGGACGGAGGGGTCATGAGCGATCAACAGGTGTTTCTCGCCGTTTTCCTCGGCAGCAAGGACAGCCCGCGCATGAAGGCGTGGCTCGCGCTGACGGACCAGGAGCGGCATGCGCGGGAGCGGGAAGGCATCGCGGCATGGAAGGCGTGGGTCGACAGGCATCAGGCGTCGATCCTCGAGATCGGCGGGCCGCTCGGCAAGACCAAGACGATCGGCGAGCAGGGCATCGCCGATACGGCCAACGCGCTGACGGCCTTCACGGTCGTGCGCGCGGCGTCGCACGAGGACGCGGCCCGGCTGTTCGACAACCACCCGCATTTCACGATCTTCCCGGGCGAGTCGATCGACGTGATGCCGGTGCTGCCGATTCCCGGCGCGTGAGCGGTCGACCCATGGGAGATGCACCATGAAACTGTATGGATTCGCCGGAACGCGCACGCAGCGCGCGCTATGGGGGCTCAAGGAGCTCGACGCGGATTTCGAGTTCGTCTCGGTCAACCTGCTTCAGGGCGAGCACAAACGGCCCGAATTCCTGCGCCTCAACCCCGCGGGCAAGGTGCCCGTGCTGGTGGACGGCGACCTCGTGATTCCCGAGTCGGCCGCGATCGTGCTGTATCTCGCAGACAAGTACCCGGAGAAGGCGCTGTTGCCGGTCGACCTGGCCGAGCGCGCGCAGGTCTACCGCTGGGTGATGTTCGCGGTCACCGAGCTCGAGCAGCCGCTATGGAGGATCACGCGGCACACGATGCTCTATCCGCCGGAGAAGCGCCTGCCGGCCGATATCGCGCTGGCGCGGGACGATTTCATCGCGATGGCCGTGATCCTCGACACCCATCTCGAAGGGCGCCGGTTCATCGTCGGCGATACGCTGACGATTGCCGACTGCGTGACGGCCTATCTGGTCGACTGGGCCAACGAACTGAAGCTGATCGACGGGTTCCCGCAATTGCGCGCGTATCTCGAACGCCTGTATGCGCGTCCGAAGGCGCCCCAACGTATCGCCGAAGCGTTCAAGGCGGCGTGACGGCGAAGGGCGGCGCGTCACGCTCGCGGGGCGGTTTTCCGCAAGCGGGCGGCCGCCCCGAAGGCGGCGCGGGCCGCGGCCGGATCATTCGTCGCGACGAATCAGGAACGCGTCGTAGCGCTTGCCCGAAATCCATCGCGGCGGGCGTCCGCGCCCGGCCCAGGTTTCGCCCGTCTCCGGATTCCGGTACTTGGGCTTGAGGCGGCCGATCCGGCCATTGCGGCCGTTGCGGCCGTTGCGGCCGCCGGCCCGCCTGCGCTCGCCGAAGAGGTCGCGTTCCGTGATGCCGTATTCGATCATGGTCTTTCGTATGGATGCCAGGACCGACACGATTTCCCGCTTGCGCGCCTCTTCGATGGCCGCCAGGATTTCGCCGAGCTTGTTCTTCAGCGCGCCATAGGATTCTTGGTGATCATGTTTCATGGTGACTCTCCGATGAATCTCCGGATGAAAACGGACTGATGCTGCAGGGCGCGCTCATTCCTTCAGCTTCGCCCAGACCTTGTTGCGCAGCGTGACGGCCGCCGCCGAGCACATCTGGAAGGGCTTCAGGCGGCCTTTCAGCGCCGCGGGCGTCACGACGGCGGGGTTGGCGAGCAGCGCGGGCTCCATGTACTTCTCGGCGCCCGCGATCGCGTTGTCGTACTTCAGCGCGTTCGACACCACCGCAATGTTTTCCGGCTTCATCATCCAGTTGATGAACGTATAGGCTTCCGAAACGTTTTTCGCCTTGGCCGGGATCAGCAGGCTGTCCATGAACAGCCGCACGCCTTCGCGCGGATACGCAAAGCGGACGCTGGGCAGGATCTTCTGTGCGCGCACGCTCGCGCCGTTCCAGTTCTGCTCGACGATCACCTGCCGGGACGCGATCCGGTCGACCGTGCCGTCGTTGCTGTACACCTTGACGTACGGCTTCTGCTTCATCAGCACGCCGAGCACCCGCTTCGCGTCGGCGGCGCTTTCGGTGCATTCGCTCTGGCCGAGATACCAGCTCGCGGCCATGTACAGCTCTTCCTGCACATCGAGGTCGGCCACCTGGCCGCGCAGCGCTTCAGCGGGCTCGAAGAACGCTTTCCACGAGTCGTCCAGCTTGCCGCCGGGCACGCGCGCGCTGTCGTACGAAATCCCGGTGAGCACGATGGTGTACGGCATCGCGTAGTCGCGGCCGGGATCGAACGTCGGGTGCCGGTACTCCGGCTTGACGTTGGCGAGGTTCGGCAGTTTCGCCTTGTCGAGCTTCGTCAGCAGGCCGCCGTTCGCGAGCACCGGCACGTAGTAGTCGCCGGCCACCACCACGTCGTAGCTGCCGCCGCCCGCCTGGAGCTTGGTCAGCAGGGTGGCGTCGCTGTCGTAGGTGTCGAGCGTGGCCTTGATGCCCGTCTCCTTCTGGAACCTGGCCAGCAGCGACGACGGGAAATAGTCCGGCCAGTTCGCGAAATGCAGTTCGGCACCGTGGGCGGCGACGGACAGCGAACAGGCCGCGGCGAGAATCAGTTTCTTCACTCAATACCCCTTGCTAGTCGTACAGGTGTGGTCATCAACGCGGGCGCGATCGCCTCCGGCTTGCTGTCGCGTTGCTGCTGGCGCCGGTTCAGCGCTGCGCCGGCGATCACGAGCAGCGCGGATGCCGCGATGACGATCGTGGAGATCGCGCTGATCTTCGGCGACACGCCGACCTTCAGCGCGCCGTAGATGTAGGTCGGCAGCGTGATCACGCCGGCCCCGGCAACGAAATAGGTGGTGACGAAATCGTCGAGCGACGTGACGAAGCTCAGAATCGCGCCGGTCATGATCCCCGGCCAGATGAGCGGCAAGGTCACGCACCGGAACGTCTGGAACGGCGTGGCCGACAGCGTTGCGGCCGCGTCGAGCAGATCCCGGTCGATCTTCAGCACGCTGGCCCTGATCGGCAGATAGGCGACCGGCAGGCAGAACACGGCATGCGCGAACAGCACGGTCAGGAAATCCAGCTCGATCGACAGCGCGGCGAATCCGAGCAGCGTCGCGATGGCCAGCACGATCTCCGGGACGACGAGCGGAATCTTCAGCACCTGCTCGAACAGCGGCGCGATTCCGGCGCTGCCGTCGCCGATGCCGATGGCGGCCGGCACCGCTACCACGGTCACGATGGCGACGGTCAAGCCGGCGAGGCAGAACGACGTCAACGCGGCGCGCACCAGGTTTTCGTCGGCCAGCACCTGCGCGTAGCCGTCCAGCGCGAATCCCTGCCAGACCAGCGCAGACGGCCCCGCATAAAAGCTGGTGACGACGAGCGCGAGGATCGGCGCATAGAGAAACGCCAGCATCGGCAGCGCGATCCATCCGACGCCCGGGTAGGAGGCGGTGCTGTCGCGGCCGCCGGCGCCGCGCACGGGGATCAGCGGCGCGCGGCGCGCGAACCATGCGGCGAGCCCGACGAGGCCGATCAACGCGACCGAAAGGGCGGCGCCCAGCGGCCAGTTGCGGTCGGACGTAAACGCCAGCTGCACGAGATTGCCGACCATCATCGACTTCGCGCCGCCGAGCAGGTCCGGGACGACGTATGCGCCCAGCGCGGGCACGAACACCAGCGCGATGCCGGCCCGGATGCCCGGCATGCAGGCGGGCATCACGACCCGGCGCAGCACGGCGGCGGGCGATGCGCCGAGCGTGGCGGCCGCCTCGGCGATTTCCCAGTCGAACTCGCGAAGCGTCGCGTAGATCGGCAACACCATGAAGGGGAAGAAAATGGACACCAGCCCGATCATCGTGGCGGCGTTCGAATACAGGATGCCCGACGCACCCGGCCGATCGAGCAGCGCGTTCAACCCCTGGTTCACGAGGCCGCCGTCCGCGAGCAGGATGACCCAGCCGTATGAACGCACGACGAGGCTGATCGCGAATGGCGCAATCACGAGCAACAGGAACGTCGTGCGGCGGGACGATTTCTGGGTGGCGATGAATAATGCGGTCGGAAATCCGGTCAGGATGCAAAGGAGCGTGGTTGCCGTTGCGAATAAAAACGAGCGGAAAAATATGGCCGGATAGGCTGATCTAAATACCGTATTTCCGTCGAAATCATGTTCGAATATCAGGCCGACGTAGGCATCGAGCGAGTGCGACGCCCACGCCACGCCGCCGAAATCCAGCGGCCGGCAGAGGGAGACATACAGCACCACGGCAATCGGCGCGAGCATGCCGGCGATGAGCAGGCTGGCCGCGGGCCAGCAGCAGGCATGCCGTGCAGACAGCGTGATCCGATGTTCGCGCATGCGCGCCTCCCCCATGGCATCCGACCTTCTTTGGTATACGTTGACAAGCGAAAGCTTACCGGAAGCGCAATGCGCCGAGATGGCGGATTTGCACCTTTTGCGCCAATATGACCACCTTATGCGCCATGCACGGTGCATTCCGGTGTAATTGCCATATAGTCAGTGGCGGTTAATTTTAAATATTAGAATTGTGAATGATTTTGTTGATTATCGGGGTATGAATTGCTGCCTTTGCGTGGAGACAAATTGAAAAGCCGCGAACTGAACGATCTTTCCATTCGCTCGTTGACGGAACAGGACATCGGCGATTTCTACGACATCCGGTTTTCGGTCAAGGAGAACCGCATCCATCCGCATCAGGTGCATTTGCTGGACCGCAGCCTCCTCGTCGAGCAGATCAACCAGGGCGGCGGGTGGATCTGCGTCGACGAAGCCCGCGGCGTCGCGGCGGGCGTATGCCTGCCGATCGTCGCGGAAACGCCGATGATCAGCGGGCTGTTCGTGCGCCCCGACTATCATCGCCGGGGCATCGGCGCGGCGTTGCTGACGAAGTCGCTCGACTGGCTCGCGGCGCAGGGCGTGCAGACCGTGACGCTCGTGACGGACCCCGGGTCGAATGCGGATCGCTTCTACCAGGGGCTCGGGTGGCAGCGCGGCAGCCTCGACGCGTACGGCGTGCAAGTGATCTTCACGAAAGCCCTGCCGCGCTGAGCCATGCAGCGTGCGACTCCGCTGGCGGCCGATCTTGCGAGCCGAAGCCCGGCGCCCTTGCATACCATCATCATCACGGTCCGCGTGCTCGAGAAGCTCGGCCATCCGGTCGACGCGCTGCTGGATGGCTCGGGCATCACGACCGCGGACCTGACCAAACCGGACCTGATCGTTTCGCACGCGCAGGAGCTGATCGTGCTCGCCAATGCGCTGCGCGTCACCGCGGACGAGTCGATCGGCCTCACGATCGGGAAAGCCATTCCCGTGACCGCGTACGGCGCGCGCGGGCACGCGATGCTCGTGAGCCCGACCTTGCGTGACGCGCTGAATCTCGCGTACGCGTATCCGCTGCTGGCCATCACGTACTTCAAGTCGGTGCTGCACGAGTACGACGATGACGCCGTGATCACGATCGGCGGCTATGCGTATCGGTCGGACCTGCGCATCCTGAACACGGCGATGTGCATCGGGGCCTCCGTGCGGGAGGTGTCCGACCTCGTGCAGCCGCTGCCGGAATTCAAGCGGATCACGTTCGATTTCCCGCGCCCGAGCCATCCGGAACGGTACGAAGCGCTGCTCGGATGCGAGGTGCTGTTCGACATGCCCAGCACGTCGATCGTGATGCCCCGGCGCTATCTGTCGTCGCCGCTGTTCTACCACCACGAGATCGAGTACGAGGTGGCGCGGAACCTGTGCGAGCAGCGGGAGCGCGAGTTGCGGGCATGGAAGCCCGACCGGATCGTCACCCGCGCATTGCAGTACCTGCACGAGTACGGCGGCGTGCTGAAATCCGAGGAACTGGCCGGCCTGATCGGCGTATCGCATCGCGGCATGCAGCGGGAATTCGAGCGCGCGGGCGTCAGCTATCGCGGGTTGCGCGACGAGGTGCGGCGCGCGCGGGCGCTGGAATATCACGGCCATGCGGGCGCGTCCGCGAAGGCGCTGGCGCGGGAGCTGGGCTACGGCTCGACCTATGCGCTGAAGCGGGCCAAGGCCCGCTGGGACGGGCGATAGCGCGGGCGCCGGCGCGCGCGCATCGGGCCGCTTTGCCCGGGAAAACCCTGATTAAAATTGCTTATCGCGGTGAAAAATTTAGCATCTTATTGAACGGGATTTGGCTCGATATAGTGGCTCGCTTTCGTCGCCCTGCCGACGCAGACGCCACACCAGAACATGAGCCGGAGCCCCTTCATGACCGACACCCGCTACACCGAAGTCGAGGATCTGCAGCCCGCCGCCGCCGGGCTGCGCGAGATCCGCCATCACATCCACCACCATCCGGAACTCGCATACGAGGAAGTCGAGACCGCCGCGCTCGTCGCCGACAAGCTCGCGCAATGGGGCTGGCAGGTCACGCGCGGCGTCGGCCGCACCGGCGTGGTCGGCACGCTGCGGGTGGGCGACGGCGCGCGCAGCATCGGCATCCGCGCGGACATGGACGCGCTGCCGATCGTCGAGGCGACCGGCCTGCCTTACGCCAGCGCGACGCACGGCAAGATGCACGCATGCGGGCATGACGGCCACACGACGATGCTGCTCGGCGCCGCACAGCATCTCGCGAAGACCCGCAACTTCTCCGGCACCGTGCACCTGTATTTCCAGCCGGCCGAGGAGCATGGCGTCGACAGCGGCGCGAAGAAGATGATCGACGACGGCCTGTTCGAGCGCTTTCCGTGCGACGCGGTGTTCGGCATGCACAACCATCCGGGCGCGGCCCCCGGCGTGTTTCTTACGCGGCGCGGCCCGTTCATGTCGGCCGGCGACAAGGCGATCATCTCGATCGACGGCGTCGGCGGGCATGCGGCGCGGCCGCACCTCACCGTCGATCCGGTGGTCGTTGCGGCGAGCATCGTGATGGCGCTGCAGACGATCGTCGCACGCAATGTCGACCCCGCGCAGCCGGCGGTCGTCACGGTCGGCTCGATGCACGCGGGCACCGCGAACAACGTGATCCCGCACGGCGCGCGGCTCGAGCTGAGCGTGCGCTCGTTCAGCCCCGACGTGCGCGCGCTGCTGAAGCGCCGCATCGTCGAGCTCGCCGAATCGCAGGCCGCGAGCTACGGCGCCACCGCGCACGTCGACTACATCGAAGGCTATCCGGTCGTCGTCAATTCGGATGCGGAAACCGACTTCGCCGCGCAGGTCGCGCGCGAGCTGGTGGGCGACGCGCATGTCGTCGAGCAGACCGACCTGCTGATGGGCAGCGAGGATTTCGCGTTCATGCTGCAGCAGCGCCCGGGCTCGTTCGTGCGCCTGGGCAACGGCGCGGGCGAGGACGGCTGCATGGTGCACAACCCGAAATACGACTTCAACGATCGCAACCTGCCGATCGGCGCGGCGTTCTGGACGCGCCTGGTCGAACGCTATCTGGGCCGGTAAGCGCGGCGGCGCGCGGCCGGCGCTTCCGGCCGATTCGATCGGAGACCTGAACGATGCAACATGATCCTCTCGCATTGCCTGCCGCCGCGTCCGCTGCCATCGCGGCCGACGCCCGACCCGCTGCCCCTTCGGTCACCCGGCGCGGCGCGATCGCGGCGGCGGTGATCGGCAACTGGCTGGAGTTCTTCGATTTCACCGTGTACGGCTTCTTCGCGGTGCTGATCGGCAAGCTGTACTTCCCGTCGAGCGACCCGACGACGTCGCTGCTGCTGTCGGTCGCGACGTTCGCGGCCGGGTTCTTCACGCGGCCGCTCGGCAGCATCGTGCTCGGCGTCTATGCGGATCGCCACGGCCGCAAGGCCGCGCTGAACCTGACGATCATGCTGATGGCGCTCGGCACGGGCCTGATCGCGATCGCGCCGACGTATGCGCAGATCGGCGTGGCCGCGCCGCTGCTCGTCGTCTGCGCGCGGCTGATGCAGGGCTTCTCGCAAGGCGGCGAATTCGGCGCGGCCACCTCGACGCTGCTCGAGCAGGGCGGCGTGTCGCGGCGCGGGTTCCGCGCGAGCTGGCAGCTCGCGACGCAGGGCGGCGCCGCGCTGATGGGCTCGGGCTTCGCGGCGCTGCTGTCGAACACGCTCGCGAAGGGCGCGCTCGAAAGCTGGGGCTGGCGGATTCCGTTCTTCGTCGGCGTGCTGATCGCGCCGGTCGGCATGTTCCTGCGCCGGCGGCTCGCGGACGATGCGCCCGGCGACAGCCATCACGGCATCGACGGCGGCGTGCTGCGCGAGCTGTTCTCGCAGCATGCGCGCACGGTGCTGCTGCTGACGCTCACGGTGATGGGCGGCACGGTGTCGACCTACATCCTGACCTTCTACATGCCGACCTATGCGATCCACACGCTCGGGCTGCCGATGAAGCTGTCGATGTTCGTCGGCGTTGCGTCGGGGTGCGTGATGCTGGTCACGTGCCCGCTGTTCGGCTGGCTGTCGGACAAGATCGGCAGCCGGCGCCTGCCGATCTTCGTCGGCCGCGGCGTGCTCGTCGCGCTGCTGTTTCCGGCATTCTGGCTGATGAACCGCCATCCGTCGCTGTCGGTCATCATGCCGTTGACCGCGCTGATGCTGCTGTTCTACTCGATGGGGTCCGCGTCGGAATTCGCGCTGATGTGCGAATCGTTCCCGCGCCGCGTGCGGGCGACCGGGATCTCGATCGCCTATGCGCTCGCGGTGACGATCTTCGGCGGCACGTCGCAGCTCGTCGCGACGTGGCTCGTGCAAGCCACGGGAAGCAAGTACGCGCCGGCGGGGTATGTCGCGGTGTGCGTGCTGGTGTCGCTGGCGGCGGTCGCGATGCTGCGGGAAACGGCGGGGGACGGCGCGGAGTGATCGTTTCGGAGCGGTCTGACAGACACGCGTGCGCCGCGTGGCTCGCCCATGTCATAGCTCGGTGATCGTGACCCGTATGCTGCCGTGGTTGTTCCAGTACGCCCACGCCGCATCGTTCGCAAAGCAATAGACGTAGCCCGAGCAGGGCGCGCGAACCTCCGCACGCGTGCCAATCGAAAAGTAGTAAGGCTCGGGCGGCACGCCACCGTTGGTCGGCTGTCTGGGGCGGGTGATCGCGCCGCACAGCTCGAACCACCGGGCCTGCCTCACGCGCTTGGAGCGGTTGAACAGGCGTTGTATCGCCGTGCCGGGCGTTCCTCTTGCGCTGGACGGATATATCCAATCGAGCCAGATCTGGTCGCCGTGTACCTCGAAGCGGTAGGTCCTGCCTTCGGTCATGTACACGCCGGTCCAGTTCCACTGCTGGCTCGCCAGAATACGGACCTCTGTGCCGTTCGATGCATCGCCATTCGCGCGATAGGGCGCCTGAAAAATCGGCGGATCGGCTTGCCGCGACGTGGCCAGGCTCGACACCGACTCCGAGCCTCGTTGCGATGCGTGTGCGAGACGGGGGAACGAGCGCGGCCGATAGCCGATTCGCCGGTATAGCGCCGTGAGCGAATTGTGGAGCACGCCATGAATCGCGCGTTGAGAATGCTGGTCGGCATGAGCGAGCTGCTTCAGCATTTGCGGGTCGAATCCGGCGTTGCAGCGCTCCGCTTCCTGAATCATCCAGAGCAGCGTCGCATCCGCCAGCTCCGTTTCCTTGTAGCCGCCGCCGACGTCGGCGTGCACGCCCGGAAACCAGACCTGAGTGATGCGCGTCGAGTCGCTTCCGTCGGCATCCGTCCAGAGCGTCGGAAAGAAATTGTTGCGTTGCTCGTCGATGGCGAGCGCGTGGACGGCCCGCTGGACTTTCGACGACAGTTGCGTGTCGTGGAACGTGTAGCGGTTTCGCCATAGGTGCAGCACGTCCACGTTTTCTGGAATGCCGAGCGCGCCGACGGTTTCCCACACACCCAGAAAACGAATGGGCGGTGCGTCGCCGTGTTGTATGCGGAACGCTCGCTGGTAGTCCGCGGTGCGCGCGTCGCGGGGATCGCGCCGGTAGAGCTTCCATGCCTGCGTGACGAGCGGCCAGTCGGCGCTCTCTGGCAGTCCGCAGTGATGCATCATGCCGACGAGACTTCGGGCCGTGAACGCGCCGCGCGAAAAGCCGACGACGAATATTTCCGAGTCTTCCGCGTAGTGATCGGACAGCCATTTGTATGCGATTCGAATGTCGCGCGACAGTCCGAGCCCCAGCGCACCGTCCACGATGCGGCGGATACCGCCGGCATTCGCACCGACGCCCACGTGGTAGTACTTGAGCTGTTCGACGCCGTCGGCACCCGTGCTATCGAGTGCGTTATGGAAGCGAAGAACGTTGGTCGGAACGGGAACGCCCTGGAATGCGTCGTGATCGGAATTCCACGTTCCGTCGCAGCACACGAAAAGCCGCTTCATGGTTGTTTTTCCCCGCTTATCGCATGCGCATCGTGGTCTGTCCGTGGCGCCGCGCGATTCCTGTTTGGACCCGAATGCCGTGTGTTCGACGAGAAGGATGTCGTTGAAGAGCGGCGCATGTCATTCGGGTGTAATCGATTCTCGAAATCACTTAGCTGAGTTTAGAGGTAGGTTACGCCATCGGGATTTTCAATGAGTGTTTTCGGCATGCTTTGAACGGCAAGCGACCGGAGAATCAAGTGACCGCGAACCGAAACGCATCAATCCCGGCCAGATAATCGGATCGCTAAAATATGACGAATGATGTTGTGGCGATTCCGATAACGGTCGCCTATATTCGTTCAGAAAAATGATTTTCCGATAAATCGACCGGGTTGATCGAAAGACCGGTCGATGGAAATGACAGCGCGGGCCGGCTTCGAGTGTGGCCGAGCGATGACGAGAACGGAATGGCCGGGGCCGGGGGCGTCGGCCTCGTTGCTGTTTGACGGGGAGGTCGTCATGCAAATCTCGCAGGCGCAGCTTGGCGCTCTGACGTTAATGATCGACGCGCCGCCGGAAGGCGACGTCATCTTCATGCCGGTGAACAGTGGCGGCTATCCCGGCGCCGCGAATACGCAAATTCTCAAGAAACTGGGATTGCATACGTCGGTCATTCCAAACGGCAAGTCGCTCGAACACGGGTTTGCGTTCGTCGACATGAAGGGATTCCGACTTGGCTTCGTCGTGACGGTACTCGTTCAGGACGAGAGTCCGGGCGCCGACGTGCTGCTTGCGACCAACCTGCACGCCGCGTTGTTCGCGTTGGGGCGGCCGGGCGGCCGCATCTGGCTGCCGCTGATGGGGATGGGTGCCGGCAAGCTCAGTGCCGAGCGCAGCCTTGAAGCGATGCTCGAAGTGCTCGGCGAATGGCTGCTTGGCGGCCATGAACACGTGTCGATCATGATCGCGCCACCCGCGAATGTCGCTGACGAGACGTTGCGGATTCTGCAGGCACGTGTCGACGAACTCAACCGACGTTTTCCGCTGGCCGTGCGCCCTGTCGGGCGCGGCGCGCGAAGGAAGGGCACGGCGGATCAAGGCGACGTGGCCCAATGGAATTACCAGGGCCCGTCTGCGGCGTTCGAGCCGGGATTGATCGAGGACCTGGGATCGAGCATCGCGGCGAGACTATCGTCGACGGAACCGACCGTGCCGGAATCGCCGCCAGTACTCGACGAACTCGCCCAGGAACGCCCGGATCAGTCGAGCGAGGAATCGGCGTCCACCACGACCGGCGCGGAACAAACCGACGATGCCGCAAAGCACGGCGAAGAAAATCGAGCGGACGAACATGCGCCAAACGCCGCTCCCGAGGCGGAGCGGCCAGAGTTGCCAGGAAATTCCGGCCGCGCAGAGCTTGCGAACGATCTGGCCGCGAGCGACGGCGACGCGCTTGGAACCCAGTACGAGGCCGAGGCATTCGCGCGCATCGCGGTTGCGTGCGAGACGAAGGCGCCGCTTGCGATCGGCATCTTCGGCGAGTGGGGCGCGGGAAAAACGAACTTCATGTTGCGCATCTCGCAGCATGTGCAACGGCTGAGCGAGGTCCAGTCAGGGAAGAACGGAATCTACTGGAAAGATACGGTCGAGGTGAAGTTCAACGCGTGGCATTACACGGAGGCCAACCTGTGGGCGAGCCTGGCCGAGAACATCTTTTCTCGGCTCGACGAATACCTTCGAACCACGGGCCCGGACGGCGTGCAGAAGGCCGACGACGTGTTCGCGAAGCTTGCGACGCCGCAGCGGCTACAGCTCGAATGCGCCGAAAGGATCATCTGCGCCCGCCGTGCGATCGAAAGCGCGCAGACGAATCTGAACGAAGCGCATGTGGAAGTCGATCGATTGACAGGGGGCCACGGACTGACGGCGCGTACGGTGTTTCGGTCGATTGCCAAGGAGTTGCCAAAATCGCTGACGGACAAGCAGAAGACGGATCTGGAGTCGGCCGTGGCGGAATCCGGACTGTCGGATGCGCTGTCGTCGACTGAAACGCTGCTGAAGACCGTGCGCCGGACGGAAACGGTCATAGGGCGTACCGTTCTGCTTGCGAAGTGGCTTTGGCAGCAATTCGGGGTGCTGCCGATGCGCACGACAGGTATGGCCTTGTTCGCAGCGGGCGTGGCGGTGTCCGCGTGGTGGTTGCTTCGGCATGTGCTCTCGCTGAGCAGCTTCGACAATTTCATCACGCGTGCGGTCGCGGGTCTCGCGTCCGCCATGACCTTTGCCGCAACGATCAAGGTGTTCGCGACGAAGACGTCGAAAGCGCTCGGCCGCGTCGCCCGCATCGCAAAGCATATCCGTGCTGAAGCCTCCGCCGCCCATACCGCGGGCAAGGAGAAGCTCGACGTCGCAGAGAAGGCGCTGGCCGAGGCTGAGGCGTCGCTTGCCGTCGCGAAGCAGGAATTCGAGCGCACGTCGCCCCGTGTCCGTCTGAACGAGTTCATTCGCGAGCGGGCCGGCGGGCAGGTGTATGAGCGGCACCTGGGGCTCGTCGCGACGATTCGCAAGGATCTGGACCAGCTCAGCCAGATTATGTGCAGCTCGGCGGCGCAGACGGTCAAGCTCGATCACTACGAGGCGATGACGCGGCAGCGATACGCGCCGGCCCTGGCGCGCGAGGGGATCGAGTTCGGCCAGAGCCGTCCTGCCGCGGACCTGAAGTACATTGGGCGGATCATTCTCTACATCGACGATCTCGACCGCTGCAAGCCTGACAAGGTCGCTGAAGTGTTGCAGGCGGTGCAGCTGCTGCTGGCGTTCGATCTGTTCGTTGTGGTCGTGGCGGTCGACTACCGCTGGGTATCGAGCGCATTGCGTGCCTACTACAAGAACCAGCTGTCGGACGGGGGCAGCGACGGACAAGATCGCGGCCTGAGCGTGCCGGTCGCGGACCCGGACGACTATATCGAGAAGATCTTCCAGATTCCGTATTGGGTTCGCCCGGTCGACGACAAGACGAGCAAGTCGCTGTTGGATTTGTACACGGAGAGCGATCGCGCGTCTGCCACGCATGAGACTGCCGAACCGGCGCAACCCTCGCCCGCGCCTGGGCCGGCGCAGCTCGGGGAGGCATCCGGGTCACCGACTGGACCGGAATCGACCGCTGACGAAAACACATCGCCGATTGGCCGTGACGAGCGGCCCCCCGAGCCCCAGCTCGACGACGATCACGCCGATAAACGGGTCAAGTTCGACGAGAACGAAACCGAATACATGAAGGAGATCGCGGTCGTCGCGGGACAGACGCCCCGGCGCCTGAAGCGGTTCGTAAACGTCTATCGACTGATCAAGGCGACGCTGAAGCCTCGCAGCGCCGATCGACAGCCGGCAGCGCCCGCGGACGGCCAATGCCCCGACTACAAGGCCGTGCTGCTGCCGCTGGCGCTCGTGACCGGCAATGCGAGGACGTTCGCGACTTATGCAAGCGTGCAGTCCTCGGTTGTGGCCGCGGGGGGCGGCGTGGCGGCGTTGATCGACGGCTTGACGGCGGTCGGCTTCGATCGACAGCCCGGCGGATTCGAATTCCTGACCGCGCTCGCGGTACTAGGCAAATCTCACGACAGTCGCGACATCGTTGTGCGCATGGCGCGCTTTGCGCCGCTGGTCGCGCGCTTCTCTTTCTGCAATCCGGCTGCCATTGCATTTCGCAACGGCAACGGAGCGGACCGCACGCAGGCATGACCGCACGGGCGGCACGTCGCGCGGGGCTGCCCTCCGCCTCACCCCCGCCGCGCCACCAGCTCCGACACCGTCTGCGCCGCCTGCTGCAGCGGCCCGAGAAACTCCTTCACCATCTGCTTCGCGGTATGCCGCTGCGCATTGCCGCTCACGTTCATCGCCGCGATGATCTGCCCGCGCCGGTTGCGGATCGGCGCGGAGATCGACATCAGCCCCACTTCGAGTTCCTGGTCGACCACGGCCCAGCCCTGCTGGCGCACCTGCGCGATCGTCGCCTTTAGTTCGCCGAGATCCGTGATCGTGCGCTGCGTGTGCGCGCGGATGCCGCTTTGCGCGAGCGTCGCGTCGAGCGCCGCATCGTCGAGCGCGGACAGCAGCACGCGGCCCATCGACGTGCAGTACGCGGGCAGCCGGCTGCCGATCGACAGGTTGATCGTCATGATCTTGTGCGTCGGCACGCGCAGCACGTAGACGATCTCGGTGCGGTCGAGCACCGCGGCCGAGCAGCTTTCGTGGATTTGCGCGGACAGCTGCTCCATCACCGGTTCCGCGAGATTCCAGAACGGCATCGACGTCAGGTACGCGAAGCCGAGCTCGAGAATCTGTGGCGTGAGCCGGAACAGCCGGCCGTCCGCCTCGACGTAGCCGAGCGTCTGCAGCGTGAGGAGAATCCGGCGCGCGCCCGCGCGCGTGAGGCCGGTGGCTGACGCCACCTCGGTGAGGGTCTGCTCGGGACGGCTCGCGTCGAACGCGCGGATCACCGCGAGCCCGCGCGCGAACGACTGGACGTAGGAGTCGCCCGGTTTGGCCTGGATGTCTTCGGTAGTCATGACCTGTCGGAATATCGTGCAGCCGAGAAGATAGCGCATGGGGCCTGACACGCCAACCACGCGGCCGCCGCCGGCGCTTGACAGGTCGTCCCCGCGCTCCCTATGATGCATCGAACGTTCGATACACGATCTTATGTTCGTATATAGAACATTAAAGCGCATCCCGGCGGGCAATGCAACGGGGGTGCCCGTTCCATTTCCTGGATTCCTGGAGACATTCGATGACTGAAGCTTTTCTGTGTGATGCGATCCGCACCCCGATCGGGCGTTACGGCGGTGCGCTGTCCGGCGTGCGCGCCGACGATCTCGGCGCGGTGCCGCTCAAGGCGCTGGTCGAGCGCAACCGCGACGTCGACTGGGCCGCGATCGACGATGTGATCTACGGCTGCGCGAACCAGGCAGGCGAGGACAACCGCAACGTCGCGCGCATGTCCGCGCTGCTGGCCGGCCTGCCGATCGCCGTGCCGGGCTCGACGATCAACCGCCTGTGCGGCTCCGGGATGGACGCGGTCGGTTCCGCCGCGCGCGCGATCAAGTCCGGCGAGGCGGCGCTGATGCTCGCGGGCGGCGTCGAGAGCATGACCCGCGCGCCGTTCGTGATGGGCAAGTCGGCCACCGCGTTCGCGCGCCAGGCCGACATCTTCGATACGACGATCGGCTGGCGCTTCGTCAATCCGCTGATGAAACAGCTGCACGGCGTCGATTCGATGCCGGAGACCGGCGAGAACGTCGCGACCGACTACAACATCAGCCGCGCGGACCAGGACCTGTTCGCGCTGCGCAGCCAGCAGAAGGCCGCGCGTGCGCAGCAGGACGGCACGCTCGCCGAGGAAATCGTCGCAGTGACGATTCCGCAGAAGAAGGGCGACCCGCTCGTCGTGTCGCGCGACGAACATCCGCGCGAGACGTCGCTGGAGGCGCTCGCGAAGCTCAAGGGCGTCGTGCGTCCGGACGGCACGGTCACGGCCGGCAACGCATCGGGCGTCAATGACGGCGCATGCGCGCTGCTGCTCGCGAACGAGGACAGCGCGAAGCGCTTCGGCCTGACGCCGCGCGCGCGCGTGCTCGGCGTGGCGACGGCGGGCGTCGCGCCGCGCGTGATGGGCATCGGCCCGGCGCCGGCCACGCAGAAGCTGCTCGCGCGGCTCGGCATGACGATCGACCAGTTCGACGTGATCGAGCTGAACGAGGCGTTCGCATCGCAAGGGCTCGCGGTGCTGCGGATGCTGGGCGTCGCGGACGACGATCCGCGCGTGAACCCGAACGGCGGCGCGATTGCGCTCGGCCACCCGCTCGGCGCGTCGGGCGCGCGGCTTGTCACCACCGCGATGTACCAGCTGCATCGCACGAAGGGCCGCTATGCGCTGTGCACGATGTGCATCGGCGTCGGCCAGGGTATTGCGCTCGCGATCGAACGCATCTGATGCAGCACGCGTGACGCGTGACGCGTCGCGCGGATCGCAGGCCGCCCGGTTCATCGCGCAGGTTGCGCGGGGCCGGGCGGCTTTTTTTATGTTGCGGGAATGCGCATCCCGATTCGCAATCGTTTGCCCGCGTCGCCGTTCGGCGCAAGGCCAATTGCCTGCAATCCGATTTTGCGCCAGAGAATATGCCCGGCTTCTGCTGGCGACGATTGCGGCGTGAATTGCAGAAATAATCGCATTGCTATTGATCGCATGGCCGTCGTTAATCCGAATGGCGGTTGCGAACCCTGAATTAATCGCTCGATAACCCGGCCGCGCTTTCCCAGAGCCGGTCTCGCGGTAATTTTTGCGAGATGTTTGACAAAAATCATATCGACCGATGGTTTGAAATTTTTTTTACATATAGGGGGTAAGGTTTTAGAGGGGATTGCCGAAAGAAGAGGGGTCCGACCGTTCGTGAGCGGTGAAATCGGCCATGAACGATCCTGAGTCGTCAATCCTGAAGCGGGCAAAAGATCCGCTATTCGGAGCCCTCCAACATGCGCAACAACCAGCCTGTCACGCAACACGAATTCGAATTCCCCGATGACGCGACGCTGATGTCGACCACCGACACCGACAGCATCATCACGTATGCGAACGCGACCTTCATCCAGATCAGCGGCTATGCGGGCGAAGAGCTCGAGGGCCAGCCGCACAACCTCGTGCGTCACCCGGACATGCCGAAGGAGGCGTTCGCCGACATGTGGGCGACGCTCAAGGGCGGCGAGGCGTGGTCCGCGATCGTGAAGAACCGCCGCAAGAACGGCGACCACTACTGGGTGCGCGCGAATGCGGTGCCGGTGATGCGCAACGGCCGGCCGCACGGCTACCTGTCGGTGCGCACCAAGGCGCCGCGCGACGAGGTCGCGGCCGCCGACGCGCTGTATCGCGCGTTCCGCGAAGGCAAGGCCGGCAGCCGACGCTTCTTCAAGGGGCTGGTGGTTCGCACGGGCATCTTCCGCGCCGCGTCGCTGCTGCAGACGATGTCGGTGCGCGGGCGGATCCATTCGGCGCTGCTCGTGATGACGCCGGCCGTGGTCGGCACGGGCTGGGCCTGCGGCCTGACGGGCCTCCCGCTCGCGGCGTTCGCGGCGGTGACGGCCGGGCTGGCCACGGCGGCCGGCGTGTGGCTCGACGCCCAGATCGTGCGTCCGCTGAAGCAGCTGCGCGACCAGGCGCTGAACGTCGCGACCGGCGAGAGCCGTCGCGGCGTGCGGATGAACCGCGTCGACGAGATCGGCATGACGCTGCGCACGATCAACCAGCTCGGGCTGATGTTCCGCTGGCTGGTCGACGATGTCAGCGAACAGGTGCACAACGTGCAGCGGGCGAGCAACGAGATCGCGCAGGGCAACAACGACCTGAGCGCGCGCACCGAGCAGGCCGCGTCGAGCGTGCAGGAAACGGCGGCGTCGATGGCGCAGATGACGGCGACCGTCGACAGCAACGCGCAGACGGCGCTGCAGGCGAACCAGCTGGCGGTGTCCGCGAGCGAGGCGGCCGAGCGCGGCGGGCAGGCGGTGTCCGAGGTCGTCGATACGATGAACGACATCAGCGCGAGCTCGCGGCGGATCTCGGACATCATCGGCGTGATCGACGGGATCGCGTTCCAGACCAACATCCTCGCGCTGAATGCGGCGGTCGAGGCGGCGCGCGCGGGCGACCAGGGGCGCGGCTTCGCGGTGGTCGCGGGCGAGGTGCGCGCGCTCGCGCAGCGCAGCGCGAATGCGGCGAAGGAGATCAAGACGCTGATCGAGAACAGCGTCGGGCGCATTTCATCGGGCGCGCAGCTGGTCGACGGCGCGGGCCGGACGATGGAGGACATCGTCGCGCAGGTGAAGCGGGTGTCGGACCTGATCGCGGAGATCAGCGCGTCGACCGCCGAGCAGAGCTCGGGCGTCACGCAGGTCGATCAGGCGGTGGTGCATCTCGACAGCATCACGCAGCAGAACGCGGCGCTGGTCGAGCAGAGCGCGGCGGCGTCGGAGAGCCTGCAGCAGCAGGCGACGCGGCTCGTCGATGCGGTGAATGCGTTCAGGTGACGCGGGCACGACGGAGAGGCGCCGGCCCGCGTCGGGCCGCCCGGTTCCGGCCGGGCGGCCAGGGCCTGTCGCCGAAGCGGCAGGCCCCGAACCGTCAGACGGCCAGGCAGAGGTACTTGATCACGACGTAGTCGTCGATGCCGTAGTGCGAGCCTTCGCGGCCGAGGCCGGACTGCTTCACGCCGCCGAACGGCGCGACTTCGTTCGAGATCAGCCCGGTGTTCACGCCGACCATCCCGTATTCGAGCGCTTCCGCGACCTTCCACACGCGGCCGATGTCGCGGCTGTAGAAGTACGCGGCCAGCCCGAACTCGGTGTCGTTCGCGAGCTGGATCACCTCGTCGTCGCTGCTGAACTTGAACAGCGGCGCGAGCGGGCCGAACGTCTCGTCCTTCGCGACCTTCATCGCGGGCGTGACGCCTGTCAGCACGGTCGGCTCGAAGAAGCCGTGGCCGAGCGCGTGGCGCTTGCCGCCGGTCACGACGGTCGCGCCCTTCGCGAGCGCGTCCTCGATGTGCGCCTCGACCTTCAGCACCGCCGCTTCGTTGATCAGCGGGCCCTGCGTGACGCCCGGCTCGGTGCCGCGCCCGACCTTCAGCTGGCCGACCGCCGCCGCGAGCTTCTGCGCGAACTGGTCGTACACGGCTTCATGCACGTAGAAGCGGTTCGTGCACACGCAGGTCTGGCCGCTGTTGCGATACTTCGACGCGATCGCGCCCTGCACGGCCGCGTCGAGATCGGCGTCGTCGAACACGATGAACGGCGCGTTGCCGCCGAGCTCCAGCGACACCTTCTTGACCGTCGGCGCGCACTGCGCCATCAGCAGGCGGCCGACCGGCGTCGAGCCGGTGAACGACAGCTTGCGCACGATCGGGCTCGACGTCAGCTCGCCGCCGATCGCCTTCGGGTCGCCCGTCACGACGCTGAACACGCCGGCCGGCACGCCCGCGCGCTCGGCCAGCACGGCCATCGCGAGCGCCGAGAACGGCGTCGCCTCGGCCGGCTTCACGACGATCGGGCAGCCGGCCGCGAGCGCCGGGCCGACCTTGCGGGTGATCATCGCCGCCGGGAAGTTCCACGGCGTGATCGCCGCGCACACGCCGACCGGCTCCTTCGTCACGACGATGCGCTTGTCGCTCGCCGGGGTCGGAATCGTGTCGCCGTACACGCGCTTGCCTTCCTCCGCGAACCACTCGAGGAACGACGCGGCGTAGCCGATCTCGCCCTTCGCCTCGGCCAGCGACTTGCCTTGCTCGGTCGTCAGGATCAGCGCGAGGTCGTCGGCGTGCTCCATCATCAGGTCGTGCCACTTGCGCAGGATCGCCGCGCGCTCCTTCGCGGTCTTCTTGCGCCACGCCGGCCACGCGGCGTTGGCGGCGTCGATCGCCTGGCGTGTCTCGGCCGCGCCCATCGCCGGCACCACGCCGACGAGGCCGCCCGTCGCCGGGTTGCGGACTTCGAACGTCTCGCCGTTCGCGGCGCCTTGCCACGCGCCGTTGACGTAGGCCTGCTGGCGGAACAGCGACGGATCTTTCAGGGAAAGGGTTTCTTGGACAGTGCTCATGGGGATGCCTGTTTGCAGATGCTGCAGATGCGACGGCCGCCGCCGTCCGGCGGGACGGCGGCGGCGCGATCAGGGGCGGGACGTCAGGCCGGCACGCCGACCGTTTCCTTCAACACTTCTTCCAGGATGACGAGCGCTTCGTCGAACACGGCTTGCGGGATCGTCAGCGGGAACAGGAAGCGCACGACGTTCGAGTACACGCCGCACACGAGCAGCAACAGGCCGCGCTCGAGCGCACGCGCCTGCACGCGCTTCGTGAAATCGGCGTCCGGCTCGCCCGTGCCCGGCTTCAGGAACTCGACCGCGATCATCGCGCCCGGGCCGCGCACGTCGGCGATCTGCGGCACGTCGGCCTGCAGCGCGTTCAGCTTCGCCTTCAGCACGTCGCCGAACTGCGTCGCGCGCTCGCACAGCTTCTCTTCGTCGATGATCTCGAGCACCGCGTGCGCCGACGCGACGGCCAGCGGGTTGCCCGCGTACGTGCCGCCGAGGCCGCCCGGGGCAGCCGCGTCCATCACGTCCGCACGGCCGACGACGCCCGACAGCGGCATGCCGCCCGCGAGGCTCTTCGCCATCGTGATCAGGTCGGCCTGCACGTCGTAGTGCTGCATCGCGAACAGCTTGCCGGTGCGCGCGAAGCCCGTCTGGACTTCGTCGGCGATCAGCAGGATGCCGTGCTCGTTACAGATCTTGCGCAGCGCGCGCACGAATTCCGCCGGGGCCGGGTTGAAGCCGCCTTCGCCCTGCACCGGTTCGAAGATGATCGCGGCGACGCGCTTCGGATCGATGTCGGCCTTGAACAGCATCTCGATCGCCTTGATCGAGTCGGCGGTCGTCACGCCGTGCACGGCGTTCGGGTACGGCGCGTGGAACACGTCGCCCGGGAACGGGCCGAAGTTCAGCTTGTACGGCGCGACCTTGCCGGTGAGCGCCATGCCCATCATCGTGCGGCCGTGGAAGCCGCCCGCGAAGGCGATCACGCCCGGACGGCCGGTGGCCGCGCGCGCGATCTTGACCGCGTTCTCGACGGCTTCGGCGCCGGTCGTGAAGAACGCGGTCTTCTTCTGGAAGTCGCCCGGCGCGCGCGCGTTGATCTTCTCGGCCAGCTCGACGTACGACGCGTACGGGACGATCTGGTACGCGGTGTGCGTGAAGTTGTTCAGCTGGTCGGCGATCGCCTTGACGATCTTCGGATGGCGGTGGCCCGTGTTCAGCACCGCGATGCCGGCGGCGAAATCAATGAAGCGGCGGCCTTCGACGTCCCACAGCTCCGCGTTCTCGGCGCGGGCTGCGTAGAAATCGCACATCACGCCGACGCCGCGCGGGGTGGCGGCGTTCTTGCGGGCCTGCAGATCGGCATTCTTCACGGTCATCTCCTTGATGTTTCGTATCCGGTGGGAAGGAATCGGGCGCGCTCCGGCAGCCCATGACGGCGACTATAATCAGATTTGGCTCTGACAATCAGAGCCATTTCAATAAATAGTTAGGAGCCAATCATGCGGGCAAGCGTGTTGTCGGACTGGCTGGCGCAGCGTCTCGTGCGCGGCGGCGGACAACCGATCTACCGGCAGCTGCACCGGCTGCTGCAGCAGGCGATCCTGTCGCGGGAGCTGCCGGCCGGCACGCGGGTGCCGTCGTCGCGGCTGCTCGCGGCCGAGCTCGGCATCGCGCGCAATACGGTCACCCAGGTGTACGAGCAGCTCGCGCTCGAGGGCTACGTGAGTTCGGCCACCGGCCGCGGCACGTTCGTCGCCGACAGCGCGCCGGACGAGATCGTCGGCGCGCCGCCGGACCTGTCGAGCCCGGCCGTCACGCTGCCGACGGCCGCGCGGCAGCTGTCCGCGCGCGGCACGCGGCTCGTCGAGGGCGCGGGCGTGTCGAAGCGGCAGGGCGGCGCGTTCATGCCGGGCGTGCCCGATGTGTCGCGATTTCCGGCGCGCGTGTGGACCCGGCTGCACAACAAGTACTGGCGGCGCTTGCGCCCCGATTTGCTGACCTACGCGCCGGGCGGCGGGCTGGCGCTGCTGCGCGAGGCGCTCGCGGACTACCTGCGCACGTCGCGCTCGGTGCGCTGCACGCCCGAGCAGATCGTCATTACGACCGGCATCCACCAGTCGATCGACCTCGCGGTGCGCCTGCTGACCGATCCGGGCGACGCGATCTGGACCGAAGACCCGTGCTACTGGGGCGTGCGCAGCGTGCTGAACGTGTCGGGGCTGACGACGCGGCCGATCCCGGTCGACGACGAAGGGATCGCGCCGTCGGCCGCCGATCTCGCCGAGCCGCCGAAGCTGATGCTCGTCACGCCGTCGCACCAGTACCCGCTCGGGATGGTGATGAGCCTCGCGCGGCGGCGGATGCTGCTCGAATACGCGCGCCAGCACCGCTGCTGGATCATCGAGGACGACTACGACAGCGAATTCCGCTACGGCAGCCGCCCGCTCGCGTCGCTGCAGGGGCTCGACACGGCCGGGCAGGTGATCTACGTCGGCAGTTTCGGCAAGACGCTGTTCCCGGGGCTGCGGGTCGGCTACCTGGTCGCGCCGGAGCCGCTCGCGGAGAGTTTCGCGACGGCGAGCGCGGAGCTGTATCGCGAAGGGCAGCTGCTGCAGCAGGCGGTGCTCGCGGAATTCATCGCGGAAGGGCATTTCGTGTCGCATATCCGCAAGATGCGCACGCTGTACGGGCAGCGCCGCGAGATGCTGCTCGACGCGGTCGCGCGCCGCTACGGCGACACGCTGCAGGCCGCGGGCAGCGATGCCGGGCTGCATCTCGTGACGCGCCTGCCGGATGGCGTCGACGATCGCGTGGTCGCGCAGGCCGCGCTCGCACGCAACATCGTCGTGCGGCCGCTGTCCGGGTATTACGCGGATCGGGCGCGCGCGGCGTCGGGGTTGCTGCTCGGCTATGCGTGCGTGCCTGAGGAGGAGATCGAGCCGGCGTTCGCGACACTGGCGGAGGCGATCGACGAGCGGGCGTTCGGGCGGGCGGTTGTCGCGGCTTGACTCGAAGGGGGCGTGACGGTGCCGCAGCCTCGCGGTGCCGCCCCTGCCCATTCTCTCCGCAGCGCGGAGAGGATGATCGCGAGGCGGTGCGAGACGCACGCGTCCCTCAATACCCGCTCCACACCGCGAACGTCAGCACCGCGCACGACAGCGCGAGCAGCGTCAGGAACAACGGCAGCACGAAGCGGATCCACACGCCGAAATCGACGCGCGCCGTCGCGAGATACGCGAGCAGCATGCCCGACGTCGGCGTGACGAGATTCGTCAGCCCGCCGCCGAGCACGAACGCGAGCACCGACGTCTGTCCGCTCACGCCCGACAGCTGCGCGATCGGCCCGATGATCGGCATGCTGACCGCGGCCTTGCCGGACACCGACGGAATGAACACGTCGAGCACCATCTGCACGACCATCAGCCCGTTCGCGACCCACACCGGCGACTGGCCGTCCGCGAGCCGCGTGAAGAAGTGGATCAGCGTGTCGAGCACGAGGCTGTTCTGCAGCAGCAGCTCGACCGACGCGGCGAGCCCCATCAGCAGCGCCGCGAGCATCATGTTCTTCATCCCGTCGACGAACGCGTCGGACGCGCTGCGCGAGTCGAGCCCGCCGATCACCGCGGTGACGAGGCTGACGAACGCGTAGAACGCCGCGAGCTCGACGTTGCCCCACTTCAGTTCGCGCGTGCCGACGATCAGCATCGCGACGGCCGCGGCGAACACGACGAGCGTCGCCTTGTGGCGCAGCGACAGCGTCGCGGGCGCCTGCGTATCCGCGCCCGTCTGCCCCGCCCGATAGCCGCTGTTGCGCACATGACGCAGCAGGTACAGGATGCCGACCGTCAGGAACACGACGAACACGGCCGCGCGCAGCGCGACGCCGCTGAACAGCGGCACGCCGACGAGCGGCTGCGCGACCGCGAGCGCGAGCGGGTTCGTGACCGACGCGATGTAGCCGACCTTCGCGGCGATCGCGACCAGGGCGACCGCGAACAGGTCGGACAGCCCGAGGCGGCGCGCGATCACCATCACCATCGGAATGATCACGAGGTACTCGGAGATGAAGCCGAGCAGCGTGCTGCCGAGCCCGATCAGGATCATCAGCAGCGGCGTCAGCAGGTACGCGTTGTTGCCGGTGAGCTGCAGCAGCCGGTCGATGCCCGCATCGACGACGCCGGTGCGGCGCATCACGCCGAACATCCCGCCGACGAACATCACCATCACGATCAGCGGCGCGTTCTTCAGCAGCCCCTGCGGCACCGCGACGAACGCGGACACGAGGCTCGCGGGCATCGCGTGGTCGGGCGTGCTTCGGCTGACGGCGGGCGCGACGAGCGTCGCGAGCGTGGTTGTCTTCGGCACGACGTGATAGGTGCCCGGCACGACGAGCCGGCCGTTGCGCTCGAAGCGGCCCGAGTCGACGCTCCACGTGAGCGCGATCGCGGCCGCGAGCACCCACAGCATCATCACGACGGGATGCAGCATCTTGCCGTGCGGGCGCGGCGCGTGGCCGCCGGGCGCGCCGGCCGGCCGCGCGTCGGCGCTCGGCGCCGCGCCGTGCGGCGCGGGCGCGACGGGGCTGTCGACAGGGGATTCGGCCGCGCGTGCGCCGGACGGGTTCGGGGAAGAGGCGAGCATCGGTTCCTCGCGGAGTCGGGGATGGGGCCGTCAGGCCGGTTGCAGCGCGGCGCGCGCCGGGACGTAGCCGAGTTCGGCGGAAATCGCCTGGCTGCAGGCCTGCAGGCGTTCGAGATAGTCGGGGATGTCGGCATGGCTCACGCGCACTTCCGGGCCCGTCACGCTGACCGACGCCACCGTCGCACCGGACAGGTCGCGCACCGGCACCGCGATCCCGACCGTGCCGGGCGTCACTTCGCCGCTGCTCACCGCATAGCCCTTGCGCGCGACCGCATTGAGCTCGTCGGCGAACTTCGGCCGATCGGCCCCCTGCCCGCGCTTGTGCAACTGCGTGAAAAATTCGTCGCGCACCGCATCGGGCGCGAACGCGAGCAGCACCTTGCCCGATGCGCCGAAATGGATCGGCCGGCGGTTGCCGACCGAGCCGACCGCGCGCACCGCGTGCGTCGTCTCGCAGCGCGCGACGCACACCGATTCGAGCCCCTCGCGCACGCGCAGCACGACCGTTTCGTTGATCGCCTGGTTGAGCGCGAGCATGTGCCGTTGCGCGGCGCGCACGAGCGCGTTCTGCTGCGATGCGGCCACGCCGATCACGAACGCCTGCGGCCCGAGCGCGTAGGTGGACGTGCGCGGATCCTGCACGACGAAGCGGTGCAGCTCGAGCGTGCACAGCATCCGGTAGGTGCGCGACTTGTTGATGCCGAGCTGCGACGCAAGCTCGGTCACGCCGAGGTTCGGGTGCTCGGCCACGTAGGTCAGCAGCTTCAGCGCGCTGTCGACCGCATCGACGATGTAGGTCATCGCGTGTCTCCGGGTTGGCCGAGCTGCGTGCGCACGTAGCCGGCGAGCGCATCGAGGTAGGCGTCGACCGAGTGCTTCAGCGCGTCGAAGCCCGCGTGCTTCTCGAAGGTTGCCTCGTCCATGTAGCGCGCCCGGTTGAATTCGATCTGGATGCTGTGGCGCCGCCGCGCCGGATCGGCGAGCGCGGTCAGCAGGTCGCCGCCCTGGTATGGGTCGTTGATCTGCACGCGATAGCCGGCATCGGCGAACCACTGCGCGGTCCACGCGGTGAACGCCGGATCGGCGCTCGTGCCGCGCCGGTCGCTGACGACGACGTCCGGCCGCGCGGCGCCCGCGTCGGCGTTCATCGCGTTGCCGCGCGATTTCATCGAATGGCAGTCGATGTGCCACAGCGCGCCGTGCGCCGCAAAGAGCGGCTCGGCCGCGTCGGCCAGCGCGCGGCGGTATGGCCGGTAGTACGCGTCGATGCGCCGGCGCACCGCGTCGAGCGGCAGCTTGTGAGCGTAGAGCGGCACGCCCGGCAGCGCGTAGCGCCGGATCAGCCCCATTCCGCGCTGCGTGTAGACCTGCGGCGCGAGGGGTGTCGGCCACGGCTCGGCGAGCAGCTCGGCGTCGATGTCGGTCTCCGCGCGGTTCGGGTCGATGTACGCGCGCGGGAACGTCGCGCCGATCAGCGTGCCGCCGCGTGCCGGCGCGCCGGCCCACAGCTCGTCGACGTACGCGTCCCACGACGTGCGGATCGCGTCGTGCGGCGCGACGGGCGCGAAGTCCGGCGGATACGCGATCCCGCTGTGCGGGGAGTCGACGACGATCGGCAGCGCGGCGGACGCCGGATGCGCGACGAAGAACGCAGCCGGTTCGCCGGATGAGGCGGTGTTGCAATTAAACGTCACCATGGGGATCAGGTTCTTTACCTAGTTTCTCGGCTCATGTCGATTGAGCGTTTTAATCATTAAAACAGTGTATCAATATTTCACAACGGCCGAAAAATCCGGTCAAGCGCTTTTTGCGGCGCTCCATCTGGTTCGCTGAATTCACCGCTTTCCCTTTACTGTATTGGGCTTGTTTCATTTGCCGAAACGACGCCGGAGCAGGCCGTGGCACGGGCTCGTGCGCGATTTTTGACACCGATTGACGCCTGGAACTTCCAAAATCGACAATTAATAAGACGATGTTTTATTCAATAAAACACGTTCGGGCGAATTGAATCGCTCCCCACAATCAATCGACAAAGGGGTCGGAGATGAAGCAGGCAAACATGGCGGCGGCGCTGTTCGGTGTCGCGCTCGGGGCGGGCGCCTCGCAGGCGGGCGCGCAGACGAGCGTGACGCTGTACGGGATCGTCGATTCCGGCATCACGTACACGAACAACCAGAAGGGCCACGCGACCTGGCAGGCGACGGGCGGCAACGAGCAGGGCGCGCGCTGGGGCCTCGTCGGCAAGGAAGACCTGGGCGGCGGCACGAGCGCGGTGTTCCGGCTCGAGAACGGCTTCAACATCGAGACCGGGGCCGCGAGCCAGGGCGGGCGGCTGTTCGGGCGCCGCGCGTACGTGGGCCTCGCGAACGACCGCTGGGGCACGCTGACGATGGGCCGCCAGTACAACGCGGCGCAGGAAGTGCTGGAGCCGCTGCAGATCGGCGCGACGACCGCGCTCACGCAGTACGCGCTGCATCCGTTCGACACCGACGACCTGAACAACACGTTCCGCACCAACAATTCGGTGCAATACCGGACGCCCACCTGGGGCGGGCTGAGCGCGGTCGGCATGTACGGCTTTTCGAACACGACGTCGTTCGCGCAGAACCGCGTGTGGAGCGTCGGCGCGAGCTACGAGCACGGGCCGCTGCAGCTCGGCGCGGCCTACGTGCGCGTCGATCATCCGGCGCTCGACACGACGGGCGCGGTCGCGTCCGACAACTACTACACGTTCATCAAGGGCGTGACGCGCCAGCAGATCTGGGGCGCGGGCGGCGCGTATGCGTGGGGCAACGCGACGTTCGGGCTGCTGTACACGAGCTCGCTGTTCAACCTGCAGACGGGCGGCGCAACGCGCTTCAACAACTTCGAAGGCAGCGTGCGCTACAGGGTGACGCCGGCGCTGCAGGTCGCGCTCGGCGAGACGTACACGCAAGTGCTCGCGTCGCGGAGCCCGATGCCCGGCTCGCACTACCTGCAGACGAGCGCCGGCGCGCAGTACTACCTGTCGAAGCGCACCGACGTCTACCTGAACGCGTTCTGGCAGCGCGCGTCATCGAACACGGTCGCGGCGATCGACGGGATTTCGAACCCGTCGAGCACGCGCACGCAGATCGTCGCGGTGACGGGCATCCGGCACAAGTTCTGATGCCGCGCCGGGCGCGCGCGCTTACATCCGGATCAGCGCCGCGCCCGCGACCACCAGCGCACAGGCGACGAGCCGCCGCGCGCCGGGTTGCTCGCGCATCACCAGCCAGCCGATCGCGACCGCGAAGATCGAGCTCGTCTCGCGCAGCGCCGACACGGTCGCGACCGGCAGGTGCCGGTACGCGAGGATCACGATCCCGTAGGCGGCGAGCGAGATCGTGCCGGCGATCGCGCCCTGCCGGAGTGCCACGCGCGAGCCGAGCACAGCGCGCGGGCCGCCGCGCATCGCGCAGACGAGCACGATCTGCGGCACGCTCCACAGCAGGTACACCCACGCGATGTAGCCGAGCGCGCTGCCCGCGACGCGCGCGCCGATCCCGTCGCAGATCGAATACGCGGCGATGAACACGCCGGTCAGCAGCGCGTACGGCACGCCCTCCCCGGAGAACCGGAAGCCGCGCCGCAGCGCGAGCGACATGATCCCGAACGACACGAGCGCGATCCCCGCGAAGCCGAACGGCGTCGGCCGTTCGTGCAGCATGGCGAACGCGAGCACCGACACGAGCAACGGCGACATCCCGCGCGCGATCGGATAGATCTGCCCGAACTCGCCGCTGCGGTACGCGCGCGCGAGCGTGAAGCAGTACGCGACCTCGAGCGCGGCCGAGGCGGCGATGTACGGCCATGCGGCGGGCGCCGGCGCGGGCAGCAGCGCGGCGCCGGCGACGCCGAACGCGAGATACGGCAGCGACATCGTGCCGAGCTGGACGAGCCGGTCCTCGCTGACGTGCAGGAAGGCATTCCAGATGGCGTGCAGCAGCGCGGAGCACAGCACGAGGCCGATGAACAGGTGATCCATGACGGGCGACAGAGGCAAGACGGACGGGGCAGGGCCGTCATTATGTGGGCGGCGCGCGCGCGGGCGCGGAATTGTCGATAATAGAACGTTGTTATTCACCGGATGCCGACGATGACCGAAGCCACCCAGACCCCGCCCGCCGTTCCGCGCCTCACGAGCCTGTCGCACGGAGGCGGCTGCGGCTGCAAGATCGCGCCGGGCGTGTTGTCCGAGCTGCTGAAGCGCGCGACGCCGCCTGCGTTGTTCCCGGATTTGCTCGTCGGCACCGAAACCTCCGACGACGCGGCGGTCTACCGCCTGAACGACGAGCAGGCGATCGTCGCGACCACCGATTTCTTCATGCCGATCGTCGACGATCCGTTCGACTTCGGCCGCATCGCGGCCACCAACGCGCTGTCCGACGTGTACGCGATGGGCGGCAAGCCGATCCTCGCGCTAGCGCTGGTGGGGATGCCGATCAACGTGCTGCCGCACGAGACGATCGCGGCGGTGCTGCGCGGCGGCGAAGCGGTGTGCGCGGATGCGGGGATTCCGGTCGCGGGCGGCCATTCGATCGATTCGGTCGAGCCGATCTACGGGCTCGCGGCGATCGGCGTGGTGCATCCGTCGCGCGTGAAGCGCAACGCGGCCGCGCGCGCGGGCGACGTGCTGGTGCTCGGCAAGCCGCTCGGGGTCGGCGTGCTGTCGGCCGCGCTGAAGAAGAACCAGCTCGACGAGGCCGGCTACGCGCAGATGATCGCGACCACGACCAAGCTGAACCGGCCGGGCGCCGAGCTGGCCGCGCTGCCGGGCGTGCATGCGCTGACCGACGTGACGGGTTTCGGGCTGCTCGGCCATACGCTCGAACTCGCGCGCGGCGCGGGGCTCACGGCGCGCGTGCACTACGCGTCGCTGCCGTGGCTCGCGGGCGTCGAGGCGTTCGTGGCCAACGGCGTGTTCACTGGCGCGTCGGGGCGCAACTGGGCCGCGTACGGCGCGGACGTGCGGCTCGCCGATGCGCTGCCGCCGGTCGCGCAGGCGCTGCTGACCGATCCGCAGACGTCGGGCGGCCTGCTCGTTGCATGCGCGCCGGATACGGTGGACGACGTGCTCGCGTGCTTCCGGGCGGATGGTTTCGATCGCGCGGTCGTGATCGGCGAGATGGTCGACGGGCCGGGGCACGTCGACGTGATCTGATCGATGTGTCGCGCGCGCGGCGGCGCGCGCGACGTCCGCCGAGATCTAACGGATAGTATTCCTGATGTTTTTCATGGCGCCGCGATTGCGCACCGCATCGCACGCATCCGGTACATGATGAATCCCGCCGCTCGCATCGCGTTACGCGCTTCGCGCATCGATGCCGATCGCTTTATACTCCGTCGCGCAGTCTCCGAGAGTCGTTCTCACCCAACATCACCCTAACAAGGAACGCCGATGCTGACTCGCTCCATTCTTTCCGCCGCCGCATTCTCGCTCGCGGCCTGCGCGACCGCACCGTCGATCGCGCAGGACAACACGGGCAATGCGTTTGCCGAGACCGGTGCACAGGGCCGCCCGGTCAAGGTCATGATCATCACGATGTTCGGGCCGGAAGGGCAGGCCTGGCTCGACCGTCTCGGCCCGTGGCGCGACGTGACGGTGCCGGGCCTGTCGCCCGACTACCCCGCGGTCCACTGCAACAAGCAGGACGTGTGCGTGATCACGACCGGCATGGGCTATGCGAACGCCACCGCGTCGATCATGGCGCTGACGTTTTCGCAGCGCTTCGACCTGCGGCACACGTATTTCCTGATCTCCGGCATCGCCGGCGTCGACCCCGCGCAAGGAACGGTGGGCTCCGCCGCATGGGCGAAGTACCTCGTCGATTTCGGCATCCAGTGGGAGCTCGATGCGCGCGAGATTCCCGCCGGCTGGAACACCGGCTATCTCGGCATCAACACGAAGAGCCCGACGGAAAAGCCGCCGCTCGACTATCGCAACGAAGTGTTCCAGCTGAACCCGCAGCTGGCCGACGCCGCGTACGCGCTGTCGCGCAACGTGGTGCTCGCCGACAGCCCGCAGGCGCAGGCCGCGCGCGCGAAGTTCAACTACGCGCCCGCGAACCAGCCGCCGTCGGTAGTGCGCTGCGATACGTCGTCGGGCAACACGTGGTTCTCGGGCACGCTGCTCGGCGAGCGCGCGCGGCAATGGACGAAGATCCTGACGGACGGCAAGGGCACCTACTGCATGACCGCGCAGGAAGACAACGCGACGTTCGAGGCGCTCAAGCGCGCGGCGAGCGTGAAGCGGGTGGACCTGTCGCGCGTCGCGGTGCTGCGCACCGGCTCCGATTTCGACCGGCCGTATGCGGGGCAGACGAGCGTCGACAACCTGCTGAACTACGCGGACCAGGGCGGCTTCGCCCCGGCGACCGAAAACCTGTACCGCGCGGGCAACCCGCTCGTGCAGGACATCGTGTCGCACTGGGGCGAGTGGCGCGACGGCGTGCCGCGCCGCTGACGGGTCAGTGCGATTCCTGCGACGGCCGATACGGCGTCCACACCGGCGTATCGCTGTTCCAGTGATCGAGCGGGGAGGGCAGTTGATCGTTCATGGCGTGCTCCTTCAATTGACTGGCTGATTGACAGATGCAGATCGCGACGCCGCGCGCGGGATGGCCTGCCGCGCGGCGTCGTCCGTTTACCGGCCCGCGCCCGCGAGCTGGTTGCCTTCCGGCGTCGGGCGATACGGGCGGGGCACGAGATCGAGCCCTTGCGCGTACGACGTTTCCTTGCGCAGGCGTTCGACGGTGCCCTCGTGGCGCGCCTGCTCCAGTTCCGCGCGCACGTCGGCGCGGGTCCGGGGGCCGTTGTTCTGGCTGTACCACGACGTGTTGCCGTATTCGCCTGCGTGAACCGGGTTGGTGTCGGCGAAGGCCGGCGCGGACACGGCGAGTGCGAGGACGAGGGCGGAGAGCAGGCTGCTGCGTTTCATGATGTGACTCCTGTCGACCGGTGGGCGCTTGCGACGCGTGTTCCGGTCCCGTACAAAGTTTTCGATTCGGTGCGCAAATCGTTGCGCGACAGGGTTTACTCTAAGAGCCGGCCGGCGGGCGATAAATGCCGCTGCGACGAATTGAATTGTCGATACAGCGAAACAATCGCTTTCCGCGCCGCGTGCACGGTTATTGGGCGCGGATGCGCCGCGCGGCCGCCGGGCGCCGCCAGGCTTGGCGTGCGTGGCCGCCGCCGCATGCCGCGCTGCGGCGCGGGCGGCGTGTGTGTCGCGCGATTGTCGCGATCAGTGGAAAGGTGTGCTGCTGAAACAGGAACGCCGGACATGCGCATGCGCACATCCGGCGTGATGAAGGGGAGATGCCGGCCGTGCGGCCGGCGCGTCCGCGTTCAGTGCGTCATGCCACCCACTCGTTGAGCACCGGCGTGTCGAGGGCCGGCGCGCGTTCGGCATCCTCGAACGTGCGCTTCGTGCAGGTCGCGTCGAGCCCTTTCTTGCCGCTCAGCAGCGGGCAGCGGTCGAACACCTCGGCCACCCAGTCGACGAACACGCGCACTTTCGGCGACAGATGGCGGCTGTGCGGATAGACGACCGAGATCGGCATCGGCAGCGGCTTGTAGCCGGGCAGCACTTCCTTCAGCCGGCCGTCGCGCAGGTACGGCAGCACCATGAACAGCGGCGGCTGGATCAGCCCGAAGCCTTCGAGCCCGCAGCTCACGTATGCATCGGCGTCGTTCACCGACACGACCGCGTTCATCTTGACCTCGACTTCCTTGCCGTCGATCAGGAACGTCCAGTCGAGCGTCCGGCCGGTGCGGTTCGAGAAGTAGTTCACGGCCTTGTGCTGGCTCAGGTCCTCGATCGACTGCGGCTCGCCGTACTTGTCGAGATACGCGGGCGACGCGACCGACGTGCCTTCGAACAGGCCGACGCGGCGCGCGACGAGCGACGAATCCTGCAATGCGCCCACCCGGATCACGCAGTCGACGCCTTCCTGCAGCAGGTCGACCGGGCGATCCGACAGGCCGAGCTGCAGGTCGATGTCCGGATAGCGATCGTGGAATTCGCACAGCGCAGGGATCACGACCAGCCGGCCGAGCGATCCCGGCATGTCGACACGCAACTTTCCGTGCGGCTTGCGGTTGTTGTTCTGGAAGCTTGCCTCGGTTTCCTCGACGTCCGCGAGGATCCGCACGCAGCGCTCGTAGTACGCGGCGCCGTCGGGCGTCAGCGACAGCCGGCGGGTGGTCCGGTGCATCAGCCGCACGCCGAGGAACGCCTCGAGGTTCTGGATGATCGTCGTGACGGAGGCCCGCGGCAGACTGAGCGTTTCTGCCGCCTTGGTGAAGCTGCTCGTGTCGACGACGCGTGTAAACACCTGCATGGCCTGTAGCCGATCCATCACAACCTCCGCATTGGACTCGCCGAACGACAAGGCTGCGCCACCTCGAGGTGAACGCAGCCTGTGATTGTTCGGAGTCGTTGAATTGTGTTGCCGGATTATAGGCATTTATCCGGATGTCTGCCGGACCCAGAATGCGATCCATCTTGAAATGGATGACGTGTCGTCATGGACGCTTCTGAATTCAGCAAATTCCTGAAAGCCGCGCTGCCGGCCGATGCCAATGCCGGCGCGGCGTTGACGGTCGCCGAGGTGGAAATCCCCGGCTATGCGCAGGACATCGCACTGCGCATCTATCGCCGTTCCGACAAAACCGGACTGCCGGTAGTGCTTTACTTCCACGGCGGCGGCTTCGTGCGCGGCACGCTCGACGATGCCGATTTCGCCGCGCGCTTTTTAGCAGAACGCTTACCAGCGCTCGTAGTCTCCGTCGACTATTCGCTGGCGCCCGCGCATCCGTTTCCGGCCGCGCCGGAGGACGCGTATCGCGCGGCCGTGTGGGCCGCGACCCGCGCCCGCGCGTTCGGCGGCAATCCGAAGAAGATCGGCGTTGCCGGCCATGACGCGGGCGGCCAGCTCGCGAACTGTCTTGCGTTCATCGCGCGCGACCGCGGCGACGTGCCGATCGCCGCGCAGGCGCTGTTCGGACCGATGCTCGACCCGAGCATGACGCGCATCGGCGACGCCGAGCGCCTCGCGTCCGACATCACCGCGCGGGAGTGCGCGGCGTGCTACCGCGCGTACCTGCCGCAGGCGTCGCAGCGCATGCACCCGTACGCGGCGCCGCTCGAATCGGTGCGCCTCGGGGGCCTGCCGCCGACGCTGATCGTCACCGCGCAGAACGACGTGCTGCACGTCGAGGCGGAGAAATACGCGGGCTGCCTGATCTCGTCCGGCGTGCTCACGCAGGTGATCCGCTATCCCGACATCACGCACGCGGCGCTTGCGACGCACGAGGCCGCGTTCGAGGAAGCCGTGCGCTTCTTCCAGTGCCGCTTCCAGGCGCGCCAGCCGAACTGAATCGCGAATCGAATCGAATAACCAATCCAATCCACGCTCACTGGAGATCTAAATGGCCATCCTACGCACTCCTCGCACCCGGATCGCGGTTGCCGCGATCGCGACGCTCGCCGTCGTCGGGCTGGGCACGTTCGGCGCGCTGCGCGTCAATGCGAGCGCACCCGAGAAACAGGCGGCGCCGCTGCCCGAAGTCGACGTCGCCACCGTCGTGCCGCAGACCGTCACCGACTGGCAGGCCTATTCGGGCCGTCTCGAAGCCGTCGAGAAGGTCGATGTCCGCCCGCAGGTGTCGGGCACGATCGTGTCGGTCAACTTCAAGGACGGCGCGCTCGTGAAGAAAGGCGACGTGCTGTTCGTGATCGACCCGCGCCCGTACCAGGCCGAAACCGACCGCGCGGCCGCGCAGCTCGCGGCCGCACAGGCGCGCAACGGCTATGCGCAAACCGACTGGCAGCGCGCGCAGCGGCTGATCGGCGACAACGCGATCGCGAAGCGCGACTACGACGAGAAGCAGAACGCCGCGCGCGAGGCAAGCGCGAACCTGAAGGCAGCCGACGCCGCGCTCGAAACCGCGCGCATCAACCTCGGCTACACGCGGATCGTCGCGCCGGTCGCGGGCCGCGTGTCGCGCGCGGAAATCACCGTCGGCAACGTCGTGTCGGCCGGCGCATCGGCCGCGCCGCTGACGACACTCGTGTCGGTGTCGCCGATCTACGCGTCGTTCGACGCGGACGAGCAGACCTACCTGCAATACATCGGCGGCGCGCGCGACGGCCGCAAGGTGCCGGTCGAGCTCGGCCTCGCGAACGAAAGCGGCTACTCGCGCAGCGGCGTGATCGATTCGGTCGACAACCGCCTCGACACGTCGTCCGGCACGATCCGCGTGCGCGCGCGCTTCGACAACGCCGACGGCGCGCTGGTGCCGGGCCTCTACGCGCGCGTGAAGGTCGGCGGCAGTGCGCCGCACCAGGCGCTGCTCGTCGACGACGCGGCGATCAACACCGACCAGGACAAGAAATTCGTGTTCGTCGTCGACCAGCAGGGCCGCGTGTCGTATCGGGAAGTGCAGCAGGGGATGCAGCACGGCAACCGGCGCGTGATCGTCAGCGGCCTGGCCGCCGGCGACCGCGTGATCGTGAACGGCACGCAGCGCGTGCGCCCCGGCGAGCAGGTGAAACCGCACATGGTGCCGATGACGGGCGGCGATGCGCCGTCCGCGCCGCTCGCGGACAACGCGAAGCCGGCCGCACCGGCGAAGGCGAATTCGTAAGCGGCCCGCCCGCCACGCTTTCGCGTCGAACCAGACAGAGCCATCCATGAACATATCCAAATTCTTTATCGATCGCCCGATCTTCGCAGGGGTGCTATCGGTCATCATCCTGCTCGGCGGGGTGATCGCGATGTTCCTGCTGCCGATTTCGGAATACCCGGAAGTCGTGCCGCCGTCGGTGATCGTCAAGGCGCAGTATCCGGGCGCGAACCCGAAGGTGATCGCCGAGGCGGTCGCGTCGCCGCTGGAAGAGCAGATCAACGGCGTCGAGGACATGCTGTACATGCAGTCGCAGGCGAACAGCGACGGCAACATGACGATCACCGTCACGTTCAAGCTCGGCACCGATCCGGACAAGGCCACGCAGCTCGTGCAGAACCGCGTGAACCAGGCGTTGCCGCGCCTGCCGGAAGACGTGCAGCGGCTCGGCATCACGACGGTGAAGAGCTCGCCGACGCTGACGATGGTCGTGCACCTGATCTCGCCGGACAACCGCTACGACATGACGTACCTGCGCAACTACGCGCTGATCAACGTGAAGGACCGCCTGTCGCGGATCCAGGGCGTCGGCCAGGTGCAGCTGTGGGGCTCGGGCGACTACGCGATGCGCGTGTGGCTCGATCCGCAGAAGGTCGCGCAGCGCGGCCTTGCCGCCGCGGACGTCGTGCAGGCGATCCGCGAGCAGAACGTGCAGGTCGCGGCCGGCGTGATCGGCGCGTCGCCGTCGCTGCCGGGCACGCCGCTGCAGCTGTCGGTGAACGCGCGCGGCCGCCTGCAGACGGAAGAGGAGTTCGGCGACATCGTCGTGAAGACGACGCCGGACGGCGGCGTCACGCACCTGCGCGACATCGCGCGGATCGAGCTCGATGCGTCCGAATACGGGCTGCGCTCGCTGCTCGACAACAAGCCGGCCGTCGCGATGGCGATCAACCAGTCGCCGGGCGCGAATTCGCTCGCGATCTCCGACGAAGTGCGCAAGACGATGGCCGAGCTGAAGCAGGACATGCCGGCGGGCGTCGACTATAAGATCGTCTACGACCCGACGCAGTTCGTGCGCTCGTCGATCAAGGCGGTCGTGCACACGCTGCTCGAAGCGATCGCGCTGGTCGTGATCGTCGTGATCGTGTTCCTGCAGACCTGGCGCGCATCGATCATTCCGCTGATCGCGGTGCCGGTGTCGATCGTCGGCACGTTCTCGCTGCTGCTCGCCTTCGGGTATTCGATCAACGCGCTGTCGCTGTTCGGGATGGTGCTCGCGATCGGTATCGTGGTCGACGACGCGATCGTGGTGGTGGAGAACGTCGAGCGCAACATCGAGAGCGGGATGAGCGCGCGGCAGGCGACCTACAAGGCGATGCAGGAAGTGAGCGGGCCGATCATCGCGATCGCGCTCACGCTGGTCGCCGTGTTCGTGCCGCTCGCGTTCATGTCGGGCCTGACCGGCCAGTTCTACAAGCAGTTCGCGATGACGATCGCGATCTCGACGGTGATCTCGGCGTTCAACTCGCTGACGCTGTCGCCGGCGCTGTCCGCGATCCTGCTGAAGGGCCATGGCGACAAGGAAGACTGGCTGACGCGCGTGATGAACCGCGTGCTCGGCGGCTTCTTCAAGGGCTTCAACAAGGTGTTCCACCGCGGCGCGGAGCACTACGGCCACGGCGTGCGCGGCGTGCTGTCGCGGAAGGCCGTGATGCTCGGCGTGTATGTCGCGCTGGTCGGCGCGACGCTGCTCGTGTCGAAGGTCGTGCCGGGCGGCTTCGTGCCCGCGCAGGACAAGGAATACCTGATCGCGTTCGCGCAGCTGCCGAACGGCGCGTCGCTCGACCGCACCGAGAAGGTGATCCGCGACATGGGCTCGATCGCGCTGAAGCAGCCGGGCGTCGAGAGCGCGGTGGCGTTCCCGGGCCTGTCGGTGAACGGCTTCACGAACAGCTCGAGCGCGGGCATCGTGTTCGTCACGCTGAAGCCGTTCTCGGAACGGCACGGCAAGGCGCTGTCGGCCGGCGCGATCGCGGGTGCGCTGAACCAGCAGTACGGCGCGATCAAGGATTCGTTCGTCGCGGTGTTCCCGCCGCCGCCGGTGCTCGGCCTCGGCACGCTCGGCGGCTTCAAGCTGCAGATCGAGGATCGCGGCGCGGTCGGCTACGCGAAGCTCTCGGATGCGACCAACGACTTCATCAAGCGCGCGCAGCAGGCGCCGGAACTCGGCCCGCTGTTTACGAGCTACCAGATCAACGTGCCGCAGCTGAACGTCGATCTCGATCGCGTGAAGGCGAAGCAGCTCGGCGTGTCGGTCACCGACGTGTTCAACACGATGCAGGTGTATCTCGGCTCGCTGTACGTGAACGACTTCAACCGCTTCGGCCGCGTGTACCAGGTGCGCGTGCAGGCGGATGCGCCGTTCCGCCAGCGCGCGGACGACATCCTGCAGCTGAAGACGCGCAACGCCGCCGGCGAGATGGTGCCGCTGTCGTCGCTCGTCAACGTGACGCCGACGTTCGGCCCCGAGATGGTGGTGCGCTACAACGGCTACACGGCGGCCGACATCAACGGCGGCCCGGCGCCGGGCTTCTCGTCGGGGCAGGCGCAGGCCGCGATCGAGCGGATCGCGCACGAAACGCTGCCGCGCGGCGTGAAGTTCGAGTGGACCGACCTCACGTACCAGCAGATCATCGCGGGCGATGCGGCGTTCTGGGTGTTCCCGATCAGCGTGCTGCTGGTGTTCCTCGTGCTCGCCGCGCTGTATGAAAGCCTGACGCTGCCGCTCGCGGTGATCCTGATCGTGCCGATGAGCATCCTGTCGGCGCTCACCGGCGTGTGGCTCACGCAGGGCGACAACAACATCTTCACGCAGATCGGCCTGATGGTGCTGGTGGGGCTGTCGGCGAAGAACGCGATCCTGATCGTCGAGTTCGCGCGCGAGCTGGAGCACGACGGCAGGACGCCGCTCGAGGCCGCGATCGAAGCGAGCCGGCTGCGCCTGCGGCCGATCCTGATGACGTCGATCGCGTTCATCATGGGCGTGGTGCCGCTCGTCACGTCGAGCGGCGCGGGCGCGGAGATGCGCCACGCGATGGGTGTCGCGGTGTTCTTCGGGATGCTCGGCGTGACGCTGTTCGGCCTGATGCTGACGCCGGTGTTCTATGTGGTGCTGCGCACGCTCGCGGGCGGCAAGATTCACGTCGCCGGCAAGGATTCGGCCGGCTATGGCGTCCCGGCGCCGGGTGTGCCGGCTTCGGATGCTTGAGGACAAAACAAGATGGATAACTCGAAGACTCAATCTGGTTTGATGCGCATCGCGAAGCTGGCGGCGGCGAGCGGCTTGCTCGTGTCGCTGCTGGCCGCCTGCGCGGTCGGGCCCGACTACAAGCGGCCGGATGTTGCAACGCCCGCCGCGTTCAAGGAAGCGCCGACGCTCGCGGCCGGCGAGCAGGCCGGCACGTGGAAGACGGCCGAGCCGTCGGACGCCGCGCATCGCGGCGAATGGTGGAAGGCGTTCGGCGATCCGGTGCTCGATTCGCTCGAAGCGCAGGCGCTTGCCGCGAACCAGAACCTGAAGGCCGCGGCGGCGCGCGTCGAGGAAGCGCGCGCGGCCACCCGCTCGGCGCGCTCGCAGTGGTTCCCGCAGATCGGCGCCGGCTTCGGGCCGACTCGGCAGGGGCTGTCGTCGGCGTCGCAGTCGCTGCCGCAGGGCAGCGGCCCGACCACCTCGACGCTGTGGCGCGCGCAAGGCACGGTGTCGTACGAAGCGGACCTGTTCGGCCGCGTCGGCCGCAACGTCGAGGCATCGCGCGCGGACCAGGCGCAGAGCGAGGCGCTGTTCCGCTCGGTGCAGCTCGCGCTGCAGGCGGACGTCGCGCAGAACTACTTCGAGCTGCGCAGGCTCGATTCCGATCAGGACCTGTATCGCCGCACCGTCGATCTGCGTCAGGCAGCGCTGAACCTCGTGCAGCGCCGCTTCAACGAGGGCGACATCAGCGAGCTCGACGTGTCGCGCGCGAAGAACGAGCTGGCGACCGCGCAGGCGGATGCGGTCGGCGTCGCGCGTCGCCGCGCGGCGTCCGAGCATGCGCTTGCGATCCTGCTCGGCAAGGCGCCGGCGGATTTCGCGTTCAAGGAAACGCCGATCGTGCCGGTCGCGCTGAGGGTGCCGGCGGGCCTGCCGTCGGCGCTGCTCGAACGGCGTCCCGACGTGGCGGCGGCCGAGCGCGCGATGGCGGCGGCGAACGCGCGCATCGGGCTTGCGAAGTCCGCGTACTTCCCGAAGCTCGACATCACCGGTGCGGGGGGCTTCGAAGCATCGACGCTCGGCAGCCTGTTTATGTGGTCGAGCCGCACGTTCCTGCTTGGGCCGTTCGCGGGCACCGCGCTGACGCTGCCGCTGTTCGACGGCGGGCGCCGCGCCGCGGGCGTGCAGCAGGCGCGCGCGCAGTACGACGAACAGGTCGCGAACTACCGGCAGCAGGTGCTCGTCGCGTTCCGCGAGGTCGAGGACAATCTCGCGGACCTGCGCCTGCTCGACGACCAGATCCGCGCGCAGGATGCGGCCGTCAACGCGTCGCGGCGCGCGGCGACGCTGTCGCGCACGCAGTATCAGGAAGGCGAGGTCAGCTATCTCGACGTGATCGACAGCGAACGCTCGGTGCTCGTGTCGCAGTTGCAGTCGAATGCGCTGACGGGCACGCAGGCCGTGTCGACCGTGAACCTGGTTCGCGCGCTGGGCGGCGGGTGGGGCGATGCCCGGGCGGCGGTCGGCGATGCGGCGCGCGGCAAGGACGAAGTCGCCGCGCGATGAGCGTGCATGGCGGGCGATGCGGCGGCATGCATCGCCCGTATGGAAATCGAACCCCGGCGCGCGGCGATGAGCCGTGCGGCCGGGGTTTGTTTTGGCGCGGACGTCGAACGTCTACGCGAGCAGGCGCAACGCATCCGCGAGCGACAGCACCGTCGTGCGCGAATCGAATGCGGTGGCGAACAGATGGTCGTGTACGACCGGGTCCGGGTCGTAACAGCAGTCCTTGACCGTGTACAGGCGGAAATCCGCGTCGCTCGCATACGCGACCGACGACAGCACGACACCGGTCGATGCAATGCCGACCATGATCAGCGTATCGACACCCTGCGCGGACAGCCGCACCGCCAGATCGGTGCCGAAGAACACGCTGGCCCGGTGCGCGGCGATGAGCGGTTCATGGGCCTGCCGGCCCAGTTCGGGCGCGGTGCGGTCTTCGACGAAGAGGCCCAGCCGCTTGATGCCCTGGCCGTTCTTGTTCAACGGGCTCACTTCCGGATAGCCCGGACTGAAACGCAGGTTGGCGAAATACACGCCGACGCCCTTGGCCCGCGCGGCGTCGCATAACTGGCGCGTATTGGCGAGCAAGGCCGGCGCGACGGATGGAAAGAGCCCGAGTATGTCGGTCTGGTAATGCATGACGACGAGCGCGGTTCGCGCCGGCGTGATCGGTCGGCTGGTTTCGTCGTTCGTCATTGCACCGCTTCTTTCCGGGTTGGTGACTGATGCTGTCATGCGCACGTCTCCTTCAGGTCGATACGTGGTTCACGTTCGCAGCGTGGGAATAGTACGTCATGCCGTCAGGAGCGCGACTGGCATGGCGTTGATCGCAACTAACGGCCAAGTCCGCCGCCGCCCGCGAATTGTCGCGCGCCGTGCCGCCGCCGTAGTCAGCTCAAGAATGTCAGCCGACGGCGCCGGCAGCCCTCAGCGCCCGCACCAGCTCGCCCGCCGCCTTGCCGAGCCCCGTGTGCTTGGGCAGGCGCAGATAAACGGGCAGCGTCAAGCCGTTGCGAATATTCGCGAACGTCAGTCGCGCGAGCTCGCCGTCGTCCACATGACGCCCGATCACGGATTCCGGCAAATTCGCCCAGCCGTGGCCCGCCTTCACGAGCGAGATCGCGGTGGCCATGTCGTCGACCTTCCACGTGCGGTTGCCGATCACGGGCCGGATATCGGTCAATGGCGTCTCCGCATCCGCGATCACGATCTGCCGGAAGCCCGACAGCCGCTCGATCGCTGCCGGCCGCGCGCCGTCGGCAATCAGCGGATGGCCCGGCGCGGCGACCGCGACGAGCGTCTCGGCCCACAGCGCATGGATCTGCTCCTGCGGATGGAGATCGAGCCCGCCATACGCGACGCACAGGTCCACCGCGGATCGATGCAGCGCGTCGACGATCACGTCCTGCGGCGCCGTCGTCACGCTGATCGCCAGCGCCGGGTAGGTCGCGGCGACGGCGGTCAGCGCCTGCGCGACGGGCGCGCCGTCGATCTCGGCGGCGAGGCCGATGCGCAGCGTGTCCTCGACGCCCGCCGACAGATGCTGCGCATGCGCGCGCAGTGCCTGCAGCCGTTCCGCGATCGACCGCGCGTCGGGCAGCAAGGCCGTCATCGCCGCAGTGGGCGTCGGTTCGCGCGTGCCGCGGTCGAACAGCGCGAGGCCCAGTTCGGCTTCGAGATTCGCGATGGCCATGCTGACGGCCGACGGCGTGCGGCCGAGCGCGCGCGCCGCGGCGGAGAAGGAGCCTTTGTCGATGACGGTCAGCAGCATGTCGATGTGGTCGCTGGTGAGCACGAGACGCCTCCTGTAAGCAAAATTGAAAGGACCTGACTTTTGCGGACGGCCGCCTCGCTGTTAGTCTCGGCGCCTTGTTCGATTCGCAGGTGAGTGGTCATGCAAGGTTGGAAGAGACGCATCGTCTATGTGGTGCTGTTCGAGGTGCTCGGCATCCTGGTCGCGTCCGCGACGCTGAGTGCGCTGAGCGGCGCGGACGCCGCGAAAAGCGGCATGCTGGGGGTGATGATCTCGACGACGGGCGTCGTCGTCAATTTCCTGTACAACCTCGCGTTCGAGGCCTGGGAGCGGCGCCGCGCGGCGACCACCCGCTCGGTCGGGCGCCGCGTGCTGCACGCGATCGGGTTCCAGGTCGCGCTCGTGACGTTCCTGATCCCGCTGATCGCGTGGTGGCTCGACGTGTCGCTGCTTCAGGCGTTCCTGTACGACGCCGTGCTGATCGTGTTCTTCCCGATCTTCGCGTTCGTCTACAACTGGTCGTTCGATGCCGTGTTCGGGCTGCCCGACGCGGTGACGCGCCGCGCCGAACCGCAGGCGTAGGCCGCACGCTCGCGCCCTGCGTGGCCGGCGACGCGCGTATATTGGCACGAATCAAAAGCGCATCGCAGGTCGATCGAATGGAACAACGCATGACGGAAGTACGCTGGGGCATCATCGGCTGCGGCGCGGTGACCGAAGTGAAAAGCGGCCCCGCCTTCGGGAAGGCGGCCAACTCGCGCCTGGTCGCCGTCATGCGCCGGGATGCCCAGCTGGCGGCGGATTACGCCAGTCGGCACAACGTCCCGCGCTGGTACGCGGATGCAACCGGCCTCATCCACGATCCGGAGGTCAACGCGGTGTATGTGGCGACGCCGCCGAACATGCACAAGGCGTACGCGATCCAGTGCATGGAGGCGGGCAAGCCCGTGTACGTGGAAAAACCCATGGCCTTGAATGCGCAGGAATGCGCGGAGATGCTCGCGGCATCCAGGGCGAATGGCACGCCGCTGTTCGTGGCCTACTACCGCCGACGCCTGCCCCGCTTCCTGAAGATTCGCGAGCTGATCGCGTCGGGCGCCTGTATCGGCACGCCCCGGTTCGTCACCTGCATGCTTCATCGGCCGCTCGAAGCGCGATACCGAAACCCGGCCGCGCTTCCGTGGACGGTCATGCCGGACATCTCGGGCGGCGGCCTCTTCGTCGATCTGGCTTGCCACACGCTCGACATCCTCGATTTCCTGTTCGGCGAAATCACGTCGGTTCGCGGGCATGCCAGTTCGCAGTCGAACGCCTATCCGGCGGAAGACTGCGTCTCGATGTCGTTCCTTTTCCGCAACGGCATGCATGGCTGCGGGATGTGGAATTTCGCGAGTCACGAGCGGTACGACGAGGTTCGCGTGGTCGGCAGCGAAGGGCAACTCTCGTTTGCGACGTTCGGCGACGGGGACATCGTCGTCACGCGCCCAGGCGAACCCGAGCAGCGATTCGCGGTCGAGAATCCCGTTCACATTCAGCAGCCGCTGATCGAATGCGTGGTCCAGCGCCTGACCGGGGCGAACGCTTGCCCGCCTGATCTGGCGCCCGAGCATGCAGCCCGAACCAGCTGGGTCATGGACCAGGTGCTGGACGAATACCGAACCAGCCGCAACCTGCGCGCCTGATCGTGTTTCGGAAGGAATGGGCCGCGCGCGGCCCGACGAACGCTTACGCGGCGATGAACGCGTGCACGTAGCGATTGAACACGCCCGGCGCCGCGGCGTTCATGCCATGCGACGCACCGGCAACGGTCTGCCGTTGCGCACCGCCGATCCACTGCGCGAGCGTCTCGACGTTGTGGCGGAACATCTTCGGGCTGCGCTGCCCGTCGATCAGCAGCGTGGGGCACGCGATGTCGGCGGCCGCGCCGCGCGAATACGCGGGCAGCGCGTCCCGCAGTTGCTTCGGCAGCGTGCTCGCGTTGTCGATCGCCATCGTGCGAAAGCGCGTCGTGCTCTTCTGCCATGCACCGGGGATGCTGACCGAGTCGACGAACATCTCGAGCCCGGCCTCGACGTCGCCGTGCTCGATCAGGCTCACGGCCTTCGTGCGCAGTGCGATCGCGGCCGGCGGCAGCTTCGCTTCCTCGCGCACGCCGTCCTGCTGCAGCGGGCCGCCCGGATCGGCGAGCGTCAGCGTCGCGACGAGATCGGGGCGATGGCGCGCGACATTGAACGCAACGCTGCCGCCACGCGAGTGGCCGACCAGGTGTACGGGGCCGAGATCGAGCGCGTCGATGAATTCGGCCAGCTCGTCGACGTGGTTCTGCCACGCGAACTCGTTCTGGATGCCGGCCTCGACGGCCGGCCAATAGTGGCTGAGGCTCGGCGCGATGCAGCGGTAGTGCGCGGACAGCGACGCGAGCTGCGCGTCCCAGTAGCGGTAATCGCAGAGCGATCCATGGACGAAGACCATCGGCGCGCCCGTGCCCTTTTCGACGTAAGGCAGGCTGATGCCTGACGACAACGTCGCAAATTGCAGGTCGGGGTTCGCGAGCACCGAAGGCTCGATTCGCATGTTCATGAGTGAAAAACTCGCAGGTGCGTCATCACGTCGCAACTATGCCCGACGGCGGCGTGTAAGAAAAATGGATAATTCTCATTGCATCGATCAATTTTCTTGATACCAACGCCGCAAAGTCCCGTCGTTGAAAGGGCCTTCAGTCCGGCAATTCATTCATCTGGTGATTGAACCCGGGGCGAGCGGCGGCCTGCCGCGGGCCGGTGAGCCCGGCGCGGCAGCGAAGCGGGAGAAAGGGGGAGAAACGGGAGGCCGGCCCGCCGTCAGCGGGCCGCGAAGGCGGGCGCGGGGCGCGCGTCGACCGGCAGGTCGTTGTCGCGGGCGAACTGCATCACGAACGCGAATGCGTCGGGGCACACGGCCTGCAGCTCGTGCGAGACCAGCAGGCACTTGGCGCCGCTGTCGACCACCGGCGTCGCGAGCCGCGTCAGCGCGCTCGGACAACCCGGCCGCTTCTCGCCGACGAACAGCGTGATGACGCCCGCGAGGCGCTCGGGCCAGTCGCCGGGCCGGAACGTCTTCTGCGCGTGCGTGATGCCCCGGATCAGGTAGCCGTCGAGCTGGCCTGCGTCGGTGAGGGTGATGCGATCCATGCGTATTCCGATCCTCGTTCGCGTTGCGTGAACAGGCGCTAAGCGTCGCCGCCGTCGGCCGCCGCGTCGCCGCGCGCGGGAATCTTCAGGTTGCGCAGCTTGTGATAGAGCGTCTTCTTCGGCATCCCGAGTTCGACGCTGGCGTCCGCCACATTGCCGTTGTGCCGGCGCAGCATGTCCTCGATCAGCATCCGCTCGAAATACGCGAGCTGCTCGGCGAGCGTGCCGCCCTTCGCGGCGGCGCCGCCGGCCGACAGCAGGCTGTCGCCGGTCAGCCCGAGCACGAAGCGGTCGGCGACGTTCTGCAGTTCGCGCACGTTGCCGGGCCACTGGTGCGTCATCAGTTCGGATACCTGCGCAGCGGACACCACCGGCGCCGGCTGCCCGAACCGCCGCGCGGCCGCGAGCACGAAATGCTCGAACAGCAGCGGCACGTCCTCGCGCCGCTCGCGCAGCGGCGGCAGCTCGATCTGCGCGACGTTCAGCCGGTACAGCAGGTCGGCGCGGAAGCGGCCGTCGGCCGCGAGCTCGGCGAGATCCGCCTTCGACGCGGCAACCACGCGGCAATCGACCGGAATCAGCTCGTTCGCGCCGAGCCGCTCGATCACGCGCTCCTGCAGCACCCGCAGCATCTTGATCTGCAGCGCGATCGGCATCGTTTCGATCTCGTCGAGGAACAGCGTGCCGCCGTGCGCCCACTCGATCTTGCCGATGCGCTTCTTGATCGCGCCGGTAAACGCGCCGGCCTCATGGCCGAACAGCTCGCTCTCGAAGATCTGTTCCGGCAGCCCGCCGCAGTTCAGCGCGACGAAATGCGCGTCGCGCCGGCCGCCGAAGTCGTGCAGGCTGCGCGCGATCAGCTCCTTGCCGGTGCCCGTCTCGCCGGTGATCAGCACCGACACCGCCGTATCGGCGAGCCGCAGGATCTTCTTGCGCACGTCGGCCATCGCCGGCGACTTGCCGAGCACGAACGCCTCGATGCCCTGCCAGTTGTGGAGCGCCGCGCGCAGGCCCTGCACCTCGAGCGTGAGGCGCCGCTTCTCGACCGCGCGCGCGACCCGCCCGGCGATCACGTCGGACGAGAACGGCTTCTCGATGAAGTCGTACGCGCCCACCTGCATCGCGCCGACGGCCGTCGAGATGTCCGCGTGGCCGCTGATCAGCACGACCGGGATCTGCGCGTCGACGGCCATCACGCGATCGAGCAGCTGCAGCCCGTCGATGCCCGGCATCCGCACGTCCGACACGATCACGATCGGCGCGCCCGGCGCGACATGCGCCAGCGCGTCGGCGGCCGATGCAAACGCGCTCGCCGGAAACCCGGCGAGCGCGACGGCCTGCTCGACGCCGATCCGGACGTTCTCATCGTCCTCGACGACCAGCACCCGAATCTCATCTTCCATGCTCTGTCCTTTGCGGCGTGGCCGCCGCGAATTCGATACTGAACTGCGCGCCGCCTTCGTCGCGGTTGGCCGCGCCGATCTTCGCGCCGAACCCCTCGACGATGCGCGACGTAATTGCGAGGCCGAGCCCGAGGCCCTGCCCGCGCGGCTTGGTCGTGACGAACGGCTCGAACAGGTGCGCGAGCACGTCCGGCGCGATGCCCGCGCCGCTGTCGGCGATCGTGAGGCGCACGCGGCCCTGCGCGTCCGGCCCGTGCGCGGCGATGACGATCTCGCGCCGGGCCGCATCATGCACCGCGTCGAGCGCGTTGCCCAGCAGGTTCACGATCACCTGCTGCAGCTGGCTCGATTCCGCGTACACGGTCGTGCCGGGCGGAATCCGCACGTCGAGCGTCACGCCCTCGTCGCGAATCCGCGCGTCGTAGATGAGCCGCGCATGCGCGACCGCCTCGGCCAGCGACACTGCGACGCGCTCGATATCGGGCTTGCGCGCAAAGGTCTTCAGCTCGCCGGTCAGCACCGCCATGCTGTCGACGAGCTTGCCGATGCGTTCGAGATTGGCGAGCGCCTGCGCCGGCTGGTTGCGCTCGAAGAACGTGCGCGCGTTGTCGCACAGCGTGCGGATCGCGACGAGCGGCTGGTTCAGCTCGTGCGTGAGGCCCGCGGCCATCTGCCCGAGCACCGCGAGCTTGCCCGCGTGCACGACCTCCTGCTGCGAATCGCGCAGCCGCTGTTCGGTGCGTTCGCGCTCGACGATCTCCTGCTGCATGCGCGCGTTCGCGTCCGTCAGCGCGGCCGTGCGCTGCGCGACGGTCAGCTCGAGCTGGTCGTTCGCGCGCCGCAGCGCATCCTGCGCGTTGAGCCGCGCGGCGATCGTGCGGCGGCGCTGGATCGCGTAGGCGGCGTAGAGCGCGGCGATCAGGAACGCGCCCGTCACGAACGCGAACGCCATCTGCTGCTGGCGCCGCGCGCCCGACACGTCGAGCAGCACCATCAGCGAATCGCCGGCCTGCGGCGCGGGCCGCGACATCACGAGATAGTGCGCGGTGCGCCCCGCATGGCGCAGGTCGGGAAACGTGCCGAGCCACGCGGCGGCGTTGCGCTCGTCGGTGCGCCGGTAGGGCAGCGCCTCGACCGTGCGGCCCGCGTATTGCCGCGAGGCCTGGATGTCGCTTTGCTGCTGCGCGGTGATCGGCCGCAGCGCGGCGAACTTCCATTCGGGTTCGGTCGAGATCACGACCACGCCGTTGCGGTCGACCACCATCGCCGCGACGCCGGGCGCGCGCCACGCCGATTCGAGCGCGTCGACGCTCACCTTGACGGCGGCGGCGCCGAGCGTCGCGCCGTCGTCGCGCACCGCGCTTGCGAAGTAGAGGCCGGGGATGCCCGTGTTGGTGCCGATGCCGAAGAAGCGGCCGCTGCCGTGCGCGAGCGCGTCCTTGAAGTACGGCCGATACGATACGTTGGTGCCGACGAAGCTGACCGGCTGGTTCCAGTTGCTGGCCGCGATCACCGAGCCCTGCAGGTCGATCACGTCGGCGGCGCCGCTGCCCGCATCGCGGTTGACGGCCTCGAGATAGGTGTTGACGGTGTGCAGCAGGCCGGGCGCGTCATGCGGCGTGGCTTTCAGCAGCGCGCGCACGCTGTCCTGGCGGGCGATCAGCACGGGCATCATCTCGTAGCGCCCGAGCTCGCTCTTCAGGCTCGCCGCATACAGGTCGAGCCGGTGCGCGCCGGCTTCCTCCAGGCCGTCGATCGCGCGATCCCACGCGAACCCGACCGCGGCGGCCGTCACGCCGACATACAGCGCCGCGGCCGCCGCCCAGCCCCACCATGCGATTCCCTTGTAACGCTTCTGCACATTCGCCCTCATCGATGCCCGTCGCCGGCCCGCCGGATGCGCGCGCGCCGCGCGCCGGACGAACCGGCCGCGGCGCAGCGCGGCGTGCGGCCGCCGCGACGGGACGCGCGGCGACGCGTCATCCGAGATGCGCCAGCAGGATCAGCGTCACCGTGACGACGATCGCGCCGCCGATGCGGGTGGCGATCTGCGCGAACGGCATCAGCTGCATGCGGTTCGCGGCGGTCAGGATCGCGACGTCGCCGGTGCCGCCTTGCCCGCTGTGGCACGCGTTCACGATGGCCGTGTCGATAGGGTACATCTTCAGCAGGCGGCCGACCACGAAGCCGGTGCCCATCAGCGTGGCGACCGTCGCGACGATCGTGATCACGTTGACCAGCGTGAACGCGGCGGTCAGCTTGTCCCACGGCGTCATCGCGACGCCGATCGCGAACAGCAGCGGATAGGTGACGGCGGTCGAGAAGAACTTGTAGACGACGAACGCGCCTTCCTGCAGCGGCGGCGACACCGCGCGCGCGAGCTTCACGAGCACCGCGAGGAACAGCATCGCGACCGGCGCGGGCAGGCCGAACAGCTTGTGCGCCATCAGGCCGACGAGGTACAGCGTGATCGCCGTGATGCCGGCGCCCGCGACGTGCGTGACGTCGACGTGGCCGCGGATTTCCTCGTTCTCCGGCGTCATGTCGCCGTGCTCGCCGACCTGCAGGCGGCCGTTGCCGGTCAGGTGCGGCAGGCGCTTGCCGAGCATGTCGAGCGCGCCCGACAGGATGATCGCGGTCAGGCTGCCGAGCATCACCGGCGGCAGCACCATCGCGAACATCTCGCCTTGCGGCAGGTGCAGGATTTCCGAATAGCCGATCGACAGCGGGATCGCGCCTTCGCCGACGCCGCCGGCCATGATCGGCACGACGATGTACAGCAGCGTGTGACGCGCGCCGAGGCCGAGCGCGGTGCCCACCGCGGTGCCGACGATCGCCGCGGCGATCGAGCCGGCCGCGAGCGGCACGAAGATCTTCACGAAGCCCTGGATCAGCACGCGCCGGTCCATGCTCAGGATGCTGCCGACGATGATCGACGCGATGAACAGGTACAGGAAGTTGGTCGACTTCGTGAACTCGGTCGTGAGGGTGAGCACGGGCTTCGGCAGCACGTGGTAGTAGGTCAGCGCGGACGGCACGAAGGTCGCGAAGATCGCCGCGGCGCCGATGTTGCGCAGGAGCGGCAGGCGCTTGCCGAGTTCGGCGCAGGTGAAGCCGAAGAACGCGAGCACTGCGATCGCCATCGAGATCTCGCCGGGCACCTTGCCGGTGACCGAGAAGCCGACGATCAGCGCGAGCAGGATGAAGTAGATCGGCAGCGGGATGATGCCGATGCGGATCTCCATCAGCTTCCACCAGCCTTCGGGCCAGAAGCGCGTGCGGGTGTCGGAACGGAGCTCGGCGATCGGCTCCGCGTGAGCGGGGGTGGACGTAGAGGTCTGCAAGACGTGTCTCCTTGGATTTGGAATGCCGGCGCCGCGTCGCGGCATCGTGTGCCGACTATTACGCAACGTCCGTGCCAGGCGCGATCTCGCGGGGAAATCCGTTAATGCATTGATTTGAAGCGGGTTTTTGTCGTATGACGAAAGCCCCGGGAAACGGGTGTTCCGAAACTTCGGAATCGGCCCCGCGCGCAGGCCGAGATTTCAGCCAGCCGGGCGCGGCCCGGCGCAGATCGGGCCATATCGCTGGCGAAGCTTTTCTTCGCACAATCGCTTCGTAGACCACCCCCGCGCCGCTCACTATCATCGGCTGATCATTTCCTCTTGCATGACGCCCCGTCCGGAGAACGCCCGCGCGCTCGCCGCGGCTTCGTTCATGCGTCGTCACCGTTTATCGACTGGAGCGTGGTTCCCATGCAGCATCCCGTTCTTTCCGTCCGCGGCGCCGCGCGCGTCGTCCGCCTGCTGGCCGTGGCGCTGTTCGGTGCCGCGCTGCTCGCCGGCGCACACGCCGAACCGGCGCCGCTCAAGGTCGGCGTGTCGACCACCCCGCAGATCGACGCGCTGAAGATCGCCGCGAAGGAGGCGAAGGCGCAGGGCCTCGACGTGAAGATCATCGAGTTCACCGACTGGAATACGCCGAACGCGGCGCTCGCGAACAAGGACATCGACGTCAACTACTTCCAGCACATCCCGTTCCTCGAGAACGCGAAGAAGCAGGGCGGCTACAACTTCGTGTCGATCGCGCCGGGCACGATCATGAAGATCGGCCTGTATTCGAAGAAGGTGAAAAGCTTCAGCGAGCTGAAGGACGGCGCGAAGGTCGCGATCGCGAACGATCCGGTCAACGGCGGGCGCGGCTTGCTGCTGCTGCAGCGCGCGGGGCTCATCACGCTGACGCCGGGCGTCGACTATCGCGCGACGACGCGCGACATCATCGCGAACCCGAAGCACCTGAAGATCATCGCGCTCGAGGCGTCGCAGCTCGCGCGCTCGCTCGACGACGTCGATCTCGCGCAGGGCTACCCGAGCTTCATCAAGCTCGCGGGCACGACCGACCCGAACAGCGCGCTGCTGTTCGACGGCACCGAGAACAAGAACTACGCGCTGCAATGGGTCGTGCGGCCCGAGAGCGCGAACGACGCGCGCATCCGCAAGTTCATCGCGATCTACCAGACCTCGCCCGCGGTGCGCAAGGCGCTCGACAACGCGTTCGGCACGCTGTACGCGATCGCGTGGTGACGGGGGCGCGCATGGCGAACACGAACAACAAGAAGATCCTGCTGAACGCGTTCAACATGAACTGCGTCGGGCATATCAACCACGGCCTGTGGACCCACCCGCGCGACCGCTCCGCGCACTACACCGATCTCGACTACTGGGCCGATCTCGCGAAGACGCTCGAGCGCGGCAAGTTCGACGGCATCTTCCTCGCGGACATCGTCGGCGTGTACGACGTGTTCGGCGGCGGCCCGGATGCCGCGCTGCGCGAATCGGTGCAGGTGCCCGTCAACGATCCGCTGCTGATCGTGCCCGCGATGGCGCAGGTCACGCAGCATCTCGGCTTCGGCGTGACCGCGAACCTGACCTACGAGCCGCCTTACCTGTTCGCGCGGCGCATGTCGACGCTCGATCACCTGACGAAGGGCCGCGTCGGCTGGAACATCGTCACCGGCTATCTCGACAGCGCCGCGCGCGGGATGGGCCTCGCGCAGCAGATCGGCCACGACGACCGCTACGAGCGCGCGGACGACTATATGGAAGTCGTCTACAAGCTGTGGGAGCAGAGCTGGGACGACGACGCGGTGATCCGCGACGCGCACGCGCGCGTGTTCGCGCAGCCGGGCAAGGTGCGGCGCGTGAAGCACGACGGGCCGTTCTATTCGATCGACGCGATCCACCTGAGCGAGCCGTCGCTGCAGCGCACGCCGGTGCTGTACCAGGCCGGTTCGTCGGCGCGCGGCGTCGAGTTCGCGGGCAAGCACGCGGAATGCGTGTTCGTGAACGGCCAGAGCAAGGCGGCCGCGCGCGCGGCCGTGCTCGACATCCGCGCGGCGGCGGCGCGGCAGGGGCGCGATCCGGCATCGATCAAGATCTTCGCGGGTGTGACCGTCGTCACCGCCGAGACCGAACGGCTCGCGCGCGAAAAGTTCGACGAATACCGGCGCTACGCGAGCGCCGAGGCGGGCCTCGCGCATTTCGCGAGCTCCACCGGCATCGACTTCGCGAAGTACGGGCTCGACGAGCCGATTTCGTACGTGAAGACCGATTCGATCCAGTCGGCGGTCGACGCGATCTCGCGGAAGAGCGCGAGCGGCGCGTGGACCGTGCGGCGCATGCTCGACCAGATGTCGCTCGGCGGCCGCTATCACCCGATCGTCGGCTCGCCGCCGCAGGTCGCGGACGAGCTGCAGGCGTGGATCGACGAAACCGGCATCGACGGCTTCAACCTGACGCGCACCGTGATGCCCGAGTCGTTCGAGGATTTCGTCGACTGGGTCGTGCCGGAGCTGCAGAACCGCGGCGTCTACAAGGAAGACTACGATCCCGCGCCGACGCTGCGCGAGAAGCTGTTCGGCGGCGGTGCGCGGCTGCCCGCGTGGCACGCGGGCGCGCAGCACCGGCCGGCCGCCGCGCGCGAGCCGGTGCAGGCGTGAGCATGACGGAGTGAAGCAATGACGCAATTCCTGGATACGCTGGGCTTCGTCGAAGCGTCGGCCGCGCATGCGGGGCGGGATGCGCATGCGCGTGCCGACGCGGCCTCGCCGGCCGACGGCAGCGCCGTCGCGTTCGAACACGTCGGCAAGGTGTTCGCGTCGCCGCGCGGGCCGGCCGCCGCGCTGCGCGACGTGACGCTGAACGTGCGGCGTGGCGAGGTGTTCGGCATCATCGGCCGCAGCGGCGCGGGCAAGTCGACGCTGCTGCGGCTCGTCAACGGGCTCGAACGGCCGACGTCCGGGCGCGTGCGCGTGCAGGGCGTCGACGTCGGCGCGCTCGACGAGAACGGGCTCGTCGCACTGCGCCGCCGCACCGGCATGGTGTTCCAGCATTTCAACCTGCTGTCGGCGAAGACGGTGGCCGAGAACGTCGCGCTGCCGCTGAAGATCGCCGGCGTGCCGAAGGCCGAGCGCGCGCGCAAGGTCGCGGCGCTGCTCGAACTCGTCGGGCTGACCGCAAAGCGCGATGCGTATCCGGCGAGCCTGTCCGGCGGACAGAAGCAGCGGGTCGGCATCGCGCGCGCGCTCGTGCACGATCCGGAAGTGCTGCTGTGCGACGAGGCCACCTCCGCGCTCGATCCCGAAACCACGCAGTCGATCCTCGCGCTGCTCGCCGACATCAACCACCGCCTCGGCCTGACGATCGTGCTGATCACGCACGAGATGGAGGTGATCCGCGCGGTGTGCGACACCGTCGCGGTGATCGAGCAGGGCGAAGTCGTCGAAACGGGCCCCGTGTGGCGCGTGTTCGGCGATCCGCAGCACGGCGCGACGCGCGCGCTGCTCAGCACGCTGGTGCATGACCTGCCGGCCGAACTTGCCGCGCGCGTGCAGCCGCTGCCCGCGCATGCGGCGCTGCCCGACGGCGCGCAGGTCGTGCTCGACGTCCGCTACACGGGCGAGAGCGGCGGCGAGCCGGACGTCGGCGCGCTGGCCGCCGCGCTCGGCGGCTCGGTGCGCTTCCTGCACGGCGGCATCGAGCGCATCCAGGGGCGCGCGCAGGGCCGCCTCGTGATTGCCGCGGCGGCCGTTGTATCGGATGCGCCCGCAACCGGCGCGATCGCCGCATTGCTCGAGCGCGCGCGCCGCCATGCGAACCACGCGGAGGTGCTCGGCTATGTTTGAGCTGTGGGGGCCCGAGCTGCTCGACGCGATCCGCGAAACGCTGTCGATGGTCGCGGCGTCGGCCGCGATCGCGGCGCTGCTTGGCTTGCCGCTCGCGGTGATCCTCGTGACGACCGCGCCCGGCGGCATCTATGCGCGGCGCGGCCTGAACGCGGTGCTCGGCGCGATCGTCAACGTGTTCCGCTCGACGCCGTTCATCATCCTGCTCGTCGCGCTGCTGCCGTTCACGCGCGCGCTGATCGGCACGACGATCGGCGTGTGGGCGGCGGTCGTGCCGCTGTCGATCGCGGCGATCCCGTTCTTCGCGCGCGTCGCCGAGGTGAGCCTGCGCGAAGTGGACCGCGGGCTGATCGAGGCCGCGCTCGCGATGGGCGCGAAGCGCCGCCACATCGTGTGGCACGTGCTGCTGCCGGAGGCGCTGCCCGGCATGCTCGGCGGCTTCACGATCACCGTGGTCGCGCTGATCGGCTCGACCGCGATGGCGGGCGCGGTCGGTGCGGGCGGGCTCGGCGATCTGGCGATCCGCTACGGCTATCAGCGCTTCGACACCACCGTCATGGCGACCGTGATCGCGATCCTGATCGCGCTCGTCTCGGCCGTGCAAGTCACGGGCGACCGCCTGGCCCGACACCTGGCCAGGCGTACCTGAGCGGGCGCCACGAGCGCCCGCTTTTCCCCTCCAACGATCCTGAGAGAACGATTCATCATGACCTTGCCCATCGGCGCGCCGCGCGAATGGAACGCGCAGTTCGAGGAGGCGCTGTTTCTCGACGTGGCGCGACGCCATCGCCCCGGTTTCCCGGACAAGCTCGCGACGCCGCCGCGCGAGCCGCGCAACGCGGACGAGCTGGCCGCCGTCGCCGACTACTACACGAAGATGGCGTCGCACGACCTGTTCATCGTGCAGGTCGTCGCGAAGGCGATCGACACGCTGTTCAGCGACGATCCGCATTTCCAGCTGATCCTGTCGCGCCAGCTCGGCGACGACGGCGCGCATGCGGTGATCGGCCGCGAGCGCGTGATGGCGTTGACCGGGCGTGATCCGCTGCCGGAGATCGACGCGCTCGTCGCCGCGCACTGGGCGCGCATCGGCGATCTCGCCGTGCGCGATCTCGCGGGTTTTCTTGCATTCGAATGGCATTACGAGCTGCATATCCTCGCGAAGCTGTGGATCCAGCGCAAGACCGGCCGCATCGCCGACGGCGCGATGCGCGAGCACGGCGAGAACCGCATCCGGCCCGACGAGGAATGGCATCGCGTGCAGATCGTGCAGTGGTGGTTCGAGAAGCTCGCCGCGCTGCCGGTTGCGGCGCGCGACGCGCTGATCGACCGCGTGATCGACGCCGACGAGGAGACGCAGCGGCGGCTCGACGGCTACCTGCACGACGAATACGCGCATACCGCCGAGGTGTTCGGCGCGGATATCGCCGACTATCGCGCGATCTACGGCGACTGGCGCCGCGAGATTCTTGCGCGGCTGACCGGGCGGCCCGCGCTTGCGGCGCTGGTGCCGCTGTCGGGCGAACGGGTTGCGCAGGAAGCGCTCGCATGAACGATCCCCGCGGCCTGGCAGCGCTCGCTTCGGAAACGAACGCACGCACCTTCGATCCGGCGGCGCTCGCGCGCGTGATCGATGCGCTGCGCGGCAGCGCCGCCGCGCGCGATCGCGCGGGCGGTCACGCCACGCAGGAAAAGCAATGGCTCGCCGACGCAGGGTTGTTGACGCTCGCGGTGCCGCGCGCGTTCGGCGGGCAGGAAGCCGCGTGGCCCGTGATCTACGAGGCGATCCGGCAGGTCGCGCGCGTCGACAGCGCGCTCGCGCATCTGGTCGGCTTCCAGTGCCTGCAGGTCGTGAGCGTCGACGTGTGGGGCGATCTGGCGCAACGCGCGCGCTATCTGCGCGGCACGGTCGAGCATCGCTGGTGGTGGGGCAATGCGGTCAATCCGCTCGACACGCGGCTCGTCGCGACCGCGACGCCCGACGGCGGCTACCGGCTCGACGGCGTGAAGGGCTTCTGCTCGGGCACGCGCGGCTCGCAGCGGATGACCGTGTCCGCGCACGATCCGGCGCTCGGCCGGACCGTGTTCGGCGTGGTGCCGACCGGGCGCGCGGGCATCGCGGTCAACGACGACTGGGATCCGATCGGCCAGCGGCAGACCGACAGCGGCAGCGTCGCGTTCGACGGCGTGACGCTCGCGCCGGACGAGGTGCTGCACCGCTCGGAAACGCCGCCGCCGCCGCGCGCGACGCTGCGCACGCTGGTGTCGCAGCTCGTGCTGACGAACCTGTTCGTCGGGTTGGCCGAAGGCGCGCTGGCGGAGGCGCGCGATTACGTGCTGCGCAACGGGCGGCCGTGGATTCAGGCGGGCGTCGAGCGCGCGAGCGACGATCCGTACACGCTGCAGCGCTTCGGCGACATGCGCGTGCAGGCGGTGGCCGCCGCGGCGCTCGCCGATCGCGCGGCCGACGCGCTGCAACGCGCATGGACGCTGCGCGATGCGCTGACGGCCGACGGGCGGGCGGAAGTGGCGCTGGCGGTATCCGAAGCGAAGATCGTCGCGCAGCGCGCGGCGCTCGACAACGGCGAGGCGCTGTTCGATGCGTGCGGCGCGCGGGCGACCGGCGCGGCGCTCGGGCTCGACCGGTTCTGGCGCAATGCGCGCACGCATACGCTGCATGATCCGCTCGACTATCGGCTGCGGGATGTCGGCCGGTTTGCGCTGACGGGGGAGTTGCCGCAGGCGTCGCTGTATACGTGACCGAATCCGCTTCTAGATCGGCAGACGGGTCGTCTGCTTGATCCGTTTCAGCGGGATCTCGGTCTGGATATTGCGTACCCCGGCGATCCGCGTGAGCGTCTCCATCTGAAAGCGCTGGAAGTCATCCAGATCCTTTGCGATCACGCGCAGCAGGTAGTCGTAACTGCCGGCCATCAGATGGCACTCGAGCACTTCGGGCGCTTTTTCGATTTCCCGCGCGAAGTGTTCCACCGTCGTTTTGTCCTGGCGTTCCAGCGTGACGCGCACGAAGGCCGTAAACCTCAATTCGACGGCCGCAGGATTCAGCAGCGCAACGTACGCGTCGATCACGCCTTGTTCTTCCAGCAGGTGAACGCGGCGCAGGCACGGGGTAGCCGAGAGCCCGGCATGCTGCGCCAGCTCGGCGTTCGTCCGGTTCGAGTTCTGTTGCAGCGCACGCAGGATGCGCTTGTCGATCGCGTCGAGCTTGATTGGCATGATTCACTACCATGATTGTGAATATTGGAGAATAACGCCAAATTTGCAGAAAATCATGGCCAAGATTGCATCCAATCTCCACGGAAGGATGGCCATAATCTGACGACCGCCCATCCTTTCAGGAGTCGTCCGATGCTGCACATCTCATGGTTGCCGTTCCTGGCCACCTCGCTTTTGATCATCGTTACTCCGGGCCAGGACATGGTCCTGGTGATGTCGCGCACGCTCTCGGGCGGCACGCGGACGGGCGTCGTTACCGCGGCGGGCGTCAGCGTCGGGCTCATCGTGCACACGATGCTCGCGACGCTGGGCCTGGGCGCGCTTCTTCAGGCATCCGAATGGCTGTTCACGGCGCTGAAGCTGGCCGGCGCGCTATACCTCCTGTACCTCGGCATCACGCTGCTTCGCGCGTCGGGAGAGCTGACGCTTTCGAGCACCGGCGGCGCACCGGAATCGACGCTGCGTACGTTCGCACAGGGTGCGCTGTCCAATGTGTCGAATCCGAAGGTCGCGCTGTTCTACCTGGCCTTTCTGCCGCAGTTCGTGCACGCGGATGCGGCGCGTCCGATGCTGTCGGTGTTCGTGCTGGGCGCGACGTTCGCCAGCCTGACGTTTGTCGTCAAAGGCCCGGTCGCGCTGTTTGCCGGCCTGCTGTCGACATCGATTCGCCGCAACCCGCGCATCCTGACCCGCATGCATCGTGTCAGCGGCGTCGTGTTGCTGGGGCTCGGCGTGAAGCTGGCGCTGGAGCGTCGCTGACGCATACCCGGGAGGCAAGCGTCCTGTCGCGGCCAGGCGCTGCGTTACCATAGCGCCGTGCAACCTGAGAGGCCGTGCCGGGCCATCCACAGAACCGACAAGCAGACCGGCAGCGGCGCACATCGACGACAAGCCATTCCCGGGGGAATCGAAGAATGAAAAGAACAATCGCACGGATCGCCTGCACGGTGATCCTCGCGCTCGCCGCGACGAGCGGCCATGCGCAGACCGAAGCCGCGCAGGCGGAAATGAAGTCCGCGGCGGCGGCCGCGAACCTGGCCGTCGTGAAGGGCCCGGCCGATATCGACCTGAAGCACGAGGCGGTGCTGAAACTCACGCGGGGCGAGGCGTTCGTGCCGGCGGCCGAGGCAGGCCGCTACCTGCGCGCGCTGGGCAACACCGTCGACGAATCGAAACTGGTCGGCATGGTGCTACCCGCCGATCCGGACGCCGACTGGATGTCGGTCGTGTCGTTCGAGCCGAGCGGCTATATCCGCGACGACGACGCGAAGGACTGGAAGCCCGACGAACTGCTGACGAGCCTGAAGGAAGGCACCGAGGCGGGCAACGCGGCGCGCAAGGAGCGCGGCCTGCCCGAGTTCGACGTGGTCGGCTGGGCGCAGCCGCCCGTGTACGACGCCGGCACGCACCGGCTCGTCTGGTCGTCGATCATGCGCGACAAGGGCGCGCTCCCGAACCCGGTGACCGACGGCGCGAACTACCGGACGCTCGCGCTCGGCCGCGACGGCTACCTGTCGCTGACGATGGTGTCGAGCCTCGACGACCTGCCGAAATACAAGCCGTCAGCCGACGCGCTGCTCGCGCACATCGATTTCAAGGACGGCAAGCGCTATGCCGATTTCAACAAGTCGACCGACCACGTCGCCGAATACGGCCTCGCGGCGCTGATCGTCGGCGTCGGCGCGAAGAAGCTCGGGCTGCTCGCGGTGATCGGCGCGTTCGCGGTGAAGTTTTTCAAGGTCGGCCTCGTTGCGCTGGTGGCCGGCGGCGCCGCGCTGAAGCGCTTCTTCGGCCGAAAGCCGAAGGCCGCCGCCGCGCCCGCGATTGCCGACGCGGCCGATGCGGAGCGCAAGGAATGACCAAGCTGCTGCTGCTGATCTTCGGCGGCCTGAAGCTCGGCAAGGTGCTCGCGTCGGCGGGCACGATGCTGGTTTCGATCGCGGTCTATGCGCTGTTCTATGGCTGGCGGTTCGCGGCCGGCTTCGTCGCGCTGCTGTTCGTCCACGAGGCGGGCCACTATCTGGCCGCGCAGCGGCGCGGGCTGGCCGTCGGGCTGCCGACCTTCATCCCGTTCGTCGGCGCGTGGATCCAGCTGAAGGAGATGCCGCACGACGCGGAAACCGAGGCGTACGTCGGGCTGGCCGGCCCGTTCGTCGGCACGCTCGGCGCGCTCGCCTGCTATGCGGCCGCGCGCCACTACGACAGCAACCTGCTGCTCGCGCTCGCGTATTCGGGCTTCTTCCTGAACCTGTTCAACATGATTCCGCTGTCGCCGTTCGACGGCGGGCGGATCACCGCGGTGCTGTCGCCGCGGATCTGGTTCGCGGGCGTGCCGGTGCTGATCGCGTTGTTCGTGTACCGTCCGAGTCCGCTGCTGATCGTGATGGCGATCCTCGCGCTGCCGCAGCTGATGCGCGCGTGGCGCTACGATCCCGACGCGCCGGAGAACCGCGTCTATTACGCGACGTCGATCGAGACCAAGACGACCTACGCGCTCTGCTACGTCGGCCTGCTGGCGTTTCTCGCGCTGATGACGTCCGGCGTGCACGACATGCTGGGCGCCGTGCGTTCCGCGAGCTGACGCACACGGCGGCCGCTGCGTGCGGCCGCCGATCCTTCACGCGGCGCGATGCCGCAACTCGACCCGCCTGATGTCCTTCACGATCACGAGATAGCTCAGCACCGTGACGAGCGCGTTGAGCCCGACGAACACCAGCGCGCCGTTGAACGAGCCGCTCGCGCCGACGAGGTAGCCGATCGCGATCGGCGCGACGATCCCCGCCGTATTGCCGAACATGTTGAACAGGCTGCCCGACAGGCCGATCGCTTCCTTCGGCGCGGTATCCGCGACGACCGCCCAGCCGAGCGAGCCGATTCCCTTGCCGAAGAACGACAGCGCCATCAGCACGATCACGAGCGCTTCGCTCTGCACGTAGTTGCAGCCGATGATGACCATCGACAGCAGCATCCCGCCGACGATCGGGATCTTGCGGGCGACCGTCAGCGACACGCCGCGCCGGATCAGCGCATCGGACAGCATCCCGCCGAGCACGCCGCCGAGGAACCCGCAGATCGCGGGCAGCGACGTCATGAAGCCGGCCTTCAGCAGCGACATGCCGCGCGCCTGCACGAGGTAGATCGGGAACCACGTGAGGAAGAAGTAGGTGAGCACGTTCACGCAGTACTGGCCGAGATAGACGCCGATCAGCATCCGGTTCGACAGCAGCTGGCGCACGTAGTACCAGCCGGCGACCCGGTTACCCTCGGCCGGCGCGCCGCTGCCGCGCGCGTTCGAGCGCACGAGGCCGCCGCCTTGCTCGATGTGCTCGAGTTCTGCGCGATTCACCGCCGGATGGTCGGCCGGATCCTTCACGACGCGCAGCCACACGAGCGCGAGCGCGATGCCCGCGAGGCCGAGCCACACGTACACCTGATGCCAGCCGTACGCATGCGTGAGCCACGCCATCAGCGGCGAGAACACGACCGCCGCGAAGTACTGCGCGGAGTTGAAGATCGCCGACGCGGTGCCGCGCTCGGCGGTCGGGAACCAGCTCGCGACGACCTTCGCGTTCGCGGGGAACGCGGGCGCCTCGGCGATGCCGACCGCGAAGCGCATCGCGAACAGCGCGGCGACCGCGAACGCGGCGCTGCCGCCGAGCCCGATCGTGCTCTGCAGCAGCGTGAACACCGACCACAGGAAGATGCTGCCCGCATACACGCGCCGCGCGCCGAAGCGGTCGAGCAGCCAGCCGCTCGGCAGCTGCGCGAGCACGTACGCCCAGCTGAACGCCGAGAAGATGTAGCCCATCGTCACCGGGTCGATGCCGAACGCCTTGCGGATCGGCGTGCCGGTGATCGACAGCGTCGCACGGTCCGCGTAGTTGAGCGTCGTGACGACGAACAGCATCGCGAGGATCCAGTAGCGCACGGCGGTGCGGCGGGCCGCGTGGGCGAGGTCGAGCGGGAGGTCGCGGGAGGAAGTCTGATTAGGCACTTTAATGTACGTCGTCATATGACATGGCGTGCAGTTTAGAGACGACCGGCTGCGCCGCGTAACCCGGGTTTTCCCTCTGGAGGATATTGGGGCAGGCCGAGATAGGCCGATAAATCAGGCTGTAAAAGGCGTTTGGGCGATTGGATGAGACGGGAGTCGCCTCGGTCGCATAAAAAAACAAGTCGGCAGACATCATATCTGTTGGGCTACAATGAACCATCCATACCCGAACCACGGAGCACACCCATGCAACTGACAGGCGAGATGCTGATCGGCGCCGACGCGGTCTACGGCGCGGCCGGAACCCTGCACGCATTCGATCCGGCGCTGGGCGCGCCGATCGATGCGCCGGCGTTCGGCGTCGGCGAGCTGGCCGACGTCGAGCGTGCCTGCGAACTCGCGCGCGACGCGTTCGACGCGTACCGCGCGCAGCCGCTCGCGGCGCGCGCCGCATTCCTCGACGCGATCGCGGACGAGATCGTCGCGCTCGGCGACGCGCTGATCGCGCGCGCGCACGCCGAGACGGGCCTGCCGGTCGCGCGGCTTCAAGGCGAGCGCGGCCGCACGGTCGGCCAGCTGCGCCTGTTCGCGCGGGTGGTGCGCGACGGCCGTTTCCTTGCCGCGTCGATCGATCCGGCGCAGCCGGCGCGCACGCCGCTGCCGCGCGCCGACCTGCGGCTGCAGAAGATTCCGCTCGGGCCGGTCGCGGTGTTCGGCGCGAGCAACTTCCCGCTCGCGTTCTCGGTCGCCGGCGGCGATACGGCGTCGGCGCTCGCGGCCGGCTGCCCGGTGATCGTGAAGGCGCACGAGGCGCATCTCGGCACGTCGGAGCTGGTCGGCCGCGCGATCCGCGCGGCGGTCGCGAAGTGCGGGATGCCGGCCGGCGTGTTCTCGCTGCTGATCGGTCCGGGCCGCGTGGTTGGCGCGGCGCTCGTCGGCCATCCGTCGATCCAGGCGGTCGGCTTCACCGGCTCGCGTCAGGGCGGCGTCGCGCTGACGCAGCTGGCGAACGCGCGCCCGCAGCCGATTCCCGTCTACGCGGAAATGAGCAGCATCAACCCGGTGCTGCTGTTCCCGGCCGCGCTTGCCGCGCGCGCCGAGTCGCTCGCGACGGGCTTCGTCGATTCGCTGACGCTCGGCGTCGGCCAGTTCTGCACGAACCCGGGCCTCGTGCTCGCGGTCGGCGGGCCCGATCTCGACCGCTTCGAGGCGGCGGCCGCGCAGGCGCTTGCCGCGAAGCCGGCGGGGGTGATGCTCACGCGTGGCATCGCCGACGCGTATCGCAACGGCCGCGGCCAGCTTGCCGAGCTGCCGGGCGTGCGCCCGCTCGGCGCGGGCGGCGCGGCGCAGGGCGCGTGCGACGTGAGCGGCGCGCTGTTCGAGGTGCCGGCGCAGGCGTTTATCGACGAGCCGGCGTTCAGCCACGAGGTGTTCGGCCCGTCGTCGCTGATCGTGCGCTGCCGCGATCTCGACGAGATGGCGCGCGTGCTCGAGGCGCTCGAAGGCCAGCTGACGGCCACGCTGCAGATGGAGGCCGCCGACAAGCCGCTCGCGCGGCGCCTGCTGCCGGTGCTGGAGCGCAAGGCCGGGCGCCTGCTGGTCAACGGTTTCCCGACCGGCGTCGAGGTGTGCGACGCGATGGTGCACGGCGGCCCGTTCCCGGCGACGTCGAACCCGGCGGTGACGTCGGTTGGCGCGACCGCGATCGAGCGCTTCCTGCGGCCGGTGTGCTACCAGGATTTCCCGGACGATCTGCTGCCGGAAGGGTTGCAGGAGGCGAACCCGCTTGGGGTGCCGCGTCTGCGGGATGGCAAGGCGGAGTGAGCTGGGGGCCGGGCTGGCTTTGCGCCTGACCGGTTGTTGGCGCGTCAGTGCGCGGGGCGCGCGGCAAGCTGCAGGCGATCGGCAGCGGACAACAAGCGCCGGTCCCGGGTCCATAGCCGGCTTCCTGCCGTCAGCCGGACCGACGCAAGCAAATGTGCATCGACATAGCCGATGCCGAGCCCATGAAGCGGTGCGTCGTCGATCAGTCGTTGGACCTCGTCGTCGGTTGCAGTGACGGCGGCCGGCAGGTCGCGCAGCGCATCCAGCACGATGTGCCTGTTACGCAGGCTGCCGAGCGCGAGTTCGCCGATCACGAACGGGTGAACCAGCACCCGTTCCGTATCGAGGAGCGCAGCAAGCGTCGCGTCGTTGGCACGCAAGTGATCGATCCACACGGATGTATCGACCAGAATCATGCCGACTCCGATTGACGTCGCGGGATGGGTTCGAGGTCGGGTTCGGTGCCGCCCAGACGTGCGAGCCGTCGGGCGCTTTCGCGTGCGATCAGCGCGTGCAACGCTTCGCGAACGAGCGCGGATTTCTCAGTGACGCCGGTCAGTTGCTGCGCCTTGGCGAGCAATGCATCGTCGAGGGATAAGGTAGTGCGCATGACGCTCTCCCGAATGATGGGTGGCATCAATTATGGCATCAAATGATGCTTCTTTCGATGCACATGAAAGACACCGGCAACGCTCGACCGGTGTGCCGGTCAGGCCCGAATGCAGACAGCCCGGCAAATTGCCGGGCTGTTGTCGTTCAATGCGCCGCGCGCGAAGCAGCGATCCCGCTGCTCCGCACGCTCAAACTCCTTACTGCGCCCCCATCTTCCTGATGAGCACGTCGAGCTGCGCCACTTCCTCCTCGTTCAGGTCGACGAGCGGCGCGCGCACCGGGCCCGCGTCGCGGCCGACCAGCTTCGCGCCCGCCTTGACGATGCTGACCGCATAGCCCGCGCGGCGATTGCGGATCTTCAGGTACGGCAGGAAGAAGTCGTCGATCAGGCGGCCGACCGTGTCGTGGTCGTCCTTCGCGATCGCCTCGTAGAACGCCATCGCCGTCTTCGGGATGAAGTTGAACACGGCCGACGAGTACACCGGCACGCCGAGCGCCTTGTACGCGGCCGCATAGACTTCGGCGGTCGGCAGCCCGCCGAGGTACGAGAAACGGTCGCCGAGGCGGCGGCGGATCGTGACCATGCTTTCGATGTCGCCCACGCCGTCCTTGAAGCCGATCAGGTTCGGGCAACGGTCCGCCAGGCGCTCGAGCATGTCCGCGTCCAGTTTCGAGTTCGCGCGGTTGTACACGACGACGCCGATCTTCAGCGCGCGGCAGACCTGCTCGACGTGCTCGGCGATCCCTTCCTGGCTCGCCTCGGTCAGGTAGTGCGGCATCAGCAGCACGCCGCTCGCGCCGAGGCGCTCGGCTTCCTGCGCGTACTCGATCGCCACCCGCGTCGCGCCGCCCGCGCCGGCCAGGATCGGCACCTTGCCCTTGCAGGTCTCGGTCGCGACGCGGATCACGTCCGAATACTCACGCTGCGTGAGCGAGAAGAATTCGCCCGTGCCGCCGGCGGCGAACAGCGCGGTCGCACCGTACGGCGCGAGCCATTCGAGGCGCTCGGCATAGGTGGTCGGGCGGAAGTTGCCCGCGGCGTCGAAATCCGTCAGCGGAAACGACAGCAGGCCGTGGGAAATGATCTGTTTGAGTTCTTGCGGAGAAGTCATGGTTGGGTCGTCCGTCTAGCGCGAGTGCTGGGTTCGTCGGGAACGGCATGCGGGCCGTGAGTGGCGATGTCGTTGTATGTCATCGTACAACGCAAGATGAGGTGGCGCAAGCGGTTTGCCATCATGATGCGAGTAGGGTCTTTACCGATAAGGGTTTACGCATTATTCCCGGGTTGCGCTCAATGTCGTATGATGACTAACAATTAAGACGGTAGCCCCAGGAATCCCGATGACTGCTTCCCCGCTCTACATCCGCGTGCATCCGGACGACAACGTCGCGATCGTCGTCAACGACGGCGGCCTGCCCGAGGGCGCGACGTTCGCCGACGGGCTCACGCTGCGCGAAGGCGTGCCGCAGGGCCACAAGGTCGCGCTGGCCGACCTCGCGGCCGGCGACCCGATCGTCCGCTACAACGTGGTGATCGGCTATGCGCTGGCCGACCTGCGGCGCGGCAGCTGGGTCAACGAGCGCACGATGCGCATGCCCGAGCCGCCCGGGCTCGACGACCTGCCGCTCGCGACCTGCGCCGCGCCGCCGCTGCCGCCGCTCGAAGGCTATACGTTCGAGGGCTTCCGCAACCCGGACGGCTCGGTCGGCACGCGCAACATCCTCGCGATCACGACGACCGTGCAGTGCGTGTCGGGCGTCGTCGAGCACGCGGTGCGGCGCATCAAGGCGGAGCTGCTGCCGCGCTACCCGAACGTCGACGACGTGGTCGGCCTCGAGCACACATATGGCTGCGGCGTCGCGATCGATGCGCCGGACGCCGACATCCCGATCCGCACGCTGCGCAACATCAGCCTGAACCCGAACTTCGGCGGCGAGGTGATGACGGTGAGCCTCGGCTGCGAGAAGCTGCAGCCGGAGCGCCTGCTGCCGCCCGGCTCGATCCCGGTGGCGGCCGGCGGCGAGCCGAGTGGGAACGGCGACGTCGTGTGCCTGCAGGACGCCGCGCACGTCGGCTTCGAGTCGATGATCGACTCGATCATGCGGATGGCCGAGTCGCATCTGGCGCGGCTGGACCGCCGCCGCCGCGAGACCTGCCCGGCGTCGGACCTCGTGGTCGGCGTGCAGTGCGGCGGCAGCGACGCGTTCTCGGGCCTGACCGCGAACCCGGCGGTCGGCTTCGCGGCCGACCTGCTGGTGCGCGCGGGCGCGACGATCATGTTCTCCGAGGTGACCGAAGTGCGCGACGGCGTCGCGCAGCTCACGTCGCGCGCGGCGAACGAGGACGTCGCGCGCGCGATCATCCGCGAAATGGACTGGTACGACCGCTACCTGCAGCGCGGCCGCGTCGACCGCAGCGCGAACACGACGCCCGGCAACAAGAAGGGCGGCCTGTCGAACATCGTCGAGAAGGCGATGGGCTCGATCGTGAAGTCGGGCAGCGCGCCGATCAGCGGCGTCGTGCCACCCGGCGAACGCGCGAAGCAGAAGGGGCTGCTGTACGCGGCGACGCCCGCGAGCGATTTCATCTGCGGCACGCTGCAGCTCGCGGCGGGGATGAACCTGCACGTGTTCACGACCGGGCGCGGCACGCCGTACGGTCTCGCGCAGGTGCCGGTGATCAAGGTCGCGACGCGCAGCGATCTCGCGCGCCGCTGGCACGACCTGATGGATCTCGATGCCGGGCAGATCGCCACCGGCGCGGCGACCATCGAGGACGTGGGCTGGGAACTGTTCCGGCTGATGCTCGACGTCGCGAGCGGCAAGCGCCGCACGTGGGCCGAGCAATGGAAGCTCGCGAACGCGCTGGCGCTGTTCAACCCGGCGCCGGTGACCTGACGCGCGGGCGATCGATCGCACGGTCGGCAGACGGACGGGCGCCTTCGGGCGCCCGTTGTCGTGTGAAGGCGATCCCGGCGCAACGATCACCGGGATCGGGTAACGTTATGCGTTTCGTTCACGACCCCGGAGACCCGCCGACATGCTGAAGAATCTCGATCCGCTGCTGCACGCCGACATCCTGCACGCGCTGCGCGCGATGGGCCACGGCGACGAAGTCGCCATCTGCGATGCGAATTTCCCGGCGGAATCGGTCGCGCGGCACACGGCCGTCGGCCGCGCGCTGCGGATCGACGGCGCCGATTCGGCGCGCGTCGCGCGCGCGGTGCTGTCGGTGCTGCCGCTCGACACGTTCGTCGAGACGCCCGCCTGGCGGATGGAAGTCGTCGGCGATCCGGCCACGGTGCCGCCGGTGCAGCGCGAAGTGCAGGCCGAAATTGACCGCGCGGAAGGGCGCGCGGTGCCGCTCGCCGGCATCGACCGGTTCGCGTTCTATGCGCGCGCGCAGCAGGCCTACGCGGTGATCGTCACTGGCGAGCCGCGCGGCTACGGCTGCTTCCTGTTCAAGAAGGGCGTGTTGTTGAGCGACGCGGGCTGAACGCGTCGATTGTTTCGTTGTCCGGAACCGGGGCGCCGCCGTGTAAAGATTTGCTACAACCTTTTGCTTGGACGCGGCGGAAAGTGCCTCTATTCTGGCCCATTTGCCGGGCCGGACAGGCCCGGCGAGCCGCATGGGGCACGATCCCGCGCGGCCGGCCGAACTGCAACGAGGAGATAGGCATGACGCGTCCCGTCGATTCCGGCGTCATTTTTTTCGCGCGCCTGGCGCTGGCGGCATTGTTTCTGTGGGGCGGCGTGATGAAGCTGCTCGGCTACGGCGATTTCGTCGGCTACCTGCGCGGCATGAACGTGCCGATGACGACCGTCGTCGCGCCGCTCGTCGTCGCGATCGAAGGGCTTGGCGCGCTGCTGCTGATCGTCGGCTACAAGGTGAAGCCGCTCGCGCTGCTGATGGCGTTCTACACGCTCGCGACCGCCGTGGTCGGGCACAACTTCTGGGACGCGACGAACCCCGCGGTCCAGCACGACATGGTGATCCACTTCTGGAAGAACGTCGCGATCGCCGGCGGCTTCCTGCTGCTGTTCGTGACCGGCGCGGGCGGCGTGAGCATCGACGGCGCGCGCCGCGGCAGCTCGTCGTACGGTTCGCTGCGCTGAGCGCGTCGCCGCGCGGATAACGAAAGGGCCGAATCCCGCGCGCTGCGGGATTCGGCCCTTTGACATTCGGCGGCGCGCCCGCAGGCGCGTTACCCCGGCGCGGCGTTAGCGCGCATCCTTCGCGAACTGCACGGCGATCGCGCCGAGCACGCAGATCGCCGTCACGTACATCACCGGCGCAAGCGGATTCGACTTCATCATCAGCGACACGATCACCGGCGTGAGGCCGCCGAAGATCGCATAGGCGACGTTGTACGAGAACGAGATCCCCGAGAACCGCACGACCGCCGGGAAGCTTTTCACCATCACGTACGGCACCGCGCCGATCGTGCCGACCGCGAAGCCCGCGATGCCGTAGTAGATCGGCAGCGTCGACGCGTCGGCCGCGACCCGCGCGAACAGCAGGTAGTAGCAGGCGGCCAGCACGAGGCCGCCGATGCCGAGCACGCGCTTCGCGCCGATCGCGCCGGCGAGCGAGCCCGCGGTGATGCAGCCGGCGGTCAGGCACAGCGTCGCGATGCTGTTCGCGAACAGCGTCGTGGCGGGCGTCAGGTGGAACTGCTTCTGCAGCAGCGCGGGCGTCATCAGGATCACGACGACGATCGCGGCCGACAGCATCCACGTCAGCAGCATCGACACGATCACCGCGCGGCCGTGGTCGCGCAGCACGGCTTTCAGCGGGATCTCCGCCGCGAGCGCCTTCTTCGCCTTCATCTCGGCGAACACCGGCGTCTCGTGCAGCCAGCGGCGCAGATAGACCGAGAACAGGCCGAACACGCCGCCGAGCAGGAACGGGATGCGCCATGCGAACGCGGCGACTTCGCTGCCCGAGTAGCGGCTGTTGATGCCCGCGGCCACCAGCGAGCCGAGCAGGATGCCGGCCGTCAGGCCCGCGGTGAGCGTGCCGCACGCATAGCCGATGTGGCGCGACGGCACGTGCTCGGACACGAACACCCATGCGCCGGGCACCTCGCCGCCGACCGCCGCGCCCTGCAGGATGCGGAACAGCAGCAGCAACACGGGCGCGAGGATGCCGACCGTGTCGTAGGTCGGCAGCAGGCCCATCAGCAGCGTCGGCACCGACATCATCAGCACGCTCAGCGTGAACATCCGCTTGCGGCCGACGAGGTCGCCGAAGTGGGCCATGATCACGCCGCCGAGCGGGCGGGCGAGGTAGCCGGCCGCGAAGATGCCGAAAGTCTGCAACTGGCGCAGCCAGTCGGGAATGTCGTGCGGGAAGAACAGCTGCCCGATCGCGGGCGCGAAGAACACGAAGATGATGAAGTCGTAGAACTCGAGCGCGCCGCCGAGTGCGGCGAGGCCGAGGGTCTTGTAGTCGCTGCGCGTCAGCGCGCGCTCTGCGGCGCGCGGGACGCCGCTCAGTTCGGAAGCTTGCATGGTCAGGGCGATCGGTTTTTGAATGTTGTTGTCGGTGCTGCGTCTCCAGGGCCCGCTATCGGCATGGACTGACAAGGCGCGGCTTGCGTCGTCGAAGCGTGCCGGGTGCCGGATGGGGCACGCAACACGCATCGCCGCACCGGGATGGGGCACGGCGCAGACGAAGCGTCAAAGCGGGTGGGGGGATTCTACAGGAGCGCGAAATGCGCGCGCGGGTGTGCGCCGAGGAAGGCTTCGGACCGTGCCGCCGAAGCGCGCGCGGCGCGGGCGGCCGGTGAGCCGCTGGCGCGCCGCGCGGGAAGGGTCTCGCGTATCAGTTGCCGGCGATCGTGTCGACCGGCTTGAACGCGCCGCGCTCGACCTTGTAGATCGTCACCGGCGCATCCTTCAGGTCGCCCTTCGGGTCGTACGCGATGCGGTCCGCCGACACGCCCTTGACCGACACCTTGCCGAGATACGGCGTGTAGACCTTCGGGTCGGTCGAGTTGGCGTCCTTCATCGCGGTGAGCAGCGCCATCGTGCCGTCGTACGCGTAGGGCGAGTAGGTGATCACGTCTTCGTTGAAGCGTGCCTTGTAGCGCGCCGCGTAGCCGGCGAAGCCGGGCATCTTCTCTTTCGGCAGCCCGCCCATGTAGACGATCGCGCCTTCGGCCGCGTCGCCGCCGACCTTCAGGAACGTCGGCGAGCGCGACATCTCGCCCGTCACGAACGCGGATTTCATCCCGAGCTGGCGCATCTTGCGGATCATCGGCGACGATTGCGCGTCGCCGCCGCCGTAGAAGATCGCGTCGGGATTCATCCCCTTCAGGTTGGTCAGGATCGCGGAGAAGTCGAGCGCCTTGTCGTTCGTGAAGTCGCGCTTGATGATCGTGCCGCCCGCGGCCTGCACGGCCTTCGCGAATTCGTCGGCGATGCCCTGGCCGTACGCTGTGCGGTCGTCGATGATCGCGATCCGCTTGAAGCGCAGGTTCTTCACCGCGTAGGTGCCGACGATGCGGCCCGCCTGCGCGTCGCTCGTCAGCAGCCGGTAGGTGGTCTTGTAGCCGCGCGCGGTGTATTGCGGCGAGGTCGCCATCGAGATCTGCGGCAGCCCCGCGCGATCGTACAGGTCGGATGCCGGGATGCTGGTGCCCGAGTTGAAGTGGCCGATGACGCCGCTGACGTTGTCGTCGATCAGGCGCTGCGCGACGGTCGTGCCGGTGCGCGGGTCGGCCTGGTCGTCCTGCGAATCGAGCTGGAACGTGACCGGCTTGCCGCCGATCGTCGGATGCGTCGCGTTGAAATCGGCGATCGCGAGCTGCACGCCTTTCTGCATGTCCGTGCCGTAGTTCGATTGCGGGCCGGTGAGCGGCGCGGCGAAACCGATCCTGACGACGTCGGCGGCGATGGCGTGGGCGCCCGACAGTGCGCAGGCAGCGGCCAGCGCGACGTGCGATACCTTCAGCTTCACTTTCACTTCCCCTTGATGGCGTGGTTGGGCCGGCGGGCGAGCCTGGGCCGGCGCCGGTGAACCGGGCGAGACGCGCCGGCCGTGCCCCGTAATGTGTGGCGGGGTGGCCGGGCTGTGCCGAAATCGGCGTACCGTATGGCGATTGCGGCATCACGTGTATGTCGCATGCCGGTGTAGCCGTGTGTCGTCTCGTGACCGTGAAGCGAAGTCTAGGTAGCGAAAATGCACGCGTCTTGCGTGTTCGGAGCGTAGCCGGCGACGATTTCGGCATATCGTCGATTACCCTGATATGTGCTGAAATCGTCATTCCGCATGCGCAATCGCGCCAAGACGCGGCGCGCTGGCGTTTCTTAGGATGGCGGCTTCGGGCGCGCACGCGTGCGCACGACGCGGCGACGCGGCCGCGGCGCCTCGCCGCCCGCACCCGCACCGGCGCGCCGGATGCGGGGCGCGCTCCTATAATCGACGCCATCAGCCACTCGCCTAGCGGATGCCGGGATGACGACCTTGCCTGCCGTACCGTCCATGAGCCTGTCCGACACCTTGCGCTACCAGCCCGAGAACGCCGACTTCGGCGCGATGCTCGCGCACTTCCGCCTGCTCGAGCCGGTGTTCGATGCGCTGCCCGACGTCGCGTTCTTCGTGAAGGATGCCGACGGCCGCTACGCGCTCGTCAACCGCACGCTGGCGATGCGCTGCGGCTACAAGGACAAGCGCGACCTGCTCGGCAAGACCACCGACGAAGTGTTCCCGCGCCGCTTCGGCCGCGGCTATTTCGAGCAGGACATGGCGACGATCAACGCCGGCCACCAGCTGATGGACCAGCTCGAGCTGCACCTGTACCCGGGTCGCCAGCCGGGCTGGTGCCTGACCTGCAAGGAACCGCTGCGCGACGCGGCCGGCAAGGTGGTCGGCCTCGCCGGCATCTCGCGCGACCTGAAGGCGCAGGAAGGTTCGCACCCGGCCTACAGCAAGCTCGCGGACGTGGTCCAGTACATCCAGGATCACTACGTGCAGCCGCTGAACCTGAGGCAGCTCGCGCTGATGGCCGGCATGTCGGTCGCGCAGCTCGAGCGCTATTTCCACAAGGTGTTCCACCTGACGCCGCGCCAGGTGCTGCTGAAGACGCGGCTCGACGCCGCGACCGCGCTGCTGATTACGCACGACAAGGTGACCGACGTGGCGGCGCTATGCGGGTACACCGATCACAGTGCGTTCACGCGGCAGTTCAAGGCGACGGTCGGCGTGACGCCGACGGAATACCGGATGATGCTGCAGGATCGGGCGGGGTAACGGGGAGTAAACGGCGCGCGCCGGCAACAGCCGGCGCGGTGGAGTTGCGGCGGGCGATTCGCCGGTTCAGCGGTAGCCGAGCCCTTTCAGCACGGCCGTGCCGTTTTCCGTCAGGCGGAAGCTCGGCTGCGTGTCGGCGTCGAGCTTGACCATCTCGACGAGGCCGTCTTCCTGCAGCGCCGGCAGCTCGGGTTTGGCGGCGTTCGCGCCGATCGGCGCGTGCAGCAGCACGAGCAGCGTCGCGATTTCGTGATGGCTGAGCAGGCGCCGCAGCATCGTCTTGGGTTTGGCAGGGGGCGCGGCCGGGCGGCCCGCGGGTGCATCTACGGCGCTCATCGCTGTCCTCCTATTTCGACAGAGTCTTCGGATATTGCGGATATGGTTGCGGATGGTGCCGTCGAAGACTTAAGCGATTCTTAAAACGCCCCGGTCGTTGACCGGCCACGGCGAGCCGGCGGTTACAGCATGTAACGGCGCGGCGGCGACCTGGCGAACCGGATCGGCGCAAGCCGCGTCAGGCGGGCGTCCGACAGCACATGCGCCAGCGTAGTGCATGCGCGGACGATTCGCCAGACAAATAGGCGATGACCTTTCGTCGCACCCGGTTTTTCCCTGCCCCTTATTTTCTGCGCTGTGCCTGCGCCGCCAGGCGAACGGCCGCGTTTGCCGCGCCGTAGCCGTCGTATCCACCGCGGCGCTCGACGATCTCCAGCGAGAAACGGTTGTCGACCAGCTCCGTGTACGCATGCAGGAACTCGCCGCCGTCTTCGTCGCGGTCGTACAGCAGGTGGTGCGCGCTCAGCGTGTCGATGAGCGCGTCCGGCAGCGCGTAGCGCGCGGCGAGATCGTCGTAGTAATTGCGCGGGATGCGCAGGAACGGCACGCCGTCGGCCGCGAACTCGGCGACCGTCTTCACGATGTCGTCGGTGCGGAACGCGACGTGGTTCAGCCCGGTGCCGTGGTAGCGGTCCAGCGACTCGGCCACCGCGGTGTGGCGGTCGATCGACGCGTTCAGCGCGATCCGCACCGAGCCGTCCGCGCTGCGCACCGCGCGGCTGCGCATCAGCCCGTACGGGTCGGGCACCAGCCAGCTGCGTTCGGCCTCGAAGCCGAACGCCGTCTTGAAGAACAGGATCCACGTGTCGAGCGCGTCGCCCGGCAGCGCGAGGCACACGTGGTCGATGCCGGTCAGCGGGCCGACTTCGCTCGGGCCGTCGATGTCGGTCAGCACGAAGTCGGATTCGTACAGCGTCGGCGCGTCCGGGGTTTCGTCGACGAAGTATTCGAGGCTGCCGTCCGGCGCCTTCACGCTCGGCAGCACGCGCTCGTCCGGACCGACGCGCCCGGAAAACGGCGCATAGCCGAAACCCGCCGCGCGTTCGAACGCGACCTTCGCGTCGTCGACGCGAAACGCCGACGCGCACAGCGACAGCCCGTGCTGCTGGAAGAACGCGTCGGCGAACGAATCGCGCTCCGCGTTCAGCACGATCGACGCGGCGCCGTGCTGGAACAGCGTCACGTCCTTCGAGCGGTGGCGGCCGGCGAGCCGGAAGCGCATCTTGCCGAGCCATTCGCCGACATTGGCCGCCGCGCGCGCGTCGACCGCGAATTCGATGAACTGGAAGCCGACGTGCGCGGGCGGCGCGGGCGGCGCGAACAGCGGCTGGCTGGCGCCGGGCGCGCGGCCTTCCCGCGCAAGCTGCGCACGCGTGAGCTCCTCGAGGTAGAGCAGCGAGCGGTGGCCGTCGGCGGCGGTGAGCGCGGTCGGCGCCGCGCGGAAGCCGTCGTTGAAGATCTCGAGCGACAGCGGCCCCGTATAGCCGGCCTCGATCACACGCGCGGTGAAGCGCGCGAGGTCGAAGTCGCCCTGGCCGGGGAACGAGCGGAAATGCCGGCTCCATTCGATCACGTCCATCGCGAGCTTCGGCGCGTCGGCGATCTGCACGAACGCGATCCGGTCGCCGGGAATGTCGGCGATCGCGTCCGGCGAATCGTCGAGCGACAGCGTGTGGAAGCTGTCGAGCGCGAGCCCGAGGTGCGGGTTGTTCACCGCGTTCACGAGCTGCCACGCATGGCCATACGTGTTCACGACCCGGCCCCACGCCAGCGCCTCGTAGGCGGCGACGACGCCCGCCTGCTGCGCGGCTTCGGCGAGCGCGCCGAGCTGGTCGACCAGCAGCGCATCGTCGGCGATGGTGTCGGGCGACACATTGCTGCAGACGAGGATGCGGTCGGTGCCGAGCGCATGCATCACGTCGAACTTGCGCCGGATGCGGTCGAGATTGCGCGCGAGCTGCGCGGGGCTCACGCCCTCGAAATCGCGGAACGGCTGGAACAGCACGATGTCGAGGCCGAGATCGGCGGCCATGGCCCGCACGTCGGCGGGCGATCCGTCGAAGTAGACGAGGTCGTTCTCGAAGATTTCGACGCCGTCGAAACCCGCGGCCTGGATGGCGGCGAGCTTCTCGGCGAGCGTGCCGGACAGGGACACGGTGGCGATCGAGCGCTGCATGGGCAAATCCTGCGGATGAGCGGGGTGGCGCGTGTCGAATCGGCCCTGAATTGAACCAGTCGTTGAGCCTGGGACGCGCGCCATATCCCAAATTTACTAGGCTGATGAGGCGAATTATACAAACTAACTAGGTGGTACAAATTAGCGAAAACCCGAAAAGACATTGCGCTTGCGCAAGCGCACACTAGCGCCGAATCTTGACGTCAGGGGGCGAAGTCGCGTAGCGATGCGCACCCGTTTTCGGAGTAGCTGACATGAGCAAGCGCAAGGTGCTGGTGCTGAACGGCCCGAACCTGAATCTGCTGGGGACGCGCGAGCCCCACATCTACGGCGCGGAAACCCTCGCCGACGTGGAGCAACGCTGCCGCGCCGCGGCCGATGCGCTCGGGCTGGAGATCGAATTCCGCCAGTCGAATGCCGAGCACCAGCTGATCGACTGGCTGCATGAGGCGCGCCACGACGTGCACGGCGTCGTGATCAACCCCGCCGCGTACACGCATACGTCGGTCGCGCTGGCCGATGCGCTGTCCGCGATCGACAAGCCGGTGATCGAAGTTCACATCTCGAACGTGCATCGCCGCGAACCGTTCCGCCACCACTCGTACGTGTCGGCGGTCGCCGAGGCCGTGATCTGCGGCTGCGGCACCGAAGGCTACGTTTTCGCGCTGCAGCGCATGTCGACCATTCTTTCGCAGGGAGCCCAGCAATGAGCCGTCCGTCGTTTCTGATCGGCCTGATCGGCCAGGGCATCGGCGGCTCGCTGTCGCCCGCGATGCATGAAGAAGAGGGGTTCCGCCAGGGGTTCGGCTACGTGTACCGGCGCATCGACCTCGACGTGCTCGGCGTCACCGTCGACGCGCTGCCGCAGCTGCTCGCGGCCGCCGAGCAGATGGGCTACACGGGCCTGAACATCACGCATCCGTGCAAGCAGCGCGTGATCGAGCATCTCGACGCGCTGTCCGACGACGCGCGCGCGCTCGGCGCGGTGAACACCGTGCTGTTCAAGGACGGCAAGCGGATCGGCCACAACACCGACTGGTCGGGCTTCGCGAAGTCGTTCCGGCGCGGGCTGCCCGATGCGTCGCTCGCGCGTGTCGTCCAGCTTGGCGCGGGCGGCGCCGGGGCCGCCGTCGCGCATGCCGCACTGCAGATGGGCGCGGCCGGGCTGGCGATCTTCGACGTCGACGCGGCGCGCGCCCGCGCGCTCGCCGGCGAGCTGCAGGCGCGCTTCCCGGCCGCGCGGGTCACGCAGGGCGACGACCTCGCGCGCACCGTGCGCGCCGCGACCGGCCTGATTCACGCGACGCCGACCGGCATGGCGAAGCATCCGGGCCTGCCGCTGCCGGCCGAGCTGCTGCATGCGGGGATGTGGGTGGCCGACATCGTGTACTTCCCGCTCGAAACGGAACTGATCCGGGCGGCGCGCGCGGTGGGCTGCGCGACGCTGCCGGGCGGCGGGATGGCGGTCTACCAGGCCGTCGACGCATTCGAGATCTTCACCGGACGCACGCCCGACGCCGAGCGGATGTTCGATCACTTTCAGTCGCTCGTCGGGCGCTGATCCTTTTCAGACTCAGAGAAAGACGAGACCAGGAGACGACCATGCAGCACACCACCCACACGAACACCGCGCCGGCGCGCCCGGCGCAGGCGGCCGGCGCGGTCCGGCGCACGTCGGCGCGCTACAAGATCCTCGCGCTGCTCGCGATCGGCACGATGATCAACTATCTCGACCGTACCGTGCTGGGGGTGGCTGCGCCGCAGCTCACCAAGGAGCTCGGCATCAACGCGGCGGTGATGGGCATCATGTTCTCCGCGTTCTCGTGGACCTACGTCGCGATGCAGGTGCCGGGCGGCCTCTTTCTCGACCGCTTCGGCAGCAAGATCACCTATTACTGGTCGATGACGCTGTGGTCGCTGTGCACGCTGCTGCAGGGTTTCGTGCCCGGCGTCGCGACGCTGCTCGCATGCCGCCTCGGCCTCGGCATCACGGAAGCGCCGTGCTTCCCGACCAACAGCCGGGTGGTCGCGACGTGGTTCCCGCAGAACGAGCGCGCGATGGCGACCGGCACCTATACGGTCGGCGAGTACATCGGCCTCGCGTTCTTCAGCCCGGTGCTGTTCGCGCTGATGGGCGCGTTCGGCTGGCGCTCGCTGTTCTGGGTGGTCGGCGGCATCGGCATGGCGTTCGGCCTGGTCTGGTGGAAGTTCTACCATGAGCCGCGCAACCATCCGGGCGCGAACAAGGAGGAGCTCGAGTACATTGAAGCGGGCGGCGGCCTCGCGCACAGCGCGAAGAAGGACGATCGGCCCGAGCAGGCGAAGTTCAGCTGGAGCATGGCCGGCAAGCTGCTGAAGAAGCGCCAGCTCGCGGGCATCTGCCTCGGCCAGTTCGCGGGCAACTCGACGCTGGTGTTCTTCCTGACGTGGTTCCCGACCTACCTCGCGACCGAGCGTCACATGGGCTGGCTGAAGATCGGCTTCTTCGCGATCATGCCGTTCATCGCCGCGTCGGTCGGCGTGATGTTCGGCGGGATCTTCTCCGACTGGCTGCTGCGCCGCGGCAAGTCCGCGAACCTCGCGCGCAAGCTGCCGATCATCGCGGGCCTGCTGCTCGCGTCGACGATCATTCTCGCGAACTACGTGCAGAGCAACGAGGCCGTGATCGCGATCATGTCGGTCGCGTTCTTCGCGCAGGGGATGGCCGCGCTCGGCTGGACGCTCGTGTCCGACATCGCGCCGGACGGCCTGCTCGGCGTGACGGGCGGCATCTTCAACTTCGCGGCGAACCTGGCCGGCATCATCACGCCGCTCGTCGTCGGCTTCATCGTCGCGTCGACCGGCTCGTTCGTCGGCGCGCTGGTGTTCATCGGCGTGATCGCGCTGATCGGCGCGGCGTCGTACATCTTCGTCGTCGGCGACATCAAGCGGATCGTGCTGTAACGCATTCCGCACAGCAGCCACGCATCGGGCCCGGCGGGTTTCATTCGCCGGGCCTTTTTTCGTTTACGGCACGCGGCGCAGCGCGATGCCGAGCGATTCGGTCGCATGCGCGATCGCGGCGACCGCGCGCCGCACGTCGTCGGCGTCGATCGCGCCGATGCAGCCGACCCGGAACGTCTCGAGCTGCGTGAGCTTGCCCGGATAGAGGACGAAACCGGCGTCGCGCACCGCGTCATAGAAGCGCCGGAAGTCGTAGGCCGGATCGGCCGGCGCATGGAAGGTCACGATCACGGGCGCCTGCACGCGTTCGGCGAGGAACGGCGCGAAGCCGAGCGCACGCATCGATTCGACCAGCGTCCGGCAGTTCGCCGCGTAGCGCGCACCGCGCACGGGCTGGCCGCCTGCGGCGAGGAACTGGTCGAGCGCGGCGCGCAGCGCGGCGACCACGTGCGTCGGCGGCGTGAAGCGCCACTGGCCCGTCTTGCGCAGGTACGCGTACTGGTCGTACAGGTCGAGCGCGAGCGACCGCGCGTTGCCCTCGCTCGCCTCGAGCGCCGCGCGCCGCACGATCGCGAACCCCACCCCCGGCACGCCTTCCAGACATTTGCCGCTTGCGGAAATCAGCGCGTCGATGCCGCTGCCGTCGAGCGCGATCGGCAGCGCGCCGAACGAGCTCATCGCGTCGACGATCAGCCGCTTGCCGTGCCGGCGGCACAGCGCGGCGATCTCGTCGAGCGGGTTCAGGATGCCGGCGCTGGTCTCCAGATGCACGAGCGCGACGTGCGTGATGCGCGGCTCGCGCGCGAAGGCCGCCTCGAGCACGGCCGGATCGGCGGCGGCGTCCTCGTCGAACGGCAGCGCGATCGCGTCGATGCCGAGCCGGCCGAGAATCTTCAGGATGCGCGCGCAGTACGCGCCGTTGTCCGGCACGAGCACGACGCCGTCGCACGGCACCAGCGTGCCGAGCGCGGCTTCGACCGCGAACGTGCCGCTGCCCTGCATCGGCACGCACACGTACTCGTCACGCCCGTGCGCGATGCCGACGAGGTCGGCGCAGATGCTTTCGGTCAGTCGATTGAACGCCGCATCCCACGATCCCCAGTCGCGCTGCATCGCTTGGCGGGTCGCGGCGGACGTGGTCAGCGGGCCGGGGGTGAGCAGGATCGGATCGGGTGCGGACATCGGGTTTTCTCCTCCAGGAATAGGGCGGGACGCAGGTCGACGTCTCCGGATGGATGTGCATGATATTGGCAAAATGTGTCATTTTTTGGAATTCGTGGCGTTCGTCACAGGTTTGTCACCGAACGCTGTGATCCTTCGTCTGCCGCACGGAACCGCTATCGCGGTCAGGCGGCGGCGACGCGGGCCGGTTGGCGGCCCGCCCGGATAACAGAGCCGGTCGTGCCCCGGCCGTTTGGTGTTCCGTCTACGGAGAAGTGAGATGACACAGCAGAATTCCTCGCGCGCCGCTGCCGGCGCGTTCCGCAAGCTCGCGCTGGCCGCCTGCGCCGCCGGTCTGCTGCAAGGCGCCGCGCTGCCGGCCCACGCCGCGAACGCGGTCGTGCTGTATACGGCGGACGGCCTCGAGAACCTCTATCGCGATGTGCTGCCGGCGTTCGAGAAGAAGGAAGGCGTCAAGGTCAACATCGTCACGGCGGGCAGCGGCGAAGTCGTGAACCGCGCGAACGTCGAGAAGAATTCGCCGAAGGCCGACGTGATCGTCACGCTGCCGCCGTTCATCCAGCAGGCCGGCCAGATGGGCCTGCTGCAGGCGTACCAGAGCGTCAACTACAAGAACGTGCCGGCGATCGCGAAGGCGGAAGACGGCACCTGGGCGACGTTCGTGAACAACTACTTCTCGTTCGCGATCAACCCGGAAGTCGTCAAGCAGCAGCCGAAGACGTTCGCCGACCTGCTGTCGCCGAACTACGCGGGCAAGATCGCGTACTCGAACCCGGCCACGGCCGGCGACGGGATGGCCGTGCTGATCCTGACGACCACGCTGATGGGCGAGGACAAGGCGTTCGACTATCTCGCGAAGCTGTCGCAGAGCGTGAAGTTCCACACCAAGGGCACGGGCTACCTGAACGTGCTGCTGTCGCGCAACGAGATCAACGTCGCGAACGGGGACCTGCAGATGGATCTCGACGACGCCGAGCACGGTGGCCTGTCGATCAAGCCGATCTTTCTCGCGGCGAAGGACGGCGACCAGCCGACGACGTTCCAGCTGCCGTACGGCATCGGCCTGATCAAGAGCGGCCCGAACCAGGATGCCGGCAAGAAGCTGATCGACTACCTGATGTCGACGGAAGTGCAGTCGAAGGTGCCGGACATGTACGGCATCCCGGGCCGTACCGACGTGCCGCTCGCCGGCAAGAACGGCGAGGCGGTCAAGAAGGCGATCGCGGGCGTGAAGCTGATCCCGGTCGACTGGAGCCAGGTGATGGCCAAGAAGCCGGTGTGGATCGAGCGCTGGAAGAAGGACGTGATCGGCAGCTCGGGCAAGCAGACCGACGTCGTCAAGCCGAAGTGACCGGCGTACGCCATCTGCAATTGAAAGGATGACAGTGGATACCGCCATGACCCATCCCGGCGCATTCGGCGCCGCCGAACCGCATGCGACGCAGCGGTCCGGCGCGCCGGGCGGCGTGCGGATCGAGCACCTGAGCGTGCGCTACGGCGCGCGCACGGTGCTGGACGATCTGACGCTGTCGATCGGCGCCGGCGAATTTCTGACCGTGCTCGGCAAGAGCGGCTGCGGCAAGACCACGCTGCTGCGCTTCATCGCCGGGTTCGTGAAGGCCGACGGCCTGACCGGCACGCTGACCGTGGCCGGGCGCGACCTGACCTATGCGCCGCCGCACAAGCGCAATCTCGGCCTGCTGTTCCAGAACTACGCGCTGTTCCCGCACCTGTCGGTGTTCGAGAACGTCGCATTCGGCCTGCGCGCGCGGCGCATGGCGTCCGCCGAGGTGACGCGCCGCGTCGCCGATGCGCTGAAGCTCGTGCAGCTCGGCGACGCCGGCCATCACCTGCCGGCGCAGCTGTCGGGCGGGATGCAGCAGCGCGTCGCGCTCGCCCGCGCGCTCGTGATCGAGCCCGACGTGCTGCTGCTCGACGAGCCGCTGTCGGCGCTCGACGCGAACCTGCGCGCATCGGTGCGCAGCGAACTGAAGGCGCTGCACGAGCGCCTGCCGAACCTGACCGTCGTATGCGTGACGCACGACCGCGACGACGCGCTGGTGCTGTCCGACCGCGCGTTGCTGATGCGCGACGGCCACGTCGCGCAGCTCGGCACGCCGCAGCAGCTGTACGACACGCCGCGCAACGGCTACGTCGCGCGCTACCTGGGCCCGGCCAACCTGCTGCCGCCGCGCGTGCTCTTCCCGCTCGGCGATCCGCGCCATGACGTGCGCGACAAGGTCGCGTGCGTGCGCCCCGAGCAGCTCGCCGTCAAGCCGCTCGCGGCGGGCGGGCTGCACGGCACGGTCGCGTCGGTCGAATGGCAAGGCGCGGAGCTGTCGATCGCGGTCGTGGTCGACGCGGCGCCGGACGAGCCGGTGCGCGTGACGATGCAACGCGGCCGCGGCGCGGCGCCCGAGCGCGGCGCGCGTGTTTCCCTGCATTGCGAGGCAGACGATGTCGTCCTTATCGAGCCCTGACGCCGGGCTGTCGCCGCAGGCGCTCGCGTCGGCCGCCGCGCATGCCGCCGCCGCGCGGCGCCGCCAGCGCGCCGGCGACTGGCACCTGATCCTGCTCGCGGTCGTCGTGCTCGGCCCGCTCGTCGTCTATCCGCTCGTGCGGCTCGTGCTGCTGAGCCTGACCGGCGACCACGGGCTGAGCTTCGCCGCGTACCGGAACTTCTTCGGCAATCCCGACACGCGCAGCGTGCTGCTGACGACGCTCGGCGTGCTGTTCGCGAGCGCCGGCACCGCGTCGGTGCTTGGCGTGCTGCTGGCCGCGCTGCTGTTCTTCCGGCCGTTTCCGGGCGCGTCGCTGGTCACGCGCTTCCTGGAGCTGTACGTCGCGTTCCCGTCGTTTCTCGTCGCGTTCACGCTGATCTTCCTGTACGGCTCGCAGGGCTCGATCAGCATCGCGCTGCAGCACCTGTTCCATCTCGACCAGCCGCCGCTCGACTTCCTGTTCGGCTTCGGCGGCGTGATCCTCGCGCAGACCGTGTTCTATACGCCGTTCGTCGTGCGGCCGACGCTCGCGTCGTTCGCGACGCTCGACCTGCGCCTGGTCGAGGCGGCGCGCAGCCTCGGCGCGTCGGGCTGGATGCTGGCGCGGCGCGTCGTGCTGCCGATCGCGTGGCCCGGGATCGCGGCCGGCACCGTGCTGTGCTTCCTGTTGACGCTGAACGAATTCGGGATTCTGCTCGTGCTCGGCAGCGCGAAGCTCGTCACGCTGCCGGTCGCGATCTACAGCAGCGCGACCGTCGATCTCGACCTGCCCACCGCGTCGGCGGGCGCGGTCGCGATGCTCGCGCTGTCGCTGGCGCTGTATTCGATCTATCGCCGGGTGAACCGGCGGGCCACGGGAGGGACGCGCGATGTCCGCTGAATATCGTATCGGGCAGGCCGTGCCGCGCCACGAGCCGGGCTGGAGCGACGCGCTGCTCAAGCATGCGTCGCGGGCCGCGCTGGCGCTCGCCGCGTTCGCGTGCTTCTGGCTGTTCGTGCTACCGGTGGTGGTCGTCGCGCTGTCGAGCGTGTCGAGCCGCTGGTCCGGCACGATCCTGCCGGCCGGCTACAGCCTGCGCTGGTTCGAGCAACTCGGTTCGCAGGAATACGGCGCGCTCGCGACGAGCCTCGAGATCGGCTTCGGGGTGGCCGTGCTCGGCACGATCCTCGGGCTGTGGCTCGTGCTCGCGCTCGAAGGGCGCGACCGGCGCGGCATCGGCGCGATCGTCGATGCGCTCGTGATGGTGCCCAACGGCGTACCGAGCGTCGTGCTCGGGCTCGCGGTGCTGATCGCGTATCACCAGAAGCCGGTCGACCTGTCGAGTTCGGCGGCGATCGTCGTGTTCGTGCAGCTCGCGCTGATCTTGCCGTTCTGCTATCGCTGCGCGGCGGCGGCGCTGCGCCCGGAACTGACGGTGCTGCGCGAGGCCGCGGCCAGCCTTGGCGCGCCGCCCGCGATGGTGTTGCGCCGCGTGCTGCTGCCGCAGCTCGTGCCGGCGCTGCGCGCGAGCCTCGCGCTCGGCTTCGCGCTGTCGCTCGGCGAGCTCGGCGCGACGCTGACGGTCTATCCGCCCGGCTTTGCCACCGTGCCGATCGTCGTGATCGGTCAGGTGGAACGCGGCTATTACCTGCCGGCGTCGGCGCTGTCGCTGCTGATGCTCGGCGCGTCGCTCGCGGCGCTGCTGCTGATCGCCGCGCGCGTGCCGCGCGGCGGGCGGGCCGGGGCATGAACGCCGCATTCTCGTTGCGGCTCTCCGGCGACGCGCCGGCTGCCGGCACGGAGGTTCGCATGACCGACCGATACGTGGACGTCAACGGCCGGCGCTACCGGCTGCCGTCCGAGCCGACCGTCGTCGTGTGTGTCGACGGCTGCGAGTACGACTATCTGGAGCGGGCGGCGGAGGCGGGCGTCGCGCCGTTCGTCGGCAGGATGTTCGCGGAAGGCACCGCCTGGCGCGCCGACTGCGTCGTGCCGACCTTCACCAACCCGAACAACCTGTCGATCGTCTGCGGCGTGCCGCCGTCGGTGCACGGCATCTGCGGCAACTACTTCTGGGATCCGGACGCCGACGGCGGGCGCGGCGCCGAGGTGATGATGAACGATCCGGCCTACCTGCGGGCCGGCACGTTGCTCGCGGCGGCCGCCGACGCCGGCGCGCGGGTGGCGGTCGTGACGGCGAAGGACAAGCTGCGCCGCCTGCTCGGCTGGCGGATGCGCGGCATCTGCTTTTCCGCGGAGAAGGCCGCGCAGGCGAATCTCGCGGATAACGGCATCGTCGACGTGCTCGACTGGGTCGGGCTGCCGTCGCCGGACGTCTACAGCGCGGCGCTGTCCGAGTTCGTGTTCGCGGCGGGCGTGCGGCTCGCGCAGACACGCCAGATCGACCTGATGTATCTGTCGACCACCGACTACGTGCAGCACAAGTGCGCGCCCGGCAGCGCAGGCGCGAACGCGTTCTACGCGATGATGGACCGCTATCTCGCGCAGCTCGACGCGCTCGGCTGGGTGATCGGGCTGACCGCCGATCATGGGATGAACGCAAAGCACGATCCGGCGACCGGCCGGCCGAACGTCGTCTATCTGCAGGACGCATTCGACGGCTGGTTCGGCGCGCAGGCCGCACGCGTGATCCTGCCGATCACCGATCCATATGTCGTGCACCACGGCGCGCTCGGTTCGTTCGCGACCGTCTACCTGGCGCCGGGCGTCGACCGGACCGACGCGATGTGGCGCGTCGGCGGGCTGGATGGCGTCGAACTCGTACTCGACAACGCGGCCGCGGCGGCACGCTTCGAGCTGCCGGCCGACCGCATCGGCGACCTGGTGGTGATCGCGCGCCGCGACATGACGCTCGGCACGCGCGAACGCGAGCACGACCTGTCCGGCCTGACCGTGCCGCTGCGTTCGCACGGCGGCGTGTCGGAGCAGGAGGTGCCGCTGCTGTTCAACCGGCGCGTGGAGCGGGACGATCCCGCGCGTCGCCCGCGGAATTTCGACGTGTTCGATTTCGCGTTGAACCGGGTCGCGTCATGACGTCGAGACAAGGGCAGGACCACCCTGCGTTTCGCGCCGAGACGCTGCGTTGGCGCGGCGAGCGCGCGGTGCGCGAGCGGACCCTGGATGTGACGGATCCGTTTACAGGCATGCGGGTCGGCACGGTGCCGCTCGCGAGCGTCGACGACGTGCGCGCCGCATTCGATTACGCGATGGCCTACCGGCCGGTGCTCACGCGCTATGCGCGTGCGCAGATCCTCGAACGGGCGGCGGCGTTGCTGCGCGAACGCAGCGAGGAAGCGTCGGACCTGATCTCGCTGGAGTCCGGGCTGTCCAAGCAGGATTCGCGCTACGAGATCGGCCGCGTCGCGGACGTGCTGAAGTTCGCGTCGGTCGAGGCGCTGCGCGACGACGCGCAGAGCTTCTCGTGCGACCTGACGCCTCACGGCAAGGCGCGCCGGGTGTTTTCGCAGCGCCAGCCGCTCGACGGCGTGATCGTCGCGATCACGCCGTTCAACCATCCGATGAATCAGGTCGCGCACAAGGTCGCGCCGGCGATCGCGACCAACAACCGGGTGATCCTGAAGCCGTCCGAGAAGGTGCCGCTGTCGGCGTTCTATCTGGCCGATCTGTTGGTGGAAGCCGGCCTGCCCGAGCCGATGCTGCAGGTCCTGACCGGTGATCCGGACGAAATCGCGGACGAACTCGTGACGCATCCGCACGCATCGCTGATCACGTTCACCGGCGGCGTGGCGATCGGCAAGGGCATCGCCGCGAAGGCCGGATACCGGCGCGTCGTGCTGGAACTGGGCGGCAACGATCCGCTGATCGTGCTGGAGGATGCCGATCTCGACCGTGCCGCGTCGCTGGCCGTGCAGGGCTCGTACCGGAACTCCGGCCAGCGCTGCACGGCAGTCAAGCGCATCCTGGTGCAGCGCTCGGTCGCGCCGGCCTTCACCGAGCGGCTGGTCGAGCTGACGCGCGCGTGGTCGTACGGCGATCCGTTCGATCCCGCGAACGAAATGGGCACGGTGATCGACGAAGCGGCGGCATGCCTGTTCGAGGCGCGCGTCAACGAGGCGGTCGCGCAGGGGGCGCGGGTGCTGGCCGGCAATGTGCGCCGGGGTGCGCTGTATGCGCCGACGGTGCTCGACCGTGTCGACCCGGCGATGGCGCTGGTGCGCGAGGAGACGTTCGGCCCGGTGTCGCCGGTGATCGCGTTCGATACGATCGACGACGCGATCCGGATCAGCAACGGCACCGCGTTCGGGTTGTCGTCGGGTGTCTGCACGGACAGCACGGCAGCGGTCGTGCGGTTCGTGAACGAATTGAACGTCGGCACCGTGAACGTCTGGGAGGTGCCGGGCTACCGGATCGAGCTGACGCCGTTCGGTGGCGTCAAGGATTCCGGGCTGGGTTACAAGGAAGGGGTTCAGGAGGCGATGAAGAGCTTCACGAACCTGAAGACCTTCTCGCTGCCGTGGGAGTGATGGAATGGCATTGACGCTTGAAGAGATTCGCGGCCTGTATCGCGAGCATGGCCATGTGGCCTACAGCGGGGAGCCGGTCACGCAGCTCGAGCATGCGCTGCAGAGCGGGCTGCTGGCGGAGGAGGCGGGGGCCGGCGATGCGCTGGTCGCGGCGGCGTTCCTGCACGACCTCGGGCATCTGCTGAATCGCCAGGGCGAGACGCCGAGCGCGCGCGGCATCGACGATCTCCACCAGTATTACCTGTTGCCGTTCCTGCGGCCGATCCTGTCCGACGCGGTGCTGGAGCCGATCCGGCTGCATGTGGATGCGAAGCGGTGCCTGTGCCGGATCGATGCCGGCTACTACGAGAGCCTGTCGCCGGATTCGGTGCGCAGCCTGGCGCTGCAAGGCGGGATCTTCAGCGACGCGGAAGCTGACGCATTCCTGCAGCGTCCGTACGCGGAGGACGCGCTGCGCCTGCGCCGCTGGGACGATACCGCGAAGGTGGACGGCAAGACGACGCCGGATCTCGATCACTATATGGAGGTCGTCGCGCGTCAGATGCATTCGGCCTGACGCTCGATTCATCTTATTAAGGGGGCCTCGCACGCGGTAGCGTGCGAGGCCCCTTAATTTATTTCGCGAACCCCCTTGCGCTCGCGGCGCGGGATGCCTAGAATCACGCCTCTTTCGCGCTAACGGCAACGCGGCGCGGAAGGGGGAAGCAGGAAGATGAACCCCGCAGTCGCAACGAAGTAGTTAAAAAAGTTGTTGACGAACTGCGAAACAGTGTTCATAATCTCGTTTCTCTGCTGCTGACAACGCAGCGCTGCTGAGAAAGCGGTACTTCTCGCGGAAACGTTCTTTAAAAATTAACAGCCG
>LOZU01000107.1:0-234303 GCA_001527685.1 Burkholderia pyrrocinia
TGGCCTACGGTTACCGCGACAGCGCCTACTTCTTCCTCAAGATCAAGGCTGCCTATCCCGGGAATCCGTGAAGAACCTTTTTTTTGGCTGGAACGCGCATCGCTGCGCGTTCCGGACCGCATCGACCGAAGTCGATTACATGTCCATGCCCATGCCGCCCATGCCGCCCGGCATGCCGCCCGGCATCGGAGCGTCTTCCTTCGGCAGTTCCGCGACGGCTGCGTCCGTCGTCAGCAGCAGGCCTGCAACCGAAGCTGCGTTCTGCAGTGCGGTGCGCGTGACCTTGGTCGGGTCGACCACGCCAGCCTCGACCATGTCGACGTACTCGCCCGTCGCTGCGTTGTAGCCGTAGTTGCCCTTGCCTGCAGCCACTGCCGCCACCACGACGCTCGCTTCTTCGCCGCCGTTCGTGACGATCTGGCGCAGCGGCTCTTCCATCGCGCGCAGCACGATCTTGATGCCGGCGTTCTGATCGGCGTTCAGGCCGGTCACGCTTGCGATCGCGGTACGTGCGCGGATCAGCGCGACGCCGCCGCCCGGGACGATGCCTTCTTCAACGGCAGCGCGGGTTGCGTGCAGCGCGTCTTCGACGCGTGCCTTCTTTTCCTTCATTTCGACTTCGGTCGCAGCACCGACCTTGATCACTGCCACACCGCCGGCCAGCTTGGCCACGCGCTCTTGCAGCTTTTCACGGTCGTAGTCCGACGTCGCTTCTTCGATCTGCGTGCGGATTTGCTTGACGCGCGCTTCGATGTTCACGGCTTCGCCTGCGCCGTCGATGATCGTCGTGTTTTCCTTGCCCACTTCGATGCGCTTCGCCTGGCCCAGTTCTGCCAGCGTTGCCTTCTCGAGCGTCAGGCCGGTTTCTTCCGCAACCACTTGACCGCCGGTCAGGATCGCGATGTCTTCCAGCATTGCCTTGCGACGATCGCCGAAGCCCGGCGCCTTGACCGCAACGGTCTTCAGGATGCCGCGGATGTTGTTGACGACCAGCGTCGCGAGCGCTTCGCCTTCGACGTCTTCAGCGATGATCAGCAGCGGACGGCCTGCCTTCGCGACTTGTTCGAGCACCGGCAGCAGATCGCGGATGTTCGACACCTTCTTGTCGTGCAGCAGCACGAACGGGTTCTCGAGGACGGCGACTTGCTTGTCCGGGTTGTTGATGAAGTACGGCGACAGGTAGCCGCGGTCGAATTGCATGCCTTCGACGACGTCCAACTCGTCGGCCAGCGACTTGCCGTCTTCGACGGTGATCACGCCTTCCTTGCCGACCTTGTCCATCGCTTCAGCGATGCGATCGCCGATCGACGAATCGCTGTTCGCCGAGATCGAGCCGACTTGCGCGATTTCCTTGTTCGTCGTGCACGGCTTGCTGATCTTCTTCAGCTCTTCGACTGCCGCTGCAACGGCCTTGTCGATGCCGCGCTTCAGGTCCATCGGGTTCATGCCCGATGCGACGTACTTCATGCCTTCGCGGACGATCGATTGCGCGAGGACGGTTGCCGTCGTCGTGCCGTCGCCTGCGTTGTCGCTGGTCTTGGAAGCGACTTCCTTGACCATTTGCGCGCCCATGTTCTGGAGCTTGTCCTTCAGCTCGATTTCCTTCGCGACCGACACACCGTCCTTGGTGACCGTCGGGCCGCCGAAGCTGCGCTCGAGCACCACGTTGCGGCCCTTCGGACCCAGCGTGACCTTGACTGCGTTGGCGAGAATGTTCACGCCTTCGACCATCTTCGAACGGGCGGAATCGCCGAATACGACGTCTTTAGCTGCCATCTTCTAACTCCTTGGATTCTTGGGAATATGTACCGTCAGTGGACGCTTAGTTAGCGTTGACCACGGCCATGATGTCTTCTTCGCGCATCACCAGCAGTTCCTGGCCGTCGACCTTGACGGTCTGGCCAGCGTACTTGCCGAACAGGACGCGATCGCCGACCTTCACGTCGAGCGCGATCGGGGCGCCCTTGTCGTCACGCTTGCCCGGGCCGACCGCGAGGATCTCGCCTTGATCCGGCTTTTCAGCAGCGGCTTCGGGGATCACGATGCCCGAGGCGGTCTTGGTTTCCTGATCCAGGCGCTTGACGATCACGCGATCGTGCAAAGGACGAAGGTTCATATTCACTCCTCTCTTGACTGAGATTGAAGAACGCTTTGGGAATCCGCCCGGCACGACGCCAGGCGGAGAATTGTTAGCACTCTCGTGCAGCGAGTGCTAATTATATGGACGGGTTTTGACAAATTCAAGAAGGGGGCAAGGTGGTTTTTTTGGCCTGGCGCAAAGCAATGCGGCGCCTCTCCCGAAACCGGGATTACCGTTTTAAAACATGGAGATGACACGAAAACACCCGCCACGACCGGGCATCCGGCCGCCGGCGTCGGCGATCGGGGCCCGATCGGACACAGGGTAAGCACGGGGTGTCGGATCAGTGCGCGGGCGGCAGTGACCGGGATGATCGCACGGGTCAGGCCCGATTTACCGGGCCAGTGCGCGGGCAATCAATGCATCGCCTGCTTCGTCATTTTGCCCGCGCGCGCGGGCGGCTGGCAGATCACGCACGCGCTGTGTCCGTGCAGATCGTATTTGTGCGCGACGAACTTGCCGCCGCAGCGGCCACATTGCGTCATCCGCATCATCCCGCCGTTGAAGAAGCGGACGAGCGTCCACGCGCGCGTCAGGTCGAGCTCGACGTCCATGCCCGCATGCGCGCAGTGCTCGCGGTACAGCCGGTAGCCCTTCGTCAGCGCATCCAGGTGCGAGCAGCACGCCTCGTCCTTCAGGAACAGGTACGTGTTGTAGAACAGCGATGCATGGATGTTTCCGCGCCACGTCATGTACCAGTCGGCCGACGAAGGCAGCATGCCCTTCGGCGGCGACGCGCCCTTCACCTCACGGTAGAGCCGGGCCAGGCGCTCGCGCGACAGCGTGAGCTCGGTTTCGAGCAGCTGCATGCGCGCGCCGAGTTCGATCAGGTCGACCGCGCGCGACACTTCGCGCGCGTAGGCGATGAGGCTCGGGTTCGACATGGCCGCCCCTCACGAGAATTGCGCGGCCGGCTGGCCCGCGAGCAGGATCGCCGCATGCGTGTGCGATACGTCCGCATGCTTCGGCGACGTGGCGAGCGCGGACAGCATCGCGTGATCGCCGAACCGGAAGCCGCACAGCAGCTGGTCGCAGGCCGCGAGCCGCGTCGTCTGCGCGAGCGTCAGCGTGGACAGCAGCTCGGCGAGCGGCGCCGACAGCCCGAGCCGGAACATACCGGCCTCGCGGTCGTCGCGCAGCAGGCGCTGCGCGAGCATCAGGTACGAAATGTTGATGTCCCGGATCGAGTCGAGCGTCTCACTGTTGTTCACGTCTTTTCTCCGTTCAGGCGGGGCCGCCCAGGCGGGGTCGCCCCGTTCGCCCGGCGCCCTCCGCCGGTGTGCCGTCCGCTCCGTCGCCGCGCGCCGGGCGCGCGGCATTCAGCATCCACCGCGCGAGTCGGCCACGCCCGCCGCGATGAGATTCTTCGCCAGTTCACGTAAAAGATGCTGGGTCAGCGCGCCTGCGCCGCTTTGGGCAAGGCGTTGCAATTCGATCAGGTCTCGTGCTGCGCGGCTCATGTCGGTCTCCGTTTCGTTGTGCGATGCCGGGAATGAAGCTGCTGGTTCGACAGGGATCCAGCGACCCAAGCCTCATGCGGCGTTCGATTGCGGAGCGGGCACGAAGGCGTCCGTCGTGCGGGATTCGGGCTCGCCTCGAAACGGGCGCGATCACGTCGGACGAAAAACGAAATGCGTTTGTTGTGAGGAAAGTATCGGCAACGCTTGACGGGAATCAAATCAACGGAGGCTGATCTTCACGTCATATTTATGCCGGCCCGCGTGTAGGGATTTGCCGACAGGGACAAGGCGCCGCCGACAGCCCGGCACGCCGCCCGGCCGCCCGCGTCACGCGCCGGCGACGGGCGGGAACGAACGGCCGTCCGATTCGACGCACGCGCCGAGCCACTGCGCAAGCCCGCGCGCGCCCTCGCGCATCACGACGTCGTGATTCCATTTGAACAGCGGACGGGCGAGCGGCGCGAGCCAGTTCATCCAGCGCACGTGCGTGCGGATGTGCCACTCGTAGCGAACGACCGTGCGCTCGCCGTCGTCCGCGAACGACCAGCGCCCGTCGCCCTCGACCGCACCGCTCGCGCGGCCTTCGAGCGAGCGCATCGGCTCGACGCGCAGCACGCGCATGTCGAAGGTCAGCCGGTACGGCAGCACGCCCTTCCACGTGTAACGGTGCAGCGCGCCGACGCCGTGCGCATCGCCGTGCTCGACCTCGACGGTGCGCTCCGCGCCCTTCCACCATGCCGGCCACCGGTCGGCCTGGTAGATCGCGTGCCAGACCGCCGCCAACGGCGCGTCCACCCGCCACGTCGTCGAAAACCGGTACTCAGTCATGCCGCCTCCGGCGCGTCGGGGTTCAGGGATCGAAGAAGTGATCGGGGAATGCGACGTCGATCTCGACGTCGTCGAGCGTGACGGTTTCGAGCGGCTGCTCGTCGCCGTCCGCGAAGCTGAGCACCTTCAGCGGAAAACCGTCGCGCGCGTCGAGCCACAGCTGGTAGCGGTGCACGCCCGCCACCGCGTGCGCGGGCCCGCCGGTGACGCTCACGCGCAGCGCGGCCCGGCCGCCGAGCGTCTCCTCGCCTTGCGTCACGGTCACGCCGCCTTCCTGCAGCGCGCGCACGTTGCGCAGCAGCTCGCCGACATCGGACTGGTCGACCCGGTGGCCGCTCGCGTCGCGCAACAGCGGATTGGCCGGCGACAGCGACAGCGCCGGCGGCACGTGCGCGCCGAACGGCCGCAGCCGCACCTTGCCGCTGAGCGGATCGTAGATCAGCACCGCGCCGTGATGCGGCGAGACGAAGTCCATCCGGATGTAGCCGGGCTTGCGGTACGCATAGTGGATTTCGGTGCGCTCGCCGTGCCGCGGCGACGAGCGGATCGTCGCCCGGTACGAGCTCGCCTGCTCGAAACGTTCCTGCGCGACGGTCACGGGGTCTGCGGTCATGCTCGCTCCAAGCAGCGCGGCGGCGGCCAGCCATCCGGCAATCACGGCGCCTCCTCGACCTCCAGCACGCCTTCCATGCCGCGGTCGCGATGGCTCTTGAAGAACAGCAGGCGATGCGTGCAATAGTAGGCGAAGCGGCCCGCCTGCGTGGGCGTGAAGCGGAACGTCTTCGGCGCGGCCGTCAGTTCGGTGCGCACCGCGATGCCGGCCTGCGGCGCGTCGATCACGAAGTTGTGCGAAATCAACCCGGTCTCGTTCGACACCGTCAGCTCGACCGGCACGCGCGCCTTCACGATCACGTGGTCCGGGCGGAAGAAATAGCTGCCGCCGACGATCGCGACCCGCTGCACGCCGTCGGCGTCGACCGGCACGTGGACGGGCGCGTCGTCCGCGGCACGCGCGGCGCCTGCGCCGGCCGCCAGCGCGATCAACAGGATCCGGGCCATTCGCTGCATCGCTCCCTCCACACCTTCGGTTCCCGCGCCGCGCGCGGCCATCAGCCCTTCCACGCGTCGGTCGGGCCGCCGAGCGCGCCGCACGCTTCCATCGCGATCTCGCGCAGGCGCGGATCGTCGCCGCGGCCGGACAGCGCATAGCCCATCCCGCGATCCGACCAGAAATACGTGCGGCGGCCGTCGGCGCGCAACGCGCGCGGCTTCAGGTCGTGCCCCGCGAAGACCGTCGCGTACAGCGTCACGCGCTCGCCGTCGGCGCGCTGGTACATGAACTGCGCGGCCGGGCCGGACACGCCGGGCAACAGCCGGCCGCCGATCAGCGTGTAGCCGTACTCGGCGAGCGACGGTGCGCTGACCGGCCGGCCGACGCGTTCGGACAGCCATGCCGCGAGCCGCTCCGGCTCGCCGGCGCCGACTTCGACCGGGTGCTGGCGGTCGATCGCATACACCGCGTAGGCGACATCCGCGCGCGCCGCGAACGCCGGCTCGGTGCCGAACGCCGTCCATCCGGCGTGCAGCGCGATGCCGAGCAGCACGCCGGCCGCCAACCCGCCGAGCCCGAACGCGACGCTGCGCCGCCATGACGCGCGGCGCTGCACGAACAGCCCCGGCGCGGCGGGCGGCAGCGGAAACAGCGCCTGCAGCGCGGCGCGCTGCGCGCGGTAATGCGCGATTCGTTCGCCATCCTCCGGATTGGCCTGCAGGCGTTCGAGCACTTCGCGCCGCTCCGCGCCGGACAGCTCGCCATCCAGCAGCGCGGACAGCAGCTGGACCGACACGTCGGCGTCGTGCTCGTTCGAGGGCTTGCGCGATTCGTCCATCATGTCTTCCTGATCACCCGTAGCGGTGCGGCGCCGCGCCCGGACTGCTCGTCCGACAGCAGCGCGCGCATGTGCTCGCGCGCCCGCGCGAGCCGCGACATCACCGTACCCACCGGCACCGCCAGCACCTGCGCGGCCTCCTGGTAGGTGAGCTCCTCCAGCGCCACCAGCAGCAGCACCTCGCGCTGCTCGACGGGCAGCCGGTACAGCGCGCGCTGCACGTCGCGCAGCAGCAGCCCGCTGATCTCGCCCGCTGGCGCGGCCATCGTCTGCCAGGGCGCCGTCGCGTCGTCGACCGCGATCTCGTGCCGCGCGCGCAACTGGTCGATGAAGCGGTGACGCAGCAGCGTCAGCAGCCACGCGCAGAGATTGCCGTCGACGCGCGGCGGCTTGTTCAACGCGCGCTCGAGCGTGTCCTGCACGAGATCGTCGGCCCAGGCCGGGTCGCCCGTCAGTGCGCGCGCATACCGCGTGAGGCGCGGCAGCCACACCAGCAGGTCCGATTCGTAACTCATCCGGATGCCTCGCACACGGCCGCGCCGTCACGGCCGCGCGACGTGCCACATCCCGCCCATGCCGTCGCCGCCCGCATCGCCCGCCTTGTGGTCCATGCTCCAGCGGTACAGCGGATGGCCCTTGTACGCCCATTGCATCTTGCCGTCGTCGCGCCTGACGATGCTCCACGCGCCCGACGCCTTGTCGTACGCGTCGGCGCGCGCCGGCGGCCATTTCGTCGCGCACCCGCTGTCGCACATGCTCTTGCCGGGTGCGTCGTGATCGAACGTGTACAGCGTCATGTGGTCTTCGTCGACCAGCTTGCCGCCGCTGACCTGCGGCGGCTCCGCGGCCGCGGGCAGCGACGCCCCGGCCGTCAGCGCGACGACGAGCAGCATCCTTTTCATTGCGGTTCTCCTTCGCGTGACATCGCGACGCGTGCGGCGTCGCCGGGCGCGGACGCCGCCGTCGCGAAACGGGAGATCGACTTCATCGCGGAAATTATCCCGCCGCGCGGCGACGCCGTGACTCGGTAGATAAACGGACGAGCGTGGCCGATTATTCCGTCGCATTTAAGCGGCTGCTGGCGACGGCGGGTGTGGCGCGGTCGCGGGGTCGCATGAAAAAGGCGGCATGACATCGCTGTCATGCCGCCTTGCGCGCGTGCCGGCTGCGTTACTTCGGCAGTGCCCCCGTCAGCGTCGTCAGCAGCGACGACACCGGTGCGAGCGGGTTGCTCGGCGAACCGCCGCTCGAATGCGGCGTGACCGACAAGCCTGGTGTCGAGCCGAGCGCCGTGCCGACTGCGGCGCCGACCGAGTTGACGACCGTCGCCGTCGCGTTCGCGCCGGTCGTCAGCAGCGCGCCGCCTGCCCCCGCCGTGCTGCCCGCGGCGCTCGCGCCCGAGCCCATCAGGCTGCTGCCGGACGCCGCCATCGAGCCGGCCCCGCCCGCGAGCGCGCCGCCGGCCTGCGACAGCGCCGCCGGACCGTTCGCCAGTGCGCCCGTCAGTGAACCGGCCGCTTGCGACAACGGCGCGCCCGCGTTGCCGAGCGCACCGGTCAGCGCGCCGGCCGGATTGCTGCCGCCCGTCAGGCCGTTCACGAGATTCGCGACCGGCGCGATCGGGCCGCCGCCGGCCGCGCCGGTCAGCGTGGTGACGACCTGGGTCACGGCGCCCTGCACCGGCGCCAGCGGGTTCGCGCCGCCGAGGTTGCCGAGCGCGCCCGTCACCGAGTTCACGGCGCCCGTCAGCGCAGCGGCCGGATTGCCGCCGCCGAGCGTGCCGACGACCTGGTTCAGCGCGCCCTGGACCGGCGCCAGCGGGTTCGTGCCGCCGCCGAGATTGCCCAGCGCGCCCGTCATCTGGCCGACTGCGCCGCTCAGTGCGCCTTGCGCCTGGCTCAGCGCCCCCTGAAGCGGGGCCAGCGGATTCGCCCCGCCGCCGACATTGCCCAGTGCGCTGGTCATCTGGCCGACCGCGCCGCTCAGCGCGCCTTGCGCCTGGCTCAACGCGCCCTGCACCGGCGCCAGCGGATTCGTGCCGCCGAGGCTGCCGAGCGCGCCCGTCATCGAACCCAGCGCACCGGTCAGCGCGCCGGCCGGGTTGCCGCCGGTCGGCAGCGCGTTCTGCAGGCCGTTGACGAGGTTCGTGATCGGCGCGATCGGGTTGCCGCCGCCCGCGCCGGACAGCGTATTGACGACCTGCGTCACGGCGCCCTGGACGGGTGCCAGCGGGTTCGTGCCGCCGAGGTTGCCGAGTGCGCCCGTCAGCGAACTCACGGCATTGCCGAGCGCAGCGGCCGGATCGTTGCCGCCGAGCGTGCCGGCGAGCTGGGTCACCGCGCCCTGCACCGGCGCGAGCGGGTTCGCGCCGCCGCCGGCGTTACCCAGCGTGCCGGTGATCGTGTTCACCGCATTGCCGAGCGCGCCGGCCGGATTGCCGCTGCCGAGCGTGCCGACGACCTGGTTCACCGCGCCTTGCACCGGCGCAATCGGGCTTGAGCCGCCACCGACCTGGCCGGCGATCGCGTTCACCGCGTTGACCAGCGTATCGGCAGGATTGCCGCCGCCGAGCGAGCCGACGACCTGATTCACAGCGCCTTGGACCGGCGCCAGTGGGTTCGAACCGCCGCCGACGTTGTTCAGGGCGCCCGTTGCTTGGCCGACGGCACCGCCCAATGCGCCCTGCGCCTGGCCCAGTGCACCCTGCAGCGGAGCCAGCGGGTTCGAGCCGCCGCCGACGCTGCCCAGTGAGCCAGTCACTTGACCCACCGCGCCACCTAACGCACCTTGCGCTTGGCTCAGCGCACCCTGAAGCGGAGCCAGCGGGTTCGAACCGCCACCGACGTTGCCCAGCGCACCTGTCACCTGGCCGACTGCGCCACCCAGCGCGCCCTGTGCCTGACCCAGCGCACCCTGCATTGGAGCCAGCGGGTTCGAGCCGCCACCGACGTTACCCAGTGCGCCCGTCACCTGGCCGACTGCGCCACCCAGCGCGCCCTGTGCCTGACCCAGCGCACCCTGCATTGGAGCCAGCGAGTTCGAGCCGCCACCGACGTTACCCAGTGCGCCCGTCACCTGGCCGACTGCGCCACCCAGCGCGCCCTGCCCCTGGCCCAGCGCATCTTGAAGCGAAGCCAGCGGATTCGAGCCACCGCCGACGTTACCCAGCGCCCCTTGCACCTGGCTCAACGCGCCCTGCACCGGCGTCAGCGGATTCATGACACCGCCGCCTACGCCGCCGAGCGGGCCGCCAAGCGTCGTCGTCACCGCACCCGTTGACGACGCGATCACGCCGATCGACCCCGCCGGCGTCGTGCCGGTGGCGGTGAGGCCCGCCCCGACACCGCTCGGCGGCGGATTGACGATCGCCTGCGGGATCGACAGCGCATCGAGCGGCCCGGCAACCGCGGCTCCCGAAGCCAGCATCCCGAACACCGTCGCCACCGACAGCGCCGCACCCGTCAATTTGAGGTTTTTTCCCATCGTGGTCTCGTCTCCATTGGCACTACGTTGATCAAGCACGGGGACGGACTGCACGAAGCGTGCCACCAGAGAAAATCAGGTTTCCTTACCTGATTTATTGCACTGCAATAACACCATCACATTTGATTTCATTGCGGAAAATAGCCATGCATCCGTTTAATGATATGAGGAAAAACGCGCCGCCCGCATGGATGTAACGTAACGTTTGCGAGGCCCGGGGTAACGTGTTCCGGTACATCCCGGGTGACGCCGGAACGCCCCTCTTGCCGGGCCGGGCATGCCAATGGAATTAGCCACGCGCGACCTGTTTCATGCGCATGAAAATGCAATTAAAAAATCGCGCATCGGATAAATTGTCTATTACGCGATTTCTTTCCAAAAAATTACGCAGACAATTTCAAATCAGAAAAACACCCACCCCGACGACAGTCGAATGAAAAACTGTGCCGACACCGGCACGCTGTGCGATGCAAATGCAAATGCAAAAACGCCGGCCATCGAGGCCGGCGCCGGATTCGCCACCACCGATCGATCACGCTCAGCCGAAGCGTGCGGGGCGATAGGGATGGGGATCGATGTAGGTCGGCGCGCCCGTCATCATCTCGGCGAGCAGGCGGCCGCTCGCGGGGCCGAGCGTCAGCCCGTGATGACAATGGCCGAACGAGAACCACAGATGCGGATGGCGCGGCGCGGGCCCGATCACCGGGCGCATGTCGGGCGTGCACGGACGCATCCCGAGCCACGGCGCGGGATCGAGCCGCTCGCCGAGGCCGAACGCGTCGCGCGCGAGCGGCTCCGCGCGAGCCAGCTGGACGCCGGTCGGCGGCGCGTCGCGCAGCGCGATCTCGACGCCGGTCGTGAGCCGCAGGCGGCCGCCGTCCATCGGCGCGACGACGTAGCCCTGCTCCGTATCGCACACCGACACGCTCAACGGCGCGCGCGTCGGCCGGTAGTGCATGTGATAGCCGCGCTTCGCGCGCAGCGGAATCCGGTAGCCGAGCGGCGCGAACACCTGGTCGGACCACGGGCCGAGCGCGACCACCGCCGAACGGGCCGCGATCCGCCCGTGCGTGGTGTCGACGCACCAGCCGTCGTGCTCCCGCGCGAGCGTCGCGGCGTCGCCGAGCACGACCGTGCCGCCATCGCGCTCGAAGAGCCGCGCATAGGCCTTCGTCAGCCCGCCCGGATTCGACACGGTCTTCGGATCCTGCCAGTGGAACGCGCCGCAAAACGCGTCGCCGACGCCCGGCTCCCGGCCGCGCAATGCGCGCGCGTCGAGCACGCTCATCCGCAGCCCGTGTTCGTCCGCGATACGCTGCTGCGCGCGCGCCTCCGCGTCGAACAGCGCGGGCGTGCGGAACACCTCGATCCAGCCGCCGTCGTGCACGAGCGGCTGCGCGTCGGTGCGCGCAAGCAGTGCGTCGTGCTCGTCGACGCTCGCCGCGACGAGCGGCAGCAGGTCGCGCGCGGCGGCCGCGAGCCGCGCGGGCGACGATTCCCGCCAGAAGCGCGCGAGCCAGCCCGCGTAGGCCGGCATTGCCTTGTAGTCCCAGTAGAGATCGACCGAGCGGTTGCGCGCATAGCGCAGCAGCGTGCCGAGCTTGCGCGGGAACGCATACGGCACGACCGACGAGCGCTCGATCAGCCCCGCGTTGCCGTGGCTCGTTTCCTCGCCCGGCGCACGCCGGTCGACGAGCGCGACGCGCAGGCCGCGATCCTGCAGATGCAGCGCCGACGACACGCCGACGATGCCGGCCCCCAGGACGATGACGTCGAAATCCATGCTTCCTCGCACTGCGTCGAATGTCGATGTGACGCGCGCCGGGCCCTGTGCCCGGCGCCCGGCTGCGCTTATCGGGCGATGATATCCCGCTTGAAATACTTCTGTGACAGCGTGCTCAGCGTGCCGTCCTTCTTCAGCGCATCGAGCGCGCCGACGATCTTCGCCTGCAGCGCCTTGTCGCCCTTGCGCATCCCGAAGCCTGTGCCCTCGCCGAGCGTCGCAGGATCCTTCAACGGCTCGCCGACGATCTGGAAGTCGCGGCCGGCCGGCTTGTCGAGGAAGCCGTCCTGCGCGGTCTGCGCCTCCTGCACCGCGGCGTCCAGGCGGCCCGCGACGAGATCCGCGTAGATCTGGTCCTGGTCCTGATACGACACGACCGACACGCCCGCGTTGGCCCAGTGCGCCTTCAGGAAATCCTCCTGCGACGAGCCCTGCAGCACGCCGACGTGCTTGCCGCGCAGGCTCGCCGCGTCCGGCCGCAGCGGCGAGCCGTGCTTCGCGACCATCACGATCGGCACGACGTAGATCGCCGGCGTGAAATCGATGCTCTGCCGGCGCTTCGCGGTGATGTTCATCGCCGAGTTGATCGCGTCGAACTTGCGCGCCTGCAGCGCGGGGATCAGGCCGTCGAACGCGTTCTCGACCCACACGCACTTCATCTTCAGCTTCGCGCACACGGCATTGCCGACGTCGACGTCGAAGCCCTGCAACTGGCCGGCCGGCGTCTTGCTCTCGAACGGCGGATAGGCGGCTTCGATGCCGAAGCGCAACGTGTTGGCGGTCGATTCCGCGTGGGCAGCAATGGCCACGCTCGCGAAAGCCGCGGCGGCGCAGAGGGAGAGCTTCCAGTTCATGACGGGTCCTGTCTCGGTTGAGGCAATGAGGATCGGCGGCGCGGCGCCCGCGCCAACGGGCGTCGAAACGGCGCGAACCGCGGGACGGCCGGGCATGCGGCAACGCACATCCATGCACGCGAAATATAGACTAAAAGTCTACTATAGACTATATCGGATACGATAATCGAGCCGCTGTCTCGGCGCCCCGGTGGCATGCGTGTCGCCGACAAGCCCTTGATTTCATGATCCTTCCCGATGATCGACAGACCGATGCACAGCCGAAAAAGAAAAGCTCGCGCAAAATATCTAGTCTGTATTAGACTTTTCGTCCATCACGAACATCGCCGGACGCCCGCATCGACGGACCGTGCGCCCGGCCCCGACCGGAGAACCATCCATGACGCAAGCCGCCCCGTCCCTGCCGCTGACCGTCGACGACGCGGCGGTGCGCGCCGCCCTTCCGTCGCTCGACGTGCTCGGCACGCTGCACCGCATGTTCGCCGCGCTCGACACGGCGCGCGCGGTACAGCCGCCGCAGACGCTCACGCTGTTCCCCGGCGGAGCCGGCGACTTCATCACCTACCTCGGCGCGCTCGCCGACGAGCAGGTGTTCGGCGCCAAGCTGTCGCCGTACATCGTGACGGACGGCAAGCCCATCGTGACCGCATGGACCGCGCTGATGTCGATGCGCACCGGCCAGCCGCTGATGTGGTGCGACGCCGGCCGCCTGACGGTCGAGCGCACCGCCGGCACGACGGCGCTCGCGGTCGACTGTCTCGCGCCCGGCAGCGCGCGGCACCTCGCGGTGGTCGGCACGGGCGCGGTCGGCCTCGCGCACCTGCGGCACACGGCGGCACTGCGCGACTGGGAGACGATCCGCGTGTACTCGCCGGCGCTCGAAGGCGACACGGCGCTGCAGGCCGAGCTCGCGCGGCTCGATCCGCGCGCCCGCCCGGCCGGCAGCCTCGGCGAATGCGTGCGCGACGCGGACGTGGTGATGCTGTGCACGTCGTCGGGCACGCCGGTGCTCGGCGACGGCATGCTCACGCGCCCCGCGCTCATCACGTCGATCAGCACCAACGTCGCGCAGGCGCACGAGATCCCGCCCGCGTGGCTGCCCGACATGGACGTGTATTGCGACTACCGGCACACGACGCCCACGAGCGCGGGCGAAATGCAGCGCGCCGCCGCCGAGCACGGCTGGACGGCCGAGCGGATCGTCGGCGACCTGCCCGCGCTCGTGCGCGGCGCGTGCCCGGCGCCGTCGCGCACGCGCCATGCGTTCTTCCGCTCGATCGGCCTCGGCCTCGAGGACGTCGCGATCGCGCACGCGCTGTACACGCACCTGGCGCACGCATGAGCGTCACGCGCGCACGGGCCCGATACAATGGCGCAACCGCCGCGGCGGTTGCGCGCCCGCGCCACGGGGCGCCTGCCGCAGGCTCACCCGAGATCGCGATTCCGATGCGCAAGAAGAAATCTCCCGTCAAAGACCTGCTGCTGTCCCGCTACGCGCCAATCGCCGACGGCATCGCGACGCTGTTCTTCCCGTATGCGGAAGTCGTGATCCACGACCTGCACGACCAGACGGTGCTGTATCTCGCGAACAACCTGTCGAAGCGCGAGGTCGGCGACGATTCCGCGCTCGAGGAAACCGACCACTCGGCGCGCGAGCGCGTGATCGGCCCGTACGAGAAGCTCAACTGGGACGGCCGGCGGATGCGCTGCGTGAGCAACGTGCTGTTCGACGACGACGGGCACCCGGCCGGGATGCTGTGCATCAACTTCAACATCGCGGTGTTCGACGAGGTGCGCGCGACGCTCGACCTGTTCATCAAGGGCGCGGGCGTCGTCGCGCAACCGGACGAGCTGTTCCGCGACGACTGGCAGGAGCGCATCAACACGTTCCTGCACGGCTGGCTGCACGAGCGGCAGGTCGGCCTGAACGGGCTCACCCGCGAGCACCGCCGCGAACTCGTCGAGGCGCTCTATGCGGAAGGCGCGTTCCGCGGCAAGAGCGCGGCGAACTATGTCGCGAACGTGCTCGGGATGGGGCGTGCGACGGTCTACAAGCATCTGAAGCACCTGAAGGAAACGCAGGGCGACGCGTAGGCGAGGCGGTGACGCAAAAAGTGATATAGTCGCAGTTACACTTTTTCCACCCTTCCCTTCTTCACGTCCCCATGCCGACTGCTCCCGCCCCTACGCTACGCCCGACACTGACCGTCGAAATCTGGTCCGACCTGATCTGCCCGTGGTGCTGGATCGGCAAGCGCCGCTTCGACGAGGCGCTCGCCGGGTTCGCGCATGCGGAGCAGGTGGACGTCGCGCTGCGCGCGTACCGGTTGCTCCCCGGCCAGCCGGTCGAGCCGGTCGAGGCGATGCTCGCCGGCAAGTACCGGCTCGCGCCCGCGCAGGTCGAGCAGATGCTGCGGCAAGTCACCGACGCGGCGGCGAGCGTCGGGCTGCGCTACGACCTGCCCGGCACCCTCGTCGGCGACACGCTCGATGGCCACCGGCTCGTGAAGCTCGCTGAAACCACCGGCCATGCGCACGCGCTGACCGAACGGCTCTATCGCGCGTATTTCAGCGAGCACGGCTCGCTGTTCGACCCCGGCGCACTGGTCGATTTCGCCGTCGACGCAGGGCTCGAGCGCGCGGCGGTCGAAGCCGTGCTGCGCAGCGACGCATACCGCGACGAAGTCGACGCCGACGTCGCGCGCGCCGCGCAGATCGGCGGCCGCGGCGTGCCGCTGTTCGTGTTCGGCGGCCGCTACGCGGTGTCCGGCGCGCAGCCGGCCGACGTGTTCGCGCAGGCGCTCGAACAGGCGTGGCAGGACGGCGTCGTCGCGCTCGGCGGCGACGACGCTGCGGCATGCGGCCCCGACGGCTGCGCGCTGCCGCCGCACGCGTAAGGCAACGCGGCTGCCGGAAACCGGCAGGAAGCCGCGCCGCATTCGCGTTCCGCGCGGTGTTCGCGGCCACGGCCGCGCCGGTCGGCCTCGCGCTGCGCATCCGGCTGCAACCCGCGGCCGAGGGCGGGATCGGCGGCGCGATGCACCGACGCAGCGCGCCTCGCCCGTCATGCCGATCCGGTTCAAACGCCCGTTTCAGCCGGGTCGGCTCGCCTTCATCGCCTGGAACCGGTTCGCTTGTTCGCTCCCCGCATCCCGACACCCGCGAAGCGCCCCAACCGAACACCCGGCGCCCCCCTTCCGAACACCCCCGGGCCCCGTGCGACAAGGCGCTCCGCCCACCCCGCCGCCGCTGGCCGGCCGATTTTTAACGCAGTCGACCATCCGCACGCCACATTTGCGACAATGTCGGACTTTGATCCACGCGCCGCCGCCGAACGCCGCATAACCGCCTGCTTCCGATGTCGCTTCCCCATATCGATCTGCTGTACTCCCTGTCCGGCCTGTTCGTCGGCATTCTCGTCGGCCTGACGGGCGTCGGCGGCGGTTCGCTGATGACGCCGATCCTCGTGCTGCTGTTCGGCGTCCATCCGGCAACGGCGGTGGGCACCGACCTGCTGTACGCGGCCGCGACCAAGGCCACCGGCACGCTCGTCCACGGCCTGAAGGGCTCGGTCGACTGGCGTATCACGGGCCGGCTCGCGGCGGGCAGCGTCCCGGCCGCGGCCGTCACGCTGTGGGTGCTGCACACGCACGGGGTGAACGCACCGGGCACCGCGCGCATGATCCAGCTCGTGCTCGGCGGCGCGCTGCTGCTCACGTCGCTCGCGCTGATCTTCCGGCCGCAGCTTGCCGCGCTGGCCGCGCGCAACCCGCTCGCGCCGAGCCCGGCGCGCACGCTGTGGTCGACCGTGCTGACGGGCGCCGTGCTCGGCGTGCTGGTGTCGATGACCTCCGTCGGCGCCGGCGCGATCGGCGTCACCGTGCTCCTGTTGCTGTACCCCGCGCTCGCGACGACCCGCATCGTCGGCTCCGACATCGCGCACGCGGTGCCGCTCACGCTCGTCGCCGGCATGGGCCACTGGCTGCTCGGCTCGGTCGACTGGTCGATGCTGCTGTCGCTGCTGATCGGCTCGCTGCCGGGCATCGTGATCGGCAGCGTGCTGTCGACGCGCGCGCCCGAGCGCCTGCTGCGCAATTTGCTCGCGTCGACGCTGGTCGCGGTCGGCATCCGTCTCGTGCTCGCCTGACCGGCGCACGCCGGCGCCGTCGAAAGAAAAACGCCGCCCGGCTCATGGCCGGACGGCGTTTTTTTACGTCGCGTCAGGCGGCGCGTGCGCCGCCCGCGCTCAGTGGAGCTGCTGCTCCTGCTTCTGCTGGCGCAGCTGCTGCGCGCGCATCTGCAGCTTCAGCACGCGCTGCAACGCCGCGCGGTTCGCGAGGATGCCGTCGTAGAAGTTGCCGAGATCGCCCTTCAGCGCGGTCCGCGACGGGTCGTTCAGGTAGATCATGTGGCCCGACGGATAGTTCTTGATCGTCAGGTTCTGCGCCTTGATCGTCGGATCGAGCGGCATCTGCGCGAGCGTCAGCTCGGTCTGGTGGAACGGCGTCACCGAGTCGAAGTAGCCGTTCGCGGACAGCACCTTCAGGTCCGGGTTCAGGCTCATCGACGAAGCAAGGTCGCCCGCCGTGTACAGCGTGTTGCCGCCGCCCCGGTTCGCGCCGGTCGGGTCCGTATGGCTGAAGTCCCAGTTGTTGAACACCTGGTCGTTCAGGTCGACGAACGACGACGTCGACGTGTACTTCAGGTCGGTGTTCAGGTAGCTGTTCCACAGCACGGTGTACGCGCCGCCGATGTTGTTGATCGACGGATCGTTGCCGCCCGAGTTCGGCAGGATGAACGGCGCGATGCCCTGGCCCGTGTAGTTCGCACGGCCGTCGTACTGGCCGATCTGGATGCCCGGCACGAGCGTCAGGAAGAACGTGTACGGCGGGTTGTTGTTCGACGACGGCACGTTGCCGAGCGCCGCCGGGTTGCCGAAGGTCTGGATCAGCGAGACCGGATCGGTGCCGATGTACGAACCCATCTGCTGCGCGGTCTGCAGGTTCAGGTTCAGCCGCACGTTGACGAAGCCGCCGTCCTGCGGATTCGGCGCCTGCGCGATCGGCGCGAGCACGTTGTCCGCATAGTTGCGCGCCTGGACCATGTATGCGTCGAGGTCGGTCGGCGTCGGCGTGAGCGTCGTCTTCTTCCAGTAGAACGCGTCGGCCGCGAGCGTCGGGAACGTGCCGACCGCCGACAGCGCGTTCGCGTAGTCGAGGATCGACGATTGCAGCGTGATCCCGTTCAGCTCGACGCCGTCCTCATGCAGCACCCACGACACCACGGCGCTACGCGCGGTGCCGTACGACTCGCCGAACAGGAACTTCGGCGAGTTCCAGCGCGAGTACTTGGTCAGGTAGCGCTGGATGAAGCGGTCGATCGAGCGCGCGTCCTGGTCGACGCCCCAGAAATCCTTGTTCTTCGCCGGGGAGATCGCGGCCGAGTAGCCGGTGCCGACCGGGTTGATGAACACGAGGTCGGAACGGTCGAGCAGGCTGTCCGGGTTATCGAGCAGCTTGTACGGCGCGGGCGGCGTGAAGTTCGGGAACGACGACTGCAGCCGCTTCGGCCCGAACGAGCCGAGCAGCAGGTAGACCGACGACGAGCCCGGGCCGCCGTTGTAGAAGAACGTGACCGGGCGCGGCTTCGACGGATCGGGATTGTCCTGCGTGTACGCGACGTAGAACATCTTCGCGTTCGGCTGCGACGTGACCGGATCGATCGTCGTCAGGTGGCCGGCGGTGGCCGTGTACTTGACGACCTTGCCGCCGATCGTCACCTGCCGATGCACGACCGCCGCACCCTCGGTGGCGTCGGTCACCGCGTCGTTGGGGCCGGTGCCGTAGACGTCGTTGTCGACGTACGGCTGGTCGGCCGCCGCGGCCGCGGCCGTGGTGTCGGCGGACGGCGCGCTCGCCGCCGTGGCCGCCGCGGCCGCAGCGGACGGGCTGGCGCCGTCGTCGCCGCCGCAGCCCGTGACGAGCAGCGCGGCGACGGCCGCCGCGACGAGCGGCCCGCTCAGGCTCGTTCCAAATAGCGCGAAACCGTCTTTCAAGGACTTCAGAGTCGTCATTATTGCCTCTCGAACAGAACGATAAATAGCGCCGGGCGCAAAGGATCATTTGACCCGGCGTTCCGCACCAGGAGCGCATTCGTTATGCGACGCACTCCGAGTTTTTTACCGGATCGGCATGAACCGACCGGCATGATTTACCCCACCCGATAACCGATTACTGCACAATGGAATCAATTCCATTGGAAACAGCAACTCATAATCAACGACGATTCCGGTTTATTAAGACGCATCCGAGAATCGATGGCAAAAAGACTCCCCACAAAGCGATACCCGACAAGGCCGCTTTGTTTCTCAAGGACGCACGATCCCCGCCGGCGTGACGCCGATTAATCGCTCAATGGCGATTGATCGCGACACGATCCGGATTAATAAAAACGAAAGGATCGATTAACAGAACGGAAAGGAATATGCGCTCTGGGTAATTTATTAAATTAAGTGAAAATACCGGCGCATATTAGATTCGGGGTTTTCCGCCGTAAAGTAACAATTTGTTACGGCGGATGCGATTCGACGAAAACCGGCCGCGGAACCGATTCCGCCGGGCTTCGATAAAAAAAGCCGGACATCGGTGTCCGGCCTTCGGCAAGCGGCGAACCGCGTTCAGAGCGGCACGTCGACCGCCCCCGCGCCGACCGTGATCGCGTTGCCGCCCGGCGCGGCCGAGATCGGCGGCAGGTTCGCGCCCGACAGCGCGGGCGCCGCGCCCGGCGTGCCGCCGCGCGGCACCGTGCGGATCACCTGGGACGGCGGCAGCGCCGCGCCGTTCTTCAGATGCCGCCACATCAGGTTCAGCGCCTGCAGGTCGTAGTAATGCACCGGCACGTAGCGCGTGTCGAACCCGGCGACCGGCAGGAACGCATCGAAGTGCTGACCGTTCGTCACCTCGTAGAACGCGAGCTGGCTGCGGCTGCCTTCGCTGATGCTGTTCTGCGCGACGTACGCGCGCGACGCGTGGTTGACCGGCACGAGCGCGTCGCTGCGGCCATGCACGATGATCGCGGGCTTGCCCTGCAGGTTCGCGTTCACGCGCACCGCGTCGACGTTCGCGGGCAGGTTCAGCATCCCGTTCACCCACAGCTGGCGCAGGCACAGCGCGCCCGCGAAGCTCGCATCGGGCGTCGCGAGGCGGTGGTCGACGCCGGTCGCGGCGCCGGTGTTGAACACGAGGCTGATGCCGTTGGTCGGCGGCACGCCGTTGCCCGCGCCGAACACGCTCGTCATCGGCGACGCGGCGGGCGGCGCGACCGCGCCGCTGCCCGCGCTGGTCGTCGCGAAGCTGAAGTTGCACAGGTTGTCGACGACGCGCGAGCGCGTGTACGCATTCGCATAGGTCACCGCGATCGCCGGAATCGCCTGCGAATCCCACATCGGCGCCTGCAGCAGGTCGGAATCCGCGAGATAGCCGGCCGCGTGCAGCTGCGCGAGCGCGTCGGCGGCCTGGCTCTGCAGGTCGGCGCCCGCGACGAGCCCGGCCGCGGCCAGCGTCGCGCAGCGCTGCGTGCGGATCGATTGGGTGACGCCCGACGGCAGCGCGCTCAGGTACGGCGCGCCCGCCAGCGTGGCCGATGCCGCCGCGCACGGCTGCAGCAGGTTCGCAAGCGTCGCGTAGTCGGCGAGCGGCCGCCCGAACGACGGCACCGGCGCGCCGCCCTGGCGCACCACCGCATTCGGCGCGAGCCGCACGTTGACCTGCGGCTCGCCGACCACCACCGCGGTGATCCAGTTGCGCGTGTCCTGCTCGGCCGCCGCGAGCGCCGCGCCGCCGCCATTGCTGACCGACGCGGCGATCGTCGTGATGTCGCCCGGGCGATAGCGCACGCCGTGCCGCTTGCCGTCGATCAGCGGTGCGAACTGCTCGTTCAGCGCCCAGTACGCGAACTCGACCGCCTGCAGCGTCACGCGCCCCCAGTCCTGTTCCGGATTCTGCTGCGAATGCGCGTGCTTGAACGCATAGCGGTTCGGGAACTGCGCGTTGAATGTCGCGAGCTCGCCGCTCGACACGTTCGCGGTGAACAGGCTCGCATTGCCGGCGAGCACCGCGTTCGCGAGCGTGCCGTCGATCAGCGTGATGGTGTCCGAGCCGAGCTCGTGCGCGCCGTTGCCGCCGCCCTTGTCGTTGTAGGCCACCGCGCAGCCGCGCTTCAGCCCCCACTCGCCGGCGGCCGAGATCGCGCCGTACACGCCGCGCGAGCCGGACGACGTCGCGGTGACGATGCACGGCTGCGACGGGTCGAAGCCGGCGGGCACCTGCACGAGCAGCGTGACGTTCTTGCGGCCGCTGCCGTCGTCGGAGTAAGCGAGGTATTCGGTGCCGGCGATCCGGCCTTCGCCGAGCGTGTCGTTGCCGTCGAGGTCGACGTTCGGCCCCCAGAAGCGCCCGTAGCCGCCGTTGGCGCTCATGTCGACGAGCGCGCGATAGTTCGACCAGATCGCGAGGCGGCGCAGCTCGGCCGCGGTCGGCCGGGACGGGTTCGCGAACCCGGGCGCCGTCGCGCTCGCGAGGCCGGTCTTGCCGAGGCCGGCCGTCAGCAGGTCGTCGCTCGTGCCGTCGTAGGCCGTCGTGCGCACGCTGCCCGCGACGAAATCAGGCTGCCGGTTGCTGTCGCCGATGTCGTTGCCGTTGCAGGCCCCGAACAGCGTCACGACCGCGGCCAGCGCCGCCCCGAACCCGACCCGCCTGCCCCATCGTAGCCTCGTCATCGTCGCCCTCTCTCTCGTTTTGTTTCGGATGGACTCTCAAAGCGAAAACGGGCCCCGGCATGCCGAGGCCCGCGTGGATGCGAGCGCGAGCGGCGCCATGCGCCGCCCGGCGTCATTGCTGCTGGACGCTCAGCTTGTTGCTGACGGACGTCACGCCCGGCACGGTCTTTGCCGCGGCCTCGGCCTTCTCGATCTGTTCGGCATCGGGCACCGAGCCCTCGAGCGTGATCGCGCCGCCCTTCGAACGCACGGTGATGTTCGACACGTCGATGCCGTTCTGCTTCGAAATCGCCTTGCGTACCGCGTAGCCGAGCTTGCGGTTCGTCTGCTTCGCGGATTTCGCGGCGGCCTTCGATGCGCTCTTCGCGGCGGCGGGCGCTTCGGACGCCGCCGGCTCGCTCGACTGCGCGTACACGCTGCCGGACAGACAGACGGCCACCGCAGCCACGCCCAACGCTCTCAACACGATCGACTTCATGTTTTCTCCTTGTGAATCGGAACGGCCGCGCACAGTGCGGCCGGGTACCCCCAGTGGCGACCGGCCCGCGCGCGCGAACGCGCCGGAACGGCCGGTGATTTCCACGGCGATGCGAGAGAGGCGGGACAGACCGGCGGCCGGCGCACGCGAAGGCGGGCCGGCCGGGCCGGGCAGCCGCCGGCCGGGCGCGCCCGGTCTGGTCGGGTGCCGGGTCGCGCGAGTCGGGCGTGGCTGCGTCGCACAATGTAATCCAGCGCACGCGCAAGCGCAAAGCTTTTGACTCGGCGCCCGGCGCGCAGCGGATTCGCGCATGCACGGCGAAACCGGTTACCATCGCCGCGAATGCATGGCGTTCGTGGCCCCGGTGCAGCCCGTGTCACCGATCCGTCATGCGTGCGTCATCCCCCGATCGCCGCTTATGAAGCCTATCCTGCGCCCCCGCCGGCCGCCCCGCATCCTCGCCCGTTTCGTCGCGGTCTCGTGGCGCGACCTCGCGCTGTCGATCGGGCCGACCGTCCTTCTCGCCATCGCGGCCGTCTGGCTCGCGATCCGGATGATCCAGCCCGCGCCGCCGTCCACGCTGGTGATCTCGGCCGGGCCGCCCGGCAGCACCTACTGGAACGCCGCGCAGAAGTACAAGACGATCCTCGCGAAGAACGGCGTGACGCTCGACGTGCAATCGTCCGAGGGCTCCGCGCAGAACCTCGAACGGCTGTCCAACCCGAACGCGCCGGTGGACGTCGGCTTCGTGCAGAGCGGCGTCGGCCCGAAGGCGCGCGACGAGCACCTCGTCGCGCTCGGCAGCATCGGCTACGTGCCGCTCGCGATCATGTACCGCGGCCCGATCGTCGCGCGCCTGTCGGATTTCAAGGGCAAGCGGCTCGCGCTCGGCGCGGAAGGCAGCGGCGCGCGCGAGCTGAGCCTCGCGCTGCTGAAGATGAACGGAATCCTGCCGGACGGGCCGACCGCGCTGCTGCCGGTCGCCGGCGAGGATGCCGCGCACGCGCTGCTCGACGGCAAGATCGACGCGGCGTTCCTGTCCGGCGACTCGACGCAGATCCCGGTGATGGCGAAGCTGTTCCGCGCGCCGGGCGTGCACGTGTATTCGTTCACGCAGGCCGAGGCCTACGCGCGCCGCTTCCCGTACCTGACCGCGGTCACGCTGCCGATGGGCGTCTACGATCTCGGCCAGAACCTGCCGCCCACCGACATCCACACGGTCGCGCCGACGATCGAGCTGGTCGCGCGCGACACGCTGCACCCGGCGCTGTCCGACCTGCTGATCGAAGCCGCGCGCGAGGTGCACGGCCACGCGACGATCCTGCAGCGCGCCGGCGAATTCCCGTCGGCGCTCACGCGCAGCTTCCCGCTGTCCGACGACGCGGCGCGCTACTACAAGTCGGGCAAGACCTTCCTGTACCGGAGCCTGCCGTTCTGGGTCGCGAGCCTCGTCGACCGGCTGCTCGTGATCGTGGTACCGCTGATCGTCGTGCTGATCCCCGGGCTGCGGCTCGTGCCCGCGCTGTACGGCTGGCGCGTGCGTTCGCGGATCTACCGCTGGTACGGCGCGCTGATCGCGCTCGAGCGCAGCGCGCTCGGCGAGCACACGGCCACGGAACGCATCGAGCTGCTCGACCGGCTCGACGACATCGAGGAATCGGTGAACCGGATGAAGATGCCGCTTGCGTATGCCGGGCAGTTCTACGTGCTGCGCGAGCACATCGGCTTCGTGCGCGAGCGGCTGACCGCGCACGATCACGACATGGGCCACCCCGGAGCGGCCCACGCCGCGCGCGGCCACGCGCACGATGCGCCGCCCCCGCCCGGCGACGACGCCGCGCCCCCCCGGGCGACACCGGGTTCCGCCTGAGGAGACGATCCGCGATCATTGCGGCATCAGCCGGCCGCCGCGTAACATGGAGGCCGCCGCCAGGCCCCGCCACGCCGCTGCCGGATCGCCGGCCCCCTATCCTCAGGAGATCGCCATGACAACCGGCCTCGACCCTGCCCAGCCTGCCTGGTACTTCGATTTCGTCTCGCCGTTCTCCTACCTGCTGCTCGAACAGCACGAAAAATGGCCGGACGTGCCGTTCGAGCCGGTCGCGGTGTCGCTGAACGACCTGCAGCGCCACTGGGGCCAGCGCCCGTCCGCGGACGTGCCCGCGAAGCGCACGTTCGTCTATCGCCACGCGCTGTTTCGCGCGGAGCAGCTCGGCATCCGCTTCAAGATGCCGCCCGCGCATCCGTTCGACTCCGACAAGGCGCTGCGCCTCGCGATTGCGCTGCGCGCCGACATCGCGACGGTGCGCGAGATATTCCGCTTCATCTGGCGCGACGGCAACGATCCGTCGACGCCGGACGGCTTCGCGGCGCTGTGCGAGCGGGTCGGCGTCGGGCACGGCGACCAGCTGATCGAATTCGAGGAAACGGCCGCGCAGCTGCGCCGCCACACCGACGACGCGATCGCGCTCGGCGTGTTCGGCGTGCCGACGTTCTGGATGAACAAGCAGCTGTTCTGGGGCGAGGATGCGCTGCCGATGGTGCTGTACTGCGCGCGCACGCCGACCTGGCTCGAAACGCAGGAAGTGAAGCGCATCAGCGCGCTGCCGAAGGGCCGCGCGTAAGTGCGCGTGATACCGGTCATCACGCACGGGCAAGCGCGGCTGCGGTAAGGTTACGCTTCGCCCGGACACCCCCATCGATGGAAGACGACGACCGTACCGCCTCGCTCGACATCTGGCTCGTGCGCGTGCTGCGCACGCTGCTGCTCGAGCGCAGCGTCACGCAGGCCGCGCTGCGCCTGAACCAGACCCAGCCCGCGATCAGCACGGCGCTGCGCAAGCTGCGCGAGACACTGAACGACCCGATCCTCGTGCGCGGCAAATCCGGGATGGTGCCGACCGAATACGGCGCGTCGCTGCTCGACGCCGCGCAGCGCGCGCTGCGCGAGGTCGACTTCATCGCGACGCCGCACGGCGACTTCGCGCCCGAAAGCGCGCGCCGCACCTTCCGCGTCGCCGCGCCCGACTACCTGAACGATTTCTTCATGCCGACGCTGATCGAGCGGTTTCGCGACGCGGCGCCGCACGCGCATCTGGAAATCGACTCGCTGAACCCCGCGCTCGATCACGCGGGCGCGCTCGAATCGGGCGCGCTCGATCTCGTGATCGGCAACTGGCCGAAGCCGGACCCGCGGTTCGCGCGCGACGACCTGTTCTCCGACACCGTCGTCTGCCTGATGCGCGACTCGCACCCGCTCGCGCGCGCGACGCTCACGCGCGACGCATACGCGGCCGCCGCGCATCTCGCGCCCACGCCGTACACCGGCGACAAGCGCAACGCGATCGAGATCGGCCTCGCGCGCGCGGGCCTCACGCGGCGGATCGTCACGACGCTGCCGTATTTCGGGCTCGTGCCGCAGGTGCTGCTGCAATCGGACCTGATCTTCACGACGACGCGGCGCTTCGCGACCCACTACGCGCAGTTGCTGCCGCTCGTCGTGGTCGCGCCGCCGGTGCCGTTTCCGCGCATCCGCAGCTACCTGCTCACGCATCCGCAGCCCGACCGGCCGACCGACATCGCATGGCTGCGCGCGCGGATGCAGAGCGTATCGGGCGAGCTGACGGCCGCGCGCGGCACGCGCAAGCGCTGACGGCAAAGCGCGGCGCTCACGCCGTGCAGAACGTCTCCTGGAGATGCGTCCAGCGCACCGCGCCCGCCGCATCGCGCTCGAACACCGCGGTGGCGCGCCGCGCGGGCAGCTCGCCCGCGGCCGCGTGCTGCGCCTCGAGATACGTGAGCACCGCGTGCGTGTCGTCCGACACCAGCACGCGCACCTCCGACAGCACGATCCGCAACCCCGGCTTCGCACCGGACAGCTTCGCGAACAGTGCGCGCGTGCCGTCGCGGTCGATCGCGCGGCCGTCGGTCAGGATCATCGTGAAGCCGGGCGCGAACGGCGCCATCAGCGCGTCGAGCGCCGCGCCCGCCGTATCGGCGCCGGACAGCCAGCGTTCGATGGCGACGAGGCTCGTGTCGAGCGTGTCGAGAAAAACCTGGGAATCGGGCATGGTCACCTGCATCGGAAAAGTGCGCGGCCCCATGCCACGCGATCCACGCAGTGTAAGCAAACGCGCGCGGCGCTGCGTCGAAGCCCCGGTCAGCGCGAGTCAGCGCACGCAGGACACGTCGTCCGCCGTGCGGCCCGACGCCGCCGCCTTCACGTCGGCGACCGGCATGCCCGCGCGCGCCTGCAGCAGCTCCGCGCACACGGCCACCGCGATCGAGCCGGGCGCCTTGTCGACGATGCCCGCGACGCCGATCGGGCACACCATCTCGCGCATCCGCGCCGGCTCGACGCCGCGCGCGACGAGCCGGCGCTCGAACTTCACGCGCTTGGTGCGCGAGCCGATCATCCCGAAGTACGCGAAGTCGCGCCGCCGCATGATCCGCTCGGCCAGCGCGAAATCGAGTGCGTGATTGTGCGTCATCACGAGGAAGTACGCGCCCGGCGGCGCTTCGTCGACGAGCGCGTCGGGCGTGTCGGTCGGCTCGGGCTGCACGTTCGGCGGACATTCGTCCGGGAACAGCTCGTCGCGCGTGTCGACCCACTGCACGACGCACGGCAGCGCGCCGAGCAGCGTGACGAGCGCATGGCCGACATGCCCCGCGCCGAACAGCACGATGTGCATCGGCGCGGGCATGCCCGTCGCGCGGTTGCGCCGGCCGGTTCCCTGGGCGAACGTCATCTCAGCCTCGCGCCGCGCGCACGGCCTGCACCGCGCGCAGGATCGACTCACCGGTCGCCGGCGCGTCGAGCGGCGGGTTCACGCGATAGTCGCCCACCGCGGCGACCGCGTCGCGCACCGCGAAGAACACCGAGAACGGCAGCAGCAGCGGCGGCTCGCCCACCGCCTTCGAGCGGTGGATGCTGTCCTCGACGTTGCGGTTCTGGAACAGCCGCACGTTGAATTCGGGCGGCGTGTCGTTGACGGTCGGGATCTTGTAGGTGGACGGCGCATGCGTCATCAGCTTGCCGCCCGCGTTCCACCACAGCTCCTCGGTCGTGAGCCAGCCCATCCCCTGGATGAACGCGCCCTCGACCTGGCCGATGTCGAGCGCCGGGTTCAGCGATGCGCCGACGTCGTGCAGCGCATCGACGCGCAGCGTGCGCATCTCGCCCGTCAGCGTGTCGATCACGACTTCCGACACGGCCGCGCCGTACGCGTAGTAGTAGAACGGCCGGCCCTGCAGCTTCGACTGGTCCCAGTACAGCTTCGGCGTCGCGTAGAAACCGTCGGACCACAGCTGCACGCGCGCGAGATACGCCTTCGCGATCACCTCGCCGAACGGCACGCCCCTGTCGCCGACCCACACGGTATCGTTGCCGAACCGCACGTCCGCCGCGTTGACCGTGCCGCCGCCGTAGTGGCTCGCCGCGAACGCCGGGAGCCGCTCGCGCAGCTGCCGCGCGGCATCCTGCGCGGCCTTGCCGTTCAGGTCCGAGCCGGTTGACGCGGCGGTGGCCGACGTGTTCGCGACCTTGCTCGTGTCGGTCGCGGTCACGCGGATGCGCTCGAAGCGGATCCCGAGCTCGTGCGCGACGACCTGCGCGACCTTCGTGTTGAGGCCCTGCCCCATCTCCGTGCCGCCGTGGTTCACGAGCACCGAGCCGTCGGTGTAGATGTGGACGAGCGAGCCCGCCTGGTTGAAGTGCGTGACGTTGAACGCGATGCCGAACTTCACCGGCGTCAGCGCGATGCCCTTCTTCAGCACCGTGTTGCGCGCGTTGAATTCACGCACGCCGGCGCGCCGCGCGCGGTAGCCACTCGTCGCCTCGAGTTCGGCGAGCAGCTCGGGCAGCACGTTGTCCTCGATCGTCTGCCCGTACGGCGTCACGTTGCGCTCGGTCTTGCCGTACAGGTTCGCGTAGCGCACGTCGAGCGGATCGCGGCCGAGCGCGCGCGCGATGTCGTCGACGATGTACTCGATCGCGAACGCCCCCTGCGGGCCGCCGAAGCCGCGGAACGCGGTGTTCGACTGCGTGTTGGTCTTGCCGCAGTAGCCGGCGATCGACACGTCGGGCAGCCAGTACGCGTTGTCGAAGTGGCACACCGCGCGCGTCATCACCGGGCCCGACAGGTCGGCCGAGAAGCCGCAGCGCGACGTCATGTCGAGCGACACGCCGTCGATGCGGCCGTCGTCGTCGTAGCCCACGTCGAAGCGGTAGTGGAAGTCGTGCCGCTTGCCGGTGATCATCATGTCGTCGTCGCGGTCCGGGCGCAGCTTCACCGGGCACAGCAGCTTCCACGCGGCGAGCGCCGCGCAGCACGCGAACAGGCCCGACTGCGATTCCTTGCCGCCGAAGCCGCCGCCCATCCGGCGGCATTCGACCAGCACGTTGTGCGACGCGACGCCGAGCACGTGCGCGACGAGGTGCTGCATCTCGCTCGGGTGCTGCGTCGAGCAGTACACGTGCATGCCGTCGTCGTCCTTCGGCACCGCGTAGGCGATCTGCCCTTCCAGATAGAACTGCTCCTGGCCGCCGAGGTACATTTCGGCCCCGTGACGGTGCGGCGCCGCGTCGAGATGCGCGGCCGCGTCGCCGCGCGCGAGCTTCAGCGGCGGGATCACGTACGACTCGGCCCGACGCGCGTCCTGCGGCGTCAGGATCGCGGGCAGCTCCTCGTACTCGACCTTCGCGCGGCGTGCGGCGAGCCGCGCGGTTTCGTGCGACGTCGCGACCACGAGAAACATCGGCTGGCCGACGAACTGCACGAGGCCCTTCGCGAGCACCGGGTCGTCGTGGATGATCGGGCCGCAGTCGTTCACGCCGGGAATGTCGTCGGCGGTGAACACGGCGACGACGCCGGGCGTCGCGCGCACCGCGTCGAAGTTCATCGACACGATCTTCGCGTGCGCCTTCGCGGAAAGCCCGAGCGCCGCGTGCAGCGTGCCCGCGACGAGCGGGATGTCGTCGGTGTAGGTGGCGCGCCCGCTCACGTGCAGGTGCGCGGATTCGTGCGGACGCGAAATGTGGACCTGCGCGGCGTCGGCCTGCGCATCGAGGGTGTTCAGGAACGGTTCGGCTTGCTGGTTCATCGTGTGTTCTCCCTCGTCAGGCCCGCGCCGTTTCGGCGGCCACTTCGCGCACGCTCAATGCCTGCGGCGCCAGCGGGTCGTGCGCACGCGTCTCCAGCCAGAAGCGGTACATCAGGTTCTTCGCGGTCTCGAGGCGGTAGGCGCTCGTCGCGCGCATGTCGGAGAGCGGCTGGTAGTCGCGCTCGAGCGCCTGCATCGCGGCCTGCGCGGTCGCTTCGTGCCACGGCGCGCCGTCGAGCACGGCCTCCGTGTGCGTCGCGCGCTTCGGCGTGGCGGCCATCCCGCCGAACGCGATGCGCGGCTCGCGGATCGTGTCGCCGTCCGCGATGAACGCGAACGCCGCGCACACGGCCGAGATGTCCGAATCGAAGCGCTTCGACAGCTTGTAGGTGCGGAACTGCAGCTTCGCGCGCGCGCCGCTGCGGGTCGGCACCTTCACGCCGACGACGAATTCGTGCGGCGCCATGTCCTTCTGCTGGTAGCCCGTGTAGAGCGCCTCGAGCGGCAGCTCGCGGACGGTGTCGCCGCCGCGCAGCACCACGCGCGCGCCGAGCGCGATCAGCCCCGGCATCGAGTCGCCGATCGGCGAGCCGTTCGCGACGTTGCCGCCGAGCGTGCCCGCGTTGCGGATCGGCAGCGACGCGAAGCGCTTCCACATCTCGGTCAGCTCCGGATAGGTGCCGGCCAGCGCCGCGTAACCCGCCTCGACGGTGACGCCCGCGCCGATCTCGATCCAGTCGTCGCCGTGCACGATGCGCTGCAGTTCGGCGATCTGGCCGACGTAGATCAGGTCGTCGAGCCGGCGCATCTGCTTGGTGACCCACAGCCCGATGTCGGTGCTGCCCGCGAGAATTCGCGCGTCCGGGCGCTCGGCCTTCAGCGCGGCGAGCGCATCGAGCGTGCGCGGCGCGGCGAAGCGCGCGCCGCCGATCTCGTAGTCGAACGTGCCGTCGCGCTTCAGCGATGCGAGCGCGCGTGCGAGTGCAGCTGTGTCGACCGGCGCGGACGGCGACGGCGCGTCAAACATCTGCACTGCAGCATCGACGATCGGCCGGTAGCCCGTGCAGCGGCACAGGTTGCCGGTCAGCGCGTCGGCGATCTCGGTGCGCGTCGGCACGTCCTTCGCCTTCGCGCACGCGCTGCCGCAGCCTTCGTGGCCGTGCTTCTCGTACAGCGCCCACATCGACATCACGAAGCCGGGCGTGCAGAACCCGCATTGCGAGCCGTGGCAGTCGACCATCGCCTGCTGCACGGGGTGCAGCGTGCCGTCCGGCTGGCGCAGGTCCTCGACGGTCAGGAGCGCCTTGCCGTCGAGCGTCGGCAGGAACTGGATGCAGGCGTTGACGGCCTTGAACGCGACCGTGCCCGCGTCGGTCAGCTCGCCGACGACGACCGTGCACGCGCCGCAGTCGCCTTCCGCGCAGCCTTCCTTGGTGCCGGTGCAATGCGCGTCCTCGCGCAGGTATTGCAGCACGGTGCGGGTGACGTCCGCGCCGCTGACCTCGCGGATCGCATGACGATGATAGAAACGGATCGGCTCACTCATGTCTCGTAACGTTCTTCAAGTTGGGGCAAGGCGGCCCGCGCCGATGCGGCAGGCCGTCGTCTTCTCTGACAGTTTGAACGCTATCACCGTCAAATTCCGCAACCCATAGCCCATCACGCATGCGGCCCATATAACTGTGGCGATATGGCGTCGAGGGTCTGATTAACTAAATGGTACCTGCGGCAAAACCGGTTCCATGGGAAAATCCCGATTCCGTTTTCGGCCGCCTTCCGTGCCGTTTCGCTCATCCGTTCCGACCCCATGTCATCCGATTCCGCCACACCGCCGCGCAGCGGGTTCGCCGTCACGCTGCAAATCATCTCCGTCGTCTGCTTCACGTTCATCTGCTACCTGACCATCGGCCTGCCGCTCGCCGTGCTGCCGGGCTTCGTCCACGACGACCTCGGCTTCTCGGCGGTCGTCGCGGGCGCGGCGATCAGCGTCCAGTATCTGGCGACGCTCGCGTCGCGGCCGCTCGCCGGGCGCTTCGCCGATTCGCTCGGCCCGAAGCAGACGGTGGTGCGCGGGCTGATCGGCTGCGGCGTGTCGGGCGTGCTGCTGCTGGTCGCGCTGCTGCTCGCGCACTGGCCGGTCGCCAGCCTCGTGCTGCTGGTCGCGAGCCGGCTCGTGCTGGGGGTCGGCGAGAGCCTGTGCGGCACCGGCGCGATCCTGTGGGGCATCGGCCGGGTCGGCATCGCGCACAACGCGAAGGTGATCTCGTGGAACGGCATCGCGACCTACGGCGCGCTCGCGCTCGGCGCGCCGGTCGGCGTCGCGATCGCGCATACGCTGAACCCGGCGCTGATCGGCGTGATCGTGATCGCGCTCGCCGCGCTCGGCTTCTACCTCGCGCGCCCGATTGCCCCGGTGCCGGTCGTGCACGGCGAACGGATGTCGTATGCGAGCGTGTTCACCCGCGTGCTGCCGCACGGCCTCGGCCTCGCGCTCGGCTCGGCCGGCTTCGGCTCGATCGCGACCTTCATCACGCTGTACTACGCGGCGCGCCACTGGCCGAACGCGTCGCTGTCGCTGACCGTGTTCGGTGCGCTGTTCATCGGCGCGCGCCTGCTGTTCGCGAACGCGATCAAGACCCACGGCGGCTTCCGCGTCGCGATCGTGTCGTTCGCGTTCGAAGCCGCGGGGCTGCTGCTGCTGTGGCTCGCGCCGGTGCCGCACGTCGCGCTGGTCGGCGCGGCGCTGACCGGCTTCGGCTTCGCGCTGATCTTCCCCGCGCTCGGCGTCGAGGCGGTCGCGCTCGTGCCGCCGGCAAGCCGCGGCGCGGCGCTGTCCGCGTATTCGGTGTTCTTCGACCTGTCGCTCGGCATCACCGGCCCGCTCGCGGGCTACGTCGCCGGCGCGTTCGGCTATTCGCAGGTGTTCCTGTTCGCGGCGGTGGCATCGGCCGCGGGCGTCGCGCTGTCGGCGCTGCTGTATCAGCGGCAGGCGCGCGTTGCCGGCAGCGGCGCGGCGGCCTGAGCCGACGGCTGGGCACTATCGCGGCAAGACGTTGAAATCCCGTAGCACGCCGGCCGCTTCGGGATGGTCCCGGAAGCGGAGCGCGTCCGTGAGCCGGAGTTTGGACGCGGCCCGGTCGAAGAGGACAAGCGCTTGCGCCGCATTCATGTGCCGCGACATGTACAGGAAACCATCGACCTGCTCTGCGTGCCGGTGCGGGGCAAGCGACCATTGCTGCGGGATGTCGTAGGGGACGATCGTCGAGAGCGCCCCATCGCCGCCCAGGTTCTTCAGCGGTACACCGTGCAGGCTCGCCACACGCAGCGGCGAACCGGCAAAGGACAGCACGTAACGCTCGAGTTCAGTCGTCACGAGCGGAAAGCCACCGAGTCGAAGGTCCGCCACTTCGTCGTGCAACACCGTCTCGGCGAATGCGCAATGCAGGTCGAAGCCGAAGTAGCAGGTGCCATACCTGCCCCGCTTGCGCGGGTCGTCGAACCGGTTGCCGCCCGACTTGCCGAAGAAGGGCTCGCCGGTGTCGTAACGCGATACGCGCACCAGCGCCGCCGGGTCGACTTCCTTGGTTGCGAGCGTCGCGCTCGCGAAATGCCTGCTTGGGGCCGTCAGCGTCAAAAGCCGCTCCCGGGCCCTAGCGTTCCGCAAAGGCCGCTGCCGCCCGCTCCACCTGCTCGACCTTCCCGCGCGACAGCGCTTCCAGCGGCGTGATGTTGCCGAGCGAAGCCTTGGGGGCCGTGAAGAACTGCCATTTGCTCCATCCCGGCAAACTGCCCAGACGCTGCGCCACCTTTCCGAGTGTCTTGCGGTCGATATCGCCCGCGAGATAGAAGGCCGGATAGTACTGCCCCGCCCCGACGTCCAGCGTGAAAATCCGCCCCGCTGCGACCGCCTTGCTGAGCGCCTGCCGCGTAATGCCGAGCCCCACCCGGACCTCGATGGCCGGTAGCAATCTGCCCTCTGCGACCAGCGTTTGCCGTTCGGACAGCGCACCGCGCTCGAAATCGGCGGGGACGCCGTCCGTGCGCGCAGCCGGCTTCACATGCCGTGCCGGATCGGCGGATTTTTTCTTGTCGCGGGTAGCGGCAGCGGCGATGCCGAAAGTGACCGTGGCTGCAAGGTCGATCGCCTGGGCGATGCCGATCTTGAACAGGTGCCCCAATTGTTCGTCGGACAGCCTGAGCAGCGCCCGGGCCCTGTCGGGCCCGAGCATGGTCGCGGCACCGACGGCGCTGCGCAGCGCAGCTTCGGTCTCGACATCGAGGATCGCAACCGTGCCTTTGATCGCATGGGCATGCCGGGTCATCATCGCCTCCTTTTGCAGCTTCAGGAAAGCGTAGCCTGTCGTTGCAACCAAGTCAACCATGTCAACAAAACCGAAGGGCCACGGAATCTCCGGCGGACAATCCGGCGACGCCGGTCACGGCTGCCGCGCTCCCCCACATCTTGACCGTGCTTCCGTGCGGGCCCGCCGTCAGGCCCTCGCGGTGCGGGCAAACAGCCGCCGCGCCACGTCGAACGCGACCAGGTTGCCGCCCAGCACCAGCAGCAGGCCGACGACGGCCAGCGGCGACCACTGGTAGCCCTCGAACACCGTCGACACGGCCAGCGCGACGATCGGGAACAGCACCGTGCAGTACGCGGCGCGTTCCGGCCCGATGCGGCCGACGAGGGTCAGGTACGCGGTGAAGCCGATCACCGAGCCCGGCACGGCCAGGTACACGAGCGCGCCGAGATAGCGCGGGCTCGGGTCGAGCGCGAACGGCAGCCCGGCCGCGGCGCTGCCGACGGTGAGAATCGTCGCGCCGATCAGCATCGCCCAGCCGTTGGTCGCGAGCGGATGGAGCCCCATCGACTGCATGCGGCTCGACAGCAGGTTGCCCGCCGAGAAGCACATCGTGCCGGCGAACGCGATCGCGAGGCCCACCCAGGTCGCATGGTCGTCGAGATGGCCGGCCATCTGCTGCCAGAACAGGCACGCGATGCCGGCCAGGCCGAGCAGCGCGCCGGCCACCGCCGACGGCCGCAGCGGGCGGCCCATGAACAGCCGGCCGTTGATCGAGTTGAGCAGCGGCGCGGTCGAGAAGATCACCGCGACGAGGCCGCTCGGCACGACCCGCTCCGCGTAGTAGAAGCACAGGAAGTTCAGGCAGAACAGCGCGAAGCCCTGCGCGGCGAGGTAGCGCCACGCTTCGCGCGGCGGCCGGATCGGCCGGCGCATCGCGCGCAGCAGCACGAACAGCACCGCCGCCGCGATCCAGAAGCGCCACGCGATCGACACGGGCGGCGGCACGCTGCCGAGCTGCCACTTGATCGCGATCCAGGTGGTGCCCCAGATCAGCACGGTGAGCATGTAGAGCGAGAGATTCATGACGGAAGCCGGGACGTGATACGGAGCCACCGACTATGCGGCCGCGCGGCGCGCGCCGATTGTCCGGAATTGCGGTCTTTTGCCGGCGGGCCGCTGCCGCCGGGGCCCGCGCGCGTATACTCGCTCGTCATGCGCCCTCCGCCGCCCGCCCCGCCCGCCGCCCGCCCGTCCGACGCCGCCATCGCCGGCGGCGCAATGCCGTTCGGGCTGCAGTCGGTGTGCCGCACGCTCGCGGAGGCAAACGCGACGCTCGAACGCTTCGCATGGCTCGGCGACCATCTCGCGATCGCCGAATGGACGCGGATCACCGAGGAAGCCGAGACGGTCTACGACCAGCCCGGCCACCACACGCTGTCGTGCTACCTCGACGGCGGCTACCGGACCGAGCGGCAGAAGGTGCCGCGCTACGGTGCGCCGAGCCTGCTGTGCGCACTGCCCGGCGACCACGAATCGCGCTGGTGGGTGCGCGGCGAGATGCACTTCGTCCACCTGTACTTCCTGCCCGAGCACTTCACGCAGCGCGCGATCCGCGAGCTCGACCGCGAGCCGCGCGAGCTGAGGCTCGCCGATCGCACCTACTTCGAGGATGCGCAGGTCGCGGCGCTGTGCCGCTCGCTCGCGCTGGAAAGCTGGGAGGATGTCGACGGCCGGCTGCGCGCGAACGAGACCGCACACGACGTGCTGAGCCTGCTGCTGCGCGGGCAAAGCACGATGCGCGACGACACGCCGTTCAAGGGCGGCCTCGCGCCGGCCGTGCGGCGCCGCGTGCGCGACTACATCGACACCTACCTGACGCAGCCGCTGACGCTCGGCGAGCTGGCCGACGTCGCCGCGCTGTCCGAATACCACTTCTCGCGGATGTTCCGCCTGTCGTTCGGCCGCGCGCCGCATGCGTGGATCGCCGAGCAGCGGCTCGCGCGGGCGCGCCTGCTGCTGCGCACGACGTCGCTGCCGCTCGCGCAGGTCGCCGCGGCGTGCGGCTACGCGAACGCCGGGCACTTCAGCCATCGCTTCCGCGATGCGCACGGCACGACGCCGAACACCTACCGGCAGGCGATGCGGGGCGGCTGACGCCGTCCCGCCGCGCGCTCAGCCGCCGCGCTGCGACAGTTCCTGCTCGAGCGCCGCGACGCCGGCCGGCAGGTCCACCGGCACCTTCAGGTCGACCATCGTGCGGCCGAACGCGTGCAGCGTGCGGAACAGGTTGTGCTCGCGGCACTGCTCGCCCATCTGGCCGATCCGCACGATCGGCAGGCCGAACGAGCCGGAAATCTCGACCTGGTACTGCTTCGAGATATGCCCGCAGATCATCCCGGGCGTGAGGCCTTCGGGCGTCTCGATCCCGACCACCGACGTGAGCCGGCACGCTTTCGGCGCATACAGCTTGAGCCCCATCGCCTCGACGCCCGCCTGCAGCGCGAGCGAGCAGCGCAGGTGGCGCGCGAAACGGCTTTCGAGCGTCTCCGCGCAGACGAGCCGCAGCGCCTCGTGCAGCGCGAGCACGCCCGACACCGGCGCGGTGTAGTGATAGCCGGCGTTGTGCCAGAAGTTCTCGGCGAGCGCCATGTCGAGGCACCAGTGCGCGTTCGGCTCGGGGCGGTTCTTCATCCGCTCCCAGGCGGCATCGGAGAACGCGATCAGCGACACGCCCGGGATCGACGACAGCCCTTTCTGCCCGCCGGTGATCACCGCGTCGATGCCCCACGCGTCCATCTCGAGCGGCATCGTCGACAGCGTGCACACCGCGTCGACGACGACGAGCGCGCCCGCCGCCTTCGCGAGCGCCGCGATGTCGCGCAGCTCACGGTTCCACACGGTGTTGGAGGTTTCGCCGTGGACGATCGTGACGATCTCCGGGCGCTCGCGCGCAATGGCGTCGGCGATCTCGTCGAGGCTCGCGACGGCCCGGTCGGGCACCTCGAGCATGGCGACTTCGGCGCCGACGCGCGTGGCCATCTCGGCCATCCGCGCGCTGAAGAAGCCGTTGCGGATCGACAGCACGCGCGTGCCGCGCCACGCGAGGTTGGACATCGCCATTTCCATCGCGGCCGAACCGGGGCCCGCGACGCCGAGCACCCATTTCGTGCGGGTCTGGAACACGTAGCGCGCCATCTCCTTCACCTGCTCGATGATCTTCGCCATCGTCGCGCCGAGGTGGTTGATCACGATCGTGTTCGCCTTGGCCACCGCGGCCGGGATCGGAACCGGGCCGGCCCCCATCATCAGCAGCGGTTCTTCGGGCAGGATCGCGTCGAGCGGCACGACGACGGGACAGGGAATCGGCGAGTAATCGATGGACATGGCTGGAAAAGGTGAGGGACGAAAGGCACGGACGCTCGCCGCGCACTGCGGCGAATCCATCGATCATTCCCCGTTCCGCTGCATTGCGCAAGAGGATCGTGCGGTTGAATCGCACGGCGCGCGCCCGCGCCGCAAAATACCGGCGCCGGCCGCGCGTGCGGCGCGATTCACCCTTTCAATGGCGGTGTTATTCGAATCCGGCGTGAATCGGTTCCATTTTTCGCGGATGCCGGCGCGTTTCCCGGGCGTCGGCCGTTGCGCCGATCGCCCGGGAGAATCAAGAAAATGCGCTGCATCAAAAATCCCGGCCGTCGATTTGTGCGTGATTTAGACGATTGCCCCCAAAAATCCGCTATTGCGGCACGCATTGTCGCGGCATTGCGCAAAACACCGGACCATGCCGTGCGCATCGAGCACAAAGTATTGATACAAAAAGGTATTTTTTAATCATGCAAGTTGTATGTCACAAAAAATACATGTCGCCTTCCGGTGTCATCCGTTGTCGTTATCGCTGCACCGCGATACGCGCGATCCCGATTTTATGCAACCCGATTCTTTTCTCAGGTTGACGGATATAGCCACTGTCATGAACAATCGGCAACGCTATCGAAAACCCTTTTGTTTCGACGCGATGTCGATATAGGGGTTGCGCAGCGTTGCTTTTGGACTTGCGCAACGCAAAAACACAACCATAATCAATCAACCGGGCCGGAAAAATACGCAAGCTATGAACCAGATTCAGACCATGCGTGTATTCGTCTGCGTCGCAGAGCAACAAAGCTTCAGGCGCGCAGCACATCAACTCGGCGTGTCGAACGCCCTCGTCACGCGCTCGATCGCGATGCTCGAAGGCCATCTGAACACGCGCCTGATCCACCGCACCACGCGCAACCTGTCGCTCACCGAGGCGGGCGTGCGCTATCTCGACGGGTGCCGGGCGCTGCTCGAGGAATTCGACCACCTGGAGGCGTCGGTCGCGCATGCGGTGCGCGAGCCGATCGGCACGCTGCGGATCGTCGCGTCCGGCATGCTGTCGCCGCTCGCGCTGACGCCGCTCGTGAGCGGCTTCCAGCGCCGCTACCCGCAGGTGCGCGTGCAGCTCACCATCGCCGAGGGCCCGCTCGACGTGCTCGACGCGGGCTACGACGTCGGCATCGTCACCGGCAACCGGCTCGACGGCAATCCCGCGCTGATCGGCCACGCGCTCACGCCGAACACGCTCGTCGCGTGCGCGGCGCCCGCGTATCTGCAGCGCCGCGGCGAGCCGCTCGTGCCCGACGACCTGCCGCGCCACGACTGGGTCGCGCTCGCGCCGCACCAGCACGTGAGCGCATGGCGGCTGGTGGGCCCGGACGACGCCGTCCACCCGGTGACCGTGCGCCCCGCGTACACAGTCAACCAGCTGTCGCTCGTGCAGGCGGCCGCCGCCGCGGGCTCGGGCATCGCGGTGCTGCCGGAAAGCGTCGTCGCCGACGCGCTCGACAGCGGCTCGCTCGTGCGGCTGCTGCCCGGCTACCGGATCGACGACCCGGACGCGCAGCTGTCGCTCGTCTACCCGAACCGCCAGTTCGTACCGGCGCGCACCCGTGGCTTCGTCGAGCACGCGCTCGAGCACTTCAGCACGCAGGCGGCCCGCTCCCACGCGAGCTATGCGTTCCTGCGCGACACGCGCTCGCCCGACCGGCCCGATATCGTCACGGGCCTGCAGTAACAGTAAACTGCACGCTTCAGCCTTTGGAGGTGCAGCGTGCGCGTGATCCTGTTCAGCAGCCGGCAGTACGACAACGATTCGTTCACCGCAGCGAACCGGCAGTTCGGCTACCGGCTGCATTTCCAGCCGTCGCATCTCGACGCGGAAACCGCGATCCTCGCGCACGGCTACGAAGTCGTGTGCCCGTTCGTCAACGACACCGTCGACGCGGCGGTGCTCGAGCGCCTCGCGGACGGCGGCACGCGGCTCGTCGCGCTGCGCTCGGCGGGTTTCAATCACGTCGACCTCGCGACCGCCGAGCGGCTCGGCATCACGGTGGTGCGCGTGCCCGCGTATTCGCCGCACGCGGTGGCCGAGCACGCGGTCGCGCTGATCCTCGCGCTCAACCGCCGGCTGCCGCGCGCCGTCGCGCGCACCCGCGAAGGCGACTTCTCGCTGAACGGCCTGCTCGGCTTCGACCTGCACGGCAAGACCGTCGGCGTGATCGGCACCGGCATCATCGGCAGCGTGTTCGCGAAGATCATGATGGGCTTCGGGATGCACGTGCTCGCGCACTCGGTGCCGCCGTACAACGACGAGCTGATCGCGTTCGGCGCCCGCTACGTCGCGCTCGACGAGCTGCTGCGCCACGCCGACGTCGTCAGCCTGCACTGCCCGCTGCTGCCGTCGACGCATCACCTGATCAACCCACACACGCTCGCGCAGATGAAGCACGGCGCGATGCTGATCAACACCGGGCGCGGCGCGCTCGTCGATGCGCCGGCGCTGGTCGACGCGCTCAAGAGCGGCCAGCTCGGCCATCTCGGGCTCGACGTGTACGAGGAAGAAAGCGGGCTGTTCTTCGAGGACCATTCGGATCAGCCGCTGCAGGACGACGTGCTCGCGCGGCTCCTCACGTTCCCGAACGTGATCGTCACGTCGCACCAGGCGTTCTTCACGCGCGAGGCGCTCGCGGAGATCGCGCATACGACGCTCGTCAATGTCGAGGCATGGCACGCGGGCACGCCGCAGAACGTCGTGACGTCGAACCGCTGACCGCTCGCGCGGGCTTTATTCCGAAAACAATCATCGATTGCACGATTCGTTTCGAATTGGGCAGCTTTGCGCGCGCACGGTCTGCTATCGTTGCGCCGACGTCATCCCTGCCCTTGCCGCCCATGCGTTTCGACGATCCCGCCATCGCCGCCGTCTACCGCGCCATCTTCGAGCGGCGCGACATGCGCCATTTCACGCCGGCGCCGGTCGATCCGGCCGTGCTCGCGCGGCTGCTGAGCGCCGCGCACCATGCGCCGAGCGTCGGCTTCATGCAGCCGTGGCGCTTCATCCGCATCACCGATCCCGCGCTGCGCACGCGCATCCACGCGCTCGTCGAAGCCGAGCGCCGCGCGACCGCCGATGCGCTCGGCGAGCGGCAGGACGAATTCATGCGGCTGAAGGTCGAGGGCGTGCGCGAATGCGGCGAGCTGCTGGTCGTCGCGCTGGCCGACGGCCGCGAGCGCCACGTGTTCGGCCGCCGCACGCTGCCGGAGATGGATCTCGCGTCCGCCGCGTGCGCGATCCAGAACATGTGGCTCGCGGCCCGCGCCGAAGGGCTCGGCATGGGCTGGGTATCGCTGTTCGACGTCGACGCGCTGCGCACGCTGCTCGGCATGCCCGACGGCGCGAAGCCGATCGCGGTGCTGTGCCTCGGCCACGTCGACGCGTTCTACGCGAAGCCGATGCTCGAGGAGGCGCGCTGGGCCGCGCGGATGCCGGTCGACGCATGCCTGTTCGAAAACGGCTGGAACGGCGCCCCGACCGACTCAGCCGAACCGGCCGAATCGACCGATTCCGGCGCGTTTCCCAAATCCTGAGATTTCGGCCGGCCTTTCCCCACCCGCTGCCCGCCCCGCCGTCGCTTGCCGGCAACAACCGTTCAGGCCCCAAACATAGGGGTTTTCACTGAAGTAGAATCGCGGCTGACGCTTCCGTCCGCCTGACTTGCGCATCCCGCGCCCGGCGGCTTTTCCCGGGCCCACCGCGATGCCTTTACCTCTTCTCGCCCTTGCCATAGCCGCATTTGGAATCGGTACCACCGAATTCGTGATCATGGGGCTGCTGCCCAACGTCGCGCGCGACCTCGGCGTATCGATCCCGGCCGCCGGGATGCTCGTGTCCGGCTACGCGCTCGGCGTGACGATCGGCGCGCCGATCCTCGCGGTCGTCACCGCAAAGATGCCGCGCAAGCGCGCGCTGATGGGGCTGATCGGCCTGTTCATCGCGGGCAACCTGTTCTGCGCGATCGCGCCCGGCTATGAAGTGCTGATGGCCGCGCGCGTCGTCACCGCGTTCTGCCACGGCGCGTTCTTCGGGATCGGCTCGGTGGTCGCCAGCAACCTCGTCGCGCCGAACCGCCGCGCGCAGGCGATCGCGCTGATGTTCACGGGCCTCACGCTCGCGAACGTGCTCGGCGTGCCGCTCGGCACGGCGCTCGGCCAGGCGTACGGCTGGCGCGCGACGTTCTGGGCGGTAACGGGCATCGGCATCGCCGCGGCCGCCGCGCTCGCGGTCTGCCTGCCAAAGAACCTCGCGATGCCGGACACGAGCATCACCCGCGAATTCGGCGTGCTGAAGCACCCGCAGGTGCTGATGGTGCTCGGCATCAGCGTGCTCGCGTCCGCGAGCCTGTTCAGCGTGTTCACGTACATCACGCCGATCCTCGAGGACGTCACCGGCTTCTCGCCGCGCCAGGTCACCTACGTGCTGCTGCTGTTCGGCCTCGGCCTGACGGTCGGCGGCACGCTCGGCGGCAGGCTCGCCGACTGGCGCCGGATGCCGTCGCTGATCGCGACGCTCGCGCTGATCGGCGTCGTGCTCGCGCTGTTCGCCGGCACGATGCACGTGCCGTTCGCCGCGCTCGCGACGATCTTCGTGTGGGGCGTGCTCGCGTTCGCGGTCGTGCCGCCGCTGCAGATCCTGATCGTCGACCGGGCGAGCGACGCGCCGAACCTCGCGTCCACGCTCAACCAGGGCGCGTTCAATCTCGGCAACGCAACGGGCGCGTGGCTCGGCGGGATGGCGATCGGCGCCAGCGTGCCGCTCGTGAAGCTGCCGTGGGTCGGCGTCGCGATGGCGGTCGCCGCGCTCGCGCTCACGCTGTGGTCGGCGTCGCTCGAACGCCGGCCGGTCGCCGCGCCGACCGAATACGTGTAATGCAGGCCCCGCGCCATGCGGCCACCCGGCCGCGCGGCGCGCCCCGTCGGCGCATGCACGCGGCCCCATGCGCTTGACGGCCTTCATGGACCGTTACGGGCCGCCGGTGTAGCATCTCGGCCGATGAAAGCCATTCTTAATCGCGATTTCCTGGCGCTTATCCTGAGCGTCGCCGTCGTCGGCCTGGGCACCGGCGCCACCCTCCCCCTCACCGCACTCGCACTGACCGAAGCCGGCCACGGCACCAATGTGGTCGGCATGCTGACGGCCGCGCAGGCCGGCGGCGGCCTCGCGATCGTGCCGTTCGTCACCGCGCTCGCGCGCCGCTTCGGCGCGCGCCGCGCGATCGTCGTGTCGGTGCTGCTGCTCGCCGCGGCCACCGTGCTGATGCAGTTCACGTCGAACCTGCTCGCGTGGGGCGTGCTGCGGGTGCTGTGCGGCGCAGCGCTGATGCTGCTGTTCACGATCGGCGAGGCCTGGGTCAACCAGCTCGCCGACGATTCGACGCGCGGCCGCGTCGTCGCGATCTACGCGACCAACTTCACGCTGTTCCAGATGGCGGGCCCGGTGCTCGTCAGCCAGATCGCCGATTTCACCGGGATCCGCTTCGCGCTGTGCGGCGCGCTGTTCCTGCTCGCGCTGCCGTCGCTCGCGTCGATCCGGCGCGCGCCGCTCGCCGGCGACGACGCACATCACGCCGATCACCCTCAATGGCGCAGCGTGCTGCCGCGCATGCCGGCGCTGATCATCGGCACCGGCTTCTTCGCGCTGTTCGACACGCTCGCGCTGTCGCTGCTGCCGCTCTATGCGATGGACCGCGGCGTCGCGAGCGCCACTGCGGTGCTGCTCGCGTCGATCATGCTGTTCGGCGACACCGCGATGCAATTCCCGATCGGCTGGCTCGCCGACAAGCTCGGCCGCGAACGCGTGCACCTCGGCGCCGGATGGATCGTGCTCGCGGGCCTGCCGCTGCTGCCGTTCGTGATCGCGAACCCGTGGCTGTGCTGGCCGCTGCTGTTCGTGCTCGGCGCGGCGGCGGGCAGCATCTACACGCTGTCGCTCGTCGCGTGCGGCGAGCGCTTCCGCGGCGCGGCGCTCGTCACCGCGAGCTCGCTCGTGTCGGCGTCATGGAGCGCGGCGAGCTTCGGCGGGCCGCTCGTGGCCGGCGCGCTGATGGAGCAACTGGGCAGCCACGCGCTCGTCGGCGTGCTGGTGGTGTGCGTCGCGGCGTTCGTCTGCGCGGCGCTGTGGGAGCGCCGCACCGCGCTGCAGCGCGCGGTCTAGGCCCTGTACTGACTCGATGGCGCGCCGCGCATGACGGCGCGCCATCGATCGCGCATCAGCCCTTCGATGCCGGCAGGATCTTGCCGGCGCACGCGCCGAAGCCGACGCGATAGCCGTCGCCCTGGCACCAGCCGCCGAGCGTGAGCTCGTCGCCGTCCTCGATGAACGCGCGGCTGCCGCCGCCCGCGAGCGCCACCGGCTCCTTGCCGTTCCACGTCAGTTCGAGCAGGCTGCCGAACGAATCCTTGGTCGGCCCGCTGATCGTGCCCGAGCCCATCAGGTCGCCCACCCGCGTGTTGCAGCCCGACACCGTGTGATGCGCGAGCTGCTGTGCCATCGTCCAGTACATGTGCTTGAAGTTGGTGCGGCAGATCGTCGTCGCTTCGGCCGCGCCGTCGGCGCGCAGCGTCACTTCGAGCGCGATGTCGAAGCCGTGCGCGCCGGCATGCCGCAGGTACGCGAGCGGCTGCGGCGATTGCTCGGGCTGCGCGGTGCGGAACGGCTCGAGCGCGTCGAGCGTGACGATCCACGGCGAGATCGTCGTCGCGAACGTCTTCGCGTTGAACGGCCCGAGCGGCACGTATTCCCACTGCTGGATGTCGCGCGCGCTCCAGTCGTTCAGCAGCACCATCCCGAAGATGTGCGCCTCGGCGTCCTCGCACGCGACCGGCTCGCCGAGCGCGTTGCCGCGGCCGACGATGAAGCCCGTCTCCAGTTCGATGTCGAGCTTGCGACACGCGCCGTACACCGGGCGCTCCTGGTCGGGCAGCTTCAGCTGACCGTTCGGGCGCCGCACCGGCGTACCGCTGACGACCACCGACGACGCGCGGCCGTTGTAGCCGATCGGCATCTCCGACCAGTTCGGCAGCAGCGCGTTCTTCGGATCGCGGAACATCGAGCCGACGTTGGTCGCATGCTCCTTCGACGAATAGAAATCGGTATAGCCGGGGATGTCGACCGGCAGATGCAGCGTCGCATCGCGCTGCGGCACGAGCGCCTGCGCGCGCAGCGCCGCGTCGTCGCGCAGCCGCGCGGCGTCGCGCGCGAACAGCGTGCTCAATTGCACGCGCACGCTGCGCCATGCGTCGCGGCCGAGCGCGATGAACGCATTCAGCGTCGGCTGCGCGAACACGTCGCCGGCGCCGGCCGGCAGCGTCACGAGGCCCGCGCGCGCGAGCGCCGCGAGGTCGATGACCTGGTCGCCGAGCGCGACGCCCGCGCGGCGCGCCGTTTGCTTCGCATCGCTGAAGATGCCGAACGGCAGGTTCTGGATCGGGAAGTCGCACGCGGGATCGTTCGCCGTGTCGACCCAGCTCTTGCGGGCCGGGTCGAGCGTCGCGCGCAGTTCAGGGGACATGCTCATCGTTGCTCCGGATTGAAGTGTTTCTGGATGCCTTGCCAGCATTCGAAGTAGTCGGCCTGCAATTGCGCGGTGTCGAGCGCGAAGCGCGTTGGCCGGATCAGCGCGCGGGTCTCGAACATGAACGCCATCGTGTCGTCGACCTTGTGCGGCTTCGTCGTGTCGCTCGCCGACGCCTTCTCGAACGTATCGGCGTCCGGCCCGTGCCCCGCCATGCAGTTGTGCAGGCTCGCGCCGCCCGGCACGAAGCCTTCGGCCTTCGCGTCGTACGCGCCGTGCACGAGGCCCATGAATTCGCTCGCGACGTTGCGATGGAACCAGGGCGGGCGGAACGTATCCTCGGCCGCGAGCCAGCGCGGCGGGAAGATCACGAAGTCGATCGCATCGACGCCCGGCGTGTCGCTGGTCGAATGCAGCACGAGGAAGATCGACGGATCGGGATGGTCGTAGCTGATCGAGCCGATCGTGTTGAACAGGCGCAGGTCGTATTTGTACGGCACGTAGTTGCCGTGCCACGCGACGACGTCGAGCGGCGAATGGCCGATGTCCGCGCGCCAGAGGCGCCCGTTCAGCTTCGTGACCAGTTCGAACGCGCCTTCGCGATCCTCGTACGCGGCCTGCGGCGTCAGGAAGTCGCGCGGGTTCGCGAGGCCGTTCGAGCCGATCGGGCCGAGGTCCGGCAGCCGCAGCAGCGCGCCGAAGTTCTCGCAGATGTAGCCGCGCGCCTGCCCGTCGGGCAGCGCGACCGTGAAGCGCACGCCGCGCGGGATCACCGCGATCTCGAACGGCTCGACGTCGAGCCGGCCGAGTTCGGTCGCGATCTGCAGGCGCCCCTGCTGCGGGACGATCAGCAGCTCGCCGTCGGTGTTGTAGAAGAAGCGGTCCTGCATCGAGCGGTTCGCCGCGTACAGGTGGATCGCGCAGCCGTTCATCGCGGCGGCCGAACCGTTGCCGGCCATCGTCACCCAGCCCTCGACGAAATCGACCGGCTCGACCGGCATCGGCAGCGGGTTCCAGCGCAGCTGGTTCGGCGGCGTCGGCGGCACGTCGGGCGAATCGCCGAACTCCGACACGAGCCGCTGCGGGCCGCCGAACGGCTCGAACGGCCGATGCACGGCCGCCGGGCGGATCCGGTACAGCCAGGTGCGGCGATTGTGGCTGCGCGGCGCGGTGAACGCGGTGCCGGACAGCTGCTCCGCATAGAGCCCGTACGGCGCGCGCTGCGGCGAGTTGCGGCCGTGCGGCAGCGCGCCCGGCAGCGCCTCGGTCGCGAATTCGTTCGCGAATCCGCTCAGGTAGCCGGCGGTCGCCGGTGTCGACAGGTCAAGCGTCATCGTTTCAGTTCTCCCTCGATTTCAGACGGCGCGCGGTGTCTCGGCACCGCGCCGCCGCGTCACGTTTGCAAGCCCGAGCACGAACAGCGCCGAACACAGCACGGGCACCGCCGCCGCATGGAACAGCGCGTCGTTCGACCAGCTCAGCGCGATCAGCTGCCCGCCGACGAGCGGCCCGAGCACCGAGCCGATCCGGCCGATGCCGAGGCTCCAGCCGATGCCTGTCGAGCGCAGCGACGTCGGGTAGTACTGGCCCGCGAGCGCGTTCACGGCCGGCTGCCCGCCGACCACGCAGAAGCCGCCCGCGAACACGACGAGCAGCAGCCACGGCAGCGCGTTCGCGACCGAGCCGATCAGCCCGACCGACACCGCCGCGCCCGCGAAGCACGCGAACAGCACGCGCACGAAGCCGTAGCGCTCGATGAACCAGCCGAGCGACAGCGTGCCGATCACGCCGCCCGTCTGCAGCACGGTGCCGACGATCACCGCGGTGCCCGGGGCGTAGCCCGCGTCGCGCATCACGGTCGGCAGCCAGTTCGACAGGAAATACAGGTCGATCAGGTTCATGAAGCTGATCGACCACAGCAACAGCGTGACCGGCAGCCGGCCGTCGCGGAACAGTTCCGCGACCGGCGCGCCGCTCGGCGCCTGCTCGCGCACGACGAGGCGTGTGCCGGCATCGATGCCCGCGGCCGGCGCGAAGCGCGCGAGCCAGTCGCGCGCCTGCGCGTCGCGGCCTTTCAGCACCAGGAACTGCAGCGATTCGGGCAGCCGCGCGAGCATCGCGATCGCGAGCACGAGCGGCACCGCGCCGCCGACGAAGAACACCGCGCGCCAGCCGAGCGCCGGAATCAGCGCGGCGCTGATGAAGCCGCCGAGCGCCGCGCCGAGCGTGAAGCCGCACGACACGATCATCATCCGCTTCACGCGATGCGCGGCCGGGCTGAATTCGCCGACGAGCGCCATCGCGTTCGGCATGATGCAGCCGAGGCCCAGGCCCGTGACGAAGCGCAGCGCCATCAGCATCGGGATCGAGTTCGCGAACGGCGTCGCGAGCATCGTCAGCGCGAAGAACAGCGTCGCGCCGATCAGCACCGGGCGCCGGCCGATCCGGTCGGCGAGCACCGACAGGCCGAGCGCGCCGAGCAGCATCCCGAACAGGCTCGCGCTGAACACCGGGCCGAGCGCCTGTTTCGGCACGCCCCACTCGGCGATCACGCTCGGCGCGACGTAGCCCATCGCCTGCGCATCGAAGCCGTCGATCACGAGGCACAGCCCGCACAGCGCGAGCAGCATCCAGTGAAACGCGGGGCGATGCGTGTCGTCGATCACGCTCTCGACTTCGAGCGAACGTACCGCGGCCGGCGCGGCGCTCATTGCACGGACTCCGCGGCCGGATGCGCGGGCGGCGTCACGCCCTGGCGCGCGAGCGCCATCGCTTCGCGCAGCACGTCGGGGTCGCCGATCTGGTTCGCGAGCAGCAGGATCAGCTTTGCGTTGACGAGCTGGCTGTCGCTGTCGGTCAGGTCGCGGTGCATGTCGATCAGCGCTTCGTAGAACGCGTCCGGATCGGCCAGGCGCGGGCGGGTGTCGAGATGGTGAGGCATGACGGGTGTCTCCGATGTGTCGTTGTCGGTCAGGCCGTGCAGGTCGCGCGCGCGAGCGCGTCGCCCACCGCCTGCCGGTCGAGCGCGCGCATCCGCGCGCATACGTGCTGGTCGGGGCGCAGCAGGTAGAACGTGCCGGGCTTCGCGTCGTAGCGCTGCGCGGCGAGACCGTCGACGTCCTCCACCACGTCGACACCCTGCGCGCCCTGCGCGGCCTGCGCCTGCCCGTGCGGCACGACCAGCACCGGCTTCACCGGCAGCGCGAGGCCGGCCAGCGCCTGCGCGAGCGCGGGCGCGTCGCCGGGCAGGCCGAACAGCACGCCCGCGAAGCCGTCGCACAGGTGCTGCAGCAGCCAGCCGGCCGCGCCATGCGCACGCACCGGCGCGTCCGCGGCCGCCGCGCCCGGCCGCATCGCGCCCGCGAACGCGTCGCCGCCGTGGTCCGGCGTGTTGAGCGGCGAATCGGCGAGCACCGCCGGCACCGACAGGCGGCCGCTGTTGACGAGCTTGCGCGCGAATTCGCAGTCGCGCGCCAGCTTCAGCGTCGCGTCGCGGAACACGCGCGACACGGGGCTCTTCGGCGTGATGAAGTCGGTCGAGCGCGTCGAGTTGCGGATGTTCTCGTCGGCCGCGAACTCGCGTTCGCTCGCATAAGTGTCGAGCAGCCGGTCGGGGGCCTGGCCGTCCAGCACGAGCTTCAGCTTCCACGCGAGGTTGTCGGCATCCTGCACGCCGCTGTTCGCGCCGCGCGCGCCGAACGGCGACACGCCGTGCGCCGAATCGCCGGCAAACAGCACGCGGCCGTGGCGGAACGAATCCATCCGCTGGCAGCGGAACGTGTAGACGCTCACCCACTCCAGTTCGAACTCGACGTCCGGGCCGAGCAGCGCGCGTACGCGCGGGATCACGCGCTCGGGCTGCTTCTCGGCGACCGGGTCGGCATCCCAGCCGAGCTGGAAGTCGATGCGCCACACGTTGTCCGGCTGGCGGTGCAGCAGCACCGACTGGTTGCGGTGGAACGGCGGATCGAACCAGAACCAGCGCTCGGTCGGGAATTCCGCCTTCATCTTCACGTCGGCGATCAGGAAGCGGTCCTTGAAGGTGCGGCCGTGGCTCTCGAGGCCCATCAGCGTGCGCATCGGGCTGCGCGAGCCATCCGCGGCGATCACGTAGCGCGCGCGCAGCGTCTCGACGCCGTCGGGCGTCTCGACCGTGACAGTCGCGTGTTCGGCCGTCTGCGCGACGCCCGTCACCTTGTGCTTCCAGCGGATGTCGAGGTTCGGCAGCGCGAACGCGCGCTCGGCCAGATAGCCCTCGACGTAGTACTGCTGCAGGTTGATGAACGCCGGGCGCGCGTGGCCTTCCTCGGGCAGCAGGTCGAACGCGTACAGCTGCTCGTCCTGCAGGAACACCTTGCCGACGTGCCAGCTGACACCCTTGTCGACGAAGCGCTCGCCGCAGCCGAGCCGGTCGAAGATCTCGAGCGTGCGCTTCGCGAAGCAGATCGCGCGCGAGCCGGTGGACAGCGTGTCGTCGTCGTCGAGCAGCACGACCGGCACGCCCTGCTGCGCGAGGTCGATCGCCGCGGCGAGGCCCACCGGGCCCGCGCCGACGACGATCACCGGGTGGATCGCCGCATCGCGATCGGCGCCGCGCTCCGCGCGCGGCCGGTACGCAAACTTCAGGGTCTGGTAATCGATGCTCATGGCCGCCATCCGTCCGCTCAACCCCGGCTGCGGCGCGACCCGGCGCCCGCCTGCCCCGCCCGTTGCCCGCCGGCGGCCTTCCGGCCTGCCGGGCCCATCTGCGACCCACGTTTCCACTCACCCGCCACGTCTCGCTCCTTGCTTCCTGTTGAATCGGGGACAGGACATCGCCCGGCGATGCCCGAATGCGCTTGTTTTGATCGGCGACAAACTCAGGATTTACGAATAGTAAAACCAATTACGGATAGTGAAATCAACGTAAACCCTAGGCATCGCTTCGGGAACGGGATAACGATATGAGCGATTCGCCGAGCCGAGCCCGGCGGGCGCTGCTACTATCGAGTCATGAGGCGGCCGGTTCGGCCGCCGTTTTTCCATTCCGATTCCCGATGATTCCGCCCACCATTCCCGAGCTGGTCACCCGCGCCGGGCAGTTGCCGTTCCTGCGGGATCACGTCGCGCTCGCCGAAGGCGGCACCGCCTGCGCGCGCCTGCCCGAGCTGACGCTCAACAGCGCGTACGAACCGATCTACGACGTGACGATGCCGGGTGCACCGCAATCGACGTCGTTCGCCGACGCGATCGAACGCTACGGCGACGAGCTGGGTTTCCAGGCGGTCACGCTGGCGACGGGCAACGCGCCCGATCCGTTCGATTCGGCCGCCGACGACCAGGCCCTGGTCGCGGTCGACCGCCTGTCGCGCGCGCTGCACGCGATCAATTTCTTCGGCGCGCAGCGCCACGGGCTGCTGTTCCTGCGCGTGCACGAACGGCTGCTGAAGAGCGTGAAATACGACCACGGCAAGCACTTCTCGTCGGTGCTGCAACGGTTCGGCCTGCCGCCGGAGCGGGTCGTGATCGAGTTGCCGGCCGCCGCGGTCGCGCACAAGACGTTCCTCGGCTACCTGACGCGCAGCTACCAGCACCACGGCTTCAAGGTCGCGGACAAGCTGCCCGACCCGGGCCGCATCCTCGCGGTGGAATCGGACATGGCGCGGCCGGACTACATCAAGATGGACGCGGGCATCGCGTTGCGCGACGGGATGGTCAAGGCGCTCATCGCGTATGCGCAGCGCGCGCGGATCCCGCTGATCTTCGACGGCGTGGTCGACGAAACGCAGTGCGAACTGCTGCGCCAGCACGATGTGCGGTTCATGCAGGGGCCGGTGTTTGCGAAGGTGGTATCGGCTTGAAGGGATGAGCGGGGCCGCCGGCCTGTCGCTTCGGGCCGGGCGCTTGCGTGCCGGCCGTCAGTCGCCGCCGTCGTCGTGCTTCGGCAGCGCGTCGCCGATCTCGAGGCCGGGAAACCGGTTCGCATACCAGATGTGTCAGGCAGGGCGAATCCTCGATGGATCGTCGAGCGTCGCGTAGTTGATCTCGACCGTTTTCGGCGCATCGCGCAGCCGGTATTCGAGCTGAGCGCCGCACTGGCCGCAGAAGCGCCGCTCGCCCCATGCGCTCGACGCGTACACCACCGGCTCGCCGCGCAGATACTCGAACGCGTCGATCGGCACCGATGCGGACGCGAGCACCGCCGCGCCGGTCGTCTTCTGGCACAGCCGGCAATGACAGAAGCCGGCGTCGGTCGGGATCTGCGTGATCCGGTAGCGGATCGCGCCGCAGGCACAGCCGCCTTCCAGTGTCTCCGGGTGCGACATCGTCGACCTCGTCGTTTGCTCGCGTCGGGCAAACGATGATGAGCGCCGTTCGTCGTGTGCGCAACCGGCACGTCACGCGTGCCCGGCGCGCCCTGCGCTCAGCCGAGCTGCCCCAGCCGTTGCGCGAGCGCCTTCAGGCGCGGCCCGACCTGCGACCGGAACACGTCCTCCCCCATCGACGACGCCGGCCCGCTGCAGCTCAGGATCAGCCAGCGCCCCTCGCGCGGCTCGCGAAACGGCACCGCGGCCGCGTTGACGTCCGCGTGCCACGCACGGAACGAATAGCAGCAGCCGCCCGATGCGAACTCGGCCACCGCGTCCTGCGCAGCGCGCACGAGCGCATCGGCGTCGGGCCCCGCGCCGGCCGCGCGGTGCAGTTCCGCGACCAGCCCGCGCCGCGCGTCCTCGGGCTGCACGGCCAGGTACGCGCGCCCCATCGAACTCGTCAGCATCGACAGCCGCGAGCCGGGCGCCAGCCCGAGCGTCAGCGCCGTCTCGCTGCGGATCGTCTCCAGGTAGATCATGTCGAGCCCGTCGCGGCAGCCGAGCGACACCGCCGCGCCGATCTCGCGCGCGAGCGCCTGCATGTGCGGCCGTGCGAGATCGAGCGTGCCCGTGCCGGACAGCAGCGCATAGCCGAGCGACAGCACGCCGGCATCGAGCGCGTATTTGCCGAGCGTATCGTCGTAGCGCAGGTAGCCGAGCACCGTCAGCGTGTACGCGAGCCGGTTCACCGTCGCCTTAGGCAGGCCCGTGCGCTCCGCGAAATCGCGGTTGCCGAGCATCGTCTCGCCGGGACGGAAGGCGCGCAGCAGGTCCAGGCCGCGCGCGAGCGCCACGACGAACTTGCGTTCGTCGATCGGTTGATCGTCGATGGTTGAAGGCGTCATCTGATGCTACACTGGGGTCAATTTGCAAAACATTGTTCCGCACAGCGGAACGTTAGTCAAGCGAGGAGATGACACGATGAGCGCTGCAACTTTTCATTGGGACGATCCGCTGCTGCTCGACCAGCAGCTCACCGAGGACGAGCGGATGGTGCGCGACGCCGCGCACGCGTATGCACAGGACAAGCTCGCGCCGCGTGTCACCGAAGCGTTCCGCCACGAACGCACCGATGCCGGGATCTTCCGTGAAATGGGCGAACTCGGCCTGCTCGGCCCGACGATCCCCGAGCAGTACGGCGGCCCGGGCCTCAACTACGTGAGCTACGGCCTGATCGCGCGCGAGGTCGAGCGCATCGATTCGGGCTACCGGTCGATGATGTCGGTGCAGTCGTCGCTCGTGATGGTGCCGATCCACGAATTCGGCTCCGACGCGCAGAAGGAAAAATACCTGCCGAAGCTCGCGACCGGCGAATGGATCGGCTGCTTCGGCCTCACCGAGCCGAACCACGGCTCCGATCCGGGCAGCATGGTCACGCGCGCGAAGAAGGTGCCCGGCGGCTATTCGCTGTCCGGCTCGAAGATGTGGATCACGAACTCGCCGATCGCCGACGTGTTCGTCGTCTGGGCGAAGCTCGAGGAAGACGGCCACGACACGATCCGCGGCTTCATCCTCGAGAAGGGCTGGAAGGGCCTGTCCGCGCCCGTGATCCACGGCAAGGTCGGCCTGCGCGCGTCGATCACCGGCGAGATCGTGCTCGACGAGGTGTTCGTGCCGGAAGAAAACCGCCTGCCGCACGTCGGCGGCCTGCGCGGCCCGTTCACGTGCCTGAACTCGGCGCGCTACGGCATTGCGTGGGGCGCGCTCGGCGCCGCCGAAGCCTGCTGGCACACCGCGCGGCAGTACGTGCTCGACCGCAAGCAGTTCGGCCGGCCGCTCGCCGCGAACCAGCTGATCCAGAAGAAGCTCGCCGACATGCAGACCGAAATCACGCTCGGCCTGCAAGGCGTGCTGCGCCTCGGCCGGATGAAGGACGAAGGCACGGCCGCCGTCGAGATCACGTCGATCATGAAGCGCAATTCGTGCGGCAAGTCGCTCGACATCGCGCGGCTCGCGCGCGACATGCTCGGCGGCAACGGCATCTCGGACGAGTTCTGCGTCGCGCGCCACCTCGTGAACCTCGAAGTGGTCAACACGTACGAAGGCACGCACGACATCCACGCGCTGATCCTCGGCCGCGCGCAGACGGGCATCCAGGCGTTCTTCTGATCGTCCGCGCGTGAGACGGCATGGCGGTGCGCGGTGCGCACCGCCGAAACGGAAACAAAAACAGAAACGGCCCGCCCGGCGTCGATGCCGGGCGGGCCGTGCTGCTGATGCGCGTGCGCTGCGTGCCGCGCTTACTTGTTCGGCTGCGGCGTGAGGCGCAGATACGGGCGCACCGCGTTGAAGCCCTTCGGGAAGCGCTTCTTCAGCTCTTCCGGATCCTGCAGCGACGGGACGATCACCACGTCGTCGCCGTCCTTCCAGTTGCCCGGCGTCGCGACCTTGTAGTTGTCGGTCAGCTGCAGCGAGTCGATCACGCGCAGCACTTCATCGAAGTTGCGCCCGGTGCTGGCCGGATAGGTGATGATGAGCCGCACCTTCTTGTTCGGATCGATCACGAACAGCGAGCGCACGGTGAGCGTCTCGTTCGCGTTCGGGTGGATCATGTCGTAGAGCTGCGAGACCTTGCGATCCGCATCCGCGATGATCGGGAAACCGACGACCGTCGACTGCGTGTCGTTGATGTCGTTGATCCAGCCCGCATGCGATTCGACGCTGTCGACCGACAGCGCGATCACTTTCACGTTGCGCTTCTCGAACTCGCCCTTCAGCTTCGAGGTCAGCCCGAGCTCCGTCGTGCATACCGGCGTGTAGTCGGCCGGATGGGAAAACAGCACGCCCCAGCCGTCGCCCAGCCACTCGTGAAACTTGATGCGGCCGAGGCTCGAATCCTGCTCGAAATCCGGTGCGATGTCGCCAAGACGCAGACCCATGTTGTTCCCTCCTTGTACTGTGCGTGGTGAAACCCGCGCCACCCGCGCGGGACAGTGGGGTAGCTTACGGGAAGCGGACGGCGATGCGAACGATTATTCCGTTCGATATTCATACATTTTTGTCATTTTTGCGCCTGGCCCGGCCGCGCCGGAAAACGCTTCCTCGCCGCGGCATCCCCTCCCGTTCATTACAAATCGTTTACCATGCAATTTCCGCGCAGCGGCACCGCGCGATCCCGGCTCGCCAGCGGGCACACGTTTCGCTACGATGTGAACCTGCAGCATGACAGCATGAAGGGAGTTGCAATGTCGGAAATCAACAAGGAGAAACTGATGTCGGATATCAAAACCGTTCTCGCGGACGCCGAAGATCTGCTCAAGCAAGCCGCGAGCAGCACGGGCGACCGTGCGGCCGAGCTGCGCGAAAAAGCGATGTCGCGCCTGAAGCAGGCCAAGGACAAGGCAGCCGACGTCCAGGTCGTGGTGGTCGAGAAGGGCAAGAAAGCCGCGCGCGCGACCGACGACTACGTGCACGAGCACCCGTGGACGTCGATCGGCGTCGCAGCTGGTGTCGGCGTGCTGATCGGCCTGCTGATCAACCGCAAGTAACGCGCAGCCTGCGCCCTATCGCCCGACGCGCCGCCTGACGCGGCCCGCGGGCGCCGAAGCTGACTGGCGGGCACCCCGCCGGTCGGCTTTGCCTTAGCCGCCTTCTGCGCGCGCAAGCGCATCATTCATGACGACAGACACCACCTCGCAGCCCGCCGGACAAGGCCCGCTGCGCCGCTTCGCCGGCTCTGCAATCGGACTGCTGCAAACGCGCCTCGAGCTGGCGGGCATCGAGCTCGCCGAGGAGAAGGAGCGCCTGATGGGCGTGCTGTTCCTCGGCCTCGCCGCGATGATGCTCGCGACGATGGCGCTCATCAGCCTGACCGTGCTCGTCACGATCGCCTTCTGGGATAGCTATCGCTGGCAATCGCTCGCGGTGATCACCGCGCTGTACGCGTTCGCCGGCATCGCCTGCGCGCTGAAGGCACGCGCGGGCGTGCGCGATGCGCCGATCATGTTCGAAGCCACGCTCACCGAACTCGAGAAAGACCGCGAAGTGTTCCGCGGCAAGTCGTGAACGCGCCCGCGTTCGTTCTTTTCATTCCACTCGACGCCGCGCCATGAGTCAGAACACCACAGGCAACCGTTACCGCCCCGCTTCGTCGCAATCGCGCTTGAACGCCGCGCAAAATCGCGCGGTCCGCAAGGAATTGCTGATCCTGCGCGCCGAAGTCGAACGGCTGGAACTCGCGGAAGCCGGCGCAGAAATACGACAGACCTTTTCCCGCTTCCGCTGGCTCAAGGTGCTGGTCCCCGGGCTCGGCAGCGGGTCGCTCGGCCAGTCCGCGAAGAACCTCAACGCAAGCCTCGGCAACCTCATCAACCAGTATCCGATGGTCAGTTCGCTCATCTCGCTGGTGCTCGCGAAACCCGTGCGCTCGCTGCTGCGCGCGAGTGCGGGCCCGGCGCTGAAGTGGGGTTCGCTCGGCTTTGCCGCGTGGGAAATCTACCGGATCCTGAAGGAATCGCGCAACGAACGCGAAGGCGGGACGGCCGGCACGGAGTGACGCACGGCTGCGCGTGCATGATGCGCACAACGCACATGCCGCATGCATGGCGTCATCGCACGCTCCAGCACTGCGGATCCGGCTCGTTCGCGCCGTCCGGCCGCACATTGCCTTTCGTCCCGTCCGCGCTCAGCGTGAACCTTCCGCATCGGTCGTCACGCATCGGCCCGTCGTCGAGCGGGCTCGCCTCCAGCACGTAGGACACGAATCCTTCGTCATCCGGACGCCGGATCGCCAGCCGATAGACGGCGCGCCCGTCCGACGGCGCATGCGCGAGCGCGTCCGGCAACGCGGGCGGCGCTGCGCCGTCGAGCGTCTCGAGATACTGCGCCGCGCGATACAGCGCGGCCACGGCCGACGCGTGATGCGCTTGCGCGGCTTGCCGGCGGTACGACGGGATCGCGACACCCGTCAGCACCGCGACGATCGCCAGCGCGATCATCAATTCAAGCAACGTGAATCCGGCCGGCCGACGCACGCGTGCCCCGCGCTCATCGATGCTGGGCCGCGACGCGGCGCCAGCGCTGCGCGACGATCCGTCCGTCGCGCATCACGACCTGCATCTGCAGCCAGACGGCGCTGGATGCATGGGCCCCGACGCCGCGCGCGGTGACGAGATAGGCCCGCCCGTCGGCGGGCCACGCGAGCGGCCATGCTTCGATCAGGCAGCGCGGCGGACGCGCGGCCATCGGCCATCCGGCAAACGGCGCGAACGCTGCGGGCATCGCCAGCGCAGGCACGCGACGCCATGCATCCGGTTCCACATCCGACGCCCCTGCCCCGAGGTAGGGTGCCGCCCCCTGCCGCAAGCGCGCCACGCAAGCGACGAGTGCCGCATCGGCGGCGTGAAACGCGATCAGGCGATCCGACAACGCGCGTGTGCGGCGCGCCTCCGTCAATGCGGCTTCGAACCACGTGCCCGTCAGCGCCGCAACGGCCGCGCCGACCGCGACGACGGCCGGCAATGCCATGCCCGCATCGCGGCGCCGGACCATGCCGCGGGCGGGCGTCCACGCTCGATGTCGGCCCCGGCTCACCGTAACGCTCCGGGTGTGCGCGGCCCTTCCGGTCGGCCGTCGCCGCGATCGGGCGATCCGTTGCGCAACACGACGACGCGATGCGGCGTCAACCGCGCGCGGTGGTCCGGCGCGCTGGATGCATTGCCGTCGCAATCGACATGCCGGCCTCGCTCCCGCATCGTTTCGCCTCGCGCCCGCACGCAGAGATGCACGGCGACCACATCGTGCCAGTCGCCCTCGCGCATCGCGCCGGCGGAGACGAACTGCGTCTCGCTGCGCCGCAGGTACCGCACGCGCAGCTGGTCGATTCCGGAGACGACAGGCTGCGCGGTCCCCAGGTGTCCGTTTCCTTCGCAATAGAGTTCGGGCTCGCCCGTCGACGGGCTGACGTGCGCGTCGAAGCGGTTCGACACGAGCGGACGCTCCGTCGGCGCACCCACGCCCTGCCCCAGGCAATCCGATACCTGGCCGTTGGCCGTCGGCCACGTCGACACGGCATCGCCAATGTATCGAACCAGCAATGCGTCGGACGACGCCTGCGCGGGCTCGCAGCGCACGTGCGCATCGCTGCCCCGCACACGCGCCGCTGCGCAACCGAACAGCGGCGGCAGCGCTCGCGACGCCGCGCCGTCGAGCGGCCGGAAGCCCGCCATCTGAATCTCCTGGCCGATCAGCGTCAATGCGGTGCTTGCGGCATCGCGCATGCGAAAGCCGTCCTCGGCCCGGCGCTGCGCGACACGCTGTGCGTGATACAGCGCGCCGACAGCCGCCAGCACGAGCAAGCCGACGGACATCGCGATCAGCATCTCGAGAAGCGTATGCGCTCGCGCGCGACGATCAATGCCCATCGTCCGTCACCTCGCGGAACGGGATCCGCACGCACGACGGCGGACGTGCCGACACCTCGGCCGCGCCGCATTGCATGGGCGACGCGGCGTCGCCGTCACGCCAGCCGACGATGGCCAGCCGCACGCTACCTGCGCCGCCATCGATCGTCATCGCCCCACCCGGCAACGACGCAGCCGTGAGCGCCGTCATGCCCGCTTCTGCGCCGGGCGCCGCGTGCGCGAGTTCGACTCGCGCATCGGCCAGCCATAACGCGCGTTCACGCCAGATCGTCGTGCGTTGCGCACGCATCATCGTGAGCTGGCTGCCGGCCACCGAGAGCGTGATCATGGCGAGCAGCGCGACCGCCACCGTCGCCTCGATCAGCGACGCGCCACGCATCGTGTGCCGCAGGTTCACGACGCAGCCTCACAGCGGCCGGCGACCACGCGTGCCCGGCCGCCCGCGGCGATCCGCACGCAGCGCGACAGGCGCGCCGCGTCGACTTCGGGCGCATCGCGGGCCGGGCGCAGTTCGAATCGCCGGATCCCGCCGATCGCCAGGCCGGCCGGCGGTGCAAATGCCAGATCGTGCGCCGCGCCCGCGACCGCCACACCGGGGTCGCGCGGATACCGCCGCAACACGCGCGCCTGTTCGTCGAAATGCCCGCTCACGATCCAGCCGCACGACCATTCCGCGTCCTCGCAGCGCTGCCCGGGACGCAGGCAGGCGCCATCGCTCCCGGCCCGGCACAGCGTAACGCGCACGCCGAGACGCGCCGCTTCGGTTCGCGCGAACGACAGCGCACCGAGCAACGCACGCGAGCGGGCATCGACCCGTTCGCGCATCTGCCACTGGTCAAATGCAGGCGCCGCGTACAGGCCGAGTCCGGCCATCAGCGCGACCACCACCATCAACTCGACGAGCGAGAATCCGCACGCCCGCCACCCTGCTCCACCGTGCCGCATCGCCACCCTCCGCCAACGTCATGCGACGACTGTAGCGGCGCGCACGCACGCGCACCATCTGCCGAACGGCCAGCTGGCAGCACGCGAACGCCCCGGCCACAATCGGCGCAGGACGAGCAACCTGGAGGGAAAGCGATGAAACAGCGCAGCGCGTCAGCGCTTACGCGTCGGCTTGGCGGCCGGAGAGGCGCGACGGAATTCTTCGATCACGTCGGCAAATTCGGAGACGTCTTCGAACCGGCGATATACCGATGCGAAACGCACGTAGGCAATCGTATCGAGGCCGCGCAACTCGTTCATCACGAGTTCGCCGAGCTTCTCGCTACGCACTTCGCGCTCGCCTGTCGCGAGCAGCTGATATTCGATGCGGGCGACCGCCGCGTCGATCGCGTCAGCCGCAACCGGCCGCTTGCGCAGCGCGAGTTGCATGCTGGCGACGATCTTGCGACGGTCGAACTCCGTGCGGCTGCCGTCCTTCTTCACGACGGCCGGCAACGCCAGCTCGACCCGCTCGTACGTCGTGAAACGCTTGTCGCAGGCCGAGCAGCGACGACGCCGGCGAATCGCGGCGCCGTCTTCGGACACGCGCGAATCCACCACCTGCGTGTCGTCGCTCCGGCAGAACGGGCAGCGCATGAGCGATCAGCGATAGACCGGGAAACGCTTGGTCAGCTCGGACACCTGCGCGCGCACGCGCTCGATCGTCGCCGCGTCTTCCGGGCTCTCGAGCACGTCGGCGATCAGGTTGCCGACCAGCTCGGCTTCCGCCGGACCGAAGCCGCGCGTCGTCATCGCCGGCGAGCCGAGGCGCACGCCGCTCGTCACGAACGGCTTTTCCGGATCGTTCGGGATCGCGTTCTTGTTGACCGTGATGTGCGCGGCGCCGAGTGCGGCTTCCGCTGCCTTGCCGGTGATGTTCTTCGCACGCAGGTCGACCAGCATCACGTGGCTTTCGGTGCGGCCCGACACGATGCGCAGGCCACGCTTCACGAGCGTTTCGGCCAGCACGCGCGCGTTCTCGACCACCTTCTGCTGGTACGCCTTGAATTCGGGCGACAGCGCTTCCTTGAACGCGACGGCCTTCGCGGCGATCACGTGCATCAGCGGGCCACCCTGGATGCCCGGGAAGATCGCCGAGTTGATCTGCTTCTCGTACTCGGCCTTCATCAGGATCACGCCGCCGCGCGGGCCGCGCAGGCTCTTGTGCGTCGTGGTCGTGACGAAGTCGGCGTGCGGCACCGGGTTCGGGTAGACGCCCGCGGCGATCAGGCCCGCGTAGTGCGCCATGTCGACCATCAGGTACGCGCCGACCGACTTCGCGATCTTCGCCATACGTTCGAAATCGATCTTCAGCGCGAATGCCGACGCGCCCGCGACGATCAGCTTCGGCTTGTGTTCCTGCGCGAGCTTCTCGGCGGCGTCGTAGTCGATGTCTTCGTTTTCGTTCAGGCCGTAGCTGACGACGTTGAACCACTTGCCCGACATGTTCACCGGCGAGCCGTGCGTCAGGTGGCCGCCGTGCGCGAGGCTCATGCCCATGATCGTGTCGCCCGGCTTGAGCATCGCGAAGAACACGCCCTGGTTCGCCTGCGAACCCGAGTTCGGCTGGACGTTCGCGGCTTCCGCGCCGAACAGCGCCTTCACGCGGTCGATCGCGAGTTGCTCGACGATGTCGACATACTCGCAGCCGCCGTAATAGCGCTTGCCCGGATACCCTTCGGCGTACTTGTTCGTGAGTTGCGAGCCCTGCGCGGCCATCACGGCCGGGCTCGTGTAGTTTTCCGACGCGATCAGCTCGATGTGATCTTCCTGGCGGCGGTTTTCCTGTTCGATCGCGGCAAAGACTTCGGGATCGACGTTCGCAATGGTGCTTTGGGCTCTGTCAAACATACGGTTTCCGTTAAGTGTGTACAGGTTGACCGAAGTGGCCGAGTACATTGCGCTGCTGGGGGCACCAGCTCGACGTGGCGGAAGAATCCGTATGACGCGAGACAGGACAGCCACCGGCGATGCACGCGACGGCGCACAACGGCTGCCCAGGCGAACGGCAAAAAACGATGCCCTGCGCTTCACGGTGGGATGCTCCACCTTGAACCCGAGGGTTCTATCGCCAGTCACGCAGGGGTGATGAACGCACTAGTTTATTGGATGCGTCATGAATAGGCAACCGCGCGGCCGCCGCCCGGATAATTGGGGACAGGCCCATCACGCCCGCACCGTATACGTTCCGCCGCCTTGCCGCGGTGCGGCAATCACAGTACGCTTGCAGGTTCCTCACCCGCTTCTTTACCGACCAGGAGCAGCAATGATCGTGTTCGTCACAGGCGCGTCCGCCGGCTTCGGCGCCGCCATCGCCCGTGCCTTCGTCAAGGGCGGCCACCGCGTCGTCGCGACCGCGCGCCGCAAGGATCGTCTCGACGCGCTCGCCGCCGAGCTCGGAGACGCGCTGCTGCCGCTCGAGCTCGACGTGCGCGACCGCGCCGCCGTCGAGGCCATCGAGGCCACGCTTCCCGCCGAATTCGCGTCGCTCGACGTGCTCGTCAACAATGCCGGCCTCGCGCTCGGCGTCGAGCCGGCCCAGAAGGCCAGCCTTGACGAATGGCAGACGATGATCGACACGAACTGCTCGGGGCTCGTGACGGTCACGCATGCGCTGCTGCCCGGCATGATCGCGCGCGGCCGCGGCCACATCTTCAACCTCGGGTCGGTCGCCGGCATGTACCCGTATCCGGGCGGCAACGTCTACGGCGCGACCAAGGCATTCGTCCGACAATTCAGCCTGAACCTGCGCGCCGACCTGATCGGCACGCCGCTGCGCGTCACCGACATCGAGCCGGGCCTCTGCGGCGGCACCGAGTTCTCGAACGTCCGCTTCCGTGGCGACGACACGAAGGCGGCGAACGTATACGCGAACGTCCAGCCGCTCACGGCCGAGGACATCGCCGACACGATCTACTGGATCGCGACCCGCCCCGCGCACGTGAACATCAACACGATCGAGATGATGCCGGTCGCCCAGGCGCCCGCCGGGCTGACGATCCACCGCGGCTGACCGCCCTGCGGGCCCGGCCGCCGGCCGGCCCGCATCCCACAACATTCCGTTACGAATCGGTACCGAACCGGGTACCCCGGTTCCGGTAAAATGCGCGCCATGACTCAGCCTACCCGCCCCCCGGAAGCGCCTTCCGGCTTCGCCTGGCCGGTTCGCGTTTATTACGAGGATACGGACGCAGGCGGCATCGTCTTCTACGCCAACTACCTGAAATTCTTCGAGCGCGCGCGCACGGAGTGGCTGCGCGCCTGCGGCATCGACCAGCAGCGGCTCGCCGACGAAACGGGCGCGATCTTCATCGTCCGCAGCACCGCGCTCGACTATCGCGCGCCGGCTCGGCTCGACGACACGCTGGCGATCACGAGCCGGCCCGGGCGGATCGGCCGCGCGTCGGTGGAATTCATGCAGGAAGCGTGGCGCGGCGAAACGCTGCTCGTGTCGGGGCACATCCGCATCGGTTGCGTCGACCGCGACGGCATCCGGCCGGCGCCGATCCCGCCGGCCGTGCTCGACGCGCTGCAACGCGGGCCCGTCATCGAAGCCGGGCAGACTGTATTGTCAACGGGGCCAGCATGAGCCCCGTTTAGACAAAGCCTATGAACTCGCCTTCCTGAATCGATACTAAGCAAGGTTCGGCGTCAGGCGCGGCAGCGGCAAACCGGCGCGCCGCGCGCTGCCGGCGCCGGGCGCTCCTGGCCGTGCACCCCTCGCCGGGCACCCCTGGCCGGGCCCCGAAGGGACGTTACTCAAACCTCTATGAATACTTCTCAAGACCTGTCGATCATCTCCCTCGTCCTCAATGCGAGCGTCCTGGCCCAGGCGGTGATGGGGCTGCTGCTGTTGCTGTCGCTGATGTCGTGGACCTTCATCTTCCGCAAGTGGTTCGCGATCCGCCGCGCACGCGCGCAGACCGAACGCTTCGAGCGGGATTTCTGGTCGGGCGGCGACCTGCAGGCCTTGTACCAGAGCGCGGCGAACAACCGCCACACGATCGGCGCGCTCGAGCGGATCTTCGAATCGGGGATGCGCGAGTTCCTGAAGGCGAAGGAAAAGCGCATCAGCGATCCGGGCCTCGTCCTCGACGGCGCACGGCGCGCGATGCGCGCATCGTTCCAGCGCGAGATGGACGTGCTCGAGGCGAACCTCGCGTTCCTCGCGTCGGTCGGCTCGGTCAGCCCGTACATCGGCCTGTTCGGCACGGTCTGGGGGATCATGAACTCGTTCCGCGGCCTTGCGAACGTCCAGCAGGCGACGCTCGCGAACGTTGCGCCGGGCATCGCCGAGGCGCTCGTCGCGACCGCGATCGGCCTGTTCGCCGCGATTCCGGCAGTCGTCGCGTACAACCGCTACGCGCACGACATCGACCGCCTCGCGATCCGCTTCGAGACCTTCATCGAAGAGTTCTCGAACATCCTGCAGCGTCAGGCCCAGTAAGGAGCGCGCCATGGCAGGAACACCCATCCGATCCAGCATGCGCGGCGGCCGCTCGCGCCGCGCGATGGCCGACATCAACGTCGTGCCGTACATCGACGTGATGCTCGTGCTGCTCGTGATCTTCATGGTCACCGCGCCGCTCGTCGCCCCGTCGATCATCAACCTGCCGACCGTCGGCAATGCCGCGCCGCAGGAGCAGACGCCGCCCGTCGTCGTCAACATCAAGGCCGACCGCACGATGAGCGTCAAGTACAAGGGCGCCTCGGGCGCGACGCAGGAAGACACGATGACCAAGGCCGAGCTCGACAGCTTCATCGTGGCCCGTCAGGCGGATCATCCCGACCAGCCGGTCGTGATCGCAGCGGACAAGACCGTGCAGTACGATGCAGTCATGACCGTGATGTCGGACCTGAAGGCGCGCGGCGTCAAGCGCGTCGGCCTCCTCGTCAAATCGCAATGAAACGGCAACCCCCGCGCGGCAGCGCCTACCCGCCGATGCCGCCGCGCGAGCGCGGCACGTGGCGCGCGTTCGCGCTCGCCGCGTTGATGCACGTGCTGCTCGCGCTGTTCCTGTATCACGGCGTGCAGTGGCAGAACAGCACGCCGGCCGGCGCCGAGGCCGAACTGTGGACGTCGGTGCCGGACACCACGCCCCCGCAGCCGGTCGCGCCGCCGCCCGCGAAGGTCGCACCGCCCCCTCCCCCGGTCAGGAACGAGGAAGCGGACATCGCGCTGCAGCAGAAGAAGCGCCAGCAGGAAGCCGCCGCGCGTGAAGCGCTGCTCGAGCAGCAGCGCCGCGCGGCGCAACTGAAGACCCAGCAGGAAGAGGACACCCGGCGCGCGCAGCTCGCGGCCAGGCAGGCGGCCGCGCTCGCCGCGCAGAAAGCCGCCGAGCAGGAAAAGCTGAAGCAGGCCGACAAGCTCAAGCAGAAACAGCTCGCCGAGCAGCAGAAGCTCGAACAGCAAAAGCTCGAGCAGCAGAAGCAGGCGAAGCTCGAAGCCCAGCAGGCGGCCAAGGCGAAAGCCGAAGCCGCGTCGAAGGCGAAGGCCGAAGCGGCCGCGAAGGCGAAGGCCGATTCGGCGTCGAAGGCGAAGCTCGACCAGGAACGCCGCACGCGCCTCGCGCAGATGCAGGGCCTCGCGGGCGGCGGTGAAGGTGGCGGCGAGGGCCTCGCCAAGAGCGGCACCGGCACGGGCTCCGGCGGCAATGCGGCGTCCCCGGGCTACCCCGACAAGGTGCGGCGCCGCGTGAAGCCGAACATCGTCTGGGGCGGCGAGCGCGCGGGCCTGACGACGGTCGTCGCGATCCGCTGCACGCCGTCGGGCGATGTAATGAGCGTATCGATCCGCCGTTCGAGCGGAAATTCGGGGTGGGATCAAGCCGTGGTCAGTGCGATCCAGGCGTCGGTCCCGTTACCGCCCGATTCCAACGGTCGTACCCCGTCGGACATTACGATTACCTTCAAGGCGGCGGAGTGAGCGGAATGCGCTTACACTCCGGGCGTCGCTGTAAGACGGGAACGAATCGGGTATTTTTACTGTCTCTGCGGTTGCGCAGCGATACAAGTCATACGGGAAGCAAGAAGCATGAGTTTGATGACGAAGCTAGGTTTCAGGGCACTCGTGGCCTCGTGTCTGATTGTGGCGGGCAGCGCCGCTAACGCGCAGGTCGACGTGCTGATCACCGGCGTCGGTTCGACCCAGTTCCCCATCGCCACCGCGAACTTCGCGAACGAGGCAGGCCTGCCCCAGCAGGTCACGTCGATTGTCCGCGCCGATCTTGCCCGCAGCGGCAAGTTCACCAACATCGACGCCGGCAGCACGCCGGTGCCGGAAACCGCACAGGTCGACCTCGGCGCGTGGAAGGCCAAGGGCGCGAACGCGTTCGTCGCCGGCAGCGTGAACCGCGAGGCGAACGGCCAGTACAAGGTCAACTTCATCCTGTACGACACCGTGAAGCAGCAGAGCCTCGGCGGCCTGTCGCTGACCGCGAACGACGGCACGCTGCGCACGGCCGGCCACAAGATTGCCGACTACATCTACCAGAAGCTGCTCGGTACACGCGGCGTGTTCGCGACGCGCCTGTCGTACGTGATCAAGTCCGGCAACCGCTACCAGCTGCAGATTTCCGATTCGGACGGCCAGAACGCACGCATCGCGCTGTCGAGCACCGAGCCGATCATCTCGCCGTCGTGGTCGCCGAGCGGCACCAAGGTCGCGTACGTATCGTTCGAGCGCAAGAAGCCGATCGTCTACATCCACGACCTGCCGACCGGCCGCCGCTACATCGTGTCCGACCAGAAGGGCAACAACAGCGCGCCGGCGTGGTCGCCGGACAGCCAGACGCTGTCGGTCGCGCTGTCGCTGACGGGCAACACGCAGATCTACTCGGTCAACGCGAACGGCGGCGGCCTGCGCCGGCTGACGCAGAGCAGCTCGATCGACACCGAGCCGTTCTACTCGCCTGACGGCCGCTGGATCTACTTCACGAGCGACCGCGGCGGCGCGCCGCAGATCTACCGGATGCCCGCCCAGGGCGAAAGCGCCGGCTCGGCCCAGCGCGTGACCTTCACCGGCAGCTACAACACGAGCCCGCGCGTGAGCCCGGACGGCAAGCAGCTCGCTTACATCTCCCGCACGGGCGGGGGTTTCAAGCTGTACGTTCAGGATCTGCAGACGGGCGCGGCGAACGCGATCACGAATACCAGCCATGACGAGTCGCCGAGCTTTGCGGCGAACGGCCAGTACGTGCTGTACGCCACGCAGTCGGGTGGCCGCAACGTGCTGGCTGCCGTCCCGTCCGACGGCAGCGCGCCGCCGCAGATTCTGTCCGTCCAGGGCGGCTCCTCCGTACGCGAGCCGTCGTGGGGACCCTTCATGCAATGACCACAAGGAGAGTAACCATGATGTCAAAAAAGGCTCGTCTGGCCCTGGCCGTGATGATGATCGGCGCACTGGCAGCCTGTAAGTCGGGCGTGAAGCTCGACGACAAGGCCAACGCCGGTGCGATGAGCACGCAGCCGAACCCGGAAAACGTCGCGCAAGTGAACGTCGATCCGCTGAACGATCCGAACAGTCCGCTCGCGAAGCGCAGCATCTACTTCGATTTCGACAGCTATTCGGTGAAGGACGAGTACCAGCCGCTGATGCAGCAGCACGCTCAGTACCTGAAGAGCCATCCGCAGCGTCACGTGCTGATCCAGGGCAACACCGACGAGCGCGGCACGAGCGAGTACAACCTGGCGCTGGGCCAGAAGCGTGCCGAAGCCGTCCGTCGCGCGATGGCGCTGCTCGGCGTGGCCGACTCGCAAATGGAAGCCGTGAGCCTCGGCAAGGAAAAGCCGCAGGCAGCGGGTCACGACGAGGCTTCGTGGGCGCAGAACCGCCGCGCGGATCTCGTCTACCAACAGTAAGTCACGGAAGAATCGCCGTATGACGCACCGTCTATCCTGGCTGCGCGTGGCCGCAGCCTTCTGCGTCGCCGGCGCGGCATGGTCGGCCGCGCCGGCGCACGCCGGCATGTTCGACGACAACGAAGCGCGCCGCGCCGTGCTCGACCTGCGCAGCAAGAGCGACAATCTTGCGAGCCAGCTGTCGGCCGCGCAACGCACGATTCTCGATCAGACCGCCCGCCTCGACCAGCTGAACCAGCAGGTCGCGACGCTGCGCGGCGAGAACGAGGATCTGACGAACCGGCTCACGACGCTCGAACGCCAGCAGAAGGAGTACTACACCGATCTCGATACGCGGCTCAAGAAGTTCGAGCCGCAGCAGAAGACGGTCGACGGTGTCGAAGGCACCGTGCAGCCGGGCGAGACGGACGCGTTCAATGCAGCGCAGCAGCAGTTCCGCGACGGCAACTTCAAGGCGGCCGCCGCATCGTTCCGCGGCTTCATCGCGAAGTATCCGCAGAGCCCCTACCAGCCGACCGCGCAGTACTGGCTCGGCAACGCGCAATACGCGCTGCGCGACTACAAGGGCTCGACGGCGACGTGGCAGGGCATCGTCGGCAAGTATCCGCAGCATCCGCGCGCGGCCGATGCGATGCTGGCAATCGGCACGAACCAGCTCGAGCAAGGCCAGAAGGCTGCGGCGAAGAAGACCTTCGAACAGGTCATCTCGCAGTACGCCGGGTCGAGCGCGGCGCAGACGGCACAGGGCAAGCTGCAGACGATGAAATAATTTGGCGGCGGGTTGTTGACGGGTTCGAAACCCGCCGCTATAATTTCGCCTCTTTGGGTCGTTAGCTCAGTTGGTAGAGCAGCGGACTTTTAATCCGTTGGTCGCGTGTTCGAGTCACGCACGGCCTACCAAGGATGGTTGAAGAAGGGCTTGGCAGCAATGCCAAGCCCTTTTTCTTTGCCCCCTCCTCCTCCAGCCAATCCCCCGCCCACCCGCCCGCACGACCCGCGCCGCGAAACGACATCCCGCGGATCGCCTGATCGCATGCATTTCAAGCCTGTTAGGGTACGATCGCTGTTTTCAGACCACGCCCCCGGTGACTGCTCACCCCGTCTGCAGCATGATCAACGCATCGGCCAGGAGCGCGGCAGCACACACGCTCGCCGGGAAGAACGAAAACGCACTATGGAAATGAGCCAGCGGCTGGTCCAGATGGTCGCGAGAATCCGCGCGCTGATGCAGCAGCAAGGCCTCACCGACGCCGACCTCGCCCGCAAGACCGGCATCTCGCCCGCGACGCTGAGCCGCGTGCTGTCGATGTCGACGGAGGATCCGCGCATCAGCACCGTGCTGGCGATCGCCGACGCACTCGGATCGAGCGTCGGCTACCTGCTGCAAAGCGAGCGGGTCTACCCGATCCCGATTCTCGGCTGGGACGAGATGCTCGGCTATGCGCGCGGGCAGTACGACCTTGCCCGCAACACGCGCTGGCTGACCGTCGATACGCCGCGGCGGCCGGGCACGTTTGCGGCGCGCACGAAACCGTCGATGGCGCCGCGCTTTCGCGAAGGCTCGATCGTGATCGTCGAGCCGTGCGCCGCCTTGCGCGACGCGCAGGTGGTGATCGCCGTGATCGACGGCGGCGAGCCGACGCTGCGCCGCGTGATCCGGGACGGCGAAGTCGCGTGGCTCAAGGACACCCGGCCCTCGCCCGCCGACACGGTCAATGCGTCGAGCGAGGGCGTCACGGTGCTCGGCGTCGTGACCGAGTCGCGCCTGATCAATCCTTGAACGAGAACGGATTGAAGTTCGTGTGATAGTCGTAGTAGTCGATCTGGTCCACTTGCTTCAGGCGCCTGGACGCAGTCGTGACGACAGGCAGCAGCACGAGTTCGTAGGTCAGCTTGACGGCGATCTGGATGCCGATCATCGTCAGCACGACGTTGTCCGGCAGCCTGCCCCAGAACAGGATCACGCAGAACAGCGCGCTGTCGATCACGATCGCGACACCGGTGCTCGACACGATGCGCGCCCACAAATGGCGGCCCGCGCTCGCGATCTTGAGCTTCGCGAGGAACGTCGTGTTGATGAACTCCCCGCAGAAATACGCGACCGTCGACGCGACGAAGGTTCGCGCGAACTCGAGCGCGAGCGCCGGATAAGCCGCCGCGAGCGTCGGGTTCTGCGCTTCCCAGCTCGGCAGGCCCGGCGGCAGCGACAGCAGCCACGTGCCGATGATGAACATCAGGTTCACCGCAAGCCCGCCCCAGATCACCATCCGGCTGACCCGGTATCCGTAGACTTCGGTGATGATCGTGCTGAACGCATAGGTCATCGGGAACGCGACCAGCGCGGCCGGAATGCCGAAGGTGACCGCATCGAACAGCGGCGGCCAATCGAGGTTGACCGCGATCACGCGCGCGCCCGTCACGTTCGACAGCATCAGGAAGCCCGCATAGAGCAGCGAAAGCAGCAATACGGCAGGCGTCAGCTGATGCTGGCGCGTCGGGAAGTACGACAGCGGGACGAGCTGGTCCGTGTACGTCGCGGCATTCAGGAAGCCGATGTGGGCGACATCCTCGCGCGAGAACTTGTCGAGCCACGTCTTCTTGTTCAGCTCGCGCGGCGACATCTTGAACGTGGTGCCGGAATCGCGCACCCGCACCAGCACCAGCAGCTCGTCGTTCATGGCCGACGGCTCGATGACGGCTTCGATTTCGTGAGAAGCCGCCTCCATGATCGGCTCGCGGCGCGCGGTCATTGCCGGACCAGGCGCGTATTCGGCGCGTCGCTCACGGGCTCGCTGCTGCGCACCGGATTGATGTCGAGGCCGCCGCGGCGCGTATAGCGGGCCGAGACGGTGAGGCGCGTCGGCGCACATTGATCCTGGATGTCCTTGAAGATCCGCTCGACGCACTGCTCGTGGAATTCCTCGTGATTGCGGAACGACACGACGTACCTGAGCAGCGCCGCGCGATCGATGCGCCGCCCCTCATACGCGATCGACACGGTGCCCCAGTCGGGCTGCCCTGTCACGAGGCAGTTCGATTTCAGCAGGTTCGAATACAGCGTTTCGCTGACCTGCTCGTCGTGCGTCGTCAGAAGCTGGCGATCGACGTTGAACGTGCCGATATCGATGTCCTCGTCGTCGATCGACGTGCCGTCCGGCGCGCCGATCTGCAGCGCGGCTGCACGGTCGAGCGGTTCGAGCGTGACGGAAACGGGCGCGCCGGCGCAGTGCGACAGGTCGCGCGCGGCGATGCGCTCGACTTCCGCGTGGTCCGCGAACGACGTGTTGTTGAACGTGTTGAAGTACAGCTTCATCGACTTCGACTCGATCACGTTCGTCGACGCGCACGGCACGACGATCGTCGCAATGGCGACGCGCGGCACGCCGCGCGGCGTCAGCCAGGACACCTCGTAGTGGTTCCACACGTCGACACCGAAAAACGGCAGCGTACCGGTGATGCCGATCTCCTCGCGCTTGATCGTGCGCGGAATCGCATAGAGTTTCTCGGGGTTGTAAATCGACTCGTATTTGGATTGCTTGCCCAGCTCCATGGCGCCCTGGTTGGATAGAGTATTCATTTTTGAAATGCTTGATTCCAGAATTTTGATTTTTGATCGACTCGTCGCGATTTCAATCGCGCGAAGGCTTGATTCAAATTCATGTCGAAAACTTCGGCATCATACCGCAGGCTTCCTTTTAAAAAATCTGAAAAACCGACCCCGCGCGCGCCGCTGACGCCACAAGAGTAAATAGTGACATCCCACTAAACCCTTCCGCGCCCAGCCGGCATACGCTTTCCCCGACTCGCGCCGACAAGCCGGCCGCAGCCACACAACACGCCATACAGGCAAAGGCCTCCGCAGCGAGCCTGTCATATCTGCCAGTTTTAATCAGTCACGGGTTCATCCATATTAGTCCCGTTAAGATATGTATTGCATTCTTGCAACACCCATACGAATCCCGAATCGCCGGCGTTCGCATTTCGATTGAAACAGGAAATGCGAAACGACCTGCAATTCCGTCGACCGGATTGTGCATCCGGGCATTCGCGGCATGAGCCGCTCATCGTGCCCCTGCGCATTTGATCCGCTTCGACACCGGCGGCCTGGCGGACGATTTCGCACGGCGCGCGCTGTTCATTTCGATGTCGCGCCGGGCATCGCCTCCCGTTCATTTCGCGTCGCCGGCTCAATCGCGACGTGGCTGCACTTGCGCCTTTACACACCGCAAAGAGAACATCGTGACGACTTATCGAGAACTCCAGGCACAAATTGAAAGGCTTCAGGCACAGGCCGAATCGGCTCGTCTGGAAGAGAAAAGAGCCGCCGTCTCCCGGATCAGGGAAGAGATCGCCCGCTACGATCTGACGCCCAGGGACCTGTTCGGCGACCGGCCCCGCCGGACGCGCCGCAGCGCGAAGCGCGGCGTGGTGCAGCCGAAGTATCGCGATCCGCAGACCGGGGCGACCTGGAGCGGCCGGGGCCGCGAGCCACTGTGGATCACCGGACGCAGTCGAGAGCAGTTTTTGATCGGCCCGTCGACCTGATCGCGCTCCGGCGTGTCGCGTCACCCGCGCGACGTCCGCCGGCAGATGCCGGACGAGGCAGGGCATCCCCTGCTTCGCCTGCCCGATGCCCTCGCCCCCCTTTCATTCGCCGCACCCGTTCAATGTCGATGACCATTCTGATCGGTGTCTCCGGTACGGTAATCCTGCTCGCGATCGCATCGGCCCGGCTCGCGCGCCGATACGCCAAGGGCATGCCCGGCCCCGTCGCGGCGCAACGCCGCATCGACGATGCGCCGGGGCCGGCACACGAGCGCGCGACGGAGACAGCCCGGTTCGCCGCGCTGGACGCGCGTGCCGCCGATGCGTGCGCCAGCGAGCTCGAACGGCTGGCCGAAGGCGGCGCGCACCGCGCGTCCGCCGATTTTCCGAGCATCCGGTCCAGAAAGCAGCAGATCCGGGAGCGCGCCCGAAAGGCGCGTGAACACGCGACGCGCGCGCACGATCACGCCAGCGCCGCCCGGTCCGCGCTCGGGGGCTGCGCGCCCGAGCGCGCCGATTCGCAACTGGACGAGATCCGGCGGCATGCGCACCTTGCCAACGAAGCGCACCTGCATGCCAGGGATCTGCTTGAATTCACGCGGGCGGCCGAGAAGCGCCGGCCGGTGCTCTCGCGTCGCGCAGGCGATCGGGGCCCGGGCTAAGCCGGATCGGCCGCGCATCCGGGCACCGCGCGCGTTGCCGCTTCGCCCGTCACCGGATGCTGACCTCGCGCAGCACCCGCCCATATCCCGCATAGAGCCGGTTGGCCGGCAGCAACTGCCGCTGCGCGAGTTGCCGATGCACGATCGGGAGGTGGTAGAACGGCACCCGCATGAACAGGTGGTGTTCGATGTGGAAGTGGACCGCATGCGGACCGAACAGGAAGGTCTGCCACGACCGCCGGACGATCGTGCGCGCGTTGCGGCTCTGATCCGCGCCCGCCGGCAGCCCCGCGTGTTCGAAAATCGCGCGGACATGCCCGGCCAGCGGCAGCAGCGTGACCGACGGCACGATCCACAGCCCGACGTACAGCAGCGGATGCCCGGCACGCGCGAGCGCGCCGAACAGCAGCGCGTTGCTCGCGAGCATCGACGCGATCTCCCACGCGACGTATCCGCGCGACTTGGCAACCTTCGGCAGCGCATGCCGGAACTCGCCGCGCACCAGCTTCGCGACGCTCGCGAAGTAACCGATGCCGCATGCGTAGGCGAGCAGCCTCGCGACCAGTGCACGGCGCGCGAGCGGGTAATCGTGAATGCCGAACACAGCGGCGACCGGGTCGTCGCGATGCATCGGCGCGCGGTGATGCTCGAGGTGGCCGCTCCGATAGGTCCGCAACGACAGCCATAGCGGGCCGGCGGCCAGCGCCTGGCCGAGCGCATCGTTGATCCGGCGGCGCGGCGCGAGCAACCCGTGCGCGCCCTCGTGCATCATCACGCCGAGCGCGAGCTGACTGCGCGCGATCACGACGGCCGCGAGCGCATACACGAGCGGATGCGGCAGGTGCACGGCGGCGGCGAACGACAGCGCGATCAGCATCCAGTCCCCCGCCAGCGCGGCGACCGCCCGCCACGGCCGCAGCCGAAGCAGCGCCGCGTCGGGCGCAAACCGGCCGAGTTCGGCATTGTCCCCGGCGAACGGGTTGTGCCGCGTCATGCCGGCGCCCTGCGCAGCGCGCGCCGTTCGGCCCACGCCGCGCTTGCCGCCGCCAGCAGTGCGCCGCCCAGCACGTCGGCCAGCGTGTGCTGCTTGAGCGTGAGCGTCGATACGCAGATCAGCAGGCCGGCCGCGGCGACCACCAGCCGATGGCGCGCCGGCGCGAGCATCCGGCACGCAAGACACGTGACGGCCACATGCAGGCTCGGAAAGCCGTTCGCGGCCAGGTCGAGCTGCCACATGCGCGCGAGCCGGTGCCGCACGAACGCGTTGTCGACCGTCGTCAGGTCCGGGCGCGGCACCGCTTCCGGAAACAGCAGGAAGCACACGACGCTCACGACGAACGCGGCCAGCACGGCGCGCTTGAACGCCGCGAATGCGTGAGGCGGCGCGCCGGCGGCGAGGACGATCACGAACGGAAAGAACCCCACGTACACGAACCACGACAGCGCGATGAACGGAATCCACGCATCGGCCGGCGTGGCCAGCGTGTATTGCGGCACCACGCCGCGCTCCAGCGCAAAGAAGATCGCGAGCCCCGCGAGCATGCCGAGGAACGCGGCCGACGCTTGTCGCAGGTCGAGCCGACGCAGGAAAGGCAGCAATGGAAGCTTCACGGCGTCAGCACCCCTTCTTCGGATCGTCGTGCCGGCGCCGTCGCGTTCGAACAGAGGCCGAGGAGGCGCGTCGTCCACGCGTCGATCCGCGCACGCGCGCGCTCGCGCCCGGCGCTGGCCGGCACGTGCGGGCCCGGGCTGCGCATCAGCGCATCCGCCGCCTGGCCGACCTGCCGCCGGAATTCGGCGGCGTCGCCCCGCCACACCACGATGCGATGTTCAAGGCCCAGCAGCGCCGCCCGTGCGGCGTTGGTCGCCTGTTCGGGCTGGTCGGTCAGCACCAGCAGGATCGGCCGCTGATACACGCGTGCGATCGACAGCGCCGCCATCCCCGGCGCGGACACGATCAGCTGCGCGTGCGCGGCGCGCGTGACCCAGTCGGGATCGACGCCGATCCATCCGTCGCACGCGGCGTAGCCCTCGCCGACCCGATGCGTGGCCAGCCCGGCATCGTGTATGCCCGCGCACAGCGCGCCGGCCATCGAGACGTCGCGGAAATGCGGGTTCAGGTAGACGGCGGCCACGCGTGCGTCCGATGCCGGCCGCTCGCCGGCAACCGGCACGGGCGTCGGCAACCGGTAGTGCCGGGTCGGCGCGCACTCGGCGACGTCGTACGCGAAATCGTGCTCGATACAGCACCGCGCCGCGTCGATCTGCCGGTCGACGATGCGCCCGAACGCCCGCGCGACGATGCCCGGCAGCCGCCCTTCGAAGTTGGCGGTCAACGCGCCCCTGAGGCTGCCGCCATACACGTGCACGACCTTGCGCCGCCAGCGCGGCAGCGTGCCCATGAACAGCAGCGCCGGATGAAACGAATCGTTGACGACGAGATCCGCGTGACGGAACGCGGCGCGCAGGCGCGCGATATCGCGCACCATGCGCGTCGGCCGGAATACGTAATGCGCGACATTGCGGTTCGTCTCGCTGCGCAGCATGTTCTGCCGCGTGTCGAACTGCACCGCGTAGTGGCGCGACAGCACGGCCGCGTCGATGCCGAACGCCGCCAGGAACTGCTGCCCGGCATCGGACGTCGTCAGCACGTCGACGTGGGCGCCGGCATCGCGCAGCGCGCGGACCAGCAGCTGCGCGCGCATCAGATGCCCGCGCGCATCCGCGGTGGCGAGATAGACGATGCGCGGCATCATGCGGCCGACGCGGGCATACGGGCGCCCGGACGAAGCGCGTGGAACCATCCAGCGGCGTACATCGCCAGCGCGCCGGTCACGCCGAAGCCGGCGTCGACCGTCCGGATTTCATCGAGCAGCACCGCGAGCCGCGCCGCTTCAGGCGGCGCGACGAGACGGCGCAGCGTCTCGGTGCAGAGCCGGACATGGCGCATCTCGTCGGTGAGCACGCGCGACAGCAGCGGATACATCAGATGCCGGGCGCCGATCACGCTGCAATGGCGCGCGAGCACGCGCATCGCCATTTGCTCGGCGCACAGGCCCGTCGCATAGGCCGGCACGAGCAGCCCGTGCGCGAAGTGCGGCGCGTGGCGACGGGCGATCCGCCGCCACCGCGCGATCTTGCGGCGGCTCAGCCAGTCGGGCCGGCCCGGCCCGTCCACCTGCACGCCACGCGCCTGCAGCGCATCGACGAACGCAGCGGCGTGGCGGCGCTCGTCGGCGAGATGCCGCTCGATCCGCTGCGCGATCCAGTCCGGCGCGTCGCCCGTCCATTCGTCGTGCAGCGCGCATTCCGTCGCCTCCTCGCCGATCAGGTACATGCGCAGCATCCAGCGCTCGCCGTGCCCGCTGCGATGAAGCCGGCGCAGCGCCGCGCGCTTGATGCGGTCGACGAGATACGCCTGCGTGCGCGCGAAGCCGCGCGGCGCCGGTGCGTCGAGGCAGCCGAACGCATCCGCGCGGCCGGCCTGCCCGGCTGCGGTGCGTCGCGTCCCGGCCGTCGTCATGCGGGTTCCCCGCGGGCGGCCCCGGCGTCGCGTGGCGTGGCCGGCGCCGCTGCGCGGTGCCACGCGAGAATGAGACCGACGAAGCTTTCCTGCAGGAACGCACGCCCCGCCGCCGCCGCACCGGCGAATGCCTGCTCGCGGCCGTTCACGCGCAGATACCCGCTGCCGTTGCGCGCGCCCAGCTCGATCCGGTCGTGCTTCCTGAAGCCGCGCGTGCGCATCGTGTCGACGAGCGGACTCTTGTCGAGCCCGAACAGGAACAGCTCGCGCTGCGCGACCCACACCGGAATGTGATCGCTCAGCGCGTCGAACTGGATCGCCCACGTGCCGGCGGCCAGCGCGCGTTCGATCTCCGCACGGCCCGGCTCGCTCGACGTGAAGCTCGCGCGCGCCACCGCCTTCGACAGGCCGCCGACGCCGAGCGCGATCGTGATGTCGTCGCCGGACGCGCGCTTCGGGTCGGTCGCGCGCACGTTGACGAAATACCGGGCCACGCGCGCCGCGAACGACGGGCGCTCGAACAGCGCACGGGTGTCCTCCGGCGTCAGGAGATCGCGCTCGGCGTCGCCTTCGCGCACGCGGATGCGGTACGGATCGATCCGGACGTCGGCGAACGTGCCGCGCACGGGCGCATGCACGTAGACGTCGCGATTCCATTTGACGCCCGAGCGGCGCAGCAGCACGTGCACGCTCAGCGGCACGCGCTGGCCGTCGGCATCGACGCCGCTGCCCTGCAGCAGCACGTCGCCGAGCACCTCGCTCGCATGGTGATTCGGGGCGCTCGCGAACACGATCGCGTGGTTGCGCGTGTCGACGCTCGCGCGCACGTCCGGCGTGTCGAGCGCAATGCGATTGCAGTCGGTGGCGGCATCACCGGCGAACGGGCAGCCGCTCTCCGACACGAAATGAAACACGCCGCGTCCCGCATGTTCGACCGCAGCGGCATGAGCGCTGGCGGCGGCGGCAACGACGGCGAGGCAGGCAAGGCGGCTGGCAAGGGTAGGCATGGGCGTATGACGAGAGATTCCGGGTTCTATGCAGGCACCGTGAAGCGGCGTTGCGTGCCGCGCCCGGTCAATGACGGTGGTACGAGAGCGCGTCGAGGTCGCGCCGCGCGGTTGCGCGCCGGGACAGCCCGGCGCCGCGCGCCAGCGCGCCGAGCGTGTCGACCACGGACACGCCGACCGTGACGGCGACGGCCCCCAGGTAGCGCACGGCGCCCAGCGGCGGCAGCTGCTGGCGATTGAGCGCGCGCAGGCTGTAGCCGAGCCGCATCACCATCACGCAGAACGGGCCGAGCGGGCCGCTGCGGCCGAGCCATTGCCAGCGGCGCGGCAGATACGCGTTCACGAGGTACGGCGTGAGCCCCACGCTGTCCTCGCCGCGCATCCAGCGCAGCTTCAGCGTTTCGCGGCGCGTGTCCGGGAAGCGATGTTCGGTATGCGCCGTCGGCGCATACTCGATCGGCACGCCCGCCGCCTGCATCCGCAGCCCCATGACCTGGCAGTGCGCGCGGTAGACGCCGTCGAGCGGCTCGTACCGATGGTGCGCGAACACCTCGCGCCGGAACGCGACGTTGTTCGCGTAGAAGTTGCGCGTCGCGCCATCGCGCAACGGGCTCGGGAAGTACATGAAATCGATCGACGTCATCGCGACGCCCAGCACGGTCGGCGCATAGCTGGTGCGCCCGGCCACCGCCGCCGGCGCATCATTCGCGGCACGCGCGAACGGCGCCAGCAGCTGCGCGAGCCAGTCCGCCGCCGGCCGGCAGTCCGCATCGCCGAACACGACGTAGTCGCAGCGTGCGGGATCGACGCGATCGAATCCGACGTTCTTCGCGTCGTAGTAGCCGGTGTTGCCGTCGATCTCGACGAAGTCGATCTCGCGGCCCGCCAGCGCGGCGATCTGCGCGCACGCGTCGGCTGGCAGGCCGTCGTGCGTGACGATCCACTGCGCCAGCGCCGCCGGCGGCAGCGTCTGCCGCGACAGTTCGGACACCAGGCGCTTCAGGCTGTCGACGGCCTGCGCCATCCCGTGTCCGCCGCGCAGGTTGTTCGTTTCCAGGATCAGCGCGGTTCGCGCCGCGACAGCACGAGTGCGATCGTGCGCGAGTGGGGGGGTGTTCGACATCCGAAACGTTTCCTCTTCGATGGCGCCGTCGTCATGCCGGATGCAGCCCGTGCATCGAAACATCGTCGCGCAATGTCACGCGACGCATGCCGGTCACGGCAGGCACGTCGAACCGACGGCCGATGGCGCACGCGCGCCGGCATGCGCGCGGCCGCGCGAATTCAGGATGACGACGGAAAATTGGCGGACGCGCACCGCGATTGCGGGTGCGCTGCGGCGCGCGCTGCACGGGCGGGCGGACGGAACCGCCGGCCCGCGCCGGTGCTCACTCCTGCGCCGGATCGGCGTCGGCCAGCCGCGGCTTCGCGCCCTGCAGGTCGCGCGTGTTCTTCTGCACGGCCACCGCGCCGAACAGCGCGAGCACGAACGACATCGCGTAGAAGCCCTTTTCGCTGAGCTGCAGCGTCGCGTTGAACAGGCCGACGACGAGCAGCGCGATCGCGAGCAGCAGCGCGATCCAGCTCAGGCCGTAGTAGATGCCCGTCACCGGGATGCCTTCGGCGCGATCGCGCACGCTCTTTTGCAGCGAGATCGCCGCATACAGGCCGAATGCCAGCACGGTGAAGTAGTAGCCCTTTTCGTTGAGCTGCATGCCGGCATTCCAGAGCCCGATCAGGAACGCGGCGAAGCCGGCGAGCAGCGCGGCCCACGATGCCGCGACGAAAGCGAACGACGGTTGCTGGAGATTGGTCTGGTTCATCGAATTGCCCTCTTTCTTGTTGTTCGGAATGCTGCGCGAGCATGTTAGCAGCTTTGCCGGACGGCACGGCAGGTCTGGCGCGCCGCTGCGCGCGGCGTTCGCGCCGGCCGGCCCGCTCACCCCGGGCCCGTGCTCACCGGCTCACGCGCCGCGATGCGCGCGCCGCCAGCGCCCCGGCGTCGTGCCGAACACCTCGCGAAACGCCTTGCCGAACGCCGCCTCGGACTGGTAGCCGACCGCCTGGCCGATCTCCGCCTGCCCGCGCCGCGTGTCCTGCAGCAGCGCGCACGCATGCATCATCCGGATCCGCGTGACGAACGCGCCGACGCTCATGCCCGCCTTCGCGCGGAAATGCCGCGCGTAGGTCGCGCGCGACATCGCCGACGCGTCACCGAGCGACGCGACCGTCCACGGCTGCGCGGGCGCCTGCATGACCGCCTGGATCGACGGCCCGAGCCGCGCGTCGGCGGCGAGCGCGAGCCAGCCGGAAGGCACCTGCGTGTCGCGGCCGTACGCACGCAGCGCATACGCGAGCAGCGCCTGGCCCAGCGCGTTCACGATCGCGCGGGCGCCCGGCTGCAGGTTCGACGCCTCGGCGCGCAGCACGCTCGTCAGCATCTGCAGCGGCGCGAGCCCCGACGCCTCGCGCAGCCCGACGTGCAGCACGCCCGGCAGCGCGCGCATCAGCAGCTCGCCCGCGCCGCGCTCGTAGACGAAGCGGCCGCAGAGCAGGTCGACGCTCGCGTCGTCGGGGGTGTCGGTATTGGATTTGACCGGCAGCACCGCGCCGCCGGACGCCGGCAGGTCGCGCAGCGGCCGTGCCGTCGATGCGGGGGCCGCCCCCACGTCGTCGATCTCGTGCGCGTCGCCGGTCGGCAGCAGCACGAAATCGCCTTCGGCGAGCTGCAGCGTGCGCCCGCCCGGCGTGCGCAGCCGGCAGCGGCCCGCCAGCAGCAGGTGAAACGCGGCCTCGCCGGGCGGCAGCGCGTCGTGCGCCATCGCGAACGGGCCGTCGAGCAGGCAGCGCACGTCCAGCTCGACGTGGCTGCGGCCCAGCAGAAGCCATTGGCTCAATGCATCCATGAGACGCTCGCGCTAAAAATTGACACTTTAGCCCATCGAAACCATCACGGGAGGCGCTCAGAATAGCCATGCATCTCCCGCGACCGCGGCACCCGCCGCCGTCACCTACCCGTGAAAGGACGAGCCATGCTGAACTGGAACGAATATCGCAACGAACTCTCGACGCGCATCGGCGATCTCGCGAAGTTGTCGCCCGGCACGCTGGTCGGCTACAAGGCGCTGGCCGACGCCGGCGCCAAGACCGGCCATCTCGACGCGAAGACCCGCGAGCTGATCGCGCTCGCGGTGGCGGTCACGACGCGCTGCGACGGCTGTATCGCGGTGCACACGGCCGAGGCGGCCAAGCATGGCGCGACCAAGGAGGAAGTCGCCGAGGCACTCGGCGTGGCAATCGCGCTGAACGCGGGCGCGGCGCTCGTCTATTCGGCGCGCGTGATGGATGCGATGGGCGAGTAACGCGCGCGACCGCCGCCACGCCCCGGCCGGCGCGCCGGGGCGCTTGCTCCGCCCCCTTCTGCGCAGCGCCGCCCGCGCCGCGAACTCGGCTACCATGCGCGAACGACCCACCGCGAAGGAGCGTCCCATGTGCCGCTGGCTCGCCTACACCGGGAACCCGATCCACCTCGAGACCGTCCTGTTCCGCGCGAAGCATTCGCTGATCGACCAGAGCCTGCATTCGGAGCTGGGCGCCACGACGACCAACGGCGACGGTTTCGGCATCGGCTGGTACGGCCACCCCGACGAACTGCCGTTCCGCTACCGCTCGGTGCATCCCGCGTGGAACGACCGCAACCTGCGCGAAGCCGCGCGCGCGATCCGCTCGCGCATGTTCATCGCGCATATTCGCGCGGCGACCGAGACGCCGGTGCAGGAAACCAACTGCCACCCGTTCCGGCACGGGCGCTGGCTGTTCGCGCACAACGGGCTGATCCGCGATCTGCCCAAGCTGCGCCGCGACCTCACGCTGAAGATCGATCCGGCGCTGTTCCCGACGATCGAAGGGTCGACCGATTCGGAGCTGATGTTCCGTCTCGCGCTGACCTTCGGCCTCGAGCAGGCGCCGCTGCCGGCGCTCGAGCGGATGGTCGGCGCGGTCGAGGACATCGCCGCGCACCACGGCGTCGCGACGCCGATCAACATGACGGTGTGCGCGACCGACGGCGAGCGGATCATCGCGGTGCGCTACTCGAGCGAGCGGCAATCGCGCTCGCTGTTCCACAGCACGTCGTTCCGGCACCTGCACGCGCTGTATCCGCACAATCCGCGCATCGCCGAGGCGGGCGACGACGCGTTCATGGTGCTGTCCGAGCCGCTCGTCGACCTGCGCGGCGCGTGGGAGGAAATTCCGGAAAGCACGGCGATCGTCGTGCACGGCGCCGACGTCGAGCAGCGGCCGTTCGAGCCGCGGCGTCACGCGTGAGCGCGACGCCGCGCTTGCCGCCTACGCTTCAGGATCGAGCTTCACCTCGAACAGCGGCTTGCCGTCGAGGTCGTGCAGCGACACCGTCATCGCGCGGCTCGCCGGGTCGATCTTCGCGCGCCCGTAGTACTGCTGTCCCGCGGCCGGCGAACGGTTCTGCGGGTTGTCCTTCGGCACGCTCACGTAGCGCAATTCCGGGCCGAACGTCATGTCGGTGTCGTTCGGGCCGAACGTGCCCGCGTTGATCGGGCCGCCGACGAATTCCCAGAACGGCTTGAAATCGGTGAACTTCGCGCGCGACGGATGGTAGTGCGCGGCCTGCGCGTAGTGCACGTCCGCCGTCACCCACACGACGTTCTCGATGTTCTCGCGCTTGATGAACGACAGGATGTCGGCCAGCTCGAGCTCGCGGCCCGACGGCACGCCGTCGTCGCCGTTCGCCCACGCCTCGTAGGTGCCCTTCGGCACGTCCGGATTGAGGTCCGGCACGACGAGCGAGATCGGCATGTCGCTCGCGATCACCTTCCACGTCGCGCGCGACTGCTTCAGCGATGCCTTCAGCCACGCGCTCTGCTGCGCGCCGAGGAACGCCGAATCGGCATCGAGCCGCGCCTGCCGGTTCGGCGAATTGCGTCCGCGATAGCTGCGCTCGTCGAGCATGAACACGTCGAGCAGCGGCCCGAACGCGAAGCTGCGATAGATCTGTTCGGGATCCTGCTGGTTGATCCGGAACGGGTTGTATTCGAACATCGCCTGCCGCGCATAGGCGGACAGCAGCGACGCGCTGCGCGTCTGGTAGCGCGCTTCCTCGGGCCCGATCTGCTGGCCCGGATACCAGTTGTTGCGCACCTCGTGGTCGTCCCACTGCACGAGGAACGGCACCTCGGCCATGAAGCGGCGCTTGTTGCGGTCGAGCTGGTTGTACGCGAACGCGCCGCGATAGTCGTCGAGCGTCTGCGCGACGTGCGACTTCGCCTCGGTGACGAGATTGGTCCACAGCGCGCCGTCGGGCAGCTTCACTTCGGACTGGATCGGGCCGTCCGCATAGATCTGGTCGCCCGAGTGGATGAAGAAATCCGGCGCTTCGCGCCGCATCGCCTCGTAGATCCGGTAGCCGCCGAAACGCTCGTTGATGCCCCAGCCCTGCCCCGCTTCATCGCCGGAGAACACGAAGCAGACCGGCCGGTCGGCGCGCGCGGACGGCGTGCGCAGGCGGCCGGTCACCGGCTCGCTGAACACCTTGTCGTTCGCGAGATCCTGGAAGCGCACGCGGTAGAACACGTCCGCGCCGGACGGCAGGCCGGCGAGATCGACGCGCGCGCTCAACCCGGTCGCGTCGATCGCCGCGGGGCCGATGCGCCGCTCGAAGCGCCTGAAGCTTTCGTCGGTCGCGTAATCGACGATCATCCGCGCGGGCCGGTCGGTGCGGCTCCAGACGATCGCGCGCGTATCGGTCACGTCGCCGCTCATCACACCGCCCGGCAGTTGCGGGCGCAACCGGTCCGACGTCACGATCGCGGGCGCGGCGCGCTGCGCGAGCACGTCGGCGATTCCCGATGCGCCGACGAGCGCCGCGCCGCCGCCCGAAACGAGACGCTTGAGCAGCAGGCGGCGGGAGGAGGCAAAGCGATCGGGCATGGAGGACTCCTGCAAAGGCCGATTGGAAACGTTTTCCCGTGGATCCTAATGCGCGAACATGTAACTTTCATTTCACCTGCGTCGACCGGTTGCCATGCCGCGGCACGTCGGCTATAAAAGTCCGGCGCCTTTCCGTTCGGCATGCCGCGCTTGCCGGCATCGCCATCCCGTTCAACGCTTCATGGAGAACCGACCTTGACCCTGGACCTCGCCACCGCCCAGCAATTCCTGATGACCCGCGGCCTGGATTTCGGCCTCAACCTCCTCGCCGCCATCGCGCTGTGGTTCGTCGGCCGCTGGGCGATCCGCATCGGCACGCGGCTGCTCGGCAAGGTCGTGCAGCGCAGCGGCAAGGTCGACCCGACGCTGGCCGATTACCTGACCTCGGTCGTCGGCGTGCTGCTGACCGTCCTGCTGATCCTCGCGATCCTGCAGGTCTTCGGCGTGCAGACCACGTCGTTCGCCGCGCTGCTCGCCGGCCTCGGCCTCGCGATCGGCACGGCCTGGGGCGGCCTGCTCGCGCACTTCGCGGCCGGCGTGTTCATGCAGGTGCTGCGGCCGTTCAAGATCGGCGACGTGATCAACGCGGGCGGCGTCACCGGCACGGTGAAGGAGCTCGGCCTGTTCGGCACGACGATCATCACGCCGGACAACATCGTGACGATCGTCGGCAACAACAAGATCTTCTCGGACAACATCGCGAACTACAGCGCGACGCCGCACCGCCGCGTCGACCTGACCGCGAAGATCGCGAACGGTGTCGATGCGGTCGACGCGATCCACCGCCTGAAGGACGCGGTGCAGAAGATCCCGAACGTGCTGACGAGCCCCGCGCCGGACATCGGCGTGCTGCAGTTCACGCCGGAAGGCCCGCTGCTGTTCGTGCGGCCGTCCACGCAGCCGGCGAACTACTGGCAGGTGTACTGCGACACGAACCGCGCGATCCTCGACACGTTCCGCGACGCGCAATACCCGACGCCCGAAACGCCGATCTCGCATCGCACGACCTGACGCGCGCCGCAGCGGGCAGACGAAAAAAAAGCGTGGCAATTCGCATTGCCGCGCTTTTTTTCTGCATCGCCGGCTGACCGGCGCGCTTCAATGCCCGCTGGTCTTGCGCGTGTCGTCCGACTGGCGGCCGCGCACGAGCTTCCACGCCGCGCCGAGCGCGACCGGCACGATCGCCGCGCCGATCCCGACCAGCACGATCACGTTCAGGTACTGGCGGATGAACGGGATGTTGCCGAAGAAGTAGCCGAGCAGCACCAGCAGCAGCACCCAGACCAGCGCGCCGAGCACGTTGAAGAACTGGAAGCGCGCGACGCTCATCGACGACGCGCCCGCGACGAACGGCGCGAAGGTCCGCACGACCGGGATGAAGCGCGCGAGCACGATGGTCTTGCCGCCGTGCTTGTCGTAGAACGAGTGGGTCTTCTGCAGCGCCGCGCGGTCGAGGAAGCGCTCGAGCACCGGAATGTGCGTATTGAAGACCTTCGGGCCGATCCAGCGGCCGATCATGTAGTTGACGGTGTTGCCGGTGATCGCCGCGACGAGCAGCAGCACGATCAGCGCGCTGACGTTCATTTCGCCGGTCGCCGCGAACGCGCCGCCGATGAACAGCAGCGAATCGCCCGGCAGGAACGGAAACACGACGAGGCCCGTTTCGCAGAACACGATCAGGAACAGCACCAGGTACACCCAGGCGCCGTACTGCCGGATGAAATCGCCGAGGAATGCGTCGATGTGCAGGACGAGGTTGACGAAATGGAGCAGCGTATCCAAATGCGGGTTCCTTCAGGGGCAAACGGGCCGATGACGGCACAAAGGGCGGAAACGCACGCCCGGCAAGGGCGGTGCGCAAAGACGCAGTCATCATACCGAAACTGCCTTAAGGCTCCGTGAAAAAACGTAACCGATCGCGAGTCCGGCGCGCGCCGGCGGCCTCGCTATAATTCGGCCATGTCCGAATTCACCGAAACGGCCGCGGGCGCCACGCCCGCCCCTGATCCGCACTCGCCGCGCCCGCTGCGTGCGATCCAGCCCCTTCCCGACCAGCTGATCAGCCAGATCGCCGCGGGCGAGGTGGTCGAGCGCCCGGCGTCGGTCGTCAAGGAGCTGCTGGAAAACGCGCTCGACGCCGGCGCGAGCACGCTGCGCATCGTGCTCGAGGAAGGCGGCGTCAAGCGCATCTCGATCACCGACGACGGCTGCGGCATCCCGCCGGGCGAGCTGCCGCTCGCGCTATTGCGCCACGCGACCAGCAAGATCCGCTCGCTCGAGGAGCTCGAGGCGGTCGCGACGCTCGGGTTCCGCGGCGAAGCGCTCGCGTCGATCGCGTCGGTCGCCGAGATGTTCATCACGAGCCGCACCGCGGATTCCGCCCACGCGACGCGGATCGACGCGCAGACCGGCGTGCTCGCGCCCGCCGCCGGCGCGGTCGGCACGACGATCGAGGTGCGCGAGCTGTACTTCAACACGCCCGCGCGCCGCAAGTTCCTGAAGAGCGAGCAGACCGAGTTCGGGCATTGCCTGGAAATGATCCGCCGCGCGGCGCTCGCGCGGCCGGACGTCGCGATTTCGGTGCTGCACAACGGCAAGGCCGTCGAGCACTGGAACGCGACCGAGCCCGCGCAGCGCGTCGCGAAGATCCTCGGCGACGGCTTCGCGACCGCGCACCTGCCGCTCGACGAGCAGGCCGGGCCGCTGGCCGTATACGGCTGCGCCGGGCTGCCGACCGCGAGCCGCGGCCGCGCCGACCAGCAGTATTTCTTCGTGAACGGCCGCTACGTGCGCGACAAGCTGCTCACGCACGCGGTGCGCGCCGCGTACGAGGACGTGCTGCACGGCGACCGCTATCCGTCCTATGTGCTGTTCCTCGACCTGCCGCCCGAGGCGGTCGACGTGAACGTGCACCCGTCGAAGATCGAGGTGCGCTTCCGCGATTCGCGCTCGATCCACCAGTTCGTGTTCCATGCAGTGCAGCGTTCGCTGGCCCGCCATGCGGGCGCATCGCCGGAAACCACCGCGGGCGGCCATGCCGCGCATCTTGCACCCGCACCCGTGCCGGGCCCCGCGTCGTTCCTGAACACGCCGCTGGGCCAGGCCGCCGGGGGCGGCGGCGCGGGCACCGGCACCGGCGCCATGCACGCGCCGTCCCAAGGCAACACGTGGCTGCGTCAGGCGCGCATGACGCAGGGCACGCTGCCGGTCGCGCAGCCGCTTGCGCTCTACGACGCGCTGTTCGGCCGCAAGGACAGCGGCGCGGACACGCCGGCCGGCACGACACTGGCCGCCGACGCGGCGGACCCGCCGGCATCGCCGCTGGCGGGCTTCGCCGCCGCGCCGTCGCTGGCAGACACCGCGCACGACGACCAGCCGCTCGGCTTCGCACTCGGCCAGATCCACGGCATCTACGTGCTCGCGCAGAACGCGCACGGGCTCGTGATCGTCGACATGCACGCGGCGCACGAACGGATCCTGTACGAGCAGTTCAAGGGCGCGCTCGCCGACCGCGCGATCGCGGTGCAGGCGCTGCTGCTGCCGGTGTCGATGACCGCGACGCCGGTGGAGATCGGCACGGTCGAGGAGGAACGCGAGACGCTCGAATCGCTCGGCTTCGACCTCGCGGTGCTGTCGCCGACCACGCTCGCGATCCGCGCGGTGCCGGCGCTGCTGAAGGACGCGGACCTGCAGTCGCTCGCCCGCGCGGTGCTCGCCGACCTGCACGCGTTCGGCGGCTCGCGCGTGCTGACCGAGCGCCAGCACGAACTGCTCGGCACGCTCGCGTGCCATCACGCGGTGCGCGCGAACCGGCGCCTCACGCTCGACGAGATGAACGCGCTGCTGCGCCAGATGGAAGCGACCGAACGCGCGGACCAGTGCAATCACGGCCGGCCGACGTGGTACCAGCTCACGCTCGGCGATCTCGACCGCCTGTTCATGCGCGGCCAATGAGCGTGTCGCAGTCTTCCGCCCCGACGACGATCGCCTGCCTGCTCGGCCCCACCGCGTCCGGCAAGACGGCCGCGGCGCTGGCGCTCGCGGCGCGCCGCCCGATCGAGATCGTCAGCGTCGATTCGGCGCTCGTCTACCGCGACATGGACATCGGCACCGCGAAGCCGAGCCGCGACGAGCGTGCGGCCGCGCCGCATCACCTGATCGACATCATCGACCCGGCCGACGCGTATTCGGCCGCCGAATTCCGCGCCGACGCGCTGCGCCTGATCGGCGAGATCGCCGCGCGCGGCTGCACGCCGCTGCTCGCGGGCGGCACGATGCTGTACTACAAGGCGCTGACGCAGGGGCTCAGCGACCTGCCGACCGCCGACCCGGCCGTGCGCGCGGAACTCGACGCCGACGCCGCGCGCGACGGCTGGCCGGCGCTCCACGCGCGGCTCGCGCAGGTCGACCCGGAGACGGCCGCACGCCTCGCGCCGAACGATTCGCAGCGGATCCAGCGCGCGCTCGAGGTGTTCATGCTGAGCGGCCGGCCGATGTCGGCGCTGCTCGCCGCGCCGCCGCGCACGGACGATGCGGCCGCCCGCTACCGGTTCGTGCCGGTCGCGCTCGAGCCGTCCGACCGCGCGGTGCTGCACGCGCGAATCGCGCAGCGTTTCGACGCGATGCTCGACGCGGGCTTCATCGACGAGGTCGAGCGGCTGCGCCGCCGCGACGACCTGCATCCCGGGCTGCCGTCGATGCGCTGCGTCGGCTACCGGCAGGCGTGGGAATTCCTCGACGGCATCACCGACTATCCGACGATGCGCGACAAGGGCATCTTCGCGACGCGCCAGCTCTGCAAGCGGCAGATCACGTGGCTGCGCGCGATGCCGGAGCGGATCGTCGTCGACTGCGTCGCGGCCGATGCGGCCGTGCGCGCGGTGGACGCGCTCGAACGCGTGATCGACGGCCGCGCGCCGGCCTGACGCGCTCGCGCCGGCGCGCGGAGGCGCGCACCGTCAGCCGGCCCGGCGTGCGGCAAGTTGCGCGCGCGCACCGTCGACCACCAGCGCGATCGCGCGCTCGAACGCCTCGTCGCGGCTGCGCGCGTGCAGCGCGGCCCACCCTTGCGCGACGCGCGGATACGCGGCCGGATCCGGCCGGTCCGCGTCGGGCGCGCCTTCCGGCTCCGCCTGCTCCTCCAGTACCCAGCCGACCACGAAGCGGCCGAGCGCGAACATCACGTCGACGGCCTGCTCGGGCGCGAAACCCGCATCGCACAGCACGGCCAGCTTGCTTTCGATCGCGTCGAAATCCCCGGCGCGCGGCCGCGTGCCGGCATGCAGGCGCGCGCCGTCCCGATAGGCCAGCAGCGCGGCGCGGAAATTGCGCGCATTCGCGGCGAGCCACGTGTCCCATGCGTCGCCCGGCCGCGGCAGCGAGGCCTGCCTGCGTTCGAGCATGATCGCGTCCGACATCGCTTCGAGCAGCTCGCCCTTGTTCCGGAAATGCCAGTAAAGCGTCGGCGACTGCACCCCAAGCCGCTCCGCGAGCCGCCGCGTCGACAGCCCGTCGATGCCGACCTCGTCGAGCAGGTCGAGCGCCGCGCGCAATACCGTGTCGCGCGTGAGCCGCGCGCCTGTGTCCTTCATCTCTATCACCGATAGGGAAACCGTGGAATAATCGCCACTCTATCACCGATAGGGTAACGATCTTGAATCCCTCCCTGCTTGCCATCCTGGCGACCGTCCTGCTCGACGCGATCGGCGTCGGGCTCGTGATGCCGATCCTGCCCGGTCTGCTGCGCTCGCTCGCCGGCTCGGGCAGCACCGACACGCATTACGGCGTGCTGCTCGCGCTGTACGCGTTCGCGCAGTTCCTGTGCGCGCCGTTGCTCGGCGCGCTGAGCGACCGCTTCGGCCGCCGGCCCGTGCTGCTCGCGTCGCTCGCGGGCGCCGCGCTCGACTATCTGCTGATGGCCTACGCGCCGACGCTCGCGTGGCTTTACGCGGGACGCTTGATCGCGGGCATCACGGGCGCGAACGTCGCGGTTGCCACTGCATACGTCACCGATGTCACCGCCGAACCCGACCGTGCGCGGCGTTTCGGCCAGCTCGGCGCGGTGATGGGCATCGGCTTCATCGCGGGCCCGCTGATCGGCGGGCTGCTCGGCGCGTGGCACTTGCGCGCGCCGTTCGCCGCGGCCGCGCTGCTCAACGCACTCAATCTCGCGCTCGTGTGGCGCGCGCTGCCGGAATCGCGGCCGCCATCGGCGCGCGACGGCCGCACGGCCAGCACCGGCCTCAATCCGTTCGCGAGCCTGCGACTGCTGCGCGGCGGCCCGGCGCTCGCCGCGCTGGTCGGCGTCTACGTGATCGTCGCGCTGGTGTCGCAGGCGCCCGCGACGCTGTGGATCCTGTACGGCCAGGAACACTTCGGCTGGTCGACGCTGATCGCCGGGCTGTCGCTCACGGGCTACGGCGCGTGCCATGCGCTCGCGCAGGCGTTCGCGATCGGGCCGCTGATCGCGCGCCTCGGCGAGCGCCGCGCGCTCGCGCTGGGCCTCGCCGGCGATGCGCTCGGGCTCGTGGCCATCGCGTTCGCCAGCGCGGCCTGGGTGCCGTTCGCGCTGCTGCCGCTGTTCGCGGCGGGCGGCCTCGCGTTGCCGGCGCTGCAGGCCATGCTCGCGCGCCAGGTCGACGACGCGCGACAGGGCGAACTGCAGGGCGCGCTCGCGAGCGTCGCGAGCCTGATCGGCGTCGCGGGGCCGCTCGTCGTCACAGCCACGTATGCGGCAACCCGCGGCACGTGGCCGGGGCTCGTGTGGGCGGCCGCCGCGCTGCTGTACCTGCTCGTGCCGCCGCTGCTGCTCGATGCGCGGGCGGCGCGCGCTGGCACTGCGCCCTGAGGCCGGGCACGCGCCCGGCTCGCCCCGATTCCATGCCCCGGGCGAATGGCGTTTGCATCGCGCGGCCGTCGATTACCATGGTGCGCGATCGTCCGGTCGACGATCGAACCGACGTACAACAACACAACGAACCGAGGGCGCCATGAACAGAAACACAATCGGGAGGCCGGATGCCAGCCGGTCGACCCGCGCAACGCACGATACGTTTCGACCGATGCGCAGGCGGATGATCGCCGGCGCCGCACTGGCCGGCCTGGCCACGGCCACGACCACGGTCGCCCGCGCGATGCCGATCGACGGCGTCGCGCGCGCGATTCCCGCGATCGACCAGGGCAATGCCAACCTCTGCTGGCTCGCGGGCGCGGCGATGCTGGTGTCGTGGAAGTCGGGCACGGCCATTTCGATGAGGGCCCTGGCCGAAGCGCTCGGCGGCGACTTCCTCCCGCTTTATCGGGCGGGGATGCGCTCGCCGGCTGCCGGCGGTCTGCCGTTCCCGATGGTCGGCAAGCTCGCGACGGAAATCGGCGCCACCACGGCCCCGCTCGCGTCGTTCGACCTGCCGTGGTGGTCGGACAGGCTGCGCACCAGCCCCATGCTGGTCGGCGGCTGGAGCCAGGGCGCGACGATGGCGCATGTGCAGCTGCTCGCGTCGATGTCGGGCGACATCGCGCCGGGCAAGCCGACGTGGGCGACGGTGATCGACCCGGCCGGCGGCATCGTCCGGAACGAGCCGTTCGGGGAGGTCATCGCGTTTTACGAGGGGCTGCCGAAGCACAACCTCGGCAAGACCCCGATGCCCCGCCTTGCCGACTATCCGCCCCAGTTGATGTTCTACGGAAGCGACGGCCTGCGTTGACGCATTCGCGGCGACCAAAGCAAAACGCCCGGCTTGCGCCGGGCGTTTTGCATGAACGGTAACACATGGACGCCGCTCAGACCACGACCGTCTGCGCCTCGCCTTCGCGGCTCGTGCGCACGGTGCCGATCTTCCACACCTGCTCGCCGGCAGCGGTCAGCTGGCTGACCGCCGCGTCGGCCTCCGCCGCCGACACGATCACGGCCATGCCGATCCCGCAGTTGAACACGCGGTGCATTTCCGCGTCGGCGACGCCGCCGTGTTCCTGCAGCCACTGGAACAGCGGCGGCAGCGGCCAGGCCTTCTGGTCCAGCTCGGCGGTGAGGCCTTCGCGCAGCACGCGCGGAATGTTCTCGACCAGGCCGCCGCCGGTGATGTGCGCCATGCCCTTCACGACGATGGTTTCCATCAGCGCGAGCAGCGGCTTCACGTAGATGCGGGTCGGCGCCATCAGCGTGTCGGCCAGCGAGCGGCCGTGGAAATCGGCCGACAGGTCCGGGTTCGCGCGCTCGATGATCTTGCGCACGAGCGAGAAGCCGTTCGAGTGGATGCCGCTCGATGCGAGGCCCAGCACCACGTCGCCCGCGGCGATCGTGCTGCCGTCGATGATCTTGCTCTTCTCGACCGCGCCGACCGCGAAGCCCGCGAGGTCGTACTCGCCGTCCGGGTACATGCCCGGCATTTCCGCCGTTTCGCCGCCGATCAGCGCGCAGCCCGACAGTTCGCAGCCCTGCGCGATGCCCTTGACGACGGTCGCGGCCGTGTCGACGTCGAGCTTGCCGCACGCGAAGTAGTCGAGGAAGAACAGCGGCTCGGCGCCCTGCACGAGGATGTCGTTCACGCTCATCGCGACGAGATCCTGGCCGACCGTGTCGTGTTTGTTCAGATGAAACGCGAGCTTGAGCTTGGTGCCGACGCCGTCGGTGCCCGACACGAGCACCGGCTCGCGATACTTCTTCGGCACTTCGAACAGCGCGCCGAACCCGCCGATACCGCCGAGCACGCCGTCGCGCAGGGTTTTCTTCGCAAAGGGCTTGATCTTGTCGATGAGCGCGTCGCCCGCGTCGATGTCGACGCCCGCGTCACGATAGGACAGACCTTGAGCGTCAGGAGCGGATTTCGGAGGATTCATGGGGGAATGCGAGAAGGTCGGTAAAATGCGATTTTACCCGAACCCGGCCGCGTGGCCGGAATTCCCCGCATCGAATCGTCAGGGATCGCATCTTGGCCAACACGTCCCCGTTTTCATCGCTGAGCGAGCCGCGCCGCAACCCGCGCGCCGCCGTGCGTGCGGCCGCGCGTGCAGCCATCGACACCGCGCGCCCCGGCGCACGTTTTTCCAACCGACCCGCATTGTGACTGTGTCCCGTCAACTGACGCTCGATCTCGGCACGCCGCCCCCCGCCACGTTCGACAACTTCATCACGGGCGAGGAAAACGGCGAACTCGTCACGCGGCTGCAGAAGCTCGACCTCGCGCTGGCGGCGGGCCCCGTGCCGGACCGGTCGTTCTACATCTGGGGCGAGCCGGGCAGCGGCCGCAGCCACCTGCTGCAGGCGCTCGTGAGCGACGCGTCGTACGGCTACGCGCGCTACCTGACGCCGCAAAGCCCGCTCGGCGCGTTCACGTTCGACCCGCGCATCGGCATCTACGCGATCGACGACTGCGACCGGATGAGCGACACGCAGCAGGTCGCGCTCTTCAACCTGTTCAACGAGGTCCGCGCGCATCCGTCGAGCGCGTTCGTCGCGGCGGGCCCCGCGGCGCCGCTCGCGCTGGACGTCCGCGAGGATCTGCGCACGCGCCTCGGCTGGGGGCTCGTGTTCCATCTGTCGCCGCCGTCCGACGCCGGCAAGATCGCCGTGCTGAAGCTCGCGGCGAAGGAGCGCGGGATCGCGCTCACCGACGACATCGCGGCTTACCTGCTGACCCATTTCCGCCGCGACATGCCCAGCCTGATGGCGCTGCTCGACGCGCTCGACCGTTTTTCGCTCGAGCAGAAACGCGCCGTCACGCTGCCGCTGCTGCGCCGGATGCTGGCCCGCCCCGGCGACGACATCGTGCCGCCGGGCACGGGCCCGAACCGCTTCGAGTAAAATGCGCATCCATGACTAATCTGGCACTCTTTGACCTCGATCACACGCTGATCCCGACCGATAGCGACCACGAATGGGGCCGCTTCATGGTGAAGCTCGGCATCGTCGACGCGGAAAGCTTTTCGCGTCAGAACGACCAGTTCTTCGCCGACTACAAGGCCGGCAAGCTGGACATCCACGCGTACCTCACGGCGATGCTCACGCCGCTCGCGAAGTATTCGCGCGCGCAGCTCGCCGAGTGGCACGAGCAGTACATGCACGAGGTGATCCGGCCCGCGATGACGCCCGCCGCGCTCGAACTCGTGCGCCAGCATCTCGATGCCGGCGACCTGTGCTGCGTCGTCACCGCGACCAACGAATTCATCACCCGGCCGATCGCGACCGCGTTCGGCGTCGACACGCTGATCGCGTGCGAGGTCGAGACGACCGACGGCCACCCCGATTCGCCGTACACCGGCCGGCCGACCGGCACGCCGAGCTATCGCGAAGGCAAGATCGTCCGCACCGAAGCGTGGCTCGCGTCGCTCGGCAAGCACTGGGACGATTTCGAACACAGCTACTTCTACAGCGATTCGCACAACGACATCCCGTTGCTCGAGAAAGTCACCGACCCGATCGCGACCAACCCCGACGACACGCTGCGCGCGCATGCAAGCAACCGCGGCTGGCGCATCCTCGATCTCTTCTGAACGTCGTGATCAAAAAATTCATCCGCAAGCTGCTCGGCCAGGACGACGCCGCCCAAACACCGGCCGACACTGCCGCCCCGGCCGCACCGCGCGCCTCGAAGGGGGCACGCCCCGCCGCAAAGAAGCCGCGCAACCATGAGCCGACCGTCGTGCCCGCGAACGTGCACGGCATCGATCCCGCGCTGATCTCGAAGAACGCCGTGCGCGTGACCGACACGCTGCAGCAGGCGGGCTTTCGCGCATTCATCGTCGGCGGCGCGGTGCGCGACCTGCTGCTCGGCATCGCGCCGAAGGACTTCGACGTCGCGACCGACGCGACGCCGACCGAGGTGCAGCGCCTGTTCCGCCGCGCGCGCCTGATCGGCCGCCGCTTCCAGATCGTCCACGTGCAGTTCGGCCAGGAGCTGATCGAGGTGTCGACGTTCCGCGCGCTCGTCGATCCGCCGCCCGCCGCGGCCGAGCCGCCGAAGCGCCTGAAGCGCGACGAGCTCGACCGCCGTACGCATGCGGTGGACGCGAGCGGCCGCGTGCTGCGCGACAACGTGTGGGGCGAGCAGCACGAGGACGCCGCGCGCCGCGACTTCACGATCAACGCGATGTACTACGACCCGTCGACGCAGACGGTGCTCGACTACCACGACGGGATGGCCGACATGCGCGCCCGCCTGCTGCGGATGATCGGCGATCCGGCCACGCGCTACCGCGAGGATCCGGTGCGGATGCTGCGCGTCGTGCGCTTCGCGGCGAAGCTCGGCTTCGACATCGAGCCGCACACGCGCGAACCGATCAACGCGCTCGCCGACCTGATCAACAACGTGCCCGCCGCACGCCTGTTCGACGAGATGCTGAAGCTGCTGCTGTCCGGCCATGCGCTCGCGTGCCTGAAGCAGCTGCGCAAGGAAGGCCTGCACCACGGGCTGCTGCCACTGCTCGACGTCGTGCTCGAACAGCCGCAGGGCGAGAAGTTCATCACCCTCGCGCTGAACAACACCGACGCGCGCGTGCGCGCCGGCAAGCCGGTGTCGCCGGGCTTCCTGTTCGCGACGCTGCTGTGGCACGACATGCGCCAGCGCTTCGAGCAATACTCGGCCGAAGGCGAGTTCCCGGTGCCCGCGCTGCATCGCGCGATGGACGATGTGCTCGACATGCAGACCGAGAAGCTCGCGATCCACAAGCGCTACTCGGCCGACATGCGCGAGATCTGGGGCCTGCAGCTGCGCCTCGAGAAGCGCTCCGGCCGCAGCGCGATGCGCCTGCTGGAACACCAAAGATTTAGAGCGGGGTATGATTTCCTCCTGTTACGCTGCGAATCCGGCGAGCTGGACCAGGACGTCGGGCAGTGGTGGACGGATTTCATCGAAGGCGACGCGGCCGCGCGCGAGGCCTTGCTCACGCAGGGCGGCTCGAAGGAAAAATCGCCCCGCAAGCGGCGCCGCCGCGGCGGTGCGAGGAATCGCCAGGCGGACGACGGCGCCGCGCAGGCGCCGGATGTGCCGGGCGGTTCCGAAGACTGACGCGCGCGCCGGCGAACGACGTAGGAAGTGATGCCATGACGGTTGCATATCTCGGACTGGGGGCGAATCTCGGCGATGCGCGCCAGACTTTGAAGGACGCGGTGGTGTGTCTTGCCCAGCAGCGCACCATCTCGATTCTCGACAAGTCGAGCCTGTATCGCACGGCCCCGGTCGACGCCGGGGGCGACGACTACTACAACTGCGTCGTCAAGATCGACACCACGCTCGCCGCGCGCGACCTGCTCGCCCTCTGCCAGCAGATCGAACATCACTTCGGGCGCGAACGCCCGTACCGCAATGCCCCCCGCACGCTCGACGTCGACATCCTGCTGTTCGGCGCCGATTCGATCGACGAACCCGACCTGATCGTGCCGCACCCTCGCCTGACCGACCGCGCGTTCGCGCTGGTGCCGCTCGTCGAGATCGATCCGGCGCTCGACATCCCGGCGCGCGGCCGCGCGCAGGCGTTCCTCGCCGCGGTCGCGGGCCAGCGCATCGAGAAGGTCCAGACCTGCCAGTGCCTGATACAGAAGGCGCTCGCCGCCGCCGGCGACGGCGCCGACAAGACCCGCTGCCGATGAACCCTACCCCGTTGACCGTTACCGCGCCGGACTTGCGCGCGCCGCATCGCTATCTCGTGATCGAAGGCCCGATCGGCGTCGGCAAGACGACGCTCGCCCGCCTGCTCGCCGAGCGCTGGTCGATGCAGACGCTGCTCGAGCGCCCGCAGGACAACCCGTTTCTCGAGCGCTTCTATCGCGACACCGCGCGCTATGCGCTGCCGGCCCAGCTGTCGTTCGCGCTGCAGCGCGCGCAGCAGGCGCGCGAACTGGCCGCGGCGCTCGAAACCGGCCGCCCGGTGGCCGCCGATTTCATGCCGCAGAAGAACGAGATCTTCGCGCGGCTGAACCTGCCCGACGACGAATGGCAGCTCTACCGCGCGCTCGCCGCGCACGTCGATGCCCAGCAGGCGCCCGCGCCCGACCTCGTCGTGTACCTGCAGGCGAGCCCCGAGGTGCTGTTCGCGCGAATCCAGAAGCGCGGCCTGCCGATGGAGCTGCAGATCAGCGATGCGTACCTGCGCTCGCTCGTCGACGCGTACAACGAATTCTTCTATCACTACGACCGCACACCGGTGCTGACGGTCGCGGCGGAGCACCTGAACCCGCTGGACTCTCCCGAGGATCTCGCCTTGCTGATCGAGCGCATCGAGACGATGCGCGGCCGCAAGGAGTTCTTCGTCAAGGGCGAGACGACACGCTGACGCGTCTCGCCGCTTTTCTACCCATCGAACCGGAATTCCCATGACCTATCTCCAGGAATCGAGCCGGCCTGCCGTGACGGTGCCGAAGCTGCAGGCGATGCGCGACGCCGGCGAGAAGATCGCGATGCTGACCTGCTACGACGCGAGCTTCGCCGCGCTGCTCGACCGCGCGGGCGCCGACGTCCTCCTGATCGGCGATTCGCTCGGCAACGTGCTGCAAGGCCACACCACCACCCTGCCCGTCACGCTCGACGACGTCGCGTATCATACGGCCTGCGTCGCACGCGCGCAGCCGCGCGCGCTGATCATGGCGGATTTGCCGTTCGGCACGTACGGCACGCCGGCCGACGCCTTCGCCAGCTCCGTCAAGCTGATGCGCGCGGGCGCGCAGATGGTCAAGCTCGAAGGCGGCGAATGGCTCGCCGACACCGTGCGCTTCCTGGTCGAGCGCGCGGTGCCCGTGTGCGCGCACATCGGCCTCACGCCGCAGTCGGTGCACGCGTTCGGCGGCTTCAAGGTGCAGGGCAAGACCGAGGCCGGCGCCGCGCAGCTGCTGCGCGACGCGCGCGCGCTCGAGGCCGCCGGCGCGCAGATCGTGCTGCTCGAGGCCGTCCCGATGCTGGTCGCCTCCGAAGTCACGCAGATGCTGCGCGTGCCGACGATCGGCATCGGCGCGGGCGCGGACTGCACGGGCCAGGTGCTGGTGCTGCACGACATGCTCGGCATCTTCCCCGGCAAGCGGCCGCGCTTCGTGAAGGATTTCATGCAGGGCCAGCCGAGCATCCACGCGGCCGTCGATGCGTACGTGCGCGCGGTGAAGGACGGTTCGTTCCCCGGGCCGGAACATACGTTCTGACGCGGTGCCGCCGGCGCGCGGACATGAAAAAACGCGGCGCCCCGCAAAGGGCGCCGCGTTTTTTTGCGGCCTCGCTTCAGCGCGCTGCGCACGAGGCCTGCACCGGTCGATCGGCAGCGCATGCCGATCTGCCCAGGTTACTTCAGTACCGCGTCGATTGCGCCACGCAACGCGTTGGTCAGCAGCAGCGCCTGCGCGCGCGCCAGGTCGTCACGCGTGACGACGCGCTCCGTCGCGCCGAACGACGGATCGTCGAGCAGCACGCCGCGCATCACGCCCGGCAGCACGCCGCACGACAGCGGCGGCGTCACCCATTGGCCGTCGAGCTTCACGAACAGGTTCGAGCGCCCGCCCTCCGTCACTTCGCCGCGCGTATTGACGAACAGCATGTCGAAACAGCCGAGCGCCTCGGCGGCCTGCCATGCGCGATCGTAGTCGGCGCGACGGGTCGTCTTGTGCAGCAGCAGCGCATCGTCCGCGTGCGTCGGCGCGAAACCGTGATCGGCCGCGAGCAGCACGCCCGCCGGCCCGGCCGGCAGCGGCTTGAGCGGCGCCGCCGCGATCTCGAGCGCGCCGTCCTTCGCCAGCGCCAGCTTCATCCGGTATGGCCCGTCGCCGTCGAGCGCCGCACAGCGCGCGTCGATCTCGCCGCGCAGCGCCCCCGCGTCGAAGCGGAAGCCGAACGCGTCCGCGCTGCGCTGCAGCCGTGCGACGTGACGGTCGAGATGGCGGATGCCGTCCGCGCGCGTTGCGCAGGTCGTTTCGAACAGCTGGAAGCCGGGATCGGCATCGGTCAGGAATCGCGCTTTCAATTCGCACTCCGCATATTCGTCGGCCGCGACGCTGTCGAGCACGATGCCCGCGCCGACGCCCATCGTGCCCGTGCGCCGGCCGGATGCCGCGGCCGCATCGAGCGTCAGCGTGCGGATCGCGACCGACAGGCAGAAATCGCCGCAGCGCGGCGTGCCGTCCGGTTCCCCGCCGGAGCAGCGTGCCTCTGGTGCGTCGAGCCAGCCGATCGTGCCCGTATAGAGGCCGCGCGGCGTCGACTCGATCGCGTCGATCAGCTGCATCGTCTTGTATTTCGGCGCGCCGGTGATCGACCCGCACGGAAACAGCGCGCGCAGCATGCCGGCAAACGTCGTGTCGTCGCGCCATCCTGCGTCGACCGTCGACGTCATCTGCCACACCGACGCATACGGCTCGACCGAGAACAGCGCCGGCACCTTGACGGTTCCCGTGCGGGCGATCCGCGACAGGTCGTTGCGCAGCAGGTCGACGATCATCACGTTTTCGGCGCGGTTCTTCGGATCGCTCGCAAGGAACGCGGCCGCCTCGGCATCGCGCCGCGGGTCGTCCGAGCGCGGCGCGGTGCCCTTCATCGGCCGCGCGCGCAGCACGTCGCCGTGCTTCTCGACGAACAGCTCGGGCGAGCACGACACGACCCACGCACCGCCCGGCAGCGCGATCAGCGCGCCGTAGCGCACCGGCTGGCGCGCGCGCAGGCGCCGGTACAGCGCGAGCGGCGTGCCGAACGCGTCGAAATGCAGCCGGTAGGTGTAGTTGACCTGATACGAGTCGCCCGCGCGCAGCGCGTCGTGCACGGCGGCGATCGCCGCGTCGAACGCGTCGCGCGCCACGCTCTTCGTCACATGCGCGACGCCCGCGATCGACGGCGACGCCGTGCCGCCGTCGCGTTGCGCGAGCCACGCGTCGACTTCGTCGCGCGACAGGCGCGCGCAGCGCGCAAACAGCAAAAAGCGCAGCGGGGCTTCGCCCGGCTGCGCCCATTGCAGGTTGCGACCGAATTCGTAATCGCCGACGACGACCGCGTGCAGCCCGTCGCGCAAATCCTGCGCGAGCGCCGCATCGACGTCGTCGAGCTGCGCGGGATCGGCGCACACCCGCTCGCGCACGAATCCCGTATACAAGCGACTCGACCGCGCGGATGCGGTCGAGTCGCAATCATCCAAGAGCGCGAACGCCGCGCTCTCGCTGCCATCAGTCATGCCGTTACTCGAAGAAGCTCTTCACCCGGTCGAACCAGCTCTTGCTCTGCGGGCTGTGACGCGCACCGCCTTCCGCCAGCGACTTCTCGAACTGCTTCAGCAGATCGCGCTGCTGGTCGGTCAGCTTCACCGGCGTCTCGACCTGCACGTGCACGTACAGATCGCCCGCGATGCTCGCACGCAGCCCCTTGATGCCCTTGCCGCGCAGGCGGAACGTCTTGCCCGACTGCGTGCCTTCCGGCACCGGGAACGTCGCGCGGCCGGCCAGCGTCGGCACCTCGATCTCGCCGCCGAGCGCAGCGGTCGTGAACGGGATCGGCATCTGGCAATGCAGGTCGTCGCCGTCACGCTCGAACACCGCGTGCGGCTTGATGTGGATCTCGACGTACAGGTCGCCCGGCGGCCCGCCGTTGATGCCCGGCTCGCCGTTGCCGGCCGAGCGGATCCGCATGCCGTCGTCGATGCCCGCCGGGATCTTCACTTCGAGCGTCTTGGTTTCCTTCACCTTGCCCGACCCGTGGCAGTGCGCGCACGGCTCCGGGATGTAGGTGCCGCTGCCGTGACACTTCGGGCAGGTCTGCTGGATGCTGAAGAAGCCCTGCGACATGCGCACCGTGCCCTGGCCATGGCAGGTCGGGCAGGTCTCGGGCTTGGTGCCCGGCTTCGCGCCCGAGCCGTGACAGATCTCGCACGACACCCAGCTCGGCACGCGGATCTGCGTGTCGTAGCCGTGCGCGGCCTGCTCGAGCGTGATTTCCATGCTGTAGCGCAGGTCCGCACCGCGATACACCTGCGGGCCGGCCCGGCCGCCGCGGCCGCCCGCGGCCTGGCCGAAGATGTCGCCGAAGATGTCGCCGAACGCATCCGCGAAGCCGCCGAAGCCCTGTGCACCCGCACCGCCCATGTTCGGATCGACACCGGCGTGGCCGTACTGGTCGTACGCGGCCCGCTTCTGGCTGTCCGACAGCATTTCGTAGGCTTCCTTCGCCTCCTTGAAATGCTCTTCCGCATCCTTGTTGTCCGGATTGCGGTCAGGGTGATACTTCATCGCAAGCTTGCGATATGCCTTCTTGATTTCGTCGTCGCTCGCGTTCTTCGCGACGCCCAGAACCTCGTAGTAATCCCGTTTCGCCATATCGATTCACTGCCGTCCGCGCCTCATGCACGCGGCGGCTCCTTTCGCTCGCAGTAAAGTCTCGCGACTCGTCTGGCGTTGCGGCACCCGTCCGGGGACGGCGTACGCAGCGCCCGCCAAAAAACAAATGTGCCCGGAGGGCCGCGAAGCCCGCCAGGCGTAGAGTCGATCCGGCCATCCGCAAGGAAAGACAGACCGCTTTGTCAGCCGCGCCGCGCGCGACGTCGCGCGCGGCGTAGGTGCTGTCGCAACCCGGCTCAGTCCTTCTTCACTTCCTTGAACTCGGCGTCGACGACGTCGTCCGCAGCCTGCTGCGCACCGCCCGCGTGGGCCGCGCCTTCCGCTGCACCCGCCGCGCCGGCCGCACCTGCTTGCTGGGCCTGCATGTCGGCGTACATCTTCTCGCCCAGCTTCTGCGACGCCGTTGCCACCGCTTCGACCTTCGCATCGATCGCAGCCTTGTCGCTCGCGGTGTTCTTCAACACTTCCTCGAGCTCCTTCAGCGCGGCTTCGATCTTCTCCTTCTCGCCCGCGTCCAGCTTGTCGCCGTACTCGGTCAGCGCCTTCTTGGTGCTGTGGACCAGCGCGTCGCCCTGGTTGCGCGAATCGGCCAGCTCGCGCAGCTTGTGATCTTCCGCCGCGTTCGCTTCCGCGTCCTTGATCATCTGGTCGATCTCGGCTTCGGACAGGCCCGAGTTCGCCTTGATCGTGATCTTGTTTTCCTTGCCGGTCGCCTTGTCCTTCGCGCCGACGTGCAGGATGCCGTTCGCGTCGATGTCGAAGGTCACTTCGATCTGCGGCACACCGCGCGGTGCGGGCGGGATGCCTTCCAGGTTGAACTCGCCCAGCAGCTTGTTGCCGGCCGCCATTTCGCGCTCGCCCTGGAACACCTTGATCGTCACGGCGCCCTGGTTGTCGTCCGCCGTCGAATACACTTGCGCGTGCTTCGTCGGGATCGTCGTGTTCTTGTTGATCATCTTCGTCATCACGCCGCCGAGCGTCTCGATGCCGAGCGACAGCGGGGTCACGTCGAGCAGCAGCACGTCCTTGCGGTCGCCCGACAGCACCTGGCCCTGGATCGCCGCGCCAACCGCGACGGCTTCGTCCGGGTTCACGTCACGGCGCGGATCCTTGCCGAAGAACTCCTTCACCTTCTCCAGGACCTTCGGCATGCGGGTCTGGCCGCCGACCAGGATCACGTCGTCGATGTCCGACACCTTGACGCCCGCATCCTTGATCGCGATGCGGCACGGCTCGATCGTGCGCTCGACCAGATCCTCGACCAGCGCTTCCAGCTTCGCGCGGGTGATCTTCAGGTTCAAGTGCTTCGGGCCCGATGCGTCCGCCGTGATGTACGGCAGGTTGATTTCGGTCTGCTGGCCCGACGACAGCTCGATCTTCGCCTTTTCGGCGGCTTCCTTCAGGCGCTGCAGCGCGAGCACGTCCTTCGACAGGTCGACGCCCTGCTCCTTCTTGAACTCGCCGATGATGTAATCGATGATGCGCTGGTCGAAATCCTCGCCGCCGAGGAACGTATCGCCGTTGGTCGACAGCACTTCGAACTGCATTTCGCCGTCGACGTCCGCGATCTCGATGATCGACACGTCGAACGTGCCGCCGCCGAGGTCATACACGGCGATCTTGCGGTCGCCCTTCTCGACCTTGTCGAGACCGAACGCGAGCGCGGCCGCGGTCGGCTCGTTGATGATCCGCTTGACTTCGAGGCCCGCGATGCGGCCCGCGTCCTTGGTTGCCTGGCGCTGGCTGTCGTTGAAGTACGCCGGCACCGTGATCACGGCTTCCGTGACCGGCTCGCCGAGGTAGTCTTCGGCCGTCTTCTTCATCTTGCGCAGCACTTCCGCCGACACTTGCGGCGGCGCCAGCTTCTCGCCGTGCGCTTCGACCCACGCGTCGCCGTTGTCCGCCTTGACGATCGCGTACGGCATCAGGCCGATGTCCTTCTGCACTTCCTTCTCTTCGAAGCGGCGGCCGATCAGGCGCTTCACGGCGAACAGCGTGTTCTTCGGGTTCGTCACCGACTGACGCTTGGCCGGCGCGCCGACGAGCACTTCGTTGTCGTCCATGTAGGCGATGATCGACGGCGTGGTGCGTGCGCCTTCCGAGTTCTCGATGACCTTGACCTGGTTGCCTTCCATGATCGCGACGCACGAGTTCGTGGTGCCGAGGTCAATACCGATGATCTTTCCCATGTTTTCCTAATCTCCAGAAATCCTTGATTGCTGCGCGAAACCCCGCTCTTTTGGGCGGTTTCGCGCGCCGAATTCAACTCTGTTCCCGAAATGCGTCCGTCGGCAGCGTTTTCAAGACCCGACAGGCGATGCGGATATTAAATTTTTTCAATCGCCGCGCGCCACCGGATCGCCGGCCGCGGAGTCGCCCGCCGCCGGATCGCCGCCCGCCGCGGCGATCTTCGCGCGTGCGGCCGACACCGCCGCCTGGAACTGCGCGAGGCCATGCCACCCCGTCGCGCGGCCGAGCCGCCTGCCGCGGTGAAAGAACAACCACGTCGGCACGCCATGCAGTGCGAAGCGGCGCCCCAGCTCGCGGTGTTCGTACACGTTGCCATGGAACCATTTCAGGCCCAGCGCATGGATCGCGTCCGGCTGCGCGAGCATCGCCTTCTTCGCGATCTCGCAATTGAAGCAGTCGACGCCCCAGAAGAACACCACGGCAAGCGCGTCGCCCGCGCCGGCGAGGCCGGCGTCGAACGTGTCGGCGGACAGCGCCTGCATCCCGAATGCATCGAACGCGGCCGGATCGACGCCGACGGCGGCCATCGCGGCGGCCTTACTTCGGCTGCGCGACCGTGACGAGCGCCGGACGCAGCACGCGGTCGGCGATCATGTAGCCCTTTTGCAGCACCGCGACGACGGTGTTCGGCTCCTGCTCGGCCGGCACCATCGAGATCGCCTGGTGCTGGTGCGGATCGAACTTCTCGCCGACCGGGTTGATCGCGGCAACACGGCCCTTCTCGAGCGCGCTCGTCAGCTGGCGCAGCGTCAGCTCGACGCCTTCGCGCACCTTCGCGAGATCGCCGGACGTGTCGCCGACGGCGGCCTCGAGGCTGTCCAGCACCGGCAGCAGGTGCTCGGCAAAGCTTTCGATCGCGAACTTGTGCGCCTTCGCGACGTCATCCTGCGCGCGGCGGCGCACGTTCTCGGTTTCGGCCTTCGCCCGCAGGAAGCTCTCCTGCAGCTCGGCGACCTTGGCCTGAGCCTCGGCAAGCGCCGCGTCGGCGGCTTCGGCTGCCGGCGCGGCGCCTTGCGCGCCCTGCGTCTCGCTACCGATGTCTTCGGCCGATTGGGTAGCCGGGTTCTCTTGCGTGTTTTCCATGTCGCTGAAAGTCGATTAGAGGTTGAAGCCAAATCGGCAACCGTCAGACGAAAGTCCGGCGGCACCGCACATTGCTGGTGCAGATAGAGGTGAAAACTGCAATTTCAAGAGGGTTATTCGAACGCATTCCGAAGCGTCGCGAAGCAACCGCCCGATCGCGCGAAACGGCCTGTAACAACGCTTACCGGACAAGTACTAGCCCGCCTCCTGACGCTGAACTACACTGCAGCTCAGGCATCGGAGAGGCTCGTTAACCCTAGCTGACCATTGCCTGACATCCATCTGGCGCCGTTTTCACCCGTCTTCTCGAGGGGAGTACCGTGAAACTGACCTTTGCCATCTCGGTGGTCGCGCTGGTACTCGTCGCTGGCACCACCACCATCTGCCTGTCCGGGGCGGTCACCGACCGCACGACCGAATACGGAAGCGCGCGCGCGACGTTCGACCAGATGTTCAGTCCCCACCAGAAAATCTGTCGATGATGCGGCGGTCGCGCTTGGTCGGCCGGCCGTGCAGCTGGGCTGACGGCTCGCGGAACATGCGGCGGCGCTCCTGTTCGGCGAGCCGCTCGGCCCGCCCGTCTTCGGACTCCGCATAAAGCGTCTGCGCGACGCTCGCGGGCCCGCGCACGTCGCATACGCCCAGCACGGCAATGTGCCAGACGATGCCGTCGATCGCAATCTCGACCTGGTCGCCCACACGCACTTCCTTGGCCGGCTTGACCGGCGCCCCGCCGATCCGCACCCGGCCCTTGTCGACCGCATCGGCCGCGAGCGAGCGGGTCTTGAAGAACCGCGCGGCCCACAGCCATTTGTCGATGCGCAGTTTCGCGCCCGGTTCGGTGGAAATCCTGTAGTTCATCGCTTCAGTTCACCGTTTCAGGCTGCGCCGCCTTGACCGGCCAGCCCTGCAGATTTTCCGCGACGATCTCGCCGAGCGCGCCGATCCACGCGTGCGCGCCGTTCAGGCACGGAATGCGATGGAACGCCTTGCCGCCGCCGGCGATGAATTCGTCGCGCACTTCCATGCCGATCTCCTCGATCGTCTCGAGGCAGTCGGCGGTGAAGCCGGGACAGAACACATCCGCGCGCCGCACGCCGGCCTCGCCGAGCTCCCGCAGCGTCGGCGCCGTGTACGGCTGCAGCCATTCGGCCCTGCCGAAGCGCGACTGGAACGTGACGCGGCACTCGAGCGTCGACAGGCCGAGCGCCGTCATCAGCAGCGCGGCCGTCTGCTGGCATTGGTCGTGATAGGGATCGCCGAGATCGAGCGTGCGTTTCGGCACGCCGTGGAAGCTCAGCACCAGCTTGTCGCCGGCCGCGAAATCGGGCCGGCCGTGCTGCGCCCAGTACTGCCGCACCTGCTCGGCGAGCGCATGGATGTACGCCGGGTGATCGGCGTAATGGCGCACGGTGCGGACTTCCGGTTGGTTGCGCATGCGCGCGAGCGCGCCGAACGCGGCGTCGAACGCCGTCGCCGTGGTCGACGCGGAATATTGCGGATACATCGGCATCAGCAGCACGCGCTCGGCACCGGCCCGCTTGAGCTGCGCGAGCACCTTCGCAATGCCCGGGCTGCCGTAGCGCATCGCGTAGTCGACCATCACGTGGTAGCCGTTCGACACGAGCAGGTGGCGCACGCCATCGACCTGGCGCTCGGTATGGACGCGCAGCGGCGAGCCCTCCGGCATCCAGACGGCCGCGTACTTCTTCGCGGACGCGCGGCCGCGCAGCGGCAGGATGACCGTGCGCAGCAGGATCTGCCAGAGCGCCTGCGGGATTTCCACCACGCGGGGATCCGACAGGAATTCGGCGAGATAGCGGCGCACGGCGCGCGGCGTCGGCGCATCGGGCGTGCCGAGATTGATCAGCAGCACCGCGATGCGATGGGCGGCCGCGACGCTCGATGGCGGCTCAAGATCGAAGCGCATGAATAACGACGTGCTCGGGGCACGAAACCGGACGGCCTTCAATTATAGCGGGCCGTCCCTGACGGGGTGACTGGCCGTTCGGCCGATTGCGGCGCGCCGCGCGCCGCGGCACGATAACGGGACCGGATCGGCGGCTATTGCTGGCTGAGCGTGAGCGACAGCAGGCGCGCGGTGATGTCGACGATCGGGATCACGCGGTTGTACGCCATGCGGGTCGGGCCGATCACGCCGAGCGTGCCGACGATCTTGCCGTTCACCTCGTAGGGCGCGGTGACCACGCTCATTTCCTCGATCGGCACGAGCGTCGATTCGCCGCCGATGAAGATCTGCACGCCCTGGGCGTGGCTCGACACGTCGAGCAATTGCAGGAGGCCGGTCTTGTGGTCGAACACGTCGAACAGCTTGCGCAGCCGCGCCATGTCGGACGACAGGTCCGCCACCTCGAGCAGGTTGCGCTCGCCGGAGATCAGCACGGTGTCCTCGGTGTCCGGCACCTCGGTGCTCGCGGTCACGGCCGCGTGCATCAGCGCAGTCATGTCGCCGCGCAGCTGGTCGATCTCGTCGCGCAGGCGGCGCCGCACGTCGTCGAACGACAGGCCGGCGAAGTGCGCGTTGATGTAGTTGGACGCCTCGGTCAGCTGCGACGGCGAATAGTCGCGCGGGGTCGCGAGCATGCGGTTCTGCACGTCGCCCTCGGGCGTGACGATGATGAGCAGGATGCGCTTGTCGGACAGGCGCATGAACTCGATCTGCTTGAACACGTGGCTGCGGCGCGGCGTCAGCACGACGCCCGCGAACTGCGACAGGTTCGACAGCACGCTCGCCGCGGCCGCGACCACCTTCTGCTGCGGCTCGCCGGCCTGCAGCGTGGTCTGCACCTGGCGGGCGACCGCGTCGGCGTCGATCGGCGCCTCGACCGTCAGCATCGTGTCGACGAACAGGCGATAGCCGCGCGGGGTCGGCACGCGGCCGGCCGACGTGTGCGGGCTCGACACGAGGCCGAGCTCCTCCAGGTCGGACATCACGTTGCGGATCGTCGCCGGGCTCAGCTCCAGCCCGGAGTAACGAGACAACGTGCGCGATCCGACCGGCTGACCGTCGGCGATATACCGTTCGATCAGGGTTTTCAGGAGGGTTCGTGCGCGAGGATCTAGCATGGTGGAAAATTTTAGCGCAACCGCGCGGCTGCGGCGAGTGGCCGCAACCGGCACCCGGGCAGCCCCGCTGCGGCGCCCCGGGCCGCGGACGGTTCTTTTCGTCAACGAGCTATGGTGTAATGCCGGCATGAAAACCGGTAATCAGTTCAATACTGTTGCGCTCGTCGGCCGGAGCAACACGCCCGGGATCGCCGAGCCGCTCGCCACGCTGGCCGCCTGCATCGCGAAGCGGGGTTTCGAGGTGGTCTTCGAAGCCGACACCGCGCGCGAGATCGGCATTGCCGGCTACCCGGCGCTCACCCCCGCCGAAATCGGGGCGCGCGCCGACGTGGCGGTCGTGCTGGGCGGCGACGGCACGATGCTCGGCATCGGCCGGCAGCTTGCGCCCTACAAGACGCCGCTGATCGGGATCAACCACGGGCGGCTCGGCTTCATCACCGACATCGCGGCGGCCGACATGCAGGCGCTCGTCCCCGTGATGCTGGCGGGCAAGTTCGAGCGCGAGGAGCGCTCGCTGCTCGAGGCCCGGATCATGCGCAACGGCGAACCGATCTACCACGCGCTCGCGTTCAACGACGTCGTCGTGAACCGCAGCGGCTTTTCCGGGATGGTCGAGTTGCGCGCGTCGGTGGACGGCCGGTTCATGTACAACCAGCGTTCGGACGGCCTGATCGTCGCGACGCCGACCGGCTCGACCGCGTACGCGCTGTCGTCGGCCGGGCCGATCCTGCATCCGCAGCTCCAGGGCATCGTGCTCGTGCCGATCGCGCCGCACGCGCTGTCGAACCGGCCGATCGTGCTGCCGGACGACACCAAGATCGCGATCCAGATCGTCGCCGGGCGCGACGTCAACGTGAACTTCGACATGCAGTCGTTCACCGCGCTCGAGCTGAACGACACGATCGAGGTGCGCCGCTCGAAGCACACGGTACCGTTCCTGCACCCGATCGGCTACAGCTACTACGCGACGCTGCGCAAGAAGCTGCACTGGAACGAACATCCTTCGAACGAAGACGACGACACGGCGTCCTGACGCCCCACCGCCCGACACCATGCTCCGTCACCTCTCGATCCGCGACTTCGTCATCGTCGCCGCGCTCGACCTCGAATTCGACAGCGGCTTTACCGTTTTCTCCGGCGAAACCGGCGCCGGCAAATCGATCCTGATCGACGCGCTCGCGCTGGCGCTCGGCGAGCGCGCCGACGCGAGCGTCGTGCGCACCGGCTGCAGCCGCGCCGACATCACCGCCGAATTCACGCCGTACGACCGCGTCGCGCGCTGGCTCGACGAGCACGCGTTCGACGCCGAGGACACCGTGATGCTGCGCCGCGTGATCGACGCGAACGGCCGCTCGCGCGCGTTCATCAACGGCACCAGCGCAACGCTCGCGCAGCTGCGCGAGCTCGGCGAGATGCTCGTCGACATCCACGGCCAGCATGCGCACCAGCTGCTGATGCGGCCGGACGCGCAGCGCGAGCTGTTCGACACCCATGCGGGGCTCGTCGCCGACGCCGCCAACGTTGCCCGCGCATGGCGCGTATGGCGCGACGCGACCCAGGCGATCGAGACGGCGCAGGCGCACGAGCGCGAGCTGCAGCTCGAACGCGAAAAGCTCGCGTGGCAGCTCGCCGAGCTCGACAAGCTCGCGCCGCAGCCCGGCGAATGGGAAGAGGTCAATGCCGAGCACAAGCGCCTGTCGCATTCCGCGAACCTGATCGACGGCGTGCAGGGCGCGCTCAACGCGCTGTCCGAGGCCGACGACGCGATGCTCGCGCAGCTCGGCGCGATCGTCTCGAAGCTGCGCAGCCTCGCCGACTACGATCCGGCGCTCGGCGACGCGCTCGCGTCGCTCGAGCCGGCCGAAATCCAGCTGCAGGAAGCGGTCTACTCGCTGTCGCACTACGCACAGCGTCTCGACCTCGACCCGGCCCGGCTCGCGCAGGTCGAAACGCGCGTCGACGCGCTGCACTCGACCGCCCGCAAGTTCCGCCTGCCGCCCGACACGCTGCACGAGGAGCACGCGGCGCGGCGCGCGCAGCTTGCCGCGCTCGACGCGGCGGCCGACCTCGGCGCGCTGCACGCGGCGCAGGCCAAGGCATGGGACGCGTATCTCGCCGACGCGAAGCGCCTGTCGAAGGCGCGCGCGCAGGCAGCCAAGGCGCTCGGCACGGCCGTGACCGCCGGCATGCAGGAACTGTCGATGGCGGGCGGCAGCTTCGAGGTGGCGCTCGTGCCGCTCGCCGACGGCGGCCCGCACGGCCTGGAGCAGGTCGAATTCCGCGTGGCCGGCCATCCGGGCGTGCCGCTGCGGCCGCTCGCGAAGGTCGCGTCGGGCGGCGAACTCGCGCGGATCAGCCTCGCGCTCGCGGTGATCGCGAGCGCCGCGAGCCCGACGCCGACGCTGATCTTCGACGAAGTCGACACCGGGATCGGCGGCGGCGTCGCCGAAGTGGTCGGCCGGCTGCTGCACCAGCTCGGACGCGACCGGCAGGTCCTGTGCGTGACCCACCTGCCGCAAGTCGCGGCGCGCGGCGACCAGCACTTCCAGGTCGCGAAAGGCGCGGATGCCCGAGGCGGCACCGTGTCGACGGTCGTCCCGCTCGACCGGGCGAGCCGCGTCGAGGAAGTCGCGCGGATGCTCGGCGGGCTCGAGATCACCGCGACGACGCGCAAGCACGCGAAGGAAATGCTCGCCGCGTGAACGCGCGGCGCCCGTGCGAGCTGCCAGGCGCCTGACAAACGAAAAGCCGCATTGTTCGGCACCGGCCGCGCGCGCGGCCCCGCATGCCGTCACATGCCGCCGAACACCCGTGTCCACAGCGCGGCCACTGCCGCCCGCTCGTCGGCGACGACCGACGGATCGACCCGCGCCTTCTCCATCCCGTCGAGCCGCAGCTTGTGCTGCAGCTTCCGGTACGTACGGTAGGCCGCGCCGACGCGCTCGGCTTCCGCCTCGCTCATCAGCCCGAAGCGCGCGACCTCGCGCAGCAGCGCGATGTTGCCGGTGTTGCGAATCAGTTCCGGATCGCGCGACGCATGCAGCAGCACCCAGTACTGGACGATGAACTCGATGTCCACCATCCCGCCGCGGTCGTGCTTCAGGTCGAACAGCTCGCCGTGGTTCGGGTGGCCGGCGAACACCTTGTCGCGCATGTCGACGATCTCCTTCGCGAGCACGGCCGCGTCGCGCGGCATCGTCAGCACCTGCTGACGGATCGCCTCGAACGCGGCGCCGATCTGCGCGTCGCCGGCGCTGTAGCGCGCCCGCGTCAGCGCCTGGTGCTCCCAGACCCACGCGGTATTCGCCGCATCGCCCTCGCGCAGCTGGTAGCGGCGGAACGCGTCGAGATCGGTGACGAGCAGCCCGGCCTCGCCATTCGGCCGCAGCCGCAGGTCGATGTCGAACAGCGCGCCCGCGCCGGTGGCCGTCGTCAGCCACGTGATCAGCCGCCGCGTGAAGGTCGTGTAGACATCCGCGGAACGCTCGTCCGGGTCGTCGTACAGGAAGATCAGGTCGAGATCGGATGCGTAGCCGAGCTCCTTGCCGCCGAGCTTGCCGTACGCGATCACCGCGAACTTCGGCACGTCGCGGTGGCGCTTCGCGAGCTGCGACCACACGACCTCGATCGTCACGTCGAGCACCGCGTCGGCCAGCTCGGACAGGCGGTCGCTGACATGCTCGACCGACAGCTGCCCCGCGAGATCGATCAGCAGGATGCGGAACACCTCCGCGTGCTGCGCGTGGCGCAGCAGGTCCATCTGCTGCTCGGGGCCGTCGGCCGCCGCGAGCCGCGCACGCAGCGCCCCCTTGAACGCGGGCCAGTCGAACGGGCTCGCGATCGCCTCGTCGTCGAGCAGCTCGTCGAGCAGCTGCGGATGGCGGATCAGGTAGCCGCCGCCCCAGCGCGTCGCGCCGAGCACCGACAGCACGCGGTCGAGCGCCGCCGGGTATTCGGTCAGCAGTGCCAGATAGACGCCGCGCCGGCTCACCGTCTCGAGCAGGTCGAACAGCCGCACGATGGTGTCGTCGCGGTGCGCGGCGTCGATCCGCGGCGCCGCCTCGAGCGCACGCTGCGCGACGCTGTCGAAGCGATGCCGGCTCTTTTCCGCGAGGCCCGTGTAGCGCGACGAGCGCCAGACCGCGCGCAGGCGCGCCAGCACCGCGGCCGGATCGCCGAAGCCGAGGCTGGCGAGGCGGGCCGCCAGCGTATCGTCGTCCGCGCCGTCGTCGGCGAGCGCGCCGCTCCAGATCCAGGCGGCCGCGCTGTCCTCGGCGCCGGCGCCGCCGCAGCCGGGCCCGCCGTTGGCCTTGTCCGCGAAGATCAGGTCGAACTGCGCCTCGACGAAGGTCCGGTGGCCGTCGAGCACCGCCATCAGCGCCGCATAGTCGGCGAAGCCGAGCGACGCGGCGAGCGCCGCGCGCTCATCGGCGTCGACCGGCATCGCATGGGTTTGCGCGTCGTTGCGGTATTGCAGCCGGTGCTCGAGCGTGCGCAGGAAGTTGTACGCATCGGTCAGCCGCGCCCGCACGTCGTCGCCGATCAGCCCGCGCGCCTGCGCGTGCCGGAGCACCGCGAGCGTCGGACGCACGCGGAAACCGGCGTCCTGGCCGCCGCGGATCAGCTGGAACACCTGCGCGCTGAACTCGATCTCGCGGATCCCGCCGCGCCCGAGCTTGATGTCGTCGGCCTTGTCCGGGCGCATCGACGCGCGGCGCGCTGCCTCCTGGCGAATCTGCTGGTGCAGCGAGCGAATCGCGCCGATCACGCCGAAATCCAGATACCGCCGGTAGACGAACGGCTTGACGATCGCGTCGAGCTGCGTCGCGAGCCGCCGGGCCGCGTCGCTCTCGCCCTCCGACACGAGCCGCCCCTTGATCCACGCGTAGCGCTCCCACTCGCGGCCCTGCACGTAGAAGTATTCCTCGAGCATCCCGAGGCTGCAGACGAGCGGGCCGGAATCGCCGTTCGGGCGCAGCCGCATGTCGACCCGGAACACGTAGCCGTCGGCCGTCACCTCGGACAACACGCCGATCAGGCGCCGGCCGAGCCGCGTGAAGTATTCCTGCGTCGACAGCGCCGCGCGGGCGCCGCCGGCCGTTTCGCCGTCGTCCTCGTAGACGAAGATCAGGTCGATGTCGGACGACACGTTCAGCTCGCGCCCGCCGAGCTTGCCCATCCCGACCACGCCGAGCACGACGCGCTGGCCGTCGGCGCCGCGCGGCTCGCCGTACAGCGCCTCGAGTTCGGCCGACAGCAGCGCGATCGCGCGCTGCACCGCGACCTCGGCGAGATCGGTCATCGCGCCCGTGACCTCGGCGACATCGGCGAGCCCGCGCAGGTCGCGCTCGGCGACCGCGCCGAACACCTCGGCGCGCAGCTGGCGCAGCGCCTGCTTGAACTGGTCCTCGGTCGGTGCCGCGCCGGCGGGCAGCGCGAGCAGCTCGGTAAGCCGCGCGTCGAGCTGGGCGCGGGCGAGCGGCGCGGCCGCCCACGCGGCGACGTGCGCGGCGAGCGCGGGCCGCGCGGCAGCCGCGCGCGCGAGGTAGCGGGAATAGGACGTGCTGATCAGGGCTGAAGCGTCGGTCATCGAGAAGCGGGCCTTGCGCAAGGAACTCGGCGCGGCCGGGCGAATCGCATTGACTGCGCGACCGCCACGCCGCCGCGCGCCGGGAAGCCCGTGCCGCACCGCCGCAACGGCCGCCGGCACGAACCCGTGTGATACATTTCAACGTCAGTTCGCAAAGCTACCATACCGTCGCCCTTCCGCCGCATGTCCGACCGTCAGGAATCCGCCGTTGCAGTGCCCGATGCGGGACATCCGAAGCATGAACATCCGGTGCTGCGCCGTGTGTTCAAGGTGACGCTGGCGGTCGGGCTTGGCACCTACTTCGTCGCGTCGGGCGCCTTCCTCGGGCTGCGCTACGTGCTGCTGCCCCGTATCGACGATTACCGCCCCGACATCGAGCGCTTCGTTTCCACCAGGCTCCACGCGCAGCTTTCGATCGGCAAGCTTTCCCCCCACTGGTCCGGCATGCAGCCGGGCGTCGAGGTCGCCGGGCTGACGATCCGCGGCCACGACGGCCGGGTGGCGCTGTCGGTGCCGCACGCGAGCGCCGCGCTGTCGTGGATGTCGCTGCTGCGCCTGAAGCCCGCGCTGTCGAGCCTGATCGTCGACCAGCCGGACCTCGTCGTCGAGCGCACCGCGGACGGCGCGCTGTCCATCGCCGGCATCGGCGTGCCGACCACCCATGGCGGCAACGACACGTTCAGCACCTGGCTGCTCAACCAGGAGGCGATCGTGCTGCGCGGCGGCACGCTGCGCTGGCGCGACGCGCGCCATGACGCGCCGGAGCTCGCGCTGTCCGGCATCCGGCTCGCGGTGCTGAACGACAGCCGCGTCCACCGGGTCGCACTGCAGGCGCCCGCGAACGGCACGCTGCTGCGCGGCCCGCTGGATTTCCGCGCGCGCTTCACCCACAAGGCGCTCGCGCCGGTCGGCAAGCCGGCGAACTGGACCGGCGACTTGTACCTGTCGACCGGCCCGGTCGACCTGCCGACCCTCGCCCGCTACGTGAACATGCCGCTCACGATGCAGGCGGGCCAGATCGACAACGCGATCTGGGCGACCTTCCGCGACGGCCGGCTGCGCTCGGCGGGCGGCAAGCTGCAGGGCGCCGACGTCGCGCTGCGCGTGCGGCCGACCCAGCCGCGGCTCGACGTGCCGATCGCCCGCTTCGGCTGGGACCTGACGATGGACCCCGGCCACGACTACACGCTGCACCTGTCGCGCTTTCACGCCGAGCTGGGCCAGCCGCCGCTGCCGGACGGCACGCCGCTCGCCCGCTCGCTCGGGATGGCGACGCTCACCGCGCGCTACCGGGTGCCGTCCGCCGCGCAGGGGCAGCTGATCAGCGTGACCGGCGACCGCGTCGATCTCGGCATCCTCAGCGAGTTCGTCCGCGGGCTGCCGCTGCCAGCCCACCTGCGCAACGAGCTGATCCGGGTCGACCCGCGCGGGATGGTGTCGAACTATCACATCGAAGTCGAGCGCGCGAAGCCCGCGCATGCCGAGCTCGCCGACGAAGAGAAGCGCACGGGCGCCGCGCCGGTGATCCGCTACCGTTTCCTCGGCGACCTGCAGGGCATCAGCTTCGCCGCGCAGGAGCCGCCGCCCGGGCTGTCCGCGCGCGGCCACCCGCGCGCCGGCTGGCCGGGCATCGAGAACCTGTGGGGCCGCGTCGATGCGAACGAGACGGGCGGCACCGCGCATTTCGACACGGTCAACGCCGCGGTCACGGTGCCGGGCGAGTTCGACGACCCGCGCCTCACGTTCGACCGGCTGCGCGGCAACGCGAAATGGGTCGTCACCCCCGCGCCGGACGACAGACACGCGCGCGTCGACGTGACGGTGCCCGACCTGCTCGTGTCGAACCCGGACGCCGAGATCGCGGTGTCGGGCAGCTACTCGAACCCCGGCCACGGCCGCGGCTCGCTCGACCTGCGCGCCGACTTCGCGCGCGCCGCCGTCGCGCGCATCCCGCGCTACCTGCCGACCGGCATGTCCGAGCACCTGCGCCAGTATCTCGGCCACGCGCTGCAGGCCGGGCAGGTCGCCAAGGGCGCGTCGATCGTCGCGCGCGGCCCGCTCGAAACCTTCCCGTACGAGCACGAGCCCAACGCCAGCGTCTTCCGCATCGTCGCGCCGTTCACCGGTGGCCGCTTCGAGCCGACGCCGTTCCCGCCGCACAAGCTCGCGAACGGCACGCAGAGCGTGTGGCCCGCGCTCGACGGCATCGACGGCGTATTCGAGATCGAGCAGAACAAGCTGCGCTTCGACATCGAGCGCGCGCGCTACAAGCGCGTCGCGCTGACCAAGGTCACCGGGCGGATCGCGGATCTCGGCCGTCCGGCCACGACGCCGCTCGTGATCGAGGGCCATGCGAACGGCCCGCTCGCCGACCTGGTCGACTACGCGAACAACAGCTCGCTCGGCAGCATGAGCGGCCACGTCGGCGAGAAGATCGACGCGCAGGGGCCGGCCACGCTCGCGCTCAAGCTGACGATTCCGCAGCATGCCGTGCACCAGCACACCACCGTCGAAGGCGCGCTCGCGTTCGGCGGCAACACGCTGTCGGCCGAAGGCGTCCCGCCGCTGTCCGCGCTGCGCGGCAGCGTGCGCTTCACGCAATCGGGCGCGGCGCTGGACAATCTTTCCGGCCGCTTCCTCGGCGGCCCGGTGCGCGCGAACGGCAACCTGACGGCGCACGGCCCGTATGCGATCGACGTTGACGGCCGGCTCGCGCTCGACGCCGCGCGCGGGCTGAACCTGCACGGCCCGGCCGCCGCGCTGCTCGAGCACGTGGCCGGCGACGCGCCGTACCGGATCACCGTGCGCGGCACCCCGGGCCGCGCGCCCGACATCACGGCTCGTTCCGACCTGACGGGCGTCGCGCTGAACTTCCCCGCGCCGTTCGCGAAGCCCGCGGGCAAGCCGATGCCGTTCAGCTTCACGCTGCAGCCGGCGCCGGCGGCCGGCGGCCGGCGCCTCGAGCACGCCGACCTGACGCTCGGGCCGATCGCTGCGAGCTACCTGCTCGACGCGACGCCCGGCGAGCCGCTGCGCGCGGTGCGCGGCGCGATGGGGATCCACCGGATGCCCGACGTGCCGCAGGATGGCGTGAGCGCGGCGGTCGACGTCGACGAGCTGGATGCCGACGCATGGCTCGACCTCGCACGCTCGCTGCGCAACCCGCGGCGCACGCCGGAATCGCCGGCGGGCGCCACGCGCGTCGACCTGGCCAGCTTCGTGCCGAAGCGCTTCGCGTTCCACTTCGGCACGCTGAAGCTGCTCAAGCGCAACTGGGAGAACGTGATCGTCGGCGCGTCGCACGTCGACGAGCTGTGGCAGGCGAACATCGCGTCGAACCAGGTGTCCGGCTACCTGTCGTGGGCGCCGGGCAGCCACCCCAACGACCCGGGCGTGCTGAACGCGCGGCTCGCGAAGCTCGTGATTCCGCAGAGCGCCGAACACGATCTCGTCGGCCGCGCGATGAACCTGCCGACGCCGGCCGACCATCCGATGCCGTCGATCGACCTGATCGTCGACGAGGTCGTCGCGCGCGGCCACGACATCGGCCGCCTCGTCGTCAACGCGCGCAACCTCGAGGAAGACGGCGTGCCGGTCTGGCAGCTCGACCGGCTGGAGCTGTCGAACCCGGCGGCGAAGCTCACCGCGACCGCGAACTGGCGCACGTCGCGCCGGGCGCTCGCGCGCGGCAGCGACGAAGCGGACGCGCCGCGCCGCACCGTGTTCGATTTCAAGCTCGACATCGACAATGCCGGCGCGCTGCTCGACCGCGTCGGCCTGCCGCGCACGATCGCGGACGGCCACGGCACGCTGACCGGCAAGGTCGGCTGGCGCGGCGGCCCGACGGCGCTCGACTACCCGTCGCTGAACGGCCATCTCGCGCTCGACCTCGAGCACGGCCAGATCCTGAAGGTCGACCCGGGCGCCGCGAAGCTGCTCGGCGTGCTGAGCCTGCAGAGCCTCGCGCGCTTCCTGACGCTCAACTTCCGCGACGTGGTCGGCAAGGGGCTGCCGTTCGAGAAGATCACGGGCACCGGCCAGATCACCAACGGCATCGCGCACATCGGCGATTTCGAGATGACGACGCCGCCCGCGAAGGTCACGCTGAAAGGCACGGTGGATCTCGGCGCGGAAACGCAGGACCTGCAAGCGCACGTCGCGCCGAAGATCGGCGCCGGCACCGCGGCGATCGCGGCCGCGATCATCAACCCGCTGCTCGGCGTCGGGGTGCTGGCCGCGAACGTCGCGCTGTCCGAAACGCTGCAGCGGGCGTTCGCGATGGACTACACGATCAACGGTTCGTGGGCGCATCCGCACATCGAGCGGGTGCGGGGCGATCAGGGTAAGATGAACCGCGACGCGCCCGGCACGGCGAGCCCGTGAGCCGCACGGGCCGCACCCCATTTATGACGCAACCGATTCCGCGATGACCAACCCCGCCCTTTCCGCCACGCCCGTCCGGGTTGCCGCGCTGCAGATGGTGAGCACGCCGGACGTCGCGCGCAATCTCGCCGAGGCCCGCCGCCTGATCGCGGAAGCGGCCGGCGAAGGCGCGCAGCTCGTGCTGCTGCCCGAGTACTTCTGCTTCATGGGCCACCAGGACACCGACAAGCTCGCGCTGGCCGAGTCCTACCGGGATGGCCCGATCCAGCAGTTCCTTGCCGACTCTGCGCGCCGCCACGGCGTCTGGGTGATCGGCGGCACGCTGCCGCTGAAGGCGCCGGAGCCGAACCGCGTGCTGAACACGACGCTCGTGTTCGATCCGGACGGCCGCGAAGCGGCGCGCTACGACAAGATCCACCTGTTCAGCTTCGAGAAGGGCGACGAGTCGTTTGACGAGGCGCGCACGATCCGCCCCGGCGACACGGTCGTCACGTTCAACGCGCCGTTCGGCCGCGTCGGACTGTCGGTCTGTTACGATCTGCGCTTTCCGGAGCTGTACCGCAAGATGGGCGACTGCGCGCTCGTCGTCGTGCCGTCGGCGTTTACCTATACGACCGGCCGCGCGCACTGGGAGACCCTGCTGCGCGCGCGGGCGGTCGAGAACCAGTGCTACGTGCTCGCCGCCGCGCAGGGCGGCAAGCACGAGAACGGCCGGCGCACCTGGGGCCACAGCATGCTGGTCGATCCGTGGGGCGAGATCGTCGCGGAGCGCCCCGAGGGTGCGAGCGTCGTGATCGGCGCGCTCGACCCGCAGCGCATCGCCGACGTGCGCCAGAGCCTGCCCGCGTGGCGGCACCGCGTGCTCGGCTGACCGGCTGCCCCGCCTCGCCCCCTTGAAACCCCGGCCCGCGCGAACCATCTGTTCCATACGCATCCGATACGGCACCCGACAACCTTTTGAGAAACCCCGATATCCGCATGAACATCATCGAACCCGGCATCCGCAACCTGGCGCTGGCGAAGGACATCCTGCTCACGCCCTACGGCCTCGACGAGAGCCTCCTGACGCGCACGATCGCCGACATCTTCACGCATCGCGTCGACTACGCGGACCTGTACTTCCAGGCAACCCGCAGCGAAGCGTGGAGTCTCGAGGAAGGCATCGTCAAATCGGGGAGTTTCAGCATCGACCAGGGCGTCGGCGTGCGCGCGGTCGCGGGCGATCGCACCGCGTTCGCGTATTCGGATGACCTGTCGCCCGAGGCAATCGCACAGGCGGCAGCGGCCACCAAGGCGATCGCGGCCGCGGGCGGCGGCCGCCAGAAGGTCAAGGCGGCGACGTCGCTGAAGGGCATCTCGGGCCGCGACCTGTACCTGCCGTCCGATCCGCTCGCGTCGCTCGACGCGACGGCCAAGGTCAAGCTGCTCGAGCGCATCGAGCAGATGGCGCGCGGCCGCGACCCGCGCATCACGCAGGTGATGGCGGGCCTCGCCGGCGAATACGACGTCGTGCTGGTCGCGCGCAGCGACGGCGCGCTCGCGGCGGACATCCGCCCGCTCGTACGCGTGTCCGTGACGGTGATCGCCGAGCAGAACGGCCGCCGCGAGATCGGCAGCGGCGGCGGCGGCGGCCGCTTCGACTACGGCTACTTCACCGATGACGTGCTGTCGCGCTACGTCGACGACGCGGTGCACGCGGCGCTCGTGAACCTCGACGCGCGCCCCGCCCCGGCCGGCGCGATGACGGTCGTGCTCGGGCCGGGCTGGCCCGGGGTGCTGCTGCACGAGGCGATCGGCCACGGCCTCGAGGGCGATTTCAACCGCAAGGGCTCGTCGGCGTTCGCGGGCCGGATCGGCGAGCAGGTCGCCGCGAAGGGCGTCACCGTCGTCGACGACGGCACGCTGCCGAACCGCCGCGGCTCGCTGAACATCGACGACGAAGGCAACCCGACGCAGTGCACGACGCTGATCGAGGACGGCATCCTGAAGGGCTACATCCAGGACACGCTGAACGCGCGCCTGATGAAGATGCCCGTCACCGGCAACGCGCGGCGCGAGTCGTACGCGGCGCTGCCGATGCCGCGCATGACCAACACCTACATGCTCAACGGCGACAAGGATCCGCAGGAAATCATTGCGTCGGTGAAGAACGGCCTGTACGCGGTCAACTTCGGCGGCGGCCAGGTCGACATCACGAACGGCAAGTTCGTGTTCTCGGCGTCCGAGGCGTACATGATCGAGAACGGCAAGATCACCTACCCGGTGAAGGGCGCGACGCTGATCGGCAGCGGCCCGGAATCGCTGAAGTACGTGAGCATGATCGGTAACGACATGTCGCTCGACACCGGTGTCGGCGTGTGCGGCAAGGAAGGCCAGAGCGTGCCGGTGGGCGTCGGCCAGCCGACCCTGCGGATCGACAGGATGACGGTCGGCGGCACGGCATAACCGCATCGCGACGCAGACAATCCGCGTATTTTTCTAAAAACGCGCGGATTACCCGCATTTTCGACACCCCCCGGTTGCCAGCCGACCGGGGACGGGGTATAAATTCCGAATCAACTTTTTTTGACGAACCCAATCTCCGTCATGTCCGCCAAGTTTTACTTTTACTTTTTCTGGCATCTCAGACCGCTGGCGGATCGAGAGGGTTGATGGCGCGTAAAGCGCAACCAAAATTCCCGAAAAAACCGCCGGCGAACCCGGCGGTTTTTTTTCGCCCTTCGCCACCCGGCCAGCGCTGCGGCCACACGGCAGCCCCGGCCGAACCAACCGAATCGCCCGAATTGATGAATCTGCCGCACGCTCATTGACCGCACGGCCCCCCGAACGAGGAGAAACAGCATGCCCCCGCACAATACCGACGACGTCCGCATTCGCGAGCTCAAGGAGCTGACGCCGCCCGCCCACCTGATCCGCGAATTCGCGTGCTCCGAAGCCGCGTCCGAGCTGATCTACAACGCGCGGCAGTCGATGCACCGGATCCTGCACGGGATGGACGACCGCCTGATCGTCGTGATCGGGCCGTGCTCGATCCACGACACGAAGGCGGCGCTCGAGTATGCGGGGCGGCTCGTCAAGGAGCGCGAGCGCTTCGGTAACGAGCTCGAGATCGTGATGCGCGTGTACTTCGAGAAGCCGCGCACGACGGTCGGCTGGAAGGGGCTGATCAACGATCCGCACCTCGACAACAGCTTCAAGATCAACGAAGGGCTGCGCACCGCGCGCGAGCTGCTGCTGCACATCAACGAGATGGGGCTGCCGGCCGCGACCGAATACCTCGACATGATCAGCCCGCAATACATCGCGGACCTGATCTCGTGGGGCGCGATCGGCGCGCGCACGACCGAATCGCAGGTGCACCGCGAGCTGGCGTCGGGGCTGTCGTGCCCGGTCGGCTTCAAGAACGGCACCGACGGCAACGTGAAGATCGCGGTCGACGCGATCAAGGCCGCGTCGCAGCCGCACCATTTCCTGTCGGTGACCAAGGGCGGGCACTCGGCGATCGTGTCGACGGCCGGCAACGAGGATTGCCACGTGATCCTGCGCGGCGGCAAGACGCCGAACTACGACGCGGACAGCGTGAACGCCGCGTGCGCGGATATCGGCAAGGCCGGCCTCGCCGCGCGCCTGATGATCGACGCGAGCCACGCGAACAGCTCGAAGAAGCACGAGAACCAGATCCCGGTGTGCGCGGACATCGGCCGCCAGATCGCGGCGGGCGACGAGCGGATCGTCGGCGTGATGATCGAGTCGCACCTCGTCGAAGGCCGTCAGGACCTGAAGGAAGGCTGCCCGCTGACCTACGGCCAGAGCATCACCGATGCGTGCATCGCGTGGGAAGACAGCGTGAAGGTGCTCGAAGGCCTCGCGGAATCGGTCAAGGCGCGGCGCGTGGCGCGCGGCAGCGGGAACTGACGGGCGTAGAACCGGTGAAATCGGCGTGGTCGCCTCGCGGCTGGGCGATCACACATTCCATCTGCAGGCGATGATGGGCTCTGCTAGACTAGCTAACACCATTTAGCTAAGCAAGGAACGACCATGTCGACCGTCAACATGCACGATGCCAAGTCGCGGCTCTCGAGCCTCGTCGAAGCACTCGAATTGGGACGTGAATCCGAGGTCGTGATCGCCCGCAATGGCCATCCGGTCGCGCGGATCGTTCCCTACACAGCGCCGAAGCGGATCGGCGCGGCTCGCCAGCTGCTTGCCGGCCTGAACATTCCGGCAACCGTCGAAGCGTTCAACGCGGGCGACGAATCGATCGCCGCCGACTTTGATGCCAGTGGCGAGCAGGGGCTCGCACCGTGAAGCTGCTGCTCGATACGCATATCGCGCTCTGGGCTGCCGAGGGTGCACCGCAACTCTCGTCGACAGCAGCCGCGTTGATCGAAGATCCCGATAACAACCTGTACGTCAGTGCCGCATCCATCTGGGAAATTGCAATCAAATACCGCAAAGGCGACCTGCCCGTTCATCCGCGCGACGCGCGCTCGGCGTTCCGACTCGCCGGGTTCGCGGAGTTGCCGATCAGCAGCGATCACGTCGAAGCGGTCGCAGCGCTGCCCGATTTTCCGGACCATGCCGACCCGTTCGATCGTGTGATGGTTGCGCAGGCACTGCATGAAGGCATGCCGCTCGTCAGCGCCGACCCGAAAGTGTGGCGCTATCATGCGACGCTGATGTTGCGTGCCTGATATCCCTCCCGCGACAACGCGAGCGACAATAGCAACGGCCCGGCTCGCACCGGGCCTGTTCGATCAACCTGCCGGCCGCTCGCTCACTCGAGCGCCCCGGACCCGAAGATCTCGGTGTTGATGCGCTCGGGCGCGACGCCCAGCGCGACCAGCGCATCGCGCTGCGCCTTCATGAACCCGATCGGGCCGCAGATGTAATAGTCGGCGTCCGGCACCAGCGCGTACTGCTTCACGCGCTCCGGCGTGAGCCGGCCTTCGAGGTCGTGGTCGACACCCGCGCGGTCGTTCGGCCCGACCAGTTCGTACACCACCGTCCGCTTGACGTTCGCGTGATCGCGCACGGCGCCGTTCAGCCAGTCGCGGAACGCGTGCACCGCGCCCGACCGGCAGGCATGGACGAAGCGCACGCCGCGCTGACTGCCTTCGGCGATCAGCGTCGACGCCATCGACACCATCGGCGTGAGGCCGACACCGCCGGAAATCAGCACGACCGGCGTCTCGACGCCGCGCTTCAGCGAGAATTCACCCATCGGCGCGGTCACCTCGACGATCGCGCCCTCCTCGACGCCGTCATGCATCAGCGTCGACACCTTGCCCGCCGGAATTGCCTCCGGCTGGCCCGCCTCACGCTTCACCGAAATGCGCAGCCACTTGCCGTGCGGTGCGTCGGACAGGCTGTACTGGCGCGGCTGGTCGACCCCGAGGTCGCCGACGAAGCGCTTCACCGTCACGTACTGGCCCGGCTCGAACTTCGCCGCTTCACCGCCGTCCGCCGGCGTCAGGTAGAACGACGTGATCTCGTCGCTCTCGCGCACCTTGCGCGCCACCTCGAACGGACGGAACCCGCTCCATGCCGCGCCGGCATACAGGTCCGCCTCGGCGCCGATCAGGATCTGCGCGAGCTGGCCGTACGCGACGCGCCACGCTTCGAGCGTGTCCGCGTCGACCGCGTCGCCGAGCACCTCGACGATCGACGCGAGCAGGTTCTCGCCGACGATCGGGTAATGCTCGGGGCGGATGTTCAGGCTCGCATGCTTGTGCGCGATGTGCGACACCGCACCGCCGAGCGCACCCAGGTTGTCGATGTTCGCCGCGTACGCGTAGACCGCCTTCGCGAGCGTTTCCGGCTGGCTGCCGGTCTTCTGGTGCGTCTGGTTGAACAGGTTCTTCAGTTCCGGATGACGCGCGAACATGCGCTGATAGAAGTGCTTCGTGATCGTCGCGCCGTGCACGGCGAGGACGGGGGCGGTGGCCTTCACACGGGCCATCTGGTCGGCGGTAATGTGGGTCATGCTCGTTCTCCGTTAAACATGCTCATACGATACATCTTTAAAATCGCGGGCAGACTCAGGCAAATTGTCGCAGGCCTTTGATTGGGGTCAGGCGGAGGTCACGTCGCGCGGCCGCGTTGCCACAGCACGTCGGTGCCGCCGTCCGCACGGTTCAGCACGCGGGCCAGCACGAACAGCAGGTCGGACAGCCGGTTCACGTAGCGGCGCGGCGTCTCGTGCAGCGTGTCGACGCGGCCCAGCGCGACGATCGCGCGCTCCGCGCGGCGGCACACGGTCCGGCTCACGTGCGCGAGCGACGCTGCGCGCGAGCCGGCCGGCAGGATGAACTCCTTCAGCGGCGGCAGCGTGGCGTTGTAGTCGGCGAGCCATTGGTCGAGGCGCGCCAGATGCGTGTCGTCGAGCACCGTGTGGCCGGGGATGCACAGCTCGCCGCCCAGGTCGAACAGGTCGTGCTGGATCGTGACGAGCGCCGCGCGCACGTCGTCGGGCAACGGCTCGGCGAGCAGCACGCCGAGGGTCGAATTCAGTTCGTCGACGTCGCCGATCGCGGCGATCCGCACGTCGTCCTTGCCGACGCGCCGTCCGTCGCCGAGGCCCGTGGTGCCATCGTCGCCGGTGCGCGTGGCGATCTTGCTCAAGCGGTTGCCCATACGGAGTCCTCTGTTGCTCGGCCGCGACGCGGCCGGGGTTGCACTGGAAGCCGATTATCGCAGCCTGCGGCACGGCTCGCAGCAGGTGTTACAGCGTAGAATGACCCCAAAACCGCATCGCCGCGGTACCCGCCGGACAGGCCGGAGAGCCCAATTAGGCCGGATGGAACCGGAGCAGCCGCCGCTCAGGCGTCGGCTCCGGCCCACCGCCCTGCATGGGGCCCGGGCCCGCGCCGAAGCGCACGCCCGGGTCGACAAAGGAGACTTGCGTGAATCACCCCGCCCCACCGGCCAGCTCGCGCCGCCCGCTTCCCCCCGCCCTGCTCGATGCGCTGCGCGCCGCCTTCGGCGAGCGCGTGTCGACGGCCGAGGCAGTACGCGAGCATCACGGCCGCGACGAATCGCCATTCGACCCGCAACTGCCCGACGCGGTCGTGTTTGCGCACAGCGCCGACGACGTCCGGCAGGTCGTGTCGCTCTGCGCGCTCTACGGCGTCCCGCTGATCCCGTACGGCGCGGGCTCGTCGCTCGAAGGTCACCTGCTCGCGGTGCGCGGCGGCGTGTCGCTCGACCTGTCCGGGATGAACCGCGTGCTGTCGATCGACGCGGAAGACCTCACCGTGACGGTCGAGCCGGGCATCACGCGCAAGGCGCTCAACGACGCGCTGCGCGACACCGGCCTGTTCTTCCCGATCGATCCCGGCGCCGACGCGAGCATCGGCGGCATGACCGCGACCCGCGCGTCGGGCACCAACGCCGTGCGCTACGGAACGATGCGCGAGAACGTGCTGGGCCTGACCGCGGTGCTCGCCGACGGCCGCACGGTGAAGACCGGCTCGCGCGCGCGCAAGTCGTCGGCCGGCTACGACCTCACGCGGCTGTTCGTCGGCTCCGAAGGCACGCTCGGCGTGATCACCGAGATCACGCTGCGCCTGCATCCGCAGCCGGAAGCCGTGTCGGCCGCGATCTGCACGTTCCCGTCGATGGGCGACGCGGTGCGCACCGTGATCGAGACGATCCAGATCGGCGTGCCGATCGCGCGCGTCGAGTTCGTCGATTCGCTCGCGATCCGCTCGATCAACCGCCACTCGAACCTGACGCTCGCCGAGGCGCCGACGCTGTTCTTCGAATTCCACGGCACCGCAGCCGGCGTGAAGGAGCAGGCAGAGCTGGTCGAAGCGCTGGCCGGCGAGAACCATGGCCAGGGCTTCGAATGGGCGACCCGTCCCGAGGACCGCAGCCGGCTCTGGGCCGCGCGCCACAACGCGTTTTTCGCGATGCTGCAGCTGAAGCCGGGCTGCCGCGCGGTGACGACCGACGTCTGCGTGCCGATCTCGCAGCTCGCCGCGTGCGTCGAGGAAACCGAAGTCGACCTGCGCGCGTCGTCGCTGCCGTGCCCGATCGTCGGCCATGTCGGCGACGGCAATTTCCACGTCGCGATCCTGATCGATCCCGACAAGCCGGAGGAGCTCGACGAAGCGGAACGCATCAACGAGCGGATCGTCGAGCGCGCGCTGCGGATGGGCGGCACCTGCACGGGCGAGCACGGCGTCGGCCTGCACAAGATGCGCTTCCTGCCGAAGGAACATGGCGACAACGCGATCGACACGATGCGCGCGATCAAGCTCGCGCTCGACCCGCGCAACCTGATGAATCCCGGCAAGATCTTCACGTGCTGACCATGCAGGAGAGCTCATGAACGCCCCCGAACTGTCGGCGGAGATGCGCGCGCAGCGCCAGCGCGAAGTGGTGCAGGCGCTGATGGCCGTGCTGCCGACGCATTGCCTGCTGTATCGCGACGAAGACACGGCGCCGTACGAGTGCGACGGCTTGTCCGCGTACCGGCGCCTGCCGCTCGCGGTCGCGCTGCCCGAGACGGAATCGCAGGTGCAGCGCATCGTGCAGATCTGCCGCCGCATGGAGGTGCCGATCGTGCCGCGCGGCGCGGGCACGAGCCTGTCGGGCGGCGCGCTGCCGATCTCGCTCGGCGTCGTGCTGTCGCTCGCGCGCTTCACGCGCGTCGTCGAAGTCGACCCATACGCGCGCACGGCGACCGTGCAGCCCGGCGTGCGCAATCTCGCGATCTCCGAGGCCGCCGCGCCGTACGGCCTGTATTACGCGCCCGATCCGTCGTCGCAGATCGCCTGCACGATCGGCGGCAACGTCGCGGAAAACTCGGGCGGCGTGCACTGCCTCAAGTACGGGCTGACCGTGCACAACGTGATGCGCGTGCGCGCGGTGACGATCGACGGCGAAATCGCCGAATTCGGCTCGCTCGCGCTCGACACGCCGGGCCTCGACCTGCTCGCGGTGACGATCGGCAGCGAGGGGATGTTCGCGATCGTCACCGAGGTGACGGTGAAGCTGATCCCGAAGCCGCAAACAGCGCAGCTCGTGATGGCGAGCTTCGACGACGTGGTCAAGGGCGGCGAGGCGGTCGCGGCGATCATCGCGTCGGGGATCATCCCCGCCGGCCTCGAGATGATGGACAAGCCGGCGACGCAGGCGGTCGAGGCGTTCACGCATGCGGGCTACGACGTCGACGCGAAGGCGATCCTGCTGTGCGAATCGGACGGCACGCCCGAGGAAGTGGCCGAGGAAATCGTCCGGATGACCGCGGTGCTGCGCGAGCACGGCGCGACGCGCATCCAGGTGTCGCGCAACGAGAGCGAGCGGCTGCGCTTCTGGTCCGGCCGCAAGAACGCATTCCCGGCCGCCGGGCGGATTTCGCCCGACTATTACTGCATGGACGGCACCGTGCCGCGCCGCGCGATCGGCCCGCTGCTCGCGCGCATCGAGCAGCTCGAGCTGCGCTACGGGATGCGCTGCATCAACGTGTTCCACGCAGGCGACGGCAACATGCATCCGCTGATCCTCTACAACGCGAACAACCCGGACGAGCTGCACCGCGCCGAGCTGTTCGGCGCGGAAATCCTCGAATGCTGCGTGGAGTTCGGCGGCACGGTGACGGGCGAGCACGGCGTCGGCGTCGAGAAGCTCAATTCGATGTGCGTGCAGTTTTCGCCGCAGGAGCGCGATGCGTTCTTCGCGGTCAAGCGCGCGTTCGATCCGCCCGGGCTGCTCAATCCGGACAAGGGCATTCCGACGCGGGCGCGCTGCGCCGAATACGGCCGCCAGCACGTGCGCGGCGCGCTGCTGCCGCACCCCGACCTGCCGCGCTTCTGACCGGCCGCGCCCGGCGGGCATGCCGGGCGCGGCGCGTTTCATCCGTGAACCGGGGTAAACAGACCCTAGGGATAGTCGCGATGTGGATTCGCGCCGCCCCGGTACAATCGACCGGACAACGACACGAGACAACAACCGATCATGGAAGAGGACGACATCGTCGCCGGATGGGCCGAGCGCATTCGCGCCGCCAGTGCCGACGGCCGGCCGCTGCGGATCCGCGGCGGCGGCACCAAGGACTGGTACGGCCAGGCGCTCGAGGGCGAGGTACTCGACACGCGCGCATTTCACGGCATCGTGTCGTACGACCCGGCCGAACTCGTCGTCACGGTCCGCGCGGGCACGCCGCTCACGCAACTCGAAACCGTCCTCGGCGAACGCGGCCAGATGCTGCCGTTCGAGCCGCCGCATTTCGGCCGCGCGGCCACCGTCGGCGGCTGCATCGGGGCCGGCCTCGCGGGCCCGCGCCGTGCGACCTGCGGCGCGCCGCGCGATTTCGTGCTGGGCGTCGCGCTGATGAACGGCCGCGGCGAGGTGCTGCGCTTCGGCGGGCAGGTCGTGAAGAACGTGGCCGGCTACGACGTGTCGCGGCTGATGGCCGGCTCGCTCGGCACGCTCGGGCTGATGCTCGAGCTGTCGATCAAGGTGCTGCCGGTGCCGGTCGCCGAGATCACGCTGAAGTTCGAGATGAGCGCGACCGACGCCGTGCGCAAGCTCAACGAATGGGGCGGCCACCCGCTGCCCGTCAGCGCGAGCGCGTGGCGCAACGGCACGCTCGTGCTGCGCCTGTCCGGCGCGGAGGCCGCGGTCAAGGCCGCGAAGACGCTGCTCGGCGGCGAAGTCGTCGACGCGGTCGAGGCCGAGCGCTTCTGGGCCGGCCTGCGCGAGCACACCGATCCGTTCTTCAACGGCATTCCGCCGGGCTTCGCGCTGTGGCGCCTGTCGCTGCCGAGCATCACCGAGCCGATGCACCTGCCGGGCACCCAGCTGATGGAATGGGGCGGCGCGCAGCGCTGGTGGATCACCGACGCCGACGCGCAAACCGTGCGCATGAGCGCGAAACAGGCGGGCGGCCACGCGACGCTGTTTCGCGCGGGCGAATCGTACGACCGCAGCGCCGGCGTATTCACGCCGCTCCCCGCGCCGCTGATGAAAATCCACCGCGGGCTGAAGGTGGCGTTCGATCCGGCGCGCATCTTCAACCGCGGCCGGCTCTACCCCGATCTCTGAGCGCTCGATGCAGACGAACCTCGCCGATTTCATCCGCAATACGCCCGACGGCGACGAAGCCGACGCGATCCTGCGCAAGTGCGTGCACTGCGGGTTTTGCACCGCGACCTGCCCGACCTACCAGCTGCTCGGCGACGAGCTCGACGGCCCGCGCGGCCGCATCTACCTGATCAAGCAGATGGTCGAAGGCGCGCCGGTGACGCGCAGCACGCAGCAGCACCTCGACCGCTGCCTCACCTGCCGCAGCTGCGAGACTACCTGCCCGTCGGGCGTCGAGTTCGGCCGGCTCGTCGAGATCGGCCGCAAGCACGTCGAGGCGCAGGTGCGGCGCCCCGTGTCGCAGCGGCTCGTGCGCCGCGCGCTCGCGAGCTTCGTGCCGAACAGCGCGCTGTTCTCGCCGGTGATGCGGCTCGGCCAGCACGTGCGGCCGCTGCTGCCGAAGCGCCTGCGCGACAAGGTGCCGCCGCGCACCCGGCTGCTCGAGTGGCCGCACCGCACCCATCCCCGCAAGATGCTGATGCTGGCCGGCTGCGTGCAGCCGTCGATGCTGCCGAACATCAACATCGCCACCGCGCGCGTGCTCGACGCGCTCGGCGTCGAGACCGTCGTCGCGCCCGAGGCCGGCTGCTGCGGCGCGATCCGGCTGCACCTGAACTATCACGACGAAGCGCTCGACGACGCGCGCCGCAACATCGACGCGTGGTGGCCGTACGTCGAGCAGGGCGTCGAGGCGATCGTGATGAACGCGTCCGGCTGCGGCGCGACGGTGCTCGAATACGCGCACCTGCTGCGCGACGACCCGGCCTACGCGGAGAAGGCGCAGCGCATCGTCACGCTGACGCGCGACGTGTCCGACGTGCTGCTCGCGTTCGAGGCCGAGCTCGCGACGCTCGCGCGGCGCCGCGCGATCCACACGGTCGCCTACCATCCGCCGTGCACGCTGCAGCACGGCCAGCAGTCGCGCGGCAAGGTCGAGCGGCTGCTCGAGACGCTCGGCATCGACGTGCGCCTGCCCGCCGACAGCCACCTGTGCTGCGGCTCGGCCGGCACCTACTCGCTGACGCAGCCGTCGCTGTCGTACAAGCTGCGCAAGCAGAAGCTCGCGAAGCTGCAGGCACTCGAGCCGCAGATGATCGTCTCCGCGAACGTCGGCTGCATCGCGCACCTGCAGAGCGGTACGCAGATACCGGTCGCGCACTGGATCCAGCTCGTCGAGCACCTGCTGTACGGTTGAACCCGCCGCGCGGCCGGGCGCATTGTCGATGCGCCCGGCCCCGATCCTCGCGCGCCGCGTCCGTATAATGGTGCGCAACGAAGCGCCGCGCGTCGGCGGCGCCACCGCTCCCGTGCCTGCTTTCGCGCCCGTCATGTCCGATCTCGCCGCCCGCCTCGATTCCGTTCACCACCGCATCGCCGACGCCGCCCGCGCGGCCGGCCGCGATCCCGCTTCCGTCACGCTGCTCGCCGTGTCGAAGACGTTCCCCGCCGAAGCCGTGCGCGCCGCGCATGCGGCCGGCCAGCGCGCGTTCGGCGAAAACTACGTGCAGGAGTCGATCGACAAGATCGACACGCTCGCCGACCTGCGCGCCGAGCTCGAATGGCATTTCATCGGGCCGCTGCAATCGAACAAGACGCGCGCCGTCGCCGAGCGTTTCGACTGGGTCCATTCGGTCGACCGGCTGAAGATCGCGCAGCGGCTCGCCGAGCAGCGCCCCGCGCACCTGCCGCCGCTCAACGTGTGCGTGCAGGTCAACATCAGCGGCGAGGCATCCAAGAGCGGTGTCGCGCCGGCCGACGTGGCCGATGTCGCACGCGCGGTGGCCGCATTGCCGTCGCTGCGGCTGCGCGGCCTGATGGCGATTCCCGAACCGGCCGACGACGCCGACGCGCAACGCGCGCCGCATCGCGCACTGCGCGCGCTGTTCGATGCGCTGCGCGCAGGCGGGCTGCCGCTCGACACGTTGTCGATGGGCATGTCCGCCGATCTCGACGCAGCCGTGCTCGAAGGCGCGACGATCGTGCGGGTCGGCACCGCGATCTTCGGCGCGCGCGACTATTCCCATTGATCCACTTGCTTATCCCGACATCATGAAAATTGCATTCATCGGCGGCGGCAACATGGCCGCGGCATTGATCGGCGGCCTCGTCAAGCGCGGCGTCGCCGCGAGCGGCCTGTACGCGATCGACGTCAACGAAACGGTCCGCGCGCGCGCCGCGCAGCAATTCGGCATCCGCACCGGCGCGGCCATCGACGCGACGCTCGCGGAATACGACGCGATCGTGCTCGCGGTCAAGCCGCAGGTGCTGAAGGACGTCGCGCAGGCGCTCGCGCCGCACCTGAAGACCCAGCTCGTGATCAGCATCGCGGCGGGCATCCGCGGCACGGACCTCGCGCGCTGGCTCGGCGATTACGCGCGCGTCGTGCGCACGATGCCGAACACGCCGGCGCTCGTCGGCATGGGCGTGACCGGCCTCGCCGCGCTGCCGGGCGTCGATGCGGCGGGCCGCGAACTGGCGTCGGGCGTGCTCGGCGCGGTCGGCGAGATCGTCTGGTTCGACGACGAATCGCAGCTCGACGCGGTCACCGCGATCTCGGGCAGCGGCCCCGCGTACGTGTTCTATTTCATCGAAGCACTGCAGGAAGCGGCGCGCCGCCTCGGCCTGAACGACGAGCAGGGCCGCGCGCTCGCGGTCGCGACGTTCACGGGCGCCACGCAGCTCGCCGCGCAATCCGGCGAGCCGGCCGGCGTGCTGCGCGAGCGCGTGACGTCGAAGGGCGGCACGACGGCCGCCGCGCTCGCGTCGTTCGACGCGCAGGGCGTGAAGGAAGCGATCGTGCGCGGCGTGCTCGCGGCCGATGCGCGCGCGAAGGAAATGGGCGACGAGCTCGGGCGCGCGTAAGCAACCGTCAGCCGTTCGCGCAACAAAAAAGCGGCCGAGGCCGCTTTTTTATTTCCGGCGAGGGCAAACCACCCTCACCTGAGCGCCGGCCTTCAAAACCCGGCCAGCGCGTAATGCGCGGCGATCCCGGCGAACAGCACGCCGCCGAGCCAGTTGTTGTGCCGGAACGCGGCAAAGCACGGCATCCGCTCGCGATCCTTGATCAGCGTGTAGTGATACACCGCGCAGCCGGCCGCGGCCGCCCACCCTGCCCAGTACACGAGGCCGAAGCCGAGCGTCACGCCGATCCACACGTAGATGCCGAGCGTCGCCGCGTAGCACGCCATCACCGCCACGACGTCGAAGCGGCCGAACGTCAGCGCCGACGTGCGGATGCCGATCTTGATGTCGTCGTCGCGGTCGACCATCGCGTACTCGGTGTCGTAGGCGACCGACCAGAACACGTTCGCGACCAGCATGATCCACGCGAGCATCGGCACCGTATCCTGCACGGCCGCGAACGCCATCGGGATGCCGAAGCCGAACGCGATGCCGAGGTACGCCTGCGGAATCGCGAAGAAGCGCTTCATGAACGGATAGGTGCCCGCGACGATCACCGCGACCACCGACAGCTCTTTCGTCAGCGTATTGAGCGGCAGGATCAGCAGGAACGCGACGAGCGTCAGCCCGAGCGCGATCGCGATCGCTTCCCACGCGCGGATCTTGCCGGACGTCAGCGGACGGTCGGCCGTGCGCTTCACGTGGCGGTCGAAGTCGCGATCCGCATAATCGTTCATCGCGCAGCCGGCCGAGCGCATCAGCAGCGTGCCGAGCGCGAAGATCACCAGCAGCGACCAGCGCGGGTGGCCGTTCGACGCGATCCACAGCGCGTTGAGCGTCGGCCAGAGCAGCAGCAGGCTGCCGATCGGCTTGTCCATCCGGACGAGCCGCAGGTACTGGGGAAAGCGGGCAAACATGGCAAGCACCGGGAAGATAACCCCGGCATTTTAGAGCCGGGCAGCGCTTCGCGTCATGTCGAGGCGGATTGCACCGGCGCCGCTTCGTGGGCGGGCCCGCGCGTTCAGCCGCCCGCGCCGGCGGCCAGGCCGTGCAGCGCCTGCGCGACCAGCACGGCCGCGCCGCCGCCCGCAATCGCGAATCCGGCGAAGCGCCGCAGCACCGCGGCCGGTGCGCGCTTCACGGGCGCCGCGAATGCGTCGCGCATGTCCAGGATCATCTGCGTCATGATCGTCTCTCCTTCGAACAAAACCTGCCTGCCAGACAGGAACGGCCGGTCGCACGACCGGCCGTTCCGTGCATGGCCGCCGCGTCAGCGGCGGCGTGCGGCGATCACGCGAGGTCGAAGCGGTCGAGGTTCATCACCTTGTTCCACACCGCGACGAAGTCGCGCACGAACTTCTCCTGCGCATCCGTGCTGCCGTAGACCTCGGCCAGCGCGCGCAGCTGCGCGTGCGAACCGAACACCAGGTCGACGCGCGTGCCGGTCCACTTCACCTTGCCCGTCGCGCGGTCGCGCCCCTCGAACACGTCGTTCCCGGCCGACACCGGCTTCCACTCCGTGCCCATGTCCAGCAGGTTCACGAAGAAGTCGTTGGTCAGCGTGCCCGGACGATCCGTGAACACGCCGTGGCGGCTGTCGCCGACGTTCGCGCCCAGCACCCGCAGGCCGCCCACCAGCGCCGTCAGCTCCGGCGCGCTCAGCGTCAGCAGCTGCGCCTTGTCGACCAGCAGCGCCTCGGCCGGCACCGTGTACTGGCCCTTCAGGTAGTTGCGGAAACCGTCCGCCACCGGCTCGAGCACGGCCATCGCCTCGACGTCGGTCTGCGCCTGCGACGCGTCCGTGCGGCCCGGTGCGAACGGCACCGTCACCGCCACGCCGGCCTGCTTCGCGGCCTGCTCGACGCCCGCGGCGCCGGCCAGCACGATCAGGTCGGCGAGCGACACCTTCTTGCCGCCCGACTGCGCGTCATTGAACGCCTTCCGGACACCCTCGAGCGTTTCCAGCACCTTCGCGAGCTGTGCCGGCTGGTTCACGTCCCAGTCCTTCTGCGGCGCGAGGCGAATACGCGCACCGTTCGCGCCGCCGCGCTTGTCGGAGCCCCGGTAGGTGGACGCCGACGCCCACGCGGTCGACACCAGCTGCGACACCGACAGCCCCGTCGCGAGGATCTGCGCCTTCAGCGCGGCCGCGTCCGCTTCGTCGATCAACGTGTGGTCGACGGCCGGCACCGGGTCCTGCCACAGCAGTTCCTCGCTCGGCACGTCCGGGCCGAGATAGCGGGCGCGCGGGCCCATGTCGCGGTGCGTGAGCTTGAACCATGCACGTGCGAACGCGTCGGCGAACTGATCCGGGTTCTCGTAGAAGCGCCGCGAGATCTTTTCGTACGCCGGATCGAAGCGCAGCGACAGGTCCGTGGTCAGCATCGACGGCAGGTGCTTCTTCGACGGGTCGTACGCATCCGGAATCACCGCGTCGGCGCCCTTCGCGACCCACTGGTGCGCGCCGGCCGGGCTCTTCGTCAATTCCCATTCATGGCCGAACAGGTTCTCGAAGAAGTTGTTGCTCCATTGTGTCGGCGTGGTGGTCCAGGTGACTTCCAGCCCGCTGGTGATCGCGTCGCGGCCCTTGCCCGTGCCGAAGCTGCTCTTCCAGCCGAGGCCCTGCTCCTCGATGCCCGCGGCTTCCGGCTCGGCGCCGACGTTCGACGCGGGGCCCGCGCCGTGGGTCTTGCCGAAGGTGTGGCCGCCGGCGATCAGCGCGACCGTCTCTTCGTCGTTCATCGCCATCCGCCCGAATGTGTCGCGAATGTCGTGCGCCGCGGCGAGCGGGTCGGGGTTGCCGTCCGGGCCTTCCGGGTTCACGTAGATCAGGCCCATCTGCACGGCGGCGAGCGGGTTGTCGAGCTTGCGGTCGCCGGAGTAGCGGCTGTTCGGGCCGCCGCTCAGTTCCAGCCAGATCTTTTCCGAACCCCAGTAGACGTCGTCCGGTTCCCAGGTGTCGGGGCGGCCGCCGGCGAAGCCGAAGGTCTTGAAGCCCATCGATTCGAGCGCGACGTTGCCGGTCAGGATCATCAGGTCGGCCCACGAGATGTTGCGGCCGTATTTCTGCTTGATCGGCCACAGCAGGCGGCGCGCCTTGTCGAGGTTGCCGTTGTCGGGCCAGCTGTTGAGCGGCGCGAAGCGCTGCTGCCCGCCGCCCGCGCCGCCGCGGCCGTCGGCCGTGCGGTACGTGCCGGCGCTGTGCCAGGCCATGCGGATGAACAGGCCGCCGTAGTGGCCGAAGTCGGCCGGCCACCAGTCCTGCGACGTGGTCATCAGCGCGTGGAGATCCCGCTTCACCGCCGCGAGGTCGAGCTTCTTGAACGCCTCGGCATAGTTGAAATCCGGATCCATCGGATCGGACAGCGACGAGTGTCGATGCAGGATGTTCAGGTTCAGCTGATTCGGCCACCAGTCCTTGTTCGACGTGCCGCCGCCAGCCGCGGCTTGATGGAACGGGCACTTCGTTTCGGTCGACATGCGTTTTCTCCTATGATCGATTGCATCCACCAGCCCGGCCCGTAAGCCGTGCATCGCTGCGGATGGGCACTGCGGGGTAAGAACGGGAAACCTTCTCCCGTCGTGCTGCGTGATGTCGGCTCAGCCGCCGTACACCCGGTCCGCCAGGTACGCGAACGCAATCGGGCGCAGGCTCCGGATCGCGGCCCTCGCGCGATCGACGGCCTTCGCGGGCGACGCGATGTTCCGCTGCACATGCTGCATGGCTGAACGCATCATGACATCCTCCTTTGACGCTTGCATTGATCGTGCAGGCCAGTGCGCGGCACCGCTGCGATCCATGCAGAGGATTCTATACAAATCTATCGATATTATTAATTTAATAAAATTTATCTATACGATAGGCGAAAATAAACGGGGCCGCAAGGCCCCGCCCGTTCACTGCGACGACCGGTCGCGCCCGGTCAGTTCACCGTCGCCGGCATGTCGAGCTTCGCGACGCCCGGCAGCTCGCACGCGGTGATCGCCTCGCTGATCGCGTCGATCGCGGGCATCCGCGTAAAGCTCTTGCGCCACACGAGCACGACGCGGCGGTCGGGCACCGGCTCGTTGAACGGCACGTACGACAGCAGCTCGGCGTCCGGGCCGTTCGCGCGCGGGCCGACCTCGGCGACCGACATGCGCGGCAGCACGGTGATGCCGACGCCGCTCGCGACCATGTGGCGAATCGTTTCGAGCGACGAGCCCTCGAAGGTCTTCTGGATGCCGTCGGCCGTCTGCGAGAAGCGCATCAGCTCCGGACACACGCCGAGCACGTGGTCGCGGAAGCAATGCCCGTTGCCGAGCAGCAGCATCGTTTCCTGCTTCAGGTCCTCCGCGTCGATCTGGTGGCGCTTTTCCCACGGATGGCCGGCCGGCAGCGCGACGACGAACGGCTCGTCGTACAGCGGCCGCACCATCAGGCCGGTTTCCGGGAACGGCAGCGCCATGATCGCCGCGTCGATCTCGCCCTGCTTCAGCAGCTCGAGCAGCTTCAGCGTGTAGTTCTCCTGCAGCATCAGCGGCATCTGCGGGACGCGCTGGATCATCTGCTTCACGAGCGTCGGCAGCAGGTACGGCCCGATCGTGTAGATCACGCCCAGGCGGAACGGGCCGACGAGCGGGTCCTTGCCCTGCTTCGCGATCTCCTTGATCGCGAAGGTCTGCTCGAGCACGCGCTGGGCCTGCGTGACGATCTGGTCGCCGATCGGCGTGACGCTCACCTCGCTCGCGCCGCGCTCGAAAATCTGCACGTTGAGCTCGTCTTCCAGCTTCTTGATCGCCACCGACAGCGTCGGCTGGCTCACGAAGCACGCTTCGGCCGCGCGGCCGAAATGCCGCTCGCGCGCGACTGCGACGATGTATTTCAGTTCAGTCAGTGTCATTGCGGGTCAATCAAATATATACATGCGATAGGTTTAATTTATACACCCTATGGCACCGGTTCGCCAAGTTTCTCCGCATCCTGGCGCACGATTTCGCGCTATTAAATCCGACCCCGAATCGGCCGATTTCACGCTGTCTCACGCTTTCAGGTACTGCTCGCGCGCGCCGAGCCAGCGCGCGAGGTGCTGCGTGACGACGTCCGGGTACCCGGCGATCAGCCGCGCCGCCGCCTCGCGGGCCGGATCGATCAGCCAGCCGTCCGTCTCGAGGTTCGCAAAGCGCAGCATCGCCGCGCCCGACTGGCGCGCGCCGAGGAATTCGCCGGGGCCGCGGATCTCGAGGTCGCGCCGCGCGATCTCGAAGCCGTCGGTGGTCTCGCGCATCGTCTTCAGCCGCGCGCGGCCGGCGATCGACAGCGGCCCGCTGTACAGCAGCACGCACACCGACGCCGCGGTGCCGCGCCCCACCCGCCCGCGCAGCTGGTGCAGCTGCGCGAGGCCGAAGCGCTCCGCGTGGTCGATCACCATCAGCGACGCGTTCGGCACGTCGACGCCGACCTCGATCACCGTCGTCGCGACGAGCAGCTGCACTTCGTTGCGCGTGAACGCGTCCATCACCGCCGCCTTGTCGGCCGGCGACAGCCGCCCGTGCACGAGCCCGACCCTCAGCTCGGGCAGCGCGGCGACGAGCGTCTCGTAGGTCTCGACGGCCGTCTGCAGCTGCAGCGTCTCGCTCTCCTCGATCAGCGGGCACACCCAGTACACCTGGCGGCCCGTCAGCGCGGCCTCGCGCACCCGCCCGATCACCTCGTCGCGCCGCGCGTCGCCGACGACGCGCGTCATGATCGGCGTGCGGCCGGGCGGCAGCTCGTCGATCGTCGATACCTCGAGATCCGCGTAGTAGGTCATCGCGAGCGTGCGCGGGATCGGCGTCGCCGACATCATCAGCTGGTGCGGCTGGAACCCCTGCGCGCCGTCCGCCGCGTTGGCGGCCTTCGCGCGCAGCGCGAGGCGCTGCTCGACGCCGAAGCGGTGCTGTTCGTCGACGATCACGAGGCCGAGCCGCGCGAACTCGACCGCATCCTGGATGATCGCGTGCGTGCCGATCACGAGCTGCGCGGCGCCGAGCGCGGCCGCCTCGATCGCCGCGCGCTTCTCCTTCGCCTTCAGGCTGCCGGCCAGCCACGCGACCGACACGCCGAGCGGCTCGAGCCAGCCGCGCAGCTTGCGCGCGTGCTGTTCGGCGAGGATCTCGGTCGGCGCCATCAGCGCGGCCTGGTAGCCGGCGTCGATCGCCTGCGCGGCCGCGAGCGCCGCGACGACGGTCTTGCCGCTGCCGACGTCGCCCTGCAGCAGCCGCTGCATCGGGTGCGGCAGCGTCAGGTCGTGCGCGATCTCGTCGACGACGCGCGCCTGCGCGCCGGTCAGCGTGAACGGCAGCGCCGCGTACAGGCGCGTCGTCAGCGCGCCGGCGTCGTCCGCGGCGCGGCGCGGCATCGCGGGCGCCGAGCGCGTGCGGCGCTCCTCGTGTGCGCGCTTCAACGACAGCTGCTGCGCGAGCAGCTCGTCGAACTTGATGCGCGTCCACGCAGGGTGCGAGCCGTCCATCAGCGCGGGCTCGTCGGAATCGACGCCCGGATGGTGCAGGATCCGCACCGCGTCGGCCAGCGACGGCACGCCGAGCGGGCGCAGGTACGCGCGGTCGATCTCGGGCGGCAGCAGCTCGGGCAGCGGCGTGCGCTCGACCGCGTTCTCGATCGCCTTGCGCAGGTAGGCCTGCGACACGCCGGCGGTGCTCGGATAGACGGGCGTGAGCACCTGCGGCAGCGGAGAATCGGCTTCGACGACACGCACTGCGGGGTGCACCATCTCCATCCCGAAGAAGCCGCCGCGCACGTCGCCGCGCACGCGCAGCCGCTGGCCGACAGCCATCTGCTTGACCTGCGAGCCGTAGAAATTCAGGAAGCGCAGCACCAGCTGCTCGCCGTCGTCGTCCTGGATCTTCACGACGAGCTGGCGGCGCGGCCGGAACGCGACTTCGTTGTCGAACACGACGCCTTCCGCCTGCGAGACGCCGCCGGGCAGCAGCTCGCCGATCGGCGTGAGCGTGGTTTCGTCCTCGTAGCGCATCGGCAGGTGCAGCACGAGATCGATCGAGCGCGTGAGGCCGAGCTTCGCGAGCTTGTCGGCGGTCTTCACGGGCTTGTCCGCGGCGGCCTTTTTCTTGCGTTTCGCGGCGGGCGTGCCGGCTGCGTCGGATTCGGCGGCCACGGCGCCGTCCGCCACGTCATCCGCCACACCGGGCGCGGCGGCGGCCGGCTGCGCGAGCCGCCCGTCGGCGCCGCGCCGCGGCCCGGCCCGCCGCGGCGCCGCGGGTGGCGCGGGCGGCGCGGCATCCTCCGCGTCGAACGGGTCGGCGGAATCGGCAACGGCGGCGGTGGAACGGCGTGGAGACACGGGCATCGGATCGTCTGGGTGCTTCGCAAGGCAAGTACAATAGCGGCTTTCACGTCGTCCAACCAACGACGCCGGCCAGGCCGCGCATCCCGCCATCATAGCGGCTCGCGCGCCCCATTTACGCGTTTCCGCCCTGCTGGCGGCGCCCGCCGGCCGTTTCGAACCAGCCCGCATGTTCACGCTTTCCGATTTCGATTTCAATCTGCCGCCCGAGCTGATCGCGCAAACCGCGCTGCCCGACCGCACCGCGAGCCGCCTGCTCGAGGTCGACACCACGGCCGCGCCGGCGCGCCTCGTCGATCGCCATTTCGCCGAGCTGCCGTCGTGCATCTCGGCCGGCGACCTGCTCGTGTTCAACGACACCAAGGTGCTGAAGGCACGCTTCTTCGGCCACAAGGCGAGCGGCGGCAGGATCGAGGTGCTGATCGAGCGCGTGACGGGCACCCACACCGCGCTCGCGCAGATCCGCGCGAGCAAGTCGCCGGGCCCCGGCACGACGCTGACGCTCGCGGACGCGTTCGACGTGACGGTCGGCGAGCGCGTCGAGCCGTTCTTCACGCTGCATTTCCCCGCGCCGTGCCTGAACCTGATCGAGCAGTACGGCCGCCTGCCGCTGCCGCCGTACATCGAGCACGATCCGGACGCGACCGACGAAACCCGCTACCAGACCGTCTACGCGAGCAACCCGGGCGCGGTCGCCGCGCCGACGGCCGGCCTGCACTTCGACGAGCCGCTGCTCGCGAAGCTCGACGCGATGGGCGTCGAGCGCGCGACGCTGACGCTGCACGTCGGCGCGGGCACGTTCCAGCCGGTGCGGGCCGAGAACATCGCCGAACACAAGATGCACAGCGAGTGGTACGAACTGCCGCAGTCGCTCGTCGACAAGATCGCCGCGACCCGCGCGCGCGGCGGCAGCGTGATCGCGGTCGGCACGACGTCGATGCGCGCGCTCGAGGCCGCGGCGCGCGACGCTGACGCCGCGGGCCGCCCGCTCGCGGCAACGCAGGCCGAGACCGACATCTTCATCACGCCCGGCTACGCGTTTCGCGTGGTCGACCGGCTCGTGACGAACTTCCACCTGCCGAAGTCGACGCTGCTGATGCTGGTGTCCGCGTTCGCGGGCGTCGACACGATCCGCGCCGCGTACCGGCACGCGATCGAGCAGCGCTACCGCTTCTTCAGCTACGGCGACGCGATGCTGCTCACGCGGCGCAGCGCGCCGGAAGCGCCCGCCGCATAAGCGCCGCGCGCGCCCGCCGCGGGCTACGATAGCGCTCACCCGATCTTTCCCCGCCGCCGGCCCGCCGGCGGCGTCTTCAACATGCGCCGGACTTGCGATCCAGAGTTGGCGCTTTAGCGACTACTCTGGTCCCATGCAGAGCAGTTCCGGTGGCAAGGAGAATAACGCGATGACCGAAGGCTCATCCCACGATACGCACGCCCACATCCGCCCGCACAACGGCCTGAAATTCGACCTGCTGACGACCGACGGCCACGCGCGGCGCGGCCGTGTGACGCTCAACCACGGCGTGGTCGAGACGCCGATCTTCATGCCGGTCGGCACCTACGGCACCGTGAAGGCGATCCAGCCGCGCGAGCTGCACGAGATCAAGGCCCAGATCATCCTCGGCAACACGTTCCACCTGTGGCTGCGCCCGGGCCTCGACACGATCGACGCGCACGGCGGCCTGCACGGCTTCATGGGCTGGAACAAGCCGATCCTGACCGATTCGGGCGGCTTCCAGGTGTTCTCGCTCGGCGACCTGCGCAAGATCACCGAGGACGGCGTCACGTTCGCGTCGCCGATCAACGGCGACAAGCTGTTCCTGTCGCCGGAAGTGTCGATGCAGATCCAGAAGGTGCTGAACTCGGACATCGTGATGCAGTTCGACGAATGCACGCCGTACGCGACCAACGGCGTGCCGACCACGCACCAGGAAGCGGCCGACTCGATGCGGATGTCGCTGCGCTGGGCGAAGCGCTCGCTCGACGAGTTCGACCGGCTCGGCAACCCGAACGCGCTGTTCGGGATCGTCCAGGGCGGGATGTTCGAGGACCTGCGCGACGAATCGCTCGCGGGCCTCGCGGAGCTCGACTTCCACGGCCTCGCGATCGGCGGGCTGTCGGTGGGCGAGCCGAAGGAAGACATGATGCGCGTGCTGCAGCACGTCGGCCCGAAGCTGCCCGCGCACAAGCCGCACTACCTGATGGGCGTCGGCACGCCGGAGGATCTCGTCGCGGGCGTCGCCAACGGCATCGACATGTTCGACTGCGTGATGCCGACCCGCAACGCGCGCAACGGCTGGCTCTTCACCCGCTTCGGCGACGTGAAGATCCGCAACGCGACGCACAAGAATTCGCTGAAGCCGCTCGACCCGAGCTGCACGTGCTACACGTGCCAGAACTTCTCGCGCGGCTACCTGCACCACCTGCACCGCGTCGGCGAGATCCTCGGCGCGCAGCTCAACACGATCCACAACCTGCACTACTACCTGCAGCTGATGAGCGAGATCCGCGACGCGATCGAGACCCACACGTTCGACGCGTTCCGCCAGCGCTTCGCGGAGGACCGCGCGAGAGGGGTCGACTGACGGGCCGGCGCGGCCCACGGGTTAAGACAAGTACTAAAACGAACCGGAAAACTATCGAACCGAACCATCAAACATTACAATCGCCTTTCTTAACGAGCCGCAATGGCGCAGCATTCCGCTTTAACAGCTTGATCCCAAAGCGCATTTGCCGCGCCGTCGCGGCTTGGGGCCGGTGGTAGAATAACCGGCTTAATTTTCGATCTTCCCCTACGGAGAGACCAACGTGCCGTTCATTTCCAATGCCTTCGCGCAAGGTGCCGCGGGTGGCGCCGAATCGAGCCTGATGAGCTTCCTGCCGCTCATCCTGATGTTTGCCGTGCTCTACTTCATCATGATCCGTCCGCAGATGAAGCGGCAGAAGGAGCACCGCAACATGCTCTCGGCGATGGCCAAGGGCGACGAAGTGGTCACCAGCGGCGGGCTCGTCGGCAAGGTGACGAAGGTGTCGGAAGCGTACATCGGCGTCGAGATCGCCGAAGGCACCGAAATCACCGTGCAGAAGGCAGCCGTCACGACCATTCTGCCGAAGGGCACGATCAAGTCGCTGTAAGCCCTTCCCCGAGCGTCCGGCTCCCCGCGCCGCGCCCGCCCGAGTAGCGGGCCCCGCGCGGCGCCGGACGCGACGCTTTCAAGCCAACTACCCCGTTCGGCCCCCTCATGAATCGTTACCCACTCTGGAAATATGTCGTGATGGTCGTGGCGCTCGCCATCGGCTTTCTGTACACATTGCCCAATTTCTTCGGCGAAGCGCCGGCGGTGCAGGTGTCGAGCGGCAAGGCCACGGTCAAGCTCGACTCGGCGACGCTGAGCCAGGTCGAAGCCGCGCTCGCGACCGCCCAGGTCACGCCGGACGATGTCACCTTCGAGAACACGGCCGCCAACGCGAACATCCGCGTGCGCCTGAAGGACACCGATACGCAGCTGCGCGTCAAGGACCTGCTGCAGAAGGCGCTGAACACCGATCCGAACAATCCGCAGTATGTCGTCGCGCTGAACCTGCAGAGCGCATCGCCGCGCTGGCTGACCGCGCTGCACGCCCTGCCGATGTATCTCGGCCTCGACCTGCGCGGCGGCGTCCACTTCCTGCTGCAGGTCGACATGACCGGCGCACTGACGAAGAAGCTCGACTCCGACGCGACCGACACGCGCACGCTGCTGCGCGACAAGAACATCCGCGACGGCGGCGTGAGCCGCGTCGACCAGTCCGTCGTCGTCAACTTCAGCGATCCGCAAGTCGCCGAAGATGCACGCAAGCTGCTCGCCACGTCGATCACCGAACTGCAATGGGCGACCCAGCCCGGCGGCGGCGGCGTGCAGGTGGTCGGCACGTTCACCCCGGCCGTGCAGAAGGCCGTCGAGGACGCCGCGCTCAAGCAGAACCTGACGACGCTCCACAACCGGGTCAACGAACTCGGCGTGTCGGAGCCGATCCTGCAGCAGCAGGGCAGCGACCGCATCGTCGTCGAGCTGCCGGGCGTGCAGGACACCGCGAAGGCGAAGGACATCATCGGCCGCACCGCGACGCTCGAGGCGCGCCTCGCCGACCCGCTCAACACGCACCCGAATCCGAGCGATCCGGTGCCGCCGGGCGAGGAGCTGTTCACGCAGGGCAACCAGGCGCCCGTGCTGCTGAAGAAGGACGTGATCTTCACCGGCGACCGCATCATCGACGCGTCGGCCGGCTTCGACGAGCACCAGCGCCCGTCGGTCAACATCCGTCTCGACTCGGCGGGCGGCCGCTCGGTGCGCGCGGTGTCGCGCGAGAACATCGGCAAGCCGATGGCGATGGTGCTGTTCGAGAAGGGCAAGGGCGAGGTGCTGACCGTCGCGACGATCCAGTCGGAGCTCGGCGACCGCTTCCAGATCACCGGCCAGCCGACCCCGCAGGCCGCGGCCGACCTCGCGCTGCTGCTGCGCGCCGGCTCGCTCGCCGCGCCGATGGACATCATCGAGGAGCGCACGATCGGCCCGAGCCTCGGCGCCGACAACATCAAGATGGGCATCCACTCGGTGATCTGGGGCTTCGCCGCGATCGCCGTGTTCATGATCGCGTACTACATGCTGTTCGGCATGATCTCGGTGATCGGCCTGTCGGTGAACCTGCTGCTGCTCGTCGCCGTGCTGTCGCTGATGCAGGCGACGCTGACGCTGCCCGGCATCGCCGCCATCGCGCTCGCGCTCGGCATGGCGATCGACTCGAACGTGCTGATCAACGAACGCGTGCGTGAGGAACTGCGCGCGGGCCAGCCGCCGCAGGTCGCGATCCAGGCCGGCTACGCGCATGCGTGGGCGACGATTCTCGACTCGAACGTCACGACGCTGATCGCCGGCCTCGCGCTGCTCGCGTTCGGCTCGGGCCCGGTGCGCGCGTTCGCGATCGTGCACTGTATCGGCATCCTGACGTCGATGTTCTCCGCGGTGTTCTTCTCGCGCGGGCTCGTCAACCTCTGGTACGGCGGCCGCAAGAAGCTGAAGTCGCTCGCGATCGGCCAGGTGTGGCGTCCGGAAGGCGCCGCCGCGGCCGGTGCGGCAACGTTCGCCGCCGCGGACGAATCGACCGACACCGCGCGCGCCGCGAAGCTCGCCGCGCCCGCGAAGAGCAACGTGCCGCGCGCCGGCAAGCCGCAACTGCGCAACCGCGCGCAGCAGCCGGTGTCGCCGTCGCCGAAAAAACCGGGCTCGCCCCAATAAGCCCCGGAGACGACCATGGAATTTTTCCGCATCCGTAAAGACATCCCGTTCATGCGGCACGCGTTGATCTTCAACGTGATCTCGCTGGTGACGTTCCTCGCTGCCGTGTTCTTCCTGCTCCATCGCGGGCTGCATCTGTCCGTCGAGTTCACGGGCGGCACGGTGGTCGAGGTGCAGTATCAGCAGGCCGCCGAGCTCGAACCCGTGCGCGCGACGCTCGGCAAGCTCGGCTATGCCGACGCGCAGGTGCAGAACTTCGGCACGTCGCGCAACGTGCTGATCCGCCTGCAGCTCAAGCAAGGGCTCACGTCCGCGCAGCAGAGCGACCAGGTGATGGCCGCGCTGAAGGCGCAGAGCCCGGACGTGACGCTGCAGCGCGTCGAGTTCGTCGGCCCGCAGGTCGGCCGGGAGCTCGCGACCGACGGCCTGCTCGCGCTCGCGTGCGTGGTGATCGGCATCGTGATCTACCTGTCGTTCCGCTTCGAATGGAAGTACGCGGTCGCCGGCATCATCGCGAACCTGCACGACGTCGTGATCATTCTCGGCTTCTTCGCGTTCTTCCAGTGGGAGTTCTCGCTCGCGGTGCTCGCGGCGATCCTCGCGGTGCTCGGCTATTCGGTCAACGAATCGGTCGTCATCTTCGACCGGATCCGCGAGACGTTCCGCCGCGAACGCAAGATGACCGTGCAGGAAGTGATCAACCACGCGATCACGACCACGATGTCGCGCACGATCATCACGCACACGTCGACCGAAATGATGGTGCTGTCGATGTTCTTCTTCGGCGGCCCGACGCTGCACTACTTCGCGCTCGCGCTGACGGTCGGCATTTTGTTCGGCATCTACTCGTCGGTGTTCGTCGCCGGCTCGCTCGCGATGTGGCTCGGCATCAAGCGCGAAGACCTGATCAAGGACAAGAAGCTCGCGCACGATCCGGACGATCCGAACGCGGGCGCGCAGGTGTAAGCGCGTCGCCGCTTCGGCAAACGGAAAAGGCCGGTTCGAACGAACCGGCCTTTTTGTTTATCCGCGCCCTCCCCTGCGTCAGCGGAACCCGAACCGCTTGCGCAGCACCGCCAGCGCGGCAAGGCTCAGCACCGCCGCGAACATCAGGTAGAAGCTCGGCGCGGTCTTCATGCCGGTCGCGCGGATCAGCCACGCGATGATGAACGGCCCGAAGCCGCCGAAGATCGTCACCCCGACGTTATACGCGAGCGACATCCCCGTCGTGCGGGTCTGCACCGGAAACATCTCGGACAGCAGCCCCGGCAGCGCCGCGAAATAGCCGGTCATCAGGAACGCGAACACGACCTGCATCGCGATCAGCGTGCCGAAGCCCGGATGCGCGACCAGGTACGCGAACGCCGGGTAGATCAGCACGAGGATGCCGAGCGCCGGCGCGACCATCACGCGCACGCGGCCGTAGCGGTCCGACCAGTGGCCGACGAGCGGCGCGAACCCCATCTGGATCACGCCGACCACGAGAATCGCCGCGAACGCGGCCGACGGCGACAGGCCCAACTCCTTCACGCCGTAGGTCGGCATGAACAGCACGAGGTAGGTCGTGACGGTGCCGAGCACGACCACGCCGATCGACGCGACCAAGCGCGCCTTGTGCGACGCGAAGGTGTCGCGCAGCGGGCTGTCGGTGGTCTGCGCGGCCAGGAACTCGGGCGTCTCGTCGACCTTCGCGCGGATGTAGTACGCGACGGGGCCGAGCAGCAGGCCGAAGAAGAACGGGACTCGCCAGCCCCACGCGGCCATCTGCGCGGCCGTGAGCTGCGCGTTCAGCACGGTGCCGAACGCCGCGGCGAGCAGCGTCGTCAGCCCCTGGCTCGCGATCTGCCAGCTCGCGAAGAAGCCGCGCCGGCCCGGCACGTGCTCGGCGAGGAACGCGGTCGCGCTGCCGAACTCGCCGCCCGCCGAGAAGCCTTGCACCAGCCGGGCCGCGACGAGGATCAGCGGCGCGGCGATGCCGATCGTCGCGTAGGTCGGCAGCACCGCGATCACGAGCGTGCCGGCCATCATCAGCAGGATCGACAGCGTCAGCGCCGCCTTGCGGCCCGCGCGGTCCGCATACGCGCCGAGCACGATCGCGCCGAGCGGCCGCATGAAGAACGACACGCCGAACGTGCCGAGCGTGAGCAGCAGCGACACCGTGTCGTTGCCGGCCGGGAAGAACAGCTTCGAGATCGTTACCGCGAAGAAGCCGTAGACGACGAGGTCGAACCACTCGAGCGCATTGCCGATCGACGCGGCAACGACCGCGCGCCACACGCGCGGCGACGAAACGATGGAACGAGACGACGTGACGGCATGCATGGGCAATCTCCCGGTTGTTGTTCGTTCGCGTTCGCACGGCCGCGCGGCCTGCGCCACCGTCGACGCTCGGGCGATTATAGGCGCGCCGCAGGCAACAAAAAACCGCCGCGCCCCCAACGGGAACGCGGCGGTTCGTGCGGCGGGCGGCCATGCGGCCCGCCCGGCGCGACCAGGGCCTTACTGCTTGACCGCTTCGGCCGTGATCAGCAGCTTGGTCGTCATCTTGAAGCCGTACTGCTTGCCGTAGTCGAGGCCGAAATCGTCGCGGTTGAACTCGCCGACCGCATCGACGCCGCACACTTCACGCTTGAGCATCGGGTGCGGCATGCACTTGAACGAATCGATCTTCAGCGTCAGCGGCTTGGTGACGCCATGCAGCGTCAGGCTGCCGACCACCTCGACCGGCTTGTCGCCGTCGAACTTGATCTTGCCCTTGTAGTTCGCTTGCGGGTACTTCGACGCGTCGAAGAACTCGGCCGTCTGCAGGTGCTCGTCGAGCTTCGTGCTGCCCGTGCTGATCGAGCCGACGTCGGTCGTCACGTCGACCGTGCCCGTCTTCGCCGCGCGATCGAGCGTCACCGAGCCCTTCGACTTGTCGAACTTGCCGCGCCAGACCGACAGGCCGCCGAAGTGATCGGCCTCGAAGCTCGGGTACGTGTGGGACGGGTCGAACTGGTAGGTCGCTACGTCAGCGAACGCGGAAAACGACAGCGAAGCGGCGAGCGCACCCGCCGCGATCATCAGATGCTTGTTCAATTCAATCTCCTTGGAACGTCGCCGCGCCGAAGCGCGGCATCGGTTTGCACGACATTCTTCCGCTTACTTCGCGGATACGATGTGAAACTTGATCTGTACCTCATCGGCGACGACCGACGTGTCCTTCCATTCGCCGGTGCCGATGTTGTACGCGGAACGCTTGATCGGCAGCACGCCGTCGAAGGTCTGCGTCGCGCCGCTCTGCGTGACCGTGACCGGCACCGTGATCGTCTCGGCCTTGCCCTTGATCGTCAGCTTGCCCGTCACGTTGTACTTGTTGCCGCCCGCGGGCGCGATCGCCGACGACACGAAGGTCGCCTGCGGATACGCCTTCGCGTCGAACCAGTCCTTGCCGGCGACCTGGTCGTTGTACATCTTGTCGCCGAGATCGTAGCTGCCGATGTCGATGGTCACCTGCGCGCTGCCCTGCGCGGCCTTGGCCGGGTCGAACTTCACCTGCGCCGCGAACTTCTTGAACACGCCTTCGGTCGGCACGTTCATCTGCTTCGACACGGCGGACACCTTGCTCTTCGCCAGGTCGACGTCGGCATGCGCCGCGCCCGACGCGGCAAACGACACCGCGGCGAGCGCGGCCAGCATGGAGCGGGAGAAAGACACTTTCATGGGATCCTTCATTTGGCAAAAGGGAGCATCCGCGACAGCAGGCCGTCACGGTCGAACAGCTGATGCTTGACCACCGCGAGCACGTGCAGCGCGACGAGTGCAAGCAGAATGTAATTCAAAGACACGTGGAGCGTCTTGAAGGTTTCCTTGAGCACCGGATCGGGGCCGATCAGGGTCGGCAACGGCACGATGCCGAGGTATACCACCGGAATGTTCGCCGCCGAGCTGTACAGGTAGCCCGTCACCGGAATCACCAGCATCAGCACGTACAGCAGCAGGTGCACGCCGTGTGCGCCGAGCCGCTGCAGCAACGGCATCGCGGGCGGCGGCGGCGGCATGTGGGTCGCGCGCCACAGCACGCGCAGGATCGCGAGCGCGAACACGGTCACGCCGATCCACTTGTGCCACGAGAAATACTTGAGCTTCGTCGGCGTGAAGCCCGGGATGTCGGTCATCACCCAACCGAGCGCGAAGCCGCCGACGATCAGGAGCGCGATCAGCCAGTGCAGCGCGATCGCCGTATGCGTGTAGCGGGACGGCGCGGCCCGCAGCGAATTCGATCCCATGGGTTCCTCAGTTCAGCGAAAGGCCGCGCCGGAATTCATCCGACGCAAGCCAAGGGCGCCATGCTACCGCAACCTTTTGTCGCGCGCGGACTCCGAGCACGGGCGCCGCCGCCCGCCCGGTTCCCTGTGCGACGTTACCAGTCGGTCACACCCGACCGGGGTGTTGACACGGCCAAAATGGCGTTTTGGTAAGATTGGCGCGGGTTCCGGCCCCGCCGACGCGATTTCCCGCCGTCGCGCACCTGCTTTCCTCATGCAACGAAACGACCTGATTGCCTGTCACGAGTGCGACGCACTGTTGCACAAACCGCGCCTTGGCGGCCGTGACGTCGCGCACTGCCCGCGCTGCGACGCGGTGCTCTACCGCAGCAGCTCGGCCCAGCTCGACCGGATCTGCGCATTGACGCTCGCGGCGCTGATCACGTTCGTGATCGCGCAGACGTTCCCGATCCTCGAAATGGACGTGAACGGCAACCGCGTGCAAACCACGCTGTTCGGCGCGATCGAGTCGCTGTGGCATCAGGACATGGCGCTCGTCGCCGTGATGGTGTTCTGCTCGACCGTGCTGTTCCCGCTCATCGAGATGGCCGCGCTGCTGTACCTGCTGTTCCCGCTGCGGCGCGGCCTCGTGCCGCCCGGCTTCAACGTCGTGCTGCGCGCGATCCAGCTGGTGCGCCCGTGGGGGATGATCGAAGTCTTCATGCTCGGCATCGTCGTGACCATCGTGAAGATGGTCACGCTCGCGCATGTCGTGCCGGAAGCCGCGCTGTTCGCGTTCGCCGCGCTGACGCTGATGATCGCCGTCGTGCTGATGTTCGATCCGATGCTGCTGTGGGATCTCGTCGACGACCTGCGCGCCGGCCGCGCGCCATCGCGCGTGCCCGGCGCGGCACGCCGCCGGGAGGCGCGCCGATGACCACGCCCACCGCCGCCCGCGCGGGCCTCGCCAGCTGCCACACGTGCGGCCTCGTGCAGACGCTCGACCATCCGCATGCCCACTGCGCGCGCTGCGGCGCCGCGCTCCATTTCCGCACGCCGAACAGCATCGCGCGCACCTGGGCGCTGCTGATCGCCGCCGCGATCCTCTACATTCCGGCGAACCTGCTGCCGATCATGCGCACCGCGTCGATCGTCGGCGCGCAGCAGGACACCATCATGAGCGGCGTCGTGCTGTTCTGGGTCTCGGGCGACTGGCCGCTCGCGGTCGTGGTGTTCGTCGCGAGCATCCTCGTGCCGATGCTCAAGCTCGGCGTGCTGGTGATCCTCGTGATCAGCGCGCAGCGCCGCTCGCCATGGCGGCCGATGCAGCGCACGCGGCTGTTCCGGATCGTCGAGCGCATCGGCCGCTGGTCGATGCTCGACATCTTCGTCGTGACGCTCACCGTCGCGCTCGTGCAGTTCCGTTCGCTCGCCGTCATCACGGCCGGCCCCGGCGCGCTCGCGTTCGGTTCGGTCGTGATCCTGACGATGCTCGCGTCGATGCAGTTCGATCCCCGCCTGATCTGGGATCCCGTAGAAACCTCAGGGAAAAACCATGAATAGTCCGCAAGGCCCGCAGCACGACGGCCGTCCGGCCCCCGATCAGCCCCCGCCGCAGGACCCCGCGATCTCGACGAAAAGCGGCTGGCTGCCGTCGCTGGTCTGGCTCGTGCCGCTGATCGCCGCGCTGATCGGCATCGGCCTCGTGATCAAGTCCGTGCGCGAGCGCGGCCCGGAAATCACCCTCACCTTCCACAGCGCCGAAGGCCTCGAGCCCGGCAAGACCCAGGTCAAGTACAAGGACGTCGAGATCGGCATGGTCAAGGCGATCACGCTGTCGAAGGACCTGACGCGCGTGCTCGTCGACGTGCAGCTGAAGAAGGAATCCGAGGACTTCGCGGTCAAGGGCTCGCGCTTCTGGATCGTGCGGCCGCGCATCGGCGCGACCGGCGTGTCGGGGCTCGGCACGCTGCTGTCGGGCGCGTACATCGGCGTCGACGCCGGCCGCTCGTCGGAATCCCAGACCGAATTCGTCGGGCTCGAGACGCCGCCGGCCGTCACCGGCGACCAGAAAGGCGCGCAGTACGTGCTGCGCGGCGATTCGCTCGGCTCGGTCGACATCGGCTCGCCGGTCTACTACCGGCGCGTGCAGGTCGGCCAGGTGGTCGGCTTCTCGCTCGACAAGGACGGCACGGGCGTGACCTTCAACGTGTTCGTCAACGCGCCGTACGACCAGTACGTCGGCGAGAACTCGCGCTGGTGGCAGGCGAGCGGCGTCGACCTGCGACTCGACTCCAGCGGCTTGAAGCTGAACACACAGTCGCTCGCGACCGTAATCCTCGGCGGCATCGCGTTCCAGACGCCGCCGAACCAGACCACGGGCGCGACGGCGCCGAACAACACGACGTTCCGCCTCGCCTCCGACGAGACCGACGCGATGCGCGACCCGGACGGCCCGCCGCTGCAGGTCGTGATGGACTTCAACCAGTCGCTGCGCGGGCTGGCGGTCGGCGCACCGGTCGACTTCCGCGGCATCGTGCTCGGCGAAGTGACGAGCATCGGCATCGACTACGACCCGAAGTCGAAGAACTTCACGATGCCGGTGACGATGAACATCTATCCGGAACGGCTCGGCCGGCGCTTCCGCGAAACGATCGAGAGCAAGGGCGAACCGGCCCGCCGCGAGATCGTCGAGCGGCTCGTCACGCGCGGGCTGCGCGGCCAGCTGCGCACCGGCAACCTGCTGACGAGCCAGCTGTTCGTCGCGCTCGACTTCTTCCCGAAGGCGGCGGCCGCGAAGTTCGACGCGAAACGCGTGCCGCTCGAGTTGCCGACCGTGCCGAACGAGCTCGAGGAGCTGCAGGTGCAGGTCGCCGACATCGCGAAGAAGCTCGACAAGGTGCCGTTCGAGCAGATCGGCAAGAACCTGAACAGCACCCTCGCGAACGCCGACCGGCTGTTCAGGCAGCTCGACACGCAGGTCGCGCCCGAGGCGCGCGACACGCTGTCGGCCGCGAAGCAGACCTTCTCGGCCGCCGAGGCGACGCTGCAACAGGATTCGCCGCTGCAATCCGACGTGCGCGGCGCGCTGAAGGAACTCACGCGCACGCTGCAATCGCTGAATGCGCTCTCCGACTATCTGGAGCGCCACCCCGAATCGCTGCTCAAGGGCAAGCCAGGAGATCGACAATGACGACACGCGTGAACGGTTTCGCGAGCGGCGCGGCGGCGGTGTTCGCCACGCTGGCGCTCGCCGCGTGCAGCTCGCCGCCCGCGCGGTTCTATACGCTGAGCCCCGCCGACGCGGCGCGCGCGGTGCGCACGACGCCCGCCAACCCGCCGTTCCTGATCGAGGTGCCGGCCGTCGGCGTGCCCGAGCAGGTCGCGAAGAGCCAGCTCGTCGTGCAGAAGAACAGCGCGCAGGTCGACGTGCTCGAACAGGAACGCTGGGCCTCGCCGCCCGCCGACGAGATCCGCCGCGCGCTGTCCGACGATCTCGCCGCGCAGCTCGGCACGATCGACGTCGTGAACTCCGCGTATCCGGCCGGCGTGCCCGTGTACCGGGTGAGCGTCAACGTGCAGCGCTTCGAGTCGTGGCCCGGCAAACGCGCCGCGATCGACGCGGTGTGGAGCGTGCGCGCGGTCGGCACGCAGGCGGTGATGACCTGTCGCACGAGCGTCGCCGAGCCGGTCGGCGACGGCTACGACGCGCTCGTCGCCGGCCACCGGCGCGCGCTCGACGCGATCGCGACGCAGGCGGCCAGCGGCGTGCGCGCGATGGCCGCGCGCCGCGCCGGCACGCCGGCAACGACGTCCGGCGGCAAGAATGCCGCGCCGCCCGTCCCCTGCCCGGCCAACACGGCGTCCGGCGACGACGCCGGCGGCGCGACCGGCAAGACCGGGACGTAAGCAGCCGCGGCCACCCGTGTGCGCGCGTCGTCCGCGCGCCGCACGCGCCGCCGGGCCGTGATCTTGCATTGTTTGTCAAAATCAACCGGAACCGGCACTTGGCCATCCGGTCGACTTGCGTTTTTGCGGCCGATTGACGATCCTACGCACGTTTGCGCCTGTACCGGTGCGTCGACTGCGCCGCTCACCCGCACAAGGCAACACGAAGCAGCACGAAGCCGCATCGCACTTCGCCCGCGCACGATGCCGCGCGGGCCGCATCGCACAGGCCGCGCCCGGGCCATCGCGCCCGCCGGGCGGCCCGGCCAGTCACACCGGTCATCCAGTCGCCGCATCCGCAACCCGCCCGTCCAGGGCATTCGCCATTCCGTTTATGTTTCGTTCCCTGACGACCCTGATCAAGAAGTGGCGCGCGTCGCGCAGCGCGAGCCACCAGCTCGACGCGCTGCTCGCGCACGCCGACGCCGATGCGTCCTATGCCGAGCGCAGCGAATGGCTGATCGAGCTCGCGCACTGGCTGCGCCGCAGCGGCACGATGCAGCCCGCGCAGGACGCCGCGGCCGAGCGCGACGACGACGCGCGCACGTATCCCGCGCACGCGCGGCTGCGCTACCTGTTCCATGTGCTCGATCGCAACCCCGCCTGGAGATCTCACGCCGCGCGGACCCTGCGCGGCATCCTGCGCGAATGCGACGGCATCTCGCTGTTGTGCGATGCGGGCATGCCCGTGCATTCGGGCTTCTTCGGCGCGCTGTTCGAGCGGATCGATTCGTCGATGATCCCGCCCGCGCCGAACCGCCGCGAGCTGACGGCGCTGTTCACGCTGATGTTCCCCGCGCCGGAGGACGTGCAATGGATCGACGCGCTGCCCGACGACCTGCTCGCGCGCCTCGCCGAACTGATCGCGTTCGACGTCACCGAAGCGGAGCGCCACGAGCCCGGCTCGCTGTCGCGCGACCTGCTGGCGGCGCTGCACAACCTGACCTGCCAGATCAGCTCGACCGGCCTGTCGCAAACGGTGCGCAGCCGCCTGTCCGACGACGACGCGCGCAAGCCGCTCGAGACGCAGCCGTTCTACCGGCTCACCCGCGCGATGCTCGCGGTCGAGAGCGCGCACGCGGCCGTCGAGGACGGCGGCGACCCGAGCAAGCTGCTGCACGAAGTGAATTACCTGCGCGTGCTGCTCGACGAATGCCGGATCGCGGTCGACGACGTGTTCTCGCACCTGTACCGCAACGGCGTGTCGGTCGACATCGTGTTCCAGGTCGAGCGGATGCGCATGCGCATCCTGCGCGCGGAAACGCTGCTGAACGCGTGGATGGCGCGCGACGACCTGCGCGGAATGGCCCACCTCACCGCCGAGCTCGTCGACGCGAACCAGAACAGCCAGAGCGTGTCGCACCTGATCCGCAGCAATTTCTCGCTGTTCGCGCGCAAGCTCGTCGAAACCAACGCGGATACCGGCGAGCACTACATCTCGCGCGGCCGCGCCGAGTACCTGAAGATGCTGCGGATGGCGGCCGGCGGCGGGCTCGTCACCGTCGTGACGGTGTGCATGAAGTTCGCGATCACCGGCGCGCACCTGCAGTCGATGCTCGAAGGGCTGCTCGCCGGCATCAACTACGCGGCGAGCTTCATGCTGATGCACTTCCTGCACTTCACGCTCGCCACCAAGCAGCCGGCGATGACCGCGCCGACGCTCGCGCGCGAGCTCGACGGCACCACGCACGACGAAGGCGTGAAGCAGTTCGTCGCGTCGGTGATCGCGCTGATCCGCACGCAGGCGGCCGCGATCTGCGGCAACGTGCTCGTCGTGCTGCCGGTGTGCCTGCTCGTGCAGCTGTTCGCCGGCGGCGTGCTGCACGCGAACCTGATCTCGCCGCAGAAGGCGCATGCGACGCTGCAGTCGTTCTCGCTGCTCGGCCCGACGCCGCTGTACGCGGCGCTCACGGGCGTGCTGCTGTGGACGTCGAGCCTGATCGCCGGCTGGGCGGACAACTGGTTCGTGCTGCATCGCGTCGGCGATGCCCTCACGTACAACCGCCGGCTGCGCCTCACGCTCGGCGCGGCCGGCGCGGCGAAGCTCGCGCACTTCTGCCGGTCGAACGTCGCCGGCGTGGTCGCGAACGTCGGCCTCGGCCTGATGCTCGGCCTCGTGCCGGCGATCGTCGCCGGGGTCCTGTTCTCGTTCGAGGTGCGGCACGTGACGCTGTCGGCGGGCTCGATCGGCATCGCGCTCGGCGTGCTCGGCGAGCAGACGCTGCGCACGCCCGAGCTGTGGTGGGCGGCCGCCGGCGTGCTCAGCATGGCGATCCTCAACGTGCTGGTGAGCTTCGCGCTCGCGTTCACGATGGCCGTGCGCTCGCGCAGCCTGCGGCCGACCAAGGTGCGCGCGCTCGTCGCCGCGATCGGCCGCGCGGTGGCCGCGAATCCGCTCGTGCTGGTCTGGCCGGCGCGCGACCAGGCGGCCCGCCCGGGCCAGTCCGGGTCGCACTGAGCACTGCTACGGCGGCGCCCGCGGCAGGCTGCCGCGGGCGGGCCGCGCGGGCGGGGTTGCGGGGTCGTCCCCGCCCGGCGCCCCCCGATTCGCGCCGGCACGCCGGCCCTGCCGCCCGCGCCGCGTACAATACTGGACTTTTCTCCGTCTTCACCCGCCTTATGTCCTCGCCCACCCTGTACGAATTCTTCGCCCCCTGCCCGCGCGGCCTCGAAGCGGCGCTTGCCGCCGAGCTGGCCGAGATCGCCGGCCGCCACCTGGACGGCGCGCCGTTCACCGCGGGCGCGCAGGTGCCGGGCGGTGTCCATTTCCGGGGCGGCTGGGCCGCCGGCATGGCCGCGAACCTGCATTCGCGGATCGCGAGCCGCGTGCTGCTCAAGATCGCGCACCGCCCGTACCGCAACGAGCAGGATGTGTACGCGCTCGCGCTCGAGCAGCCCTGGGAGCGCTGGTTCGCGGCGACGCAGACGCTGCGCGTCGACATCACCGCGATCAAGTCGCCGCTGAAGAGCCTCGAGTTCGCGACGCTGCGCGTGAAGGACGCGATCTGCGACCGGATGCGCGACAAGACCGGCTCCCGCCCGAGCATCGACACCGGCGCGCCGGACGTGCGCGTGTTCGCATTCCTGACCGCCACCGACTGCACGCTGTACCTCGACACGTCCGGCGAGCCGCTGTTCAAGCGCGGCTGGCGCCTCGACAAGGGCGCGGCGCCGCTGCGTGAGAACCTCGCGGCCGGCATCCTGCGCCTGACCGGCTGGACGCCCGGCACGGCGCTGTACGACCCGATGTGCGGCAGCGGCACGTTCCTCGCGGAAGCCGCGCAGATCGCGCTCGGCGTGGCGCCCGGCGTCGAGCGCCGGTTCGGCTTCGAGAAGCTCAAGCAGTACGACATCACCGCGTGGCAGGGCCTGAAGGTTGCGGCGATCGACGCGAAGCGCGCGGCGCGCGGCAAGCGCGACGATCTCGGGGTCTACGGCAGCGACATTTCCGGCGACATGCTCGAGAAGGCGCGCGCGAACCTCGAACGCGCGGGCGTGCCGTCGGTGTGGCTCAAGCAGGTCGACGCGCGCGGGATGACGCCGCCGAGCAGCACGCCGGGGATCATCGTCGCGAACCCGCCGTACGGCGAGCGGATCGAGGTGCGCGGCCGCGGCCCGCGCGGCGACGTGCGCGAAACCGGCCGCAACCGCGGCAACGACGACGCGTTCCGCCGCACCCACGCCGACACGCCCGACAGCGAGTTCTTCAACGCGCTCGGCGATGCGCTGAAGCAGCGCTTCGCCGGCTGGCAGGCGTTCCTGCTGACGTCCGACCGCGCGCTGCCCGGCCAGCTCCGGCTGCGCGAATCGGCGAAGACGCCGCTGTTCAACGGCGCGCTCGAATGCCGGCTGTTCCGCTTCGACCTGATCGCGGGCAGCGTGAAGGCGCGCCCGGCCGCGCAGGACGGCGACGCATAAGCGATCGCACCCCGCTTCGGGCGGTGCCGCACCGGCGCCGCCTGCCAGCGCGCATTGCGCGCTTCCCCCGCCTCCATCGCATCCCGCATGCGGCCGTCACGCTCGACGGCTGGCTTCCCGCCTTCTGATCCCGCCCGACCGGCAAGGCCGCGCGCCTCCTGCCGCCCTTTCCTGACGACAAACCCCGCACGACAACGCGCCGGCGCACGCCACAACGCCCACCCCGTCGCGCGACATGTCAGCACCGACGCATCTACTGACAACACGCTGTCAGCAGCCCCCGCTCACACTGCAATCCCGGCGCAATGCAACGCTGGTTTCCACACTGAATCGAATGAAAAAGGAGCAGGTCATGACGTCCGCAACCCAGGCCCAGGAACGTGCCATCGCATGGTTCGACATTCCGTCCCTCGATTTCGACCGGGCGATCCGCTTTTACGAAACCGTGCTGCAGACGACGCTGCAGCGCGAGGTGATCGGCGGCGTGCCGATGGCGGTGTTCGGCCACGAGGAGGCGAGCACCGGCGGCAGCATCGTCTACGATCCGCAGCAGATGAAGCCGAGCGCCACCGGCGTGCTCGTCTACCTGAACGCGGGCGACTCGGTCGTCGCCGCGCTCGATCGCGCCAAGCGCGCGGGCGGCATCGTGCAGGGCTCGGTCGTCGAGCTGCCGAACAACTACGGTTACATCGGGTACCTGATCGATACCGAAGGCAACCGCGTCGGCCTGCACGCGCCGAAATGCCACTGAGCGGCGCCGTCACGCGGCGGGCGCGGCGCTATCATCGCGGGGTCTCCTGCTCCGACGGAATCGAGGTGCATCCATGACGCGTCGCGCCGACCGCCTGTTCCAGATCGCCGAGCTGCTGCGCGGCCGGCGCCTCACGACCGCGCAGCAGCTGGCCGACTGGCTGTCGGTGTCGCCGCGCACGGTATACCGCGACGTGCGCGACCTGCAGTTGTCGGGCGTGCCGATCGAGGGCGAGGCCGGCATCGGCTACCGGCTGAACCGCAACGCGAGCCTGCCGCCGCTCACCTTCACCGCGGAGGAGCTCGCGGCGCTCGCCGCGGGCGCGCGGATGCTCGAGACCTGGGGCGGCGCGCGCCTCGCCGGCGGCGCACGCTCGGCGCTCGCGAAGATCGCGTCGGCGATGCCGGCCGACAAGCGCACCACGCTCGACCGCCTGCCGGTGTTCGCGCCGTCGTTCCACATCGACGCCACGTTCTCGCTGAAGGTCGATGCGATCCACCAGGCCGTCGACACGCGCCACGTCGTCGGCTTCGCATACCGCGACCGGCTCGGCGCGCACACGCAACGCCGCGTGTGGCCGCTCGGGCTCGTCTACTGGGGCGGGCGCTGGACGATCGGCGCGTGGTGCGAGCTGCGCGGCGACTTTCGCACCTTCGACATCGCGCGGATGGGCGACATCACCGTGCACGAGCAGTTTCCGGACATGGAAGGGCGCCGGATCGCCGATTACATGCGGATCGCGGAAGCGCCGATGCGCTGACGTGCGCGGGTGGCGGGCGGCGCGACCCGGCGATCGTGCGCGTGCGGGACACCGTCGCCGCGTGCATCGAACGGATCGTCACACCATGAAAAAAGCCCGATCGGCCTGCGCCGATCGGGCTGTCATGTTCGAGCGGGCAGGCGGATGACCCGCCCGCGCTGAACGCGCACGCATCAGTCGACCGATTTCACCATGTCCTCGATGACCTTCTTCGCATCGCCGAAGACCATCATCGTCTTGTCCATGTAGAACAGGTCGTTGTCGAGGCCCGCATAGCCGGCCGCCATCGAGCGCTTGTTGACGATCACCGTGCGCGCCTTGTACGCCTCGATGATCGGCATCCCCGCGATCGGCGATTTCGGATCGTTCTTCGCAGCCGGGTTCACCACGTCGTTCGCGCCGAGCACCAGCACCACGTCGACCTGGCCGAACTCGCCGTTGATGTCCTCCATCTCGTGCACGATCTCGTACGGCACCTCCGCTTCCGCGAGCAGCACGTTCATGTGCCCCGGCATGCGCCCGGCCACCGGGTGGATCGCGTATTTCACATCGATCCCCTTCTCGACCAGCTTGTCGGTCAGCTCCTTCAGCGCATGCTGCGCACGCGCGACCGCGAGGCCGTAGCCCGGCACGATCACGACCGTCTCGGCGTTGCCGAGCATGAACGACGCGTCCTCCGCCGAGCCCGACTTCACCGGGCGCTGCTCCTGCGCGCCCCCCGCCACCGCCGCGCCGGCCTCCCCGCCGAAGCCGCCGAGGATCACATTGAAGAACGAGCGGTTCATCGCGTGGCACATGATGTACGACAGGATCGCACCCGACGAGCCCACCAGCGACCCGGCGATGATCAGCATCGCGTTGTTCAGCGAGAAGCCGATGCCCGCCGCCGCCCAGCCCGAGTACGAGTTCAGCATCGACACGACCACCGGCATGTCCGCGCCGCCGATCGGGATGATGATCAGCACGCCGAGCACGAACGCGATCGCCGTCATGATGATGAACGGCAGCCACGACTGCGTCAGCACGAACAGCACGCCGAAGCCGAGCATCGCGATGGCGAGCATCAGGTTGATCAGGTGCTGGCCCGCGTACACGACCGGCGCGCCCTGGAACAGCCGGAACTTGTACTTGCCCGACAGCTTGCCGAACGCGATCACCGAGCCGGAGAACGTGATCGCGCCGACGAACGTGCCGATGAACAGCTCGACGCGGTTGCCGTACGGGATGAAGTTCGACGCCACCGCGTCCTGCGGCACGAGCCCGAACGCTTCCGGCTCGGCCACCACCGCATACGCGATGCAGACCGCCGCGAGACCGATCAGCGAGTGCATCGCCGCGACGAGCTCCGGCATCTTGGTCATCTCGACGCGCGCGGCGACGAATGCGCCGACCCCGCCGCCGACCACCAGCGCGCCGAGCAGGAGCCCGAGGCCGAGCGGCAGGTTCGCGTCGAGCAGCGCGGCCTGCTTGTAGATCAGCGCGATCGTCGTGAGGATCGCGATGGCCATCCCGACCATCCCGAACAGGTTGCCGCGCCGGGCGCTCTTCGGGTTCGACAGCCCCTTGAGCGCCTGGATGAAGCAGACCGACGCGATCAGGTAAAGAAGCGTAACGACGTTCATGCTCATCGCGCGCCCTCCTTCGCTGCCTTCGGCTCCTTCTTGCGGAACATCTCGAGCATCCGCCTCGTCACTAGAAAGCCCCCGAACACGTTGACCGCCGCGAGCGCGACCGCGAGCGTGCCGAAAAACTTGCCGACCCCGCCGACCGTCAGCGCGGCGGCCAGCATCGCGCCGACGATCACGATTGCCGAGATCGCGTTGGTCACCGCCATCAGCGGCGTATGCAGCGCCGGCGTCACGTTCCACACCACGTGGTAGCCGACGTACACCGCCAGCACGAAGATGATCACGTTGATCACCGTATGATTGATGACTTCCATGGTCTCCCCCGGTTATTTGCGCGTGACTTCGCCGTCGCGGCAGAGCAGCGTCGCGGCGACGATGTCGTCGGTCAGGTCGATGTTGAGCGTGCCTTCCTTCGTGACGATCAGCTTCATGAAGTCGAGCAGGTTGCGCGCGTACAGCGCGGACGCATCCGACGCGACCATCGCCGCGAGGTTGGTGTGGCCGGCAATCGTCACGCCGTTGTGCACGATCACTTCGTCGGCGACCGTCAGCGGGCAGTTGCCGCTCTTGCGGCCGTCGAACTCCGGCCCGCGGCCGGCCGCGAGGTCGACCAGCACCGAGCCCGGCTTCATCGACTGCACGGTCTCGACCGAGATCAGCGTCGGTGCGGGACGGCCCGGAATCAGCGCGGTGGTGATGATGATGTCGGCCTGCTTCGCACGCTCGTGCACGAGCGCGGCCTGGCGGCCGAGCCACGACGCGGGCATCGGCCGCGCGTAGCCGCCGACGCCCTGCGCGGCGTCGCGCTCCTCGTCGGTTTCGTACGGCACGTCGAGGAATTTCGCGCCGAGCGATTCGATCTGCTCCTTCACGGCCGGGCGCACGTCGGACGCCTCGATCACCGCGCCGAGCCGCTTCGCGGTCGCGATCGCCTGCAGGCCCGCCACGCCCGCGCCGAGGATCAGCACGCGCGCCGCCTTCACGGTGCCGGCGGCCGTCATCAGCATCGGGAAGAAGCGCGGATACAGCGCGGCGCCGACCAGCACGGCCTTGTAGCCTGCGATGTTCGCCTGCGACGACAGCACGTCGAGGCTCTGCGCGCGCGTCGTGCGCGGCGCGGCCTCGAGCGCGAAGCCGGTCACGCCGGCCCCCGCGAGCTGCGCGGCCTGCTCGCCGTTGAACGGGTCGAGCATGCCGATCAGCACGGAACCGCGCTTGAGCGACGGAATTTCGGCTTCGGTGGGCGCCTGGACCTTCAGCACGATATCCGCATCGAACGCGGCCGCCTGGTCGGTCAATTCGGCGCCGGCGGCGGCATAGGCTTCGTCGGGATAGCTGGCGGCCGTCCCGGCCCCCTTCGCGACGCTCACGCGGTGCCCGGCAGACGCGTATTTCTTCACGGTCTCCGGCGTGGCGGCTACCCGTGCCTCGTTCGCCCGCGTTTCAGCAGGCACTCCGATATGCATTGTCTGATCCTCCAGTCATTGTCAGTAATTGATTATTTCTTTCAATTCTTACTGCGACTGCAAGCCGGACAGGCTGACATACCGGCTCACGGGCAACGGCGTACGCTGCACTTTAACCGAAAGCCGTGGACGCGCCAGCGTTTTACGCACGACCGTGCGGCACTGTTGCGTTGCAGCACTTGACACGCGTGCGCCGCCCGATGTGGCGCTCCACACGGGGTCGGAACCACCGTTGCTGCGCGCCGGCAGCGTCCGGGCGCAACCGGTAAAATGCCGACCCATGAAACCCGAAATCTGGACCCCGCATGTGACCGTCGCGGCGCTCGTCGAGCGCGCCGGCCGCTTTCTCGTGATCGAGGAAGAAACCTCGACGGGCCTGCGCATCAACCAGCCCGCCGGCCACCTCGAAGCCGGCGAATCGCTCGCCGATGCCGTGATCCGCGAAGCGCTCGAGGAAACCGCGCATCCGTTCGAGCCCGAAGCGCTCGTCGGCGTGTATCTCGCGCACTACGACCGCCCCGGCACGGCCGGCGCAACCTATCTGCGCTTCACGTTCTGCGGCACCGCGCGCGACGCGATCGCCGGCCACCGGCTCGACGACGGCATCGTCCGCACGCTGTGGATGACGGCCGACGAACTGCGCGCCTGCAGCGAGCGTCACCGCTCGCCCGCGGTGATGCGCTGCGTCGACGACTATCTCGCCGGGCGGCGCATTCCGCTCGATTTCGTGCATACGCATTCGGTCGCGCCGCGGCCGGACGCATTCGATCGTCAGACGGTGGACAAATGAGCAAGCGCCGTATCGTGGTGGGCATGTCGGGCGGCGTCGATTCGTCGGTGACCGCGTGGCTGCTGAAGGAACAGGGCTACGACGTCGTCGGCCTGTTCATGAAGAACTGGGAAGACGACGACGACGGCGAATACTGCTCGACGCGCCAGGACTGGATCGACGTCGTGTCGGTGGCCGACCTGATCGGCATCGACGTCGAGGCCGTCAACTTCGCCGCCGAATACAAGGACCGCGTGTTCGCCGAGTTCCTGCGCGAATACTCGGCCGGCCGCACGCCGAACCCGGACGTGCTGTGCAACGCGGAGATCAAGTTCAAGGCGTTCCTCGACCATGCGATGTCGCTCGGCGCGGAAACGATCGCGACCGGCCACTACGCGCGCGTGCGCGAGCGCGACGGGCGCTTCGAACTGCTGAAGGCCTTCGATCATACGAAAGACCAGTCGTACTTCCTGCACCGGCTGAACCAGGCGCAGCTGTCGAAGACGATGTTCCCGCTCGGCGAGATCCCGAAGACGAAGGTGCGCGAGATCGCCGAGCAGATCGGCCTGCCGAATGCGAAGAAAAAGGATTCGACCGGCATCTGCTTCATCGGCGAGCGGCCGTTCCGCGATTTCCTGAACCGCTATCTGCCGACCCAGCCCGGCCCGATGAAGACGCCCGACGGCAAGACGGTCGGCGAGCACATCGGCCTCGCGTTCTACACGTTCGGCCAGCGCAAGGGCATCGGCCTCGGCGGCAGCAAGGACGGCAGCGGCGACCCGTGGTTCGTCGCCGCGAAGGACATCCCGTCTAACACGCTGTACGTCGTGCAGGGCCACGATCACCCGTGGCTGCTGTCGCACCGGCTGGTCGCCGGCAACGTGAGCTGGGCCGCGGGCGAGCCGCCGGCCGAAGGCTTCGCGTGCGGCGCGAAGACCCGCTACCGGCAGGCCGATGCCGCGTGCACGTTCGCGCGGGACGGCGGCGAACGCTTCTCGCTGGCCTTCGACGACGCGCAATGGGCGGTCACGCCCGGCCAGTCGGCGGTGCTGTACGACGGCGAGATCTGCCTCGGCGGCGGCATCATCGAGTTCGCGGCGACCGGCCGGCCCGGCCACGCCGCGGCCGGCGCGCCGGCGCTCGTCGAGGCACGCTGACACGCATTCGGTTTAGACTTGCGGCACGCCGCGCCCGGCGGAACACGATTCCGCTCCGGCCGGCGCGCCGCCGCGCAGCGTACGCATGGCGGCATTCCAAATTCCTTACGGAGTCCCCATGCTTTCACGACGCTATCTGGCGATGTGGTGTGCCGTCCTGTTGCTCGTCGCGACGGCCGCGCTCGCGTCATGTCACGTACTCTCGTGGCTCTGGCTCGCCATCCCCGCCGCCCTCGTCGCGCTCGGCCTGTACGACCTGAACCAGGATCGTCACGCCATCCTGCGCAATTACCCGCTCTGGGGCCATCTGCGCTTCCTGTTCGAATTCATCCGGCCGGAGATCCGCCAGTACTTCGTCGAGGACGACACCGACGAGAAACCGTTTTCACGCGCGCAGCGCAGCCTCGTGTACCAGCGCGCGAAGAACGTCGGCGACAACCGCCCGTACGGCACCGAGCTGAACGTGAAGGCGGTCGCGCACGAATGGATCAGCCATTCGCTCGCGCCGACCAAGCTGCCGAACCACGATTTCCGCATCCGCGTCGGCGCGAGCCGCGCGCAGCCGTACGACATCTCGATCTTCAACATCTCGGCGATGAGCTTCGGCTCGCTGTCCGCGAACGCGATCCGCTCGCTGAACCTCGGCGCGAAGAAGGGCGGCTTCGCGCACGATACCGGCGAAGGCTCGCTGTCGAAGTATCACCGCGAACACGGCGGCGACATCATCTGGGAAATCGCCTCCGGCTACTTCGGCTGCCGCAACGACGACGGCACCTTCAACCCGGACAAGTTCGCGAAGCAGGCGGCCGATCCGCAGGTGAAGATGATCGAGGTCAAGCTGTCGCAGGGCGCGAAGCCGGGCCACGGCGGCGTGCTGCCGGCCGCGAAGATCACGCCGGAAATCGCCGAGACGCGCGGCGTGCCGATGGGCAAGGACTGCATCTCGCCCGCCACGCACTCGGAATTCTCGACGCCGCGCGGCCTGCTCGAATTCGTCGAGCGGCTGCGCACGCTGTCCGGCGGCAAGCCGACCGGCTTCAAGCTGTGCGTCGGCCATCCGTGGGAATTCTTCGGCATCGCGAAGGCGATGCTCGAGACCGGCATCGTGCCGGACTTCATCGTCGTCGACGGCGCGGAAGGCGGCACGGGCGCGGCGCCGCTCGAATTCACCGACCACGTCGGCGTGCCGCTGCAGGAAGGGCTGCTGCTCGTGCACAACACGCTCGTCGGGATCGGCGTGCGCGACCGTGTGAAGATCGGCGCGAGCGGCAAGATCATCACCGCGTTCGACGTCGCGCGCACGCTCGCGATCGGCGCGGACTGGGTGAACTCGGCGCGCGGCTTCATGTTCGCGGTCGGCTGCATCCAGGCGCAGACCTGCCACACGGGCCGCTGCCCGACCGGCGTCGCGACCCAGGACCCGGTGCGCCAGCGCGCGGTGGTCGTGCCGGACAAGGCGGACCGCGTCTACAACTTCCACCGCAACACGCTGCACGCGCTGCAGGAACTCGTGCAGGCGGCCGGCCTGGCGCATCCGTCGGAGCTGCGCGCGCATCACATCGTGCAGCGCATTTCGCCGCACGAAGTCCGGCTGATGTCGCAGCTGCTGAAATACCTGAAGCCCGGCGCGCTGCTCGACGGCGGCCACTGCGGCTATTCGCTGTACGACCAGTGGTGGCCGATCGCGCGCAGCGATGCGTTCACGCTCGGCGACGCCGCCTACGCACCGCTCGGGTGACGTGCCGCCCGGCCCCGCGCCCATGAAAAACGCGCCCCTCGGGGCGCGTTTTTTCGTCTGCGGATTATTACATGGCCGGCGACGCCGCCGGCCGCGTCACCCCTGCGGCACGGTGTCGACGAACGACTGCCGCTGCATCAGCTTCGCGAAATGCTTGTCGAGGTTCGGGTGGCGGTCGCGCCAGTTCAGTTCGGGCATCCGGAAATCGAGATAGCCGAGTGCGCAGCCGAGCGAGATGTCGGCGAGCGTGTAATGATTACCGACGCACCACATCTTGCCGCCGAGGCCCTGCGACATCGCGACGAGCGCATCGTCGATCTTGCGCTGCTGGCGCGCGATCCAGCTTGCGCTGCGCTGATGCGCCTCCCGCTGCACGTTCTCGATGCGGATCATGACCGACGCGTCGAGCGCGCCGTCGCACAGCGCTTCCCAGCAACGCACTTCGACGCGCTCGCGGCCGGACGGCGGAATCAGCTTGCCGACCGGGGACAGCGTATCGACGTATTCGCAGATCACGCGGGAATCGAACACCGCGGCGCCATCTTCCATCACGAGACACGGAACCTTGCCGAGCGGGTTCGAGGCATGAATGTTCGTGTCCGGCGCCCAGACGTTTTCGAGCTCCAGCTTGTAGTCGATCTTCTTTTCAGCGAGCACGATGCGCGCCTTTCGCACGAACGGGCTGCCGAGCGAACCGATTAATTTCATCATCTGCCTTTGTTGGGGAACCGCCGAGAGTATACGTTGTCGCCGATCATAACCGGGCGGCGACAGCCGGTAGAAAATCGCCCATCCGGCCTGTGGATGGTTTGCAACAGCCGCCGCGGCGCACCTGCGCCGCGCCCCCGCTCCCTCACGCGCCGCGTCCGGCGGCGCTACAATCGCACGATGAATGCGCCCCTCGAAACCGCCATCGCCGTCGACGTCTACCGCCAGCGCCGCGAGCGCGTGCTTGCCGCCCTGCGCGCGGCGGGCGGCGGCGTCGCCATCGTCCCCACCGCGCCGGAATTGCTGCGCAACCGCGACACGGGCTACCCGTACCGCCACGACAGCTATTTCTACTACCTGACGGGATTCACCGAGCCGGACGCCGTGCTCGTGCTGAACGCGTCCGCGCCGCACGGCGCGCCGCAATCGATCCTGTTCTGCCGCGCGAAGAACGCCGAGCGCGAAACCTGGGAAGGCTTCCACTACGGCCCCGACGCCGCGCGCGACACATTCGGCTTCGACGCGGCGTTCGCCGCCGACGTGCTCGACACGGAAATGCCGCGCCTGCTCGCCGACGCGGGCACCGTGCATTACCGGTTCGGCGCGTCCGCCGAGTTCGACCGCCAGCTCGAGCGCTGGATCGACGCGGTGCGCGCCCAGGCACGCACCGGCGTCGCCGCGCCGGACGCACTGCTCGACCTCACGCCGCTGCTCGACGACATGCGGCTCGTCAAGGACGAGCACGAGCTCGCGATCATGATGCGCGCCGCGCACATCTCGGCGCTCGCGCATCGCCGCGCGATGCAGGCATGCCGGCCCGGCATCCGCGAATACGAACTCGAGGCCGAGCTGCTCTACACGTTCCGCAAGCACGGCGCGCAGGCGCCCGCGTACGGCTCGATCGTCGCGGCGGGCGCGAACGCGTGCGTGCTGCACTACCCGGCCGGCAACGCGGCCGCGCGGGACGGCGACCTGATCCTGATCGACGCGGCGTGCGAGCTCGACGGCTACGCATCGGACATCACCCGCACGTTCCCGGCCAACGGGCGCTTCTCGCCCGCGCAGCGCGCGCTGTACGACATCGTGCTCGCCGCGCAACAGGCCGCGATCGACGCGACGCGCGCCGGCGTGCCGTTCGAGGCGCCGCACGACGCGGCGGTGCGCGTGCTCGCGCAGGGCCTGCTCGACACCGGCATCATCCCGAAAGCGCACTTCACGAACGTCGACGACGTGATCGCCGAACGTGCGTACGCGCGCTTCTACATGCACCGCACCGGCCACTGGATCGGCATGGACGTGCACGATTGCGGCTGCTACCGCGAGCGGCTCGCCGCGCGCGACGCCAACGGCGCGCTGCCGTGGCGCACGCTGAAGGCCGGCATGGCGCTGACCGTCGAGCCGGGCCTGTACGTGCGCGCCGCCGACGACGTGCCGCCCGAATACTGGAACATCGGCATCCGCATCGAGGACGACGCGATCGTGCGCGAGCACGGCTGCGAGCTGATCACGCGCGACGTGCCGGTAGCGGCCGCCGAGATCGAGGCGCTGATGCGCGCGGGCGCGGCGCACGGTGCATGAGCATGCGGCGCCGACCGTTTCATTCGTTTCACGATTCCCGATGACGACCGACTCCTCCCCGGCCACGCCGGACTACGACATCGCCATTGTCGGCGCGGGCCCCGTCGGGCTCGCGCTGGCCGGCTGGCTGGCGCGGCGCAGCGCGACGCAGCACGGGTCGATCGCGCTGATCGACGCGCGCGAGCCCGCCGCGAGCGCGAACGACCCGCGCGCGATCGCCGTGTCGCACGGCAGCCACGTGCTGCTCGACTCGCTTGCGTGGCCCGCCGACGCGACGCCGATCGAACACATCCATGTGTCGCAGCGCGGCCATTTCGGCCGCACGCTGATCGACCGCGACGAGCATGACGTCGCGGCGCTCGGCTACGTCGTGCGCTACGGCTCGCTCGTGCAGGCGCTCGCGGGCGCGGTGCGCGGCACGCGCGTCGACTGGCTCACGTCGACGGCCGCGCGCGCGCCGCAGCAGGATGCCGACGGCGTCGCGCTGACGCTCGACACGCCGCAGGGCGAGCGCACGCTGCGCGCGCGGATCGTCGTCAACGCCGAGGGCGGGCTGTTCCACGAGCAGCGCGCCGACGACGGCAAGCATCGCCGCGACTACGGCCAGACCGCGCTCGTCGGCACGGTGACCGTGTCCGCGCCGCGCCCGAACGTCGCGTGGGAACGCTTCACCCATGAAGGGCCGCTCGCGCTGCTGCCGCTCGGGGGCCCGGGCCAGGCCGACTACGCGCTCGTGTGGTGCTGCGAACCGGGCGAAGCCGCGCGCCGCGCCGCGCTGCCGGACGACGCATTCCTGCGCGAGCTCGGCACTGCATTCGGCGAGCGCATGGGCCGCTTCGTCGCGATCGCCGGGCGCGCGTCGTTCCCGCTCGGCCTGAACGCCGCGCCGACCCTCGTCGACCGCCGCATCGCGATCGTCGGCAATGCCGCGCAGACGCTGCACCCGGTCGCGGGCCAGGGGCTCAACCTCGGCCTGCGCGACGTGCATACGCTCGTCGACGCGCTGTCCACGCACGGCGCCGGACCGGCCGCGCTCGCGGCCTTCAACGCGCGGCGCGCGCTCGACCGGCGCTTCACGATCGGCGCGACCGACACGCTCGCACGGCTGTTCACGATCGAATCGGGCCCGCTCGCGCTGCTGCGCGGCGCGGCGCTCACCGCGCTCGAATTCGTGCCGCCGCTCAAGACCGCGATCGCCCGCCAGATGATGTTCGGCCAGCGCGGCTGATGCGCGCCGGACAAACCGGGTCAAATCGGCGAGGCCGGGGAATACGGTAAAATGCGCGTTTTCCCTCCGCCCTTTCGATGCCCGCGCCCGCCGCGGGCGGTGCCATTGCGATGCCCGTTATCGGCTCTCACGTATTGCGTAACAACCTGTTCGTCGCCCCGATGGCCGGCGTGACGGATCGGCCGTTCCGCCAGCTGTGCAAGCGGCTGGGGGCCGGCTACGCCGTGTCCGAGATGGTCGCGTCCAATGCCCAGCTGTGGAAAAGCGCCAAGACGATGCGGCGGGCGAACCACGCGGGCGAAGTCGAGCCGATCGCGGTGCAGATCGCCGGCGCCGATCCGGCGATGATGGCCGAAGCGGCTCGCTACAACGTCGACAACGGCGCGCAGATCATCGACATCAACATGGGCTGCCCGGCGAAAAAGGTCTGCAACGTCGCGGCGGGGTCCGCGCTGCTGCAGAACGAGCCGCTCGTGAAGCAGATCGTCGAGGCGGTCGTCGGCGCGGTCGGCATCGGGCCGGACGCCGTGCCCGTCACGCTGAAGATCCGCACCGGCTGGGACCGCGAACACAAGAACGCGATCACCGTCGCGCGCCTCGCCGAGGCCGCCGGCATCTCGATGCTCACCGTGCACGGCCGCACGCGCGCCGACCTGTACCGCGGCGACGCCGAATACGAGACCATCGCGGCCGTGAAGGCCGCCGTCGGCATTCCGGTCGTCGCGAACGGCGACATCACGTCGCCGCAGAAGGCGAAGGCCGTGCTCGACGCGACGGGCGCCGACGCACTGATGATCGGTCGCGCCGCGCAAGGCCGGCCGTGGCTGTTCCGCGAAATCGATCATTTCCTGCAAACCGGCGAGCTGCTGCCGCCGCCGCTGATCGACGAGATCCAGCAGGTGATGAACGAGCATCTGGAAGACCACTACGCGTTCTACGGGGAATTCACGGGAGTCCGTACTGCGCGCAAGCACATCGGCTGGTACACTCGCGGCCTTTCCGGCGCCAACGGGTTCCGGCACCGGATGAACACGCTCGATTCCACCCGCGAACAGCTCGCCGCCGTCAATGCATTCTTCGAGGCGCAGAAGGCGCTGTCCGACCATCTCGTCTACGTCTACGTCGACGAGGATGAGGACGAGCGCGGCCACGGCGAGTCGGACGACCATAACCAGTTAGCAGCATGAGCAAGCACAACATCGAACAATGTGTCCGCGAGAGCCTGGACGTGTATTTCCGGGATCTAGACGGCTCCAATCCGCACGACGTCTATGAAATGGTGATGTCCTGCGTCGAAAAGCCGATGCTCGAGGTCGTGCTCGACCAGGCGGGCGGCAACCAGTCGCTCGCCGCGGAGTACCTCGGCATCAACCGCAACACGCTGCGCAAGAAGCTGCAGCAGCACGGCCTGCTGTAGCCGGCCGCCCCGTCCCCGTTTCCCTGGCTATTGGTGGTTCCATCATGATCAAGCAAGCGCTCATTTCCGTTTCCGACAAGACCGGCATCGTCGACTTCGCGAAGTCGCTGTCCGACCTCGGCGTCAAGCTGCTGTCGACGGGCGGCACCGCGAAACTGCTCGCCGACGCGGGCCTGCCCGTCACCGAAGTGGCCGACTACACCGGCTTCCCGGAAATGCTCGATGGGCGCGTGAAGACGCTGCATCCGAAGGTGCACGGCGGCATCCTCGCGCGCCGCGACCTGCCGGAACACATGCAGGCGCTCGAGGCGCACGACATCCCGACGATCGACCTGCTCGTCGTGAACCTGTACCCGTTCGTCGCGACGATCGCGAAGGACGACTGCACGCTGGCCGACGCGATCGAGAACATCGACATCGGCGGCCCGACGATGCTGCGCTCGGCCGCGAAGAACCACCGCGACGTGACGGTCATCGTCGATCCGGCCGACTACGCGGTCGTGCTCGATGAAATGAAGGCGAACGGCAACACGGTCGGCTACCCGACCAACTTCCGCCTCGCGACGAAGGTGTTCGCGCACACCGCGCAGTACGACGGCGCGATCACGAACTACCTGACGAGCCTGACCGACGAACTGAAGCATGCGTCGCGCAACGCCTACCCGGCGACGCTGAACATCGCGTTCGACAAGGTGCAGGACCTGCGCTACGGCGAAAACCCGCACCAGAGCGCCGCGTTCTACCGCGACATCGCGACGCCGGCCGGCGCGCTCGCGAACTACCGCCAGCTGCAGGGCAAGGAACTGTCGTACAACAACATCGCCGATTCCGACGCGGCATGGGAATGCGTGAAGACGTTCGACGCGCCCGCCTGCGTGATCATCAAGCATGCGAACCCGTGCGGCGTCGCGGTCGGCAACGATTCGGCCGACGCGTATGCGAAGGCGTTCCAGACCGACCCGACGTCGGCATTCGGCGGCATCATCGCGTTCAACCGCGAAGTCGACGAAACCGCCGCGCAAGCGGTCGCGAAGCAGTTCGTCGAAGTGCTGATCGCACCGTCGTTCACCGACGCCGCGAAGCAGGTATTCGCCGCGAAGCAGAACGTGCGCCTGCTCGAGATCGCGCTGGGCGACGGCCACAACGCGTTCGACCTGAAGCGCGTGGGCGGCGGCCTGCTCGTGCAGTCGCTCGATGCGAAGAACGTGCAGCCGCACGAGCTGCGCGTCGTCACGAAGCGCCACCCGACGCCGAAGGAAATGGACGACCTGCTGTTCGCCTGGCGCGTCGCGAAGTACGTGAAGTCGAACGCGATCGTGTTCTGCGGCAACGGCATGACGCTCGGCGTCGGCGCGGGCCAGATGAGCCGTGTCGACTCGGCCCGCATCGCGAGCATCAAGGCGCAGAACGCGGGCCTGACGCTCGCGGGTTCGGCCGTCGCGTCGGATGCGTTCTTCCCGTTCCGCGACGGCCTCGACGTCGTCGTGGCGGCAGGCGCGACCTGCGTGATCCAGCCGGGCGGTTCGGTGCGCGACGACGAAGTGATCGCCGCGGCCGACGAGCACAACATCGCGATGATCCTGACGGGCGTGCGCCACTTCCGTCACTGATCGACCGCGCGCGGCCGCCACGGCCGCGACACCCGGGCCCGGCGGCATCGCACCCGCCGGGTTTTTTATTGCACGGCGCGGGCCGGCGCGACACGACGGCGTGCCGCGCCTTTCGTTGTAGTATCGCTGCTGCATCACGCAACTCCTCCCGACATGCGAATTCTCGGCATCGATCCTGGCCTGCGCGTCACCGGCTTCGGCGTCATCGACGTCAGCGGCCACCACCTCGCGTACGTGGCGAGCGGCGTGATCCGCACGCCGACGGCCGACCTGGCCACCCGGCTCGGCACGATCTTCCAGGGCGTCTCGACGCTCGTCCGCGAACACGCGCCCGACCAGTCGGCGATCGAAAAGGTGTTCGTCAACGTCAACCCGCAATCGACGCTGCTGCTCGGCCAGGCGCGTGGCGCCGCGATCTGCGGCCTCGTCGCGGGCGGGCTGCCGGTCGCCGAGTACACGGCGCTGCAGCTCAAGCAGGCCGTGGTCGGCTACGGCCGCGCGACCAAGGCGCAGATGCAGGAAATGGTCACGCGCCTGCTGAACCTGTCCGGGCAGCCCGGCAGCGACGCCGCCGACGCACTCGGCATGGCGATCTGCCACGCGCACGGCGGCAACACGCTCAGCACGCTCGGCGGCCTCGCGCCGGCGCTCGCGAAGAAAGGGCTGCGCGTGCGGCGCGGCCGGCTCGTCGGCTGACGCCGGGCGCACGGGCGCGCCATCGCCCGGCGCGCCGCGCGCCGCTTCGGCCTGACGGCCGACCCATCGGCATTCCGCCGTGCGTGCGCTACACTCGCGCTTTCTTCCTCGCCTCGCTCATTCCATGATCGGTCGCATCGCCGGCATCCTCCTCGAAAAGAACCCGCCTCACCTGCTCGTCGACTGCAACGGCGTCGGCTACGAGATCGACGTGCCGATGAGCACCTTCTACAACCTGCCGCAAAACGGCGAGCGGGTCGTGCTGCTCACGCAGCAGATCGTCCGCGAGGATGCGCACCTGCTGTACGGCTTCCTGACCCAGCAGGAACGCACGACCTTCCGCGAACTGCTGAAGATCACCGGCATCGGCGCGCGCATGGCGCTTGCCGTGCTGTCCGGCATGAGCGTGCAGGAGCTCGCGCAGGCCGTGACGATGCAGGACGCCGCCCGCCTGACCCGCCTGCCCGGCATCGGCAAGAAGACGGCCGAGCGCCTGCTGCTGGAACTGAAGGGCAAGCTCGGCGCCGACCTCGGCGCGCTCGCCGGCGCCGCATCGCCGTCCGACCACGCGACCGACATCCTCAACGCGCTGCTCGCGCTCGGCTACTCGGAAAAGGAAGGCCTCGCCGCGATCAAGAACGTGCCGGCCGGCACCGGCGTGTCCGAAGGCATCAAGCTCGCGCTGAAGGCGCTGTCGAAGGCGTAACGGCCACGCGTCCGACGCAGTGTCGCGCCGCCGCGCGCGGCGCGCCAGTCGGCCGTTCGGCCAGGTTTGCCGGCCACCGGCGCGCGGTACAATGGCCGCATGATCGAAACCGACAAACTCGCCACCGAGCGGATCATCGCCGCCACGCCCGCCTCGTCGCACGAGGAGGTGTTCGAACGCGCGCTGCGGCCGCGCCAGCTCGACGAATACGTCGGCCAGGAAAAGGTGCGCGGCCAGCTCGAGATCTTCATCGAGGCCGCGAAGCGCCGCGCCGAGCCGCTCGACCACGTGCTGCTGTTCGGGCCGCCCGGGCTCGGCAAGACGACGCTCGCGCACATCATCGCGCGCGAAATGGGCGTCAACCTGCGCCAGACGTCGGGCCCGGTGCTCGAACGCGCGGGCGACCTCGCGGCGCTGCTGACGAATCTCGAGGCGAACGACGTGCTGTTCATCGACGAGATCCACCGGCTGTCGCCGGTCGTCGAGGAAATCCTGTATCCGGCGCTCGAGGATTACCAGATCGACATCATGATCGGCGAAGGCCCGGCCGCGCGCAGCGTGAAGCTCGACCTGCAGCCGTTCACGCTCGTCGGCGCGACCACCCGCGCCGGGATGCTGACCAACCCGCTGCGCGATCGCTTCGGGATCGTCGCACGCCTCGAGTTCTACGACGCCGAGCAACTGTCGCGCATCGTGCGCCGCTCGGCATCGCTGCTCAACGCCCAGATCGATCCGAACGGCGCGCTCGAAATCGCGAAGCGCTCGCGCGGCACGCCGCGGATCGCGAACCGGCTGCTGCGCCGCGTGCGCGACTACGCGGAAGTGAAAGCCGACGGCAACATCACCGCGGCCGTCGCCGATGCGGCGCTCGCGATGCTCGACGTCGATCCGGTCGGCTTCGACCTGATGGACCGCAAGCTGCTCGAAGCGATCCTGCACAAGTTCGACGGCGGCCCGGTCGGCATCGACAACCTCGCCGCCGCAATCGGCGAGGAACGCGACACGATCGAGGACGTCCTCGAGCCGTACCTGATCCAGCAAGGCTTCCTGCAGCGCACGCCGCGCGGGCGCGTCGCGACACTGCTGACCTACCGCCACTTCGGGCTCGCCGCGCCCGATGCGGGCAACCCGGCACGCGGCCCGTGGGAGACGCCCGACGGGCAATGACCGCCCGTCCGACGCCACGCAAGCGATGACGACGCCCTCCAACCCGCACCCCGGCGCACCCGCCTCGCACCCGCGCTGGCTCGAGCCGCTCCGCAAGCGGCTCGTGGCCGGCGTCACGCACCTGACGACGGGCGGCGGCGGCCCGTCGCTCGATTTCTCGTCGCCGCCCGGCGATCCGGGCCTGTTCGGCCCCGACGCCGTCTGCTGGCGCGTGCATGCGGACTTCGCATCGATGATGACGGGCGGTATCTCCGCGCTGCTGCTGCAGGCGCTGCATCCGCTCGCGCTCGCGGGGGTATGGGATCACTCGTCGTTCCGCACCGACATCCTCGGCCGGCTGCGCCGCACCGCGACGTTCATCTCCGGCACCACGTTCGGCAACCGCGCGGACGCGCTCGCACTGATCGAACGCGTGAAGGCGATCCATGCGAAGGTGCAAGGCACCGCGCCCGACGGGCGGCCCTATCGGGCCGACGACCCGGCGCTGCTGACCTGGGTGCACGTTGCCGAAGTCTCGAGCTTTCTCGCCGCGCACTTGCGCTACGTGAACCCGGCATTGCCGGGCGAACTGCAGGATCGTTACTACGCGGAAACAGCGCGTATCGCCGAAATGCTCGGCGCGCGGGACGTGCCCCGCTCGCGCGCCGAAATCACCGCGTACCTGGCGCGCATGCGGCCCGAGCTCGAGGCCGGGCCGCGCACGTTCGAGGTCATGCGCATCCTGCTCAATGCGCCGGTTGCGAGGCCGGCCATGCGGCCCGCCGCGACCCTCGTGATGCACGCCGGTATCGACCTGCTGCCGCCCTGGGCGCAGGACATGCTCGGGGTTTCGGCATTCGCGCCGTTGCGGCGCGCATTCGTCCGACCCGGTGTGCGCGCCGTTGCGCCGGTGCTGCGCTGGGCGCTCGTCAATGGCGCATCGAAGCGCGCGCGTCGGCGGGCGACGGCGCACAACGAGATGCAATCGAAAGGGAAAGGAAGCTGACGCCCGGCACGCTGCCCGCAGTGGTCGCAGTGATCGCCGTCGGGTGAAGCGACGGCTCACACACGCGGTATCCCGGCCGGCGAACTCGCGCGCATGCTGCCCGCGAGTTGCATCGACGACGCCGTAGCTGCTCGCGGCCCGCGCCTACAACACCTTGCTGTAGCCGTCGTCGTCGCTCGCGTCGCTCAGATGCGAGATGTCGGCCCACTGCACGACTTGCGCGCGGCCGCCCGCGTAATCGACGACGTTGATGCTCGTATTGAGCAGCTGATAGTTGCGCGGCGCGGCAAGCTCGAGCCCGTTCGCGAACCGGTACACGCAATCGAGCACGCCGCCATGCGCGACGCACGCGATCCGGCCGCCCGGATGGGCGGCAACGATCGGCTCGAGCGCATGCAGCACGCGGTGATAGAACGCGCGCTGCGACTCGCCGCCTTCGGGCTCGAAGCCCGGGTCGCGCGTCTGCCACGCCGCATAGGCGTCTGGAAAGCGCGCTTCGATCTCCGTGCTGTCGTGCCCCTGGAATACGCCATACGCCCGCTCGCGCAAGCCTTCGCGCAGCACGAGCGGCAGGCCCAGTGCATCGGCGGCCGGCTGCGCGGTCTGCTGCGCGCGCATCAGGTCGCTCGAATAGATCGCGTCGAGGCGAGCGCCGTCGCGCGCCTCGCGCGCCAGACGCACGGCGAGCCGCTGCGCCTGCGCGAGGCCCGTGTCGGCCAGCGGAATGTCGATATGGCCCTGGATGCGCTTGATGCGGTTCCAGGCGGTCTCGCCATGGCGAATGAAGAGGATCTGCGTGGAAGCCATCGCGGCGGCGCCTCGGGATAAGGAATCAGGGCCGCACTTGCAGCCAGAACGTCACCGGCCCGTCATTGACGAGCGAGACCTGCATGTCGGCGCCGAATTCGCCCGTCGCGACGTGCGGGTGGCGCGCCCGCGCCGCGTCGACGAAATAATCGAACAGGCGCGCGCCCTCGTCGGGCGGCGCCGCGGGCGTGAAGCTCGGGCGCAGGCCGCTGTTGGTATCGGCGGCGAGCGTGAACTGCGACACGAGCAGCAAGCCGCCCGCGCGCCCTTCACCGTCGATATTCGACACGGGCAGGTTCATCTTGCCTGCCGCGTCGCCGAACACGCGATAGCCGAGCACCTTCGCGAGCAGCTTGTCGGCCGCCGCCTCGGTGTCGCCGCGCTCCGCGCAGACGAGCGCGAGCAGGCCCGCGCCGATCTCGCCCGTCACGCGATCGCCGACGCGCACGTCGGCGCGCTTCACGCGCTGGATCAGCGCGATCATGCAGCGAGCGTCACGCGCGCGAAGCGGCGCTTGCCGACCTGCACGACGTATTCGCCGGCCTCGATCTTGAGGCCCTTGTCCGACACCGTGGCGCCGTCGATCTTCACGCCGCCCTGCTCGATGTTGCGCAGCGCTTCGCTCGTCGACGGCACGAGCCCCGCCTGCTTCAGCAGCTGGCCGATCGCGAGCGGTGCGCCCGCGAGCGTCACCGACGGGATGTCGTCCGGCACGCCGCCCTTCGCGCGATGGTTGAAATCCTCGAGCGCGCGCTCGGCGTCGGCCTGCGAATGGAAGCGCGCGACGATTTCCTGCGCGAGCAGCACCTTGAAGTCGCGCGGGTTGCGACCCGCTTCGGCCTCGCGACGGAAGCCGACGATCTCGTCCATGCTGCGGAACGACAGCAGCTCGAAGTAACGCCACATCAGCGTGTCCGAGATGCTCATCAGCTTGCCGAACATGTCGGTCGGCTTCTCGCTGATGCCGACGTAGTTGCCCTTCGACTTCGACATCTTCTCGACGCCGTCGAGGCCCTCGAGCAGCGGCATCGTCAGGATGCACTGCTGTTCCTGGCCATACTGCTTCTGCAGTTCGCGGCCGACCAGCAGGTTGAACTTCTGGTCGGTGCCGCCGAGCTCGAGGTCGGCGTTCAGCGCGACCGAATCGTAGCCCTGCATCAGCGGGTAGAGGAATTCGTGGATCGAGATCGGCACGCCGCCCTGGAAGCGCTTCGTGAAATCCTCGCGCTCGAGAATGCGCGCGACCGTGTAGCGCGACGCGAGCTTGATCATCCCGTCGGCGCCGAGCGGCATCGACCATTCGCTGTTGTAGCGGATCTCGGTCTTGTCGCGGTCGAGCACCAGCGCGGCCTGCTCGAAATAGGTCTTCGCGTTCGCCTCGATCTGCTCGCGCGTGAGCGGCGGGCGCGTCGCATTGCGGCCGGACGGATCGCCGATCAGCGACGTGAAATCGCCGATCAGGAAGATCACCGTGTGGCCGAGGTCCTGCAGCTGGCGCATCTTGTTCAGCACGACCGTGTGGCCGATGTGGATGTCGGGCGCGGTCGGGTCGAGGCCGAGCTTGATGCGAAGCGGCGTGCCGGTGGCGGCGCTGCGCGCGAGCTTCTGCGCGAACTCCTCCTCGATCAGCAGCTCGTCGACGCCGCGCTTCGTGACGGCAAGCGCATGCCGGACTTCGTCGGTGATCGGGAAAACGGGCTTGGAACTGGGTTCGGTGCTCATCGGTGCCAGGAAGAATGTCGCAAAAACAGGGATTTTCCCATAACTTGCGCGCGCATCGCTTAACGGCGGCGCCGCTTGCGCGGATAATCGGTCGCGAAGCGCGCGGCACCGGCCGCCGCCGCACGATTCGGGAGGGCTCACGTGCCGCCAAGACGTCCGCCATCCGGCCATCCGGCCGACGGTATTTATTTCGGATTGATGTCGGGAACGAGCATGGACGGCGTCGACGGCGTCGCCGTGCGCTTCGAGGCCGGCAAGGCGCCGGCCGTGCTCGCCGAAGCCTGCGTCGGGTTCGCGCAGACGCTGCGCGACGCGCTGTTCGCGCTGCAGCAACCCGGCGACAACGAGATCGAGCGCGAATCGCTGGCCGCCAACGCGCTCGCGGCCCGCTACGCGGTGTGCTGCCACGAGCTGCAGCGCGCGGCTGGCCTCGCGCCCGACCACGTACGCGCGATCGGCGTGCACGGCCAGACGGTGCGCCATCGCCCCGAGCGCGGCTACACGCGGCAGATCAACAATCCGGCGCTGCTCGCCGAGCTCACGCACATCGACGTGATCGCGGATTTTCGCAGCCGCGACGTTGCCGCGGGCGGCCAGGGCGCGCCGCTCGTGCCGGCCTTCCACGCAACCGTATTCGGCGCGCCGGGCGAGATGCGGGTCGTCTGCAATCTCGGCGGCATCAGCAACATCACGATCCTGCCCGGCGACGGCAGCGACCGGGTGCGCGGCTTCGACTGCGGCCCGGCCAACGCGCTGATCGACGCGTGGGCGGGCCGCCATCTCGGCAAGCCTTACGACGACGGCGGCCGGTTTGCCGCGCGCGGCGCCGTGCATGCACCACTGCTCGACGCGCTGCTCGACGAAGCGTATTTCTCCGCGCCGCCGCCGAAGAGCACCGGGCGCGACCTGTTCAATCCGGCGTGGCTCGACGCGAAGCTCGCCGCGTTCGCGCAGGTCGCGGCGGAGGACGTGCAGGCGACGCTCACGGCGCTCACCGCGGTCACGGTCGCCCGCGAGATCGCGCGGCACGCGCCGGGCTGCAAGGCGGTGTACGCATGCGGCGGCGGCGCCCGCAACCCGGTGCTGCTCGATGCGCTGGCAACCGCGCTGCACGACTGCGGCGTGAGTGCGGCCGTCGACACCACCTCTGCGCTCGGCGTGCCGCCGCAGCAGGTCGAGGCGCTCGCGTTCGCGTGGCTCGCCTATCGCTTCGCCGCACGCGAGCCGGGCAACCTGGCCACGGTCACCGGTGCGGCCGGCGATCGCGTGCTCGGCGCGCTTTATCCGCGCTGACGCGCCGCGCGAGCGGCAGACGGGCATGAAAAACGGGGCATGAAGCCCCGTTTTTCGTTCGGACCGGTATGTCGCTCGTCAGACCGAGAACGACGAGCCGCAACCGCAGGTGGTCGAGGCGTTCGGGTTCTTGATCACGAACTGCGCGCCGTTCAGATCGTCCTTGTAGTCGATCTCGGCGCCGACCAGGTACTGATAGCTCATCGAGTCGATCAGCAGCTGGACGCCGTTCTTGTTCATCACGGTATCGTCTTCGTTGACTTCCTCGTCGAACGTGAAGCCATACTGGAAGCCCGAGCAGCCGCCGCCCTGCACGAACACGCGCAGCTTCAGGTCGGGGTTGCCCTCTTCGTCGATCAGTTGCTTGACCTTCTCGGCCGCCGCGTCGGTGAAGACGAACGGTGCCGGCATTTCTTCGGTCGTGGCTGCGGATTCGGTAACAGCGTTCATGCGAACTCTCCAAAAAGCTTTAGCCGCTATTGTAGGGCCGATCTCAAGATCGTGCTGATGTCCATGAAATCAACAGGTTCTTGTCGATTTCGTCAAACCGGGCGGCCCGCACGCCTGCACGACGGCGAATCGAGCGCGCATAAAAAAACCGCCAGCATGAAAGCTGGCGGTTTTTCCGGCGGACACCGCGCGAGCGCGGCGACCAACCGTGAAGCGCTTAACGCTTCGAGAACTGCTTCGCGCGGCGTGCCTTGCGCAGACCGACCTTCTTACGCTCGACTTCACGCGCATCGCGCGTGACGAAGCCTGCGCTCGACAGCGACGGCTTGAGCGTCGCGTCGTAGTCGATCAGCGCGCGGGTGATGCCGTGGCGCACTGCGCCTGCCTGACCCGTTTCGCCGCCGCCCGTCACGTTCACCTTGATGTCGAACGTCTGGCCGTGGTTCGTGAGTTCCAGCGGCTGACGCACGATCATCAGCGACGTTTCGCGCGAGAAGTAGTCAGCGATGGGCTTGCCGTTGACGATGATGTCGCCCTTGCCTGCCTTGATGAAGACACGAGCGACTGCGCTCTTGCGGCGGCCCGTACCGTAATTCCAGTTACCGATCATGTGGGCTCCCCTTAGATCTCAAGCGCCTTCGGCTGTTGAGCCGAATGCGGATGCGTCGCTTCAGCGTAGACCTTCAGCTTCTTGATCATCGCGTAGCCGAGCGGGCCCTTCGGCAGCATGCCCTTGACCGCCTTCTCGAGCGCACGGCCCGGGAAGCGTTCTTGCATCTTGCCGAACGTCGTTTCATAGATACCGCCCGGGTAGCCCGAGTGACGGTAGTACTTCTTGTCCAGCGTCTTGTTGCCCGTGACCTTCAACTTGCTCGCGTTGATGATGATGATGAAATCACCAGTGTCGACGTGCGGGGTGAACTCAGGCTTGTGCTTGCCGCGCAGACGGCGTGCCACTTCGCTGGCAACACGGCCGAGAACCTTATCCGTCGCGTCAATCACGTACCATTCGCGCGTCACCTCATGGGCTTTTGCGGAAAACGTCTTCATGATCGATCCAAAAAAAATGCTTTGCCCGATGTGTTCTTTCCTGCTTGTCTGAGTGCGCTTCGAGGCGCGGTGCAGGCTCTCCCTGTTCTTTTTCCGTGGGCATGAATGCGGAAAAGCCCTGAATTATAAAGGAAATAGCGAGGCGCGGTCAAAAGAATCCGCATCCGGGTGCCCGCCACGCCCGAAATCGGCCAAAATCCGGCCGTGCCCCGCTGCAACGGGCGATTCCGAGCGCCCGGGGGCACGCAGCAACGCACGCAAGACCGCGTGCCGGACAAGGAAAAACAACAAACACGATGAAGAACCGACTCACACCCTTCCTCGCGGCCGCCGTACTGATCGGCGCCGCCACCGCGCCCGCCCAGGCCGACCCGGCCGGCTGCGACGCGAAACTCGACGCACTCGATGCACGCATCGCCGCAGCCCGGGATGCCCGCGCGGACGACCGCGTCGCCCGGCTGCGCGCGGTGCGCGAACGCGTCCGGCACTTCTGCTCGCGCCGTCACGGCCAGGCCTCGGCCGTTCAGGCCCCCGCCGCCGGCCCGCGCGGCGCGGCGGCCGACGCGGCATCGCAGCCCGCCGTGTAACGCACGCGGGAGGCGCGCGTGTCCGCGCCGATGTTTGCATCAGACGAAAAAAAGCCCGAACGGCTGGTTCGGGCTTAATCCACCATAGGAGGAGGGTGGAGGAGACATTCGGAGGTTGCCGCAGCGCGACAACCAATGAGACGCATTATACGAACGCCCCGTCGGCAGCACAAGAAAATTTGCATTACGAAATCTACAACCATAATGCGGAATATTGACGTTTTGCTTCCAATTCCGGATTTTACGTTTCAAATCATAAGCTTGCGAACGCACCAGAGCGCCGCCCGCGCAGGCCGACTAGAGCGAAACCCCTAAAAGTCCGGCGGATTTCGCCGTCCGGCGCCCCCGCTCGCGACGCCTGCCGTCGCCTGCTTCCGCGCATCGTGCGGCGCATCAGCCGGCCGCGTCGGCGCGGGCTACAATGCCGGTTCGAACTCGAATCAGGCAACGCTGGAGCGCAAGCATGGAATGCAAAGTAAGCTGGATGGGCCAGGACGGCATGGCGTTTTCCGCCCAGACCGGAAGCGGGCACCTCGTCGCGATGGACGGCGCGCCGGAAGGCGGCGGCCACAATCTCGCCCCGCGGCCGATGGAGATGGTGCTGGTCGGCACCGGCGGCTGCACCGCGTACGACGTCATGCTGATCCTGAAGAAGAGCCGCCAGGACGTCACCGGCTGCTCGGTCACGCTGAAGGCCGAGCGCGCGAGCGAGGATCCGAAGGTCTTCACGAAGGTGCACTTCCACTTCACGGTCACCGGCCGCAACCTGAACCCCGCGACCGTCGAGCGCGCGATCAACCTGTCGCACGACAAGTACTGCTCCGCGTCGATCATGATCGCGAAGACGGCCGAGCTCACGCACTCGTTCGACATCGTCGCGGCCTGACGCGCAGCGCGCAGCACGAAAAAAGGGCCGGCGTCCCGTGTGGGGCGCCGGCCCTTTGCATGCGAGCGGCAAAGCAGGCCGATAAGCCGGATTCTGTGCACACCGCGCGTCCGAGGACGCACGGCGCGTGGCAGCCATTCCTCTAGGCGCGCCATTGCTGACGCGCTCAAGCTTCCTACCCGCAGACGAGACGGGGGCCCCGTCCTGCATCCGAAAATGCGCGCCTGCCTACTTGGAATTGCTCCGGGTGGAGGTTACCGTGCCGGCGAACGTCGCCGTCGCCGCGGTGCGCTCTTACCGCACCGTTTCACCCTTACCTGATCCCGGCTTGCGCCGGGCCATCGGCGGTTTGCTTTCTGTTGCCCTGTTCCGCGTGTCGCCACGGATGGCCGTTAGCCATCACCCTGCCCTGTGGAGTCCGGACTTTCCTCGCCCCCGCCTGCCCGAAGGCGGCGAGGCCGCGACTGCCTAGCCTGCTTTGCGACGCGCATTCTAGCACCGCGCGCCGCTCATGACAGCGTCCGCGCGCGCCGCCCGCTGCGGAACACCGCCGGATGATCGTCGTAGAACGCGGGATCGGCGTTCTCCGCGCACCAGCCCGGCACGCCCAGCACCGGCAGCGGCCACAGGTCGCGGCTCGTCAGCGCGCGGGTCGCGAGCACATCCGCGACCCGCGCGTCGACGTGCGCCGCACGGCGCGCGGCCGGCCAGCCGAAATAGTCGGCGCTCACGTCGACGATCCAGGTGTGCGCGGTGCACGACTTGTACGGCGCGACGAGTTTCTCGAGCAGCGCATGCCCGACGAGCCGCACCTCGCAACGCACGCCCCACGCGCCGCGCGCGGCCACCAGTAGCCGCGGCCAGTCGAAGCCGCGCAGCGCGTCGCCGAGCGCCGGGTCGGCCGTCACGAACAGCGCCGCGTTCTCGTCGAACAGCGTCAGCGCGTCGCGCAACGTGCCGCGCACCGGGCCGACCCCGCCCGCCGCGTCGATCGCCGCGGCCTGGCGCGCGTTCAGCGCGGCCTTGATGCGCGGATACGCGAGCCACACGAGCGCATTGAAGAAATCGTGGAGATTGTGGCGGGTCGGTACCCCGCCGGTTTCGGCGATATGGGTCTCGTACGCGACGCCGGCCGGCAGTCCGGCTTGCGGGATGAAGCGCAGCGGCATGCCGCGGCCGCTTGCGAGCGGCGTGTCACCCGTCTCGCCCGCCGCGCCGTTCAGCGCGGCGAGCAGCGCGGGCTCGCCGTCGAGCGCGGCCGCCTGCGCGGCACGGCCCGTTTCGGCAAAGCCCGCGAGCCACGGCGCGGACCAGTCGATCCGCGCCAACGCCGCCGCGCCGACGCCGGCCGGCTGGCCGGCCCCGCGCGGCGGCGCGGCACTCACGCGAGTTTCCAGCCGATCGACTCGCCGGCGCGCAGCGGCACGACCGGCGTATCGCCCGCGAGGATCTCGAGCGGCAGCTCCCACGGTTCGCGGCGCAGCGTCACCGTTTCCTGGCTGCGCGGCAGGCCGTAGAAATCCGCGCCGAAGAAGCTCGCGAACCCTTCGAGCTTGTCGAGCGCGCCGGCGTTGTCGAATGCTTCCGCATACAGCTCGAGCGCGTGCAGCGCCGTGTAGCAGCCCGCACAGCCGCAGGCAGCCTCCTTCGCGTTGCGCGCATGCGGCGCGCTGTCGGTGCCGAGGAAGAAGCGCGGGTTGCCCGACGTGGCTGCTTCGACGAGCGCGATGCGATGCGTCTCGCGCTTGAGCACCGGCAGGCAGTAGTAATGCGGGCGGATCCCGCCGACGAAGAGCGCGTTGCGGTTGTACAGCAGGTGATGCGCGGTGATCGTCGCACCGATCAGGCCGGGCGCCGCATCGGCGTCGCGCACATAGTCGGCCGCGTCCTTCGTCGTGATGTGCTCGAACACCACCTTGAGGCCCGGGAAGTCGCGGCGCAGCGGCGTCATCACGCGGTCGATGAACACCTTCTCGCGGTCGAACAGGTCGATCGATCCGTCGGTCACCTCGCCGTGCACGAGCAGCGGCACGCCGGTTTCCTGCATCGTCTCGAGCGTCTTCGCGCATTTCGCGAGATCGGTCACGCCGTGGTCCGAATTGGTCGTCGCACCCGCCGGATACAGCTTCACGCCGTGCACGAAGCCGCTTTCGCGTGCGCGGCGGATCTCGTCGGGCGGCGTGTTGTCGGTCAGGTACAGCGTCATCAGCGGCTCGAACGTCACGCCGGCAGGCACCGCGGCGAGAATCCGCTCGCGGTACGCCTGCGCCTGCGCGGTGGTCGTCACGGGCGGCTTCAGGTTCGGCATGATGATCGCGCGGCCGAACTGGCGCGCGGTGTGCGGCAGCACGGCGGCCAGCATGTCGCCGTCGCGGACGTGCAGGTGCCAGTCGTCGGGACGGGCGAGCGTCAGCGTCGCCGGGGAGGAAGCGTTCGAGGCAGTCATAGGAGGCGTCGTGAGGAACGGGAGCGGGAAAGCGGTGCCGGATGCCGCCGGCGCGGCCCGACTGACGGCTAACCGCAACACGGGGCCGTTCGTCGGCGGAATCCGCTTTTTACCGCTGTTGGCTCGGTGATATGCTAGAAGCAGACATTGTACCGGGGTTCACCCGGTCCCAACCGGTTCGATACCCGCTTCAGCCTGCCGCCCCAAGTAAAATGTGCCAACTCTTAGGAATGAACTGCGCCGCGCCGACGGACGTCACATTCTCCTTTACGGGCTTCGCGGCCCGGGGCGGGCTCACCGACCACCATGCCGACGGCTGGGGCATCGCGTTCTTCGAAGATAAAGCCTGCCGCCTGTTCATCGATCACCAGGCGTCGGCCACGTCGCCGATCGCTGAAATGGTCAAGCGCTACCCGATCAAGTCGAAGAACACGATCGCGCACATCCGCAAGGCGACGCAGGGCCATATCCTGCTCGAGAACAGCCATCCGTTCATGCGCGAGCTGTGGGGCCGGCACTGGATCTTCGCGCATAACGGCGACCTGCACGACTACGCGCCGGACATGGAAGGCAGCGTCTATCATCCGGTCGGCACGACCGACAGCGAGCAGGCGTTCTGCGTGCTGATGCAGGGCCTGCGCGAAGCGTTTCCCGGCGCGCAGCCGCCGCTGCCCGAACTGTTCGAGCGGGTCGGCGAGCTGACCCGCGGCATCACCGATCACGGCGTTTTCAACTTCCTGATGTCGAACGGCCAGGCGCTGTTCGCGCATTGCTCGACGCGCCTGCACTACCTCGTGCGCCGCTGGCCGTTCTCGACCGCGCATCTCGTCGACGAAGACCTGTCGATCGATTTCGCGAAGTACACGACGCCCGAGGATCGCGTCGCGGTGATCGCGACGCAGCCGCTCACCGACAACGAAGTCTGGACCGCGTTCGAGCCGGGCGAGCTGATCATGTTCCAGTGCGGCGACGTCGCGGCGCGGATGCAGATCCCGGTGCCGCCGGCCGTGCTCGAGAAGCTGCGCAACCCGGCGCTCGACGCGTCGGCCTCCGCGCCCACGCGGCCGCTGCCCGCGGTCGAATCGGACGTCAGCGAGGACGCATTCGACTTCTGAGCGCGCAACCCGCCCGCAAATGGAAACGCCCGGCATCGCCGGGCGTTTCCATTTGCGGCACCGCATGAAGGGCGGCCACGCCGCCCTGCCCGCTCAGTGCAGGATCTTCGCGAGGAAGTCCTTCGCGCGATCCGATTTCGGGTTCGCGAAGAATTCTTCCTTGCGGTCGTCCTCGACGATCGCGCCCTTGTCCATGAAGATCACGCGATGCGCGACCTTCTTCGCGAAGCCCATCTCGTGCGTGACGACCATCATCGTCATTCCTTCCTGCGCGAGTTCGACCATCACGTCGAGCACCTCGTTGATCATCTCGGGATCGAGCGCCGAGGTCGGCTCGTCGAACAGCATCGCGATCGGGTCCATCGACAGCGCGCGCGCGATCGCGACCCGCTGCTGCTGGCCGCCCGACAGCTGGCCCGGATACTTGTGCGCGTGTGCCTTCAGGCCGACGCGATCGAGCAGCTTCAGCCCCTTCTCGTTCGCCTCGTCCTTGCCGCGGCCGAGCACCTTGATCTGCGCGAGCGTCAGGTTCTCGGTGATCGACAGGTGCGGGAACAGCTCGAAGTGCTGGAACACCATGCCGACCTTCGAACGCAGCTTCGACAGGTTCGTCTTCTTGTCGCCGACCGACTGCCCGTTGACGAGGATCTCGCCCTGCTGGAACGGCTCGAGGCCGTTCACGGTCTTGATCAGCGTCGACTTGCCCGAGCCCGACGGCCCGCACACCACCACCACCTCGCCCTTCTTCACTTCCGTCGTGCAATCGGTGAGGACCTGAAACTGGCCGTACCACTTCGAAACGTTCTTGATGGAAATCATCTTGTGACCTTTTTCTGGAGACTCTTGACGAGGACCGACGCCAACGAGCAAATCACGAAATAGCATGCGCCTGCGAACAGGATCATCTCGACGCTCGTGCCGTCGCGATCGCCGATGTTGGCGGCCGTGCGGAAGAAGTCCGCGAGACTGATCACGTAGACGAGCGACGTGTCCTGGAACAGCACGATCGCCTGCGTGAGCAGCAGCGGCACCATCGCGCGGAAGGCCTGCGGCAGGATCACGAGGCGCATCGCCGTCGCGTAGTTCATGCCGAGCGCGAACGCCGCATTCACCTGCCCGCGCGGCACCGACTGGATGCCGGCGCGGATGATCTCCGAATAATACGCGGCCTCGAACAGCGAGAACGCGACCATCGCCGACGCGAGCCGGATGTCGATCGTCGGCGACAGCCCGAGCACGCCCTGCAGCACCTGCGGCACGATCAGGAAGAACCACAGCAGCACCATCACGAGCGGGATCGAGCGGAACACCGTCACGTAGCCCTGCGCGAACCACGCGAGCGGCTTCACGCCCGACAGCCGCATCAGCGCGAGCAGCGTGCCCCAGACGATCCCGACGACGATCGCGAGCGCGGTGATCTGGAAGGTGATGACGGCGCCCGTCCAGAGCGTCGGCAGCGCGCCGGGAATACTACTCCAGTCGAACTGATGCATCACTTGCCTCCGATATAGCCGGGCAGCCGGGAGCGGCTTTCGATCCAGCGCATGAACGCCATCACGACGAGGTTGATGATCACGTACGCGAGCGTGACCGCGATGAACGATTCATACGTCTGCGCGGTGTAGTCGACGAGCTGGCGCGCCTGCGCGGACAGGTCGAGCAGGCCGATCGTCGACGCGACCGCCGAATTCTTGAAGATGTTCAGGAATTCGGACGTCAGCGGCGGCACGATGATCCGGTAGGCAACCGGCAGCAGTACGTAGCGATACGTCTGCCACTGCGTGAAGCCCATCGCGAGGCCGGCGGCGCGCTGGCCCTTCGGCAACGCGTTGATGCCCGAGCGCACCTGCTCGCACACGCGTGCGCCGGTGAACAGGCCGAGACAGACGATCGACGCGGTGAAGAACTGCGTGCCCGGCGGCAGCTGCTTGATCCAGGTGCCGATCGACGCCGGCAGCAGTTCGGGCACGACGAGGTACCAGACGAAGAACTGCACGATCAGCGGAATGTTCCGGAAGATCGACACGTACAGCGTGCCGAGCGCGGACAGCCATTTGTTCGGGACGGTGCGCAGCACGCCGAACAGCGAACCGACGATCAGCGCGATCACCCAGGCGACGAGCGACACCTTGATCGTCACCCAGAAGCCCGACATCAGCCAGCCGAGATACGTCGTCGGCTCGCCGGTCGAGACGGGGCTCAGGAAGATGCCCCAGTTCCAGTGGTATGACATGGGCAAGACTCCAGCAAAAAGAAACGGAAGAAGCGTGGCCTCTTCCGTTTCATCAGCGTCAATATTGCATCAACGGACGCGGGTCAGTCGAGCGCCTTGTCGTTCGGGTTCGCGTAGAGCTTCTTCATCGAATCGCTCAGCGGGAAGTTCAGGTTCAGCCCCTTCGGCGGGATCGGGTTCTCGAACCACTTCGCGTAGATCTTCGCGGCTTCGCCCGACTTCTCGACCTGCGCGATCGCGTCGTCGACGACCTTCTTGAACTCCGTATCGCCCTTGCGCATCATGCAACCGTAAGCTTCTTCCGACTGCGGCGTGCCGACGATCACCCACTCGCCCGGCTGCTTCGCCTTCGCGCGCTCGCCTGCCAGCAGCGCGTCATCCATCATGAACGCGACCGCGCGGCCCGATTCCAGCGTATTGAACGAATCGCCGTGATCCTTCGCGCTGATGATGTTCATGCCCAGCTGCTTGTCGTTGTTCATCTTGCGCAGCAGGCGCTCGGACGTCGTGCCCGCCGTCGTCACGACGGTCTTGCCCTTCAGGTCCGCGAAATCCTTGACGCCCGAATCCTTCTTCGTCATCAGGCGCGTGCCGATCACGAAGATCGTGTCCGAGAAGGCAGCCTGCTGCTGGCGCTCGGCGTTGTTGGTCGTCGAGCCGCACTCGATGTCGACCGTGCCGTTCTGCACGAGGGGGATGCGGTTCTGCGACGTGACCGGGATGTTCTTCGCCTGCAGGTTCGGCAGGTTCAGCTTCTTCTTCACCGCATCGACGATCTTCAGCTGGAACTCGCGCGAATAGCCGACCACCTGCTGGTTCTGGTCGTAGTAGGAGAACGGGATCGACGATTCGCGGTGGCCCAGCGCGATCACGCCCGTGTCCTTGATTTTCTTCAGCGTGCCGGTCTCCTGCGCATGCGCGCCGCTTGCGAACGCACACAGCGCCGCGGCCATCAGGATTGCCTTGTGGTATTTCATTTTGTTCATCTCCTTGGCTAAAACCCGCGCCAGTGTATCAAAGTAATATTTCTGAAAGTACTGGTTGTTTACCGCACGCCGGATCGCCCCGTGCGAAGCCGTCCTCCCGGCTCCGGGTGCCCGAATGCGCAAGCGGGCGGCACCGGATCCGGTGCCGCCCGCGAGGGTTCACGCACGCAACCGGGTGGATTGCGTCATGGCTTGATCGAGTTCAACGATCAGGGGTACAGGCCGCGCATTTCGCGCGCCATCAGGATGCGCTTGCACGCAACGATGAACGCCGCGGTGCGCACCGACACCTTGTGCTCTTCCGCGACCGCCCACACGCCGGCGAACGCTTCGCGCATCACGCGCTCGAGACGGTGGTTGATCTCGTCTTCCGTCCAGAAGAAGCTCGAGAAATCCTGCACCCACTCGAAGTACGACACGGTCACGCCGCCCGCGTTCGCGATCACGTCCGGGATCACGAGCACGCCGTTCGCGCTCAGGATGTCGTCCGCCGCGGTCGTCGTCGGGCCGTTCGCGCCTTCGACGATGATCTTCGTGCGGATCTTCGATGCGTTCTTCTCGGTGATCTGGTTTTCCAGTGCCGCCGGGATCAGGATGTCGGTTTCGACCGTCCAGAACTCGTCGTTCGGCATCGGCTCCGAGCCCGGGAAGCCCGCGACGCCGCCCGTCTGCGCGACGTGGTCGAGCAGCTTGTTCGCATCGAGGCCGGCCGGCTGGTAGATCGTGCCGGTGTGATCCTGCACCGCGATCACCTTCGAGCCCGCTTCCTGGAACAGCTTCGCCGCGATGCCGCCGACGTTGCCGAAGCCTTGCACCGCGATGCGCGCGCCGGCGATCTCGAGGCCCTTCTTCTTCGCCGCTTCGCAGCCGACCACGAACACGCCGCGGCCGGTCGCTTCCTTGCGGCCGAGCGAACCGCCGAGCGAGATCGGCTTGCCGGTCACGACGCCGGTGGCCGTCTGGCCCTGGTTCATCGAGTAGGTGTCCATCATCCACGCCATCACCTGTTCGTTGGTGTTGACGTCCGGCGCCGGAATGTCGGTGTTCGGGCCGATGATGATGCCGATTTCGCTGGTGTAGCGGCGCGTCACGCGCTCGAGCTCACCACGCGACAGCTTGCGCGGGTCGACGCGGATGCCGCCCTTCGCACCGCCGTACGGCACGTTTACTGCTGCGTTCTTCACCGACATCCACGCGGACAGCGCCATCACTTCCGACAGCGTCACGTCCTGGTGGTAGCGCACGCCGCCCTTGCCCGGGCCGCGCGACACGTTGTGCTGCACGCGATAGCCCTCGAAGTGCGCGACGGTGCCGTTGTCGAGCTCGATCGGCACGTCGACGACCAGGATGCGCTTCGGACGCTTCAGCGTTTCGAGCCAGCGCGACAGCGAGCCGAGGTACGGCGCGACGCGGTCGACTTGCTGAAGGTAGTTGCCCCACGGGCCGAGATCGTCGGCGTGCAAGTAGGACGGGATGGACTGCAGTTGCGAAGACATGGATTCTCCAACGGTCAACGGATGGCGCACATTGTCGAAAAACCCGTTTTTTTTATCCAATGCCGTTTGCTTATTCGATTATGCGTTTCATGCATGATCGTTATTTTTCGCAAAAAGGCGGTCGATTTGCGCAAGAACGGCCCCGATCGGCCGTCGATCCGCCGCCGCGCGAATACCGCACGAATACTATGCAGCCGCGTCGCGCAGCTCGTTGCTCACCACGTCCCACAGCGCGCGCACGAGCTTCTGTCGCGGTTCCTCGCCCTGCAGCGTGACCTTGTCGCAGTACAGGCGGATCTCCATCGTCAGCGTGAACGGATGCGCGCCGCCGCGCCCGCCGCGGTCGAGCCGGATCAGGCGGCCGCCCGCGACCGCGTCCTCGACCGCGCTGTGCGGCAGGAACGCGATGCCGTGGCCGGCGAGCGCCATCGCCTTCAGCCCTTCCGCCATGTCGGTTTCGTACACGCGGTCGAGGAACAGCGGCGCCGGCGCGTTCGCGATGATCACCTCGGTCATCCGGCCGAGATACGCGTTCGGCGTATAGGACAGATACGGCACGCGCGCGTCCGCCGTGCCGGGCAGCGTGTAGCGCGGCCGCCCGGCGCGGGCGGGCGCCGAGAACGGGCTGATCGGCTCGCTGCCGAGCGTCAGCATGTCGTAGCGCGCGGGGTCGAGCGCGACCGGATGGCTCGGATGGTGATAGCCCATCACGAGATCGCAGCCGCCCTCGACGAGCGACAGTACCGCGTCGTGCACGTTCAGCGCGCGCAGCCGCGTGTGAACCGGCCCCATCTTCGCCTCGATCCGCTGCAGCCAGCGCGGGAAATAGGTGAGCGACAGCGTGTGCGGCACCGCGAACTCGATCGTCGGCACCGGCGCGCCGACGTGGCCGCGCAACAGCGTGCGCGCCTCGTGCGCCTGCGACAGCATCGTCAGCGCCTGCTCGTAGAAGATCTGGCCGGCCTGCGTGAGCCGGGTCGGATAGACCGAACGATCGATCAGCTCGGTCGCGAGCCATGCCTCGAGCGCCTGGATGCGCCGCGAGAACGCCGGCTGGGACACGTGCCGCAGCTCGGCGGAGCGGCTAAAGCTGCGCGTCTCCGCGAGCGAGACGAAGTCTTCGAGCCATTTCAGTTCCATGCGGGCGGGCGCGGCGGGCGGCGGTCGGGAAGAAGCCTGCATTCTACCGGCGCCGCGCGGCGCGGCGCGGTGGTGTCGGGCGGCTCCGGCATGAACGCCCCCGCGCGGTGCATCGCCGCGCGCATGACACTCGTTGTGCATCGCCGCACCAGTGCCGGCCCCGCGCGCACGCCAGCGGTGCCGGCGCCATGCGTCGCGCCGGCGGGCGCCCATGCCTGCCGATTCCGTCCGATTTCCGCCGCGCGCGGCTGGCGCAGGTCGGACGCCACGTCAGGCGGACACCCGGCAAAAGCTGCCGAGCGCTGGCATGGACATTGCGGAACGGATTCCCGGATCCGCCGCCGCGCGGCCGCCCGACGTTCCGTCCGACCTCGCCCGGCTTCGCGGCCGGCAACCCGAAGAGGCTCCACCCATGAAGACCTTGCGCACTTCCCTGCAGAGCGGCAACTGGCGTTCGCTGCTCGCGTGCTTCCTGTACTTCGATACCGGCTTCACCGTCTGGGTGCTGTACGGCCCGCTCGCGCCGTTCATCGGCAAGGACATCGCGATGTCCGCCGCGCAGCAGGGCTTTCTCGTCGCGGTGCCCGTGCTCGCCGCCGCGATCCTGCGCGTCACGCTTGGCAACCTGTACCAGTCCGCGAACGGCCGGCGCGTCGCGCTGATGGGCGTGCTGCTGTCTGCGCTGCCCGCGGTCGTGCTGCCGTGCGTGCCTGGCACGCCGTCGTATGCGCTGCTGCTGGTACTCGGCGTGTTCCTCGGGATCGGCGGCGCGAGCTTCGCGGTCGCGCTGCCGATGGCGGGCAGCAGCTATCCGCCGAAGGTGCAGGGCCTCGTGCTCGGTCTCGCCGCGGCCGGCAACATCGGCGCGGTGCTCGACGGGTTCATGTTTCCGCATATCGCAGCCGCGCTCGGCTGGCAGTTCTCAACGGCCGCCGCGCTGCCGCTGCTCGCGATCGCCGGCTTCGCGCTGTTCGCGTGGGCCGACGACCGCGGCGAGAAATCGGGCAGCGCGCGGCGCGCGCTCGGCGCGTTCGCGATCACGCTCGCGGGCCTCGTCGTGCTCGTGCTCGCGGTGCACGGCGGGCTGTTCGGCGCCGGCAAGACCGGCGTGCTGCTGCTGCCGGTGATGGGTGCACTGCTCGCGATCGCGGTGCTGCCCGCGCGCTACCGCGCGGTGCTCGCCGAACGCGACACGTGGGCCGTCATGCTGATCTACAGCATCATGTTCGGCGGCTTCGTCGGCATGTCGTCGTATGTGACGCTGCTGCTCACGACGCTCTACCAGATGCCGAAGATCGAGGCCGGCCTGTTCATGTCGCTGCTGGCCTTCCTCGGCGCGATCGTGCGGCCGTTCGGCGGCCACCTCGCCGACCGCGTCACCGGCGTGCGCGCGCTGATCGTGCTGCTCGCCGCGATCGCCGCCGCCGATTTCGCGTTCGCCGCGTGGATGCCGCCGGTCACGGGAGGCATCGCGCTGCTGATCTGCCTGTATGTCGCGTTCGGGCTCGGCAACGGCGCGACGTTCCAGCTCGTGCCGCACCGCTGGCCGGGCAAGACCGGCCTGCTGTCGGGCATCGTCGGCGCAGCGGGCGGGATCGGCGGCTTCTATCTGCCCGTCGTGATGGGCATCGCGAAGGAAAGCACCGGCAGCTACCAGCTCGGCTTCGCGACGTTCGGCGCGCTCGCCACCTGCGCGTGCGGCGTGCTCGTGCTGCTGCGCACGCCGTGGCTGAGCTGGGCGACGCCCGCGGCGATCGCCCCGGTCGCCCCGGTTGCCGCGCCGCTCGGCGCCACCGCGCGCGCCGCGGACTGACGGGCCGCCGCGCCTGCCGGCTGCCGGCCCCGCCTTGTGCGCATGCCTGAGCCGCGCAAGGCCGCACACCGGGCCGCACACCGGGCCGCGCGGCCGGCGAGCCTGCCTGGCGCGGCCGCGATCGACGCCCGACTGGGGGGTGGCCCCGCGCCGATGGTAAAATCGCGGATTCTCCTCCCCCTCGTTCGACCCGGCCCCAAGGCCCGCCCGATCATGTCCGACACTCGTCCCGATACGCTTTTCGCCCTCACCGCGCTCTCGCCCATCGACGGCCGCTACGCCAGCAAGACCGAAGCGCTGCGCGACTGGCTCTCCGAAGCCGCCTTCATGCGCCACCGCGTCACCGTCGAGGTGCACTGGCTGATCGCGCTGTCGCGCGCCGGCTTCGCCGAAGTGCCGCGCTTCTCCGACGCCGCCGAGCAGTTCCTGCTGCAGCTCGTCGAGCGCTTCACCGCGCATGACGCCGCGCGCATCAAGGACATCGAGCGCGTCACGAACCACGACGTGAAGGCCGTCGAATACTGGCTGAAGGAATCGGTGAAGGGCCAGGCCGAACTCGAGAAGGCCAGCGAATTCATCCACTTCGCGTGCACGTCCGAGGACATCAACAACACGTCGCACGGCATGATGCTCGCCGGCGCGCGCGAGCACGTGATCCTGCCGGCGCTGCGCACCGTCCACCAGCGCCTCGTCGCGCTCGCGCACGCGCTCGCCGACCAGCCGATGCTGTCGCGCACGCACGGCCAGCCGGCCAGCCCGACGACGCTCGGCAAGGAACTCGCGAACGTCGCCGCGCGCCTCGCACGCGCGCTCACCCGCATCGAGAAGGTCGAGATCCTCGGCAAGATGAACGGCGCGGTCGGCAACTTCAACGCGCACCTGTCCGCGTATCCGGAATTCGACTGGGAAGCGTTCTCGCGCGACGTGATCGAAAACCGCCTGAAGCTCACGTTCAACCCGTACACGATCCAGATCGAGCCGCACGACTACATGGCCGAGCTGTTCGACGCGGTCGCGCGCGCGAACACGATCCTGCTCGACCTCGATCGCGACGTGTGGGGCTACATCTCGGTCGGCTACTTCAAGCAGAAGACCAAGGCGGGCGAAATCGGCTCGTCGACGATGCCGCACAAGGTCAACCCGATCGACTTCGAGAACTCGGAAGGCAACCTCGGCCTCGCGAACGCGACGCTGCGCCACCTCGCCGACAAGCTGCCGGTGTCGCGCTGGCAGCGCGACCTCACCGATTCGACGGTGCTGCGCAACATGGGCGTCGCGCTCGGCTATTCGCTGCTCGCGTATGACTCGCTGATCCGCGGCCTCGACAAGCTCGAAGTGAACCTGCAGCGCCTGAACGATGACCTCGACAACTGCTGGGAAGTGCTCGCCGAGCCGGTGCAGACGGTGATGCGCCGCTACGGCATCGAGAACCCGTACGAGCAGCTGAAGGAACTGACGCGCGGCAAGGGCATCACGCGCGAAGCGCTGCAGGAGTTCGTCGGCACGCTCGCGATCCCGCAGGACGCGAAGGATCGCCTGCTCGCGATGACGCCCGCGTCGTACATCGGCAAGGCCGTCGATCTGGCGAAGCGGATCGCGTAACACCCCGACCCCGCCGCACCAAGGAAAAACGCCCGATGCATTGCGCATCGGGCGTTTTCGTTTTTCCCGCCGGCGCTCCGCGTCGCACGCTCAGAACGAGATCATCTTCCCCGGATTCAGCGCCGTCATCACGCTCATCGCCGCCTTCGCAGCCGGAATCGCGATCGGCGACAGCTGGCGGCCGAGCGGAATCGCGCGGTGATCGATGCCGGTCAGCATCGAGAAATCGTCGTTGCGGCCGACGAAATCGTCGCAGATCGCCTTGCCGATCCGCACCGTCTGCGCGACGCCGTGGCCGCTCCAGCCCTGCACCATGTACATCGGCACGCGGCCGTCGGTCTTGCGGCTGTCGGTCGCGCCGTTCAGCGTGAAGTCGCTGACGCCGCTCCAGCAGTAGTCGAGCGCGAAGCGGCCGTCGACTTGCGGAAACACCGCGTTCAGCCGCGTGAGCAGGTACGCGTTCACGTCCGGCTGCGCCCAGCAGGTGCCGGTGCCCTGCCCGCCGAACAGCACGCGGTTGCCGCGCACGGGCCGGTAGTAGTCGATCTGGAACTGCGTGTCGTAGACCGGCATCCCGGCCGGCATCAGCGTCGCGACGTCGACGTCGAGCGGCTTCGTCACGCTCACGTACGTGAAGAACGGCACGGTCGTCGCCGCGCCGTCGTCGAGCAGCCGGAACGTGGCGTTGTGCAGCGCGAGCACGACGCCCTTGCGCGCGGTGATCGTGCCGCCGGCGGTGGTCGCGACGACGCCGGCCGGCGTCTCGTCGAGCTCGAGCACTTCGGTGCCCTCGTACAGCGCGCCGCCGTTCAGGCGGAAGCCGTGGACCAGGCCGCGCACCAGCGCGAGCGGATGGATCTGGCCGCCCAGCGCGTCGATCGCCGCGCCGTAGTACAGCGCCGAGCGCACGTATTCATCCTGCAGCTGATGCTTGCCGGCGAGCGTCACGCCGGCGTCGCCCAGATGGCGGCGCGCATCCGCGCCGTCGAGCAGCGCGCTCATGTGGCCCGGGTGAATCGCCGCCGTGATGTGGCCGCGCTGGCGGTCGAGGTCGAGCGCGTAGCGCGCGCCGATCGCATCGATCAGGTCCATCGACTCGGCCGACGCGAAACGCCACAGGCGCTTCGCGTCGTCATGCGACAGCTGGTCGATCATGTCGGCCGCTTCCCAGCGCGCGAGGCCGGGCGTCAGCTGGCCGCCGTTGCGGCCCGATGCGGCGGAGCCGACGTGGTGCTTGTCGACGAGGATCGTATCGACGCCCGCCTCGGCCAGATGCAGCGCGGCCGACGCGCCGAGCAGGCCGGCGCCGATCACGAGCACGTCGCACACGGTGTCGCCCGCGAGCGGCGCGCCGTTTTCCCAGCGCGACAGCGACGCCTCGTACCAGTTGGCCGGGCGTTCGCCGTCGTAACCGGCCGGATCGCACCAGTTCCAGTTGTCTTTTTCGATGTTCAGTTGCGTTTGTTCGAAACGCGATTCGCCCTGGATCAGGGGTTTGTTCGAGATCATGTTTGCACTTGCATGGTCTTGGGCCGCCTGTCGAAGAGCCATCGGGCTTCGCGGGTGGGGCAGCCGGTTCCACTTGGGTGTCAACGAGAAAAGAGGCGCAATGGCCCGTGTTGACGGCGGACACGCTCGTGCCGCCTGGATCCCGGACCGTGCAAAAGCACGCTTTGAAAGGTGCCGGGACACCCAATTTCTACACCGCAGAAATAATTCTACAGTGTAGAATATGCTTTCGTCAAGCTTACGGTTCGGCACGCCCGCGGGCGTACGCCGGCCGATCTCCCGCACCGATGATGGACAAACCCGCCAAAGGCCCGCGCGGCCTCGACAAGGACGCGATCGTCGCGGCCGCGCTGACACTGCTCGAGGACGTCGGCGAAGCGGCGTTCAGCGTGCGCAAGCTCGCGCAGACGGTCGGCTGCGATCCGATGAGCGTGCTCTACCACTTCAAGTCGAAGGAAGGGCTGAGCCGGGCGATCGCGAACGCGCTGTCGCGCTCGCTGACGCCGGTCGACGACAGCCTCCCGTGGCGCGACAGGCTGCGCGACCTTGCGCGCCAGTACCGCGCGCTCGCGTGCCGCTATCCTGCCGCGTTCGCGCTGCTGCAAAGGCACGTCAGCACCGGGCCGGCCGATCTCGCGCATATCGAGGCCGTGCACCGCGCGCTGGCCGACGCCGGCGTTCCGCACGCGGCGCGGCCATGCGTGTGCGTGGGCTGGTATGCGAGCGTGATCGGGCTCGCCGCCGCCGAAGCCGGCGGCCTGACGCGGCCGGCCAACGACGTCGAGCTCGCGGAAATCGACGCGCTGTCCGACACCGGCCACCCGCTCGTGAAATCCGCCGCGCCGCTCTATGCGCGCCTCGATCCGGGCGTCGTGCACGACACGATGGTCGACGTGCTGCTCGACGGCATCGCGCATCGCGCACGAACACCGGCCGCAGAATGAGCAAGGGCGCCCCGCGGGGCGCCCTTGCCTGTCAGATTGCCGCGAACCGCGCTCAGTGCTGCTGCGCGATGCCGATCTTCTGCATCACCTGATCGACGATCTGTTCCGGCGTCAGCTCGATGCTGACCTCGATCGCTTCGTCCGGGCCCGGCTCTTCGAGCGTATCGAGCTGGCTCTGCAGCAGCGACGGATCGAAGAAATGGCCGGTGCGGCTCTTCAGGCGCTCGTGCAACACGTCGAACGAGCCCTTCAGGTACACGAACCGCACGTCGGCGTCGTTGCCGCGCAGCACGTCGCGGTACGAACGCTTCAGCGACGAGCAGGTGAAGACGGCCGTCTCGCCCGCGCGCTGCTTGTCCTCGATGGCGGCACGGATCGTCTGCAGCCACGGCCAGCGGTCGTCGTCGGTCAGCGGAATGCCCTGGTGCATCTTCTCCTTGTTGGCGGCGCTGTGAAACGCGTCGCCATCGGTATAGCTGCACGACAGGCGTTCCGCCAGCATTTCGCCGATTCGCGACTTGCCCGCGCCCGACACGCCCATTGCGATCAGAATCATTGACTACCCCTTGTTACAGAACCGCGCTCAGCACCAGCGTAAAGGTGAGGCCGAGCACCGAGATGATCGTTTCGAGCAGCGTCCAGGTCTTGAACGTCTGGCCGACCGTCATCCCGAAATATTCCTTGATCAGCCAGAAGCCGCCGTCGTTGACGTGCGAGAAGATCAGCGAGCCCGACCCCGTCGCCAGCACCAGCAGTTCCGGCTTGACCGCCGCGCCCGACGCCGCCGCGATCGGCGCGACGATGCCGCAGGCCGTCGTCATCGCGACCGTCGCCGAGCCCGTGGCCAGGCGAATCAGCGCCGCGACGAACCAGCCGAGCAGCAGCGGCGACAGGTGCGCCTGCGTCGCGGTCGCGACGATCTGCTGCGAGATGCCGCTGTCACGCAGGATACCCCCAAAGCCGCCGCCCGCACCGACGATCAGCGTGATCCCGGCGATCGGCGCCAGGCACTCGCCACAGAACTTCTGGATCTGGTCGCGGTTGAAGCCCTGCAGCTTGCCGAACGTGAAGAAGCTCACCAGCACCGCGATCAGCAGCGCGACGTCCGAGTTGCCGGCAAAGCGCAGCAGGTTGTTCGGCAGCGACTTCGGCGCGAAGACCAGGTCGGCCCAGCTGCCGACCAGCATCAGGATCACCGGCAGCAGGATCGTGAACAGCGTGATGCCGAAGCCCGGCAGCTCGCGCTTCTTGCCTTCGGTGTGCGACTCGACGAATTGCGCGGCGAGCGGGTTGTTCTCCGGCAGCTTCACGAACTTCGAGATCGTCAGCGCGAACAGCGGGCCCGCGACGATCGCGGTCGGCACGCCGACGATCAGGCCGAATGCAATCGTCTTGCCGATATCGGCGCCGTACTGCTGGACCGCGAGCAGCGCGGCCGGGTGCGGCGGGATCAGCCCGTGCACGACCGACAGGCCGGCCACCATCGGCAGGCCGACGACGAGCAGCGACTTGCCGGTGCGCTTCGCGACGTTGAACGCGATCGGGATCAGCAGCACGAAGCCGACTTCGAAGAACACCGGCAGGCCGACGATGATCGCGACGAACATCATCGCCCAGTGGATGTTCTTTTCACCGAACCAGTCGATCAGCGTGGTCGCGATCCGCTCCGCGCCGCCCGATTCCGCCATCATCTTGCCGAGCATCGTGCCGAGGCCGACGACGACCGCAATGTGGCCGAGCGTATTGCCGTTGCCCGTCTCGAACGACTTGACGATCTTGTCCATCGGCATCCCGACCACCAGGCCGAGGCCGAGCGATACGATGATGAGCACCAGGAACGGATAGATCTTGAACCGCGCGATCATCACGATCAGCGCCACGATCGCGATCACGGTGTAGATGAGCAGCATGCTGCCTTGGACAGCCCCCATGTGGACTCCTCCTTGGGATTATTCGAACCGGGCGGATCGTTGCGAGTATGCCCGGCTATGCAGGTCTCCGAAACAGCGGGGAAGCCCCCGCCGTCAGGACGCTGAATTTTACTTATCTTTACGGCCGAGCGATAGAACCGGTTCCATCAGCAAAAACCCTTGGTAAAACAAGCACTAAGCGCTTGTCGACCAAGGGTGATCATGCCATTTCGTACAAGTTCAACGGGGCAGCTGGCTCGCCGCTTGCGCGAGGCGCGTGACTTCCGCCCAGTCCTGCGCGGCGAGCGCCGCCTTCGGCGTCAGCCACGAGCCGCCGACGCACACGACGTTCGGCAGCTTCAGGAAATTCGGCGCGGTGTCGACCGTGATGCCGCCCGTCGGGCAGAACTTCAGGTTCGGGAACGGGCCGTGGAACGCCTGCAGCATCGGCACGCCGCCGGCCTGCTGGGCCGGGAAGAACTTGACGATCTCGTAGCCGAATTCGAGCGCCTGGATGATGTCGCTGGGCGTCATCACGCCCGGCAGCAGCGGCAGGCCCGCGTCGAGCGACGCGAGGTGCAGGTCCTTCGTCAGGCCCGGCGACACGCCGAACTGCGCACCCGCCTTCTTCGCCTGCGCGCAGTGCTCGGGCTTCGTGATCGTGCCGACACCGACGACGATGTCGTCCGCGAGCTGGCTCGCGCGCTCGATCGCTTCCAGCCCCGCCGCGGTGCGCAGCGTGATCTCGAGCACCTTCACGCCGCCGGCGTGCAGCGCACGCGACACATGCTCGCCCTGCTCGACCGAGTCGAATGCGAGCACCGGAATCACCGGGCCCAGCTTCACGATTTCGCCAATCGTCTTCATCGATACCTCTCCTTGAATCCTGAAATTACGCGCCGACGCGCTCGGCCGCTTCGCCGACCAGCGCCCCGAACACCGACGCGCCGTGCTCCGCCGGCGCGGCCGCCGCGCGGAACACGCCGAACAGTTCGCGGCCGAAGCCCACTTCGTTGTCCGCCTGGTGCAGCGGCTGCGCGACCGGGCGCGCCTGCCATTCGGCGTCGTCGACCGCGATGTCGAGCACGCCGGCCTCGGCGTCGATCACGATCGTGTCGCCCGTCTGCACCTTGCCGAGCGGGCCGTTCAGCAGCGCCTCCGGCGACACGTGAATCACCGCCGGCACCTTGCCCGACGCGCCGGACATGCGCCCGTCGGTGACGAGCGCGACATGGAAGCCCTGATCCTGCAGCACGCCGAGCAGCGGCGTCAAACGGTGCAGCTCCGGCATCCCGTTCGCGCGCGCGCCCTGGAAGCGCACCACCGCGACGAAATCGCGCTTCAGCTCGCCGCGATCGAAGGCTTCCTGCACGCCTTCCTGCGAATCGAACACGATTGCCGGCGCGCTCACCTTGCGGTGCTCCGGCGCGACCGCCGAGATCTTGATCACGCCGCGGCCGAGCCGGCCCTGCATCAGGCGCAGCCCGCCATCCGGCTGGAACGGCTCGCCGATCGCGCGCAGCACCTTCGTGTCGTGGCTCTCGGCCGCGCCGTCGACCCACGTCAGCTTGCCGTCGATCAGCTTCGGCTCCTTCGTGTAGTGCGACAGGCCCTTGCCGGCGACGGTCGTCACGTCTTCGTGCAGCAGCCCGCCTTCGAGCAGGTTGCGCACCAGGAACGCGATGCCGCCCGCCGCGTGGAAATGGTTCACGTCGGCCTTGCCGTTCGGATAGATCTTCGCGAGCAGCGGCACCGCGGCCGACAGCTCGTCGAAATCGTCCCAGTCGATCAGGATGCCGGCCGCGCGCGCGATCGCGACGAGGTGCAGCGTGTGGTTGGTCGAGCCGCCGGTCGCGAGCAGCGCGACGATGCCGTTGACGATCGCCTTCTCGTCGATCACGTGGCCGATCGGCGTGTAGTGGCCGCGCTCGACGGTCAGGTCGAGCACGCGGCGCGCGGCCTCGGCCGTCAGCGCGGTGCGCAGCGGCGTGTGCGGGTGGACGAACGCCGAGCCCGGCAGGTGCAGGCCCATCAGCTCCATCAGCATCTGGTTGCTGTTCGCGGTGCCGTAGAACGTGCAGGTGCCGTGGCCGTGGTACGCGGCCGATTCGGCCTCGAGCAGCGCGTCGCGGCCGACCTGGCCGGTCGCGAACTGCTGGCGGATCTTCGCCTTGTCGTCGTTGGACAGGCCGCTCGTCATCGGGCCGGCCGGCACGAAGATCGTCGGCAGGTGGCCGAACTGCAGCGCGCCGATCAACAGGCCCGGCACGATCTTGTCGCAGATGCCGAGGCACAGCGCCGCGTCGAACATGTTGTGCGTGAGCGCGATCGCGGTGCCCATCGCAATCGCCTCGCGCGAGAACAGCGACAGCTCCATGCCCGGGTTGCCCTGCGTGACGCCGTCGCACATCGCCGGCACGCCGCCCGCGAACTGCGCGACGCCGCCGTTCTCGCGCGCGGCCGCCTTGATGATGTCGGGGAAATCCTTGTACGGCGCGTGCGCGGACAGCATCTCGTTGTACGAGGACACGATGCCGATGTTCGGTTGCTTGATCGCCTTGATTTCGAACTTGTCGTTGCCTTCGAGGCCCGCGAAACCGTGCGCGAGGTTCGCGCACGACAGCGCGCCGCGCGCCGGGAACTTGCCCTGCGCGCCGTCGATGCGCTTCAGGTAAGCGGAACGGGTCGACTGGCTGCGCGCGATCACGCGTGCGGTGACGTTCGCCAGGGTGGGATGCAGCGAGGTCATGCTGGGCGCTCCTGTATGCCGGCCGACACCGGCGGTTGGAATCGTGGGGACGGTCGAAAGCGTCGACTGAACGCAGGCAGTCTAGTAGAAAAACTACACGCCCGCAATGCGGATTCGCAAGGCGGATTCACAAAATATCCCTTTAATTCCGGCAAATATTGGTATTAACCCTAGGTTTTCGGCATCAGCCATGCTTGCAGCGCGTTCGCTCTTGACTAGCAATTTCTTGTAGATTTTCTACAATGCGATTGCGATACACTCGCCCATCCGAACCCGATTCACGTTAGCTGCCCCATGCTGCCCCGCATCGAAGCCATCCGCCCGGAACTGCGCCCGTCCGAGCGCAAGCTCGCCGACTACATCCTCGCCGCGCCGCGCGAGGTGCTCGATCTCGCGATGACCGAGCTGTCCGCGCGCGCCGGCGTCAGCCAGCCGACGATCGCGCGCTTCTGCCAGGCGCTCGGCTGCAGCGGCTTTCGCGAATTCAAGATCCGGCTCGCGCAAAGCGTCGCGCCGGGCGTGTCGTCGGTCTATCGCGACGTCCAGCCCGACGAGCCCGCGCCCGGCATCATCGGCAAGGTGTTCGACCGCACGATCGGCGCGCTGATCGAAGTCCGCAACAGCCTGTCGGCAGGCAGCGTCGCCGACGCGATCGCGCTGCTGTCGAACGCGTCGCGGATCGAGTTCTACGGCGCCGGCGGCTCGGGCATCGCCGCGCAGGACATCCAGCACAAGTTCTTCCGGCTCGGCGTGCCGAGCGTCGCGTATTCCGACCCGCACACGTTCTCGATGTCGTCGGCGCTGCTCGGGCCGCACGACGTCGTCGTCGCGATCTCGAATACCGGCCGCACGCGCGACATCGTCGAGGCCGCGCGGGCCGCGCTCGCCTGCGGCGCGAAGGTCGTCGCGATCACGCAGAGCCACTCGCCGCTCGCGAAGCTCGCGACGGTGAGCCTCGCGTCGAACGTCGCCGAGGAAACCGACGTGTTCTCGCCGATGACGTCGCGGATGTCGCATCTCGCGATCGGCGACATCCTCGCGGTCGGCGTCGCGCTGTCGCGCGGCCCCGCGCTGATGGAGCGGGTCGGCCGCGCGAAGGAGGCGATCACGCGCCGCCGGATCGACGCGAACGCGAAGGAATAGCCGCCGCCGCGCATCGCGCGGGCGCACAACGACAAACGGCGCCCCGAGGGGCGCCGTTTCGCATGTCACATGGGCGGGCGGATCAGAACGGCTTGATGACCGCGAGCGCGACCGCCGCGAGCATGCCGAGCACCGGCAGTTCGTTGAACACGCGATACCACTTGTCGGAACGGCGGTTCTCGCCGCGCTCGAACACCTTCAGCAGGTGGCCGCAATACGCGTGATAGACGATCAGCAGCAGCACGACCGTGAGCTTCGCATGCACCCAGCCCTGCCCCTGGCCGATGCCGACCGCGAGCCACAGCCACAGCCCGCACGCGAGCGCCGGCACCGCGATGAACGTCATGAAGCGGAACAGCTTGCGCGCCATCACGAGGAGCCGCCGCACGGCGGCGGGATCGGTCTCCATCGCGAGGTTCACGTAGATGCGCGGCAGATAGAACAGCCCCGCGAACCACGATGCGATCAGCACGATATGGAAGGTCTTGACCCAGAGCATTGCCATCGATTGCGCGCCTCGCGTTACTGACGCCCTTCGCCGTGCCCGAGCACGACGTACTTCAGCGACGTCAGCCCCTCGAGGCCGACCGGGCCGCGCGCATGCAGCTTGTCGTTCGAGATGCCGATCTCCGCGCCGAGGCCGAACTCGAAGCCGTCCGCGAAGCGTGTCGACGCGTTGACCATCACGCTCGCCGAATCGACTTCGCGCAGGAAGCGCATCGCGCGGTCGTGATCCTCGGTGACGATCGCATCGGTGTGATGCGAGCCGTAATGGTTGATGTGCTCGATCGCGGCGTCGAGGCCGTCGACGACCTTGATCGCGAGCACCGGCGCAAGGTACTCGGTGTGCCAGTCGTCCTCGGTCGCCTCGACGAGCGGGCCGACGCCCGCATCGGCGAGCACCGCGCGCGCGGCGGCATCGACGCGCAGCTCGACCTGCTTGTCGCGATACAGCTTGCCGAGCGGCGGCAGCACCCTGGCCGCGATGTCGCGCGCGACGAGCAGCGTTTCCATCGTGTTGCAGGTGCCGTAGCGGTGCGTCTTCGCGTTGTCGCAGACGGTCAGCGCCTTGTCGAGATCCGCGCGATCGTCGACGTACACGTGGCAGATGCCGTCGAGATGCTTGATCATCGGCACGCGCGCCTCGTTGATCAGGCGCTCGATCAGGCTCTTGCCGCCGCGCGGCACGATCACGTCGACGTACTCGGTCATCGTGATCAGCTTGCCGACCGCCGCGCGATCGGCCGTCTCGACGACCTGCACCGCGTCCTGCGGCAGGCCCGCCGCGGCGAGCCCCTCGCCGATCAGCTTCGCGAGCGCGGTATTGGATTCGAGCGCCTCGGAGCCGCCGCGCAGGATCGTCGCGTTGCCGGACTTCAGGCACAGCGCCGCCGCATCGATCGTCACGTTCGGGCGCGATTCGTAGATGATGCCGATCACGCCGAGCGGCACGCGCATCTGGCCGACCTGGATGCCGCTCGGGCGGAACTTGAGATTGCCGATCTCGCCGATCGGATCGGCAAGCGACGCGACCTGGCGCAGGCCTTCGATCATCGTCTTCAGCGCCTTGTCCGACAGCGTCAGGCGATCGACGAACGCAGCATCCAGCCCTTTTTCACGGGCACGCGCGACGTCGCGCGCGTTGGCGTCCTTCAGCGCCTGCGCATCGCGCTCGATCGCACGCGCCACCGCGTCGAGCGCCGCGTTCTTCGCCGCCGTGCTCGCGCGCGCCATTGCGCGGGAAGCCTGCCGGGCGCGGCGGCCCAGGTCCGTCATGTATTGATCGATATCCATCGTGTGACTCGAAAGGCGGGCCGCTGAACGCGGCATGAATTCGTCGGGAGATGCGCGACGCGGCGGCGCTACCGCCGCGTCGGCCTATCGAAGCATTGTAAGCGGGTTGCGGACGGTGCGCCGAGGCCCGCGGCCTAGCGCCGCACGCGACCCGCGGTCGGCGGTCGCTCGCCCTGCGCGCCCGCGACGGTCATCGCGAGCTGGAACAGCCCGTCCCACGGATCGGGCGGCGGCTCGTCCTGCGTGCGCCGGCCCGGCGTCACGGCGGACAGCCCCTTGACCTGGCGGTCGAGCCGCGCGGCGAACGCAAGCGCCTTCTCGAGCACGGCCTCGGACACGCGGCCGAGCGCGGGGCCGATCAGCCGCTCGCGCGGGCCCCAGACGCGATTCTCGCGCAGCAGGGTCGCGAGCGGCTTGCCGGCCGTCACGCCGCGCTTGATCCGCAGCAGCGTGCGCAATTCCTCGACGACCGCCCACATCACGAGCACGATCGCCTCGCCCTCGCCCTTCAGGCCATCGATCATCCGCGACAGCCGCGCGGCGTCGCCGGCGAGCATCGCTTCGTTCAGCTTGAAGACGTCGTAGCGCGCGACGTTCAGCACCGCGTCGTGCACCTGCTCGAACGTCAGCGCGCCCTGCGGATACAGCAGGCCAAGCTTCTGGATCTCCTGGTGCGCGGCGAGCAGGTTGCCCTCGACGCGCTCCGCGATGAACTGCAGCGCGCGCCGGCCATCCTCGCCGGCCGCGATGCGCTGGCCCTGCATCGAGAGCCGCTGGCCGATCCAGTTCGGCAGTTGCGCGCGATCGACCGGATCGATCTTCAGCGCGACGCCGCCGTTCACGAGCGCCGTGAACCACGCGGATTTCTGCGTCGCCGCGTCGAGGCGCGGCAGCGTGACGAGCATCAGCGCGTCCGGGTTGGGCGTCGCGGCGAGCGCCTTCAGCGCGTCGGCGCCTTCCTTGCCCGGCTTGCCCGACGGAATCCGCAGCTCGATCAGCTGGCGCTCGCCGAACAGCGACATCGCCTGGGTCGCGCCGAGCAGCACGCTCCAGTCGAAGCCGCGCTCGACCGTATGCACCGACCGTTCGGTGAAGCCGGCCGCGCGCGCGGCGGCGCGGATCCGGTCGCACGCCTCCTGCGCGAGCAGCGGCTCGTCGCCGAATACGGTGTAGAGCCCGGCCAACCCCTTCGCGAGGTGCGGCTCCAGCGCGTCAAGTCGCAGTTGCATCGGTATGTCGCCCGCGGTTTACAGCGGTGGCGGCGGCAGCGGCGCGCGCGGCGCGACGCCCGGCACCACGTCCTCCGGCGCCGGATTCAGCGAATGCACGATCGCGAGGCGCCGCATCAGCTGGTCGACCGCGTCCCGCTGCATGTCGGCGTAGATGATCTCGGCTTCCTGCGCCTTCGCGTTCGTGTACTGATCGCTATACGTCATCGCGCGGTTCAGCGCGATCACGCTCGGCGGGATCAGCACGGTGCCGTCCTTGTTCGTCAGCGTATAACTGACCGAATAGTTGAGCGCGTACTCTGCGACCGAGCCGAACTTGTTGAGCGTCAACGTGCCCTGGCCGCGCGACTCCGACATGCGCAGCACCGCGTCCGCGTCGTCCGGCATCTTGACGACCTTCGTGTCGCTGCCGGCCTCGACGAGGCGCGTGAGCCGCGCCGCCACGGATGGCGCCGCGCCGACGATCAACAGGTGCTTGAACGCGTAGTCCTGCTGGCCACGCAACTGGAAACCGCATGCCGACAGCGCGACCGCGCTGCCGACGAGCATCAAAAACGATCTGCGGATCACCTTCGCTCCTTCTGTGTACGTCCGTGAGGCGCGCGGCCGTCAGACGACGATGTTCACGAGACGGCCCGGCACGACGACGATCTTCTTCGCCGGCTTGCCCTCGCCGAACTTCGCGAACATCTCGTCGGCCACCGCCGCGGCTTCGATCGCGTCGCGGCTTGCGTCCTTCGCAACCTTCAGCGCGCCGCGCACCTTGCCGTTGATCTGCAGCACGAGTTCGATCTCGGCCTGCTCGAGTGCCGCCTCGTCGACCTTCGGCCACGGCGCGTCGAGCAGCGGGCCGAATGCGTCCGCGTAGCCGAGCGCCTTCCACAGCTCGAACGTGACGTGCGGCACGACCGGGTACAGCACGCGCAGCAGCACGCCGTACGTTTCGCGCAGCACGGCGGGCGTCGCGCCCTTCGCGCCGTCGATCGCGTTCAGCATCTTCATCGCGGCCGACACGACGGTGTTGTACTGCAGGCGCTGGTAGTCGAAATCGGCCTGCTTCAGCACGCTGTAGATCTCGCGGCGCAGCGCCTTGTCGGCGTCGCCGAGCGTGGCCGCGTCGAACGCCGCGCGCTCCGCGAGCGCCGCGCGGTTCGCCGCGCCAAAGCTCCACACGCGGCGCAGGAAGCGGCTCGCGCCCTCGACGCCCGCACCCGACCACTCGAGCTGCTGCTCGGGCGGCGCGGCGAACATCGTGAACAGGCGCGCGGTGTCGGCGCCGTACTGGTCGATCAGCACCTGCGGATCGACGCCGTTGTTCTTCGACTTCGACATCTTCTCGATGCCGCCGAGCACGACCGGCTGGCCGTCGGCGTTCAGCGTCGCGCCGACCGGGCGGCCCTTGTCGTCGAACGCGACGGTCACGTCGGCCGGGTTGTACCAGGTCTTCTTGCCCGATGCGTCCTCGCGGTAGAACGTCTCGTTCAGCACCATGCCCTGCGTCAGCAGGTTCTTCGCCGGCTCGCCGAATTTCACGAGGCCGAGGTCGCGCATCACCTTGGTCCAGAAGCGCGAGTACAGCAGGTGCAGGATCGCGTGCTCGATGCCGCCGATGTATTGATCCATCGGCATCCAGTAGTCGGTGCGCGCGTCGACCATGGTCTCGGCATCCGGCGCCGTGTAGCGCGAGAAGTACCACGACGAATCGACGAAGGTGTCCATCGTGTCGGTTTCGCGCTTCGCGGCCGCGCCGCACTTCGGGCATGCGCAGTTCAGGAACGCTTCCGACTTCGCGAGCGGGTTGCCCGAGCCGTCCGGCACGAGGTCTTCCGGCAGCACGACCGGCAGGTCCTGCTCCGGCACCGGCACGTCGCCGCACGACGGGCAGTGGATGATCGGGATCGGCGTGCCCCAGTAGCGCTGGCGCGACACGCCCCAGTCGCGCAGGCGCCACGTGACCTGCTTGTCGCCGAAGCCGCCGGCCTTCAGGTCGGCCGCGATCGCGTCGACCGCCGCGCCGTATGCGAGGCCGTCGTACTTGCCGCTGTTGATGCAGGCCGCAACGTCCTTGTCGCCGTACCACTCCTGCCATGCGTCGAGCGAGTACGCCTGGCCTTCGGCCGCGATCACCTGCTTGATCGGCAGGTCGTATTTCTTCGCGAACGCGAAATCGCGCTCGTCGTGCGCCGGCACGCCCATCACCGCGCCTTCGCCATAGCTCATCAGCACGTAGTTGCCGATCCACACCTCGACCGGCTCGCCCGTCAGCGGATGCGTGACCGTGAAGCCGGTCGGGACGCCCTTCTTCTCCATCGTCGCCATGTCGACCTCGGCGACGCCGCCGCGCTTGCATTCGTCGATGAATGCCTGCAGTTCCGGCTTGCCCTGCGCGAGACGCGTCGCGAGCGGGTGTTCGGCCGCGATCGCGCAGAACGTGACGCCCATGATCGTGTCGGCGCGCGTCGTGAACACGCGCAGCAGCTTCTGCTCGCCGTCGAGTTCGTACGGGAAGCCGAAGTTCACGCCGAAGCTCTTGCCGATCCAGTTCTGCTGCATGATCTTCACGCGCTCGGGCCAGCCGAGGCCGTCGAGGTCGTTCAGCAGCTCATCCGCGTACTGCGTGATACGCAGGTAGTACATCGGGATCTCGCGCTTCTCGACGAGCGCGCCCGAGCGCCAGCCGCGACCGTCGATCACCTGCTCGTTCGCGAGCACGGTCTGGTCGACCGGATCCCAGTTCACGGTGCCCGTCTTCTTGTACGCGATGCCCTTCTCGAGCATCTTCAGGAACAGCCACTGGTTCCACTTGTAGTAGTCGGGCTTGCAGGTCGCGATCTCGCGCGACCAGTCGATCGCGAGGCCCATCGACTGCATCTGGCCCTTCATGTAGTCGATGTTGTCGTAGGTCCACTTCGCGGGCGGCACGCCATTCGCCATCGCGGCGTTCTCGGCCGGCATCCCGAACGCGTCCCAGCCCATCGGCATCAGCGTGTTGTAGCCGTTCATCCGCAGATAGCGGTACATCACGTCGTTGATCGTGTAGTTGCGCACGTGACCCATGTGCAGCTTGCCGGACGGGTAAGGCAGCATCGACACGCAGTAGAACTTCGGCTTCTGCGTGTCTTCCTTCGTCTTGTAAGCATCGGCTGCGCGCCAGTCGCGCTGGGCGGCGGCTTCGACGTCGGCGGGTACGTATCTCTCGTGCATGGTGTGGTTCGGACTAGGCTTTAAGCGGCGCGCCGCGACAGCTCGCGCGCTGGAGTGGATCGAAAGTCGTGCTCGCCCGGCGGAGCAGCAGGCGCGCGGCGTGCGGGCCTGCCCGCGGTTTCCGGATATTTCCCCGGTCACCCCGCGCAGGGCCGGGTGACCGGGGAAATATCCACCGACGGGGAAAAACGTCGATTATACCGTCCGCGCCGGCTCGAACGGCCCGTCTCGCGGGCGAACCCGCTCAGCGCTTCGCGGGCGCGGCGGAACCGGCCGGCTGCGCCGGCAGGTCGGTCACGAAACCGATCCGCGCGAGGCCCGCGGCCTGCGCGGCGCCCATCACCTGCGCGATCACGTCGTAGCGCGTCGCCCGGGACGCGCGCAGCCGCAGCTCGGGCGGCTGGCCGCCGGCCGCCGCGGCCCGGAAACGCGCCGGCAGCGCGTCGAGCGCGACCGGCGCGTCTTCCCAGTAAAGCCTGCCCGCGTCGTCGATCGACAGCGTGATGCTCTGCGGCGTGTCGCGCGCGGCATGGGCCGCGACCTTCGGCAGGTCGAGCCGGATCGCGTGCGTCATCAGCGGCGCGGTGATGATGAAGATGACGAGCAGCACGAGCATCACGTCGATCAGCGGCGTCATGTTGATCTCCGCCATCGGCGCGGACGTCTTGTGGTGCTCCAGCCCGCCGAATGCCATGGTCGCTCCTTCCGAACGCGCGTCAGCCGCCGCTCGCGCACACGAACACGTGCAGGTCGCGCGCGAAGCCGTCGAGCTCCTCGGCGAGCTGGCGCACGAGCCGCCCGAGGATGTTGTACGCGAGCACGGCCGGAATCGCGACCACCAGCCCGAACGCGGTCATGATCAGCGCCTCGCCGACCGGCCCCGCGACGCTCTCGATCTGCGCCTGGCCGCTCGCGGCGATGCTGCCGAGCGCGTGATAGATGCCCCAGACGGTGCCGAGCAGCCCGACGAACGGCGCGGTGCTGCCGATCGACGCGAGCAGCACCTGGCCGAACTCGAGCCGCCGCTGCGAGCGCAGCATCGCATGGCGCAGCGCGCGCAGCACCCGCTCGCTGCGTTCGACGCGCGCGGCCAGCGCGGCCGGATCATGCTCGTCCGCCGCGTCGCGCGCGGCTTCCGCGAGCGGCACGAACACGCGCTCGCGATCGGCGCCCGCGAGCGCCGCGATGCCCGCGTCGAGCGTCGGCGCGCGCCAGAACGCCGCAAGCGCGCGCGGCCCCTGCCGCTTCGCGCGGACCAGCAGCCAGGCTTTCATGACGAGGAAACACCAGCTGGCGACGGACATCGCCAGCAGGACATAGGCGACGGCGTGCGTGACCGCATCGCCGCTTTCGAGGTAATGGAGAACGCCGGTGGGAGTCGCCATCGGAGTTTCCGGCGCGCGTCAGCGCAGGCCGAGCACGTCCTGCATCTCGAACAGGCCGACGCCGCGCTCCGACAGGAAGCGCACCGCGCGCAGCGCGCCCTGTGCATACGACACGCGGCTCGACGATTTGTGGGTGATCTCGATGCGCTCGCCGATACCGGCGAACAGCACGGTGTGGTCGCCGACGATATCGCCGCCGCGGATCGCCGAGAAGCCGATCGTCGACGGATCGCGTTCGCCCGTCACGCCGTGGCGGCCATAGACCGCGCAGTCGTCGAGCGACCGCCCGAGCGCACCGGCGACCGCTTCGCCCATCATCAGCGCGGTGCCCGACGGCGCATCGACCTTGTGGCGGTGATGGGCCTCGACGATCTCGATGTCATAGCCGTGCGAGAAGTGCTTCGCGGCGAATTCGAGCAGCTTCAGCGTGACGTTCACGCCGACGCTCATGTTCGCCGAGAACACGATGCCGATCTTCGCGGCGGCCGCGTGCAGCGTGGCCTTCTGCTCGTCGGTGAAGCCGGTCGTGCCGATCACGAGCTTCACGTCGTGGCGCAGCGCGGCCTCGACGTGCGCGATCGTGCCTTCCGGGCGCGTGAAATCGATCAGGTAGTCGGCCTGCGCGAACACGGCGTCGAGATCGTCGGTCAGCGTGACGCCGGTTTGCTTGCCGAGGAACGCGCCCGCGTCCTGGCCGAGAAACGGCGAGCCGGCGCGGTCGAGCGCGCCGACGAGCTGCGCGTCGGAATCGTTGAGAACGGCTTCGATCAGCATCCGGCCCATACGGCCCGACGCCCCGGCAATCGCAATCTTCATGGCTTTCTACACGAAAGGGTCAAGAGCGGGCGGCGCATGCCGCCCCGTTTCGCGCGCCGCGCTTACTGCGCCGGCGCGGTGATCGGCTGGTTCCGCAGCGTGTCCGAGCCCTGCGGGCCGACGGGCGGGGCCTCGTTCGGCACGTTCGGCTGCGGCGGGCGATGGAACTGGAACTGCGGCTGGATCGCCGGGTTCGCGCCCGGCGGCTGCCCGCCCGGCACCGGCGCGCTGCTCGACGCCTGCGCGGACGGCGTGAAACGGCGCGCGGCCGAGCCCTGCCCGGACACCTGGCTGGTCGCGCGGTTGGCCGCGCGCGCGGCCTGCGCGTTCGCGTCCTGGTCGACGACCGGCGCTTCCGGCACCGCGGCCGCGGCCGGCGCGCTCGTCGCCTGCACGGCGCTCGCGCTGCTCGCGGCCGCGGCAGCCGCCGCCTGCTTGGCCTTCTTGCCGCGCTTGTCGCCGTCGATGTCGGCCAGCAGGTCGAGTTCGGACGGCAGGTTGTCGGCGCCCGTCCAGCCCGAGAGGCGGTCGCCCGAGAACGTCAGCACGAGATCGCGCTGCTGGACGACGGCCGTCGAGCCGCGCTTGAAGTAGAAGAGGTAATCCCAGCGATCGGCGTGGAACATGTCCGACAGCAGCGGCGTGCCGAGCAGCGCGCGCACCTGGTCGCGGGTCATGCCGACCTGCAGCTGCGAGGCCTTCTCCTGCGACACGAAGTTGCCTTGCACGACCGTGATCCGGTAGGGCGTGATGCTCTGCGCGATGCGCTGCGTCACGCTGTCGTACGACGAACAACCAGCCAGCGCGGCAACGGCGACGGCAGCGATGATGGCACTCCGCATGCGGCTCCTCTGAAAGTGCAAAAGAGATGTTGGAATCATTTCCCTCACCGTGCTGGCCCGCGTCGCAGGCCGCGCGTGTATCTGGAACGGCGAAAAGCCGGTAACATTGAAGCCCTGCATTGTACTCTAGGGATGCCTAGCCATGACCAATCCGACGGATCTCAAGAATATCGGGCTGAAGGCCACCCTACCGCGCCTCAAGATTCTCGAGATCTTCCAGCAGAGCCCGGTCCGCCACCTGACGGCCGAAGACGTCTATCGCAACCTGCTCAACGAACAGCTCGACATCGGGCTCGCGACGGTTTACCGCGTGCTGACGCAGTTCGAGCAGGCCGGCCTGCTTACGCGCAGCAACTTCGAATCCGGCAAGGCCGTGTTCGAGCTGAACGAGGGCTCGCACCACGACCACCTCGTCTGCCTCGACTGCGGCCGGGTCGAGGAATTCTTCGACGCGGAAATCGAGAGCCGCCAGCAATCGATTGCGAAGGAGCGCGGCTTCAGGCTCCAGGAACACTCGCTCGCGCTGTACGGCAATTGCACGACCGAAAACTGCCCGCACCGCAAGCACTGACCCGCGCGCATACGCACGCAACACGGCCCGACCGGCATCTCGCCGGCCGGGCCGTCGTGTTTTGGGGTGCCGCGCGGCGCGCGGCGGCGCGTCAGGCCGCGCTCGCGCAGGCCGGTTCGAGCGCGAGCCGCCACGCGCCGTCGAGCGGGATTTCGTCGCAGTTCGGCTGCGTGCCGCCGCGGTCGACGACGACGAAATCGCTCACCGCATCCAGCGCGAGCAGCGGATGGTGCCAGACACCCTTCGCGTAGTTCACGCCCTGCCAGCCGTCGGCGAGGAACGCGCGCATCGCGTCCGGCCGGAATTCGCCGGCCGGCGCGACGACGATCGCGTAGCGCGACACCGCCGCGAGCGGCACGAACGCCTGGCTGCCGTGCGGATGGCGCTCCATCATCGTGATCGCGACGGGCAGCGTGCGCGGCTGCGCGCGGAACACGCTGACGAGCGGGCGCCCGCCGTCCTCGCACACGTCGATCGTCGCGAGGTCGTGGAAGCGCTCGGTCGTGCCGCCGTTGATCGGAAAATGCCGGGCGCCTTCGAGCGCGATCACGTCGCCGAACGACGCGAACGCGTCGCGGGTCAGGCGCTCGACGCGCAAGGTCCGAAGCTGGGTCATGTCCGCCTCCCGTGTCAGGCCGGTTCGCCCCACAGACGCAGGCGCGACACGCCGCCGTCCGGGAAGATGTTGAAACGCACGTGCGACACCGGGCCGAGCGCCGCAAGCTGGTCGAACGTGTGGACGTGGTCCATCGACAGCTTCTGCTCGCCGAGCAGTTCGGGCCAGAACATCGCCTGCGTGACCAGCGAATCGTCGGTGCCGCCCGCGACATACGCGGCCTGCAGCGAGCAGCGATCCGGGAAGTTGCCCTTGAAGAAGGCGGTGTCGACCTCGACGCGGCGGATCACGCCGGGCCGCGCGAGCGCGACGATCGCCCAGTCGTTGCCCGGCTCGCGGCGGCGGCGGGTTTCCCAGCCGTCGCCCATGTTCACGCCGCGCCCCGGCATCAGCATCTGCGACGCCGCGCCGAAGTGCTGGTTGTTCGCGGCCACCAGGCAGCCGCCGTTCTCGACCGCCGCGAGATCGACCAGCTCGCCCGTCGTCGCCCGGCTCCAGTCGCGCTGCGGCTGGCCGTACACGCGCAGCCGCGCGAGCCCGCCGTCCGGATACAGGTTCACGCGCAGGTGCGTGTACGGCAGCGGATCGGTCACGTCGACATAGTGGTGGCTGTTGCCCTGCAGCGTGGTCGCGGGCACGATCGTGCGCCATTCCGCGTTGTCGGGCGGCGTCTCGCCGTCGGCGATGCACGCGTCGATCGACGCGGCCGGCGGGAAGTTGCCGGTGAAGTGGCTGGTGTCGAGGTCGACGCCGTGGATCACCCCCGGGCGCGCGAGCCGCAGCACGCAGAAGTCGTGGCCGGTGGTGCGCTTGCGGCGCGTCTCCCAGCCGTCCATCCACTTGCCGTGGTCGTCGTACTTGCCGGGGATGAACACTGCCGGCTCGGGGTTCAGCATGCGCTCCTTCGGCGCGAAGAACTCGTCGCTCGCGTAGAGCGCCTTGGCGCCGACGCGCGGATCGGCGAGGTTCATGAAGCGCCGCGTGAAGGCCGGCGCGTTCGGATCGAGGATGGGGGCTGCCATGTCGTCTCCTTGACTCTTTCTGGCTTCGACGCCGGCGCGTCGAGGCGCCGGCGCAATGTTGCGGATGAGGGTCGAGCCGTGCGCTCAGATCGCGTGGGCCTGATCGCCGGCAAGCGGCGCGGCGGCCTCTTCCTCGTCGGCCGCCACGTAGCGCAGCTCACGATTCAGCACGCGCTTCGCGCGGGCCTTGTCGATGTCGTTCTCCCACACCGCGACGACGACCGTCGCGACGCAGTTGCCGATCAGGTTGGTCAGCGCGCGGGCGATGCCGACGAACCAGTCGACCGGCAGGATCAGCACGAGGCCGAGGACGGGAATCGCAGGAATCGCCGACAGCGTCGCCGCGAGGATCACGATCGCCGAGCCCGGAATCCCGTGCGCGCCCTTCGACGTGACGAGCGACACCAGCAGCACGACGATCAGGTCATGCGTCGACAGCGGCGTGTTGGTGGCCTGCGCGATGAACAGGACGGCGAGCGTCAGGTAGATCGAGAAGCCGTCGAGGTTGAACGAGTAGCCGGTCGGGATCACGAGGCCGACGGTCGAATCCTTCACGCCCATGTATTCGAGCTTGCGCATCACCTGCGGCAGCACCGCGTCCGACGACGCCGTGCCGAGCACGATCGACAGCTCCTCGCGCAGGTAGCGGATCAGCTTGAACACCGAGAAACCGGCAAGCCGCATCACCGCGCCGAGCACGACCGTGACGAACACGATGCAGCTCAGGTAGAACACCGCGACCAGATAGCCGAGCTGCTTCAGCGACGCGACGCCGTACTTGCCGGTCGTGAACGCGATCGCGCCGAGCACGCCGAGCGGCGCGAGCTTGATGATGAAGCCGATCACGCGGAAGAACACGTGCGACAGCTCCTCGATCAGCGAGTTGACGCGCTTCGCCTTGTCGCCGAGCAGCGACAGCGCCGAGCCGAACAGCACCGCGAACACGAGGATCTGCAGGATGTCGCCCTTCGCGAACGCGTCGAACGCGGTGTCGGGGATGATCTTCATCAGGTAGCCAGCCGTGTCCTTCAGGCTCTCGGCGTTCTTCGCGTACGATGCGAGCGACGCCGCGTCGAGCGAATGCAGGTCGATGTTCATGCCGACGCCGGGGCGCGTGAGCCACGCGAGCACGAGCCCGATGCCGAGCGCGAGCGTGGTCATGATCTCGAAGTAGACGACGGCCTTCAGGCCGACCCGGCCGACCTTCTTCAGGTCGCCCGCATTGGCCATCCCGCTGACCACGACGCAGAACACGATCGGGCCGATGACCATCTTGATGAGCTTCAGGAAACCATCGCCGAGCGGCCTGAGCGACTCGGCGAAATGCGGGAAGAACGCGCCTAGCGCGACCCCGAGGATCAATGCGACGACTACCCGGCCAAACAGCGAATTGAGGAATTTCAACACGGCGCTCTCCCGAACCAACGGTTGCAGTTTCGTCTGTTCATACTGGTAAGACCAGTGATGTTATGGTGGATAGTAGGAAGCCGATATAGTCGCGTCAAGGAAGAATAAAATAGGGATTTCCCGGCCCTCCGGGCCCGTCCGGCGGGGCCGGTACACCGGCCGGATCGTGACTTTCCCGTAGGCCGGCGATGCACCGCGCATGTGCGGATTACAATGCCGGTCAGACCGGCCATCGTTCACCTCATGAAAAACGTTCCGCACACCGTGACCGACGCCGCCATCGCGACGATCCGCGACCGGATCGAGACAGGCGTCTATCCGGTCGGCAGCCTGCTGCCGGCCCAGCGCCAGCTCTCCGAGGAGCTGGAGATCAGCCGCGCGTCGCTGCGCGAGGCGCTGTCGACGCTCGAGGCGCTCGGCATGCTGCGCATCCGCGCGGGCAAGGGCGTCTACGTCGAAAGCGCGCAGGCGACGGCCGGCCATGCGTGGCGTTTCGCCGAGCAGTCGTCGCCGCCCGACACCTACCAGATGCGCTACGCGCTCGAAGGCTTCGCCGCGCGGATGGCCGCGCGCGTCGTCACCGACGACGACATCGCGTGGTTCGAGGACAACCTCGCCGAGCTGCACGTCGCGCTGACCGAGAACGCGCTCGACGATGCGTCGCAGCTCGACTTCGATTTCCACATGCGGATCGTCAACGTGGCCGGCAATGCCGCGATCGAGTCGATCCTGCGCAGCAGCGCCGACATCATGAAGGAAAGCCAGCGGATGCCGTTCTACCGGCGCGAGCTGCTGTTCTCGACCTGGCACGAGCACCGTGCGATCGTCGACGCGCTGATCGCGCGCGACCCGGCCGCCGCCGGCGCGGCGATCGAGGCGCACATCTCGAACGCCGCGCAGCGCGCGGGCGTGTTCTTCCCGACGCCGGCCGCCTGACGGCCGGCGGTCGCGGCAACCGCCGCCCGGTCGTACCGGTCAATCTCCCGACGGATCGCGATACGCGAGCGCGCGCTCGATGAACGCGCGCGCCGCGACGCTGCGGTACGCGCCCTTGCGCGTGAGCAGCGCGGCCGTGCGCGTCGGCAGCGGCGGATCGATCTCCAGCGCGCACAGATCGGCGCTCTCGCGCGCGATCGCGTCGGGCAGCACCGTCGCGAGCCGGCCGCGCCGCACGAGCTCCAGCACCGCGCTGATCGTGTTCGTCTCGATCGCGATCCGCGGCCGCGCGCCATGCTCGATGAAATACCGGTCGATGCTTTCGCGTGTCGCGAACGCGCGGCTCAGCAGCACCAGCGGCTCGCCGCCGAGCTCGGCCGGCGTCAGCGCGCGGCGGCGGCGCGCGAGGCGATGCGTGCGGCCCGTCACGAGCGCGAGCGACTCGTTCCACAGCGGCAGCGCGTCGATGTCCGGCGCGCGCGCCGGCACGAACGCGAAGCCCGCGTCGAGCCCGTCGTCGGCGAGCAGCGCCTCGATGCGCTCCTGCGGCATCGCGTCGATCGACAGCGCGATGTTCGGATAGTCCGCATGAAACGCGTCGACGAGCGAGCCGCTCAGGTAGGCCGCGAACGTCGGCGTCATCGCGAGCCGCAGCGAACCGCTGCCCAGGTCGGCGACGTCGTGCAGCGCGCGCTGGCCCGTCTCGAGCTCATGCAGCGCCGCGCGCGCATGGCGCGCATAGACTTCGCCGAATTCGGTGAGCCGCACCGTGCGGCCCGAGCGGTCGAACAGCTGCACGCCGAGCATCTCCTCGAGCTGGCGGACCTGCTGCGACAGCGTCGGCTGCGACACGTGCAGCGCATCCGCCGCGCGCGTGAAGTTGCGCTGCTGGGCGACGGCCAGGAAATAGCGGATATGGCGGAGAAGCATCGCGGTTCAGGTATTGGATTTACCAATGAATAGCATAATGATCCAGTCTTGGACGCTATGGTTCGATTTCCGCATCATACGCACTCCCGCTCCGGCGCAGCACGCCTGCTGCCGCACCGGTCCGGCCCCGGTCACCGACCGTTGCCGCCAGCACCGATTCCCGTAACCCCGCGCAACCGGCGGCCCGACGCCGCCGGCCGGCGCCGCTGTCTTTCGCGACCATGACACCGCACCACGACACCCACCCTCCCCTGACCCGCGCGATGACGCTGCTGTTCGCCTGCGCGTGCGGCATCGTCATCGGCAACATCTACTACGCGCAGCCGCTGCTCGCCGCGATCGCGCGCAGCTTCGGCCGCGCGCCGGCCGAACTCGGCTACCTCGTCACGCTGACGCAGCTCGGCTACGCGGCGAGCCTGCTGCTGATCGTGCCGCTCGGCGACGCGCTCAACCGCCACACGCTGATCGTGCGGCTGCTCGTGCTCAACGTCGTCGCGCTCGTCGCCGTCGCGTTCAGCACGCACTTCACGATGTTCGTCGTCGCAAATATCGCGCTCGGCTTCGTCACCTGCTCGACGCAGCTGCTGGTGCCGTTCGCCGCGTCGCTCGCCGACGCGCGCACGCGCGGCCGCGCGGTCGGCACGGTGATGAGCGGGCTGCTGCTCGGCATCCTGCTCGCGCGCGTCGCGGCCGGCGCGCTCGCCGACTGGCTCGGCTGGCGCGCGGTGTACGGCATCGCCGCGGTGATGGTGCTGGCGCTGACCGCCGTGCTGGCCGTGAAGCTGCCGAAGGATCGCCGCGATGCGCGCCTCGACTACGCGGCGCTGATGAAGTCGCTCGTCGCGCTGGTGCGCGCGCAGCCGCTGATCACGCTGCGCTCCGCGTACGGTGCGCTGGTGTTCGCGTGCTTCAGCCTGCTGTGGACGGGCCTCACGTTCCTGCTCAGCCAGCCGCCATACAGCTACACGGAAGGCCGGATCGGCCTGTTCGGCATCGTCGGCGCGGTGGGCGCGCTCGCGGCGACCTCGGCCGGGCGGCTCGTCGACCGCGGGCACGGCAACGCGGCGACGGGGCTGTTCGGCGCCGCGTTGCTCGCATCGTTCGCGCTGATCGCGGCCGGCGCGCACTCGCTCGCGGCGCTGATTGCCGGGATCCTGCTGCTCGACGTCGGCGTGCAGGGCATGCACATCTCGAACCAGAGCGTGATCTACGCGCTGGCCGGCGACGCGCGCAGCCGCGTGACGACGATCTACCTGACGAGCTACTTCGTCGGCGGCGCGCTCGGGTCGTTCGCGGCGAGCGTCGCGTTCGGCGTCGACGGATGGCGCGGCGTGTGCGCTGCGGGCGCGGTGCTGGCGGGCGTGCTGATCGCGCTCTGGCTCGCGTCGCAGCGCGGCGGCGCAACGCAGGCGACGCAGTAACGCAGCGCCCGCCGGCAGCACGCAATCCGTCGCGGGATCGTGCGGAACCGGATGGCGGCCGCCCGGCCACCCATCCGCCCCGCCGGCGTCACGCGGCGTCGTCCGCGAAATCGATCAGCACCTTCATCGCGCGCCGCCGGTCGCCCGCGAGTTCGAACGCGCGGCTCGCGTCGCGCATCGGGAACACCCCGGTCACGGCCGGCCGCAGGTCGACGCGGCCTGCGTTGATCAGCGCCACGGCCAGCGCGAACTCCGCATGGAAGCGGAACGAGCCGCAGATCGACAGTTCCTTCGCCACGACGACGTTCTGCGGCAGGCTCACGTCGCCGCCGAGCCCGAGCTGCACGACCACGCCGCGCGGCCGCATCACGTCGAGCCCGTCGCGCAATGCCTGCGCATTGCCCGAGCATTCGATCATCACGTCGAACGTGCCCTTGTCCGCGCCGGCGCGCGCCACCCATTCCGTATCGGTCGCCGCGTTGATCGTGCGATCGGCGCCGAGCGCGCGCGCGATCGCGAGCGGCTCGTCGACCACATCGGTCGCGACCACTTCCGCCGCGCCATGCACGCGGGCGGCCGCCACCGCGAGCACGCCGATCGGCCCGCAACCGGACACGAGCACGCGGCGGCCGACCAGCGGGCCGGCGCGCGACACCGCGTGCAGCCCGACCGCGAACGGCTCCGCGAGCGCGGCGAGCGACAGCGGCACGTGGTCCGCGACCTTCACGCACTGGCGCGCGTCGCACACCAGCGCGTTGCGGAACGCGCCCTGCACGTGCGGCATCCGCATCGCGCTGCCGTAGAAGCGCATGTCGAGACACTGGTTCGGCAGGCCCTCGAGGCAATAGCGGCACGCACCGCACGGCCGGCTCGGGTTGACGGCGACGCGGTCGCCGACCTGCACCGACGTCACGTCCGGCGCGACCGCGGCGACCGTGCCGGCCACCTCGTGGCCGAGCACCATCGGCTGCTGCAGGCGCACCGCGCCGAAGCCGCCGTGCCGGAAGTAATGCAGGTCGGACCCGCAGATGCCGCCCATCGCGACGTCGACCCGCACCTGGCCCGGGCCGATCTCGCCCGCATCCTGTTCCTCGACCCGCAGGTCGTTCGGCCCATGGATCACGAGACACATGCAACGCATACGCATCTGAATTCTCCCTAGACGGCGCTCGTCAGCCCGCCATCGACGAACAATGTCTGGCCGTTCACGAAATCGGACGCCGCCGACGCGAGGAAGATCGCCGCGCCGCACAGTTCGTCGACGCGCCCCCAGCGGCCGGCCGGCGTGCGCTTGCACAGCCAGTCGGAAAACGCCGGATCGTCGACCAGCGCGCGGTTCAGCTCGGTTTCGAAATAGCCCGGCGCGAGGCCGTTGGCCTGGATGCCGTGGCGCGCCCAGTCGGCGCACATGCCCTTGGTCAGCATCCGCACCGCGCCCTTGGTGGCCGCATACGGCGCGATCGACGGCCGCGCGAGCTCGCTCTGCACCGAGCAGAGATTGATGATCTTGCCGCGCCCGCGCGCGATCATGTGGCGCGCGACGGCCTGCGCGACGTTGAACACGCCGTCGAGGTTCACGCGCATCAGCGCATGCCAGTCGTCGGGGTCGAACGCGTCGAGCGGCGCGCGGCGCTGGATGCCCGCATTGTTCACGAGGATGTCGATCGCGCCGATCCGCGCCTCGGCGTCGTCGATCGCCGCGCGCACCTGACCGTGATCGGTCACGTCGAACACCGCGTGGTCGGCCGCGAAGCCTGCGTCGCGAAATTGCCGCGCGAGCAAAGCGGCCTTCTCCGCATTGCGATCGTTGATGACGATCGCCGCCCCCGCTTCGGCCAGGCCGCGGGCGAGCGTCAGCCCGATCCCGCGCCCCGATCCGGTAATCAGCGCGCGGCGGCCGTCCAGGCGGAACCGGTCAAGCGCGTTCGTCATGGCTGTCTCCTCGTGCCGGTCGAGCCGGCCGCCCGTCGCGGCCGGTCTCGCGTCGACGGTATCTTCGGGGCCCGGCCGGGCCCCGCGCCAATGGTCTTTTTTGATGTGGTTATCATGAAATCTGATCACCGGATTCCGCCCCCCCCGCCGCCCATGGAACTCAAGCAACTGCGCGCCTTCGTCACCCTCGCGGAAGAACTGCATTTCGGGCGCGCCGCGCAGCGCCTGTTCATCGTGCAGCCCGCGCTGAGCATGCAGATCAAGGCGCTCGAGGCAGAACTCGACGCGCGGCTGTTCGAGCGCGACCGGCACAAGGTCGAACTGAGCGACACCGGGCGGGCGTTCCTGCCGGAGGCGCGGGCCACGCTGCAGCAGGCCGCGCGCGCCGAGCAGATCGCACGGCTGTCGAGCCGCGGCGAGATCGGCACGCTGCGCATCGCGTTCGTATCGTCGGTGCTGCCGGTGCTTCTGCCGGCGGTCCTGCGCGAGATGCGGGCGCGTTACCCGCTGATCGCGGTCGAACTGAAGGACATGCCGACGCCCGACCAGGTCGCGGCGCTGCGCGAGCGCCGCATCGACTTCGGGATGATCCGGCTGCCGGCCGCGTATGCGGGCATCGATACGCGGGTGGTGCTCGAGGAGGGATTCGTCGTCGCGCTGCCGCCCGGGCATCCGCTCGCCACGCGCGACACGATCGCCCCGGCCGACCTGCGCGGCCATCCGGCGTTCGTGCTGGCGCGCCGCTATGCGCCGGGCTTCCACGACGACATGCTGCTCGCGCTGAGCCGCGCCGGCACGACGCTCGAGATCGCGCAGGAGTTCGGCGAATTCACGACGATGCTCGCGCTCGTCGCGGCGGGGATGGGGATCGGGCTGATCCCGGCGGAAGCGGCGAGCGCGCTGCCACCGAACGTGCTGGCGCGGCCGCTCGATCTGGCCGGGCACCGCAGCGGCATCGGCCTCGCATGGAGCGATCTCGACAGCCCGCTCAAGCGCGCATTCGTCGATGCGGTCGAGCAGGTGGCCGCGCAATCGCGGCAATCATCGCGGCCATAAAAAAACCCGGCCGGAAGCACCGGGCCGGGTTCGTTCGCCGCGCGCGCCTTGCGGCGGCCGCGCAACGTGCGGGATTACTTCGCGTTCGCGAATGCGACTGCCGTATCCAGCATGCGGTTCGAGAAGCCCCACTCGTTGTCGTACCAGCTCGACACCTTGACGAGACGGCCCGACACCTTGGTCAGCGTTGCGTCGAACGTCGACGAAGCCGGGTTGTGGTTGAAGTCGATCGACACCAGCGGCGCGTCGTTGTAGCCGAGGATGCCCTTCAGCGCGCCTTCCGACGCTTCCTTCATGATCGCGTTGACTTCCTCGACCGTCGTGTCGCGCTTCGCGATGAACGACAGGTCGACGATCGACACGTTGATGGTCGGGACGCGGATCGCGTAGCCGTCCAGCTTGCCGTTCAGTTCCGGCAGCACGAGGCCGACCGCCGAAGCCGCGCCCGTCTTGGTCGGGATCTGGCTGTGCGTGGCCGAGCGCGCGCGGCGCAGGTCTTCGTGGTAGACGTCCGTCAGCACCTGGTCGTTCGTGTACGCGTGGATCGTCGTCATCAGGCCGGTTTCGAGGCCGATCTTGTCGTTCAGCGGCTTGACGAGCGGCGCGAGGCAGTTCGTCGTGCACGATGCGTTCGAGATGACCGTGTGCTCGGCCTTCAGCACGTTGTGGTTCACGCCGTAGACGATCGTCGCGTCGACGTCCTTGCCGCCCGGCGCCGAGATGATGACCTTCTTCGCGCCGCCCTTCAGGTGCGCGCTCGCCTTTTCCTTGGTCGTGAAGAAGCCCGTGCACTCCATCACGACGTCGACGCCCAGCTCGCCCCACGGCAGTTCGGCCGGGTTGCGGTTCGCCAGCACGCGGATCTTGTCGCCGTTGACGACCAGGTAGTCGCCGTCGACCGACACTTCGCCCGGGAACTTGCCGTGCGCGGTGTCGTACTGGGTCAGGTGCGCGTTGGTCTTCGCGTCGCCCAGGTCGTTGATCGCGACGATCTCGAGATCGTGCTTCTTGCCGTTTTCATAAAACGCGCGCAGCGTATTGCGGCCGATGCGGCCGTAGCCGTTGATTGCGACGCGGATCGTCATGGTCTATCTCCTGATGGCTGAAAAAATTCGTTTCGTGCAGCTTCACGGTGCGGCGCGCGCGTGGGGACGCGCGCGCCGCGAATGGGCTTTTAGGCCAGCACGGCCTTGGCCGTCTCGACGACCTTGTCGACGGTGAAGCCGAAGTGCTTGAACAGCACGCCGGCCGGCGCCGATTCGCCGAACGTGTCGATCCCGACCACGCCGCCTTCCAGGCCGACGTACTTGTGCCAGAAGCTCGTCACGCCCGCTTCGATCGCGACGCGGCGCACGCCGTGCGGCAGCACGCGCTCGCGGTACTCGGCGTCCTGGCGGTCGAACACGGTGGTTGCCGGCATCGACACGACGCGCGCCGCGATGCCCTGCTGCGCGAGCGGCTCGACGGCCTTCATCGCGAGTTCGACTTCCGAGCCCGTCGCGATCAGGATGATCTTGCGCGCGACGATTTCCTCGTCCCAGTCCTTCAGCACGTAGCCGCCCTTCTCGATGTTCGCGATCTGCGCATCCGTGCGCGGGTTGAACGCAAGGTTCTGGCGGCTGAAGATCAGGCTCGACGGACGATCCGCGGCGATCGCGTGGGTCCATGCGACGGCCGTCTCGACCGTGTCGGCCGGGCGCCACACGTCGTGGTTCGGGATCAGGCGCAGGCTCGACACGTGCTCGATCGACTGGTGCGTCGGGCCGTCCTCGCCGAGGCCGATCGAATCGTGCGTGAACACGAAGATCGACGGCACCTTCATCAGCGCGGCAACGCGCAGCGCGTTGCGGCTGTAGTCGGAGAACGTCAGGAACGTGCCGCCGAACGGCTTGTGGCCGCCGTGCAGCGCGAGGCCGTTGATCGCGGCGCTCATGCCGAATTCGCGCACGCCGTAGTTGATGTGGTTGCCGTACTGGACGCCCGGGCCTTCCGCGTTCGCGCGCACGGCCTTCGACGCCTTCCAGTTGGTCAGGTTCGAGCCGGTCAGGTCGGCCGAGCCGCCGAGCAGCTCCGGCAGCGCCGCGGCGAGGCCTTCGATCGCCTGCTGCGACGCCTTGCGGGTCGCGACCGTTTCAGCGCGCTCGTTCGCGCCGGCGACGATCGCCGCGGCCTTCTGCGCCCAGTCGGCGGGCAGCTTGCCGGCCATCCGGCGCTCGAACTCGGCCGCTTCCGTCGGATACTTCGCGCGATACTGCGCGAACACGGCGTTCCAGTCGGATTCGCTGCGCGTGCCGGCTTCCTTCGCGTTCCACGCCGCATAGACTTCCTGCGGAATCTCGAACGGCGCCCACTTCCAGCCGAGCGCTTCGCGCGTCTTCGCGATTTCTTCCGCGCCGAGCGCCGCGCCGTGCACGTCGTGGCCGCCGGCCTTCGTCGCCGCGCCCTGGCCGATCACGGTCTTGCAGCAGATGATCGTCGGCTTGTCCGACAGCTTCGCCTGCGCGATCGCCGCGTCGACCGCGTCGACGTCATGGCCGTTCACGTTCGGGATCACGTTCCAGCCGTAAGCCTCGAAGCGCTTCGGGGTGTCGTCGTGGAACCAGTTGACGACGTCGCCGTCGATCGAAATGCCGTTGTCGTCGTACAGCGCGATCAGCTTGTTCAGCTTCAGCGTGCCGGCCAGCGAGCAGGCCTCGTGCGAGATGCCTTCCATCAGGCAGCCGTCGCCGAGGAACACGTACGTATGGTGATCGACGATCTTCGCGTCGTCGCGGTTGAACTCGACGGCCATCAGCGCTTCGCCGAGCGCCATGCCGACCGCGTTCGCGAGACCCTGGCCGAGCGGGCCCGTCGTCGTCTCGACTCCCGGCGTGATGCCGTACTCCGGGTGGCCCGGCGTCTTCGAGTGCATCTGGCGGAAGTTCTTCAGCTCTTCCATCGGCAGGTCGTAGCCGGTCAGGTGCAGCAGTGCGTACAGCAGCATCGAGCCATGGCCGTTCGACAGCACGAAGCGGTCACGGTCCGACCAGTGCGGGTTCGCCGGATTGTGCTTCAGGTGCCGCGACCAGAGCGCGACGCCGATTTCGGCCATGCCCATCGGCATGCCGGGGTGGCCGGAATTCGCTTGCTGGACGGCGTCCATTGCGAGCGCGCGGATCGCATTGGCCATCAGGGTGGTGGAGGCGGGAGACGAAGTCGTCATGTCGAGTCCGGAGAACGAGTCGAGAAAACGGGGCACGTGCGGTATCCGGAAGCTCGCGGGCCGGCCGCTCGCGGCGCGCAGTGCGGCGCCAGACGGACGCGAGGCTGATGGAGCCAACGGACAGGGCAGCAAAGCCTGTTATTTTAACAGAATGGCTGACATTTCCCTTCCCGGCGGACGGTGTTCGGGCCCGGATTTTCGTCAAGCTTCTTGCCGCCCTTGCGCCGTCCTTCCGCCATGCATTTCCCGCCCTCTATAATTCAGGGGTTGGCACTCCCCGCCCCGCGCGGCTTTTCCGTGAGCACGACGCTTCTGTTCCACCCGACGCCCGACTCCGCCTACGGTTTCCCGCATGCGCGGCGGCTCGCGCACGTCGCGTCCCCGCACCAGCAGATCGAGGTCTGGGAGACGCCGCAGCTCGGCCGCCTGTTCACGCTCGACGGCCGGCCGATGACGTCCGTCGGCGACGAGTACATCTATCACGAGTGCATGACCCACCCGGCCGCGCTCGCGCACCCGGCGCCGCGCAAGGCGCTCGTGCTCGGCGGCGGCGACGGCGGCGCCGCGCGCCAGCTGCTCAAGCATGCGTGCATCGAGCGGATCGTCGTCGCGGAGCTCGACGACGAAGTCGTCGGCATGGCGCGCCGCTATCTCGACGACGTGCACCAGGGCGCACTCGACGATCCGCGCGTCGAGGTCGTGATCGGCGACGCCACGCACTTCGTCCGGTCGACCGTCGAGCATTTCGATCTCGTCGTGTTCGATCTCACGCCGCCGGATTCGCCGGCCGCGGGCCTCTACACGCGCGACTTCTACGCGCATCTGAAGCGGATCCTGACGCCGTGCGGCGCGATCACGATGCATCTCGGCTCGCCGGTGTTCCATGCGTCGCGCATCGCCGGGCTGCTCGCCGACCTGCGCGCGAGCTTCGCGGTCGTCGATCCGTTGTCCGCGCACGTGCCGCTGTACGGCTCCCAGTGGCTGATGGCGATCGCGAGCGACACGCTCGACGCCGCGTCGCTGTTCATGCACGACATCGAGGAACGCCTCGCCAGCCGCGGCATCGAAGGATTGCGCTACTACGACGCGCGGCTGCACCCGGCGCTGTTCGCGCTGCCGCGCGCGCTGCGCGATACACTGGGCGTTCGCCGCTGACCGTTCGCGCCGTCGCGGCTTTTCGCTTTCCCCCCGCATTTGCATCCGATCGGCGTCCGCGCGCAAGCGCCGGCCGCGATCGACAGGAGATTTTAATGACCGATCCACGTCCGGCCGACGTGCCTTGGTTGACGCCTTACCTGGCCGTGCGCAACGCACGCGCGACGATCGACTTCTTCAAGGCCGCCTTCGGCTTCGAACTGCGCGACATGCTCGACGAAGACGGCGCGATCATGCACGTCGAGATGGTCTATCGCGGCCAGCTGATCGTGATGTTCGCGCCGGAAGGCGCGTTCGGCTCGACCGCGCGCACGCCGAAGAGCGCGGGCGCGACCGCGCCGCAGTCGTTCTACCTGTACGTGGACGATGTGGACGCAACCTGGCAGCGCGCGCTCGATGCCGGCGCGAAATCGCTGACGGCGCCGCAGAACCAGTTCTGGGGCGATCGCTTCGCGCAGATCGAGGATCTCGACGGTTACCGCTGGGCGCTCGCGCGCCGTCTCGAAGCATGAGCGAAGCCACCACCACCGCGGCCGTGCCGCGCTTCTTCGTCGACGCGGCGCTGCGCGCCGACGCGATGCTCACGCTGCCCGCCGACGTCGCGCGCCATGCGCAGGTGCTGCGGCTGCAGCCGGGCGACACGCTCGCGCTGTTCGACGGCACGGGCGGCCAGTACCGCGCGCGGCTCGTCGAGATCGACAAGCGCAACACGATCGCACAGCTCGGCGCGTTCGAGCCGGCCGAAGCGGAGCCGCCGTATCGCGTGACGCTCGCGCAGGGAATTGCCGGCGGCGACAAGATGGACTGGGTGATCGAGAAGGCCGTCGAGCTCGGCGTCGCGGCGGTCGTGCCGCTGTCGACGTCGCGCGGCGTCGTGAGGCTGTCGGGGGAGCGCGCGGAGAAGCGTGTCGCGCACTGGCGCGGCGTCGTGCGCGCGTCGTGCGAACAGTGCGGGCGCAACCGCGTGCCGGAGGTTGCACCGGTGCGCGGCTTCGATGCGTGGCTCGACGCGCTGCCGGCCGCGCCGGCCGACGGCGAGCTGCGGCTGCTGCTGTCGCCGCGTGCGAGCATCCCGTTCGCGTCGCTGCCCGATGCGCCGCCCGCGGCGAACGTCACGCTGCTGATCGGGCCGGAAGGCGGGCTGTCGCCCGACGAGGAAAACGCGGCGCGCGCGCACGGGTTCACGGCGCTGTCGCTCGGCCCGCGCGTGCTGCGCACCGAGACGGCCGGCGCGGCGGTGCTCGCCGCGCTGGCGGCGCGGTGGGGCGGGTGGTGATGCGCTTGCGCCGCCGCGCATGCGGCGGCGCCCTTCAGCGCGCGGCGTTCATCGGCTCGATGTCGATCACGCAGGACGTCTTGAGCGCCGCGGCCAGCGGGTCGATGTTGTTCGCATCGCGCCGCAGCGCCGGCCCCGCGACCCGCAACGTGCGCTCTCAGGCGGCTTCGCCGCGATCGCCTTGATCAACGGGCCGCGGCATCTCGGGTTCATCATCATGTCGGCGCTTTGCTCGACGGTAATCGGCACGCCGCCGTTCCGGCTCGCGGCGGCTTCGACCACGTCGTTCCAGCCCTGGCCGGCCGCGCGTTACTTCGCCGCGCCGGGCACCGGAATCGGGTCGACCAGCGCGTCGACGACGGGCGACAGCACCTCGCCCGGCCGGCCGTTGATCCAGCCTTCGCCGTTCGTCCCGTAGACGTCGAACTTCGACGACACCGTGCGGTTCATCGGCGCTTCGTCGAACACGCGCGCCATGCCCGAGAACATCGTCGTGAAGGTGGCGATCCACGCCTTGTCGCCCTTCGCGCGCGGGTTGCCCATCTTCGCCTGCAGCGCCTTCGCGCCCGGCTCGACGTCAGCGACCTGGCATTCGAACGAGACGGTCGCGATCGACTCGCCTTCGATGTATTCGTTCGGCGCCTGCATCGAACCTGCCGATTTGCACTGCGTACGGTGGAGCGCGCGCAAATACGACGCGACCATCGCGTCGACCGGTGCGCGCAGCGCCGCGCGCGTCTTCGGCGGCATCCGGGACAGCATCCCGTCGGCCATGTCCTTGTGCATCGCGTCGCCGAGATGCGCGATCGCGTCGGTGTCGAGTGAATCCTTGCCTTCGTAGCGCGCGCGCACCGCGTCGTTGTATTGCACGGCCTTCGACGCGTCGCCGTTGACGAACATGCCGAGGTACAGGTCGACGGTCTGCTCGGGCGTGAGCGGCGCGGCATGCGCGGCGCCGGTCACGACAAGCGCGGACAGCATGGCCGCGCGCGCGGCGCGGATGAACGGAACACGCGCGCAGCCGCGCGCGGAACGGGAATTCGTCACGGGAAAACGGCCCTCTCTCGGATGGTTTGTCTTGTGCGCCCGGCGCGCGGCAGGCACCGCGGCCGGGCTGGCCAGGATTGTCCCGGATAAGGGTGCGCGATGAAAGCCCGGTCGGGCCGGACGGCGCGCGGACACAAAAAAGCCCGCTCGGGGCGGGCATCTTTTGCTGGGCCGGCCCGGTGGGGCCGGCGGGCTCGCGCGTTACGCGAACGAATAAAACACGCGGAACGCGACCTTGCGCTCGGCCCAGAATTCCGCGGCTTCGCGGAACACGTCGAGCAGCGTCTCGCGGCCTTCCTTGTCGAACTTCTGCGCGATCGGCAACCCTTCGAGCACGATCACGAAGCCGGGCTGCGCGCCCGCCTTCGCGACGAGGTCGGTCAGGCAGTCGTACAGCGCGTCGTAGTTCTTGCCGAAGTGCTTCGGAAACAGGAACGACGTCGCGATCGTTTCCATCACTTCCTGCTTCGACTGCGCGGCGCCGCAGTACGCAAACAGGAAATGCTGGCCGAGCCGGCCGGCTTCGTCGGCGAGATCCTGCACGCGGAACGCGCGGATCGACTGCACGAGATTGGGTCGCACGGTCGTGAAAAGGCTCATAGGCTCCTCGTTCGATGAAAGCCCGGGGCTGGTTTCCTGCTCCGACGGCGCGTCGCCGGCCTGTGCCGTCGCGCGCATCTGCATGACGCGCTGAAACAGATTGCCGTCGCCGGCCGCGAACAGATCCGCCGCCGACGCCGTGTCGTGCGTGTAGATAGTGTCGCTCATGCCGTTCATCCCGTAATCATTCAACAATGCGTTTAAAACTGCTGTAGTGGTCGTCCGTGTAATAACAGTTGTCGACCCGACGCAGCGGCCCGCCGCAAACGATCCGGCGCGCGCCGCGATTGCGCGCGCGCGGAGTCGGCACGGTGTATTCATGGTAGAAGCCGCGCTTCGCCTTCGGCAGGATCCGCTCGCGGTTGCCGAACACGACGCCGTCTTTCTCGTACGGATAGGGGCCGCCAGCGGCGATCAGGCCGAGCGTGGTCACGGCCTCGCGCGGAAGACGGGCGGTCGGGACGGCGTCGAGCCCGCCGGCGGCCACGTCGGCCGAGACGGCCCCCCGTGCGTAGGCGGCGGAAACCAGACTGCCCGTCGGCGTGCCGACGATACCCATCGCGAACATCGCGAAGACGGACGCGAGCGCGCCGTTGCGGAGCCACTTGCGTGCCATGAACCAGGGTTCCCGCTGTTAAATCAAGTAGTTGACGACCAACAAAGGCGTTAGCGTAGCGCTATTGTCCGCGCGAATCAATGTTCGTTTGGGTGTTGAAAGCCGCGCAGCGCCACGATCCGGGAAATTCTTACCGACTTCTCGCCATTTTTATCTTGTTCAGGATAAAATGCGGGCGGCATCTCTCGCATGGCAAGACCCTGCCTCCTTGCCGCGCTTCGCTACTGGAGTGGAGAGATGCTGCTGTTGCTTGTGGGAAGCGCGTTTGCGCCCTGCCCGATGGCGTGCCCGTTGCGGGCACGCCATTTTTTCTTTTATTTACAAATTCGCCTGACGCGTCTTAACGCGTGGCATTCACGTCGGCAACCAGCAGCGCCGCCATGTTGACGATCCGGCGCACCGTCGCCGATTCGGTCAGCACGTGCACCGGCTGCGCGGCGCCCAGCAGGATCGGCCCGATCGCGATGTTGTTGCCCGCGGCCGTCTTCAGCAGGTTGTACGCGATGTTCGCGGCGTCGATGTTCGGCAGGACCAGCAGGTTCGCGTCGCCCTCGAGCGTCGAGTCCGGCAGGATTTCCTTGCGCAGCGCCGCGTCGAGCGCGACGTCGCCGTGCATTTCGCCGTCGACCTTCAGCTCCGGCGCGCGTTCCTGCAGGATCGCGAGCGTATCGCGCATCTTCTTCGCCGAAGGTGCGTTGCTGGTGCCGAAGTTCGAGTGCGACAGCAGCGCGACCTTCGGCTCGATGCCGAAGCGGCGCACTTCTTCCGCCGCCATGATCGTGATTTCGGCGAGCTGTTCCGGGGTCGGATCGACGTTCACGTGGGTGTCGACGAGGAAGATCTGGCGGCCCGGCAGCACGAGGCCGTTCATCGCCGCGTACACGCTGCAGCCCGGGCGCTTGCCGATCACCTGGTCGATGAAGTGCAGGTGGCGGTGCGTCGTGCTGATCGTGCCGCAGATCATGCCGTCCGCCTCGCCCTTCTTCACCATCATCGCGCCGATCAGCGTGGTGCGGCGGCGCATCTCGACACGCGCGAGCTGCTCGCTGATGCCCTTGCGCGCCATCATCTTCGCGTAGTCCTGCCAGAACTCGCGGTAGCGCTCGTCGTGCTCGGTGTTGACGACCGTGAAATCGACGCCCGGCGTCAGGCGCAGGCCATAGCGCTGGATGCGGTGCTCGATCACGGCCGGGCGGCCGATCAGGATCGGCTTCGCGAGCTTTTCGTCGACGACGATCTGAACGGCGCGCAACACGCGCTCTTCCTCGCCTTCCGCGAACACGACGCGCTTCTTCTCCTCCGCCACGCTGCGCGCGAGCTGGAAGATCGGCTTCATCGTCGTGCCGCTGTGGTACACGAACTGCTGCAGGTGAACCTTGTAGGCCTCCATGTCCTCGATCGGGCGCGTCGCGACGCCGCCGTCCATCGCGGCCTGCGCGACGGCCGGCGCGATCTTCACGATCAGGCGCGGGTCGAACGGCTTCGGAATCAGGTATTCGGGCCCGAACGACAGGTCCTGGATGCCGTACGCGGTCGCGACGATGTCGCTCTGCTCCTGCTGCGCGAGTCCGGCGATCGCGTTGACGGCCGCGATCTCCATTTCACGCGTGATCGTCGTCGCGCCGACGTCGAGCGCGCCGCGGAAGATGAACGGGAAGCACAGGACGTTGTTGACCTGGTTCGGATAGTCGGTGCGGCCGGTCGCGAGCACGGCGTCCGGGCGCACTTCGAGCGCGAGCTCCGGCAGGATTTCCGGGGTCGGGTTCGCGAGCGCGAGGATCAGCGGGCGCTCCGCCATGCCCTTGACCATTTCCTGCTTCAGCACGCCGGCAGCCGACAGGCCGAGGAAGATGTCCGCGCCGTCGATCACTTCCGCGAGCGTGCGGGCTTCGGTCTCGCGCGCGAAACGCTCCTTGTCCGGGTCCATCAGCTCGGCACGGCCCTTGTACACGACGCCGGCCAGGTCGGTCACCGTGATGTTCTCGAGCGGCAGGCCGATGTCGACGAGCAGGTCGAGACACGCGAGCGCGGCCGCGCCCGCGCCCGATGCGACGAGCTTGACCTTCTTGATGTCCTTGCCGACCACCTTCAGGCCGTTGGTGACGGCCGCGGCGACCACGATCGCGGTGCCGTGCTGGTCGTCGTGGAACACCGGGATCTTCATCCGCTTGCGGGCTTCGCGCTCGACGATGAAGCAGTCCGGCGCCTTGATGTCTTCCAGGTTGATGCCGCCGAAGGTCGGCTCGAGCGCGGCGATCACGTCCACCAGCTTGTGCGGGTCGGTTTCGTTCAGCTCGATGTCGAACACGTCGATGCCGGCGAACTTCTTGAACAGCACGGCCTTGCCTTCCATCACCGGCTTCGACGCGAGCGGGCCGATGTTGCCGAGGCCGAGCACCGCCGTACCGTTCGTGACGACGCCGACCAGGTTGCTGCGCGCGGTGAAGCGCGCCGCGTTCAGCGGATTCTCGACGATCTCCTCGCACGCGTAGGCGACGCCCGGCGAATACGCAAGCGCCAGATCGCGCTGGTTGATCATCTGCTTGGTCGGCGCAATGGCGACCTTTCCGGGGGTCGGGAATTCGTGATAGTCGAGGGCGGCTTCGCGGAGCTTGGCTTTGGAGGAGGCTTGAGTGGACATGTGTCTCGTGACGAGCGGATTAGAATAACTAGTCGACGCATTGTAGCGCCAATCTATGGCTCCAAAATGGCGATTCGGGTGCAACAGCCGCGACAAAAATGTACCGAACGGTGCAGGAACGCCGCCGTTCGGCTCGTACAATGCCGTTCACTTCAACCGCTCCGGGTCCGTCCGCCGTGCCAGCCGCCCTTTCCGAATTCTCCCTGATCGATCGCTTCTTCGCGCGCCGCGCGGCCCAGGGGGTGCGCGCCGCGACGCTCGGAATCGGCGACGATTGCGCGCTGATCGCACCACGTTCCGGAAAATTGTTCGCCATTTCGACGGACATGCTGGTCGAAGGCCGCCACTTCTTCCCCGACGTCGCGCCGCATGCGCTCGGCCACAAGACGCTTGCGGTGAACCTGTCCGACCTGGCGGCGATGGGCGCCGAGCCGCGCGCGTTCACGCTCGCGTGCGCGCTGCCGCGCGCGGACGAGGCATGGCTCGCGGCGTTCAGCGACGGCCTGTTCGCGCTCGCCGACCGGTTCGGCTGCGAGCTGATCGGCGGCGATACGACGAGCGGGCCGCTGAACCTGTGCGTGACCGTGTTCGGCGAGGTCGCGCCCGACGCCGTGCTGCGACGCGATGCCGCGCGCAGCGGCGACGACGTCTGGGTGTCCGGCACGCTCGGCGACGCGCGGGCCGGGCTCGGCGTCGCGCGCGGCGAATGGACGGCCGGCACGCCCGAAGCGGCCGCGTTCCGGGCCGCGCTCGAGCGCCCCGAGCCGCGCGTCGCGCTCGGGCTCGCGCTCGCGGGCGTCGCGCACGCGGCGCTCGACATTTCCGACGGCCTCGCGGGCGACCTGCAGCACATCCTCGCCAGCTCGCGCGTGTGCGCGGACATCGACGCGGACGCGGTGCCCCGCTCCGCCGCGCTCGCGACGCTGCCGCCGGACGTGCAGCGCCGCTGCGCGCTCGCGGGCGGCGACGACTACGAGCTGTGCTTCACCGCGCCCGCGGCCGCCCGCGCGGCGGTCGAGGCGGCCGGCCGGCAGGCGGGCGTCGCGGTCACGCGAATCGGTACAATACGAAGCTTGTCCGCGCCGTCGGAGCGGCCCGCGATCGCGTGGCGCGACGCCGCCGGCGCGCCCCTCGCACTCACGTTGCACGGTTTCGACCACTTCCATGCAGACTGACCCGACGCCCCCGCGCGCCGTGGCCGATGCCGGCGCAACGCAGCATGCGCCGCAGCGCGCCACCCTGCGCTTCATGCTGTCGCATCCCGCGCACATCCTGTCGCTCGGGTTCGGCAGCGGGCTCGCACCGTTCATGCCCGGCACGTTCGGCTCGCTGTTCGGCTGGCTGACGTTCGTCGCGCTGAACCGCTACCTGACGGTGCCCGAATGGTGGGCGCTGATCGCCGCCGCGTTCGTCGCCGGCATCTGGCTCACCGGTTTCACCGCGAAGAAGATGGGCAACGCCGATCCGGGCCCGGTCGTCTGGGACGAGATCGTCGCGATCTGGATCGTGATGCTGTTCGTCACGCCGGCGACCTTCGTCGGCCAGCTCTGGGCGTTCGTCGCGTTCCGCTTCTTCGACATGCTGAAGCCGCCGCCGATCCGCTACGTCGAGCGCCGCCTGAAGGACGGCCTCGGCATCATGACCGACGACCTGATCGCCGCGTTCATGTCGCTGCTCGTGATCGCGCTGTGGCGATCGTTCGCCGCCGGCTGACCCTTCCGGGCCGGCCCTTCCGACTTCCGTTCCTCCGACTCGCATGCCAACCGATTCCGTCGTCCATCAGCTCGCGATCCGCGCCGGCAACAAGCTGCGCGACGAGCACCTGCTGCTCGCCACCGCCGAATCCTGCACGGGCGGGATGGTCGCCGCGGCGATCACCGACATTTCCGGCAGCAGCCAGTGGTTCGAGCGCGGCTTCGTCACGTATTCGAACCAGGCGAAGAGCGAGATGATCGGCGTGCCGGCCGAGCTGATCGACAAGCACGGCGCCGTCAGCGAGCCGGTCGCGCGCGCGATGGCCGAAGGCGCGCTGCGCAACAGCCGCGCGCAGGTGTCGCTCGCGGTCACCGGCATCGCCGGCCCCGCGGGCGGCAGCGAGAAGAAGCCGGTCGGCACCGTGTCGTTCGCGTGGAGCAACCGGCTGCATACCGACGCCGAAACGCTCGTGTTCAAGGGCGATCGCGAGCAGATCCGCACGCAGGCGGCCGTGCATGCGCTGCGCGGGCTGCTGAAGCTGCTCGACGAACGCGAGGGCTGAGGTAAGGCGGCGCCCCGCCGCGCCGCTTACCGGATCGCGTCGGGCTTCACGACGATCCAGTTCTTGTCCGCCGTCACCGGCAGGCCGAGCGCTTTCTGCTTCGCGGCCGATTCGTCCGACCACGCGCGGATCCGCGTCATCTGCTTGTCCTTGTTGTTCACCCTTGCCGCGCGAACGTGCGATCCGGATGCGACGGGAAATCGTTCGCACGCGGCACGCGCGCAGGACACCAGGGAGGTACGCGAGGGACACGCGGCACGCACCGCGTGTGCGACGGCCCCGCCCGCAGGCGGGCCGTCAGCGACGGGGGATTCGAAACGGGCGGCCCGACGCGCGCAGTCGATGCGTCGGCTCGCCCGCCCCGCTCAACGATGCGCGTTGATCGTGTCGCGGGTCTTCTGCGCGGCGAGCGCCGCGGCTTCGGCGAAGTCCTCGTCCTTGCTCGCGTACAGGATCGCGCGCGACGAGTTGATCATCATCCCAGTGCCGTCGGCGGTGCGGCCCGCGCTGACGGTCGCCTGCACGTCGCCGCCCTGCGCGCCGATGCCCGGGATCAGCAGCGGCATGTCGCCGACGATCCCGCGCACGATCTCGATTTCCTTCGGGAAGGTCGCGCCGACGACGAGGCCGAGCTGGCCGTTCTTCGCGTTCCACTTGTTCGCGGCGAGATCGGCGACCACCTGGTACAGCGGGCGGCCGTTCGTCTCGAGGAACTGCAGGTCCGAGCCGCCCGGGTTCGACGTGCGGCACAGCACGATCACGCCCTTGCCTTCGTGCTCGAAGTAAGGCTCGACCGAATCGAAGCCCATGTACGGGTTCACCGTCACCGCGTCCGCGCGGTAGCGCTCGAACGCTTCGCGCGCGTACTGCTCGGCAGTACTGCCGATGTCGCCGCGCTTCGCGTCGAGGATCACCGGCAGGCCCGGATGCTGCAGGTGAATGTGCGCGATCAGCCGCTCGAGCTGGTCTTCGGCGCGATGCGCGGCGAAGTAGGCGATCTGCGGCTTGAACGCGCTCGCGTACGGGGCGGTCGCGTCGACGATCTGCCGGCAGAATTCGAAGATCGCGTCGGGCTGGCCGTCGAACTGCGCGGGGAAGCGCGACGGCTCGGGATCGAGGCCGACGCACAGCAGCGAATTCGTGCGCTGCCACGCGGCGCGCAGCGATTCGATGAAAGTAAGCGGGGAAGACATGGCGGGTACTCGCGGCAAACCGTTGGTAGACCGCGTATTTTACCCGCGTCGCCGCCGGCTTTCGCGCGCGAGGCCCTCACCACGCGCATCGCTGCGCCCGACGGTGAACGCGAAACGCCGCGCGAGCCGCTCGCCGGGCGCGAGCAGCGTCATCCCGTGCGCAGCCGCGCCGCCCGGCAGGTTCACCGCATTGATCGGATGATCGACCGGCTCGAAGCAGAAGAAATCCTCGCCCGGCGGCGTATACAGCACGTACGCGTCGGCATCGGCCGCGACGGTCAGCATCAGCCCGCGGCGCGGCCAGCTCACCGTCGCATGGCCGCCCCAGCCGGTGAACGCATGGTTGACGAGCGCGGCCGGCAGCGGATACGCGACGCCGAACTGCCAGGCCGGCGGCACGCTCACGTGCCGCACCGGCAGGAAATCCGCGCCCGACAGCCACAGCCCGCCCGCCGCGGCCGCGAGCTCGGTCGCGTCGTCGCGCACCAGGAACGGATGCACGCCGAGGCCGAACGGCAGCCGCGCGCGGCCCGCGTTCTCGATCGTCAGCGCGATCGACAGCGTGGCGTCGTCGAGCATGAAGGTCTGCGTCGCGCGGAATGCGTACGGCGCGCCGTGGCCGTGATCGAGCGACAGCTGCAGCAGCGTGTCGGTCGCATCGTCGACCTGCCAGTGCGCGAGCCAGCCGTCGCCGTGGATCGGCAGCGGCTCGTCGCGGCGGTTGCGCGGCACCGCGACGCGGCGGCCGTCGCATTCGAAGCGCGCGCCGCCGATCCGGTTCGAGTACGGCAGCAGCGGGTAGCACGCGAGCTCGTTCGGATCGGTCGCCGCCTCGGGCTGCTCGCAGCGGCGGAACACCGGCGTCAGCGCGCCGCCGTCGCCGCGCCAGTCGAAGCGCGCGATGCCGCCGCCCAGATGCGGCAGCACGTCGAGCCGCAGCGCTGCGTTCGACAGCGTGACGGCGCGTGCATGCGACGCGCCGACGCCCTGCGCGAACGCGGCGGTCTGCGGGCCGGCGCTGACCGGCTGCGCGGCGGCGGCGAGGCGCGCGCGGCGCGATTGCGTCGTCGTCGACGACGCGCGCGAGAAGGTGGCGGTCATGAGAGTCGCTCCTGCATCGAAGTGTCGGTTCGCGTCGCGCGGCGGCCCGTCAGGCCCAGCCGCCGTCGACGATCACGTCCTGCGCGGTGATCATCCGGCCGTCGTCGGCCGCGAGGAA
>LOZU01000108.1:0-9353 GCA_001527685.1 Burkholderia pyrrocinia
CGTGGCCGCCTGCGTGACGCTCGAAACAAAATCCATGCGATCTCCCCTTACAAATGCGGCGCGTCGAACATCGCCGACCGATTGCTCTTCTCGAGCGATTCCGACATGGATCGCTGGAGCTGCGGGCTGAGCTGCGCGAGCAACTTGTCCGCGATCTGAGCGTCGGCAACACCTTCCACCTTGATGTTGAATACCGGCGCGAACTGATTCTGCTGGTCCACCTTGAACGGCCGTGCCTGCGGCGAATCCGGATTCGCTGCTGCCGCCGCCTTCGCTGCCGCCTTGGCGGCGTCGCTATCCTCGTCCTTCTTCCCCATCGTCCACCGCGCAAGGCCGGCAAACAGCTTTTGCCCGGCGAACGTGCCGATTACGCCGCCCACGACACCGCCAACCGCTGCGCCGATCGGCCCGCCAACGACTGCCCCGAGTGCGCCCCCAGCCTTCGCGCCGGCAAAACCGCCCGCCAAACTGCCACCGATGCCCGCGTACCCCTCGACCTTGTGTGCGGTCGTATCGTCGCCCTGCGCAACCGCATACGCGTTCTTCGCGGCAAGTCCGATCTTCAGCAGGGTCGCGGCAATGGCGATCTTCCCGGCGTACGGCGCAATGCGTCCGGCGACGCGACGTAGCGCCGCGAGTGCGCGACCCCACCGGCCACGAGGAGGAGGCGGTGGCGGACCCGGCGGCCCACCCCCAGGACCACCTCCGGGACCGCCACCGCCAAAATCTCCCGGACCGCCCGGCCCTCCGCCGCCCGGAAAGTTGACGACAAACACGCGCTGGACGCCTCCACCCGCCCCGCCCAGCGGATCGAACCCCGGACCGCCGCCTCCGCTCCCCGCTCCGCCACCACCGGGCCGCACCCTGCTACCCCGCGAGAGCCAGCGCCCACGCACCATGTCGAACAGCCCGCGACCGATATTCCACGTCGCGCGCGCTCCGCGATACGCAACTGCGGCGCCGATGACACTCGCCACTGCCGCCGCAGCTTTCGGCGACGAATCCGATGCGTCCTGCACCGCCTTGCCCGCCTTTTTTGCCCCCTTGCCGACGAGATCCGTGATCGGCCGCAATGAGTCGCCGATGCTGCGCATCGCGTCGTCCCACTGCTGCAGCACCTCGCTCCAGATCTGCTTCGACGTCGCACGACGATCCGCGAGATCCTTCTCGATTTCGCCGCTGGCCTGCACCGCGTTGTTCTTCAGGTTCTGATACAGCGCCGCGTTCTGCATGTAGGCGGTCAGCGCTGCCTTGACCTGCATGTCGGTGAACAGATCGCCGGTCTTCATCGTTTCTTCGAAGGCGCGCATCTGAGCCTGCCGCTTCACCGGATCCAGCTCCGCGTTGATCTGCTTCGCGGCAACCGCCAGCTGCTTAGCCTTCGCCGGATCGACACGCTCGATGTACGCTCGCGCGAGGACGAACGATGCTTCCATCGTCGACCAACCCTTGTTGATCGCCTCCTTCATCTTCGCTTGGTAGTTGACGCCGACTTTCTCGTAATTCCGATCGGTCTCGCCCGAACCGATCTTCGAAAGCCAGTTCTTCAGATTGTTCGCCGCCTCGTCAGCGTTGCCGGCCGTCTTCATCTGGACCTGCAGCATCGCGCCGAGCTGCGTCACGGAGTCCTGCCCCGTGATCCCGAGCTTCTTCATTTCCGCCAACAGCACCGGAAACCAGCGGGCCATGTCGACGGATTCGAACGAGCCTTCCTTGCCCAGGTACGCGATCGCCTCGAGCGCCTTCATCATCGCCTTGGGATCGGTGATGTTGGCGTTTTGCTGCAGCGCCTGGATCATCTGAGCAGTCTCGACGCTCGTCGCGCCCTGACCGATCGAGAACTTGGCGACCGCCGGCCCGAAGTTGAGCGCACGGTCGACGTCCATCCCGCCCGCGACCATCTGATTCACCGCATCGGCCAACTCGTTGCGCTTCATCCCGTTCGCCACCGCGTCGCGTCGGATCCGTTCCGACATCGCGTCTTCCTGCTCCGTGCGTGCGATGCCCGCCTTGATCGCGATATCGCGGATGATTGCCTGATACTGCGCAGACACAACGGCCGGCAATGCGACGGCCGCCCCGAGCTTCACCGAGTCAGCGGCGGCATTGCGCATGCCATCCATACCCGCATTAACCCGTTCATGACCGCGCGCGCGCAGCTCCAGCCCGCGAATCGTGCGACCGAGGCGCGCGTATGCGCGATCGAGCCGATCCACCTCGAACCCGGCAGCGCGCAGCGCGCTCAGGTTCGTTTCCAGCCTGCGCCGGATCCCTTCGGCTGCGCTGTCGCCGGCCAGGTGCAGCCGACGAAACTCGGCCTGCAGCCTGATGGTCTCGCCGATCTGCCGTTGCCACATGCCGCGCTCGCCCGCAGCCCTGCGCAAGCCTGCGATCCTCGAGCTTGTGTCAGCGACCGCCCTGCCGAGCGTCGCCGACACGGCACCGCCAATCACGATGCCAAGTCCAATATCCCGTGCCATGTCGGCCTCCGCTCAATCCCTACTCAATCCGTCAACCACCACACCACATCGTCGAGCGTCATGTCGTCAACCGACTGCGGCGTCACTCCGCACTCCCGCATCATCCGTTTTGCCAGCGCCTTCACGGTCGCGATTGGAAGCCGGACGAGCGGATCGAAAGGAGCTGTACGCACGCTGCATAGCCTCGTAATCGGCCATGTCCATCGCTTCCATGTCGTCGGGAGCCACCTCCGCGAGCAGCGCGAACAGGATGATTTCCTGTTGCTCTTCATCGTCGCCTGCCTGCTTGCTGGCGCTCCGCACATCGCGCACCTTCGGTCGGCGCATCACCAGCTCGTCGCGGATGACGCCGTCGAATTTGACCGGATACCGCAGCTTGATCTTGGTCGTTTCCATCGTGTGCCTCAAATGAAGCGGGGCGACCACCTGGCCGCCCCGTTATGGGTTGAAAAGTAACTTTGCCTGCCGCGCTGGCTTGCGTCACATGCCGAGCGCTTTGCGCACGTCCGCGAGCTGGTCGACGCCGTCGATCACGCGGGTCATCCCGAGCACATCGATCTCGTGAATTACCGCGCCGTCGATTTCCATCTTGTAGTACGTCAGCTCCGCCGTGTACTTGACTTCCGACATTGAGCCCGGCTTCCAGCTACCGGGATCGAATTCGGACAGCATCCCGCGCATGACCATCGCGACTGCCTTCACCTTGCCCTTCGTGTCGCGGAACGCGCCCCGAAACGTGCCGTTGAACGCGCTCTGATCGGCCAGTCCGAAAAACTTCAGCACGTCGCGCTCGATGCTCCCCATCGTGAAGCCGGCTTGCAGCGCCTCCATCCCCTGATCGACCTTGGTCGGCGCATCCATCCCGCCCGCGCGATAGTCCTCCGTCTTGAGCTTCAGCTTCGGCGGGCTGACTTCGGTCGAGCGACCGGCAAAGCCCCGACCGTCGACGTACAGCGCCATGTTGTTGAGTGTTTCCGGAACCACGTTTCACCTCCTACGATTGGGTGTCGAGAACTTCCGTCAGCCACTGGTTCGTGACCTCGAATCGGAAGTTCGGGTTTTCGGCCGGCGGAACGTCGGTGAACCGGATATTCCAGTACACCTTGCCCTGCTCGAGTTGCGATGCCGAGTTGAGCTTCGGATCCGGGTAGACCTCGAAATTGATGATCGCCCCCTGCGCGCGCAGATCGCGCATGAACGCCTGCAGCCCCTCGGTCACGTCCTTGACGTACGTCGCCGTGATGCCGCGATCGACCGCCCATTTGTGACCGGCCTGCACGGCATCCATGACGATGTCGAGCGTGCGAACGCGCGTCACGAACGACCACTTCGGATCGGCCGACAGCGTGCGGTTGCCCCACAGCCGATAGCCACCGTCGCGAATGATCGTCGTGATGAACGAGTTGTTCAGCAGGTTTGCCCGGCACGTCTCGTCGCCGTCGAGAAACTCGATCGGGCGCTTCGTGCCGCTGATCCCGACGATCTCCTTGTTCGAGGGCGACGCCCAGAAGCCGATCGCCGCGTCGGTCTGGCAGAACAGGCCGGCCGCGTATGCCGATGCCGGTGCGTCGACATCGGCGTTCGCCGCCGTGTCCCAATACCGCACGCCGGGATCGACCATGTACAGGCGCTTGCTGCCGAAGTTCTTCGCGTATGCGATCGCCGCCTCGTCGGTTGTGTTCGGGCCGTCGATGATCGCGATCGCCCGCAGCTTCGCGGCGAGCGAATCGGCCGCCGTGGCGACCGGTTGCTTGGCCGTGTGACCAGGCGCGATCAGCAGACGCGGCTTGAGGTCGAACAGCGACTTGCCGTCGAGCAACGCCTGCATGCCCGTACGTGCACCGCCCGCCGTCACGCCACCGATCACCGCGGACGTCAGCTTGGCATCGTCCTGATCGGTTGCGACGCCGACGGCGACCATCACCGTCTTGCTCTGCTTGTAGATGCCCTGGATCGAGCGCGTGATCGCGCTCGTCTCGCCGAACGCGGCGACCGCGTCGTATTCGCTCGTGATGCGCACCGGCACATTCGGTGCGACGAGCCCCGCGCCGGGCGTGTACGTATCGACGACGCCGACGACGGACGTCGACGGCACCGCGATCGTGCGCGGGCCGGTGTCGACCAGCACGGTCGTGACGCCGTGATAGAAGGATGTAGCAGCCATTCAGATCTCCGAGAAAGCCACAAGAAAAAGGGCCGCTCATCGAGCGGCCCTGCATTGCTATTGATCGAAAGTGGGCGTCACGCAGACGCGATATCCAGTTCGCTTACGAACGGCGGCGGCGACGGCAGCGTCACATCGGGCCAGTTCGGCATCGCGCTGCACTCCCGCAGCGACTGCCGATAGCCGAGCAACATCACGAACTGGTCGGCTGTCAGCGTCGTCCCGTTGCCAAGTAACTTTTCGTCTTGATGACGAGCGACAAGCCAGTCAGTCGCACCAAGCGCCGTGTCGCGCTGCGCACGCTTGGCGCTGGCGATCTCTGCTCGCGTCGGCGGCAGAGGATCGAGTGCGACTGCCTCGCTGGCGCCGTTGACGACAAGGCGCTTGCCGGTCGACTGCGCATTGATGAGATCGAGCCACCGCTCGTCGCTGATGTCGATGACAGATACCCCATGCGGGGCCGGGCAGTCCGCGCTGTCGTGGAACGCCACAATGTTGCCATTCGAATCGTATGCTGCTTGTTTTTGGCCCATGAGCCCGATTCCTTTAGTATCCGATTGCGATCCACCAGATGTACGGCGTTACCGAGTCTGAGGAGTTATTCCACACGGTCAGCATGCTTTTGTTTGCATCGAGGCCGACGCTTGGTCTTGTCGCCGTCCATACCGATGTCTGAATGGGGATTCCCGTCACAGAAAGGACTGCTTTTGGGAAGGCGGCCGGAAACAACTGATTCGCCGAGGCACTTGCGCCGATCGCAACCTCCAGCCTCCCCCATTGGACAATCAGCCCGCTCGGCAGCTTCTGATAGCCGTTTGTAGTGAGCAACGCAGCGAATTTGCTTGACTGCCCCACGACCGCAGAGCCGGATGCGAACCAGTACCCTTTCTGCGGGCAGACAAGAATCACGTCATCGCCCGTGCCTAGGGTCAAGCTCGACACCGTCTGGCCGTTCGCGCTGATCAGGTCCCCTCCATTGCACGAAATCGTCAACGGAAAATTTGAGGTGACCTTGAATGCAATTGCCGCGCCCTGCGGCAATCCTTCGGTCGACGGAAGCGCGTACGTCGCGGCGGCGGCCGCCTGTTGCGTGAAGTACTTGCCGATGTCAGCAGCCGCTCCATTCGTGCTTCCGACCGGCAGGTTGACCGACGTTTGGAAGCTACCAAGCGCACGCTGAACAAACGCCGTCGTCGCAAGCTTCGTGCTGCTGTCGAATTGCTGCGACGTTGGTCCCTTCGGCGTGCCCGTGAAAACCGGCGATTCGATCGTCGCCCTCTTCGCAAGGTCATTCATGACGGTCGTCGCGAAGTTCGGATCATTCCCCATCGCGTCCGCCAACTCCTTCAGCGTGTTGAGCGCCTCGGGCGATTGATCGACGAGGTCGGCCAACTTCTGAGCGAGATCCGCTTTCGTTGCGTATTGCGAATGCGGGTCGGCTGCTTTCGCATGCGCATCCAAGTTGCTTTGGCCCGCTTCGATCTGCTTTTTCAGGTACCGCGTCCGGTTCGCCAACTGCTTCGCCTGCAGGTTATCAACGCCTTCCGGACCTCCCTGTACCGGATCCGAAGTCTCAAGCTGATAGATCCCGTCTTCCCATTTATCGAATTCAACGAGATTCGTCATGTTTCAATGCTCCCTCTTGTGTACTGCCCGTTACGTTGCGCAACGCCGTTATGGCGGATCGGTACGGCCGTGTAGTCCAGCACCGCAAGCTTGCTGCGCGCTGGCGCATAGCGCTCGATCGCCTGCCACAGCTTGTCCGCCTGATCGCGCGTGATCGGCGCACCGAGTTTCACGATGTACTCAGCCCACGCGCTCGCCTTGCCGTGCAGCTGATCCCCGTTTCGAATGATCGATCCGTCACGGATACGGCCGCTACGCCCTTCGATGATCGTGACCTCGCCGAAGCCGAGCCGACGAATCACTTCACGCACCGCCCACGGCGTTCCCTTTTTCCGATGCAACGCCATCGATCCCTTGATCAGCGCTCGCCGCGCGTCTTCCGACTCGGCCAGCTCCCATCCATCGACAGCAAGCGCCCACGCAAGCCAGGGCAACCACGCGACCGGACAACGATCTACGTCCCACAACGTGCGCAGGATCTCGACGTCGACGCTCGGCCGCAGCACCTTTGCCAGCGCCGCCTCGAGCGGCGTCTGATTTGCCGGAAGTAATGGTTCACGCATCGTCGACCTTCGTATCGAGCTGGATGGCCTTGCAGTGCGCAAACTCGCGGGGACCGCACACGACGTTGGAAAGGGGTGCAGCGAGATCGAGTCCCGTCACGCCGCTATCCGGCGCGTGCAGCGCTCCCTCGATGGCCGAGCGCGGCATGCCGGCGCGCAGCCGCCGCGACCTTGCTACGACCCGATCCAGCACCTTGCGTCGCGCAGTCAGCACGATGTCCGGATCCGGCCCGCTGCCGACATGGATCGTCGCGTCGATCGAATACTCGATCTTGATGGCTGGCTCGACCAGCACCGTATCGTTGAGCGGGCGCACCGTCTCGGGCGTCACTGCTGCTCGCACGAGATCCAACAGCGCTGTATCAGGTACACCGTCACCCTTTGCCGACATCACCGTGAGTCGCACCGTCCCCGGTTCGGGCCGGTCGACAGCAACGTCGAGCACATCTGCCGACGCCCCCATCGCCAAGGCGCGATACGAAGCAGACGGACCTGCAACGGTCGCCCGCTCCATCGACATCTGCGCGCGAAGCTTCAGCCGCTCGTCGGACTCCAACTGCGGTGAAACGGGCGGATCGGCATTCGGGTCGCCCGGATCGGCGACGGCCCGCTGGGTGTCGAGCAACGCCGCCAGATGCTCCAGGTCCGCCCCCGTCGAGAACGCGAGCATCATCGCTCGCGCGGCGTCATTCACGCGCGCTGCGGCCCGGATCTCGTCGTACGCCGCCAGCTCGATCAGCTTCACGATCGGATCCGACTCCAGCGCAGCGGTCCAATCCGGATAGATCGATTTGAAAAACTCGAGCTTCATCTGGTACGCCGCCTCGAAGTCGAGGACGTCGACCAAATCGGGTGGGTCCAAAGAAGCGAGGTCGATGATTGTCATGTTGGTACCTCGATTTCAACAGCCGCGCCGTCGTACTCTCCGCGAATCGCGAAGGTCACTTTCCCCTCAACGACGGACAGCACCTTGATCTGCGCGAGCTTGATACGCGGCTCCCACCGTCCGATCGCCCGCGCGGCCTCCGCCTGCGCGGCGGATACCCACCCGCGCGTAATAGGCAGGTCGACCATGAGCGGGATGTCCGATCCGTAGTCGGGTCGCTCGCGGCGGCTCCCCTTGCGCGTGCCGAGGATGTCGCCAAGGCTCTGCTTCAGATGCGCGATGCCGCTGATCGGGGCTCCAGTCCGACGGTCCATGCCGACGAGCGCTCCCGACTTGCTCATCCGTGTTCCTCGAGGCGCTTGAAGTCCGGATGCGCGTCGAGGTATTCGACATGTGCAGCGGTTTTTGCAATCGCCTCGCCAGAGACGACATGCAATACCTCGCCGTCCGGAAACACGATCACGCGGCTGCGAAACTGCGTATCGAGATAGGTTGCTCTAACCGGAACAGATCGAGCAACAGCCTGCGGAGTGTCTTTTCCCATAATGGCTCCCTCAAAAGCAAAGCCCCGCCGAAGCGGGGCCAAGTAACTTTGCAAACGTATGCGTTACAGCGGCGGCGACACCGGAGCGCCGTCGCCCTGCTCCCTGTGCGAATGCCTCAGGAACGACTTGCCGCCGATCTCGACGTCGCCCGTATAGCGGGCACCGCCGTTCACCTGGACAGCCGGGCCGCCAGCAGCGCCGCCCTTGCCTTGCATCCCGCCGTTGAACGTCAGCAGCTTCTCCGTCGTCGTGTTCCCGGTGAACGTCGAATCCGGGATATCGCCGAGCAGCTGCTCCGTGCGCAGCGTGACGCCGTCCGCACGCAGCTCCAGCTCGGTGCCGCCGATGCGAAACACGATCCGGCCGCCGGCAGGCACATCGACCCGGTACTCGTGGCTTCCGTGGTCGTACACTGCGGACGCGCCGTCCGGGTAGTCCCACGCGGTTTCAGTCGGGCTGCTCCGCCCCGAGCCGCCGTGCTGGTCCGAGTAATAGCCGGGAATCGCGTACGCGCCCGGCAAATCGCCCGACGGCGCGAACATCGTCGCCTGCTCGCCGGCAGACGGCGGACGCCAGAACCGCACCACCCCGGCCGCGGACGTCTTCCACGGCATCCAGTCGCTGATCCAGTCGCCGATGCGCACACGGCACATCGGCGGCTTGTAGCTAACCGACTCGATGGTCCCGTGCTGCACCATGCACGCCATGCGGCGATCGATCTCGCCCAGCTCGTAATCGCTCATGTGCCCGCCTCCTGTCCGTCAGCTGGATCCCAATACTGCCCTTCGCTACCGGAACCGGTGTCTGGATCGACACCCCACAGGATCGCCGGTCCGTCCGGGATCTCGTCCAACTCCATGCCGAGTCCGAATTCGTGCGTCCATTCGACAAGCCACACGCAATAGGTATCGAGCTGGGGCCGAAACGGATCCTCCGCGACCTGCACCACCTTGCCGGGCGTGATCGGCAGATCCCACGTCTGCATGTGGACCGCCATCGCGACGCGGGCGGCGACCTCGCGCACGGCCAGCTCCGCGCCCTCGTCGATTGGATCGAACACGACACGCGCCTGCATGCGCGCGATCAGGG
>LOZU01000109.1:0-595 GCA_001527685.1 Burkholderia pyrrocinia
TGTCCACGTCGACCTCGACCGGCATCACGTCGCTGTCGACCGGGTTGTCCACGACGAACAGTAACGTCGCGTCGTTGTCGACTTCGACGTCCACCGGACTGTCGTCGGCCAACAGCTCGATTACTTCGCTGTCGACTTCGACCTCGACGGGGCTGTCGACGGCAACCAGCTCGATCGCATCGCTGTCCACGTCGACCTCGACCGGCATCACGTCGCTGTCGACCGGGTTGTCCACGACGAACAGTAACGTCGCGTCGTTGTCGACTTCGACGTCCACCGGACTGTCGTCGGCCAACAGCTCGATCACGTCACTGTCGACTTCGACTTCGACGGGCCTGTCGACGGCGACCAGCTCGATCGCATCGCTGTCCACGTCGACCTCGACCGGCATCACGTCGCTGTCGACCGGGTTGTCCACGACGAACAGTAACGTCGCGTCGTTGTCGACTTCGACGTCCACCGGACTGTCGTCGGCCAACAGCTCGATCACGTCACTGTCGACTTCGACTTCGACGGGCCTGTCGACGGCGACCAGCTCGATCGCATCGCTGTCCACGTCGACCTCGACCGGCATCACGTCGCTGTCGACCGGGTT
>LOZU01000110.1:0-25533 GCA_001527685.1 Burkholderia pyrrocinia
GCGGATGCTGTCCGCCACCGAGTTCAGCGGCGCCAGGATGCGCCGCGACAGGTTGACCGCCACGACGATCGCGAGCGTGAGGCCGGCCAGCGTGGTCGCGGCCAGCCAGACCCACTCCGGTGCGGTCGGTATCCAGTCCCAACGCGTGCCGTAGTTGTAGTAGGCCGGCCAGTACGTGAAGACCAGGTAATAGAACACGTAGGCCGTCACCACCACCAGCAGCGTCACGCCGAACGCCATCGCCGCCATCCACAGCGCGATCTGGCGGCTCAGGCCTTCCAGCTTCAATCGACGCTCCACAGCTTGTAGCCGACGCCGCGCACGCTGGCCGGCACGCCCTCGATGCCGAGTTCCTCCAGTTTCTTGCGCAGCTTGCTGATGTGGCTGTCCACGGTGCGCTCGAGCGCGTCGCCTTCCGGCAGGCAGGCCGCCATCAGCTCGGCGCGGCTGGACACCCGCTTGGGCGCGCGCGCCAGCTGCGCGAGCAGCTTGAATTCGGTCAGCGTCAGCGTGAGCGTGTGGCGCTGCCGGCCGATCTGCACCGTCGCTTCGTGGTGGTCGAGGTCGATCTCGAACGGCGCCGCGCGCAGCACGCGCCGGTCCGTGGCGCCCGAACTGGCCATCGACCGGCGCAGCACGGCCTGCACGCGCGCGACGACTTCCGCGGGATTGAACGGCTTGACCACGTAGTCGTCCGCGCCGATGCGCAGCCCGGTCAGCTTGTCGATGTCCTGGTCCAGCGCGGTCAGCATGATCACGGGCGTATCGCCCCGATGGCGAATCTCGGCCAGCGCCTGCCAGCCGTCCACGTGGGGCATCTGCACGTCCAGCAGCACGAGGTCGGGCTTGAGCGACAGATGCAGGTCGAGCGCGCGGCGGCCGTCGGCCGCATGCACGCTGCGCAGGCCGCTGCGCGCGAAATAGGCGGCCAGGATCTCGGCGATCTCGGGTTCGTCCTCGGCAATGAGGATCAGGGCTTGGGCGCCCTGGGCGGCACCGGGTGGGCGGGTGGCTTCAGACATGTCGACTGCTTCGAATTCCGTTGGTCTCTCCATCGAATCTCCATGCTACCTCAGCCGAGACGCCATCGGCCGCACGCAGACTCGCCAGTCTTCGCCGGCAGTCTGGTTGCCTGCGTCTCATGGAGTCCAAATTGAAGAACGATCGACGTTGCCGCTACGGCGGCGCATACGCCCTCGTGTTTGCCGCACTACTGGCCGGGTGCGGGCAATCCGAACAGCAGGCCGCGCTGCCGGCGCCGCAGGTGAGCGCCATGACCCTGGCGCCCGTGCCCCTCAAGCTGACCGAAGACCTGCCCGGCCGCATCGCGGCGGTCCGGATCGCGGAGATCCGCCCGCAGGTCAGCGGCATCGTGCAGCGTCGGCTGTTCGAGCAGGGCACCGAGGTGCGCGCCGGCCAGCCGCTGTTCCAGATCAACCCGGCGCCGTTCAAGGCCGACATGGAGACGGCCGCGGCGGCCCTGCAGCGGGCCGAGGCCGCGCTCGCGCGCGCCAGGGTGCAGACGGCGCGCCTCCGTCCGCTGGTCGAGGCCGACGCGATCAGCCGCCAGGTGTATGACGATTCGGTGTCGCAGCGCGACCAGGCGGCCGCCGACGTCGCGCAGGCGCGCGCCACGCTCGCCCGCCGGCAGCTCGACCTGAAGTTCGCGACGGTCGAGGCGCCGATCACGGGCCGCATCGACCAGGCGCTGGTAACCGAAGGTGCGCTCGTCGGCAGCGGCGACAGCCAGCCGATGGCGCGCATCCAGCAGATCGACCAGGTCTACGTGGACGTGCGCCAGCCGGCGGCGTCGCTGCAGCGCCTGCGCGACGCGCTGGCGTCGCAGGACGGATATACCGGCACCGGCCTGCCGGTCGAGGTGCTGCGCGACGACGGCACGCCTTACGACGTCAAGGGCCGCATGCTGTTCTCCGGCGTGAACGTCGATTCCGGCACCGGCGACGTGCTGGTGCGTGTGCTGGTCGACAACTCGAAACGCCTGCTGCTGCCGGGCATGTACGTGCGCGCCCGCATTCCGCGCGCGAACTACGCGGACGCGCTGACGGTGCCGCAACAGGCGGTGGTGCGCGCGGACGGCAAGCCGCAGGTCTGGGTGCTCGACGCGAAGAACCAGGCCCATCTGAAGCCGGTCGAGCTGGGCGAGCAGGCGGGCCGCAGCTACCGCGTCAAGTCAGGGCTGCAGGCGGGCCAGAAGGTCGTGGTGGAAGGGATGGAGCGCCTGGCCGACGGCGTTCCGGTCACCGCGAACGCCTGGAAGTCGCCTGACGCCGCGGCCGCCACGGCCGCGCGCTGAGTCACGGGGAGCGTCCTGCCATGTCTCAATTCTTTATCCGGCGCCCGGTTTTCGCGTGGGTCGTCGCGCTCTTCATCATCCTGACGGGCTTGATCGCGATCCCGGCGCTGCCGATCGCGCGCTACCCGACGGTCGCGCCGCCGACCGTCACCATCACCGCGACCTACCCGGGCGCCACGCCGCAAACCATGAGCGACGGGGTGCTGAGCCTGATCGAACGGGAGCTGTCGGGCGTCAAGAACCTGCTCTACTACGAATCGTCGGCCGACACGTCCGGGGTCTCGAAGATCACCGTCACGTTCAAGCCCGGCACGGATCCGGCGCTCGCGCAGGTCGACGTGCAGAACAAGCTGAAGGCCGTCGAGCCGCGCCTGCCCGCGGTCGTGCGGCAGAACGGCGTGATCGTCGAGTCGGCCTCGTCCGGCTTCCTGCTGTTCGTCGCCCTCAAGTCCGACAGCGGCCGTTTCGACGAAGGCGAGCTCGCCGACTACATGGCGCGCAACATCGTCGAGGAGCTGCGTCGCGTCGAGGGCGTGGGCCGCGTGCAGATGTTCGGGTCCGAACGGGCGATGCGCATCTGGGTCGATCCGTCCAGGCTGATTACCTACAACCTGTCGATGAGCGACCTGACGGCCGCCATCGGCCAGCAGAACGTCCAGATCGCGCCGGGCAGCGTCGGCGCGTTGCCGGCCATGACGGGGCAGCGCGTGACCGTGCCGCTTACCGTGCAGGGCCAGCTGACGACGCCGGAAGAGTTTGCCGCGATCGTGCTGCGCGCCAACGCGAACGGCTCCAAGGTCGTGCTGGGCGACGTCGCGCGGGTCGAGCTCGGCTCGCAGTCCTACAACTTCGTCAACACCGAGAGCGGCAAGCCCGCCGTCATCGCCGGCGTGCAGCTCTCGCCGGGCGGCAACGCGGTCAAGACCGCGGCGGCCGTGCGGGCGCGGCTGGAGGAACTGCGCAAATCGATGCCGTCGGGCATGAGCGAATCGATCCCGTTCGACACCGCGCCGTTCGTCAAGATCTCGATCGAGAAGGTGCTCCATACGCTGCTGGAAGCGATGGTGCTGGTGTTCCTGGTGATGTACCTGTTCCTGCAGAACGTGCGCTACACGCTGATCCCGGCGATCGTCGCGCCGGTCGCGATGCTCGGCACCTTCACGATCATGCTGGCCTCGGGCTTCTCGATCAACGTGCTGACCATGTTCGGCATGGTGCTCGCGATCGGCATCATCGTCGACGATGCGATCGTCGTGGTGGAGAACGTCGAGCGCCTGATGGCGGAGGAAGGGCTGTCGCCGAAGGACGCGACCGTCAAGGCGATGAAGGAGATCACCGGCGCGATCATCGGCGTCACGCTGGTGCTGACCGCCGTGTTCCTGCCGATGGCGATGTCCAGCGGTTCGGTCGGCGTGATCTACCAGCAGTTCACGATGTCGATGGCGGTGTCGATCCTGTTCTCGGCGCTGCTCGCGCTCACGCTGACCCCCGCGCTGTGCGCGACGATGCTCAAGCCGATCGCGCACGGGCACCACGAGAAGCGCGGCTTCTTCGGCTGGTTCAACCGCCGCTTCGACCGCATGACGCAGTGGTACGCGACGCGCGTCGGCCGGCTGATCGGCCGCGCGGGACGGGTGATGCTGATCTTCGTCGCGATCTGCGGCGTGCTGGTGGTCGGCTTCCGGGCGCTGCCGTCGTCGTTCCTGCCCGAGGAGGACCAGGGCTACTTCATGACCGGCTTCCTGCTGCCGTCCGACGCGACAGCCGAGCGCACGCGGGATGTGGTCAAGACGCTCGAGCGGCATATCGCTGCGCGCCCGGGGATCGAGTCCAGCATTTCGATCGTCGGCTACGGCTTCTCCGGCTCCGGTCCGAATGCCGCATTGAACTACGCGGTGCTGAAGGACTGGGACAAGCGCAACGGTGCGACGGCCATGGGCGAAGCCATGCTGGCCCAGCAGGCGATGGCGGGCGTGACCGAAGGCACGGTGATGAGCCTGATGCCGCCGGCGATCGACGAACTGGGCACCAGCTCGGGCTTCTCGATGCGCCTGCAGGACCGCGCGAACCAGGGTAACGCGGCGCTCAAGGCGGCGGAGACCAAGCTGCTCGAGCTCGCGTCGCAAAGCAAGATCGTGGTCGGCGTCTATCCGGACAGCCTGCCTGCCGGTGCGAGCATCCGCCTGGACATCGACCGGCAGAAGGCCGAGGCGCTGGGCGTGTCGTTCACGAGCATCAGCGACACGCTGTCCGGTGCGATGGGCTCGACCTACGTCAACGATTTCCCGAACGCGGGGCGCATGCAGCAGGTGATCATCCAGGCCGATGCGCCGGCGCGCATGCAGATCGACAGCGTGATGAAGCTCTACGTGCGCAACGCGAGCGGCGGGATGGTGCCGCTGTCCGAGGTGGTCCAGCCCGTGTGGGCCGATACGCCGCTGCAGATGGTGCGCTACCAGGGCTACCCGTCCGCCCGCATCTCGGGCATGGCCGCGCCCGGCTACTCGAGCGGCGCGGCGATGGACGAGATGGAACGTCTGGCCAGGCAGCTGCCGCCGGGCTTCTCGGTGGCGTGGACGGGCCAGTCGCTGCAGGAGCGCCAGTCCGCGTCGGAGGCGCCGATGCTGATGGCGCTGTCGATGGTCGTGGTGTTCCTGGTGCTGGCCGCGCTCTACGAGAGCTGGTCGATCCCGCTGTCGGTGATGCTGGTCGTGCCGCTGGGCCTGATCGGCGCGATCGGCGCGGTGATGCTGCGCGGGCTGCCGAACGACGTGTACTTCAAGGTCGGGATGATCACCGTGATCGGCCTGTCCGCGAAGAACGCGATCCTGATCGTCGAATTCGCGAAGCAGTTGCGCGAGGAAGGCAAGGGGCTCGTCGAGGCGGCGGTGGAAGCATCGCGGCTGCGGCTGCGTCCGATCCTGATGACGTCGCTCGCGTTCGGCCTGGGCGTGGTGCCGCTGATGATCGCGACGGGCGCGAGCGCCGAAACGCAGCATGCGATCGGCACCGGCGTGTTCGGCGGCATGGTGACCGCCACGGTGCTGGCGATTTTCTTCGTGCCGGTGTTTTTCGTGTTCGTGATGGGCTTCCAGGAGCGCGTCGGGACATGGTTCGGATTCCGCAAGAAAACCGTTGCCGTGAGTCCGGAACAGGAAGGTTAATGTGATGCGAATGCTTGTTCTTCCCCTTGCCGTAGCGGCGGCCGTCGCGCTGTCGGCCTGTTCGATGGCGCCCCGGCTGGTCAAGCCGGCGCTGCCGGTGCCGGCGGCCTACGCGACGGAAGGCGCCGCGCCCGAAACCGGCGCGCATGCGGCCGACCTCGGCTGGCGCACGATGTTCGGCGACCGGCGCCTGCAGCGGCTGATCGAGCTCGCGCTCGAGCACAATCGCGACCTGCGCCTCGCCGTGCTGAACGTGGAGGCGGCGCAGGCCCAGTACGGGATCCAGCGCGCGGACCGGCTGCCGTCCATCAATGCCGGCGCCAGCTACACGCGCCAGCGCACCTCCGCGGATTCGCAATCGAACCCGCCGATTCTCGAGTCCACGCAGAATCAGTATGGCGTGAACGTCGGGATCAGCGCGTTCGAGATCGATCTGTTCGGCCGGGTGAAGTCGTTGTCGGATGCCGCCTTCGCGCGCTATCTGGCGACCGACGAGGGGCGCCGCGCCGCGCAGATCGCGCTCGTCGGCGCGGTGGCGGATGCCTATTTCGCCGAGCGTCTCGCGCAGGAGCAGCGCGCGCTGTCGGAACGCACGCTCGCCGACTGGCAGCAGTCGCTCGACCTGGCGCTGCGCCTGAAGGAGGCCCATCAGGCCAGCGGCGTCGACGTCGCGCAGGCCGAAGGGCAGGTCGCGAGCGCGGCCGCGGACCTGGAGGCGCGCACGCGCGCCGTCAAGCAGGCGCGCAACGCGTTGCGGCTGCTGGTCGGCACCGAGCTGCCGAAGGATCTCCCCGAACCGGTGCCGCTGGAGCGCCAGCCGGTGATGACCGCGCTGCCGGCGGGGTTGCCGTCCGAGCTGCTGATCCGGCGGCCGGACATCCGCCAGGCCGAGCAGAACCTGGTGGCCGCCAATGCGGATATCGGCGCCGCGCGCGCCGCGTTCTTCCCGCGGCTGTCGCTGACGACGACGCTGGGCTTCATCAGCCCGGGCTTCGGCGGCCTGTTCGACGGCGGCCAGCGCACGTGGGCGTTCTCGCCGCAAGTGACGGTGCCGATCTTCCAGGGCGGCAGGCTGCGTTCCGAGCTGCGCCTGGCGGAAGTGCGCAAGTCGAGCGCCGTCGTCGACTACGAGCGGGCGATCCAGGTCGCGTTCCGCGAGGTCGCGGACGGCCTCGCCGGCCGCGAAACCTACGGCCGGCAGATCGACGCGCAGACCCGCGTGGTGGTCAGCGCCGAGCGCCGCACCGACCTGTCGAACCTGCGCTATCGCGCGGGCGTCGAAGGGCGCCTGGAACTGCTCGATTCGCAGCGGCAGCTGTACGCGGCGCGACAGGCGCTGCTCGACCTGCGCAGCAGCGAGCTGAACAACGCCGTCGCGCTCTACAAGGCGCTCGGCGGCGGCCTGACGGATACCGACGTCCCGCCGGTGGCGAAGGCGCCGTGACGCGAGGCCGGCGTGTCGCCAGGCACGGACACGTCCGGCCCGGAAGGGCCGGGCGGCATCGGGATGCGCGCCGGTGGTCTGACGAATCCGCCGCGTGAATCGGCAGTCTGAAGACAGGGGAATACCCTGTCTTTTTTTTTATTTCTTTTGTTATGTATCATGACCTATGTTTTGTAATGCGTACTAGAAATGGGAAAGGGAAAAGCCTGAAAGACCTTCGGCGCTGAAGGGGTTTTATTTCGGAAACCGAAAGGTTATCGAATGGCCGGCGCATTCCCTTCGACTCGATCCGGACTCCGATTCCGGGCAACCGTCCGGCGTGCGCTGCCTCGATGGGCCGCTGACGCATGACTTTCCTGGCATGAGAACAAAGACACCATGGCGAAGAAGTCTCCACCCAACCTTTCGGCCGATTTGCAGCGAAGGCAATGGCTCAAGTACGCCGGTACGTCGGTTGCCGCCGCCGGCATCGCGATGGGGGCGACCCGGGCGAACGCCGGCGCCGCGCCGGCGGCGGGCAACCCGGGCGACGTGCTCGATGTCGTCATCGTCGGCGGGGGGCTGGCCGGCCTGACCGCCGCGCGGGACCTGCGCCACGCCGGCTGCGAGTCGTTCCTGGTGCTCGAGGCGCGGGACCGGGTGGGCGGGCGGACGCTCAACTACGACGTGGGCGGCGGTTACGTCACCGAAGTCGGGGGGCAGTGGATCGGGCCCGGTCAGACTGCCGTGGCGGATCTCGCGCGCGAGCTGGAAGTCGGCACCTTCCCGAGCTACTACGCGGGCAAGACGGTCGTGCTCGGCGGCGAAGGCCGCATGGAGATGGACCTGAACGGCACCTTCGGCACCGATGAAGCGATCGGCGCGAAGCTCGGCAAGATGTCGCGCGACGTGCCTTCGGGTGCGCCGTGGACGTCGCCGAAGCTCGCCGAGCTCGACAAGCTGTCGGTCGGCGACTGGCTGGCCACGCAGGAGATCCCGCTCGAGGATCGGCCGAGCTGGAACGGGTCGATCGCGCTCTCCGGCGGCGTGATGCCGGCCAAGATGGGCCTCCTGCATTTCCTGTCGATGATCAACTCGGCCGACTGTGATTACGCGCAGCTCGACTCCATCAAGCACAGCGCGCAGGAAACCCGCTTCGTCGGCGGATCGCAGATCCTCAGCAACAAGATGGCCCGTCAGCTCGGCGACAAGGTGCGCCTGTCGTCGCCGGTGCGACGGATTTCCGATTGGGACCGCGAGGTCGTCACGCTGCATACGGATCAGGGCGTGGTGCGCGCCCGGAAAGTCATCATGGCGATCCATCCGGCCCTGTGCAATCAGGTGCAATTCAATCCGCTGCTGCCGGAAAAGCGTGCCGCGCTGCAGCGCGCATGGCCCGCTCATTCGCCGGCGCGCAAGACGGCGATGATCTACAAGCGCCCGTTCTGGCGCGACAAGGGCTTGAACGGCCATGTGTTCCAGTTCAACGGACCGATCATCTGGGCCTACGACAACTCGCCGCCGGGCGGCGAGATCGGCATCGTCAACGCGTTCGTCAAGAACGCGTTGCTGCCGTCGGACCTGACGGCGGCGAAGCGCATGCTGGCGGAAATCTACGCGCAGGCGTGGGGCAAGGAAGCGTTGTCGCCGGTGGACTACCACGATCACGACTGGGGGCAGGCGGACCCGTGGACGATCACCTGCGTGTCGGCGATTCCGCCGGGCTTCTGGAGCGCGCATGGTGAAGCGCTGCGGCCGCCGTGCGGCAACCTGATCTGGTCGGGTACCGAAACCGCGAACATCTGGGCCGGTTACATGGACGGCGCCGTGCGCTCGGGCCACCAGGGCGCGCTGCAGGCGCTCAATGCGCTGCGTCGGGCATGAGGAGAGCGCACATGAAGAAACGCATCCTGCTCGCCGTGGCCGCCATCGTCGCGGTCGTCCTCGCGATCTACGGGCCCGGGCTCCTCGATCTCTATCGCCTGCAGCGCTTCGTCACGGCGTCCGCGCAGGCCGACCAGGCCGACGGCGGCCCGTGGCCGCGCCTGATCGACGCGTGCCTCGCCTGTCACGGCGTCAACGGCAATTCGCTGCATCAGGGCTATCCGAGCCTCGCGGCGCAGCCGGCCTCGTACGTCGCGGAGCAACTGCACAAGTTCGCTGCCGGACAGCGGACCAGCCCGATCATGGGCCCGCTCGCGATGTCGCTGAGCGATGCCGAGATCAGGCGCGTGTCCGATTACTACGCGAAGCAGGCCGCCGCCGGGAATCGCTTCTTCGAGCCGGACGCCCGGTTGAAGGCGCGCGGCGAGCAACTGGCGAAGGACAACGCCTGCGCGGCGTGCCACGGTGCGCAACTGATGGGGCAGGGGCCGTTTCCGCGCCTCGCCGGTCAAGGCGTCGACTACGTGCTGAAACAGCTCGACGCGTTTGCCGCGGGCACGCGCATCGAATCCACCGGCACGATGCAGCGCGTCACCGCGGCCATGTCGCCGGAAGACCGCAAGGCGGTCGCCCATTATCTGGCGAGCGTCAAGCCGGCGAAACAATGATCAATCCAGTGCAATCGGGAGAGGGAGTTTAGTCATGGACCATCGGACTTTCGTGCTTTGCCTGGCCAGCGGGTTGCTGGCAACGACCACGTGCACCTACGGCTGCAAGTTTCTCAAGAAGCGCAACTACCTGCTCGGCATCGAGTGGCTGATCGTCACGGTTTCGTCGACCAATGCGCTGATCTACTTCGCGACCGGTTACGAGATCTCGGGCCTCATCTCGCATGTGCTGGATGCCTTTTCGCGTGGGTTCGGCATGCCGATCGTCGCGGTCGCGGGCCTGATGGCCGTGACGCACGGCTACAAGCCGTCGGCACGCCAGGATGTCGCGCTGTTCGCGCTGTCCTTCGCGGGAACCGCCGTGCTGGTGGGCGCGGGCTTCATCGCCAAGGTGTTGCCGTACTTCTATGTCGCGATGTGGGCGCTCCTGTCGATCTACCTCGCTTGCTTCGTGCGGAGACTGCTGGGCGCGGGGCTGCTGTTTCATGCGATGACCACGACCGTGGCGCTGGTTGCGTCGCAGGTGATTGCCTGTATCTACGACCTCTACCCGATTCCCGGCGACGCGCACAACGTCGTATTCAATTTCTTCGTGCTCGCGCTGGTCACGTGGTCGTACGTCACGGCCTCGCTCTATTACGCGTATGACGCGCTGGAGCGCGCGAATCGGACGGCACGCGCCGGGGATACCCGCTCGGCGCGGGGGCGGGATCGTCGCCTTGCGTGAGCATGCATCGTGGCCGGATGCGCCGCAGGCGGCGGCCGAAAGCGCGCCCGCGCCCGAGCGATCCGCGCGCCTGACCGGGGCGCAGAAGCGGGATCGGACGCGCGAACGCCTGCTGTGCGCCGCGCACGCGGTCTTCTCGACGAAGGGATACGTCGCGGCGAGCATCGAGGAGATTGCGGCAGAGGCCGGCCACACGCGCGGCGCGTTCTACTCGAACTTCCGTGACAAGACGGAGCTGTTGCTCGAACTGCTCAGGCGCGACAGCGACGCGCTCGACGCGGAACTGCAGCGGATGCTCGACGCGGGCGGCACGCGCGAAGCGATGCAGCGGATGGCGCTCGCGCACTATCGGCAATGCCTGCGCCGGCACGGCTCGTTCCTGATGTGGACGGAAGCGAAACTGCAGGCGATCCGCGATCCGGTGTTCCGCGAGCACTTCAACGCCTTGCTGCGCGAACGGCACAACCGGGTGAAGGGCTACGTCGCGGGTCTTGCGCAACGTGCGAGCGCACCGCTGCGGCTGTCGCCTGACGTGCTCGCGATCGGCCTGACGGGGCTGTGCGACGGCGTGCAGTTCGGTTGCGCCGTCGATCCGCAGCGCTTCACCGACGAGCTGGCCGACGCGGTGCTGACCGGCTTCTTCGAGCATGCGGTGTTCGAGCGCATGCCGGAGTGAAGGTGCGCCGCGTTCAGCGGCAACGCATCGCCGTTCGGATGTTCGTCATATCGCCCGCGGTGCATTCGGTTGCGCGGCGGGGCCACTCGATGCCGCAACGCGCGTGCGCGCGTCACGGCGATTTTGTCATCGACACAAACGGAACACGTCATGAAAACCAGGATCACCGAGCTGTTCGGCATCGACTATCCGATCATTCAAGGCGGCATGCACTACGTCGGGTTCGCCGAGCTCGCGGCGGCCGTCTCGAACGCAGGCGGCCTCGGCATCATCACGGGCCTCACGCAGCGCACGCCGGACGACCTGGCCGCCGAAATCCGGCGCTGCCGCGCGATGACCGACAAGCCGTTCGGCGTGAACCTGACCTTCCTGCCGACCGTCAGTCATCCCGATTATCCCGGCTATATCCGCGCGATCGTCGAAGGCGGCGTCAAGATCGTGGAAACCGCCGGCAACAATCCGCAACCCTACCTGGCGCCGCTCAAGGAAGCGGGCGTCAAGGTGATCCACAAGTGCACGTCGGTTCGCCACGCGCTGAAAGCCGAGTCGATCGGCTGCGATGCCGTCTCCGTGGACGGGTTCGAATGCGCCGGCCACCCGGGCGAGGACGACGTCCCGAACTTCATCCTGCTGCCGCGCGCCGCCGACGAGCTCAGGATTCCGTTCGTGGCCTCCGGCGGCATGGCCGACGGCCGCTCGCTCGCGGCGGCGCTCTCGCTGGGCGCGGACGGCATCAACATGGGCACGCGCTTCGTCGCCACGCAGGAGGCGCCCGTGCACGAGAACGTGAAGCAGGCGCTGGTCGCGGCCACGGAACGCGACACGCGCCTGGTGATGCGTCCGCTGCGCAATACCGAACGGGTGCTGCGCAACGCCGCGGTCGACCGCATTCTCGAGAAGGAAGGCGCGCTTGGCGCCGGCATCAAGTTCGAAGACATCGTCGACGAAGTGGCCGGCGTGTATCCGCGCGTGATGAAGGAGGGCGCCGTCGACGTCGGAGCATGGTCATGCGGGATGGTCGCCGGCCTGATCCGCGACGTTCCGACGGTCAAGGCGCTCATCGACCGCATCGTCGGCGAGGCGACCGAGATCATCGGCGGCCGCCTGGCGCGTATCGTCGGCTAGCGTCGCGCCGCGCCGATCGAGGCGGCGTGCGCCGTCTCGATGCCTCCGAACCTCGGCACCGGCGCGTGCCGGTTCGACCCATGTGTTCCCGATCCGGTGACGGGCGCGGGTGTGCTGCCGCCGTTGCCGCATCGCCTGTTTCTACCCTCCGATAAATGAACTGTGCAGCACAGGGAATACCCTCTCTTTTTCTTTTTTTGATTCTTGTCATCATGACCTAACATTGGCAACACGTTCTACAAGAGATGAAGCCCGAAGCACCCGCGACCGGGCGCATTTGACTCAACAGGAGACGATCGATGGATGAATCCAAACGCAAGGCTTTCGCCGAGGATGGTGCGGTTCTGATCGAAGGCTTGCTCGACGACGAACAGCTGGCGCAGTGCCGGCAGGCATTCGACTGGGGTATCGAAAATCCCGGGCCGATGGCGTCCACGCTGCTCGACGGCAGCGAGTTCAAATCGCACGTCGACAACGCCAATCCGTATGCGAAGGCGCGGCTCGACGCGCTGGTCGGGCAGTTGCCGATCGGCAAGCTGTTCGCCGCTCTGTGGGGCTCCACGAACGTCTGGTATTTCGCCGAGGAACTCTTCCTCAAGAAGGGCGGCAAGGGCGCGCGTTCGCTGTGGCACCAGGACACGTCGTACTTGCCGTGGCAGGGGATGCACTTCGGCAATGCGTGGATCAGCTTCGAGGCCGTGCCCAAGCGCAATGCGCTGGAGATCGTCCGCGGGTCGCATCGCGGCACGCGTCACGACGGCACGACGTTCCAGAACCCCGACGATCCCACCGAGCCGCTGCACGGCGGCGGCGTCTGGCCGCGGATGCCGGACATCGAAGCCGAGCGCCGCGTCGATCCGAATGCGTACGACGTCATCTCGTGGGCGACGAAGCCGGGCGACGTGCTGCTGCTGCATCCCGGCGTGCTGCACGGCGGCGGCGTGGTCGACGCCGATTTCCCGGACCGCCGCACGCTCGTGCTGCGCTTCTTCGGCGACGACGCCGTGTTCAGTCCGCTGCCCGACAACAGCCGGTCGGGCTACCCGCCGATGGGCTTCCTGTTCGCCGAGGAACTCGCGTCGCTGAAGGCAGGCGATCCGTTCCGCGCACCCTGTTTCCGTCAACTCATCTGAACAAAGGAGTCCTACTCGTGGCAGCGAACAACCAACGGCAGTCGATCATCCCCCCGGGATTCAAGGCCTGGTACGACGCCTTCCATTTCGCGCCGGCGACGCGCGTGGGCGACACGATCTGGGTGTCGGGCCAGGTCGGCATCGGCGCGGACCTGAAGCCGGCCGACGGCGTGCAGGCGCAGGCCCGGATCGCCTTCGAGTCGCTGAAGGCGATCCTCGTGGAAGCGGGGGCGAGCCTCGCCGACGTCGTCGAACTGACGACCTTTCATACGAATCTTCAGGGCGAAACCGAGGCCTTCGCGGCCATCAAGGACGCGTACTTTCCGGACCGCTACCCGTCGTGGACCGCGATGGGCGTGACGCAGCTCGCGCTGCCGGAGCTGTGCGTCGAGATTCGGGCGGTGGCGGTGGCCGGATCGGGCGCGGCCTGAAGCGGCGCAATCCAGCGGAGCGCCCTTGGTCGATAAAAGTCGCAGTCCTCAGTAATTGATATGAAGTGTTGCCTTGGCCGGTTAGCCGAACAATCGGCTCGAAACGAACGCCGACTGTCCGTCAATGACGTGACCGGCGAATGAATGCGGAATCGGAAGGAGACTCATGATGAAGAAGCACACACTCGGAGCCGTGACGGCCATCGCGGCGGCGCTGCTGCTCATAGCCGGAGAAACCGCGGCGGCGGACGATCTCACCCCGGTCGGGGCCGAGCGCGGCGCGAGCAAGGACGGCACCGTGCCCGCTTTTGCCGGCAGGCAGGCGACGCCGTCCGGCTGGGAATACGGCAAGGTGCGCGGCGAATTCTGGAAGCATCGGGGCGAAAAGCCGCTCTATTCGATCGACGCCGCGAATGTCGACAAGTACGTGAGCCAGCTCACGCCGGGCCAGATCCAGCTGATCAAGCAGCAGAAGGGCTACCGGATGGACGTCTATCCGACCCATCGCGAATGCCAGTTCCCGGAGGCCGTCGAGCAGAACTCGAAGGCGAACCTGGCGTCGGCGAAGCTCGCGTCGAACGGCGAGTCGCTCCAGGCCGCGATCCTGCCCGGCGTGCCGTTTCCGCAGCCGAAGAGCGGCGCCGAAGCGATCCTGAACTATGAAATGCGCTATCGCGGCGAAGGCATCGAATGGCCGCTGGACGTCACCACCATTTCGCCCCGGCCGGGCGGCGGCGAATGGATCGACGGGATCGGCCCGCAGGTGTTCTTCTTCCCGTCGGGCAAGCTGGGCAAGAGCTCGCCGCAGGACGTCGACCAGCTGAGCCTGGCCGCCTACTTCACGGCCAACTCGCCGGCCGCGCTGGCCGGGCAGGCATTCGTGCAGCGCCAGTATTTCGACAAGGTGTCGGAAACGTACTACTACTTCCCGGGCCAGCGGCGCGTGCGGCGCATGCCGGCCTATACGCACGATGCGCCGCTGATCGGCTTCGAGAACCAGTACCTGATCGACGAAGCGAACATGTTCAATGGCTCGATCGACCGCTTCAACTGGAAGCTCGTGGGCAAGAAGGACATGATCGTGCCGTACAACGCGTTCGGCATGTACGACTTCAACAAGAAGCTGCGTGACGTCGCGACGCCGAACGGCATCGCCGCCAGCCACCGCCGCTATGAGGTGCACCGCGTATGGGTGGTCGAGGCGACGGTAAAGCCGAGCGCGCGCCACGTCGCGTCGAAGAAGGTGTTCTACCTGGACGAGGACAGCTGGCTCGCGCTCGCCGGCGAGGACTACGACGCGCAGGGCAAGCTGTGGAAGGTGCGCGAGAGCTACCCGATCCCGGTGTGGGAACTGGGCGGCACCTGCGACAACGAGCCGTTCGTGCAATACGACCTGATCAACGGACGCTACGTGCTCGATTCGTCGACGATCGGCCAGGGCAAGGACCTGCGCTGGTATCAGCAGATCAACGATCCGCGCTTCAAGGCCGATTTCTTCACAGCGGAATCGCTGCGCTCCGTCAGCGATCGCTGACGGGCGCTGCATAGATAAATAATAGAGCCGACGTGCGCGAGCGCGCCGTCGGCATCCAGGTTTGGGTGAGGTGGGGCGATGAACGCGAAGCATGTCGTTAGGCGTACTACAATTTCGATTGCCGTGCTGGGTGCGGCGGCGTCGAGTGCATACGGTTACGATTTCACGATGGGGGAGGGTGCTGTCCAGGGTTCGTGGGTGACCAATCTCACCGCAGGCGCGGGCATCCGCACCAAGAACCCGAGCTGCTCGCTCACCGGCGATCCGAATGCGTACGGCTGCGGCGCGGCGGCCAATACCAACCAGTGGGGCTACGGCGACAACGGCGACCTGAACTACCGGAAAGGGCAGCCGTTCAGCACGTATATCAGCGCGACCAGCGAACTGCTGCTGAAGATGCCGAGCGAAGGGCTCAAGTTCATGGTGCGCGGCACGGGGATGTACGACTTCCTGGCCGGGAATACGGCCCGGACGCCGCTGTCGAGCACCGCGTCGGCGCAGGTGGTCTACAACGCGCAGCTGCTCGACCTGTGGGCGCAGAAGGATTTCACGATCGGCGGGCGCGGCGCACACGTGCGGCTCGGCAACCAGGTGATCAACTGGGGCGAGAGCATGTTCGCGCAGAGCGGCATCAACGCGACCAACTCGCTCGACACCCAGAAGCTGCTGATTCCGGGCGCGCAGCTCAAGCAGGCGCTGCTCCCCGCGCCGATGCTGAGCGTGGCCGCGGACCTGTCGCACGGCTTCAGCACCGAGGCCTACTACCAGTTCCAGTGGAACGGCAACCGCTACCCGCCGGTCGGCTCGTACTGGTCGCTGGCGAACGTGTTCGGCCGCGGCGCCGAACCGTTCACGATCAACACCAACAACCTCAACGTGGCCGGCCCGAGCGCGGCCACGGTGGCGGGGCTGACGGGGCTCGACAAGGGCAATTCCGGCGTACTCGACGGTATCCGGAACGGGCTGGTGAACGGCACCTACGCCGGGCCGCCGTTGAACGACATCGGCATTCCGGTCTCGACGCAGCTGCCCGCCAAATACCGGCCGCAGTTCGGCGTGAAGTTCAACTTCTCGCCGCGCTCGTTCGATGCGAACTTCGCGTTCTACTACCTCAACTACACCGACAAGTCGCCGGTGCTGTCGACGCTGGCGAACGGCACCGCGCAGTGGTCGTACCTCGGCAACCGGCAACTGTTCGGCGCCAGCGCGAATTTCGGCGTCGGCCCGTGGGCGATCGGCACCGAACTGTCGTACCGGCCGCGCGACGCGGTCGCGCTGTCGAGCTGCTTCGGCTCGGGCGGCCCGCTCGACCTGAACACGAACGGCGTGCAGGGGGGCTGCCAGCAATGGGTCGACAAGAAGAAATTCCAGCTCGACGTGAACGGCCTGCTGGCGCTGACGCGCAGCGAGTATCCGTTCCTCAAGCTGCTCGGCGCGGATTCCGCGAACCTGACCTGGGAACTGACGTGGATCTATTACCCGGGCCTCGGCTCGAGCGTCACGCGCAACATCAACGGCCAATCCGTCACGCAGGTGCCGGCCACCGGCTATTTCCCGTGGCTGAACAACAACTCGGGGCTCGGCTATCCGATCACGGCCGGGCAGGGCACGTCGAGCTCGGTGGGCGCGACGATCGACTTCAACTGGACCTATGACGGCACGCTGATCCACGGCTGGCAGGTGACGCCCGGCGTGACCTTCACCACCGGGCTGTACGGCTACACGCCGACGTTTACCGCGAACTACATGCAGGGCATGAAATCGGTGAACGTCTACGTGCTGTTCAACCAGAATCCGCCCAAGTGGCAGGCGGGCATCAACTTCGCGGCGTTCTTCGGCGGGCACCAGACGGTCGGGCAGCCCTATGCGGATCGCAATTTCGTCGGCGTGTTCGTCACCCGGAACTTCTGACGCGTGAACGCGCGACACTTGAAGGGGTAATGTTGTGCTCAATCGTCTAGTCAGCCGTCTGGAAAAATTCTTCTTCGGCCACCGCTCGATCGTGCTCGTGGCGATCGCGCTATTCACCGCCGCGATGGCCGTGTTCGCGGTGCAGTTGCGCATGGATGCGGGTTTCGAGAAGCAGATGCCGATCGGCCACGAATACATCCGCACGTTCCAGCAATACCGGAACGACCTGCTCGGCGCGAACCGGATCACCGTCGTCGTGAAGGCCCGCAACGGGCCGATCTGGACCAGGGACGGGCTGACGCGCCTGTACAAGGTGACCCAGGCCGTTACCTACCTGCCGAACGTCGACCGCATCGGCGTGCGCTCGCTGTGGACACCGAACGCGTTCGTCAACGAGATCACCGACGAGGGGTTTCGCGCGGAGCCGATCATCTCCGGCACGATCACGCCGGACCAACTGACGCCGGCGATCGTCGCGCAGATCCGCCATGCGACGACGCTCGGCGGCTACGTCGGCACGCTCGTGTCGCACGGCGAGGACAGCGCGATGATCACGGCCGAGCTGAACGAGCGCGATCGCGCCGGCAAGGTGCTCGACTACGTCGCGTTCAACCGGCTGCTCGAACGGCAGATCCGCCAGCCGTTCGAGGATGCCGGCTACGAGATCCAGATCATCGGCTTCGCGAAGCAGATCGGCGACATCGCCGACGGTGCGACCGCCGTGCTCGGCTTCTGCGGGATCGCTTTATTGCTCACCGCGCTTGCCGTCTACTGGTACTGCCATTCGGTGCGCTTCACGGTGCTGCTGATCGTCTGCTCGCTGACGTCGCTCGTCTGGCAGTTCGGCACATTGAAGCTCCTGGGCTTCGGCCTCGATCCGCTCGCGGTGCTGGTGCCGTTCCTGGTGTTCGCGATCGGCGTGTCGCACGGCGTGCAGCAGGTGAACTTCATCGTGCGCGAGATCTCGCACGGGCACAGCTCGTATGAAGCCGCGCGGCGCAGCTTCAGCGGCCTGCTGATCCCCGGCGTGCTCGCGCTGATCACCGCGTTCGTGTCGTTCATCACGCTGCTGCTGATTCCGATTCCGATGGTGCGCGAGCTCGCGATCACCGCGTCGCTGGGCGTCGCGTACAAGATCGTCACGAACCTGATCCTGCTGCCGGTCGCGGCCTCCTGTTTCAACTTCTCGAAGGCCTACGCGGACAGCTCGCTGACGCGCGCGCAGCAGCGCGCGAAACCGCTGCGCGTGCTGGCGCGGGTGGCCGAGCCGAAGTACGCGGCGCTGACGGTTGCGTTGACGGTGGCGATCTTCGCGCTGGCCGCATGGCAAAGCCGCGACCGCGTGATCGGCACGCTGCAGCCGGGCGCGCCGGAGCTGCGCGCGGACGCGCGCTTCAACCGCGACGCGACGTCGATCGCGGGCAACTACGACATGGGCCTCGACTGGCTGACGGTCGCGATCGAATCGAAGGGCAGCGCATGCGACAACCCGGCGGTCGGGCTGGTCGAAGACGACTTCAGCGCCGCGATGCGCACCGAGCCGGGCGTCGTGTCGGTGCAGTCGTATTCGGGGATGCTGCGCACCTACAACCAGGGCTACAACGAGGACTACCCGAAGATGAACGTCGTGCCGATCGCGCCCGAGAACTACGGGGCCGTGTCGGTCGACGCGGGACGCATCAAGGGTTTCATGAAGGCCGACTGCAGCATGACGGCCGTGCACCTGTTCCTGACCGATCACAAGGCGACGACGATCAACCGGATCCTCGACGACGTGAAGCAGTACCGCGCGTCGCATCCGTTCCCCGGTATCACGGTCCGCCTTGCCGCCGGCAACGCAGGCGTGCTCGCGGCGACCAACGACGAGGTGGAGAAGAGCGAACTGCCGATGATGCTGTACGTGTACGCGGCGATCCTGATCCTCGTGTTCTTCGCGTATCGCGACTGGCGCGCGATGCTCGCGTGCTGCCTGCCGCTGTCGGTCGCGACCTTCATCGGCTACGGGTTCATGAAGGAACTGCAGATCGGGCTGACGGTGGCGACGCTGCCGGTGATGGTGCTGGCGGTGGGCATCGGCGTCGACTACGCGTTCTACATCTACAACCGGCTGCAGGTGCATCTCGCGGGCGGGCAGACGATCGTGAAGGCGGTGCAGCACGCGATGCTCGAAGTGGGCGTGGCGACGATCTTCACGGCGATCACGCTGGCGATCGGCGTCGCGACGTGGAGCTTCTCGGCGCTGAAGTTCCAGGCGGACATGGGCAAGCTGCTGGCGTTCATGTTCCTCGTGAACCTGCTGATGGCGATGACCGCATTGCCCGCGCTGGCCTCGGTGCTGGAGCGCGGGTTCCCGCGCCGCAAGCCGGCGCGCGCGCCTGGCCTGTTCAGTCATTGATGTCGTCGGACACCCCTACAGAGACAGAGGCCCCTCGTGAACAAGCCCCTCGTTACCTGCACCGCGTGTTGCGCCGCCGCGGCGGCATTCGCGCTCTTCCATGGATCGGTTGCGGACCGGACGGCGCCGGCCCGCATGATGCCGACGCACGGCACGCACATCGTCGCCGTCGACGAACACGGTGTCGTGCTCGCGTCGGACGACGACGGCAAAACGTGGCGACCGGCGCCGCGCGGGCAGGTGCCGGCGATGCTGCCGGCGGTTGCCTTCGGCGATGCAAGGTCCGGCTGGGCCGCCTTGCTCAACCACTGACGTTCGCGAACACCCCTACAGAGGCCCAGCCATGATCAAGATTCTTGTTGCCTGTACCGCGCTTTGCGCTGCCGCGGCGGCGTTCGCGCAATCCCATGGAACGGTCGCGGACTGGTCCGCACGGCCCGCGCACGCGTGGGCCGCACCGGCCCGCATGATGCTGACGGACGCGACGCGCGCCGGCGCGCGCATCGTCGCCGTGGGCGAACACGGCGTGATTCTGCTGTCGGACGACGACGGCAAGATCTGGCGGCAGTCGCGGCGCGTGCCCGTGTCGGCGACGCTGTCGGCCGTCACGTTCGCCGACGCGCAGCACGGTTGGGCGGTCGGCCAGTGGGGCGTGATTCTCGCGACCGCCGACGGCGGCGAAACGTGGGAGAAGCAGCGCATCGACACGTCGGTCGACCAGCCGCTGTTCTCCGTGATCTTCACCAGTGCGCGCGACGGAATCGCGGTCGGCCTGTGGTCGCTGGTGCTGCAGACCCACGACGGCGGCAAGACCTGGGCGCGGACGACGCTGCCGAAGCCGCCGGGCGGCGGCAAGGCCGACCGCAATCTGTACCACATCTTCGCCGATCGCCAGGGCGCGCTGTACGTGGTGTCGGAGCTGGGGACGGTGCTCAAGTCGACCGACGGCGGCACGAGCTGGAGCTACCTGCAGACCGGCGGCAAAGGCTCGCTGTGGACGGGCGTGGCGCTGCCCGACGGCCGGATCGTGGTGGGCGGCCTGCTCGGCAGCCTGTTCCAGAGCCGCGACGGCGGGGCGAGCTGGGCGCCGTTGAATGCGGAAACGAAGAGTTCGATCACCGATCTCGTCGCGACCGGGAGCGGGCTGCTGGCGGTCGGGCTCGACGGGCTGGTGCTGAAGCAGCGCGCGAACGGCGCGTCGATCGAGGTCGCGCAGCGTGCGGATCGCGCGACGCTGACCGCCGCGCTGGTCGATGCGGGCGGCAAGCCGCTGCTGTTCTCGCAGGACGGCGTGCTTGCATCACGGTGATGCGTGGTGGCCGTTTCCGTATCGATGAATCAGTAATCCTGATAAAAACGAGAGCAAGGAAAGACACGATGAAAATCGTTGGAACAAGAAAGCCGGATCGGAAGCGCACGCCCGAGACGCAGGGCCGGCGCCAGGTCCTGCGTTTCGCGGCGATGGGCGCCGTGTCGCTGGCCGCGGGCGAGGTATCGCTGGCGGCCAGCGACACGGCGGCACCCGCGAACCGCGGCGTGCTGGATGTCGTGATCATCGGCGCCGGGCTGGCGGGACTGACGGCCGCGCGCGACCTGAATCGCGCGGGGTGCGATTCGTTCGTCGTGCTGGAGGCGCGCAACCGGGTCGGCGGGCGCACCTTCAATCACGAGCTGGGCCACGGCGTCGTGTCCGAGGCCGGCGGCCAGTGGATCGGCCCGGGCCAGACGGCGATCGCCGACCTCGCGCGCGAACTCGAGGTCGACACGTTTCCGACGTACTACGCGGGCAAGTCCGTCATCCTGGCCGGTGACGCGCGGGTCGCGCAGGATCTGCACGGCGGCACGGGCGGCGACGGCGCGATCGCCGCGAAGCTCGGCGAACTGGCGCGCGGCGTGCCATCCGGCGCGCCGTGGAATGCGCAACGCGCGGCGGAGCTCGACACGCTCACCTACGGCGAATGGCTGGCGAAGCAGGGCGTGAAATACGAGGACGGCTACTTCGTCGCGCTGGCCGCGAAGCTGTCGCTCGGCGGGGCGCCCGCGCAGCTCGGCCTGCTGCACTACCTGTCGGTGCTCAACAGCGCCGGCTGCGACTACGGCCAGCTCGAGTCGATCAAGGGCGGCGCGCAGGAAACGCGCTTCGTCGGCGGCTCGCAGGTGCTCAGCACGAAGATGGCGCGCGAACTTGGCGGCAAGCTCAGGCTGTCGTGCCCCGTGCGCAGGATTTCGGGCTGGGATCGCGACATCGTCGAGGTGCACACCGACCAGGGCGTCGTGCGCGCGCGCCGCGTGATCGTCGCGCTGAATCCGGCGCTGTGCAACCAGATCGTGTTCGATCCGCCGCTGCCGGAAGGGCGTTCGCAGTTGCAGAAACGCTGGCCCGCGAATGCGCCGATGCGCAAGACGGTGCACGTCTACGAGCGGCCGTTCTGGCGCGACGACGGCTATTGCGGACAGATCTTCCAGGTCGGCGGCCCGGTTTTCCTCGCCTACGACAACTCGCCGCCGGACGGGGCGGTCGGCGTGCTGAGCGCGTTCGTCGCGCCGGGGGCGCTGCCGAGCGAGCACCACGCGGCGGAGCGCACGCTGTCGGCGATCTACGCGAAGGCGTTCGGCGACAAGGCGCTGCGCCCGACGCAGTTCCATGACTTCGACTGGGGCCGCGTCGATCCGTGGACGCTGCAGTGCATCCACCCGATCCCGCCGGGCTTCTGGACGAAATGGGGCAAGTACCTGCAGCCCGAGGTGGGCCGCCTGATCTGGTCGGGCACGGAGACCGCCGACATCTGGGCCGGCTCGATGGACGGTGCGGTGCGCGCCGGGCACCGCGCGGCGTTGCAGGCGCTCGGCAAGCTCGCACGACGCGGCGTGGAGGTGTAAATGAAGCGCGCAATGATCATGGGCGCTGTCGTGGCGATCGTCGCCATGGCGGGCGCGGGCGTGCTCTACGGGCGCGACGTGCTGGACGGCATGCGTTTCGAAAAGGCGATGAGCCGGATCGGCGCGGCGGAGCACGCCAACGGCGGCCCGTGGCCGCAGCCGCAGGAGACCTGCTTCTTCTGTCACGGCGCACGCGGCCAGTCGCTCAATGCATGGTATCCGGCGCTGTCCGGCCAGCCCGAGCCGTATCTCGCGGCGCAGCTGCGCGCGTTCGCCGCCGACGCGCGCCACAACGCGTACATGGGGCCGCTGGCGAAGGATCTCGACGACGGGCAGATCAAGACGCTGGCCGCCTATTTCGCACGGCAGACCCCGACCCGGAACGAGGACGTCGCGGCCGACGCGGCGCTCGCGCAGCGCGGCATGGCGCTGGTCCAGGCCAGGCGCTGCCAGGCCTGTCACGGCGCGACGCTGATGGGCAGGGATCAGGTGCCGCGACTCGCTGGCCAGGGGGAGCTTTACGTCGCGGCCCAGCTGGCCGCGTTCAAGACGGGCGAACGCAAGGATCCGGCCGGCGCGATGAATGGCGTGGCCGCGACGCTGTCGGACGACGACATTCGCGCGGTGGCGCACTACCTGGCCGGCGTGTTGCCCGGGCAGGCCGGCGTCGCGGCGCGATAGCAGCTATTCCGAGGCCCCCGGCGCGCGTTCGTCAAGGAACGAGCGCCGGGGAAGAAACGGCCGCATGCGACGCGCGGCCTGTGCAATGGCGACGGGATCGCCGATGGCCGCGATCCTGTTCGCCGGAAGGAGGGCATCAGAATGAGTGCAGTGCTGGAAACGTACCGTCCGCTCGGCGGATGGGTGGAAACGCCGGACGATCCGCAGCCGCCGCTCGAAGGCGAGATCGGCGCGGACGTGATCGTCGTCGGCGCCGGCTTCGCGGGCCTGTCCACCGCACTGGAGCTCGCCGCGCGCGGTGCGCGCGTGGCCGTCCTCGAACGCGAGTTCGCGGGCTTCGGCGCGAGCGGGCGCAACGCGGGCTATCTCGCCGGCGGCCAGGGGCTCGAATACGAGCTGTTCGTCAAGCGTGTGGGGCACGAGCGGGCGAAGCAGATTGTCCGCTTCTACGACGAGGGGGTCACCTACGTCGAACGCAAGCTCGGTGAATACGGGATCGACTGCGACTACCTGGCGACGGGAATTATCCGCGCCGGCGTGCATGCGTCGCAGGAGAAACGGCTGCGCGCAAGCATGGAGACGGGCATCGAACTCGGTTCGCCGGCGACGTTCCTCGATGACGCCGCGATGCGCGCGCGCGGCATCCCGCCGGCGTTCCTGTTCGGCTTCCACATGCCGCACGGTGGCACGCTCAACCCCGGCAAGTACGTGATGGGGCTGCGGCGCGCGGCGCTGCGCGCGGGCGTGAAGCTCTACGAGAATGCCGCGTTGCTGTCGTATACCGAAGGCGCGGTCGTCAAGGCACACACCGCGCGGGGCAGCGCGAGCGCGCCGTTCCTCGTGCTCGCCACCAACGCCTATACGCCGCAGCTCGGCCTGCTCGGCGACAAGGTGATGCCGATGCGGGTGTCGGCGATCGAGACCGAGCCGCTGTCCGCCGCGCAGCTGGCGGCGCTCGGCTGGCCGGGGCGCGAAGGCATCGTGACTTCGCACCTGACGATGGAAAGCCATCGCCTGACGGTGCGCAACACGCTGGTGCTGACGACGAAGCGGATCCACTACGTCTACGGTTCGAAGACGCCGAACGTGCCCGACAACGACGCGTATCGCGCGCTCGAGGATACGCTGCGCGCCCGTTTTCCCGAACTGGGCAGCGTGGCGGTGCGCGCGTGCTGGAGCGGCTATGTCAGCCTGGCCGGCGATGCGTTGCCCGTGGTGGGCGAAACCGGCGCACACGGGAACATTCTCTACACCGCCGGGTGTTCCGGGCATGGCGTCGCGACCCAGTCGCTGATCGGGGAACTGCTGGCCGAGCGGATCAAGGGCACCGAGCATCCGCTGCTGGCGGCATTGCGCCACAAGACGCCTTCGACGCTGCCCGAGCCGCTGCGATGGTGCGCGATCAACGGCGTGCTCGGCGTCGCGAACCTGCTCGACGGCCGGGTGAACCGCAAGGTGCGCGACGCGGCTGCGCGCAGCGGATAACGACGGGCGGGGCGGCTGTCGTGACGGAGGAAAACAGGCGATCGCGAACGTCCTGCGGGCCGGCGCCCGGCGCGTCGACACGCAGGCCGATCACGCGCCCGGGCAAGCCGGCCGGGCGTAAGCGGTTTGTTGGAAAATGCGTGAGGCATCGGGTATAGTCATCGGCGCCCGGCGACGCGCCGGCGCGATGATTTCCACGAGGCCGCAGCGCCCACACGATGACGGAAAGCGATGACAGTGCCAATTGAGCAGCGCAACAGCAGGAAACGGCGCACGTCGAGCGCAGCACCCGCGGCAGAGGGCACCGACGGCCTGCGAGCCCAGGGCCTGCGCACCCGCAACAAGATCGTCCGCGTCGCGAGAAAACTCCTGCTCGAAGGCGGCGCCCTCGATTTCTCGCAGCGCGCGGTGGCCGCTGCCGCGGGGATCAGCGTCAGCAATCTCCAGTACTACTTCCCGACGCGGCTGGCCGTGTTGCGGGCAGTGATCGAGCCTGCGATCGGGATGTACCTGAACGACCTGGCGCGCGCGCTGGAAAGCAACGCGCCACCGCGCGAGATGCTCGACGGGCTCATGGAACGGGCGCTGCGCGACGCGAAGGACGCCCAATACAGGGCGCTGTGGGCGCACTTCTTCTCGTTCGCCGCGATCGACGACGAGTGCCGCCGGCTGGTCGACGACTGGTATGCGACGCTGACGCGCGAACTCGCGCAGCTCGTGCGTGCCGCGAACCCGGAGCACAGTGCGGCCGACAGCCGGCACGTCGCCACGCTGCTGATCTCGATGGCCGACGGCTTGGCCTTTCAGGCCGGCGTCGGGCGGCATACGCCGGCGCTCGAGGCAAGATTCATGGAGACCGCCCATTACATCGTGTACGGGAAGCCGTCGAGCGGCGCCGGCGGATAACCGCCGGAACATCGGGGCAGCATCCGCAAGAGACAGGGAATTCCCCTGTCTTTTTTTTGGTTCTTCACGGATTCCCGGGATAGGCAGCCTTGATCTTGAGGAAGAAGTAGGCGCTATCACGGTAACCGTAGGCCATGCGCTTCATGACCTTGATGCGGTTGTTGATGCCTTCGAGCTGGCCGGTGTGCATCGGCCA
>LOZU01000111.1:0-3535 GCA_001527685.1 Burkholderia pyrrocinia
CGAGCTGGTGCGTGACGTCGTTCGGCTGCACGAGCGGCACGTCGAGGCCGTCGAGTTCGAGGCCGGCCGGCAACGCCTGCGCGTCGCCGCCGTTCAGGAAATAGACGGGGCCGACGCGCTCGGAGCGCTTCAGCATCATCGCAAGGTACGCGATGTTCTGGTGGATGCCGTTTTCCCAGATCGCCTGGCCGTCCCTCGCGAACAGCGAGATGCCGACGGCCAGGCGTCTGTCGCTCTGACATGCCAAGGTCGAGCGATGACGTCGCATTACCAGCTATACCCGTAGCCGGCACCGTACGTCCGGTTGCTGCCGGAAATACCAATCCCGAGCTTCAGGATTCCGTTCTCCGACAGATGGGCGCTGGCGCCAAATGCCATCCCGGACTGCCCGGCGAACCGTGCAGCGCCCACCGCGACGTTGATCGTCTTGCCCGGCTCGACCTGCGGCAGCATCGTCAGCGCCGTGGCTGCGGCGATGCCCTGTCGGGCCATCGAATCGGTCTGCTGCAGCGCACTGCCCAGACTGTTGATCTGAGCCTGCTGGTTCTGCACCGACTGCGACACGGACGTCGACAGCGCGTTGAGCTGGTTCAGGTTGACCGCATCGGTGCCCTGCGTGCCGGCCGCCACGTTGGTGATCTGCCGCTGCTGCGATTCGCTGCCGACCGAGACCACGTTCGAACGGCCGCCATCGGTCGACCCCGAGCCGATCGCGGCCGAGTTCGTCCCGGCGGTGACCTTGGGCGAGTCGGTGCCGGTGCCGTTCATGTCGGCAGCCACGCCCTGACTGCCCGACAGGCGAGTCGTGTTGTTGCTGACGGTCGTCGAGAGCGACGTCAGTTGATTGCTGATGTTTGTCACCCCCGTCGACAGCGACGCAACCGTGGCATTCGTCGAACTGAGCCCCGTCGACAGCGACGACATTCCCTGTGACGTCGCCGTGGACAACGACGCCACCGAGTTGTTGGTGCTGCTGAGGCCGGTGGACAGCGAGCCGATGCTGTTCGCGGTCGACGTCGACAGGCTGTTGACCGCCATGTTGGTTGCGTTCAGCTGGCTGCCGTTCACCGCGTCCGTGCTGGCGGCCGAGACGCGGCCCGCGGCGACGTTCGTGATCTGACGTTCCGCACCCGGCGCGCCCACGCTGACCACGCTCGTCGGCGTGCCGCCCGCCAGCGTGTAGGTGACGCCGCCGATCGTAACGCTCGACACCGGGTTCGCGGCGGACGTGACGGAGCCCGAGCCGAGCGCGACGTCGTTGAGGTTGTTCGCGACCGCGTTCGAGCCGAAGGCGAGCGAACCGGCGCCTGCAGCCGTCGAAGCATTGCCCAGCGCAACCGAGCCGGTACCGGTTGCGATGTTGGCATTGCCTGCCGCCAGCGCACCCTGCCCCGTTGCCGTGTTGTTGGCCCCCGCCGCGACCGCGCCGGTGCCGGTCGCGACGTTCGGGTCGCCGATCGCGACCGCTCCGTCGCCGCTCGCGGTGTTGGCGACGCCGATGGAGACGGCCTTACCGCCGGTGGCCATCGCTTGCTGGCCGATCGCGACCGCGCCGTTGGAATTGGCGTTGGCACCATCGCCGACCGCGACGCCGGACGCGCCCGCGGCCGTCGCACCCGTACCCAGCGCCATCGCGTTGATACCCGTTGCGCCGTCGTTGTTGTAGTTGGCCTGCTGCGTGCCGTTGTCGTTGACGCTGTAGTAGCGCGTCTTTCCGGCCTGGATCGCAGTCGAGGTCGACGTTGACAACGACGCGATCGAGCTGTTCGCCGACGACAACCCGGTGGACAGCGAGCCGATGCCGGTCGAGGTCGACGTGGACAGCGATGCGATGCTGCTGTTGGTCGCGCTCAAGCCCGTCGACAGCGAGCTGATGCCGGTCGACGTCGACGTGGACAACGACACGACGCTGCTGTTGGTCGCGCTCAGGCCGGTCGACAGCGAGCCGATGCCGGTCGACGTCGACGTCGACAAGCTGTTGATCGCCGTGTTCGTTGCGAACAATTGCGAGCCGTTGATCGCGTCCGTGCTGGTCCCCGTCACCTGGCCTGCCGCGACATTCGTCACCTGTCGCTCGGCACCCGCTGCTCCGACGCTCACCACGCTCGCCGGATTCGTGCCGACGTAGTTGTATGTCACGCCGCCGATCGTACCGGTCGCAGTCGGATTTGCTGCGGCAGTGATGGACCCGCTACCGAGCGCGACGTCACCGGCCTTGTTCGCGATGGCGTTCGGGCCGATCGCGACCGAGTCGGCGCCGAGCGCCTGGCTGTCCGATGCGGTCGAGTTCGCGTGGAAGTACTTGATGCCCTGGCTGTTGATGTTGTCGATCGCCGAGCCGACGTTGTTGGCGGTGGCCGTGGTGCCGTTCGCGTTGTACGTCGTGTACGACGGCGCCGACACCGTGCCGGTCGCCGGGTTGTAGGTCGACCCGCCGCCGAGCGCCGTGGCGGTGCTGCTGCCGAGGTTGTTGGTCGTGGTCGTGAGGGTGCTCAGGCCGGTCGACAGCGAGCTGATGCTCGTTGACGTAGACGTGGACAGCGAAACGATCGAGCTGTTCGCCGACGCGATACCGGTGGACGTGGACGTCGACAGCGAAGCAACCGAGCTGTCGGTTGAGCTCAGGCCGGTCGACAGCGAGCTGATGCCAGTCGACGTCGACGTGGACAGCGACGCAATCGCGCTGTTCGCCGACGAAATACCGGTGGACGTGGACGTCGACAGCGAAGCGACCGAGCTGTTGGTCGAGCTGAGCCCGGTGGACAGCGACGCAATCGCGCCGGACGATGACGACACGGTCGTCGACAGCGAATCGAGCGCGGTATTGGTCGCATAGAGCTGCGAACCGTTGATCGCATCGGTGCTGGTCGAGGAGATCTGGCCGGCCGCGACATTCGTCACCTGTCGCTCGGCACCCGCTGCTCCGACGCTCACCACGCTCGCCGGATTCGTGCCGACGTAGTTGTATGTCACGCCGCCGATCGTACCGGTCGCAGTCGGATTTGCTGCGGCCGTGATGGACCCGCTACCGAGCGCGACGTCACCGGCCTTGTTCGCGACGGCGTTCGGGCCGATCGCGACCGAGTCGGCGCCGAGCGCCTGGCTGTCCGCCGCGGTCGAGTTCGCGTGGAAGTACTTGATGCCCTGGCTGTTGATGTTGTCGATCGCCGAGCCGACGTTGTTCGCGGTGGTCGTCGTGCCGTTCGCGTTGTACGTCGTGTACGACGGCGCCGACACCGTGCCGGTCGCCGGGTTGTAGGTCGACCCGCCGCCGAGCGCCGTGGCGGTGCTGCTGCCGAGGTTGTTGGTCGTGGTCGTGAGAGTGCTCAGGCCGGTCGACAGCGAGCTGATGCCGGTCGACGTCGACGTCGACAGCGACACGACGCTGCTGTTGGTCGCGCTCAAGCCGGTCGACAACGAGCTGATGCCGGTCGACGTCGACGTCGACAGCGATGCGACGCTGCTGTTGGTCGCGCTCAGGCCAGTCGACAACGAGCTGATGCCCGTAGACGTCGACGTCGACAGCGACGCGACG
>LOZU01000112.1:0-11668 GCA_001527685.1 Burkholderia pyrrocinia
TTCCTCGCGGCCGACGACGGCCGGATGATCACCGCGCAGGACGTGATCGTCGACGGCGGCTGGGCCTGACGGGCCGCGCGTGACAGTTGCATTTCCGTCTTGCAGTCAGAACCGAATCATCGACGAAGGGGCCGTTCTCGACTCTATATGCGTGAGCGAGGGCCGATAGCGAGGCGATTGAGAGAACAACCCCGCGATCTGGTTGTAGGTGCCGGTGTAAGGGCTTGTCGACGCAGCTTGTTGACTACGCTCCACCGCAGGAGTTCGTCGATGCAATTGATCTTGTGAGCAACGATAGGAGTCAAGGCACATTCAAGGTGCGCGCGGATTGATGTGGATGGCGTGCAACAAACTGCAGGGGGCAGCGACACAGCGTGCCCTCGGTCGGTGCGTAGCCCGCAAGCGGCGCGTCGTGTGCATGCCGGTGGTTTCGCGATGGGGTGACAAGCTTGAGACGGAGCGCCATCACAATGCATATGCGCCAAGCACGATTAATCCGCTTTGTGCAGAGCATTATTATGCGCCCATCGAATTCTCATCATTTGAGAAAAATCCACGAATTCAAAGAGCCGGGTAAACATGGAGGCCATGAAGTGCTCGTCATTTTTTTGCGAGGATACAATTGGTTGTGCGAAATATAAGATGTGAGAAATATGAATATTGCCAGTAGTGCGCGGTGCGTTGTGGGTTTTGTGGATGTCATGTAATTAATAAGTGTTTTATAGAAAATGTATTTTTAATATGTAAATTTTTTGGAGATAAACGAAAATGAAGAAATGCTCAGCCATTTTTATCGCTGCTTGCGCGTTTGCATCTGCTGCTCACGCTCAGAGCAGCGTCACCTTGTACGGCCGACTGGACGCAGGTATCGAGTACATCAAGGGGCTCGCCACCGGCAACGGCGGATCCACGAGCCGTTGGCGTGCAGAAAGCGGAGACTGGGGTACGAGTCTGTGGGGCATGAAGGGTACCGAAGACATCGGCGGCGGCAACAAGGTTTTGTTCCACCTCGAAGGCAGCTTCAACGCGATGAATGGCCAGGGCCCTGGCGGCAGCGGCCTCTTTAACCGCTGGGCGACGGTCGGCTTGTCGAACGACAACTACGGTACGCTGCTGCTCGGCCGCGAGCTTTTCATCTCGAACGGCGTATGGGATTTCGATCCGTTCGGTCAATCGAACTGGTCTTCTGCATCGTTGGTACGCGGTCGCAATTGGCCGCAATCGAGCAACAATATTTCGTATCAGTCGCCAAATTTCGGCGGCTTCGATGTCTACGGTCAGTACGCACTTTCGAACGCGACGAGCTGGAATGGCAACGGCACTACGCCGCAGGGTCGTGAAGCCGGCTTGCAGCTCACCTATACGAACTCACTGTTCCAGCTACGAGGCATCTACGACGAAATCCGCAACCCAGAGAACGGTATGCTGAATGATGCCTTCAATGCGTCGCGCGAATACACCGCCGCATTGAATGTGTTCCTTGGTGCGTTCAAGATTCAGGGTGCTTATCAGGCGATCCGCACGTCGGGTGCTACGTCGAGCACTCAGCCGACATCTCTCGATCATGAATGGGGTGGCGTGACGTGGCAGGCAACGCCGGCCGCTGCCTTGATTGCCGCGGTTTATCACGTCAACGCCAACCATGGCGGCGGTAATGCGACCATCTACACGGTCGGCGGCACATATAATCTGTCGAAGCGTACGCTGTTCGATTTCCAAGTTGCCACGGCTCGCAACAGCAAGAGCGCGAATTTTGGGCTTGAAGCGAACAGCGCTGGAGCAGGTGGCCCGATTTCGGGCGGCGGCTACAACGACAACCCGTTGCCCGGCCACAACCAGACGGGCGTCTACGCTGGCATTCAGCACCTGTTCTAAGAGACGGTTTCAGACAAAGGGCTGCTCGGCGCGCCGTAGGTTGTTCCAGCAGATCAGGCAACAACCGAGTTTGAGGAACGCGCCGTGAATGTCGGCACGGCGCTCGAAACGAATACGGAGCGGCGGAAGTGATATAGCCAGGCATGCGTGCTTTCAACGAACCAGCGATATTTGCCAAGGCCGCTTCCGTGTTCGGTGCGGCGCCTGGCGATCACCGGCTCGATTCCGCGCTTGCGCAATGCTTGTCGATGTCGCTCGGAGTTCTAACCTCGATTGGCGTAGACCAGACACGGTCTACGCAATGGGTGGCCACACGATCCGCGAATCGATGGAATCGCGTCGATCAAAGACAGCAATTGCGTGACGTCATTGACATTCGCGCCGGTCAGAATCGCGGCGGGCGGCGAGCCGTTGGCGTCAGGGGCGATGTGGTGCTTGGAATAGGGTGGCGCTCGATTGGTAGGGCGCTGTCACGTTGGCGGGGTGTTCGCGTGACATGATGGGATGACGAAATCGCTTTATCACGGCCACCGGTTCCCGGCGACAGTCATCAGCCATGCGGAGCGTTGGTACTTCCGGTTCCAGCTCAGCCTGCGTGACATCGAAGAGTTGCTGCTGGAGCGTGGAGTGGCGGTTAGCTACGAGACGATTCGCCGCTGGTGCGAGAAGTTCGGCGCGGGCTTTGCCCATCGCGTGAAAGCGGTGCGCCGCAAGCCGGGTAGCACGTGGCAGCTCGATGAAATGTTCGTCACTCTGCGTGGCGGACCGTACCTGCCGTGGCGCGCAGTCGATGAGCACGGCGTCGAACTCGACATCTTGCTGCAATAGCGACGTGACAAGGCCCATTTCAGATATGTACATTGGATACGCACGCGTTTCAACCGACGAGCAAAACCTGGATTTGCAATTGTCGGCATTGAATCGGCATGGTTGCAGCGCGATCTATTCCGATCATGGCGTCTCGGGCGCGCGTTTCCAGCGCCCGGGCCTGAACGATGCATTGGCGGCGCTGACGCGAGGATCGACGCTGGTTGTCTGGCGCCTCGATCGGCTTGGGCGTTCGATTGGAGAACTCATTGCGCTGGCCAACCAGTTCGATACGCAAGGTATCGGCCTCATGTCGCTGACCGAAGCGATCGATACGCAGTCTTCGGCGGGCCGTCTGTTCTTTCACATGATGGCCGCCCTCGCAGAATTCGAGCGCTCGCTGATCAGCGAGCGCACGCGCGCTGGATTGACGAGCGCACGCACACGCGGACGCAGACTGGGGCGTCCGCCAAGGCTCGACGCGAGCAACATCGCTCAGGCGCGCGTGCTCCTCGAGACCCATTCGGTGCAGATGGTCGCCCGGCATTTCGACATTCATGCGCAAACCCTCAGGCGTGCGCTCGCCAAGTAAAAGGGCCCGCCCGAGATTGTAGCATGACGTCTCACACCGCCTGCCCCACCGCCCCCGCCAACCCGTGCAGCGGCCGACGTAACGTGGCGTCGAACGGGTTGGCGCGCGGCCCGATCGCATCGGCCTGCACTGTCAACTTGCGAGACTCCATCGAATGCTTTCTGAGCCACAGTGCCTTGCGCATCATCATCGACGAAGTCTCGCAAGTTGACAGTGCCGATGGCGGTGGCGGAGCGGTCAAGATGGGCGCATTCTGGCAATTTACCCGGTAGCCGTGCCTCTCGACATCGGAGCAGTCCGAATTAATGTGACAAAGCCTCGCCGACCGCTTCGAGTTCGCCGACGCGACCTTGTCGGTTGCGGCGGTGACATTCCTGTCGGGAACCGTGGTCGCGATCGTCATGCATGAACGCGTGGACGCGGAATAGGACGTCCGCCGAACCTTGACGCCGGAAGCGTAGCGCAAACACGAGGGCATCTGAAAAACAATTCGATGCAAATGGTCGTTCGGCACTTTAGTATGCGTGTGCAAATCCACAGGTGCGCGTGCATCAAGGGGATCTGAATTGAACGAACGACTGCTGTCTTGCGAGTTGCCGTGAGAATCGCCGTACTGGAAGATGATCCGGCCCAGTGCGCCTTCGTCAGTCAAATTCTGACGGCGGCGGGGCATACGTGCCTTGCCTTCAATGAAGGCAAGGTATTCACGAAGCACCTGAAACGCGAAACGTTCGATCTGCTGGTGCTCGACTGGGCGGTGCCCGGGGTGTCCGGCGAGGAAGTGCTGAAGTGGGTGCGCGCCAATCAAACCGCGCACAGCGTGCCGATCATCTTCATGACGGTCCGCGACGACGAGGCTGGCATCACGCGGATTCTCGACGCAGGCGCGGACGATTACGTCGTCAAGCCGGTGTCCGGCCCGGTGCTGCTCGCGCGCATCGACTCGTTGTTGCGCCGCGCCTATTCGTTCAACGCCGAGGCTGCGGTGTGCGAGTTCGGCCCGTATCGCTTCGACGCGAACCTGAAGCAGGCCTACGTCGGCGACCAGCCGGTGAATCTCACGATGAAGGAATTCGAGCTCGCGCTGTTGCTGTTCCGGCATCGCGACCGGCCGCTGTCGCGCGCACACATTGTCGACCTGATATGGAAGCAGGCGACTGACATCCCGTCGCGCACGATGGATACGCACATGTCGATGCTGCGCACGAAGCTCGGCTTGCGGCCGGGGAGAGGCTATCGCCTTCCACCGATCTACGGTTATGGTTACTGGCTCGAACGGGACGAACGGCAGGAGGACGCGAAATCGTAAGTATCGTCATTGTGCGTGCGGCATGTGTTCGTGATGCAGATCATGGTGTTGCAAGGATCCGGATTCCGATGATCGGTTATTCAACATACGCCTCAACGTACGCGGATGAACCTTGAAGGTTGCGGCGACTTCCGTAATCGTTTTCCCTTTCAATAGCTGTAGGGCCTGCTTCTGTTGAGTTTCCGTCAACGAGCTTCTGCGCCCGAGTTTTTTCCCCCGTTCTCTCGCTGCGGCCAAGCCCGCACGTGTCCGCTCGCTGATCAGGCTGCGCTCGAATTGCGCAAGTGCCGCCATCATGTGAAAGACGAGCACGCCGCCCGACGAATTGGTATTGATCGACTCCGTTAATGACGCAAACTGAGCGCCTCGACGATCGAGATGCGTAATCAAGTCGATCAGCTTCCCAAGCGATCGTCCCAGTCGATCCAGGCGCCATACCACCAACAAATCCCCGCTTGAAATGTGGGCAAGTGCCGCGTCGAGTCCAGGTCGAGAAAAGCGCGAGCCGGAGATGCCCTGGTCGGCAAATATTTTTTCGCATCCGGCGCGCTTCAATGAATCGATTTGTAGATCAAGATTCTGCTCATCGGTGGATACTCTCGCGTAACCAATAATCATAGTTTTCGCCCAGGAAATAGGTTGGGTGTATTGAATTTCGAGCTTTACGGGTGTCGCATCAAGAGCCCCGCTTCCATGATCTTCCCGATCGACTTGTCTCCCGCCAGCGTTGACGTCACATACATGCAGGGCGACCTTGCCACTCTGTTAAAAATTGCAAAGTCGCCTTCGTCCCGCCGAATCTTACTAGACAAAAAGGTACGTTTTTGTCGCTGCGGGACACGCGGTTCCAAGCCCTTGTAAACAAAGGACTCCCCATCTCCCGAACTACCCCTCTACTGAATTCTACAGAAACGTACGTTTTGGTTTTGGCCCTAGAAAGTGCTAGACCCAGGACCTCGCCGTGATTGGGCTTCAGGTGGTTCGTCTGGCATAGATCATTCGCCAATCGAGAATTCCTCGGGAGCTTGCAGGTTTGAGGTATCGAGAGGAGGCGGGCGTGACCGCCACGCTCGAGGCGATGGAACGTCAAAGCCGAGGGTGGCTACACGCTTGACTGAGTGTTGCTCGACGATTCTGTAGAACAACCGGTCGGCTTTTAGATGATCTGATTTTTGGCCTTGAAGTGCCCTGCTTGGCGCGCATTCATCAAGGTGATGCTGGTGGTGAAGCCATATAGGAGTCCGACGCAGATGGATATTTGCTCATCGTTTGAGCAAGCCACTCGGATAATCGAATCGCTATTGCATATCACGTCAATTGACTGCCGCGAGGATCTCGGCGGTTACGTTAGTGCGATTGAATCGATTGTGTTCGAGCTGATGGCTCGCGATGTCGGTTCCGATCTTCGCCCCCTGGCACGCGCGGCATACAGAAGCGGGCTCTCTGTGGGTGTCTATGGATCTGATCTACCCGTTGATCACGTGGATTTCGTGTGCCTTGAGTCGGAGGTGAAACGCAAATCCGGTGCGCTGCTCGAGGCTATCGGACGCGCAGGAGAGGCGCATGGTCTGATGATTCGGCAGCGATTTTCCTAGCGGTGCGAGGAAGGCGCTGCGGGGGCAGTTTGCTTGTTTCCAATGAGGCTGGCGCGGCTAATTTGTGCTGTCTGGTTGATGAATTTTGATTGCGCTTATTCACGATTATAAGCGTAACTAACTATTAATTTAACGTAAGGCCGGTGCGAAGCAAGGCGTCGCGAGGCGGCACGTAAGCCAAAGAGGTGATGAAGATGAATAGGTCGTATCGGACCATTTGGAATGAAGCAATCGGAGCTTGGGTTGCCGTATCCGAAATCGATTCCGTTCGTGGAAAGAAGGCGGGCGCGCAGGGTAATTCCGGATCCGTGACGACCGGAAAGAGGGGCATGTTCAAGCTCCTTGCACTTTCCGCGCTGCTTTTATCCGCGGGGCAAGTGTCATTTGCGGCAATCATGAATTGTAGCGGGACCGCAACCGTGGGGAGTGGTGAGTGGGCAGGGAGCAATGGAGCGTGGCAGACCAACGTACTGGCTCGTAACTGTTCAACCGGGACGGGCGTTGGAATCTCTGAGAATCCGAATGGAATTACCCCGGGGGGGAGTTTCGCAGCCGTATATGTCGGAGCGGCTGCAACCAATGCGACGGGGGCAATCACCCTTTACGGCCCCGCAGGAATTGCGCTGCAGGGCGCAACACTTGTTACCAATACACTCAATGTTAGCGGGCTGGCGACGTTCGCGGCCGGCACAAGCATGAATGGAAATAAAGTCACGAATGTTGCTGCCGGCACCAATCCGACCGATGCGGTCAATTTGGCGCAATTGACTGCGGCAACGACGCGGTATTTAAGCGTGAACGACAACGGCACGCAGCAGGCCAACTACAACAACGACGGCGCGACGGGCATCAGCGCGCTCGCCGCAGGCACGAATGCGACCGCGTCCGGAGCGAGCAGCGTCGCCGTCGGCGCTAACGCCAATGCCAACGCCAACGGCGCGGTCGCGATCGGTCAGCAAGCGCTCGCCACCGGCGGCAAGGCCGTCTCCGTCGGCGTCGCCAACACCGCCAGCGGCGATGGTGCGGTGGCGATCGGCGATCCGAACGTGGCGACGGGCACAGGCGCAGTGGCGATGGGTGCGAACAACACCGCAAACGGGCAAGGTGCTGTGTCGCTGGGCAACGCGAACATCGCGACGGGCCAGGGCTCGGTGGCGTTGGGCAACACGTCGACCGCGGCGGCGGCTGGCGCCGTTGCGTTCGGCTCGGGGGCAATTGCGAACAACGCGAACGACGTGGCGCTGGGCTCAGGTTCGGTGACGGCGGCGCCGAATCCAACGGCAACGGGGACGATTGGCGGGGTGACGTACAACTACGCGGGCACGACACCGACGAGCGTGGTAAGCGTGGGCGCGCCGGGAGCGGAGCGCCAGATCACGAATGTGGCGGCGGGTCAGGTGACGGCGACGAGCACGGATGCGATCAACGGCTCGCAATTGTTCGCGACGAACACGGCGATCAACAGCCTGTCGACCTCGACATCGACGGGGTTATCGAGTGCGACGAGCTCGATCGCTTCGTTGTCCACGTCAACCTCGACCGGCATCAGCTCGCTGTCCACCGGCCTGAGCTCGACCGATAGCTCGGTGGCTTCGCTGTCGACTTCCACGTCGACCGGCCTGTCATCGGCCAACAGCGCGATCAGCTCGCTGTCGACCTCGACCTCGACCGCGATCAACGCTGCCAAGACGCACTACTACAGCGTGAACGACAACGGCACGCAGCAGGGCAACTACAACAATGACGGTGCGACCGGCGTCAACGCACTGGCCACAGGCACCAATACATCGGCGGCGGGCGTCAGCAGCGTAGCAGTCGGCGATGTAGCCAATGCGACTGGCAACTACGCGATTGGCGCGGGGCATGCCTCGACGGCGACCGGCGTCAGCAGCGTGGCGGTCGGCGATGTGGCCAATGCGACTGGCAACTACGCGGTTGGCGCGGGGCATGCCTCGACGGCAACCGGCGTCAGCAGCGTAGCGATCGGCGATGTAGCTCATGCGACTGGCATCGATGCGGTTGCGGAGGGGCATGCCTCGACGGCGACTGGCAACTTCGCGGTTGCCGAGGGGAATGCCTCGACGGCGACCGGGGTCAGCAGCGTGGCGGTCGGCGATGTGGCTAATGCGACTGGCAACTACGCGGTTGGTGCGGGGCACGCCTCGACGGCGACCGGCGTCAGCAGCGTGGCGGTCGGCGATGTGGCTAATGCGACTGGCAACTACGCGGTTGGCGCGGGGCACGCCTCGACGGCGACCGGCGTCAGCAGCGTAGCGATCGGCGATGTGGCTAATGCGACTGGCAACTATGCGGTTGCCGAAGGGCACGCCTCGACGGCGACCGGCCTCGCAGCTACTGCTGTAGGCAGCGGCGCATCTGCGTCAGGAGATTCCTCACTTGCAGAGGGCAATAATGCCAATGCGTCAGGAACTTACTCACTTGCTGAGGGCCCTGGTGCTTCTGCATCGGGTTTACGCAGTAGTGCAATAGGATCGGCTACCATCGCGAGCGCGCAGGGGAGCACGGCAGTGGGTACTACAGCTCACGCTACGGCGTTTCGTGCAAGCGCATTTGGCAGCCTCGCCAATGCGTCAGGAAATTACTCACTTGCAGAGGGCACTAATGCCAATGCGTCAGGAATTTCCTCACTTGCTGAGGGCAATAATGCCAATGCGTCAGGAGATTCCTCGCTTGCTGAGGGTAATAATGCCAATGCGTCGGGTTTACGCAGTAGTGCGATAGGATCGGCTACCATCGCGAGCGCGCAGGGTAGCACGGCAGTGGGTACTACAGCTCACGCTACGGCTTTTCGGGCAAGCGCATTTGGCAGCCGCGCCAATGCGTCAGGAATTAGCTCGGTCGCCGTAGGCGATTCTGCGCAGGCCTTCAACAGCTCCGATGTTGCCGTGGGCCAGAACTCGGTTGCCGGTGTTTCCGGCTCCGGCACGGTGACGGGCGACATGGCGCTGGGCTTCGGTGCACAAGCGACTGGCGGCAACTCGATTGCTGAAGGCACAAGTGCGGTAGCCAACGCAGCCGGCGCGGTGGCGATTGGCCAGACGGCGACGGCGACGGGTGGTCAGGCGGTGTCGATTGGCGTGGCGAACACGGCAAGCGGCGACGGCGCGGTGGCGATCGGCGATCCGAACGTGGCGACCGGTACAGGCGCAGTGGCGATGGGTGCGAACAACACTGCAAACGGACAAGGTGCTGTGTCGCTGGGCAACGCGAACATCGCGACGGGCCAGGGCTCGGTGGCGTTGGGTAACACGTCGACCGCGGCGGCGGCTGGCGCCGTTGCGTTCGGCTCGGGGGCAATTGCGAACAACGCGAACGACGTGGCGCTGGGCTCAGGTTCGGTGACGGCGGCGCCGAATCCAACGGCAACGGGGACGATTGGCGGGGTGACGTACAACTACGCGGGCACGACACCGACGAGCGTGGTAAGCGTGGGCGCGCCGGGAGCGGAGCGCCAGATCACGAATGTGGCGGCGGGTCAGGTGACGGCGACGAGCACGGATGCGATCAACGGCTCGCAATTGTTCGCGACGAACACGGCGATCAACAGCCTGTCGACCTCGATGTCGACGGCGCTGTCGGGCCAGCAGGCACAGATCAACAGCCTCGGCTCGCAACTGCAGCAGACCGACCAGATGGCGAAGCAGGGTATCGCAGCCGTCGGTGCGATGGCGTCGATCCCGCAACTGGACCGCGACGCGAACTTCGGGATGGGTATCGGCACGTCGACGTTCCTCGGCCAGAAGGCGATGGCCGTCAACATGCAGGCGCGGATCTCCGAAAACCTGAAGGCGTCGATCAACGGCGGCTTCAGCGGCAGCCAGCGCGTCATCGGTGCGGGCATGCTGTACCAGTGGAAGTAACCGTCGCCGTGCGCGCCGCCCGGCAACCGGGCGGCGCGCTTCCGACAACGATCGCATTCAGGACATCACCGTGAACAAACTCACTCTCGCGCTTGCGCTCTCCGCGCTTTCCCTCGCCGCGTGCTCCACCGCGTCCGGCCCGACCTTCAGCGCGTCCGAACTGCAGCCGCGCGACGGCGTGCGCACGTACCGGGTCGACTGCCACGGGATCTTCTCGGGCCCCGACACCTGCATGAAGGCGGCCCGGCGCATCTGCGGCGACCAGCCGGTGCGCACGGTCGACGCCGAGAAAGCGTTGCGCGACGGCGCCGACCCGGCCACGCTCATCTTCCAGTGCAGCGCGCCGGAAGCCGCCGCGCCGGCGCCTGCGGCAACGCCTGCTCCCGTCGGACAATTGAATATCTCGGGCGACGCCTTGTTTGACACGGGGCAGGCGACGCTCACCGCGAGCGCCAAGGCGTCACTCGACGCGCTGCTGGACAAGCAGGGCGATGCGACGTTTGCACTAGCATCGGTCACGGGCTACACGGATTCGGTCGGCGGCGACGCGTACAACCTCGCGCTGTCGCAGCGTCGCGCCGAGGCAGTGGCGGGTTATCTCAGGGAGCATGGCTTGAACGCACGGGAGGTTTCCGCGACCGGACGAGGCAAAGCCGACCCGGTGGCATCGAACGACACCGCTGCGGGACGCGCGAGCAATAGACGCGTCGAGATATCGTTGCAACAGTAGCGTTCTGAAGACGGGAAGGGTCGCGCTTCGAGTGCGATCTCATCGCTTGACGAAAACCGAGAAAATGTCGTGAACATGTATCGGTCTCGTGCCAGGAACGATACGGTCAAACGGGCAAATTGAAGCATGGCGTCGGTGAAATGGACATCAAGAACAATCGCGTTCAAGCGGATCAGATGATTGCGGCGCTGATTGCGGCTACATCCTTTGAACATCTCGAGGAAGTCGATGCATACGTCAACGCGCTGGAATCGACTGTGTTCGAAATACTCTCCAGGCATGTCGATGCTTCCGTCCGAGGACACGCGTGCCTGGCCTACAAGAAAGGGATCGCGGCTGGCCTGTATGGTACGGATCTCGTTGCGGATCGTGCCGTTTCAACCGATTCCACGCTGGCGGCAACACGGAAATTCGGTCGGCTTCTGGAAATGATCGTGCTGACCGGTCGAGATCATGGGAGCACGATCCGCCAATACATCAGCTCTTGCCGCGGTGGCGCGGCTTCGAACGTGGCGGTGTCGGGGGGGAAGCCTGCCGCGTGACCTGTTACGGCTTGCTCACAGCATCGGTCCCCTGCCGGAAGCAGGCAGACGAAACCCCCATCACTTTCGGTGAGAAACGGCCATGAGCACGTACCGCGAGTTATTGAACCAACTCGACAAACTGATAAACGAAATTGACATCGCCCGTGAGCGCGAGGCGCAGCTCATCGCCGAACGCGTCGTGGAACTGCTGGCGCAGAACGGCGTTCCGGTTCGCGATTTCATGAAGAAGGCCGGTCAAGGCCGGGGCAGTCGCGGTGCGGCCAAGCAAAAATACTGGGATCCGAAAACGGGCGCGACATGGTCGGGGCGTGGACGCACGCCGCGTTGGCTGGTG
>LOZU01000113.1:0-21227 GCA_001527685.1 Burkholderia pyrrocinia
TTCAGGAAGTCCTCCGGCTTCACCGTGCCGCCCGACGCAACGTAGGCTTTCGTCGCGTTGTCGACGGCCTGTCGGAACGCCTCCGGACTCTTCAGCGAGCCGCGCAGCTCGGTCGTTTTCACCAAATCCATCAGCATCTGCTCGGCGACCTCGCCGTGGCCTTCGCCGTGACCGCGCCGTGCCATGACGGATTCGATGCCGACCTTCATCCTGGCAAGGATGGGCGCCATCTCTTCCGCGTGGTGCATGTCGCGGGTGATCGTATAGGTTTCCTTGAGCAGCTTGAGTTTGTCGAGCTTGCTCAGCCCTTTCACATCGATGCTGTTGGCATAAGAGATTGCTTCGTTCAGTTTCGATTCGCCGACGCCAAGCGATCGAAACTGCGAAGTCTGCTGCTGGTATTCCTTGGCTTCGTCCAATGCACCGCCCATGCCGCCGAGAATGCGCGTGCCCGCGCCCTTCGCGGCATAGCCGCCGATCGCCATGCCAGCGGCGACACTCTGCATGCCCTGCATTTTCGTGCGCGCGGCCGCCACGCGCTTCTCGCGCTCGGCGAGCGCTTCGAGCTTGCGCATCTGGTCACCCATCGCCGCGGTGGTCGACCTGATGCTCGAGCGCAAATCGCGCTCATGCTGCGACAGATTGCGCGTGTTGACACCCGCGCCGGCGAGCTGCTCGCGCAGCGCGCGCACGCGTGACGCCTGCTTTTCGTGTTCGGCCGACAGACTCGCCGCTTTCTGTTTGGCCTTCTCGAATGCGGCGATCATATCGCGCGACGGCGGCCCGAAGGCGCGCAACGACCCGGCCAGCGCCGCGACGCGCCCGCGTGCCGCATCGAGCTTGGACGCGGTCGCGGCGAGGCCGCTGCGCATCTGCCGAAACTCGGCGATGCTCTTCTGCGTCTTGCCCATCTCGGCCAGCTCGCGCCGCGTTTCCTTTACCGACGTGGCGAGCCCCTTGTTTCCAGCGAGCAGCGCTTTAAGTGGCTTCGTCATGTTGTCGATCATGTCGAACATGACGCGCAGTTTCAGGGTGTTGTTCATCGTCGGTCGTTTCGTTCATTCAGCGCCGGCGCGCACGCGCGCCCGCTCGCGCCAGTCCATCAGCTCGGCGAGGCTGAAGGCGTCCAACGTTGCCGGCGTCCAACCGAACACCGTCGCGATGTCCGCCATCGGGTCTTCTACTCGGTCTGGTAGGCCAGCTTCAATTTCACGGCCTTCGGCATCAAAAAACCCGCGAAAATCCCCCCCAATTGGACGAGGTCGGCGGGGTCGATGTTGGCCACGTCGGCTTCGGTCAGCGTCGGCGAGCTGATGCGCGGCAGCACCTTCGACAGCGCGGTAACGTCGAGGCTCACGAGGTCGGACAGCGACACGCCGCGCAGCTCGCCCGCTTTCGGCTTGCGCAGCGTGATTGCGTCGATCGTCTGATTGCCGCGCACGAGCGGCGTGTCGAGCATGAGCGTGTTCGGATCGTCGTGCGCCGACGAGTCGGACAGATCGGTTTCCGTCGTGGCGGATTGCTTCGTGTTCATACTGTTCCTGTCGAATGATGGGTGAATGACGGCCCCGCCGGGCATGCCGGCCGAGGCAAAGTGTTACAGCCCGATCGCTTTGCGCAGCGCTTCGAGAAGATCGGTTCCGTTGATGCGCTCGATCATGTTGACGAAGTCGATTTCGATAATGTCCTCGCCATTGACGGAAAGCTTGTAGTAGCTGGCGACCGTCGTCACCTTGAACGCGGTGTCCTCCTTCGCCTTCGCCGAGCCCGGATCGATCTCGCTGTGCCGGCCCTTGATGACGATTTCGACGGCATCAACGTTCGTCGAATCTTCGGTCTGATAGCCGCCGGCGAAGCGCAACAGCACGCCGTCGTGCTGCATGGTGCCGTACTGCTGCAGAACGCTTTTCATGAAGCCGCCAGCAGTCCATTCCATTTGAATGCCTTCGTTTCCGAAGTCGACCTTGATCGGGCCGCTCATGCCGCCGCCCTGGTAGTCCTCCATCTTGCGTGTCAGCTTCGGCAGCGTGATTTCCTGCACCTGCCCGACGAAGTTCTCGCCGTTATGGAACAGGTTGAAGCCCTTCAATTTTCTCGGCATTGCCATGTTCGATTGCTCCTATGTGTGGCGTCTCGCCGGCGATCAGGCGTTGACCTTCGACGCGAAATCCGCGAGATAGCGGTCGGTGATGCGCTGGCGCAGCGTCAGGTTTTCCAGCGGCGGAACCGGCGTGTAGTCGTAATCGATGTACGCCTGCCCGGCCTTCAGTACGTCGGTTGTGTTCGGTTCCGGGTCGAACCACGACGTACCGCCGATCAGGTAACCCAGCGACACCCACTGGCGAAACTTGCCGTTGATGCTCTCGATGATGTCGCGCGGCAGCGACGGGTTCAGCGGGCCGTCGATGTTCACCATCTGCGCGAGCGCGATCGAGTCGCCGACGACCTGGGCCGTGCGCGTGTAGTTCTCGAACGCGAACAGCGGATCGTCCGAGCACGTGCGCGAGCCCCAAAAGCGAAAGCCCTTTTGATTGATCAGCGTCGTCACGTCCTGTTCGTTCAGGTAGCCGGCATCGGTCGCCGGGTCTTGCAGATCCCACGACACGTCCGCACTGATGCCCGTCACGCCGTTGACGGCGACGTTCGACAGCGTCTTGTGCCAGCCGATATCGTTGTCGATCTTCGCGCGCAGGCCCATCGCGCAGGCCACGGCCGGCACTTCGGTGGTTGCGTTCGCCGTGTCGTCCCATGCGAGAAAGTTCGGCCAGACAATCATCAGCTCGCGCGCCGCAAACTGTTTCCGGTAGGTCGTTGCCTCTTCCTTCGTTTTCGCGCCGGCGGCGAACGCGTAGGCGAACCCCTTCAGCGACTGCGCCGTGGTGATGAGCGCATTCGCGACAGGCTGCGTGTCGAGTCCCGGCGCGCCGAGAATGCGCGGTTTCACGCCGAGCTTCGCCTGTGCGGTCAGCAGCGCTTTCATGCCGGTGTACTTCCCGTCAGCCGTGACCGTGCCGATGACGTTCGTCGTCGTCGCGGCGGCGTCGGCGCCTTCGGCGACGCGCACGACGACGGTAATCGGCTTGGTCTGAGCACCGATCGCCGTCAGCGCCTTGTGAAGCGTGCCCTGTTTGCCGGCCTTGCCGAGCGCGGCAATCACGTTCGTGATGAGGACGGGCGTGTCGAGCGGGAACGCGGTCGCATCTGCATCCGTGGCCGTGCAGACGAGGCCGAGAATCGCCGTCGAAATCGAGCGGATCGGCCGCGTTCCCTGATTGATTTCGACGAGGGTAACGCCGTGGTGGTAGCTGTCCTGCGCCATGTTGTTGACTCCAATGTGATAGACGGTAGAGGTCGCGATCAGGCGATCGCAGTCACGAAATCCGGGGCGTTCGGTAGATCGATGTACGGCCAGCCGGCCGCATCGCTGATATCGCGCAGTGCCTGGCGGTATTTGACGAGTGCCGAGAATTGCGCAGCCGTGAGCGTCGTCCCGTTGCCGATGAGCTTTTCGTCTTGGTGACGTGAAACGAGCCAGTCGGTTGCGTCCATCGCCACTTCGCGCCGGGCTCGCATGGTCACCGCGACGTCGTCGCGCGTCGGCCCGGGCGGGTCAATCAGCACCGGACGCTTGTTTGCGTCGATCGCGGCACGCTTGCCGCATGCCTGACCATCGATCAACGTGCGCCACTCCGAATCCGAAATATCGATGACGTTCGCACCGGTCGGGGCGGGGCTATCGACGCTATCGTAGAAAGCCACGATAGCGCCCTTCTCGTCGTATGCAGCTTGCTTTTGTCCCATGAGTGTGCGTCCTTTAGTATCCGATTACGATCCACCAGATATATGGCGATACCGAGTTGGTGGAGTTGTTCCACACGGTCAAAACGGTGTTGCTTGCGCCGATGCCGATACTTGGGGATGCCCCCGACCATACCGCCGTCTGGGCCGGCGTTCCCGTCGCAGCAAGAACGGAATTCGGCAATGTGATCGGCAGCATTTGGTTTGCAGATGCATTCGCACCAATCGCGGTTGCCAGCCTTCCCCATTGGATAATCAGCCCGCTCGGTAGCTTCTGGTAGCCATTCACATCGAGCGACGCCGCGAATTTGCTTGACTGCCCGACGACAGCAGAGCCGGACGCGAACCAGTACCCTTTCTGCGGGCAAACAAAGATCACGTCGTCGCCGGTGCCAAGTGTCAGGCTCGATACCTTCTGGCCATTCGCGCTGATCATGTCCCCTCCGCTACACGAAATCGTCAACGGAAAATTGGAGGTGACCTTGAATGCAATTGCCGCGCCCGACGACAATCCTTCGGTCGAGGGAAGTACATACGTCGCGGCGGCGGCCGCCTGTTGCGTGAAGTACTTGCCGATATCAGCGGCAGCGCCATTCGTGGCGCCGGCCGGGAGGTTGGCCGACGCCTGGAAGCTGCCAAGCGCACGCTGAACAAACGCAGTCGTCGCCACCTTCGTGCTGCTGTCGAACTGCGGCGCCGTCGGCGCTTTGGGTATGCCCGTGAACACCGGCGAATCGACGGGCGCTTTCTTCGACAACGCGTCCGCAATCGTCGTTGCGAAGTTCGGATCGTTGCCGAGCGCGGCCGCAAGCTGTTTCAGCGTGTCGAGCGCGCCCGGTGCATCAGCAACAAACGCATCGATTGCCGCCTTCATCTCGGCGTGCGTCGCATACTGCTGATGCGGATTCACCGCGGTCGCGTGTGCGTCCTGCGCATCCTTCAGAAAGCGCGTGCGGTTTGCGAGCTGCCGCAGCGGTACGTTATCGACTCCGTCCGGCCCGCCTTCGACCGGATCGGAGGTTTCGAACTGGCGAATGCCGGGCGTCCAGGTCGAGCTTTCAACCAGATCACTCATGCTTTGATGCTCCCTCTGTTGTACTGGCCATCGCGACGCGCGAAGCCGTTGTAACGAATCGGTGCCTCGCGATAATCCAGCGACGCCAGCATCGAGCGCTGCGGCGCGTAGCGTTCCAGAACCGCTTTCAGGTTGTCCGCCTGGTCGCGCGTGATCGGCCGCGACAGCTTCACGATGTATTCCGCCCACGCCGTTTCACGGCCGTGCACGTGGTCGCCGTTGTACCTGGCAGAGCCATCGCGGCGGCGCACGCGCCGGCCTTCGACGATCTTCACCTCGCCGAAGCCGAGCCGGCGGATCACCTCGCGAATCGCCCACGGCGTGCCGCGCTTCTGATGTAGCGCGATCGCCGACCTGATGAGCGCGCGCCTGGCGTCGTCGGATTCCGCGAGTTCCCAGCCGTCGACCGATACTTCGGCGGCCAGATACGGCAGTAGCGCAAACGGGCATCCGTCCGGATTCCAGTAGTCGCGAATCGGGATAGGCAGCGTGTCGACGGCGGCCAGCGCCGCCGCCGTGCGGATTTCGAGCGTCGTCGCGTTCGGGGGCAGCAGCTTAGGCATAGACGCCGCCATATTCGATGACGACGTCGACGCAGTACGGCGCCTGCGTCGTGCCGATCGCGATATCGCCGACCGGTTCGACCAACTCCGTTCGCGACAGGCCAGCCGCCTGGCAAACGCCCTTGATCGCCGACTCGGCGACGCCGATTCCAATGCGGTGCACCTTGTCCGCATAGGCGTGCGCGTTCTTCCTCGCTTGCTCGATCAGCACATCGGCGCCCACGGCCGAGCGCGTGTAGCCCTTCGCGCGGATTCGATACCGGACGATTTCCGCCGACTTGACGAAAACCGTGTCATTCAGTGGCCGCTGATCTTCGGCGCTCAGCGCGGCCGCGACGGCGTCGCACAGTTCCCGCGATGCCGTGCCGTCGCCCTCGCTTGAAAGCAGCGTCACGAGCACGTCGCCCGGCTGCGGCCGCGAGCTTTGCGCGTCGATGATGCGTCCGTCGACGGCGCGCGCCTTCGTCACATACGCGGCCGCCGGGCCGGCAACGCTGAAGCCCTGCGGCGCCAGTTGGATGCGCTCCCGCAGGCTGTCGTCGCCCTCTTCGACTTCCGCGATGTTGTTGGCCGGATCAGCCGGCGTCACAACCAGCCGTTTGAGCCCGAACAGCGCCGCGCGCTGTTCTAGGTCGTTGCCTTGCGCAAAAGCAAGCATCACGGCGCGAACCGCGTCGTTGACGCGCTGACGCCATACCAGCTCCCGATAGCAGTTTTCCTGCAGGAGACGCGCGAGCGGTTCCGATTCGAGTTCGACCGTCGCGGCAATCTCCGCCTGCTCGTCTGCTGGCCAAAGCGAAATGAGCGCGGCCCTGCGCGTCGCGTAGATCGTTTCGAAATCGAGCACTTCGAGCGCATCAGGCAGCGGCAGGCTCGCCAGGTCGATAAGCGCGGACGTGGTCATGCCGTGATCCCCTGGTCGAGCGGAACGCGCGCGCGCACTGTCGCGCCGGATTCGGTCGTGTAGCCCTCGATATCGACGTACTGCTTTCCGGAAATCACATCGCCGACCGTCGCGTCGTCGACCGTGAGCTGTACGCGCGTGAGCACAAGGCGCGGTTCCCATCGCATCAGCGCCGTCGCGATTGCGGCATAGAGTCGCGTCCGCTCCGCGCCATTGTTCGGAGCGTCGATTTGCTCAAGCAGATCCGACCCGAACGGCCGACGCTCCACGCATGACGCGAGCGGCGTCGAGACGATCTTTCCGATCGATTGATACAGGTGGTCGAGGTCGGCAATCGCGCGGCCGGTCGTGGCGTTCATGCCCTTCATTGCGGTTCGCTCACCAGTTGTCCGTCACCCTGCTCGCGATGCTTGTGATGCGGCAGGCTGATGCCTTGTGAGGTCACTTCGCGGGTGAAGGTCGCCGCGCCGTCAATCTGCATCGTGGCGCCGCCGGCGCCACCCGTGCCCGTCATGCCGGATTCGAACGCAAACGGCCCCTTGACCGTCATCGCGCCGGTGCAGGTCGTCTGCTCCGCGTCGAGCGTGATCGTGTCGGCCTGCACGGTCGCGGCCTTCGTCTGCACGGTGACAGAGCCCGGCGCGACGACGCGTACGGTCGCGCCGGCGGGCAGTTCCACCGTGAGCGCGTGCGCGGCGTGGTTGTATGCGACTACCGCGCCATCCGGATAGACGCGCGTGTGCGTGTCGGGGCTCGACGCCGGCGCCGGCGCGGCGTCGGAAAAGAGGCCGCGCAGCGCGACGCCCTGCGCCGGATCGCCCATCGGGCAGAGCAACACGACCTGCTCGCCCGGTGTCGGCGGCAGCCAGTCGCGCGTAGTGCCGGCCGCGCACGCGATCCACGGAATCCAGTTGGTCTGGAGGTTGTCGGCATCGTCATCCGGATCGCCGACCGCGACGCGACAGAGCGCGGCCGCATGGTCGACCGCGAGAATCGAGCCTTTGCGGACCGCGTTGCGGGCCTGTCGTTGAATTTCGTTAGCGTCCATGCCGCCCATCATGCCGACCGCACGCGCGCGATGCGACGCCCGCCGCATGTGGGCGGTATGGGTACAAAAAACCCCCGTGGCCGGGGGTTATCGTGCGACGTGCTTCAGCAACAGATCGAGCATCAGGTCGCAATCTCCGGGCGTCATCCCGAGCAGTACGCGGGCCGGATACTGGTATTCGGCGCCGCCTGGCGCGACGCGCCCCCGCTCGCCGAATTGGTGGACGCGTGCGATGCCCCCGACGCGCCCATCGAAGCCGATCGCGAGACCGTTCGCGTCCGCTTCGATCTTCAGGTAACGCGCCGTGCGCAGCTTCGCGAACATCGCCGCGCGTTTGATGCGGCCGCGCTTGTCCCGCGGCTTGCCGCCCGGTTTCAAGCGCGGCTTGCGCGCTTGGAAGTCGGAGCCGTCCGGGTTCTTCTGTGCCGCGATCCGCGCCTGGTGGCTGCGCCGCAACGCGCGCGCGATTTCGCGGATCGCAGCGCGGCGGCCCGCCGGCTGTAGCCGGCTCAGCAACGCGGTCAGCCGGGATTCGACGATGCTCAGATCGTCCATAGCTCAGCGACCCACGGACCCGCCGAGTCCTGCAACTTCGAATCGTCGACGTGCTCGACGGTGCGCTTACCGTCGTCGTCGACCTTCACGACAACGCTTTCCGTGAGCTGAACCTTGATCGACACGTCGGCCGTCTTGTTGTTGAGAATGTCGATTTCGTAGGTGATACCGCTCGCGTGATCGTCGGGGTTGAGCACGAGGTCGGGCTGATTGCGGCGGACCCAATCCAGTAGCGCGACAAACAGGGTGTCGGGATCGCCGCCGAAGTCAAGCAACAGGACGTTGCACACATACCGGTATTCGAACGACAGACTGCGCGCGCCGGTCGCCGCGATCGAGCCTTGATCGATAAACACCGTGAGCTTGTCGGGATCGCCTCTGAGCGAAGGAATCGCCGCGACGATCGCGGCGCGAAGACCGGCCGGCTTAATCATGCGTCGCCCGCTCGACTTCGGCGTCGATCTTCACCTGAGCCTTTTCCTGACAGGTGACGATCATGTCGACCTTTGCGGCGCACATGCCCCACGCGCCTTTTGCGGTGTCGAACGCTTCTTGCAGCTCGCCGTTAGTGCGCGGCGCCATCGCGGACAGCGTGCAGCGCGTGATCCGCTGGCACTGCTGCACCGAAATCGTCGGCGCCGGTAAGAGCGGGGCTTGCTGACAGGCGGGCAACGTCAGCAGGCAAAGGAGTATCGGCCCAAGTGCGAACGGTCGCGTTTTCATTGATCACCTTCCTGACGTCCTGCCGAGCGGCCGCGAGCTTCGCCGCCACTTTGCCGGTTGCCGCGTCGAGCTGTTGCTGTTGCGTCGCCTTTTCGCCGGCGTCGTGACGCAATCCGTTGATGGTCGTGTCGCGCGACGCGACGGCCTGGCCGGAGCACGCCAGCCGGTCCTTTGCGTCGGCCAGTTCGGTGCGCAGCCCGCGCACATAGAAGAACGCGGCCGCAACTACGGCGAGCACGAGCCCGCCGGCGACGAGCTTCCGCGCGATCGGGCTCATGCGGCGGCCTTGTCCGCACCGGCGTACTTGTCGTACGAGCGTGCGAGCTTCACGTCGTACAGGTTGGCCGCGTAGTCGGGACCGTTGTAGCCCTTGGCGAACACGGCCCACTTGCGGCCCTTCAGTGCCGCCAGCAGGTTCGAATCGGCCGCCACGAAGCGCACGAACGCGTCGAGCTGGTCGCCCTCGCCGTTTTCCATCCGCGCGACGAAATCATCGATACCCGAATAGCCGAGGCGTTCCGCGTGATAGCCCATCACCTGAAACGCGCCCCAGCTCGCCGACTCGTAAGCCGCGCCGGGGTCGATCAGCTCGGCCGTCGCGAGCCGCGTATATTCCGCGGCGCCGCCCTGGTAGCCGCCGCGCGCCTGCGCGCAGATATTCGGGTATTTCGCTGCGATCGGCGCCGGATCGATGCCGCGCGCTTCGAGGCGCTTCCAGAAGACATGCCGCTCGAACAGGATCTTGGGTCGACCGTCCGACAGGAAACCCGAACCGGTCGATTCCACTTCGTTGACGGCGCGCACGCACGCGAGCGGCACGCCGAGCGCGTCGGCCGCCTTCGCAATGTCAGCATCGGCGAGGTGCTTGGGGTCACGCCGGCCGGTCGCGATCGCACCGAGCGTCTTCGGCCCGGCGATGCCGTCGACGACGAGGCCGGTTTTCGTCTGCACGGCCTTCACCGCCGATTCGGTCGATTCATCGTAGACGTGCGTCACGTCGAGCGCGTAGCCGACGCGGATAAGCCGCCGTTGCAGCAGGCCGATATCGTCGCCCTGGTCGCCGAGGCGATGGGTTTTCATGGTTGTTCACTCCGCAAGAGGCGCGCGACATTTCCGCGCGCGGCAAACACAAACAGCGCCAGCAAGACCGCCGTCGCCGCCTCGAAGAACCCGACATGCTTCGCGTGCAAGGCGAGTTCGATAGCCGACCCGCCCGAGACCGCCACCAGCGCCCACGCGATCCATGAAACGTCGTGGCGATGCCGCGCGCCGTTGCGCCGATAGATGAGCACACGCGCGAGCGCGGCGAGGTGAGCGGCCAGCGCTACCAGTGCAAACGAGATGTGCATGTCGGTCACTCCCCTTTCTTGAGGAACGCCAGCAGGTCGGCCGATTTCAGGCGCTCGATGAGCTGTAGCGTGACCGTGATCACGAGCGCGGCCGCAAAGAAGCCAGCGACGCCGGTCGAGCGGATCGGCGTCGCATTGACGATTTCCGGCGCCGCAAGGTAGCCCATCACGAGCGAAATCAGCATGTACGCGACGCGCGTCAACACGCCGATCTCCTTCGACGTGACGACGACGAGCGCGGCACCGGTGAACGCGCCGATCAGCGCGTTTCCGTCGATGCCAGGCGCGAGGCCCGCAAGACCGATCGCGGCCGACAGCGCCGCGGCGGTTGTGGTGTTCGGTTCTGCCATATCGCCAGCTCCGGGAGTCAATCAAACAGTTGGACCAGCGGCGTCGTGCTTTCGACGGTCCCGATATCGGGCAAGTACACGACGGTGCCGATCGGGATCACGACGCCGCGATCGGCCAGGCCGGCGTTCGCTTCGAGTACCGCTTCGACCGTGCCGTCCGTCCGGCCGTAGTGCCGCCAGCAGAGTGCGTCGACGGTGTCGCCCTGTTGTGCATAGACGCGCATCGAATAGCCTTCAAATCAGGGCGATCGTGCTGCGGCTGATCCCGCGCAGATCGTTCAACGCCCAACGCGCATTGCGGCGCGTGCTGCAAATCGTTTCTTCGAGCCGCTCCGCCTCCTGCCCGCCTGCTTTCGTCGTATCGAGGTCGCGATACTGCTCGGTCACATCGGCATGCGTCAGGTTGTAGACCGCTCGGCGGTAGAGCGACACGAGTTCGCTGACGCCGCCAATCTGCTCGGCCGGCACGTCGGCGAGCGTCGCGCAGCCGGCGGCCGCCTGCGCGCGCCATGCCTTCAGTTCGGCGTTCACGCTGCGGATTGCGTCAATCGCCGCTTCGCACAAACGCTCGTGCGTCACGGTTCCGTCGAGCCGCGTCGCTGCGCGCAACGCCGCGATCGACACGTCGGGGAAAAACCCATTGTTTTCGATCGCGTCCGATTCGGGCGTCGGCGCATTCGCATCGGCGGTCGCAATAAAGCTGCTCGACATAGTCGTGACTCGGTATAAGACGGCGGTGGATCGGGGTCGGGATCGCGTAGCGTCAGCCGTTGCGAACCGTCACCCGATGCCGCCGTGCCGGGGGGGCTCAGTTCGTGCGGTCGGCGCCGGCCGCCGCACTTCTCAACTCGGCTTCGAGTCGAGTGATGTCCTTTTTCACGCCGATGCGGTCGTTCAGCTCGACCGCACGGCGCAGCATTTCGAGCGCGCCGGCCTTGTCGGATCGCTCCAACGCGTAGCCAAGCGCCTTGTGCAACTTCGCGCGAATCTGGTCGTGCATGTCGTACTTTCGCGTCCGCGCTTCGACCTCTTGCAACATCGCCAGGGGAAACGCCTCGCCGGCTGCGAATGCCCGCAAACCCGCTTCGGCGAATTCTTCAGCGACGGCGGCCGGTAACGAACGCTCGTATTGATCGGGCAACGTCATGCCGAAGTGCAGCGCGTACAGGGCGATTTCGAGCGCGCCTTCGTAGTCGCCCACGTCGACGCGCCAGATCATGACCGTCGTCAGCACGTCGTCCTGCGCGCCCTTCCCGCCGTCCAGCACGCCAGCGATGTACGGCGCGTAATCCGGCAGCACCTCGCGCTTGACCTCGATCTTTCGCGCGACGGACTGGATTTCCTTCAGCCGGCGGCGGTCGGTGCCGAGCTTCGCGAGCATCAGGTCGTAATGTCGGTGTCCGGCCAGCGACTGGCCGGGCGTGGCGCTCGCGGCCGCTTGCGCAGCGCGGACGCGCATCTGGTGACGGCGGGCGGGGCTGGTCATGATCAGGCCGCCTGCTGGATCTCGATGTTCTCGACCACCGTCGCGCAGCCGTAGTCCTCGACGACATACGCGTCGTTGCTCGACTCGTAGTTTTCGATCCGGTCGCGCTTCGCGTTGTCGACGATCGTGCGTCGCCGCGCGCTGTTCTGGAAGTACAGCGACAGGTTGTCCAGACGGGTGATCAGTACCGAGTTCGCCGGGAAGTACGGCGCGCTGACCGCCTGCTTGCCGCCGACGCGCTTCGCACTGACGACCAGATCGAGGGCTGCGGCTTCCGTCGCGACGTTCGCGCCATTGATGAACGGGAAAAACTTGTCATGCAGCAGGCCACTGCCGAGCACGACGACGACGGACGGATCTTCGCGATACCACTCGTCGAGCATTTCGAGCGCGTCGTACACCAGCGCGTCGATGTTCTTGTAGTCGTTGCCTGCGCCCGTGCCGACCTTCACCTTGCCGGAACCGGTGGCACCTTCATGCATGACACGGTCGGGCGCGTTCACGCGGATTTTCTGGACCCACCCGACATTCACGTCTTGCAACAGCGGATTCTTTGCACGATCCGACGTCGGAGCGCGCGACGTACCGTTGAAACCAATGCAGATCCGGTCGAGCGCCTGACGCTTCACGATCGCATCGCGGATGCGCGTCTGAAAGTCCGGAAACTTCGCCCATGCGTCGAGGCGCGCATACGGGATCGCCGTGTCGAAGTTCGTCTGCGTGCACTGGTAACCGTTGTTGTCGAGGTTCGTCGGGTCGACCGGTACGCGATCCTTCGACGTGGTGTCGGTCGTGCTGGCGATCGGCTGGCCCACACCGAGGCCGATTTTCGCGCCGGACTGTTCGTCGACGCCGATCACGTTGATGCTCTGCAGGAAAGCGCTCGACGCTTGAACCTTCTGTTCGAGCGTTTGCTGAACCGTCGGATCGACGCTGAATTTCGTCGTCGCATCCTGAACGCCGTTCAACTGCGCGATATGCGCGGTGTACGCGTTGAACGCGACGCGGGTGTCGTTACGCATGGGTGAATCTCCGAATCATTGAATGGATGGACCGATGTCGTTTCGCGTGGCCGGGGCTGATCAGCAATCCGTCTTCGTAGCGCCGGCGCCGCCGGTCGCCGGCGGCCGCGTCGCGCCATTCGGTTGCGCCGACAGTTGCGCGGTCAGTTCCGCGAGCGCGGTCGCTGTCGTCGCGTGTGCATCCTGCTCGGACGACAGCGCGGCTTTCAACGATTCAACGTCGCCCGTCAGCTTCGAGACGACCGCGATTTGTTGTTGGCCGTGCATCGCGAGGGCTTCCACAGCCTGCGTCAGATCCGTGAAGCGCTTGTCGTCGGCTTCGCCCTTGTTCTTGACGAAGCCAAGCAGCTCGGCGACGCGCAAGAAGACGGACGGCGCCGGCGTCTCGAACTCGATCACGGTTTCTTCGGCGGCCGTGAACAGGTTGTCGCGGTGTTGCTTGCGGCCTGCGAACGGGTTGGCATCACCCTTCCCCGCTGCGAACGCGAGAATTTCGGTGCCGAGGCTCGCAGGGCTGTCCGTGATGGCGAGGCCGATGAGATATGCCTGTTTGGTATCTGCGAACGACGGCGCAACCTCGATCGACGTATAGATCTTCTGCCTGTTTTCCGGCTTCGTGAGCTCGACGAGTGCGGGCGTCGGTTGAATCTGCGCATACAGTGCGAGCTTCCCTTTCAGCGGGCCGTCCGCAAGCGCTTCGGCGCGTAGCGCGATGACGTCGCCGTAGGAGCCGAACGGGTTCGAATTCGGGCCGGACATGGGCGAGTATCCGCGAACGTGCTCGCAGTTCACACGCGCACCGTACAGGTCGCGGTTGTACGTGGCCGCCATTTGCGTAATCCAGTCGCGCTCGATCGTGCGGCCGTCCGTCGTCGCACCTTCGACCGCGACGCGGAACCATTTCGAGGTGACCGCGTGATTGCTCGTGCCCGTGATGCTACCGATGCCGATCGCGGCGAGGCCCGCGCCGGTGACTGCCGAACCTTGCGCACCCATCGCGCCCAGCACGTCGGCGTGATCCAGCAGCGTGCGGCCATGCGTGATCAGTTCCGCAGCGTGTGCGGCCGCCGGCGAGAAGAATGCGACCACGGCAGCGCCTATCGTCGCAGCAGTCGCCAACATCGAAAATCTCTTCATCGGTCGCTTCATTAAAGCCCTCTCAGGTTCCGTTCAGTGTTTTGGTGTCATCGCCTGGTCGCCGGTTATGACGTGCGACTGGTGTAACGGAATGTTGCCGGGTTGCGCTCCGACGGACAACGACGCGCATTCGTCGCGCGGCTCGGCACAAGGGCATATGCTCCGCGCGCGCGCGCGTCGCCGGTACGCTTCCGGCATGATCGAGACAGCCGAAAATCCCTCTGTTGATGACGAGCCGAGACGCGTTGCCCGTGCCTTCTACTGGAAGGGGCGCGGCATCACATGGATCGCGCAATTTCTGAACGTTCCGCGCTCGACCGTCGAATCGTGGAAGCAACGCGACCAATGGGAAAAGGCGTCGGTCGTCGATCGATGCGAGTCATCGGTCGAGGCCCGGTATATGGCCTTGGTCGAAAAGGAAGAAAAGGAACCGCGCGACTTCAAGGAAATCGACCTGCTCGGCCGCGAAATCGAACGCCTGCACCGTTGCCGAAAATACGCAGAGACTGGCAAGGCGTCGGACCTCAATCCGAACATCAATGCGCGCAACGCCGGCCCTAAGAAGCGCGCGCAAAAGAACCTCATCACGCCCGAGCAGGCGAAGAAGCTGCACGAGGCGTTTCTCGACGGCATGTTCGGATACCAGAAGAACTGGTATCACAACGGCAACAACCGAACGCGAAACGTGCTGAAGTCACGCCAGATCGGCGCGACGTACTACTTTTCGCACGAAGCGCTCGACGACGCGTTACAGAGCCATCGCAACCAGATCTTTCTGTCCGCCAGCCGCGCGCAAGCGCACGTCTTCCGCTCCTACATCTGCGACTTCGTACGCAAGGTGATCGACGTCGAGCTGACGGGCGAGGTAATCGCGCTGCCCGGTTACGACGCCGAGCTTTACTTTCTCAGCACGAACTCGAGAACGGCGCAGAGCTATCACGGGAACCTCTATTTCGACGAGTATTTTTGGGTCCACGGCTTCCGTGAGCTGAACAAGGTCGCGCAGGCGATGGCCAGCCAGAAGCAATGGCGCAAGACCTACTTTTCGACGCCGTCGAGCATCTCGCATCAAGCGTATCCGTTTTGGTCAGGTGAAGCGTACAACCGCGGGCGCGCGAAGGCGGACCACATCCACCTCGATATCTCGCATGCCGCGCTGTCCGGCGGCCGCTTGTGCGAAGACAGGCAGTGGCGGCAGATCGTCACGATCGAGGACGCGGCCGCGATGGGTTGCGACCTGTTCGACCTGGACGAGCTGCGCCTGGAAAACAGCGCCGACGATTTCGCGCAGCTCTATCTCTGCCAGTTCATCGACGACAGCGCATCGATCTTCAAGTTCGCCGATATCCAGCGATGCATGATCGACTCGTGGGAGGAATGGGACGACGTCGAATTCCTGATCCAGCGACCCTTCGGCCATCGACCTGTTTGGCTCGGCTATGACCCGGCATTGAGCGGCGATTCCGCCGGGCTCGTGATCGTGGCGCCGCCGGCCGTGCCTGGCGGCAAATTCCGCGTGCTCGAAAAAATGCAGTGGCGCGGGATGGATTTTGAAGCGCAGGCCGAAAGTATCCGGCAGCTCACCGAGCGTTACACCGTCACGTACATGGCGATCGACACGACGGGTATCGGCCAGGGCGTCTATCAGCTTGTGTCCAAGTTCTTTCCGGCAGCCGTCCCGCTGAATTATTCGCCCGAGGTGAAAGGCCGCCTCGTGCTCAAGGGGCTGTCCGTCATCGGCAATGGCCGCCTGGAATTCGATGCGGGCTGGACCGACCTCGCGCAAGCGTTCATGGCGATCCGCCGAACCATGACCGCGAGCGGTCGACAGGTGACGTATCACGCCGGCCGCAGCGAAGAAATCGGCCACGCCGACCTTGCATGGGCCTGCCTGCATGCGCTCGGCAATGAGCCGCTCGAAGGCTCGACCACCAACAACCGTAGTTTCGTGGAGATTTCCTGATGAAAAAGACCCAACGCCCGCGCGGCACGCAGATCGCCGCCACGACGCCGGCCGCCGGCGCGGCCGCGGGCGAAGCGTTCACGTTCGGCGATCCGATGCCGGCACTGTCGCGCGCCGAAATCCTCGACTATTCGGAAGTCTGGTCGAACGGCGAATGGTTCGAGCCGCCCGTGAGCTTCGCCGGCCTGGCGAAGTCGTTTCGCGCCGGCACACACCACGCATCGGCGATCTACTTCAAACGCAACGTGCTCGCGTCGACGTTCATCCCGCATCGCCTCTTCTCGCGCGAGGCGTTTCGGCGCTGGACGCTGGATTTCCTGACCTTCGGCAACGGCATCGTCGAACGCAAACCGAACCGGCTCGGCCAGACGCTCAGATTCGAACCGGCGCCCGCGAAGTATGTGCGGCGCCGAACGGACATGATCAACTACGTGCAGACCAACGGATTTCAGACGAAGTACGAATTCCCGGAAGGTTCGGTGTTTCACCTGATGGAGGCCGATATCAATCAGGAGGTGTACGGCCTGCCCGAATATCTCGGCGCACTGCACGCGGCCTGGTTGAATGAGTCGTCGACGCTGTTCCGTCGCCGCTACTACGAGAACGGCAGTCACGCCGGCTTCATCCTGTATATGACCGATGCGGCGCAGAATCAGGCCGACGTCGATACGATCCGCGAGGCGCTGAAGAACTCGAAGGGGCCGGGCAACTTCCGAAATCTGTTCGTCTACTCGCCGAGCGGCAAGAAGGACGGCATCCAACTGATCCCGGTTTCCGAGGTCGCGGCGAAAGACGAGTTCTTCAACATCAAGAACGTGACGCGCGACGACCTGCTCGCCGCGCACCGCGTGCCGCCGCAGTTGCTCGGCATCGTCCCGAGCAACACCGGCGGTTTCGGCGCGGCCGACACTGCCGCGCGCGTGTTCGCGCGCAACGAAATCGAGCCGCTCCAGGCGCAATTCCTCGCCTTCAACGAATGGGCCGGCGACGAAATCATCCGGTTCGATCCGTACGTGCTGCCAGGGGCGGAAGCGCCGTCAAAAGCTGCCTGAATTTTCGTTCTTCGTGGAATTCCGTGGATGTCGCTGTCGGACCTCAACGGACGCTTGCGTTGACCCGATAAATGGCCGGAAGTATTGAGAGACCGGACCGGCCCCATCCGACCCGTGGGTGTAACCTCTTCGGCCTTTGGTCATCAATTGACGACAACCACGTACGACGCGTCGACTTCGTTGTCTGGGGCGTCGTCGTCGTAATGATCCATCTCCGCGCGCACGATATACGTAGCGCGTTTCGGCACAACAAAGGTTTCGATCTCGTCGTAGTCGATGCCAGGCTCCATCACGTACCCGCCTTCGTACCTCGACACAATGTTCCGCGCTGGAAAACTGACCGGTACCTTGCCCAGGTCAAGATGCCCGTTCGCCAGTTTCGGTGGAAGCACCTTAACCTCTACATCAATATCCCCGCGCTTTCCGCCGCCTAGTTCGATCGGTACTTTGCCCGCGTTCTTGGGCCGCACGTGCACGACAAGTAGGCGACGGTCGTCGTCATATGGCAATACGTCCGCTGATACGCTGATATTTGGGTTGACTTCGTGCGTGTCTTCGACCGAAAAATTGTGATAGGCCCACCATCCGGCAATCGGTATGGCGATCAGCGACGCACAGGTGAGCGCAAATTCTGCCCAGGGCTTCACTTTATCCAACTGGAATTTCACGGTATCTCCTCGCACTGTTGGCGCGTTGACGATCCTAACAGGGTGTCCGAACAGGCACTTAGAACGGACAGTCGAAAGTGCTTTTCAGGTGTCTGGAACTGGCCGATCGCCGACGGTCTGCCCCGCGTTCCCCCGAAAATCCTCGAAGCGCTAGAGTTTTGGCGACCACGCAAGAGCCGCCGCTTTCGCGCGTGGTCGCCGTGCGCGAATTTGACAGGTAGCGGGCCGGGCCGAAAGCACTTCTGTTAATGGTGCATCAATAGCCCCGTTTCGCGCGTCAAATCGCATCAATTCCGCAACAACCGAATCCTGCCAAGTCCGCCAGCTGGCGGGCCCGCACAACCATTTCCGCTATGCATCAAACGTAGGGGGACAAGAAGCGGGCAGGCGGGGAGGGGGACCGCGTTTCAGGGGCGCGGCTGGCCGCATTCCGACCACCATCCGACCCCATCCGGAACCCCTGCCTGCCCGCCTGCCAGCCCCGCCACGGGCCTGCCGCCGCTCTGCCGATGCCCGGCGCACCCCGCAGCGCCCGGCCGTTCCTAGCGGCTCCTGTTGCGTCACACCGTGAGGCCCCACCCTCGCCCGGTTTTGATATCACTTTTTGATTGCACGTTGCTTGCACTTTCTGATATCATTTCATCATGAAATCGAAACACGCCCGCACCCTCGCCGCGATCTACACGAAACCGACCTTGGGCGGCATCGTGTTCTCGGATATCGAATCGCTCGTCGTCGCCTTGGGCGGCGCAATCCACGAAGGCGCCGGGTCGCGCATCGCCTTCGAGCTGAACGGCAGGCGCCGCTACCATCACCGCCCGCATCCGGGCAAAGAGGCGAAGCGGTATCAGGTGGAAGACCTGCGCGACTGGTTTATCGAAATGGGAATCAAGCCATGACCAACGCAATGACCTACAAGGGATACTTCGCCCGTATCGACTTCGACGGGCGCGACAACATCTTCGTCGGGCATGTGCTCGGCGTTGACGACAAGATCAGCTTCCACGGCTCGACCGTCGACGAGCTGATCGCCGATTTTCACGCGGCCGTCGACCACTACCTCACCGACTGCGAGCAGTCCGGCCGCAAGCCGCAGAAGCCGGCGTCGGGGAAACTCATGCTCCGCATCGATCCGGACGTGCACGCGCGCGTCGGCATCGCGGCGGCCGTGTCCGGCGAAAGCGTGAACCAATGGTCGGAAGAAGTGCTCGGTCGTGCCGCGCGCGAGGTGTTGGAGCGCGCCGCGCACGCCTGATATCGGGACTGCACAAACGACAAGGCCGCCGCGTGTTACCACGTCGGCGGCCTTTTCCATTCTCAGCCGGCTGCGGTGTCCACCGCCGGCCGGCGCCGTCACCCGAAGGCATGCCGTCGGTACGCATCCCGAATTGCCTCACCGTACTCGGTCAGCGAGTAACCCATGCGCGCCGCACGATGCCACAGTTCCTCGCGCAGCGTGCTCGCGTAGCGATTGATGATCATCCGCTCTCGGTCCGTCGCCGGCATGATCTCCCCACCTCGAATCGGGCCGGTACACACGGTTCGGTCAAACTCCTCGCAGCGCCGGTGATACTCGTCGGCCAGCTCGTCGAGCGGCAATGGCCGCCGCTCGGGTTCGGCCAGGTAGATCCGTTCGAAGTCGCGCCGCAACGTCATACGCCGTCCGCGTCGACGAATTGCGCGACAGCCATCGCGATAGCCGCTGCGCGACTGATCCCGAGGCGGTCGGCGACCGCATCGACGCGCGCGAGCAGCGCGGGATCGATGCCGAGGCTGATCGTCTCTTTCTTGCGCCGGCCGGACGCGCGCGCCGGCCCGACCTGGCTCGATGATTCCGGTGCGGCGGCGTCCGGTGCGCCCCCGATGAACTGATCGATCGCGGCCGCTTTGCGCGCGTCCGGTCGTTTCGTGATTGCCATGCTGTTTCCCCCTTTCGATATTGAACCGATATCGTCTTGATATCGGTTCGCTATTGCTTCGATAGCGTTACGCCGCCAAGACAGCATCGAGTAGACGTTCGGCCTCGGCACATGCGACCGTGTCACGGCGCTGCATCTCGTCGACGTGCAAGCCGGCGGCCGCCGCGTTCGCGAACGCCTTGCGGCGCGTCAGCCGGCAATCGAGCAGGTCGAACGTGGAGAACTCGCGCAGCGCCGCGGCGGCGTCCCGGTTGTCTGGGCCACTCACGTCGGCGAGGTTCATGAAGGCGAGCGCCTTCAGGTCGTGCACGGCGCGGGCTTCGTCGATCAGCTCGGCGATATCTTTCACCGCCCACACTTCGAACGAGCGCGGCACGAATGGAATCAAGGCAACGTCGGCGACGGTCAGCGCGGCGCGCAGCGCGCTCGAATCGCGGCCGCCGGCGTCGATGATGACGTGATCGAACCCGCCAGCCTGCGCGCCCACCTGCGCACGCAGCGTCGCGCCATTCGCGTATGCCGAGGCCGCCAGCGGCGGCCGGCCGCTTTCCGCGCGCAAGGTGATCGCGCTGATGCTGGATTCCTGCCGATCACCGTCGACGAGCCACGGGCGGAATCCGGTGAGCGACAGGCCGATGGCGAGCTGCAAAGCGATCGTCGACTTGCCGACGCCGCCCTTGGTGTTCACGACTGCGATAATCATAGTGCTCCCCCGAGCATTGAACTACATTGAAACCACATCGATTCGATATCGTTTCGATACCGAATCTCCATCGTTTTGATACCGGTTCAGAATTGATCGTCTGCGAGCCGCTTGCGCCGCTGACGCTCGCGTTCGTTCGCGCGGTCGGCCGCCATCACGAGCGCTGCGAGGATCGGCACGGCGAGCGGATAGAGCGCGACCGCGCCGACGCGGCCGGCAAGTGCGACGAGCGCGACAAGCAGTTCGCCGGCGTAAGCGCCGATCGCGCGCCATAGGGCGCGGTCGAACGGCGCCACGATCACGAACCACGCCGTTTTCTTCAACGCCTCGTGGTACATCATGCGGCGCCCTCGCCTCGCTTCTCGGTCTGGTTCGGCAAAACGTAACGCTCCAACAGCACCGCACCGCCATCGCGCGGGCGCAAAGCCCATACGGAAACGCGCGTGCCTGGGTGCGTGACTTCCCACATTGCGGCGCCCGGCCCGGCGATCCAGCGCGCCCGTGGTTTCGTGGTCTGCATCACTTCTCCTGTCTGTCATTCGTTGAACTCGAATTCCTGCGTCTCGCGCCGCGGCCGCTTCGGTATCGGCAGTTCCGGCGGCTCCATTTCGAGGCGCGTCCGGTAGGTGTGGCCACACGTCACGTCGTCGCACTGGTAGTCGATCAGCCACACGGTGTCCGACTGCTTTTCCATCGAACGCGCGATGCCGCGCGCGCCGCAGTGCGGGCAGGCAATCGTGAATCTCATGCCCAGGCCCCCGGACGCATCGTCGTGCGCGCGTTGACCGGCCCGCGAAGCGCCGGCGACGGCATCACCTCAAGCTGTACGCCGTCACGCGGCCGCGCCGACGCCGACAGCGAATGCAAAATCTCGAGACCGGCCGGCGTCCTGTAATCGCACGCGTCGCAGAC
>LOZU01000114.1:0-372960 GCA_001527685.1 Burkholderia pyrrocinia
TCCCATCACATTTTGATGGGAATCAGATTGCCGTAACCATTCCTCGCGGGAAAGACGGTACTGATCGCACGCTTACGCTCAGTCTCGAGACAGGCCTGGACCAACAGGGCGTTCTGCTGAACACGGTCAAGCTGCTAGCGGCAACGATCGACAGGAAACTCGACGACGGCCGCCGCCTTCTGCCTTCAGCCGACTAACCGAACCTTGAACTAACGAATTGAGGAATGCAGCATGGCAGACATCTACACCTACGTCGGAACCTCGATAGACAACGCTACGGCTACATGGGTTACGAGCGTCTCTTCGCGCCTGGTCGGCGGCATAACGCCGATCGTGCTTCTTGCTTTAACAGTTTGGGTCATGTGGTACGGCTACCGAGTGATGACCGGACTTGCCGAATCGCCCGTGATGAACTTTTTACTGACAGCCATCAAAATCAGTCTAGTACTCGGTATCGCACTCGGCGTCGGCAACTATCAATCGATGATTGTTGGCGGCGTCCAAGACTTCATCAACGGCATGGCTCAGATTTTCTGGCCCAGTTCTACATCGCTCTATAGCGCCCTGGACACCTTCAACCAGACGGGAGCGAATCTTGGCATGGCCCTTTGGGATCGTGGCAGCCAATCCTTACCTTGGGGTGGCTGGAGCGATGTGTTCGCCGGAAGCGTCGTATTGATTTCCGGCGGGCTCGTAGCGGTGTTCACGCTGGTTGTTATGCTCGTCGCCAAAATGGCTTTGGTGTTTCTGCTCGCTGTCGGACCCGCGTTCATTGCATGCCTGGCGTTCCCCACGGTCGCACCTTACTTCGACAAGTGGGTTTCGAAGGTACTCAACTATGCCTTCCTGCAAGCCATGCTCGTAGGCGCCTGCGGCCTGTTCATGCAAATCGCTCAATACTTCACCGACCACATGTCGAGCAGCATGACGAGCGGCAACACAAGCCAGTTGGGTGATGCTTTTGACTTGCTGGCCGTCTGCGCCGTACTCGCGGTGGTTATCTGGCAACTGCCACATATCACCTCGGGCCTGGTTGGCGGCATGGCGCTTGATCACGGCCTCGGCATGGCTCGTCAGGCGATGGGAAATTGGAGCGCTGGCGTCCCACAAGTGCAACCCGGCAAGCAGTCGTCATCGGGAGCCAACCGCGGCGGCGCAATCGTCGGCAGCAATTCTTCGTCTGATAGTTCCGGTGGAGTGCCGGCCTACCGGCGCGCGAGCACTTTGGCACATCAGCAAGGCACCGACCGGACGACCAGCGCGGCCCCGACAGGAAGCGGCCAGTCCTCGGCATATCGCCGCAAACCCGGCGGTAACGCCTAACGCTCCTTGTCATTTTGACCGGATCGACGCGGGACCTGCGTCGTTCGCTCGGGCTGCTTCTCGTCCTTCGGCTGGCCCGCTTGCCGGGCTAGCCGCTCATTGAAGGCCGCACGCAGCTTTTCCTGATTCGCCGGCGGTTTGTTCGCTATCCTCCGCTCAAAGGCATCTCGTTGATGCGTTGCGACACGTCGTTCGAATAGCTCGCGCGCCATATCCTGCACCGCCGCAGACTGCCCATCGATATGCTCTTCAAACCGCTCTCGTAGCGCTTTCGCCGTTTCTGACGGCGACTCCGCCTTGCTTCTTCGCTGCGCTCGCGCTGCTTCCAGATCGATTACTTCGGCGCGCACATTAGGCACCAGTGCACTCAGCTCTTGTCGCGTTTGCCGCAATTCGGCACGTGCCGCTCGTAGCTCCAGAACCTTCGCACGACCGTCGCCGCGCCACTGACTGGGTAGCTGCTTAGCTTCCGGCTCCACAGCTAGCCCGCGCTCGGCATAGCTACGCATGTCGATCCGCGCATCGTGTCCGGCGCGATACAGATGAACATTTGCCGTTTCCTGCCAGCGACCACGTAGTGCCTTGAGGTCGTCGGCCCGCTCACCGTGCGTCAACGTCTGCCCCGCATGCGGACCATAGCCTTTGCGCGCCCCACCCTTCTCTGGAGCCTTGGCGTTGTAGCGTTTGAAGTATTGATCCGGATCGCGCTCGACCCCATCACGTTGGCGCTCACTGAACATCAGATGCACATGAGGCTGCTCTTTACCGTCCGCAGCCGTTGGAGAGTGAATCGCCCACTGATATGCGTGGCGATTGCCGATCTCTTGTCGCACGAACTCGCGCACAAGGTCGGCGCGCTGCTCTGGCGTCAACTCGCGCGGCAGCGCGATCTCCATTTCGCGGTACGTTGTGCCGTTGGTCCTTTCGTTTGCGTCTGCGGCGAGCCAGAACTGCTGCGGGTCGTGCTCGGCCCAAGCGGGCATATTGCCTGCCTCGGTCGCTTCGAGCACCTCGCCACGTTCGAGCCGATTTTCATACCGCCCCACCCGTGAGATGTAGGCGGCATGAGGCGCAGCCTTGCCTGCCTTTCCAACTTTTACACTCAGACGACCTATCGCCACGAAGACACCTTTTCCGAAAGCACCGCACTCCAGAGAAAGCCAAACGGCACATCGAAGGAACACCGGAGGAACACCGGAGGAACACCGGAGGAACACCGGAGGAACACCGGAGGAACACAAAGGGAACATCAGTAGAACATTGATGGAACCTCGATAGCAGTTTCCATTTTCGCGTACGCGAAAATCCGCCCGGAGGGTCGCGCGTTTCTCGGCTTGCCGAGAAACAACTAAGCGCGCCTTCTGCTCTGCAGAAGGATACGCCGCCGCGTTATGTTGCGCCATATAATTAGGATTACGGTATATAGAGGAGTGGCCATGACCACCGAATGGATAGAGCATCGCGTCGCCTACATTCGCGGCTTGAAAAAGCCAACCGACCGACAACGCATGCTGTTACTGCTGACTGAAAAGCGATTTCGTTCCGCAGACGATGATCGAAAGTTGGCGACGCTTATCAAGGCGGAAAAAGCGGAAGAGCGCGCGCAGAAGGCGCGAGCTGAAGCAGCACGTGTTGTGACAGCCGTGAAGCAGGCAGAGCGCAAAGCACGGAATCACGAACTGTATAAGGCAGCTGGCCTGCTGATACTCGCTGGGCTGGTCGATAGTGCCACTGGTAAGCCGCTACGTGATCGTGGCGAACTTCTGGGGGCACTACTCGACATGGCCGATAGGAAGCGCGATGAAAAAACCGTCAGAGAATGGAAGCGCGCCGGCGACGCTCGGCTCGATGAACGCGCCGTGACCGAAAAGGCAGCGACGATGCTTTATGTTGACGCAGCGTTTGAGCAGTTCGGACGCATACTTACCGAGCAAACGAACCACATGAAGAAGGCCAAGACAGCATGAAAAACGACCATGCCAGCCAGGTCGCCCGCAAACTGGCGGCGTTATCTCGTGCAGCACAGCGGCCGCCGATCACCCGAAGCGGCCTACCCATTCTAGGGAACGCGCGCACAGCCCGCCCAGTCACTCTCGATCTTGTCAACCAACTGCGAGATGAGACGCCCTTCTGACATTTCTGCTCGCCGTCGACGCGTTACTCGTCTTTTCATCGTCAGTCAGGTCGAGCTGGCAACAGCCTAGAGCGGCATGCGTATGCCGAAGACGCGCCTACATCACAAACTAGAGCCCTTCGCGCGAAAAACCAACGTGGGGAACAGTAGAGCTGGGTAGAATGATTCACCTCGTCGCGGTAGTGGCTTACGATGAAAGTCCGACCGACTCGACGGAAGCTCTCGTGAGGAATATAAATGGCATCGACCGAAAACCCACAAACTGACGACCGCCTCCAGAACAGCGATCTGGTCGCCGGCACAGACGACGCTGCAGAAGAAGCCGATTTCGATATTATTTCGTTCAAGACGGTTGACGAAATCGAGAAATCGATTGTTGACTCACCGTTCAGAGCAATTTATCAAACAAACAATTTCCTTCTACCGCAAATTAAAGACGTAATCGACGAGTCCCGAACGGTGAATTTGCGCCCGGAGTATCAACGTCGATCACGATGGACGAACAAACAGAAGTCGCTCCTCATCGAATCATTTTTACTCAATATCCCAGTCCCTCCCATCTTTTTATTTGAAGGAGACTTCGCTCGCTACGAGGTCATGGATGGGCAACAGCGACTATTGGCAATTCGAGAATTTTTCACAAATCAATTCAAGCTGTCGTCGCTGAGCGTATTAGCACCTCTCAATGGCCTTCTTTATACTCAGCTGCCATCTAGGACCAAGCGAACTTTGGAGCGAGCATCGCTTTCCGCAATTGTTCTACTAAAAGAATCTCGCGCAGCGCTTCGCGATGCCAATTCAGAGAGAGTATTGGAGCTGCGAAAATTTGTTTTCGAACGCCTAAATACGGGCGGAAAACAATTGAACGCCCAAGAAATCAGAAATGCAATCTATGCGAGCCCCTTCAATGACCTGATAATCGAGCTCGCGCGAGACACATTATTTACGGAAATCTGGGGAATACCCGCATATACCGAACCAGTAAGCGAAGAATCTTACGAAAGCCCAGAGCGGAAAAAAAATACCCTGTACAGGACAATGGGGGACTGCCAAATAGTGCTGCGTTTTTTTGCCCTCAGAGATGAAGTGAAAATTAAGGGGTCGATGCGTGCAATTCTCGATCGATGCATGGAGTCCAATCTTTTCATTTCGGATGCTCAACTTGAGGCATATAAGACGGAATACATGACGCGCCTCCAGTTGGCCAATGAAATCTTCGATGGCCGCCCATTTTTCCTTAGCTCACACGACGACCGTCCATCGGAAAGTATGTACGATGCAGTTATGGCGGCAGTCGATCGGAACTGGGACCAGCGCGAGCGAATGCTTACCTCGAAGCAGCGGATAAAAAATGCCTACTGGAATGCCTTGGGTACGCCGGAAGCAGTACAGCGTTTCAGCGGCAGGGCAAACACGTCGAGTGACGTGAAAACCAGAATGGCTGCTATGACACAATTGTTTATCGAGGCCATGGAAAATGCCTGACTTCGCGCTGGCTAGAGCCGAGTTCGACCGCCAGGGACAGGTTTTACTGGTGCTTGTTAAGCTGGTTGATTCAGTTACGGTACACGGCGCGGGGAATGAGGCCGAGCAAAGGGCGCTGCCTCCTGAAGGAAAAAATACCATGGCGGCCGCAGCCATCGTGCTGTTGGCTTCGCATTTTGAGGAATTTATCCGACAGCAAGTTCAAGAATATGCCAGAAGCATGGTGTCAGAATATTCCCATCTCTCTCAAAAAGAATTGCGGAAACTTACGGACAGTTATTGGCGCGGCGGAACGGGAAAACTGAGTAGATTCAGACCTAAAGACGGCCCCACCTGGGTAATCGATGCCAGCAAATATCTTCGTTCGTTGCTGGCATTCCCGGTCGAGGATAGAATTGATGAATTTATTGCAGACTTGATCAGCGAGCATGAGAATAACATGCGATGGGATACAATCACCGAAATTACCGGTCGAGTTTGCATCTCCAACCTCGGTGAAGCAATGTTCGCGTGCGAAGATCTGCGAAATAATATCAATGTTTTTAAAAGATCAGATTTTTCTGATGCGCTGAGAGAGACGCTGAACGGATTTTACGAAATGCGAAACGGCATTGTGCATTCGATCTCTCAGGTTACAGGAGTTGGTCCAACAGTGTTTGAGCAGTGGATCGGGTTCTTCCGAAGCTTTTCCACTGGTTTTGAAACGGCATTGAACGATGCCTTTACAAAATTTCACCTGGATGTTGAAGAGCGGAAGGCCCCAGCTCGGGCTCCTGCCAACACGCAGGGCGGCGGCGACGCTCAGTCGATCGGCGAACCGGCATAGGAAAGCAACACCTTAAGCAAAATGCAGTCCGCGGGAGGTGGACAGTCGGCCAACCGCGGACTCGCGGACTAATAGCAGAACTAGGAAGTGGCAGTCCATCGACTACCAGGATTTTCGCGTACGCGAAAACGCGAGCAGCATCTCTTCTCGCTACCCATGCTTCTCCGTAGCCTCGACAGCAATGCTGCCGCGACCTATCGTAAAGCGTTCCGAGCGCGTTGCAGCCCTATGCGATAGACGTCTCTCTCCAAGGACTATGGATATATGCGCTCTATTGATAAAACGGTTAGACTCACAACAAGTAGATTTACCGGGGTTCCGCAAGGGACGTCTACCTACCGCCTGTTTTGCAGGTTCCGGCCGTGCCGGTTTCACTTGGTTCGCCGAGCAAGCGTACCCGCGACGCTCTGAGGCTCCTTCGGGAGCCTCACCCATTTCTGGCATAGCCCTCCTTCGCGCCCTCTCCTGCTTTTCCAAAGCCTCGCGGCAGCACAATTGCCGCGCCCCATGGACGACCAGCCTCTTGCGGGCGGTCCAGCGACCCGACCGATTTTCCACTGGCAGGGGCTATGGATAACCAGCCCGACCTTTTCTTGTACGCGAAAGAAGGCGGGGGCACGCCATTCTAAACACCCTCGGATCGCGTCTCGCTCGGCAGCGCGCCCCGATGTAAGGCACCGATTTATGACGTCGGAACGCCAAGGGATTGGCAGAGCACCGCCAGCCCCGTGGCAGGCCTCTATTCAAGCCGCAGGGGCAAACGGCAAAGCGAACGCCCCCCTCTGGCAAAACGCATTGGGTGATCGCAGACCAATGACGTGGTTCCGCGTGCTGCTGTCCCGAAGCCCTGGGCCGTCGGACGGCTCAGGGGGCGGCGGTAGGGGCCGGGTCGGTAGACCTCGGCCGGCTGTGGCCGGCCGACCCCGTATCCCGCCGCAGGACAGCACGCGGGCAGGGAGACCTGGCGAGCGATTGGTTTTGAACGACGTCAAGTCGCTCGCACTATGCATGTCCGGAACCATTTCGCTTTGGTGAAATGGGAAGCCACCATACCCCAGGAGCGTATCTGACAAATTTCGGGCTAGTCTGACATCTTTCGGGGTGGGGGCTCATCCTCCGGGCGGCATTGCTAACCTTTCACCCTCTTTAAGAAAAAGGCTCTCTCTATTTAGTAGCTCATGGACGAGCCACTTCCCCATAAATGCAGCTCGCGTGTGAGCCCTTTCGCGCGTGACGCAGCTCACTCCTGATCCCGACCATCCACGATCTGTGTATAACTTTGCGCCGACGCCTCCCTGGGTACATTGACGCGGTTGACCAGGAGCGCATTGAGTGCGTTACGCAGAGCCGGATCGCTAATTTTCTCCACTCCCTCGGTCGGCTCCCCTTCCTGGACGTTGATCACAACGGCGCCGGTTGCGACATGGTTAATGTTGACCTGCAGACGTTCAATGTGAACATGCGGCGGCAAACGCCCGGCCAACAGTCCCGCCCGTAGTTCGTCCGCCGTCGGCTTCACCAATGAGGGAACGTATTCCCATGACGCTATCGCAGTCTGTCGCCCATCCTTGTCCTGGACTCGCCACCTCTCCTTGAAGCGATACTCGTGTGAACGTCCACGCGGCGACTTCGACAAGTATCCAAGCGATTCGAGTTCTTTGATCGCGCGCTTAACGGACGACTGGTGCAAGCCGGACTTCGACGCGATCGTTTTGTGCCCAATCGGACCGGCGATCCCGGTTTCGATATTCGTGTGGGTCTTGATGACCAGGTAGACCTTCAGGGTCGCCCCATCCATTTCCGCCAACGCCCCACTGTCGACGAATGACCGAAAGACGTGAAACCAGCCAGTCTCAGCCCTGAAGAGTTCACCTTGTACCGGTAGTTGGTCAGCCATCACTCACCCGTTGCATGTCGCGGGCGACCGATGCGCGGTCGAGTCGTGTCCGGATTCGTCTCGTCAGGCGCAGGCGCTTTACAGCCTGCCCTCCGCGCCGCAACGTCGTCCAACCACTCGCGAATGTCAGCAGCAAACCAACATGCCCGTCGTTTATCCGGAAAGGCCGTCTGCGGCAGCTCCCCCCTGTATGTCATTTGCGCGATCGCGCCAACGGTGGTCGCCAACAGCGCAGCAAGCTCGTCGCGCGTAACGATCGCTTGCGGTGCCATCCGGGCGAATGTCTGTCGGAAATCAGTGTCTGCTTTCTTCATTTGCAATCACCAGTGACTGGCAGTGAACATGTCGATAGCCTAGAATTCGTCTGGTATCCGAACTAGGGCCAGTTTTTGAACTGGTAATCGATGGCGAACGTTGGCCCCAACCAAGGACGACGGCTCAAAGCCGCGATCAGCCGCTTCACTGCGATGCTGATCAGGGAGGCTCGCGACCTTACCGGGCTCAGCTATGAGAAGCTTGACGAGGCGCTCGGACTGGCGCCCGGGAACAGTTACCGTTACTCCCTAGACCCCTCTCGGCCCAAATCACGGGCGGTACAGATTGGCGGAATACAGTCACTGGAGAACCGAGTCGCGAGACTGTTGCGGCGCCCGGCCCACTTGATTGCCGTTGTCGAGACTCGTGAGCTCGATGCCATCGCAATGCTGTATCGCATGCCAGTGGCAAACCTTGGGCTACCGCGACACGTCGGCGCGGATGACATCGAACTCATCTACGACAACCACTGGCCGACGTATGCCGACTTGTCGAGAGACGGACGATTCGATATCGAACGCGCCTGGGCTGAGCAACCGGAGCTATTCCACGGGTTTGGATGGCAATGGGGTCGCTTGTGGGATGAAGCGCCCGATGTGCATCGGCAGAAGTGGTGTAGCCAGTTCAGGCAGATTCCCCGCCATTGGCTCTCGCACTGGTGCGAACAAGTCGACATATCCGAGGATCTGGCGACCGAGATTTTGCTACCCTTGATCGTACAAAGGATGAGCGAGAGTCCCGGCTTGATCGACCGATGGACGGGAACACGGACTATGCACCTTCGAGAGCGTGTCATCTCCACCACAACCAACGACCTGGTCGGCCCTCCCGGATGGGCAAGCGTCGCAGAAACGTTTGTCGACATCTTCCTAGAAGAAATGGAACTGCCGGACCACCCTCTGCCGGAAATCTGCCGGAGCAGTGGTGTAACGGCGAATCATCTGTAGGGACCGGGAGTCAACAAATTCCTTGTAAACTCAAGAGATTAGCTGTAACCTACAAGCCGCTTGATTTGGCTCTTAATCCGTAGGTCGAGTGTTCGAGTCACTCACGCCCCACCAGGAATTTCAAAGGCCGGTCAGCGCAAGCTGACCGGCCTTTTCCTTTTTCCGCATCGTGTGCGATGCGCATTGGCGACCTGCTGAACCGAGCCGCGCCGCCACACTCAGAACGCAGGCACACCCTGCGCCAACGTCGACACGAAGCGCGCGGTACGCGGATCGCGCGGCCGCGCAAACAGCTCGCGCGACGCCCCCGCCTCCACCACCCGCCCCTCCGCAAGAAACACCGCGTCGTTCGCGATCGACGCGGCGAGCCGGAGATCGTGCGTCGCCATCAGCATCGTCGTGCCTTCGCGCGCGAGCTGCCGCAACACCTCAACCACCTCGACCGACAGCTCCGGATCAAGCGCCGACGTCGGCTCGTCGCACAACAGCACCTGCGGCGACGGCGCGAGCGCGCGCGCGATCGCGACGCGCTGCTGCTGGCCGCCCGACAGCGTCGCTGGCCACGCATCGGCCTTGTCCGCGATGCCGACCTTCGCGAGCAGCGCGAGCGCCCGCTCGCGCGCGCGTTCGCGCGGCCACTTCTGCACGGTCACGAGCCCTTCCATCACGTTCTGCACGACGCTCAGGTGCGGAAACAGCTGGAAATTCTGGAACACCATCCCCGTCTGCCGGCGCACCGCGAACACCTCGTCGCGCGACGGCTTGCGGCCGGCCGAGAACATGACGCGCGCGTCGCCGACCGCGAGCGCGCCCGCTTCGGGCACCTCGAGCAGGTTCACGCAGCGCAGCAGCGTGCTCTTGCCGCTGCCGGACGGGCCGATCAGCGCGGTGACGCTGCCGGGCTGCAGCGCGAGATCGACGTCGGCGAGCACACGATGCGCGCCGAACGACTTGCCGATGCGTTCCAGCCGGATCATCGCAGCTCCGCCTGGAACAGCGCATGCCGGCCGAAATGCGCTTCGAGCCGGCGCTGCGCGGTGGACAGCACCGAGCTGAACAGCAGATAGATCAATGCGGCCTCGGTATAGAGGATCAGCGGCTCGTACGTGACGGCCGCGATGCGCTGCGCGGCCTGGAAAATCTCGGGCACGGTCAACACGGCCGCGAGCGACGTGTCCTTCACGAGCGAGATGAACGAGTTCGACAGCGCGGGCAGCGCGACGCGCGCCGCCTGCGGCAGGATCGCGCGGCGCAGCGCCTGCGCGCGCGTCATCGCCATCGAGTACGCGGCCTCCCACTGCCCTTTCGGAATCGATTCGATCACGCCGCGGATCACCTCGGCGTTATACGCGCCGACGTTCAGCGAGAAGCCGATCACGGCCGCCGTCAGCGGCTCGAGCACGATCCCGACGTTCGGCAGCCCGTAGAAGATCACGAACAGCTGCACCAGCAGCGGCGAGCCGCGAAACAGCCAGATGTAGAAGCGCACCGCCGCCCGCGCCCAGCGCGGCCCGAACAGGCGCGCAAGCGCGGCGGCGAACGCGAGCAGCAGCCCGATCGCGAACGACGCCAGCGTCAGCGGCACCGTGAACACGAGCCCCGCGTAGAGCAGCGGCCACAGCGACTGCGTCATCAGGTGAAGCCAGGCCGGCATCGTTCAGCCTCGCGTCACGGCTGCGACACGTCGCGGCCGAAATACTTCTGCGAGATCTTCGCGTAGGTGCCGTCCGCGCGGATGTCGGCGAGCGCCTTGTCGATCGCCGCGCGCAGCCCGGGGCTGCCCTTGCGGATCAGCACGCCCGACTGGTCGCCCGCGCCGGACGTGTCCGTCGCCGCGATCTTCAGCTTCGCGTCGGGCTTGTGCTTGCGGAAGTCGAGGTACGACAGCGAATCGTTGATCGTCGCGTCGACGCGGCCCGACGTCAGCAGGTCGATCGATTCGTTGAAGCCCTGCACGGGCACGACGTCCGCGCCGTGCGCGGCCGCAAGCTTGCCGAAGTTGCTGGTCAGCGTGTTCGCCGATTTGCGGCCCTCCAGGTCGTCGAACGAGCGGATCGTCGCGTTGTCGGCGCGCACGATCAGCACGGCGCGCGACGTGATGTACGGCGCCGAGAAGTCGTATTTCTGCTTGCGCGCGTCAGTGATCGACACTTCGTTGACGACCGCGTCGTAGCGGTTCACGTCGAGGCCCGCGATCAGCCCGTCCCACTTGCCTTCGACAAACTGCGGCTTCACGCCGAGGCGCTGCGCGATCGCGGCCGCGATGTCGACGTCGAAGCCCGTCAGCCTGCCCGTCTCGTCGTGATACGTGAACGGCGCGTAGGTGCCTTCGGTGCCGACCCGGAACACGCCGGACGACTTGATCTGCGCGAGATCGTCGGCGGCGGATGCGCTCGTGGCCGCGACGGCCTGCAGCAGCGCGACGAGCAGAATGGAGCGGATGAATTTCATGGTGCGGACCCCGAACGATGGAAGGGAGTGAACCCGCCGGCCCGAGCGGCCGTGCGAGAGGTCCGCGAATTCTACCGACGCGCCGATGCCCGGCAAAAACGCAAATCCGCTAACGATATGAGCGCGTCGAATAATGCGCCGGCCGGCCGACGATCGCCGCGCGCGCATTCCGCAGATGAAATCCGTGACGATACGGCGCGGCAGTCGTCCGACGATTCGTTACGGGTGGTTACAGAAGCGACACGGCGGTATCACCGGTGCGGCACGCGCTACGTACCATGAAGACAGGTGAACCGATTGCTCGCGGGCCCTGGCGCCCGCGAACGGAGTGAAGGCAAATGAAACGCATCCTGTTGTCCTGCGCCCTTGGCATCGCGGCCGCCTGCCTGCCGGCAAGCGCATTCGCACGTGCCGACATCGGCGTGTACCTCGGCGTGCCGGGGCCCGTGATCGAAGCGCCGCCGCCGGTCTACTACGCGCCGCCGCCGCCCGTCGTGTACGAGCCGGCCCCCGTCTATTACGGCCCGTACTACGGCGACTACCGTTACCGCTATTACCGGCACGACAACGGCTGGCATCGCGGCTGGCGACATCACCGCCACGAAGACGACGATTGACCGTCGCCTGGCGGCCGTCGCGGCCACGTCCCGCCGGGGGACCTTCTCGATGCGCGCGCCGGCTCCTCCGCCGGCGCGTGCGCATCACGCGCCGCTCACCACGGCAACGAATACGTCTTCGTATTGGTGAAGCTCTTCATCGCCTCCTGCACACCTTCCTTGTAGCCGAGCCCCGAATCCTTCATGCCGCCGAACGGCGTCAGTTCGAGCCGGTAGCCGGGCACCTCGCGCACGTTCACGCTGCCCACTTCCAGCTCGGTGATGAAGCGCGTGATGTAGTCGAAGCGGTTCGTGCAGATCGACGACGACAGCGCATAGTCGGTGCTGTTCGACATCCGGATCGCTTCGTCGATGTCGCGAAAGCGCATGATCGGCGACACGGGCCCGAACGTCTCGTGCTTCACGAGCGGCATGTCGGGCGTGACCCGATCGACGACGGTCGGCGCATACAGCGCGCCGTCGCGCACGTTGCCGGCCAGCAGGCGCGCGCCGCGCGCGATCGCATCGTTCACCTGCTGCTCGCAGAACCTTGCGGCCGCCTCGTCGATCACCGTGCCCATGTCGACCGACGGATCGGCCGGATTGCCGTACGACCACGCACGCGTTTTCTCCACCACGAGCTCGGTGAAGCGATCGGCCACCGCCTCGTGCACGAGCATCCGCTTGATCGCGGTGCAGCGCTGCCCCGAATTCTTGTACGAGCCCGACACCGCGAGCGTGCTCGCCTCGTCGATGTCCGCATCCTCCATCACGATGATCGGATCGTTGCCGCCCAGCTCGAGCACCGCGCGCCGGTAGCCCATCCGCGACGCAATCGACTTGCCGATCGACACGCCGCCGGTGAACGTGATCAGGTCGATCGCGGGGTTCGTGATCAGCTCGTCGGCGATCTCCGTCGGGTCGCCGGTGATTACCTGCAGCATTTGCGGCGGCAGGCCCGCCTCGTACAGGATGTCCGCGAACAGGTAGCACGACAGCGGCACCTTCTCGGACGGCTTCACGACGATCCGGTTGTTGGTCGCGACCGACGGCACGACCTTGTGCGCGACCTGGTTCATCGGGTGGTTGAACGGCGTGATCGCCGAGATCACGCCGAGCAGCGGCTCGCGCTGCGTGTACACGCGGCGCTTCTTGCCGTGCGGGGTCAGGTCGCACGAGAAGATCTGACCGTCGTCCTTCAGCACTTCGCCCGCGCCGAACGTCAGCACGTCGGCGACGCGGCCCGCTTCGTAGGTCGAATCCTTGATGCAGAGGCCGGCTTCGGCCGTGATCAGCGCCGCGATCTGCGCGGTGCGCGCGCGCACGAGGTCGGCCGCGCGCCGCAGGATCGCCGCGCGGTCGTGGCGGGTCAGCGACGGCCGGTACGCGCGCGCCACCGCGAACGCGCGCCGCACGTCGTCGAGGGTCGCCTTCGGCACGGTGCCGACCCGCGCGCCGTCGTACGGATTGCGCACGTCGATCACCTCATCGCGACGGATCTGCTCGCCGTCGATCCGCAACGCCTCGTGGCGGATCTCGCGGACGGCCGCCGATGCTGCAATGGCGTTCATGACTGAGCCTCCTTCCGGATTCGTTCGCATCACTGAAGATGATTGAGCGCGATGTCGATGATGTCGAAGTTGCGCAGCCGCGCGCGGCCCGCGACGTCGGCGGCGACCGGCTTGCTGAAGATCAGCGGCACGATCTGCTCGGAGATCCCGCCGTGCGAGCGCAGCGGCACGTCGAGGCCCGACAGGTCGTGCCTGATGCGCCGCGTGCCGAGCACGACGTGCTGCTTCGAGATCACGATCAGGTCGCCCATGCGCGCCGGCGGCAGCTCGAAGCGCGCGCAGCCTTCGGCGCCCGTCAGCACGACCTCGATCCCGTCCACCGCCGCGAGCCGCGCGCGCAGCGCGTCGGGATCGGCCGACTCCGGCACGTAGACGGTCGCGAACGAACCGAGCGCGCCGTGGTGCACGACGTACGGGTCGGTGATCGGCAGGATCACGCGCGCGGCGTCGTGGCCGAGCCAGTCGTCGAACAGCTCCTGCAGGTAGATCACGTTCGGCTCGCCGGTCTCGCCGTCGTGCTTCGCGTTCATCCCGTGGTCGGCCGTGATCGCGACGATCGCGCCGAGCGCGTCGAGCCGCTGCAGGTACGCGTCCATCATCTGGTAGAACGCGTTCGCGCCGGGCGTGCCGGGCGCGCACTTGTGCTGCACGTAGTCGGTGGTCGACAGGTACATCAGGTCGATCGGGCGCGTCTCGAGCAGGCGCACGCCGGCAGCGAACACGAACTCCGACAGCTCCGCGCTGTACACGCTCGGCACCGGCTTGCCGACCAGCGCCAGCACGTTGTCGATGCCGTTCTCGTCGACGCTCGTCTCGTCGGCCTTCTCCGACGAGAAGCAGATGCCCTTCAGCCCCTTGCCGAGCAGGCGGCGCAGCTTGTCCTTCGCGGTCACCACCGCGACGCGCGCGCCCTGCTCGGCGAACGTCGCGAGCACGGTGGGCGCGACGAGGTACTTCGGGTCGTTCATCAGCACTTCCGCGCCGCTTTCCCGATCGTAGAAATAATTGCCGCTGATACCGTGTACCGAAGGCGGCACGCCCGTCACGATCGACAGGTTGTTCGGGTTCGTGAAGCTCGGCACCACGCACTCGCCCTTCAACGCGGTGCCGGGCTTCAGCAGCGTGCGCAGGAACGGCGCGACGCCGGCCTCGGCGGCCATCTCGAGGTATTCGTATGCACAGCCGTCGACGCACACCACCACGAGCGGCCGGCTCATCCAGTTGTAGCGGCGGCCGTTCACTTCCACGGAAACAGGCGTTTCGGTCATGACAGTCCTTACGATTCGGAGGGGTCGCGGCGTCGGCGTCCGTGCCAGACCATGCCGCGCTTTCGATGCTTGACATTAAAGTTGATGATTTGTAGATTGTCAACAACATGCAAATAACAGAAAGCAAAGTGTCGTCACGGAGAGAGGGCTCGTCGTCGCGCACGTGAAGACGTCGCTGCCCGTCGACACCGCGCTCGAAGGCGAGGCGATGAAGCCCCGCAAGGACGCGTTCGAGATCAGGACGTTTTATCGGGAGGTCAAAAAGCGCAGCTACTTTCCGTATCCAGGCGGCCTCACGCAGGCCGCCTTTCCAGCCCTTTCATTCAAGCGAAACACGTGATGCGTCCCTTCTGGATCGAACAAGCGCTGATCGGCGACGGCGAACTCGCGCCGGCCCTGCAAGGCGCGGCGCAGGCCGACGTCTGCATCGTCGGCGGCGGCTTCACCGGGCTCTGGACCGCGATCCAGGCCAAGCAGCAGAACCCCGCGCTCGACATCGTGATACTCGAAAGCGACCTGTGCGGCGCCGGCGCGAGCGGCCGCAACGGCGGGTGCCTGCTCACGTGGTCCGCGAAGTTCCTGACGCTGCGGCGCCTGTTCGGCGAGGCCGAGGCGATCCGGCTCGTGAAGGCGTCCGAGGCGGCCGTGCAGCACATCGCCGAGTTCTGCCGCGCGCACGGGATCGACGCGGAACTGCGGCTCGACGGCACGCTGTACACCGCGACGTCGCCCGCGCAGGTCGGCACGCTCGCGCCGGTGCTCGACGCGCTCGCCGCGTGCGGGATCCACAGCTACGAAGCGCTGCCGCCGGCCGAGGTCGCGCGCCGCTCGGGCTCCGCGCGCAATCTCGACGGCGTGTACTCGCCGATCGCCGCGACCGTGCATCCGGGCAAGCTCGTGCGCGGGCTGCGCCGCGTCGCGCGCGCGATGGGCATCCGCATCCACGAGCGCACGCCGCTGGTCGATTTCACGCCGGGGCCGCAGGTCGTCGCGCGCACGCCGGCCGGCAGCGTGCGCGCCGGCAAGCTCGTGTTCGCGATCAACGCGTGGATGGCGAGCCGCTTTCCGCAGTTCGCGCGCACCATCGCGGTCGTGTCGAGCGACATGATCATCACCGAGCGATGCCCGGAACTGCTCGCGCGCGCGGGGCTCGTCGACGGCGTGTCGGTGCTCGATTCGCGGATCTTCGTGTACTACTACCGCAGCACGCCCGACGGGCGGCTGATGCTCGGCAAGGGCGGCAACACGTTCGCGTGGCGCGGGCGCATCGCGCCGGTGTTCGACCAGTGCTCGCCGTACGAGGCGCAGCTCACGCAGAGCCTGCGCGAATTCTTCCCGTCGCTCGCCGGCGTGCCGATCACCGCGAGCTGGAACGGCCCGTCGGACCGCTCGGTGACGGGCTTCCCGTTCTTCGGCCGCCTCGACGGCGCGCCGAACGTGTTCTACGGTTTCGGCTATTCGGGCAACGGCGTGGGGCCGACCTACATGGGCGGGCAGATCCTGTCGTCGCTGGTGCTCGACCTCGACAACGCGTGGACGCGCAGCCCGCTCACGCGCGGCCCGCTCGGGCACTTCCCGCCGGAGCCGTTCCGCTATGTCGGCTCGCACGTGGTGCGCAACGCGATCCGCCGCAAGGAGCGGGCCGAGGATGCGCACCGGCAGCCGTGGCTCGTCGATACGTGGCTGTCGAAGCTTGCGAGCGCGGCGGGAAAAGCGGACAAGGCGTAAGGCCGCGGGTGGCGCGACGTCGCGTCGCGCACCATGAGAAAAGGGCGCTTCGTAGCGCCCTTGCATCTATTCCCCTGCTCCCGCCCGGCGCGGAGCCGCTACGGCTGCGTGCGCGACGCGCTCACACCCGCTCCGCCTTCGCGCGCGCGGCTGCGTTGCCCGCCGCCGGCACGCTCTGCCCGTGCGTGCGGCGCATCCGCGCGAGGCCGTGCGCGACGTGCTCGCGCACGAGCGCGACCGCCTGCTCCTCGTCGCCGCCGCCGAGCGCCTGCACGATCTTCTCGTGCTCGGACACCGACACCGACAGCGCATCCTCCTCGGCCTCGATCGCCGCCTGCCGCAGCAGGCCGAGCTGCCGCACGAGGCGGCGATACGTATCGGTCAGGTGCGTGTTGCCGACGCCGACCACCATCGCGTCGTGGAACTGCACGTTGAGCTCGGTATAGCGCGTGACGTCGTGGACCTTCGCCGCCGCCTTCATCGACTGGATGATGCCCTTCAGCACCTTCAGCGTATCGGGCGAGATGCGCTTCGCGAGCGCGCGCGCGACCGACTCGTCGAGCATCGCGCGCACTTCGTAGATTTCCTCGGCCTCGCGCAGCGGTACGACGCGCACCGTCACGCCGCGGTTCTTCTCGTTGCGCAGCAGGCCGGCCTGCTCGAGCGCGCGGAACGCCTCGCGCACGGGGCCGCGCGACACGTTCAGCTTGGTGGCGATGTCGACTTCGTTGAGCTTCTCGCCGGGCGCGTATTCGCCGGACACGATCGCGCGCTCGAGCATGTCCTGGACGATCATCGCGAGCGACTGGCTCTGCAGGAGTTCGATGGCGTCGAGCGCGTTCGGGGCAGTCATGGTCGGGCAGGCAGCAGGGCTGCGGTGGAAAACGGGGGCGCCAGATCGGCGAATGACCGTTATATACGCCCGAGCCCACACATTGTCAACAGTTTTCAGTCTCCAAACGGCCATTCCGCCGGCCGCCGCGATGCCGGCAGGCTGCCCCGCCCGGCATCGCGACGCGCGCCCGTCAGCCCTTCACCGGCCCCGGGTCGCTCTGGCTCGGCCGGCCGGTCTCGACGTGCCCGGCGAAGCGGCGCACGACCTTGTCGCTCGCGCCGCCCGTCGTGGTCGCGACGATGTTCAGGTCGTACCAGCCGTGGCTCGAGCCGAGTTCCCAGTGATCCTCGACGTGCTGGCCCGGCTCCAGCGTGTAGCTGCGCGCGTGCGCGTGGCTGTACGCGTTGTCGACCACCACGCGGCACGTCGCGCTGCCGCTGTTGCGCAGCCGCAGGTACACGTGGCGGTTGCGCACGTCGTAGCCGAGCTTCGCTTCCGGGTTCGCGTGACGGCCGTCCATCGCGCGCTTCGTGTTGCCCTGGAATTCGCAGAAGTAGCCGTTCGGGCCGTACACCGCGAGGTGATAGTCGCCCTGCGCGGCCGACGTGTTCCAGCAATCGGCGAGCTTGTCGCCGGCCGACACCGCATAGCGGCGCGGCAGGCTCGACGGGTTGCCGCGATCGTACACGTAGAACGCCGCGCCGGCGTCGCCGGTGTTCGCGAAGTCGAGCCACACGTTGCCGTCGTGGCTGTTCACGCGGCCGTGCACGAACAGCTCGTACGGCAGCGCGCGCGCCGGACGCGTGCCGGGCTCCTGCGACGGCATCGCCTGCTGCGCCGGCACCTGGTACGCCTGGCCGGCCGTCGCGAGATGCTGCGGCACCGGGAAGCTCACCGTCGCCGTATCCGGCTTGCCGGAGAAGTCGAACGCCGACGTCAGGTCGCCGCACACCGAGCGGCGCCATGCGCTGATGTTCGGCTCCTTCACACCGAAGCGCGCCTCGAGGAAGCGCAGCACCGACGTGTGGTCGAACGTCTCCGAGCACACCCAGCCGCCCTTCGTCCACGGCGAGATGATGATCAGCGGCACGCGCGGCCCGAGGCCGATCGGCTGGATCCCGCCCGGGTCCGCGCCCGGCACGAGCGGGCTCATCTCGCCCGGGTACTTGTTCAGGTCGAGGAATTCGTCGCCGAGGTTCGACAGCAGGTTCGCCGACACCACGCCCTGGCCGTTCACGCCGCTCGTGACGGGCGGCACCGGCGGCACGACGTGGTCGAACAGGCCGTCGTTCTCGTCGTAGTTGAGGATGAACACCGTCTTCGCCCACACGTCCGGGTTCGACGTGAGCGCCTCGAGCACCGTGTTGATGTAGAACGCGCCGTCGGTGGGCGACGCCTGCGGATGCTCGCTGTACTTGTACGGCGCGACGATCCACGACACCTGCGGCAGGCGGTTCGCCTGCACGTCGGCCTTCAGTTCCGCGAGCGTATGGTTCGACGCGCCCTTGTCGACGAGCGGGCCGCTCGCGCCTTGCTGCACCTGGAAGCGCTTGAAGAACATCAGCGAGTTGTCGGTGTAGTTGTCGGTCGGGTCGCCCGGGATGCCGGTGCCGCCCTGGTACACCTTCCAGCTCACGTTCGCGTTCTCGAGACGCTCGGCGTATGTGGTCCACGTGTAGCCGTTCACGTTGTTGCGCTCGCCGATGCCGGGGCCGTTCGGCTGCGTGCCGTATACGTTGCGCGAATCGACCGTGCCGGTCCACAGGTAGATGCGGTTCGGCGCGGTGTCGGCGTGCGCGGAGCAGAAGTACGCGTCGCAGATCGTGAATGCGTCGGCGAGCGCGTAGTGATAGGTCAGGTCCTGGCGCTTCAGGTAGCCCATCGTCAGCACGTCCTGCTTCTGGTTCACCCACTGGTCCCACTGGCCGCTGTTCCAGGCGAGGTGGCCGCTGCTCCAGCCGTGGTTGGTGCCCGGCTGGAATTCGGTGGTCTGCTTCGGGTCGAGGTAGAACGGCAGCACGTACGGCGCCGCCGGGTCGAGGCCGCGCGCATGGTAGTTCTTCGTGTGCACGGCGGCCGGCGGCTGGCGCCAGACCGGCGCGCCGCTCGGCAGCAGGTGCGGGCGCGGGTCGTCGAAGCCGCGCACGCCGCGCAGCCCGCCGAAGTAGTGGTCGAACGAGCGGTTTTCCTGCATGAAGATCACGACGTGCTCGACGTCCTGGATCGTGCGGGTGCGCGACGCGGCAGGCATCGCGAGCGCCTTGCGGATCGCGGGCGGGAAGCCCGCATAGGCGGCCATCGCCCCCGCCGACTGGGCGGCGAGGCGCAGGAAATCGCGTCGGTTGTTCGAGGACATGAAGAAGATCCTGTGGGTCGGTGGGGAAAGTGGACACCGGCGCCGGCGTGGCCGGCGGCTCGGTGCGCATGACCGTCATTACCCCGCACCGGCATGTCCCCGACGTGACCGGTTCCCGCAGGTTTCTTGCGGTCACCCCCAGCTTTTTTTCGAAGCGGCGCACGCGGTTCCTTTCATGCGGCCGACACAAGCGTGCGCTACGCTCGCGCGCATGAAGAAGCAAAAGGCGATGTCGTGTTCGATCAGCTGAAGGCGTTCCACGCGACCGTCCGGCAGGGCAGCATCACGCGCGCGGCGCGGCATCTCGGCGTGAGCCAGCCGACCATCGCCGCGCAAATCCGGCAAGTCGAGCAGGTGTACGGCGTCGAGCTGTTCCATCGCAGCGGCCGCCGGCTCGAAGTCACCGAGACCGGCGTCGGGCTGCTGCCGCTGATCGAGCAGATGATCGCGCTCGAGGCGCAGGCCGACATCATGCTGCGCAACGTCGGCGGGCTGTTCGAAGGCCATCTGCGGCTCGGCGCGACCGGGCCGTACTACATCATGGAGGCGGTCGGGCGCTTCTCGAACGCGCACCCGTCGATCGCGCTCACGTGCCGGATCGGCAATTCCGAGGAAATGCTGCAGGCGCTGCACGAGTTCCGCATCGATCTCGCGGTGTCGTCGCAGTTCAACGACGCGGACGGCCTCGAGCGGCAGGTGATCTCCACCGACCCGCTGGTGCTCGTCGTGCATCGCACGCATCCGCTCGCGCGCTTCGACGCGATCGATGCGGCGCGGCTCGCCGACGTGCGATTGCTGCTGCGCGAGGAAGGCTCGGTCACGCGCCGCTGCACCGAGGCGATCCTCGCGGCGGCCGGCGTCGCGCCAGTGTCGGTCGCGGAGATCGGCAGCCGCGAAGCGATCCGCGAGGCGATCCTGCATGGCGTCGGCGGCAGCCTGTTCCCGCGCGGCGAGGCCGAATCGCATCCGGACCTGCGGATCGTCGCGCTGCGCGGCGTCGACACGACGATCGACGAATACGTGTACTACCTGAAGGCGCGCCGCCACAGCCCCGCGATCGCCGCGTTCCTCGCGTGCATCGTGCCGGCCCGCGCGGCGGCCGCCGCCACACCGCGCACCCGCCGCGCGACGGCGCGCTGAACGCGGGCGGCAATCGCACTCACTTCGGCAGCGCCGGAATCATCCATGTCAGCACGTGCTGCTGCAGGAACACGAGCACGCCGAGCAGCAGTGTGAGGATCACGCTGTGCCAGAAGGTGCGCGCGAACACGACGCCCTCCTGCCCCTTCAGGTCCGTCGTCGACACGCCGGTCGCGATGTTCTGCGGCGAGATCATCTTGCCCATCACGCCGCCGGACGAGTTGGTCGCGGCCATCAGCACCGGATCGAGGCCGAGCTGGCGCGCGGCCACCACCTGCAGGTTGCCGAACAGCGCGTTGCCCGACGTGTCGCTGCCGGACAGGAACACCGCGATCCAGCCGAGCGACGCCGACACGAGCGGGAACAGCGCGCCGGTCGACGCGACGCCGGTGCCGAGCGTGTAGCTGATGCCCGAGTAGTTCAGCAGATAGCCGAGCCCGACGATCATCATCACCGTGACGATCGCGATGCGCGTCTGCCGCCACGTCTTCGCGACGCAGCCGGCGAAATCGCCGACGCCGGTGCGCGTCCACGCGGCGGTGACGAGCGCCGACAGCAGGATCGCGGTGCCGGTGCCGAGCGGCTGGAAATCCCAGATCGCCGCGTACGGCTTGTGATAGAGCGTGACGTACACGGCGTTGTGCAGCCCCGGCCACGGGATTTTCACGTCGCCGATCGCCGCGATGTTCGCGCGTACCCAGATGATCACGACCACCGACACGACGAGCCACGGCAGCCAGCCGCCGTAGCCGATGCGCGCGCCGCCGTTCGCGGGCGTGGCGCGCGCGATCGCGTATTGCGGATCGGGTTGCGGCTTCCACATCCGCAGGAAGCCGATCGTCACGATCAGCGACGTGAGCGACGACAGCACGTCGGTGAGCTGATAGCCGAGGAAGTTCGACGTGACGAACTGCGCGATCGCGAAGCTGCCGCCCGACACCAGCAGCGCGGGCCACAGCCGCGCGATCGAGCGCATGCCGCCGTACGCGCCGACCACGTAGAACGGCAGCAGCAGCGCGAAGAACGGCAGCTGGCGACCAACCATCGCGCCGAGCGTCGCGGGCGGCAGCGACGTGACCGCGCCGAGCACGGTGATCGGCACGCCGAGCGCGCCGAACGCGACCGGCGCGGTGTTGAACAGCAGCGTGTACGTGAGCGCCTCTATCGCCGGGAAGCCGAGCGCGATCAGCAGCGCGCTCGTGATCGCGACCGGCGTGCCGAAGCCCGAGATCCCTTCGAGCAGGCAGCCGAACGAGAATGCGACGACCAGCAGCACGAGGCGGCGGTCGTCGGGCAGGTGGTCGAGCATCCATTGGCGGAACTGGTCGAAGCGGCCCGATTTCACCGCGATGTTGTAGAGCAGCAACGCGTTGAAGACGATCCACATCACCGGCACCACGGCGAGCGCCATGCCCGCGGCGACCGCGTCGAACGCGAGGCCGGCGGGCATGCCCCACGCGCCGATCGCGACCGCGAGGCCCGCGATCAGCCCCGCGAGCGACGCCTGCCAGGCGGGGCGGCGCAGCACGCCGAGCGCGACGAGCGCGACCGCGATCGGGATCACCGCGACGAGGAACGACAGCAGCAGCGAATGGGCGACCGGCGTCAGGGGCTGCGCGAAGACGATGCCTGCGGGAAGGGCGGCGGTGGGGTTCATCGTGTCTCCTTTGCTTGGTGGCGCAGCCGGTGGACGCATGCGCCCAGGCCCTTGCCAGCGCAACGACTTCGCTCGGCCGACCGATCGGTCACTTAAAAAGCGTAGGCGTCGCGCGCCGCTTCTACAAGGAGGGACAAGCCTGATACGGGCCGGCCGCGCATCGGGCCCCGCCACGCGCGGCGCCAGTCTTGCACAGCCGACAAAGGTGCCTATCCGGCAGCGGGATGTTTCCCCGGGTATGCGAAGCCTAGACTGCACGCATCGATTCATGCCGCGCCGCCTCGGTGCGCGGCGACCGACCCGGAGTGCAAGATGAAGAAGGCAATCGTTCGTACTGCTTGTATCGGCATCCTGATGATGGGCGCCGCGGCGGCCCATGCGCAAGCATCCTCGCAGCCGCTGACGCGGGCCCAGGTGCGGCAGGAACTCACGGAGCTCTCGGCGGCGGGCTACCGGCCCGCCATGGTCGGCAGCCCCGACTATCCGCAGAACATGCAGGCGATCATGCAGCAAGTCGTGCAGGCGCACGCGGACGAAGCCGGCTACGGCCGCAACGGCCGCGCGACAGCCGAATCGGGCCGGCGCGAGGTGGCGCCGGCCGTCGATCCGTCGACCTACTCGCATCACTGAAACGGGTGTGAGATGAGCCGCCTGCGCCTGTCACCCGACGCATCGCCGGAACGCAGCGGCAGCTGCTGCCCGCGCCGGCCGCCCGGCGCGCATCGACGCGCATGCGCCGGCAGCCGCCATCGGCATCGCGCGCAAGCGGTCCGCACGCCGATGCGCGCGGCCGCGTGCGCGATCGTCAGACGCTGAAGCGGTTCAGCGTGTACGCGCGGTACGCGGCGACGAACGCGTCGAACGAACCGGCTTCCTTCGCTTCCAGTTCCGCCTGTTCGGCCAGCGAGCGCGCGGCGAGCGCCGTCGCGGCGCGCGCCGCGTCGTCCGGTAGCGGCCGCGCGCGGAACTGCGCGGCATGCGCTTCGCTTTGCGCGCGCGCGAACGCGAGGAACGACTGGTTGCGATCGCGCATCGTGCGCAGCACGCGCGCGGACGGCGTGCGTTCCGGATCGGCGAGCTTCTCGCGCTGCGCGGCAATGGCGCGCGCATGCTCGTCGCCGCCGCGGATCTCGTCGAGGCGACGGCCGACGGCTTCGATCTTCGCCATCAGCTCGTCCGCCCATGCATGCAGCGTGACCGGGCTGCCGTCGCGCGACAGCGTGAGGCCCGGCTTGCGGCCGTCCATCGTCACGGCGCCGAAGTTCGCGTTCGCTTCCTGGTACGCCGCGCAATCGAGCGGCGGGCTCGCCTCGAGCGCGCACACCAGCAGATACGCGTCGATGAAGCGCGCGGTGTCGAGCGCGATGCCGGTCGGCTCGAACGGGTCGATGTCGAGGCAGCGCACCTCGATGTACTGCACGCCGCGCGATGCGAGCGCATGCAGCGGGCGCTCGCCCGAATACGTGATGCGCTTCGGCCGGATCGTCGAGTAGAACTCGTTCTCGATCTGCAGCACGTTCGTGTTGATCTGGATCCACTCGCCGTCCCGATGCGTGCCGATCGCCTCGTACGGCGGATACGGTTCGCTGACCGCCTTCGACAGCGCGTCGAGATAGCCCGACAGCGTGTTGTAGTCGGCCTGCAGCGCGGCCTGGCCGGTCGTGTTCGAGTAGCCGAGATCGCTCATCCGCAGGCTCGTCGCATACGGGCGGTACAGCGTGTCGGCGTCGAACGTGTCGAGCGAGTGCGGGCTGCCGCGCAGGAATTTCGTGTCGAGCGCAGGCGACGCGCCGAACAGGTACATCAGCAGCCAGCTCGTGCGGCGGAAGTTGCGGATCTGCGCGAGATAGCGTTCGGACTGGTAGTCGACGAGCGTCGCGGTCGAGCCTTCCTCCGCGTGCAGGCGCCGCCACACTTCGTCATGCAGCGAGTAGTTGTAGTGGATGCCGGCGATGCACTGCATCGTGCGGCCGTAGCGATACGCGAGGCCGCGCCGGTACACGGTCTTCAGGCGGCCGATGTTCGACGTGCCGTAGTCGGCGATCGGAATCTCGTCGTCGGCCGGCAGCAGGCCCGGCATCGAATCGTTCCACAGCATCTCGTCGCCGAGCGATGCATACACGTGGCGATGCAGCTCGTCGAGGCGTTCGAGCGTGAGCGCCGCATCGGGTTCGGCGGGGGTGATCAGTTCGAGCAGCGCTTCGGAATAGTCGGTCGTCAGCGACGGATGCGTGAGCGCCGAACCGAGTGCGCGCGGATGCGGCGTGAACGCGATCATCCCGTCGCGCGTCACGCGCAGGCTTTCCTTTTCGATGCCGCGCAGGCCGTCGGGCAGGTGCTGCCGCGTCGGGCCGGTGCTCAGCACGTCGAGGCGATCCAGCAGCAAATCGGTCTGGCGGATGGTCATGGTGTTCGACATGAATGCGCAAGTGCGGGACGGCCGCGCGCGGAACGCTCGCGCGCGGCCGACAGGATTGTTGGTCGCTTCGTTGGTAGCGGGCACTTTAACATCTCGCCGAAACACGCGCTTGAGGCGGCGCCGGGCGCGGGCGGGCGGGTTGGAGCGGGCTTGGGAAGGCCGCTGCGGCGGCTGCGAGAACGCCGCGCAGATACCGCATGCGTGGTTCGCGCATTCGTCTGCTCGACGACAGAGCGCATCGCAGGCCGATGGTGCAACCTGGTTTCGGGAACCGGACATCGGCCGGTGTGCCCCGCTCCGCCGACCTCGGCAAGCGGCCGTGCGATGGCCGATGTGCGCCGGCTCGCGGCGTGTCGCTGCGAAGACAAGCGCGCCATGGCGCGCATGGTTGCACCTTCGCGCATGTTCACGTCGATTGCATATCGAGGCGCGATGGTCAGCGCACACGCACCGCGATCACGCGACCGACAGCTGGCGCGTGCGTCGTGGAATCACCCGCCGCGCGCCGCCCCCGCGCGATCGGCCACCTCGTTCCACAGATGCAGCGCCGCATACGCGCGCCACGGACGCCAGCCGTCGGTGCGGCGCTTCTGGCTCGCGAGCCGGTCGAGCGACGGATCGCGCGCGGCGATCGACTGCATCAGCACCAGGTCGGACGCCGGCCACGCATCCGGGTCGCGCCACGCGCGCATCGCGATGTATTCGACGGTCCACGGGCCGATGCCGGGCAGGTCGAGCCACGCCTGCCGCAGCGTCGCCAGGTCGGCCTGCGCAGGGTCGACCGGCACGTCGCCTGCCGCCACCGCGCGCGCCACGCCCGTGAGCGCCGCAGCCCGCTTGCCGGGCATCCCGATCCGCGCGAGATCGCACGCGGCGAGCGCATCCGGCGAAGGGAAACGCCACGCGGGCGCGCCGTCGTCGTCGTGCACCACGCGCTCGCCCGCGCGTTCGACGAGCCGGCCGACGATCGTCGTCGCCGCCTTCACGCTGACCTGCTGGCCGACGATCGCGCGCACCGCGAGCTCGAAGCCCGACCACGCGCCCGGCACGCGCAGCCCCGGCGCGGCCGCGACGAGCGGCGCGAACCACGGGTCGCGCGCGAGCTCCCCGCCGATCGCGGCCGGATCGGCGCGCAGGTCGAACATCGCTGCGATGCGCGCCGCGAACGCGTCGTCGACGTGGCGCGCGGCCGCGCCGTCGACGGTCACGACGAGGCAATGCTTGCGCGGATGCCGCGCGACGGTGAGCCGGCCGGGCGCGCCGTGCAGGTCGACGATCCGGCGGTAGACGCCGTCCGCGACCTGCTCGACGCCCGGAATCGCGCGCCCGCTGAAGAAGCGCAGCACGCGCGCCCAGTCGTAGGGCGCCTTGAAGCGCAGCTCGAGCTGCGCGGCCGGCGGCGCATCGCCGCCGTTCGTGGTTGTTCTGGTGATCGCGACGCTCAAGCTGCACTGCCCTCCGGAATCGCGGCGTCGGCCGCCGCCTCTTGTATATGGCGCGCCTCGTCCGCGAGCAGCGTCGCCTTGCGGCGCACGCCCCAGCGATAGCCGGCCAGCGCGCCGCCTTTCTGTACGACACGATGGCACGGAATCGCGAGCGCGACCGGGTTCGACGCGCACGCGGACGCCACCGCCCGCACCGCGCGCGGCGAGCCGAGCGTTTCGGCAATCTCGGAATAGCTGCGCGTCTCGCCGTACGGGATGCGCGTCAGCGCTTCCCACACGCGCTGCTGGAACGCGGTCGGCGCGATGTCGAGCGGCAGGTCGAACGCGCGGCGCGTGCCGTCCAGATACGCACCGATCTGCGCGACGAACGGCGCGAGCCGCGCCGGCGACTCGACCAGCTCCGCGCGCGCGAACGCGTCCTTCAGCGCGGCGACGAGCGGCGCGGGATCGTCGCCGAACGCGATCCGGCAGATGCCCTGCGCGGTCGCGGCGACGAGCACGGTGCCGAGCGGCGTCGGCGCGGTCGCGTAGTCGATCCGCAGCCCGGCGCCCTGCCGGCGGAACGCCGACGGCGCCATCCCCAGCTCGCGCGGCACCGATGCATACAGCCGCGACGGCGAATTGAAACCGGCGTCGACCGCGGCCTGCGTGACCGGCTGGCCGCTTTGCAGCGCCTGCCGCAACGCCGCGCCGCGCTGCGCGGCCTGGTACTGCCGCGGCGACACGCCCACCACGCGCTTGAACAGCCGCTGCAGGTGGAACGGGCTCACGTGCACGGCATCGCTCAGTTGCTGGAGCGTGAGCCGCTCGGGGTGCGCGTCGAGCACCGCACACGCGCGATTGACGATCTCGAGCTCGCGCGGCAGCCCCTCGGGCTGGCAGCGCTTGCAGGGCCGGAACCCGGCAGCCCGCGCGGCGGCGGGATCATCGAAGAAGGCGACATGTTCGCGCCGCGGCAGCCGCGACGCGCAGGTCGGGCGGCAAAACACGCCGGTGGTGCGCACCGCATAGAAAAACGCGCCGTCCGCGTGCGGATCGCGGGCGGTCACGGCATCCCAGCGGGCGTCGTCGGTCGGATAGGCGGATTTCATCGGAACCTCGCACTCTCAGTGTAGACGGTGCCTACTCTAGCCAGCCGCGCGCACCGTCGCGCCCTGAATCTTGCTCTGTGATTCGCCGTGGAAAATGGGGGACATGCTCCAAAAACCATCGCCATGTTGCAGTGCGGCTGCGACAAATCGCCGTCCTGACGTTTTTTGACACAAATAATATTGCGTCGCACCATCGCGATGTGTATAGTTGGAACTGTCTCCTCCATGTCTCCTCCTGATATGGATTAAGCCCGTTCCTCGTGAGCGGGCTTTTTTTCGTCTGTCGATTCTGCCGCGTTCGCGCGGGCGCCGCTGGCGCGGTGGTCTACACTCGATGAACCCTGCCCTCGAAGGAGCGTTCATCCATGAAACCCACCCTCCGCGGAATCGATCACATCGTGCTTCGCGTGACCGACATGGCCGCGATGACGCGCTTCTACTGCGACGCCGTCGGCTGCCACGTGGAAAAGGAACAGCCGGATCTCGGCCTCGTGCAGTTGCGCGCCGGCGCCGCGCTGATCGACCTGCTCGCCGTCGGCGGGAAGATCGACCGGCCCGACAGCGGGCCGCCCGGCGCCGGACGCAACCTCGATCATCTGTGCCTGCGCGTCGAGCCGTTCGATCCGCAGGCGCTCGCCGCCCATTTCGCCGCGCACGGCGTGCAGCCGGGCGCCGTCCAGGAGCGCTACGGCGCCGACGGCTACGGCCCGTCGATCTACCTGTTCGATCCCGAAGGCAACATGCTGGAACTCAAGGGGCCGCCCGCCGCCATCGCGTGAGCGCGGCCGGCCCGCGCGTCACCGCGTCATGCGTCGGCGCGCGCCTTGAGGAAGGTCCATTCGACGGCGACCGGATCGTGGTCCGCGCTCGAGATCCACGCGGCGCCGTCCTGCACCGTGCACTGCAGGCGCATCGTCCGCTCGGCGAGCCGCCCGAGCGCGGCCGCGACGCCGTCGGCCAGCGACAGCACCTGCACGTTGCGCAGCCGCTCGACCTTGCTGCGCACGCCCTGCCACCAGATGTCCGACGTCTTGCCGCCGTACGCGATCACCGTCACCTGCCCGGCGCGGCCCGCCGCCTTCGAGATGCGCCGCTCGTCGGGCTGGCCGACGTCGACCCAGACGTCGATCGCGCCCGTCAGGTCCTTCTGCCAGAGATCGGGCTCGTCGGTATCGGACAGCCCCTTGCAGAACTCGAGCCGCTCGTGCGCGAACAGCGCGAACGCGGCGATGCGCACCATCATCCGGTCGTCGGTTTCGGACGGATGGCGGGCCACCGTCAACGCGTGGTCGCCGTAGTAATGCCGATCCATGTCGGCAATTTGCAGTTCGGCTTTGTAGATCGTGGATTTGAGCGCCATGCGGGAAGTGCCCGGGCGGGCATCGATTCAGTTCGGGTCGTGATGATACCGAAAGCCCGGCGTCCGCCGCGTGTCGCGCACAGCACAACGGCCCGGCAGGCGGCCGGGCCGTGATCGGGATCGCGCCGCCGGCCCTTTGCCGGCGCGCGGTTGCTTGGCGTTATTGCTTGATGAAACGTGAATCGGTCCAGAGGCCCTGCTGGTCGCTGTTGTCGGCGCTGACGAACTGCACGTCGCCCTGATCCACCGCCACCACGCGGAAGCGCTGGCCTTCCGGCACCGACAGGCAACGGAAGTCGTCGAAGTACTGCTGCTTCGCCTGCGACTTGCCGTCACGTTCGTGATTCAGTACGGAATCCAGATTGTCTTTCGACAGGCAGCCCCACGCGTTCTTCGTCAGCTGGATTTCCTGCTTCGGCTTCACGCCGGTATCGCCTGCCTGGGCGATCGACACCACGGCAAATGCACCGACAAGCGCAACAAAAACAGCGGTTCGCTTCATCATGTTCAGTCTCCCATGCTCGCGGGCGTCAGGCTGCGGTTAGCTATGTGTTTAAAGGTGATGGTGAACCCGCACGTTTGAGCTTAGGAGACCCGCAAGCGATAGCAAGCACATTTGTTGTGCGCTCGCAATAGCGGCGAATTGTCGCACCCTGCGCATCGCATGTTTTCCACGCACACCGAGTCGCGATTCAAACGCACCGATGCTTGAGCCGCACATGGCGCCGGACCGTGGAGCCTTTCCCGGCAAGGCGTTCATCGAATTGTCATCGCGTCGATTGAACGGTTTGGATAATCCATTTCGACGTCCGGATTATTTTGATGCACCGCACATAAAGTCAGGCGAAAACACAGGCGCATTACTGCGGTGCGCCATGCGATTTATCGCATACAAGAAAAATGCCAGATCGGCGAATACTGGCATTTACCCGTATCTCCCGCCCGCATGCGGCACCGCGGAATCGCGTGCCGCCGGGCGGGCATGCGTCACGCAGTATTTTGTCGTTCGAAATAATCGCGCTGGAACAGGCACATCCGGTAAGCGTTGTGATACGCGCCGTTGCCGAAGAATTCCTCGATCAATTCCGCTTCGCGCTGGAACCCGCATTTTTCATAAACGTGGATCGCCGCCGCATTCGACGTATCGACGATCAGGTACAGCTTGCGCAGGTTCAGCACCTTGAACGCGTATTCGACCGCGAGGCGCGTGGCTTGCCCCGCATAGCCGCGGCCCTGGCACTGCGGCGCGATGATGATCTGGAATTCGCCGCGGCGGTGGATGTAGTCGAGCTCGATCAGCTCGACGAGGCCGACCAGTTCCCCTTGCCGGTCGACCGCGACGAAACGGCGCTCGCGCTGGTCGTGCACGTGGCGATCGTAGAGCTGCGACAGCTCCGCGAAGGTTTCATACGGCTCCTCGAACCAGTAGCGCATGATCTTCGCGTCGTTGTTCAGTTCGTGCACGAAACGCAGGTTCTGGCGCTCGAGCGGCCGCAGCGCGAGCGTGCGGGTGTCGTTCTGTATTTGCATCGTCAGACTCGTCGTGGCGCGCGCCGGGGCACGGGGCGACCCTGTCGGGCCCAGCCCCGATTGCTCCCCGGACGCACGGTAAGAAAATGAAGGAAGGCCGAAGTACAGAGCCTAGAATGGAAAAAGGGTTCCTGCCACCGTCATGGAGGCTATCGTGATCGAGCAAGTGATACTCGGTGTGTTTCTGGTGCTGCCGCTCGTGATCGTGGCCGTGCTGTTTTCCGATGAACTCTGGCAGGAACACCGGCGCCAGCATCCGCGCGACGAGGATGCACCGCACATCGACTGGAAGCATCCGTGGCGCCGCGTGCGGCGCGGACATTGACGGTTTCGCGCCAGCCGGATGCCGACCTTCCGCACCCGCCGCCATGCGGGCGTGAAGCCTGCATGCACCGCCGCGCGCGGGCGGGCCGGGCGCGCATGCCACCGTTGCCCCGTTGCCGACGTGCGGCCCGTTTCGATTCCCGTTTCGATCCGATTGCGAGGCGCTGACGTGAACGACAGGCCATCTTCCCGGAAGCCGGATATCCCGCACGAAACGATCGACCTGCAGATCGCCGACGTGCTGGCCGGCATCACCTATCCCGCCAACAAGGACGCGATCGTCGACGCCGCGCGCGACGCGGGCGCCAGCAACGAAGTGCTGACGATGCTCGACGGGCTGCCCGAACAGGACTACGCGGACATCGACGCGGTCACCCGCTGGGTCGCCGGCAACTACGGTCCTGGTCTGGGGATTTGAGCGCGCGCCAATAACGCGCTAGGATCGGGCCGCACCGGTCGCGCGGCGGCCGGGACGCACACGCCCGGCGCACCGGCCGGGCGCATGCGCGCAAGCGCGTCGGAGACCTCATGGAAGGCATCCTGATCCAGCACACCACGCGGCGGCAGTTCTGGTTCGGCGCGCTGTCCGCGCTCGTCATCCTGCTTGCGCTCGGCGTCGCCGCGCCGCATGCGAACGTCGCGCTGCCCGCGGTCGAACCGTTCATGCCGATGTGCGCGCTGACCGTGTTCTCCACCGCCAGCATTGCCGCGTTCTTCCTCGGCGCGCAATTCACCGTGTCGCGACAACCCGTGCTCGGTGCGCTCGGCGGCGCCTACGCGTTCACCGCGCTCGCCGTCGCGCTGCAGCTGCTGACTTTTCCCGGCGTGTTCGCGCCACGCGGCCTGTTCGGCGCGCTGCCGCAAAGCGCCGCGTGGATGTGGATCTTCTGGCACGGCGGCTTTCCGTGCTTCGTGATGCTGGCGCTGTTCGCGCGGGAACGCATGGTGCGCTCGCCGATCAGCGTGCAGCGCACCCGCCGGTGGACGATCGCACTGATCGGCGGCCCCGCGCTCGCGGCCGCGCTGCTGTGCGTGCTGGCGCTGAACGTGCCGCTGCCGCCCGCCTTCCGTCCGCCCGGCGACACGGCCGTGATGCCGGTCAATCCGGTCGCGCTCGTCGTCTGGACGCTCAACGTGAGCGCGCTCGCCTTCGTGCTGCTCACCGGCCGGCTGCGCACGACGCTCGACCTGTGGCTCGCGATCGCGATGCTCGCGTGCACCACCGACACCACGCTGAACCTGCTGAGCACGAACCGCTTCACGGTCGGCTGGTACGTGGCGCGCGTGTTCAGCATGTTCACGCCCGGCGTGCTCGTCTGCGTGCTCGCGTGGGAGGTGACGATGATGTACCAGCGGCTCTTCGAGGCGCACACGACGCTGATGCGTTCGTCCGCGCGCGACGGGCTGACGGGCGTCTACAACCGCAGCCACTTCAACGATCATTTCCACCTGCTGTTCCTGCAGGCGCGGCGGCAAGCCGAGCCGCTGTCGCTGCTGATGGTCGACGTCGATCACTTCAAGGCGTACAACGACGCGTTCGGCCACGTGAAGGGCGATGCCTGCCTGATCGCCGTCGCGAATGCGCTGACGGGCGTCGTGCGCCGGCCCGCCGATCTCGTCGCGCGCTATGGCGGCGAGGAATTCGCGATCGTGCTGCCGAACACCGGCGTGCGCGGCGCGCGGCTCGTCGCGGAAGAAGCACGCGAGGCCGTGCTGCGGCTCAATCTTCCGACGCATACGCCGACGGGGCGCGTCTCCGTCAGCGTCGGCTGCGCGACTGTCTCGCCCGACGAATTGTCGATGCCGGATGCGCTGATCGAAGCGGCCGACGCCGCGCTATATCGTGCGAAGGATGCCGGGCGCAACCGGATCATGACCGTGTGAACCGCCGGTGCGATCGGGCGTTTTGACCGGAATAATGCGCCGTTACGGATTTCGGAACGGGGAAACGAACGCTTACAGCCGGTGTTGCGGACGCTCGCTATGCTGGGTTCCATATTGAACCCGAGCAGGTGAGCGCCATGAAGAAAACCTTTTTACTGATTGCCGGTGTCGCCGTGCTGCTGAGCGGCTGCATCGTGGTGCCTGAAGGCGGGTATTACGGTGGTGGCGGGTATTACCACCATCATCATCGGGATTGGGATTGAGCGCGGCGATAGTCGAACCTGGCGAGATCGTTTCGCGCGCGTGTGATGAAGCGGATGTTCGAGTTGCTTAGCGCTGCGGAGAATCGCCCGCGCCGCTGGCGGCCCGAATCCAATTCTCAATCGGCTGCCGGTTACTTCTCGGTGGCTTCTGTCTGCCGCTCGCTTCGATGCGGAACCTACCCGGGCGGAAAGTCTTCATAAGACTTCGGGGCGTAGCCCCAGATTCTGGCCACATCGTCTCTGGCCTCGAACTCGAAGCCAATCTCGGCGAGCTTGCCCAGCACCAGCGCCGAGTGATCCGTCACCTCATGTCCGGGCGACGCCTGCTCATGCAGCCCGATTTCGAACCACTCGACGCCCACGAACGGGAATGGCAGATGGTAGAACCACTCGACATCCCATCCCGTCACGTAACCGTTGACCCACTTTGACCGGTACGAGGGCCGCCAGCCATTCAGGCCGCGAACGAAGGCAATCAGTTCGTTCCACTTGGTGTCGTTGGCCAGCGCCCCGGCGAATTTCCGGCGCGCCAGGGACGCTACTTTTTCCTTGTCCATGCCGCGTGGCACGGCACCGGCCATTGGAAGAGCGTTCATCTCGGTGTCCATCGGAGAAAGTCAGGCGATCGGCTGGTAGCGGCAAACGTCGCCTAAGCCTCGATTTACGCCCCTTCTTGGCGTACCTCCTGGATGATCTCTTGCATATCTTCACGACCACAGAGCGCAATCATCAAGCGAGCGTCAACGGTATGAATTAGGCTGGCGAGTTCCCGGTAACGCTCCACGACGCTCCCAAGCTCCTCGTGGACATGGGCAACTGCACGCGCAAATTCCCTGTCGTTTTCGATCTTCCTGCAAAGCTCAGCTCCGGACGAAGTGGCAAATAACAGAGCAGCCCTTCGGAATGAATCCCTCGCGATGACATTTTCGATTGATTGAACATCGTCCTTTGAGATCAACGCAGGGGCCGCCTCGATTTGCTCGAAGATCCGATCGGCAAATTTGTTCTTGCCCATTGTGTTCGATTTAATCTGCTTCCACTCTTTTTTGTCCAAGCTTTCGGATTGGTTCCACTGCCAACGCTAGAATGAGTACCAGCCATGACAACCTCCACTAAAGGTTTCGTGGTCAGGTGCTGGTCGGTGTTCCCGCACCCTCCAGCACCGCATGCGCCTGATACCGTCAGGCAACGGTCATGCTCTGCCTGCGTACCGTGAAGGTACGCCCCTAGCGCGCAATCGGCTCTGTGCCTTGAGCGAGTTCCGCAAGGTATCGGTTGTACACAAAGACGCGACCACGCTGGCGGCCAGTCGCTTCGCTCGCGATATTGAGTTGAGCAAGGTTCGCAAATGCCGCCGTGACCGCTGGCTGAGAAAGTTGCAGTCTCTCGGCAGCGGTAGGAATCGTCAGCATCGGCTTGCGTTGGAGTGCCTGGAACAGCCGCATGGCTGAACCGCTAGCGCGCCCCAACTGATCGATTTGCTTTCGATCCTCATCGAAGATCGTCAGAATTCGGCGCCCCGCCGCCGCAGCTTGCTCGGACGTTTCCTTGACTCCTTGCAGGAAAAACTTAATCCACCCTTCCCAATCAGCCCGTTCCCGCACCAGTTGAAGTCGCTGGTAGTACTCATCTCGATTGGCTTTGAAGTACAAGCTGAGATAGAGGATCGGCTGGGACATCGCATCCTCTGCGCATAGCAACAGGGTGATGAGCAAGCGGCCGAGGCGGCCATTCCCATCCAAGAACGGGTGGATCGTTTCAAATTGCGCGTGTGCCATGGCTGCCTTTACGAGCAGCGGTACTGTCGGCGGATCTTCGTGCAAGAACCGTTCGAACTCGTCGAGGCATTGCTGAAGTCGATCAGGGGGAGGCGGCACGAACATAGCCAAACTGGGACGGCTCCCTCCGATCCAGTTTTGATGCCGCCTGAACTCGCCGGGGTCCTTCTCCGCCCCGCGTCCGTTGTTCAGCAGTTTCCGGTGAATTTCTCGCATCAACCGAAGCGAAATCGGAAATCCGCTACGAAGCCGCTCGAGTCCATAGTTCATCGCTGCGACGTAGCAGGACACTTCCTGAACGTCATCGAGCGGTACGCCGGGGACTTCCTCATTCTCGAACAACAGCAGATCCGACAGCGAAGATTGTGTACCCTCGATCTGGCTGGAAAGCAGGGCCTCTTTCCGTACGTAGAAGTAGATGAAGAGGTCCGGGTCCGGAAACAACGACGCCAAGCCGTCAAGCCTACCGAGGGCACGATTCGCATGTTCGAGCAGCATGAACATCTCGGAATCAATGGCTACCGCAGGGTCAGGCGGTAACGGATGAGGAATGAACGCTCTATAGCGCTCTGTCGCCAGAGATCCCTCGACGTACGTACCGGCTGTTCGATCCGTCATAGCTAAGAGTTGGCCCGCTAACGTTTAACAGGGTTAGGCAATGCCTAACAAAACATTAATTACGGTTTAGCTTACTAAATTTTGATGCCTAAAAGTTTAGTAAATTTGAGCTGCCGATCGCTGGCCCTCTCGCGCAGCTCCGCCGAAGTTACCAATCGCAACTTTCCGCTCTCCCCTGGGCCTCCACAAACCGGCCCAAAGCTGGAGGATCTTCCTATGCTCGTCGGCATACTCGGCCCGGTTGTAAACACCCTTAACACCCTTGATCGACTGCGCCAGGGCCTTCTCGATCGGGTCCGACGACATGCCCATCTTGGGTGACCGGCTATTTCCCGATACAAAACCTGCTGAAAATCACCCCCAGCAGGTCATCCGACGTAAATTCCCCGGTAATCGCATTGAGTTGTTCCTGCGCGAGCCTCAGCTCCTCCGCGAACAAATCGAGCGACTGCGCGCGCTGCTCCGCATGATCGGCCGCCTGCGCGAGATGTTCCTGCGCCGAGCGCAGCGCGATCAGGTGCCGCTCGCGCGCGAGATACACGCCCTCCGCCCCCGCCTGCCAGCCCGCAATCCGCAGAAGCTCACCGCGCAGCATATCGATCCCGTCACCCCGCTTCGCCGACAGATGCACCTCGGTGAGATCCCCCTCCGCCGCCGGATGCGCGACCGACGCCGGCGCGCCGGTCAGGTCCGTCTTGTTCAGCACGCGCACGACCGGCACGCCCGCCGGGAACCGCGCCGCGATCGCCTCGTCGTCCGCCGTCATCCCGCTTTGCGAATCGAGCAGATGCAGCACGACGTCCGCGCGCTCGATCTCGCTCCACGTGCGCGCAATGCCGATCCGCTCGACTTCGTCTTCGGTCTCGCGCAACCCCGCCGTATCGATGATGTGCAGCGGAATGCCCTCGACCTGGATCGTCTGCGCGACCTTGTCGCGCGTCGTGCCGGCGATCGGCGTGACGATCGCGAGCTCCGCGCCGGCCAGCGCATTCAGCAGCGACGACTTGCCGACGTTCGGCTGCCCGGCGAGCACGACCGACAGGCCCTCGCGCAGCAGCGCGCCCTGCCGCGCATCGCCGAGCACGTGCGCGAGCTGCTCGCGGATGCGCGCGAGCTTGCCGCGCGCGTCCGCCGCCTCGAGAAAGTCGATCTCCTCTTCCGGGAAATCCAGCGTCGCCTCGACCAGCATCCGCAGCGTGATCACGTCGTCGACGAGCACGTGGATCTGCCGCGAGAACGCGCCGTCGAGCGAACGCCCGGCCGAGCGCGCCGCCGCCTCGGTGCTCGCCTCGATCAGGTCGGCCACCGCCTCGGCCTGCGCGAGATCCAGCTTGTCGTTCAGGAACGCGCGCCGCGTGAATTCGCCCGGCTCCGCGAGCCGCAGCCCGACCCCGCGCCCGGCGTCCAGGCAGCGCTGCAGCAGCAGCTGCATCACGATCGGCCCGCCGTGCCCCTGCAGCTCGAGCACATGCTCGCCCGTGTACGAATGGGGCGCCGGGAAATACAGCGCGATGCCGCGGTCGAGCGGCGCGCCGTGCGCGTCGAGGAACGGCACGTAGCTCGCATGACGCGGCGCGAGGCGTTGCCCGCACAGCGCGTCGATCAGCGGCAGCGCCGCCGCCTCGCCGCCCCTCCCGAACGACACGCGGACGACGCCGATGCCGCCCCGACCGGCGGCGGTGGCAATGGCGACGATCGGATCGGAATCGGTAGCAAGCATGGCAATCGGAGGTTCAGCGGTGGAACGGCCAGCCCGTGCGGCATCGGCGCGCGGGCATCGGGACGCCGGCATTGTAGCGTGCCGGCACACCCGCCACCGCAGCCGCACGATGCTTCGGACTCCCCTTAATTTATCCCGAAAGAGATAAGACAAATACTAGTCGAACCCGATTACATACACCCCGTTTCGGACAAGTATGGCCAATCGGGGCGACCCGCGCCCGCTCCCCGCAGCCGGCCATCGCTTCGGGATTAGCTTGGGATTCGTCCGAATGAGATACGTTTATCTCAATTGGTTGTCTGGGTGCCGTTAGTCGAAATGCACAATCTCCCCCATGCCGACATCCGAAGAGAAAAAGGCGTTCTCCGAGCGCCTGAAATTCGCCTTGCAGCGCAGCCCGCACAAGATCACGGGTGCGACGGAGCTCGCCAACCAATTCAATCTTCGCCATCGCGGCGAGCATCAGGTATCGCCGCAGACGGCGCACAAATGGCTGACGGGGCGCACCATTCCGACGCAGGACAAGCTGCGCACGCTCGCGGAATGGCTGCGCGTCGAACTCCACTGGCTGCACTACGGCCCGTCGCCGAACGCCGCGGCGCGCACGACGCCGCAACCGCTGCCGCGTGACGAGCGCTATCCGCCGACGCCCGAGACGATCGAACTCGCGTCGAAGATCGAGGCGCTGTCGCCGCACCACCGCTACCTCGTCCAGGAGCTGATCGAGCAGTTCTACGGCGATTCGCCGAAACGCTGAACACCGCCGCGCCAAACAAAAAGCCGCATGACCCGAAGGCCATGCGGCTTTTTTGCATCTTCGCGGCCGGCGACGCGGGCGGCCCGTTGCCGCCCCCGCGCCGGCCCGCCGTCAGGCGGTTTTCTTCGCGGCCCCGATCGTGCGGGTGATGTAGTACTGCTGCGCGATCGACAGCACGTTGTTCACGACGTAGTACAGCACGAGACCGGCCGGGAAGAAGAAGAACATGGCCGAGAACGCGATCGGCATGAACTTCATCATCTTCGCCTGGACCGGGTCCGGCGGCGTCGGGTTCAGGCTCGTCTGCACGAACATCGACACGGCCATCAGCACCGGCAGGATGAAGAACGGATCGCGCTGCGACAGGTCGTGGATCCACAGAATCCACGGCGCGCCGCGCATTTCGACCGACGCGAGCAGCACCCAGTACAGCGAGATGAACACCGGGATCTGGATCACGACCGGCAGGCAGCCGCCGAACGGATTGACCTTCTCGGTCTTGTACAGCTCCATCAGTGCCGAGTTCATCTTCTGCGGATCGCTCTTGAAGCGTTCGCGCAGCGCCTGCATGCGCGGCGTGATTTCCTTCATGCGCGCCATCGACTTGTAGCTCGCGGCCGACAGCGGGAAGAACACGGCCTTGATCAGCAGCGTGAGCAGCACGATCGCCCAGCCCCAGTTGCCGACGAAGCCGTGGATCTTCTCGAGCAGCCAGAACAGCGGCTTCGCGATGATCGTCACCCAGCCGTAGTCCTTCACCAGCTCCAGGCCCGGCGCGATGCCTTCCAGCATGCGCTCTTCTTCCGGGCCGGCGAACAGGCGCGCCGACACGTCGGCCGACTGGCCCGGCGCGATCGCCGCGACCGGCTGCTTCACGCCGACGCGGTACAGCGACGGATCGATCTTCTCCGCATAGATGTCACGCTTCACGCCCTGCTGCGGAATCCACGCCGACGCGAAGTAGTGCTGCACCATCGCGACCCAGCCGTTGTCGGCCGACTTCTCGAAGTTCGCCTTGTTCTTGTCCAGGTCGCCGAAGTCGATCTTCTGGAAGTGCTTCGTATCCGTGTAGACCGCCGGCCCGAGGAACGTATGCGAGAACATCGGCGTCTCGACCGGCGTGTTGTCGCGCACGAGTTCCATGTAGACCGTCGGCGACACCGGCGCGGCGCCGACGTTGTCGATCTTCGTGTCGACGCCGATCACGTAGCTCCCGCGCGTGAACGTGTACGTCTTCACGACCTTCACGCCACCCTTCACCGGCGATTCGAACGACAGCTTCAGCGCGTTCTGGTCGCCCGCCAGCGTCGTCGCGCCCGCGTTGACCTGCGTGTAGACGTCGTTGTGGTTCGGGAAGTCGCCGCCGAGCAGGCCCGTGCGGGCGAGGTACGTGTGGCCGGCCGTGTGGTCGAACAGCGTGATGTACAGGTCCGGCTGCTTGCCGTCGCCCTGCTTCTTCAGCGTCAGCTTCGCGAGCGTGCCGCCGCGCGTGTCGATCTCGCCGTCGTACACATCGGTCGAGAACTTCACGAGCTGCGCCTGCGCGGCCGGGGCCGTCGTCGCGGGCGCCGCGCCGGTGGCCGCCGCGGGCACGCCGCCGGCCGTGGTCGAGGCGTTACCGGCCGCGCCGGTGCCGGATGCGCCGCCTGCTGCCGCCGGGGCCGTCTGCGTGGTGTTCGGGAAGAACATCGACGGGCGTCCATGGGACCGCTGCCAGTTGTCGTACAGCATGACAGCTGACATGAAGAAGATCACCCATAGGACGGTGCGTTTGATATCCATGCGTTGTCTCAGAGTCGATGGGACCGCGCTTCGGCCTGGCCGCGAGCGCGTGTGTCGGAGGTGGGCGGCGGAACGAGGTCGACGCCGCCCGCGGAAAACGGGTGGCATCGGCACACGCGCCTGACGGCGAGATACGCGCCGCGCGCGGCGCCATGATACTGGATTGCCTCGCGCGCGTATTCCGAACAGGAAGGATAAAAACGGCAACGGTTGCCGAGCAGCGGACTCACGGCAACCTTGTAGAAACGCAGCAACGCGATCAGAACCGTTTGCATACCAGGGGCGGCGTCAGGGCAGCGCCGCTTCAAAGCCGGCCGGGCAGGCGCGAACGCCGCCTCGGCGGGCGGTGCGTCACTCGGACGCGGGCTTCGACGCACGACGGACGATCTCCCGGGCTGCCCGATCGAGCAGCTCGCGGATCTCGGCCGCGCACATCGCCGCGAGCGGGGCGGAAGCCGCGCTCGGCAGCGCTTTCTTGTCGAAGCGCGTGTGCTGGCGCAGCAGCACGTCGTAACCGGCGAACTCGGCCCGGCGCAGGCGAAACGCGTCGCGTGCGAGCCGCTTCACGAGGTTGCGCGTCACTGCGCGCGGCGCATACTTCTTGCCGACGACGAGCCCCAGTCGAGCGGGCTGGCCCGTCGGCTTGCCGTAAATCACGAAGTGCGCGGAGCGCCGCCACGGGCGCAAACGAAAAACGGATGAAAATTCATCCGTTTTCAGAAGTCGCGCAGCTTTCGGAAAGGCGGCCTTCGTCTGCAACGGATTCGCACCCGGCTCGACGGCCCCCTCCGCAGGACTGCGGACGGCGGTCACAGCGCGCAGCCTGCCTTAGATGGCCAGGCGCTTGCGGCCCTTCGCGCGGCGGGCGTTGATGACCTTGCGGCCACCTGCCGTCTTCATGCGGACACGGAAGCCATGGGTGCGCTTGCGGCGCGTCACGGACGGTTGGTAAGTACGTTTCATGATGCTCTCACTTGTTCGAGAATGTCGAAATTCAGGGGACCGCGTGCCCTACCAGGACGCCTTCGGGCGAACGCAATCGCCGGAAATACAGGATTGGTTTTCGCGGAACCCGCTATTTAATCCGTTTTTCTCTTGACGGTCAACACTTTAGAGGCTATCCAGACGCATCAGCACTCTGCGATCCGGCCCCGCGCCCCACAGCACGGCCCTGTGGATAACTCACGCTGTGGCCGTTTTTGCGGGTAGAATCTCGCCTTATCTCCAAGAATCCCGCACGCCGCTTCGGCTCGAACCTGCCTCTCCATCGCTGTGACGCAGGGCGCCGAGGCATGCTCGCACGACCGCTTCGGGCCTTGTTGCGCATCCGCGACAAGGGCGACGGCGAACCCGAGTGCACGCAAAAAACGACAGTTACTTGATGAACGATTTCTGGCAACACTGTTCCGCACTGCTGGAGCGCGAGCTGACGCCCCAGCAGTACGTGACGTGGATCAAACCCTTGGCCCCGGTGGCCTTCGATGCGGCGGCGAACACGCTGTCCATCGCCGCGCCGAACCGCTTCAAGCTGGACTGGGTCAAGAGCCAGTTTTCGGGACGGATCTCCGATCTGGCCCGGGATTTCTGGAACGCGCCGATCGAAGTCCAGTTCGTCCTCGATCCGAAGGCCGGCATGCGCAGTGCGGCGCCCGGCGCCGCACCGGCCGCGCCGCGCGCCCCGCTGGCGCCGGCCAGCGGCCCGGCTGCGACGGTGGCCGCGATTGCCGCGAACCTCGCCGCGGCCGCTGCCGCTTCCGCGCCGATCGATGCCCCGCTGGGCTCGCAGGCTACCGCGCACCTGAACGCCGACGACGCCGACATCGACCTGCCGAGCCTGCCCGCGCATGAAGCGGCCGCGGGCCGCCGCACCTGGCGGCCGGGCAACGGCGCCGCGCCGGCCGCCGCCGGCGAGACAGATTCGATGTACGAGCGCTCGAAGCTGAACCCGGTGCTCACGTTCGACAACTTCGTGACCGGTAAGGCGAACCAGCTCGCGCGCGCCGCCGCGATCCAGGTCGCGGACAACCCCGGCATCTCGTACAACCCGCTGTTCCTGTACGGCGGCGTCGGCCTCGGCAAGACCCACCTGATCCACGCGATCGGCAACCAGCTGCTGCTCGACAAGCCGGGCGCGCGCATCCGCTACATCCACGCCGAACAGTACGTGTCCGACGTCGTGAAGGCGTACCAGCGCAAGGCGTTCGACGATTTCAAGCGCTACTATCATTCGCTCGACCTGCTGCTGATCGACGATATCCAGTTCTTCTCCGGCAAGTCGCGCACGCAAGAGGAATTCTTCTACGCGTTCGAGGCGCTGGTCGCGAACAAGGCGCAGGTGATCATCACCAGCGACACGTACCCGAAGGAGATTTCGGGGATCGACGACCGCCTGATCTCGCGCTTCGATTCGGGCCTGACCGTCGCGATCGAGCCGCCCGAGCTGGAAATGCGGGTCGCGATCCTGATGCGCAAGGCGCAGTCGGAAGGCGTGAACCTGTCGGAGGACGTCGCGTTCTTCGTCGCGAAGCACCTGCGCTCGAACGTGCGCGAGCTCGAAGGCGCGCTGCGCAAGATCCTCGCGTATTCGAAGTTCCACGGCCGCGAAATCTCGATCGAGCTGACCAAGGAAGCGCTGAAGGACCTGCTGACTGTGCAGAACCGGCAGATTTCGGTCGAGAACATCCAGAAGACCGTCGCCGACTTCTACAACATCAAGGTCGCCGACATGTATTCGAAGAAGCGCCCCGCGAACATCGCGCGGCCGCGGCAGATCGCGATGTACCTCGCGAAGGAGCTCACGCAGAAGAGCCTGCCGGAAATCGGCGAGCTGTTCGGCGGGCGCGACCACACCACCGTGCTGCACGCGGTGCGCAAGATCGCCGACGAGCGGAGCAAGGATGCGCAGCTCAACCACGAGCTGCACGTGCTGGAACAGACGCTGAAGGGCTGACCGGCGCGCCCGGTTGAGAATTCGGCGTCCGCCCCAATTTAAGGGGGGCGGTTCGGTTTTGAGGCACAATATAGGTTTGACCGCTCCGGCGGGGGCGGGCCATGAGCCCGGCCGGCGGAGCGTTGCGAGGCTGCTGCAGGCCGTTATCTCAACGAAGGAACTCTATGCAACTGGTCAAGACCGAACGAGACACCCTCCTCAGGCCGCTGCAAACGGTCAGCGGCATCGTCGAACGCCGCCACACGTTGCCGATCCTCGCCAACCTGCTGATCACCAAGAACGGCGCGGACGTTTCGTTCCTGTCGACCGACCTCGAGCTGCAGATCACCACGCGCGCCGATTTCGGCGTGGGCGGTGATCAGGTGGCGACCACCGTTGCCGCCCGCAAGCTGCTCGACATCCTGCGCGCGATGCCTGACGGCCAGGTCACGCTGTCGCTCGCCGACAAGCGCCTGACGGTGCAGTCGGGCAAGAGCCGCTTCGCACTGCAGACGCTCGCGGCCGACGAGTTCCCGACCGTCGCGCAGGCGAAGGATTTCGGCGCGAACCTGAGCGTGCCGCAGAAGTCGTTCCGCCAGCTGCTCGGCATGGTGCACTTCGCGATGGCGCAGCAGGACATCCGCTACTACCTGAACGGCATGCTGCTCGTCGTCGACGGCGACCAGCTGATGGCCGTCGCGACCGACGGCCACCGCCTCGCGTTCTCGTCGATGCAGATCGAGGGCGGTGCGTTCGGCCGCCAGGAAGTGATCGTGCCGCGCAAGACCATCCTCGAGCTGCAGCGCCTGCTCGAGGACATCGACGACACCGTCACCATCGACATCGCGCAAACCCAGGCCAAGTTCACGTTCGGCCAGGTCGAGCTCGTGTCGAAGCTGGTCGAGGGCAAGTTCCCCGACTTCCAGCGCGTGATCCCGAAGGCGCACAAGAACTCGTTCGAGATCGGCCGTGAAGAACTGCAGCGTTCGCTGCAGCGCGCGGCGATCCTGACCTCGGACAAGTTCAAGGGCGTGCGCTGCATCATCGCGCCGGGCCAGCTGAAGATCATGTCGACCAACGCCGACCAGGAAGAGGCGCAGGAAGAACTGGAAATCGCCTACCAGGGCGACACCGTCGACATCGGCTTCAACGTCACGTATCTCCTCGACGTGCTCGCGAACCTGAAGGTCGACACCGTGCAGGTGAGCCTCGGCGACGCAAGCTCGAGCGCCCTGATCACGGTGCCCGAGAACGACGAGTTCAAGTATGTCGTGATGCCGATGCGCATCTGACGCGCGCGACATCACGACACACACCAGGGGGCGGCAAGCCCCTTTGGCGTTTTTATGGCGAATCGAAAACCCCTCCTTTTGGCGCCGGGCCGGTGCCTTGGATGGGTCAGGAAAACTGGAGCGGCCCGGCGTTTTCGCGAGAAAACGCACCACGCAGCCGCTTGAGTGGCCTCGCAGAACCGGAAGATATCCATGAGTGAACAGCACAATACGCAGCCCGATAACAGCAGCTACGGCGCCTCGTCGATCCAGATCCTCGAGGGTCTGGAGGCGGTGCGCAAGCGCCCCGGGATGTACATCGGCGACACGTCGGACGGCACCGGTCTGCACCACCTCGTGTTCGAGGTGCTCGACAACTCGATCGACGAAGCGCTGGCCGGCTACTGCAACGACATCCACGTGACGATTCACGCCGACAACTCGATTTCCGTGACCGACAACGGCCGCGGGATTCCGACCGACGTGAAGATGAACGACAAGCACGAGCCGAAGCGCAGCGCCGCCGAAATCGTGATGACCGAGCTGCATGCGGGCGGCAAGTTCGACCAGAACAGCTACAAGGTGTCCGGCGGCCTGCACGGCGTGGGCGTGTCGTGCGTGAACGCGCTGTCGAGCTGGCTGCGCCTCACCGTGCGCCGCGACGGCAAGAAGCGTTTCATGGAGTTCCATCGCGGCGTCGCGCAGGATCGCGTGCTCGAAACCGTCGACGGCGTGGAAGTGTCGCCGATGCTGGTGACCGGCGATACCGAGAACCGCGGCACCGAAGTGCATTTCATGGCCGATCCGACGATCTTCGGGACCGTCGAGTATCACTACGACATCCTTGCCAAGCGGATGCGCGAGCTTTCGTTCCTGAACAACGGCGTGCGGATTCGCTTGACCGACCTGCGCAGCGGCAAGGAAGACGATTTCGCGTTCGCCGGCGGGGTGAAGGGCTTCGTCGAGTACATCAACAAGACGAAGACCAACCTGCATCCGACGATTTTCCACGCCAACGGCGAGAAGGATGGCGTGGGCGTCGAAGTCGCGATGCAGTGGAACGACAGCTACAACGAGAACGTGCTGTGCTTCACGAACAACATTCCGCAGCGCGACGGCGGCACGCACCTGACCGGCCTGCGGGCCGCGATGACGCGCGTCATCAACAAGTACATCACCGATAACGAAATTGCGAAGAAGGCCAAGGTCGAAACGACCGGCGACGACATGCGCGAAGGGCTCTCGTGCGTGCTGTCGGTGAAGGTGCCGGAGCCGAAGTTCAGCTCGCAGACGAAGGACAAGCTGGTTTCTTCCGAAGTGCGTGCGCCGGTTGAAGAAGTCGTGGCGAAGGCGCTGGAAGAGTTCCTGCTGGAAACGCCGATCGACGCGAAGATCATCTGCGGGAAGATCGTTGAGGCTGCTCGCGCGCGGGATGCTGCGCGCAAGGCGCGTGAGATGACGCGACGCAAGGGCGTGCTCGACGGCGTCGGCCTGCCGGGCAAGCTCGCGGACTGCCAGGAGAAAGACCCGGCGAAGTGCGAAATCTATATCGTCGAGGGTGACTCGGCAGGTGGGTCGGCCAAGCAAGGGCGTGACCGGAAGTTCCAGGCGATCCTGCCGCTGCGCGGCAAGGTGCTGAACGTCGAGAAGGCGCGGTATGACAAGCTGCTGTCGTCGGAGCAGATCGTGACGCTCGTGACCGCGCTTGGGTGCGGGATCGGCAAGGACGATTACAACCTCGACAAGCTTCGGTATCACCGCATCATCATCATGACCGACGCGGACGTCGACGGTGCGCATATTCGGACGCTGCTGCTCACGTTCCTTTATCGGCAGATGCCGGACATGATCGAGCGCGGGTATGTGTATATCGCGCAGCCGCCGCTTTACAAGATCAAGGCGGGTAAGGATGAGCGATATTTGAAGGATGATGTGGAGCTGAACGCGCACATGCTGCGGTTGGCGCTGCAAGGGTCGGAGCTGGTGCCGGGTGTGGATGTGGCAGCGATTTCGGGTGATGCGCTTGGGGAGCTGGCAAGGTCGTATCTGATGTCGCAGAGCGTGATCGGGCGGTTGAGCCGGTTGTATGACCCGGCGGCGCTTGAGGCGGTGATGGATGGGGTTGTGATCGATCTGTCCAGCGAGGAGTCGACGGAGGCTTCGGCGAAGGCGCTTCATGCTGCGCTGCATGATGAAGCGCTCAAGAATGAAGTGCGGGTGGTGCCTTCGTATGACACGGTGCGCGAGCAGCGGTCGCTGCGGGTTGAGCGGACGCATCACGGGAATGTGCGGGTTTCGGTTATCGATGAGGAGTTCCAGCACACGGCGGATTATCAGCAGCTTGTGACTACCGCGAATACGTTCAAGGGGCTGATTGGGGAAGGTGCGGTCATCAAGCGTGGGGAACGCAGCATGGCTGTGGCGGACTTCAAGAGTGCGATGAAGTGGTTGCTTGCTGATGCCGAGCGGAACGTGTCGAAGCAGCGGTATAAGGGGCTGGGGGAAATGAACCCCGAGCAGCTGTGGGAAACGACGATGGATCCGGCAGTGCGGCGACTGCTGCGTGTGCAGATCGAGGACGCGATCGCGGCGGATGGGATCTTTACTACCCTGATGGGGGATGAGGTTGAGCCGCGTAGGGCGTTTATTGAGAGCAATGCGTTGAGGGCGGGGAATATTGATGTTTGATACCGTACTTCCAATGTTAATCAAGTATTAGTATGAAAATAAAAAGGCTCCACACGGAGCCTTTTTTATTTTCGCATGAAATTTTAATTTCCCTTCGGCGTCGACTGAAATTCAGACAATCCGCAACTCAACTCGAACGATATATTGAACATAGACGAAAGGCACCTACTACCGCCCGATCTTGTGGAAGCTTGTAAAGCTCCCTAAGGGACGCCCCCTCCAACCAACTTTTGACCAACCGCGCCCCTGAGGCCACTACGAACAGCGGACAAGCAGAAATACGCGCAATCGACTATCAAGGGTAGAATGGCCTTGACCACATCCTGCTCCGCAGCAAAATGATAAAAAACGACTTCCTTGAAAGGCTGTTGACGTTGCAACAAGACGGTCAGCAGGCAATCAGCGGCCCATCGAATTGGCTCAAAACTCCTGTACTAGAGGTGACAACAAGCCTACACGATGTTGTTGATGACCTCCTTGCTACAGTCTCCCCAGAGTCCTCGCAATGCGGTCAAGGGCGGTGGCACTTTTTTGTTGGCTCACCAGGCAATGGAAAATCTGCTGGTGCTGGCCTACTGGCACGTAAGCTGCTTGCAAAGGGGCATTTGATTCGTGTCCAAGGTACACAGCAGAATCTGATGGACCTGGGGCCTTCGGACGTACCCTACGTTCTTGAAGTTTGCGAGCCGAACCATGCCTACCCGTACCTGTATATTGCGCAGGACGCTTCTGTCCTGCCAAATCCATATGATCCAGATGCTGATCCCGCCGCTGCGCTCAAGGAACTATTGATTGACGCTGAGACACGCGGAATCTCGGTAGTCGTGTGCACGAATCGAGGAGTGATCGAGCGCATATTTGCTAGGTATTACTTAGAACCAAGTGTCGCCAAATCCAGTTGGTTTAGGGCAATCAAAGTTGCCGTTGGAACCGAAGAACCGACGATTGTGAATGTCGCGACATCATCAAAAAAACACATATTCAATAGCGTTCGGGTAACCTCAATCTCGCTAGACAGGCGTAGCTTGGTGCTCGGAGACGACACGCTTGACAGATTGCTACGGAAGGCGACAGAAAATAGCGATTGGGCAAGCTGTGATAATTGTCCATCTCGCACACTTTGCCCGTTTAAGGCAAATCGAGACTGGATTGTCGAAGCTTCATTGCGCGAGAATATCTTAAATTTGTTCGCGCATGCAGAGTTATATGACGGCCAAGTCGTCGTCTTACGTGAGGCTCTAGCAATCGTATCGCTACTGCTCGCAGGATGCCCGCACGATTACGACACGAATGGTCCTTGCGGTTGGGTACACGCGAAAGTATCGAGTGGCGATATATTCGCTCTCGCTAGTCGCCGCCTGTACATGCTACTTTTCTCATCATACTCCCCGATTGGCATCGAATCTGACGTGCGTGATAGACAGGCACAGTTAAGCACATTGGAATCGATCCATACAGCTGGAAAAGCGTCCTTTAGCACGCTAAGCACCAAAGCACTTAACACCGCCATCAAAACAGCGACATGGCCGTCAATGGACGTCGGTGCGCAACGGATGCTCGGTCGCGGCCGCACGCTTGCTGCGCTCGATCCGTTTTGTGACACGTTACCCAGCCAGTTCCTAGAGCGATGGGACGAATCGTGGGCGGCACTCCAAGGTGATGGCCCTTGGATCACTCAGATTGAGCGGGATTGCTTCGAGTGTTGGCGCGAGATGCAACGGGCCGCCGCTTCGTGCTCCGACGTAATACCGTCTGGCTATAGATGGCTCACTCGCTGGATCACCGCATTTACAATTCGAGCTGGCGCACTCGTCGAAGGCCAAACCACCTTCCACGACGACCTTGATGCCTTGGTCAGCATTCTTCGCATCTGCGGTAGACCAACCAAAGAGCAACGTGATGTTGTAGTAAAAATTGAAAAAACACTCGCGCAAAGCCTTGATCAAGATGGAAGTGGCATCGCAATTTCCCCCGCGGCTCACCTCCGAGGAGAGTGGAAAGATAGCGAACTAAAACCACGACTTGCAATGAGCGATCAAAAAGATGGCTCATTGCGCGACGCGAATTCGGCTCGCTTTACGTTCGGCAAATCTTCCAGGACAGCAATTGTCTTGGAAACAAAAGCATTTGTATGGCTAAAACGTCAAGCAGAACAACATATAGCACCCGCAACCTTTCCAAGCGCATATCTCGAAACAGCGCAAGACGCGATGCTTCGCGCTGCGGTCATTTCTGGATATGATATAAGTGACGATCTGGATATTTATGTCAATATTCAGAATGGAAAAACAATCAAAATTTCAAAATCGCATGGAGTTTTGGATGTCGAGCTCTACTAAGGGTAAATTACCCCCCTTTCCTGATGTTGTCGGCCATCAAGATAAGTCGACCTTTGAGCCACACGTGCCATCCTTTATAAAAGGCTCTCGCTTTTTTGTGAGAACAGTGGGTATGCGAGAGGCTCCGGAACGATTAATTGTCGAGCTCTTTCGAGAACTTTGCTTTGAGAGCGTAACCCCCAACAGTGAACGGGCATCGCGAGACCTCGAGCCTCATGATGAACTCACTCTCGAAGAAAACGCCCTTCTTCACGTGGCTCGGGGCCGAGAAAAGCAAGCGCATCGAAAGTTGCACGAAAAATCCTACTACGGCCCCCTTTATCCGTTTATCGCAAGAAACAGCTGGCCCCGAAAGCAAGCAGAAAGTGTCATAGCTTTTCAGCTATTGGACGGCCCCTTTCTTGAACATTTCAGCCGATCAAAAGAAAAGGCCGAGACATTCAGTCGAGAAGTAATAAACGCTATTTACGGAAACAAACGCACCGAATATGGCGATCCGGATATATTTTCGACCCTAGCCGAAAGGATTCACTTTGATGAAGAAGCGGTCGGCCTATTGAGTAAAGATGCTGCAATAGAGAAACTTAAAAATAGACTCACCAGCAACGACACCAAAGGGAAAATAGGAAGAGATGACAAACTTGCCGCTCGCATTAGCGAGGATTTTTCACATCTATGTCGTATTGAGGGAAAAGTCCCGAGACTACTTTGGCTTGATCTTTTGAAATGCTTCCTTCGCCTTAGTCTGCCCGCGTGGTTGTTGGCTCAGATGCGAATCACGGTTTCTTTGCGCGATTGGACAATGGCAGCACTCGCCGGGGAAATTGCTCGCCCAGACGAAATCAGCAATGCAATTGAATCAAGGTGGTGTGGACTTTTTCACCCTACACAAACCGGCTCTAACGAAATCAGCCTGCACGTTGAACGTTATATCAAAGCCAGAATTGAATTTAGTCTCGCAACTTATGCTGTTCGACACATCAGCAATTTCGATCCGAATCACGGAAAACTTACGCTTCAACCGGGTAACAAGGAGGATATCTCAATCGCTGATTGGCTCGGACACTGCCATAATTCCGGCATTCAAGCCAATCTCCCGCGAGACCGAGATGCAATTAGGGACTTGTTTGTTCCGTGGGCCCAGACATTCGGCGCGTGGCTAACTCCCGACAAAAAAGGCCAAGGAAAGAACATCATCGAATTTTTGCGAATTTTTCTTAGACTATCTGAATCTATTAACGATGACGGATATCTCGTAACAGGCACCGGAAGATTTGAGCGAGGAAAAGTATTTCCAGGTCCCGCAATGCTGCGTACCGTCCTCTACCTGGCAGCCGCCCGACGCGCAGCCGCAGGAAATCGCAACCACGGAAAACTCATATTATCAGATCTCGAAACACATTTTTCCGATTATGGTGTTGATTTTGCATCAAGCGTAGGAGCAAGACCGAAATTGATCGAGGAACTCGCACGCCTCGGAATGTTGAAGGGAAGCCCTGATGCCGGCGACAGCGCGGAACTCGTTGCCCCGGAAACCCTCTCTATCTAAATGATTTCGATAATAGTCATATGAATAACGGATTGATTGATACCCTAGCCACTCTTGTGGAACGATATTTCCAAGAGCTTAAAAATGGAGGTGTCGAGTGCCGCCTTGTTATACCGGCACTTACACAGGCAATTGCTATCAATCTGCAAATTTCCCTCCTTGAAAGATCGTTGCCTTCTTATCTTGTCGTACCGGAAACAGAGCAACCAGACCAATCTAAACGCTGGATACGAGCCGAAGCGGTAACCAGTGTGCGACAGGGCGATATGTTGGTCGTCGTTTGGCCAGGTGAAATGTCTCGCATCCAGGACTCCGTCATCGGCGTCGGCGGCGCGATGAGAAATTTTTCCTTCGATGATGAATGGCCTTGGATTGATGAGGGTAACGAATATTTCAAATTTGAAGGCCCTATTCTTCGAGGCCTACTCACACAGTGGTCTATTCACTCTGATCATATTTCGGCATACACAACGATTATCGAAATGGCAAGATTGGAATGCCGTGATTCGTTGATGCGTGGCCCTGTCTTTTTGGACCAGATGCTCGGTCGCTTTGACCCAAACTGTCCGTCCGAGCTCGGTTCTATTCAACGTCTGCTCTTTCATTTCGGTCTACCCAACTCGACCGATCTCGATCTTCGCGACCAGGAATCCGCACGCTTATTCTTCACGCGTGTTCGAGCAGTTACTTCCGAGGTGGAATACCGCCTGAAGGAGGTTGGAGGCAAGGACGAACTACTGACTCGGATAGACGAGGTCGAATCCGATCCGACGGAAGCGAAATTGCTGAGATCATCCCTCGAGGCAATTATTGATTTATTCACAAAGCGGGGGGATAACAAACAGCAAGGAACGCTCGCTCTCCGCGGCTGCTGGAAAGATCTGGATGCGTGGAAAATTTGGAATCTCGAATCCCTCGAGAAGATATTGAATGTCTCGCCCCGGCATGAAAAAGTAGACGTTACACTCGAATTAAGTATCGATGCAGGCGTGGTATCAGAAGATGCAAAGACCATCGTAATTTTGGATGGCGGAATAATCAAGATGCGCATCAAGTATGCAGGCTTGATTTCTGATATACCGGCAACAAAGGTAGTAGTTCGCAATCGATCACGAACACCACTCTTCGAGCACAATTGCGTTACTGCCAGTGGTATCTGTGAAGCCACCGTATCTTTTGATCAAATATTTGAATATGCAGGATCAAATAAGAAGAAAATATTAAGAGTCAATGTCGAGCGTTCGGATCGCGTTCTAGCCTCCACGCGTACAAATATCGTGCCATGCGGTCCCAATCAACCTCTAGTCGCTCTTATTGAGCCAATAGGGAAGGTCATCGTTGGTGAATACGCGCCTCAATATTCAGAGCCCGGGGATAGTACCGAGTGTGTGGAGATTGGCGAGCCAGCGACAATGACCGTGATTTCGTGGGATTCCTTTGAAGACGGCGAGGTAGAGATCGACGATGAAGCTGAACAATTGGAACCACACGCATCGAATCGTCAGATATTTACGCTACCGAAAGTGATTGACCCGACTTCCAATGGCGCAGCTCGCACGAGCGTCTCTGTTCGCGCATCTGGACTCTCAATTGATTTCGACGTCGAATCAAAGGAGATTTCACGAGGCGAGTTCACCATAGAACGTGAACTCATAATGCAGTTGGGACGAGGGCAGCGCGACGCGAAAATATCGTCACTGAAGCGAATCTTAGATTTATTTGGCGGAAAGGCATCTCAAGGATATCCCGGTCTGGGGGGAATCGATGAACGTTCGATGTCACGTCGACGGTTTGCTCAAATATTCGAGCGGGTCACCTATGACGGTCGTCCCATCATAACAAATTTGTTACGCCATGACATGCCGACTCAGCCTCCGATAGAAACGGAGACTTGTATAGCCGAGCTTGAAAATTTACCGCCCATTCTTAACGATTCGAAAATACATCAAAATTTACGAGAGCGCTTGAATTCCTACGCCGCCGATCGTTCGTTAATTCTGGATAAAATAAAATCCCGCATCGACAACAGCTCAAAATGGCCAGATTATGCTTATATCCCTATATTTTTTCAATCTGATCAAGACGAATTAGAGCCACTTTTGGCAGCGTATCTAAATTCATATATATCTTGCCTTAATTTTGCAAAGGAAAATGTCGCCACGCTTTCGTGGCCAGAATTACTTCGTACTATTTACAGCGATTGCGTGGTTCATTGGGATGATTCACTAGATTCTCGAAAAATTGTTCTGCTGGGTCCATGGCATCCGGTTACGGTAGCGAAGCGCTTCATGGTGCAGTCGTCCTTAGTGAAATATGCACTGCGACATGTGCGCGGCACGGATAATAGCAAGCTACCGAGGCTAGCTCTATTGCTAGACCAAGTAAATGCGCTCCGCTGGTTCGCTGGTCTTGCTGATGATGGTAAAACTTCTACGTGTCAGCGACAGCTGATCCTGGATGGTTGGCAGCTATTTCTCATACGATAATTGGATCGACCAGACACCTCGGCGTTGTCGAGGCGATCCGTCACATCCACGGCCTAGAGATGGGTGTCGCCCCTACTTCGCGGGAACTCGTTGCTAAAGGATATTTGCAAGATTTCTGTAACGCTTTTCCAACTCGCCGTGCGATTTCTGTTATCGCAGATATCTCTTACGATCCTAAGAGGCTGGTCGAATCCGCGCAGAGCATTCTCTACGATGGGAATATGCCAAGCGATATGGGTCGTCAATTGCCTGGCGGAATTCATATTTTGGTTCCAAATACCAGCTCTCTTGATTCTCAAGAATGGAGAGAGCCTCCTATCTGCGTCTATCAAGAGAAGGCCGACGACTCAAAATCTTCTGAACGTTTTAGTGATGTTCACCTTATTTCTCCAGGTAAGGCGACAACGGCGCGCGGCGCTGAAAATGACATCTCGATGCCCAGAGGTAGCGGTTTGCTTGCGGCATTTTGCGCGTCGGTCAAGGAAATTGGCACCTCGGCGAACGGTAGCCTCCAGTCAAGGGCCTTTGAGAGAGATCGAGAATCGGGCTGTGGCGAAGATCTCGGGATGCGATTTAGGCAGGTTTGCCAAATTCTCAATGCTCTCCCCAATGAGGAGCGTATCGTTAGCTGGGAAGCAGATTTACCGATTGCACTTGATCGACTTTGGACCGTCATTCCTGGAAACCATGTTGATCCTGCCGTATTCGTGAGATACGTAACTAAGGCCGCCCAAAGCGGAAGCAACGCTGCACTGTGGGATTATCGGATGAGCCTTACTGGGGCGCTCAATAGCTATTTTGTGTTGTCACATATTCCAAATAGCATCTCGCACGAGCTTAACCGGAGTCCGGTTCTTGAAGGACGCCCATTAGCTCCAGCCGTACTTGGTGAGCTGGGACGCGTTGGTATGGCCTTAGGTGGAGAAAGTCTGCGGTCAGGTAGTCGGGCATTAGGCGTAATTGGTGTCGTTGCTGCCGTCCGCCTGTTCTTCCCATCCGGTGTGGATTCAGAGCCACTTAGAAATAAGGAACAACTAAGAGGCTTTCTCTTACCAGTAGATTCGTTTCAGGAGCTTCTCGGCGGAACACTTGATGGGGCCGACTTTGGACCGCGTCAGCGTGCTGATTTGGTTGCGGTGCAACTCGCGGTTTTAGAAGGCGGAATATTAGGCATTTCCTTTAGCACGATCGAATGCAAGTACAGCAGTAATGGTTTCTCGAAAGACCAAATCGATGGTGCCCGTCTGCAGGCCGAAGCGACATCACGCCGCTTGAATGCGTTAGTCGATGCTGCATGCACTCTCGACGGAATTCCTGAAAGACTCGCGCTCCTGGCTCTTCTGACCTTCGGCCTACGACTTTCAAAAGAGGTGGTTACGGACAGTAGCACGGACCAGGCCGCATTGGAGGCCAGGATTCTAAAGCTTGCTCTCGATGGTCGCATTAAACTTGTGCCCTCCTTAGCTGAAAATATTGTGGTGGCTACGGATTGCACGGCGACTTCGGCATCGTTCATCTTTGGCCAGTCATTGCTGATTTGTCTCGCGCCTAAACACTGGCCAGGCGTTTCGGAAAGCCAGTCGCTGCTAGAAGTACGGGCTAAGCTATCGCGCAACTTTGAGACCCTGTTTGCCAGCGCGCATTCCACTTCCGCATCGACGATCGTCGAGGTAGGCAGCGACGAACTGCAAGCAGATGCGTCCAATAGCAACACCGAACATCAATCAACGGCATCCGATTCTGTAGTTACCACTGTTGATGAAGTACCGACCAGCCGCATGTCAAATAGCGAGATAGGCGACAAGTCGCCGGCCCAGGCAAATACTGCACAGCGAATGCTTGCACCAATCCTGATTGGAACTGCCAATGGAGGAAATTATTATTATGACCCTCAGAATCAGGACACTCCCCTTGACAACTATAATCTGATGGTTACCGGATCCTCCGGAAAAGGAAAGACGCAATTACTAAAGACCATTATTTGCCGCCTACGCCAACAGGACAGAAATGTTCTTCTACTCGATTTCAAGAACGACTTCGCCAGCGATCAGCATTTTCTTGAAACTGCGAAATTGCGCGGACAATATGTGACGTTCGACGGCCTTCCTTTCAATCCCCTAATTCCGATGCCACTGCGCCGACCGAATTCGAACGCAGAGTATTTGCCTGTTTCCGAGCACATTAACGGACTTGTTGATATCCTCAGAAGCACTTTTAATCTGGGAGATCAACAGGAGGTTTCAGTGAAGAACGCGATCAGAAAGGCCTTTGAAGATAGGGGTATCCCGTCGCGCGGCTCCATCAGTGTATCCTCAGAGCTTGATTTTCCAGACTTCAATGAAGTTGGCAGTATTCTGTCCGCATCCAACCCTAACGCATACAACCGCCTGGACCCACTGTTTGATTTAGGGATTTTTCCTGCAGAGTCTCGTTTCAAGCGGTTCGATGCCATGCTTGACGATGCTTATGCCGTAGATTTGAGCCAAATTCAAAGTGACCGCATCAAGAACGCTATTGCGAAGATCTTGGTAATGTCAGCCCATCGCTTCTATAATGCACGCGAACATTCTGGCACATTGCGTCAGTTTTTTGTTTTCGATGAGGCTCATCGAGTACTCGATTCAGAATTCGTTCTGCAATTTGTACGTGAATGTCGTGCGTATGGCGTTGGTGTCATTTTGTCTTCACAGTATCCGACTGATTTTCCACCTGACATTTCCGCATCCCTGAACACCAAATTCCTGCACGGTAACGGTGCCGACAAATCTAGAGTTCGTGATATTGCCAAGCTGATCGGAAACTCAGTCCCTGAAGAGCAGATCGAGCGATTGTCAATGTTCCAAGCAATTCTTTCAAATTCTCAATATGATCCAATTTCCATCAAAACAATTGGATACCCCATGATGTTGGTATTTGACGCCATCGCGCAGGCGGAACCTGTCAACCGTCAGAATTTATCGGTTCCCGGAGTAAATTCGGATCGACTTAACATTGACTATCTCATTTCCTCCCTCATGGAAATGGGACTAATAGAGGAGACGAGCCTCGGACTTCGGCTCTCTTCATTTTTTACCATTTAATTTATACCGACTGAAAATGACGAGGAGCACATGCAATTCACAGAGCATGCGTGCCTCGTCATTTTGTTTCACAACAACGCGAAACCCCATTACACGCCGCACATTGCCGCCGATAATTTGCGGCGTATTAACCGTCTCGATCGAAGTCGTTTGCTTCTCCGCTCTAGGAAAATTTTTCTTTTCTTCAAAACTCGCCCGAGCGCTTCTGCAATCAGTGGCGGAACGGCATTCCCCACTTGCGAATAGCGGGGCGTTTCCAACTTGCGGCGATTACCACCTGTTGTGTACTTCCCCTTAAACTCAAACCAGTCAGGAAAGGACTGCAAACGAGCACTTTCTCGGACGGTGAGAATTCTTGGTTCGACATAATGTAGGATGTCATCCGGAAGCGTCGTGACCGTAGGCGCTGGAAGTAGCGGATGAAGCATCGTCCGACTATGCTTGGACATACCTAGTATCTGCCGCTCTTCGTCTGTGACTTTTTTCCCCGGCCTACAAGTACGTTGGAAGAGTTGAAAAGCTTCAATCGTTTCAGGCTTATGATTCGGCAAACGCCGACTATTTGGGGCAGTTGATCCCATCCCCTTCCGCATAAGCACCTGATATTTCGACGGATTAATTGGTGGATGATATGTAGCTTCAAAAAAACCTGGCCCGCTTGAATCCGTGTGCGGTACCAATTCCCTTCCCTCGACCAGGAGATCAGAAATTGCCTCCGACGTGCCAACAAATCGGTCAGTTGGAAGCTGTTTAATCTTTAGAAATTTTTCAGAATAGCTTTTGAGCGATTCGATGAGTTCAACTCTTCGCGGCGATAACTCAGAAAACTCTTCAAGCTCGCATATCATCAAAAAACGAATTCGATTCTGAGGAACACCAAATGTTGCGCAATTAACCAGCCCTTTTGACACGCGATATCCAAGTTGCTCTATACGTTGAGCGACGTATTCGGCGTACGATTCCTCCTTTGGCTTCTTTTTTTTCTTTGCCTCCGAAAAGCTGGTATTAAACCCAGATACATTCTCAATAACAAGAAATCGAGGCTTAACCAGCCCAACCAGAGCCAAATATTGCTCTGTGAGTCGATTACGGGGATCTTTCGGATCTCGTTTTCCGGCGAACGAAAAACCCTGACATGGTGGCCCCCCTACGATGAGATCTACGCTTCCACGCAAGCGATGGACTTGCTCGGCGTAGTTAGCTAGAAGCTCCTCGATTGTCATTGATTGCTTTGGTAACCATCTAGGCCAATCGAAATGCGACTTTTTGTTGCTTACAAGATTGTGTTCCAGAGTTGAAAAAGCGAGCGGGCTTTTCTCGATCGCGAAGATGCCACGCCACCCAGCGTTGACAAGTCCGAGCGAGAGTCCTCCGCAGCCGGCGAACACGTCGATGAAGCAGAAGGGTTTTTTCTTTCTCACGGCAGATGTAGGGTCGGTCAACCGACGAGATTCTGCCATGCTTTGCGGCTTAGGACCAGGTCACCTCTCCCTAGCCTTGGAGCGCCCCGTCGGCGCTCCAAGAAACGCGACTATGTCGTCCCGCACGTCGCAAAAATTGCAAAGATCGCACTCCCAAATTACCAGAACCTCCCAACCTGCTTCGCGGAGCTCTGCTACAACCGCCTCATCTCTCGCAACGTTGCCCGCAAGCTTCCTTTTCCACTGCTCTCCCGCGGGTTCGCGAGCTAGGCTGCATTGGTTGCAGAACCAAAAGTGTCCGTGCCAAAAACACCCGTGGACAAATATTACCTTTTTCCTTCCAGGAAACATTAGGTCCGGCCGCCCAGGGAGCTTCGGATGCTTGAGCCGATACCTGTACCCAAGATCGAAGACGAGCTTTCGTACAAGCAACTCCGGTTTAGTGCCTGAACTTCGGATGGAGCTCATGATTTTCGACCGAGCTGCTGGGCTAATTTTGTCTATCATATGACGACCGACAAGAATGGTGCATACGGTTAGCTAATATTGAATTCCAGAGCAATGCGGTAATGAGAACAATGATCTGGACCTTGGGTAAGCTTCTCCAAGTGGTGCATCACCGTTATTCCTTATTCTCCATATTTCCCAATTCGAAACAAATGGAAAATTTCTTCTAATTCGTAGGCTGATTGAACATATGCGGTTGCCGTTCACATTTCGGACAGCGGCTACGATTTTACCTGGCACTGTTTAGCGAGCCGATAGATTACTCACATCGGGACCGAGACTTCCGTTCGGCGATCGACTGGTAGTCCTTGGTGACATACATACTCAATATCTTCTGATGTAACAAATCAATTTTCTGCTTCCTATGCCGTATGGCTAACTCAGTTATGTTTATTCCATCGCACTCTTCTCTTCGCGTAGACTAATATTTCAGCACCGCAAAAAGCGCGGGCCGCATGGGCTGCCACCCATACGACCCGCTAACCACAACCAACTCAGTACAGGAGTCGGAAATGGCTGACGCCAATAGTAAAGCACGTCCAAAGAAGCGCAAACCTCGCAAGCCGAGCACCATCGTTGCGATGATCCTCCGCAGCACGCCTGACCGGCCCAAGAGAGGCTGGCCATACCTGCCATGGATGAGCGTCATCGATAATTGCTTCAAGCTGTTCGGATTCCAACCGGGTGACCGAGTCTTCCTCGACTTCAACCACGTCACCCGGAAAATCACCATCTCGCCCGACTACAGCCAGCTTAATCAGCGAGAGCAGCCCTACCATCAGCATCCCGAGCCGGAGCAGCCGACGTAACAAGCAAGGGCCGCGTTACGCGGCCCTTATTGCATTGGTGGTTGGATCAACGTTCAGCGAGTCTGCATGCGCCGTTCCTTGGCTCAGAGACCGCTGCGATTCTTCAACGGCCACCTTCAACAACCGTCACAACGGCAGAACGCAACCTTCCGTCGTCACCTCCCCACCATCGCCCTAACCACCCCATCCCGCCGAATCAGCCCGTGATAAAGCGCAGCCGCAAAGTGCGCGAGGAACGTAGCAAAGAACAGATAAGCCAACACCCGATGCGCGACCCTGAGCCAAGCAAACGCAACAGGATCCGCCGCCGAAATCGCCGGCAACTGCACTCCGCCACCCAATGTCACCGGATACCCTCCCGCCGAAAGCATCGCCCACCCGATCAGCGGCATGGCAACCATCAGCGCATAGAGCACGACATGCGACCCATGCGCGGCAACCTTCTGCCACCCCGGCAAATCTTCCGGCAACGCAGGCTGCTTCGACAAAAACCGCACCACGATCCGCACACAAACCAGCCCCAACACCGCGACGCCAAGCGGCTTATGTATCGCCACCAAAAACTCATGCCGCTCGGAGACCGACGCAACCATCCCCACCCCAATAAACAGCATGGCAACAACCATCGCCGCCATCCCCCAATGCAGCACCCTCGCCGGCAACCCAAAACTCGTCTTCATCACCTTCCCTCCCCACTCAACCTGGCCGCCCCCGCCACCCCAGCCTCTTCACTGGTCCTCCGCAGATACGAATCCGCATAAGCCGCCGACCTCGCCGCCAACAACGGATCCCCCGACACCCGAATCCCCTGCGGCAGCACCGTCGGGTCGTAATTCACATCCCGGCACGGCCCGCTGTCCTGCGGCTCCACCCGATCGAGCACGAGCGTCCCCGCATCGATCGTCGTCCGCTGCGCGGGCCAGACCTGGGTCGCGTCGTCCACCGGATCGCCGGGCTCCGCCAGCGTGACCAGCAGCTTCCACTTCTGCGCACCGCCTGCGATGCGCCGCGTCACGTCCTCCTGCAACACATTGGGATCCGCGGCCGTCGCGACGTCCCCAACACCGGCCGTCTGCTCCGGCACGACCCGCCACCGCACCGCCCGTTTCTCCCCAGCCGCATCCACGAGATAAAACGCATTCAACGCGTAATACGTCTCGGTGACGTAACTCGCGCTCGGCTTCGCACCCTTCACCCACGCGCGAAACGCCGCCGTCTCCGGATGCGCGGCAAAAAACGCCTTCACCTTCGCCGGATCGGGCCGGGTCGCCACCGTCTGCGCGTAGAACGCCTGCGGCGTCGCCACCGGAAACACGGGCATCGCGTTCATCCCGGTCCGCCATTGCTCGCCGTCGGGCGCGGTGAGCTTCAGCGCGAGGCTGCGGATCGGCACGCTGCTGTCGGGCGCATACGGATTCCCGCCCGGCAGCGCGAACCGCCCGACCACCGGCGTGCGCACCGCCTTGAAGAACGGCGCGACCGAATACGCGCTCGCGGCCCCGTTGCCTTCGAAGTAACCGCTCACGCAGACGCCTTTCGCGTGATTGCGCCGGAACCCGGCATGCAGGCCGCTGTTGGTCTGCAGCGCGTCGACGAGCCTGTGCGGCGTGAGACGCGCCGGCGCGAGCCACCCGCCCGCATACCCGAACGCCGCCGCCACGCCGGCCACCGCACCGCCGATCACGGCCCAGCGCCACCACCCGCGCCCGGGCTCGCGCTGCGGCGAAGAAGAGGAAGAAGATCGCTCCATGAAAGTCACTCCCGACCGTCAGGTCATTGTCGAACCCGCGTAGGACGCCGCCCGCGCCGCCTTATTCCACGAAAAATTTCTCGTATGCTGATGGAATAAGCGGCGCCCGCCGGCGTCCTACGCGGCATCACGACCCTTTCGGCAACCGGCCCGGCCATGCCCTCCACCGCACTCGACGACGACGCGTTGCGCGAACTCATCCCCAGGCTGCGCCGCTTCGCGCTCTGGCTGACCCGCGACGTCCACGCGGCGGACGATCTCGTGCAGTCGACACTCGAGCGCGCGCTGTCGCGCTGGTCGAGCCGCCGCGACGACGCGTCGCTGCGCAGCTGGCTCTTCACGATCCTGTATCGGCGCTTCCTCGACGGCAAACGCAGCGCGAAACGCTACGCGTGGCTGCTCGGCCGCCTCCATGAACCCGAAGAGCCGCACTGGCCGTCCGCCGAACGCGAGGTGGCCGCGCGCGCGACGCTCGAAGCGTTCGGCCGCCTCTCCGACGAGCAGCGCAGCCTGCTGCTGCTCGTCGCGGTCGAGGGCTTCAGCTACCAGGAAGTCGCCGACCTGCTCGACGTGCCGATCGGCACCGTGATGTCGCGGCTCTCCCGCGCGCGCCAGGCGCTGCGCCGACTCGGCGACGGCGAGATCCCCGCTCCTTCGCTGCGATTGATGAAATGAACATTCCTCCCGACGAACACGACCTGCATGCGTACGTCGACGGCCGCCTCGACAACGACGAACGCGCCGCCGTCGAGCACTATCTCGCGCATCATCCGGACCGCGCCGAACAGGTGCAGCGCTGGCGGCAGGACGCGCAGCGGCTGCGGGCCGCGCTCGCCAGCGTGGCGCCGCCGTATGAGAACCCGGCGCTGGACCCTGCGGCGATTCGGGCGCGGCGCGCGGAGCGCTCGCGGATGCGGTTTGCGATGGCTGCGTCGTTCGTGCTCTGCGTCGGCATCGGGTCGTTCGGCGGATGGCAGGCGCGCGGATGGAACGCGCCGCCGGCGGCCGCGCCGATGAGCGATGCCGTGGAGGCGTACAAGCTGATGGTGGTCGATCGCAGCGCGCGCGTGGATGTCACGCCGACGAGTGCGGGCGAGTTGCAGACCTGGCTCACCAGTCGGGTCGGGGCGGGGGCGAAGCTGCCGGATCTGAGCGCGGCGGGGTTTCGGCCGGTGGGCGGGCGTCTGTTCGCGACCGAACGCGGGGCGGCGGCGATGGTGCTCTATGAAGACGACGCGGGACGCAAGCTGAGCTTCTACGTGCGACCGCCCGAATCCGCGCATCGGCTGCTCGCGGCCGGCGAACGCATCGACGGCGAGCTGCTCGCGCGCTATGGGTCGCGGCATGGGCTCAACTATGCGGTGGTCGGGAAGGCGGATAGCTTGGGTGAGAAAGCCGTCGCGCGCGCGCTCGACGAGCAGACGTGATCGGCGCGCTGTGTGCTGCGGATGGCTTGATCGAAATTACGCAATATATTCAAATAGATACGCGCACTCTCACCATTCGATTGCACAGCGTTTCGAGTCGCTCAGGAGGCCGGTTGTCCACAACTGAGCGGGGGTGATCACCCTCACCTTTTGAACACACAGCGTTTCGATTGTTTTGCGAGACGGATATCCACAACGGGATCGACGGCACGCTGTTTTCTGCCGAACGAGCTCAGCCTCACCGTTGGTTTGCACAGTATTTCGAGTGGTTTGGTTACTGGATATCCACAACACATCCGGCCACTTGCGCATCAATCGAAACCGCCCGCTCATCCGCACGAAAAGGCCCTGCCAGTACCGAATGACAAGGCGCATTCGGCCTCGGCCGTCGAGCCTCACCATTCTGATTCACAGCGTGCCGAGTCGTTTTGGCGGTCGGTTATCCACAAGGGAAGCGACAACGCGTCAGCGATTCGCGCTTGAATTGAAGCAGACTCTTAGACAAAAACCGGCGCCTGCCGGACACGCGCGGCCGCGCACAATACCATACACAGCGTTTCAGACTGCTTTTGGGGTCGATATCCACACGTCGGTTGCCATACCAGCGCTCCGCTTCGTTCCTGCGGCTTCGGCTTCGCGTCGCTCGCGGACGGGATCGCTCGCGCTTCTAAGATCGATTGACGCCTCATCGAGTTGGCTTTTCCTGGCCACAACGTGACCGAACACCCGCTCGACGAAGGTCGTTCAGACACGGTGGGAGCATCGCGTCCCGCCGCCACGTTAATCGATCGATGGAGTTCAACCATGCCATTGCCAGGAATCTCGTCCACTACCCGGACCCAGCAGACACACCAAACGGAGCCGCAAGGCGCCAGCTCGCAAGGCAGCACCCACACGCCGTCGAACCCGCGCCCGAGCAATCCGCAGTTCAGCGGCCTGCCGCCGCGAGCACCGCATACGGTCGCTCATGTGCAGGACACCGCCAAATCATTCTTCGCAGCGACGACCGGTGTTTCGCCGAAGGTCGTGGCAGGCTCGGAAAGCGCGGAAATGCAGGAGCTGCGCAAGCAGCCGGCCACGGCCGAGAACATGGAAAAACTCGCGGCGCTGGAGCACAGCTACGCAAACAAGCCGGGCCACGCTACAACGGCCGACACCATCGCGGCCAATGCAGGCTTCCTGCGCAATGGCGCGGCCCACTTTGCCGCGAGCACGGCAGCGCTCGGCGCCGGCGGCCTGAAAGGCGCGGATGCGGCGGGCTATCTCGCTGACCATATCGAGCATACGACGACGAACTTCTGACGGGATGTTCGCAACGCGTCAGGGCCGACCGGTGAGGTACGCCGGTTGGCTTGTCAGCGAAGACGTCGCAGTGTGTCCATCACGTCGCACGCGCTTGCGATCGGGCCCGGCACAGCATTTTCAATTCTTCTTGAACGGGGTTGTCCACAACGCGAGCAACAGGACTAGAGGTTTCGCGTACCTCGACGGCCTCTTCGGGCAGCCGCTACCCAAATCGCGATCGAACCGTCAACCGATCACGTGACGCTCACAGCGTTTTCACACTGTTCTGCCGCCGGTATCCACAACACACATCATTCGCGCCGCGGAACATGCTGCTTCACGCATCCGCCAACTTCCGGCACAGCATTTTCATTCGCTTTCACTACCGGATATTCACAACCCGCGTCACGGCGCCATCGGCTTGCCGCACCTCGAGCCGGACATCTTTTCCACATGTGGCAGCCAGAAACGCAACCGCGCCGTTCATCGATTCGACCACGTCGTAGAACATGAGACGTTCCACACCGCCCCCTGCCGGCACGTTTCCCCGCAACGAACCGTCCGCATCGACGAGGTACGCGCGATTAGCCGACGAATCAAAAGGCGCCTCGACGACGGCGATCCCGCTCGCATCGTCGAGCACCCTGCCGAGCACGCCCGACTCGTTGCGAATGACATGCCGCACGCCGGCCGCCCACCACGTCACGCCGACAGGCGTCAGTTGCGCGACGGTCAATCGCGACGGATTGTTCGCCGCGTCGTAACCTGGCCGACGTTCGATGATCGCGTAGTCCGTGCAAGACTCTGATGCGTCATGCGATTGCCTTGGTTCCTCATGTCACGGTCTCGGCAACTTGGTTTGTCCAGCAACCAGCAGATGCCGATGGCGCTCGCAGAAACATTCGTCATGCCATCCGTAATGCGGATCCGTGCAGACCGTGTGCTTGATATGCGCCGGCAGCGCGATCGCCGAAAGATGAAGATCGTCGCGCAACGCCGCAAACACCGAATCCTCGCTTGGCCACTGCGCACGCACGGGCCCTTCCTGTACCGCGTTGCCGAGCCGCAGCTCATTGCGCAGGATCGCATCGAGTTCGGCACACAACGGCGCCGGTGTCATGAACGAGGATGTCATCGTCGAGGCACTCCCATCACGCCGGCGTATCGGCACCCACCACACCGCTCATCCCGTGACGATGACACAGCACCGGCCCCATCACCGGTCTCCGCTGCGCGCATCATCCTGCGCCTGCTTCAATTCCGCCAGGCAGCCGTCGCACGTCGCCGTCATCAGGTCGAGCGCCGCCCACGCCGCGTCCTCGCCGGTGATGCGGTAGTTCCCGTCGGCATCACGCACCGCGCCCAGCGCGACGACCGTCGGCCCGTCCGATTCGAGGATGAAGCACCGCCATTCCATGCCGTCGTCTTCGAGCGTCAGCGCGACGAGCCGGCTGGCGGCCGCCCATTGGTCACGATTGCCGTAAAGCAGCGCGGCCGCGGTGCGCGTCAGATGGACGCCGCTGGCGCGGCCATGTACCGAACAATTGATTACCGACATTCACCTTCCCTCGTTCACGCGACAAGCAACCGGGCAATGTCGGCCATGTCGCTGTCCGACAACGCGCCGATCCGGTCGACGAACACCCCGTAGTCGAGATCGAATTTCACGTTGAACCGCTCGCCTTTGTAGCGGCAGCACAAGACATCGGCTTCGGGGATCGATACGCGTTGTTCGAGGACGATATCGCCGGGATGCTGCTGCAGGTGCTGCGTCAACACGTCGATATCGAGCGCATCCAGTTGCGTCATCGGGTTCGTCATTGCTGTCGTGATTTCCAGCTTCGGCCGCAAAGTTGGTATCTGTCTTCCGATCACTTCGTCCCGTACACCCCGAGGATCTTCCCGCTTTCCGCGGAGATAACGTAGTTGATCGATTTCCCGAGACGATTCGCGTTGCCGAGCCCGCGCTTTCCCGGAATCAGCTTTGCCAGGAAGGTCACGCCAATGACATCCTTCCCGTCCACTCCTTCGCCATTTGATGCCTTTCGCTCGGATATCGTGATCTCGAAGTTGTCGATGTCCTGTCCGCTCTTTTCGAAATCCTCGTAAGCCGAGCGCAGGCCGATGACCGTGGCCGTGTTGAGCGTGACGTGGTGGTTGTCCATCGTGCCGAAAATTGATTCGCTCATGGCAAGTAGCGGAAACACAAGTAGAAAAATCGAGGGAAGATATTTCATGGACGGCAGACCGTATCCATTGCAGCGTCGTAGCCCTCGTTATGCCGAAACCCGGCGTCCGCAGGTTCAATCCGTGTCGGAGCGAATCGCACACAGTGTTCGGACACCCTTCCGCGCAGGATATTCACAACCGTCCTCCCGTCGGTTACGGTCGTCACCCCTGCACCGCCATCAATTCCCGCAAACAGTCGACACAGGTTGCCGTCAGTAATCCAATGGCCGATTCCATCGACGCGTCGTCGTCGAAGCGATAGACGCCTCCCCCTTCATGCGTACCGCCCAGCTCGAGCACCTTCGCCTCCTCGGATTCAAGCATGTAGCCCGGAAACTCGAGGCCGTCGCGCACGAGTGTCAGCGGCACAGCTCGACGGCTGTCCTTCCAGTTGCCTCGGTCATTGACGAGATCAGATACGGCCCGCGTCACGAGCTCGCCTCCGACACATCCGTGATACGTGCAATTCACTAACGGCATCATTTCACCTTCGACCTGGATCTCTGTGGTTCCGGCTTCGTTGTCCGCCATCTGCTGTGAGCGAACCGGCTGATTTGATAACACGAAAGGATGTGTCCATCGCGTCAGACGATCACCGCTCCCTTCCCAGACCACAGCATTCCGCTCCCCTTGCGCACCGATCACAGTCCCCGCCCTGTGGTTGTCCAAAGGTTTTAAACCAATATGTATATAAACGTAGTAGTAGTTAACAAGCGTCGCACCAATCTGTGGATAACCCCCAAACCCCCTGAAAAATCAACGCAATGCCGGATTCATAACCCCCCGAGACTCGCGTGCAAAGTTCTGTGGAGCACAGAACAACTTTTGCCCCGGCTCACAGTCGCCACAGATATCCCGAATCGTTCCACTGTGAATCCAGAGGCTTGCAAGGCGGTTATCCAGAGGGGAATGTGGATAACCCTGGCGCAGGGACGCGTCACCCTGTGCACCCCGCCACACGCTTCGTCAAAAAAATTTCACCAAAGCCCTTGTGCTTCGCACAAAGCCTCCCTATAATCTGCGGCTTCTTAGGCTCGTAGCTCAGTTGGTTAGAGCACCACCTTGACATGGTGGGGGTCGTTGGTTCGAATCCAATCGAGCCTACCAACGCACAATCGAAGGGGTCCGGCAGTGTGCATCGCCCGCAGGCGAAGCAGCTGGCCAATCGGTCAAACGCCGCGCGACAGGTTCGCGCGGCGTTTTTCTTTGTGCGGCGCCTTTATCGCACCTTCACGCCGAACGCAGCGCATGCAGCCCGAGCGCGAGCGCGTTGTACGGCATCTCTCCCGCCCCCATCCCGAAGTTCACGACGTTCGGCAGCGCATGCGGCCGGTTCAGCAGCGCATGTACGATCCGCTCGCACGCATGGCCGTCGCCGTACGGATTGCTCGCATGCGCCATCTCGTCGTACGCGCGGTCGTCGCCGATCAGGCGCGACGCCTCGTCCACGAGGCGCTCCGCATCCGTGCCGACGAGCCGCGCGTTGCCGGCCTGCACGGCCTCCGGGCGCTCGCACGTGTCGCGCGTGACGAGCACCGGCTTGCCGAGCGCCGGCGCCTCCTCCTGGATCCCGCACGAGTCGGTGATGATGAAGTGCGCGCGCGACATCAGGAACACGAACGACAGATACGCCTGCGGCTCGATCACGTGCAGGTTCGCAATCCCTTCGAGCAGCGCCTGCATCGGCTCGTCCACGCTCGATTCGCCATGCAGCGCATAGACGAACTGCACGTCGCGGTGCCGGCCCGCGAGGATCCGCAGCGCATGGCCGAAGCACGCGCGCACCTCGCCGGTGTGGAAGTGATGGCCGGACACCAGCACGATGCGCCCGCTGCCGTCCACGAACGGATAGCGCGCGGCGATCGCGCGCGCGAACGCGTCGTCGCGCTCGAGGATGCGCCGCACGCCCTGCAGCGCGTCGATCAGCGTGTCGCCGCTCAGCACGACGCTGTCGGCCGGCACGCCCTCGCTGTACAGGTTGCGCCGCGCGCGCTCGGTCGGCGCGAAATGCCAGCTCGACACGGCATCGGTGATGCGGCGGTTCAGCTCCTCCGGCCACGGCGACCAGATGTCGCCGCTGCGCAGGCCGGCCTCGACGTGCGCGACCGGCAGATACCGGTAGAACGCCGCGAGGCTCACCATCAGCGTGGTGATCGTGTCGCCGTACACCACCACGCTGTCCGGGTGCAGCCGGTCGAACAGGCCGCCGATCGCCTGCAGCAGGCCCGACGTGGAGTCGGCCTGCGCATGGCCGGCGTCCGTCAGGTTCAGCGTGTAGTCGGGCGTGACGTCGAACAGCGCGAGCAACGGCTCGAAGGTCTCACGGCGCCGCACGGTGACGCACACCTTCGCGTCGACGTTGCCGTGGGCCCGCAGCGCACGCACGAGCGGCGCCATCCCGACCGCCTCCTGGCGCGTGCCGAATACAAACAGGAATTTCCGCATGTCGAACCTCGAATCGCTCCCTGATTCCGTTCGTCCAGGCGCGCGAGGCGAGCCCGCGCGCAAGCACGGGTGAATCGGCGGCGCAGCGCGGCCGTGACCCGCCGGGCCGCCGGGCCGGTTCGCAACCGGCGGCCGGCAGGCCGCGCTGCGTCAAAGGCCGGGGCCGTTTCGTCGTGGGGGCATGCTGCGGCGAAGCGTCCTCGTGCCCGCCATCTCATTGCGAGTGGCAAGTCATGTCATTTGTCGTACCTCGTCATCCCATCGGGCGCACCGGCCGGATGTATCGCGGCGCCGCGCATGCGCGCGCGGGCCGCGGTATGTCGAGCGATGCAAGATTCAAACCAGCCGCGTCACGTTTGGCCATCGCGTCAGGTGGCGCATGCAACAGCCGGGCCAGCCGAACCGGAACGTTTCACACGTGATACGGCGTGCGGCGTGCACCACGCGGATGCGATGCCGCTGCGGCCGCTCGCGCCCGATCGGATTTCGTAGGATCACGAACAGACGGCCATGCATTGCGAAGCACCGGCCCGGTCCATGCCGGAACGGTGTGCGCACATCGCATGCGGTGCCATGCGGCGCATCGTCGACCGTTGCGCCCGCATGGGGATTTTCCCCCAGCGGATGCGCGCGGCGGGCAGCCGCGCCGAAACGTTGCGTCGGTGAAACGGGCCGCCGGCGCGCGTTCGCGCAAGCCGTTGCGCGGTCGCAACCGGTGAGCGGCACGCATGCCTGGATCGACCGTCAACGGCCCGTGCATCCGCATACAGCACGCCGAATGCGCGTCGCCGGCCGCGCGCACCCCGCGCCGCAAGGCCGAAACAGCTTCGTCGCGGCCCGCAGACGTTGATACGTCGATGAATCAAAAACCTTTCGAACGCATATCACGCCGCGCCCCGAACCCGCGTCCGCATCTTGCCGGACGGGGCGCACCGTGCGATGGCGCGGCCTTTGCTTCGGATAGGACATGCCCCGTCCCGGCAGCGCGAACGACTAGCGGTACACATCGGGACGGCTATATGCAGTTGATACGAGGCCGGGAAACGGCGTGAGAGACCCGCATCCGCGGCGCCGCTGGCGGGAAACGGCGCCGCGAACCGATGCGTGCTCCGCCTGCTCCTCTTGAATCCTGTCCGTCCGCGCCGGCGATCCTGGCGCGGACACGGGGACGAACGATGAAGGACTGCCGGGCGGGTTCGTTCTGCGTCGACGAGGTGTGGCTGCTCGCGCTCGCGTGTGCGCTGGCGCCATGCGATGCGGCGCTGGCGTGCCGCGCATGCCGCGACGTCGCGTGCCTGCCGACCTGCTCGGCCGCCTGGCTGTGGCTTGCGGCGCTGCTGCTGTGCGGGCGCGACGCGCGCCCGCTGTCGCGTTGCCCTGCCCGGTCCCTGCGCACCTGGCCGTTGCCGCCGACTGCCGACCTGCCGGGCTCGCGCGCAGCGTCGGGCACGCCGTGCCGCGAATGGCCCGTGTCGATCGTCCCTGCTCTCGCCTGCGCCATGCCGGCCACGCTGCCCGCACCGGTTGTCGACGACAGCCGTATCCGCGAGGCGCTGTCGCCACCGCGCCGCGCCGCGGGGCTGTTCGACGGCGCGCCGACGCATCGCATCGTGCGGCACGTGCCCGCGAGCCGCCGTCGCGCGACCTTGCTCGCGATCGGCAGTACACGCCGAACCCGCCGCGCATCCACGCGCCGCACGCCGGCCCGGGCGCTGCCATGCAGCGTGCTCGCCTGCCTGCTGGCGCTGGGTCCGGACGCGCCGCGCTCGCCGTGCGCCGGCCTCGGCGTCACGGCCGGCTCGCTCACGCGGGCCACGCGCGCGCGCCGTATCGCCGCGCGTCAGCATCACGACGGCCGTGGCCGTCATGCCGGATTGTTTCGCCTGCATGCCGAGCGCTCGTGCGCGCGGCATCGGTCTTTTCCCTGGAGGTAACGCGTCATGTGTGGCATCGTCGGCGCGGTCGCGCAACGGAACATCGTTCCGATCCTGATTGAAGGCTTACGCCGCCTCGAATACCGCGGCTACGATTCGTGCGGCGTCGCGACGGTCGTCGACGGCATCGCGCGACGCGAACGCAGCGTGTCGCGCGTCGCGGATCTCGAGGCGCACGTGGCGAGCGCCGGGCTGTCCGGCAGCACGGGCATCGCGCACACGCGCTGGGCGACGCACGGCGCGCCGGCGACCTGCAACGCGCACCCGATCTTCTCGCGCGACGAGATCGCACTCGTGCACAACGGCATCATCGAGAATCATGAAACGTTGCGCTCGCAACTGTCAGACGAGCATTACGAGTTCGACGGCCAGACCGACACCGAGGTCGTGGCGCACTTGATCCACAGCAAGTACCGCGGCGACCTGCTCGCGGCGGTGCGCGACGCGACCACGCAGCTGCACGGCGCGTATGCGATCGCGGTGTTCAGCAAATCGGAGCCGCAGCGGCTCGTCGGCGCGCGGGTCGGCTCGCCGCTCGTGGTCGGGCTGAAGGACGGCGAATGCTTCGTCGCGTCGGACGCGCTCGCGCTCGCGGGCATCACCGATCGCTTCATCTTTCTCGAGGAAGGCGACATCGTCGAGCTGACGGCCGGCCACGCGCGCATCTTCGATCGCCACGGCGTGCAGGTCGAGCGGCCGGTGCAGACGGTATCGTCGGGCGACGCCGTGGTCGAGCTCGGCCCGTACCGCCACTTCATGCAGAAGGAGATCTTCGAGCAGCCGCACGCGGTCGCGGCGACGATCCCCGATGCGGGGCTGTTCGATCCCGCGGTGTTCGGGCCGGACGCGCGGCAGGTGTTCGAGCAGATCGACAACGTGCTGATCCTCGCGTGCGGCACGAGCCATTACTCGGGGCTCACCGCGCGCCGCTGGCTGGAAACGATCGCACGGATGCCCGCGCAGGTCGAGATCGCCAGCGAATACCGCTACAGCGACGCGCTCGCGATGCCGAACACGCTGGTGGTCGTGGTGTCGCAATCGGGCGAGACGGCCGACACGCTCGCGGCGCTGAAGTACGCGCAATCGCTCGGCCATCCGGACACGCTCGCGATCTGCAACGTGCCGACCAGCGCGATGATGCGGCAGACGGGCCTGCGGTTCCTGACGCGCGCGGGCCCGGAGATCGGCGTGGCGTCGACGAAGGCGTTCACGACGCAGCTCGTCGCGCTGTTCATCCTCGCGGTCACGCTCGGGCGGCTGCGCGGCTTCGTCGACGACGCGCAGCTCGCGCGCTACACGATGCAGCTGCGGCGCCTGCCGGACGCGCTCGCCGACGTGCTCGCGCTCGAGCCGCAGGTCGAACGCTGGGCGCAGGAATTCGCGCGCCACGAGAACGCGCTGTTCCTCGGCCGCGGGCTGCATTATCCGATCGCGCTGGAAGGGGCGCTGAAGCTGAAGGAGATCTCGTACATCCACGCCGAGGCCTATCCGGCGGGCGAGCTGAAGCACGGGCCGCTTGCGCTCGTCACGCACACGATGCCGGTCGCGACGATCGCGCCGAACGACATGCTGCTCGAGAAGCTGAAGTCGAACATGCAGGAGGTGAGGGCGCGCGGCGGGCAGCTGTACGTGTTCGCCGATGCCGATACGCGGATCGACAACGGCGACGGCATCTCGGTGCTGCGGATGCCGGATTACTACGGGCTGCTGTCGCCGATCCTGCACGTCGTGCCGCTGCAGTTGCTCGCGTATCACGCGGCGTGCGTGCGCGGCGCGGATATCGACAAGCCGAGGAATCTCGCGAAGTCGGTGACGGTCGAGTAAGGGGAGGGGAGCGGCGCCCGCCTGCACGCGGGCGCGCCCGCTCAATGCAGGTGCTGCAGCTTGTCCGGGTTGCGCACCACGTAGATCGCGACGACCTTGCCGCCCTCGATCTCGAGCGCGGTGGTCTGCAGCTCGCCGTCCGCTTCCCGCGTGACGAAGCCGGGCAGGCCGTTGACGAAGCCCGCGTGCACGAGCGTCGAGCCCTGCTTGCTGAACAGCACGGCCAGCGTTTCGTGCACCCGCATCACGCTGTCGAAGCCGAAGATCGGCCGGTTCGCGGCCGGGCGCTTGCCGCCGCCGTCCGCATGCAGGCTCACGTCCTCGGCGAGCAGCGCGCCGAGCGCGCGCATGTCGCCGCTGCGCGACGCGGCGAAGAACGCCTCGGCGATCTCGACGCCGCGCTGCTTCTCCACCTTGAAGCGCGGCCGCGCGTCGCGCACGTGGGCGCGCGCCCGCGCGGCGAGCTGCCGGCACGCGGCCGGCTCGCGCCGGATGGTGGCGGCCACCTCGTCGAATTCCAGCCCGAACACGTCGTGCAGCAGGAACGCCGCGCGTTCGAGCGGCGACAGGCGTTCGAGCGCGAGCATCAGCGGCAGCGTGACGTCCTCCTGCGCGTCTTCCTCGACGACGGGATCGGGCAGCCACGGGCCGATGTAGGTTTCGCGCTGGTGCCGCGCGGACTTCAGCTGGTCGAGGCACAGCCGCATCACCATGCGGCGCAGGAACGCCTCGGGCACGCGTATCTCGGCGCGCTCGACGTCCATCCAGCGGATGAACGCCTCCTGCACCATGTCCTCGGCATCGGCAACCGAGCCGAGCATCCGGTACGCGACGCGCACGAGCGTGCGGCGCAGCGGGTCGAAGCTCGCGGCCGCGTCCGCCGCCGGATCGCGCGCCGTCATCAGGCGGCCGCCCGGGTCGCGGCGGCCTTCGCCGCGGCCGGGTCGATCCACAGGCCGAAGCCGACGGCGAGCCGGTTCCAGCCATTGATCACGTTGATCATCAGCGTGAGTTTCACCTGTTCCTCCTCGGTAAAGTGCGCGTTGAGCGCCTCGTATGCGTCGGCGTGCGCGTGGCCTTCGGACAGCCGCGTCAGCGCGTCGGTCCAGCCGAGCGCCGCGCGCTCGCGCTCGGTGTAGCAGGGCGCTTCGCGCCACGCGGACAGCAGGTACAGGCGCTGCTCGGTCTCGCCGTTCGCGCGCGCCTCGACGGTGTGCATGTTAATGCAGTTGGCGCACGCGTTGATCTGCGACGCGCGGATCTTGACCAGCTCGATCAGCGTCGGCTCCAGGCTCGCCTGCGCGGCGAGCGACGTGCTCATCCAGCTCTTCATCAGCGACGGGGCGGCGGCGAACAGGTCGAATTTGGCGGTCATGGTTCCATCTCCTTGGTTGGGTTCCGATGACATGACGAGCGAGACCCCCGCGCGTGTGACATGCGCGGCAAATTTTTTTGCGCGGGGTGCGGTTCGTCGGACGAACCGGTGCGTCACGCGCACGTCACAAGCAGCATCGCCGCCCGCTTTCATTTTTCTTGCGACGCGGTTTCAACCCACGCCCGGTTCGCGACATTCACATTTCTGGGCCATACTCCTCTGCACGGGCGGACGAAGCGACGCCACTTCGGCCGCCCGTCGCAGCATCGCAGGTCGCATCAGCCGCGCGCATCGCGCGCGGGGCTTCCTTTTCCGGCAACGCAGCGCAGCGCGACGTGGACGGTAAACCGATGAGCCTCCTTGCATCCCAGCTTCAGCGCCGCTATCGCGACGTGCGCGCATGCAGCGTCGAACTGACGGCGACGCTGTCCGCCGAAGACCAGGCCGTGCAGTCGATGCCCGACGCGAGCCCGACCAAGTGGCATCTCGCGCACACCACGTGGTTCTTCGAGACGGTCGTGCTGATGCGCCGCGTCGCGGGCTACGCGCCGTTCGACGATGCCTTCCAGTTTCTCTTCAACTCGTACTACGAATCGCTCGGCCCGCGCCATCCGCGGCCGCAGCGCGGGCTGCTGACGCGCCCGTCGCTCGACGAGGTGCGCGCGTATCGCCATTACGTCGACGAAGCGCTGCTGCACGCGCTCGCGAACGCGGATGCGGTGCTGCTCGAGACGATCGCGCCGGAGATCGAGCTCGGCCTGCATCACGAGCAGCAGCACCAGGAGCTGATCGTTACCGACATGCTGCACGCGTTCTCGTGCAATCCGCTGCTGCCGGCGTTCCGGCCGCGCGCCGGCGACGCCGCCGCCACGCACGACGAAGCCGCCGCGCCGCGCTGGCTGCGCCAGCCGGGCGGGCTCGTCGAGATCGGCCACGACGGCAACGGCTTCTCGTTCGACAACGAGCGGCCGCGGCACACGGCGCTCGTGCGGCCGTTCGAGATCGCGGAGCGCCTCGTGACCAATGCGGAGTTCGCCGCGTTCATCGCCGACGGCGGCTACGCGCGCCCCGAACTCTGGCTGTCGGACGGCTGGGCGACGGTGCAGCGCGATGGCTGGTGCGCGCCCGCGTACTGGCTCGCGCGCGACGACGCCGCGCCGCGCGATGCGCCGCACGACACGCCATGGCGCGCCTGGCAGGCGTTCGGGCTGCATGGCGTGGAGCCGCTCGCGCCGCATGCGCCGGTGTGCCACGTGAGCTTCTACGAAGCGGCCGCGTATGCGGAATGGGCGGGCGCGCGGCTGCCGACCGAATTCGAATGGGAAGCCGCGTACGGCGCGGACGGCATCCGGCAGATGACGGGCCACGTATGGCAGTGGACGCGCTCGTCGTACGAGCCGTATCCGGGCTTCCGGCCGCTCGTGGGCGTGGCCGCCGAATACAACGGGAAGTTCATGGTCGGCCAGCAGGTCCTGCGCGGCAGCAGCATCGCGACGCCGCCGGGCCACGCGCGGCCGACGTACCGCAATTTCTTTCCGCCGGCCGCGCGCTGGCAATTCACGGGAGTCCGACTTGCGAGAGACGTCTGACCTGGCCGCCCCGAGCGGCGGCCTGCAAGCAGCCCGCGACCCGCGGCCGAGCGCGTTCGAGCGCGACCTGATCGACGGGCTGTCGCGCCGGCCGCGCAGCATCCCGCCGAAATACTTCTACGATGCGGCGGGCTCCGAGCTGTTCGACCGCATCTGCGCGCTGCCCGAGTACTATCCGACGCGCACCGAGCTCGGCATCCTGCGCGCGCACGCGACCGACATCGTGCGGCGCGTCGGCCCGCATGCGGACATCGTCGAGTTCGGCGCGGGCTCGCTCGCGAAGATCCGCATCCTGCTCGATGCGTTCTCCGCGGAGCGCGCGCCGGCGCGCTACGTGCCGGTCGACATTTCCGCGGACTACCTGCACGACGCGGCCGCGCGGCTGCGCGCCGCGTATCCGTGGCTCGACGTCGCGCCGCTCGCGGCCGACTACACGAAGGCCGAGCAGCTCGCCGCGCTGGCGGCCGAGCCGCGCCGCCGCATCGGCTTCTTTCCCGGCTCGACGATCGGCAACTTCTCGCCGGACGAAGCCGACGCGTTCCTGCGCGACGCGGCGCGGCTGCTGCGCGGCGGCGCCTTGTTGGTGGGCGCGGATCTCGTGAAGGACGAAGCGACGCTGCACGACGCGTACAACGACGCGCAGGGCGTGACCGCGGCCTTCAACCTGAACCTGCTCGCGCGCGCGAACGCCGAGCTCGGCGCGGACTTCGACATCGACGCGTTCACGCATCACGCGTTCTACGATGCGCGCCAGCAGCGCATCGAGATGCATCTCGTCAGCGTGCGCACGCAAGCCGTGCGCGTGTGCGGCCGCACGTTCCGCTTCGAGGCCGGCGAGCGCATCCATACGGAGAACTCGTACAAGTTCACCGTCGACGGTTTTCACGCGATCGCACGGCGCGCGGGCTTCGAGCCCGACACCGTGTGGACCGACGACGCGCACCTGTTCAGCGTGCACTGGCTGCGCAGCCCGGGCGACATTCGCGCGTGACGGCGGGCGGTGCGTGCCGATGCCGGCATGCATCGCGCTCAACGGTTGCGGCGGCCGTAAACACCCGTTACCAGTCTCGCAGACCCGTTTCACCTGTGTCGACGACCCCCACCTACACTCCGAACCGTATTCACTGGAAGCACGTCGAGTGCAGGGAGTCGCGAGATGAACAGGAAACTTCTCGGTGCAGTTCTCGGTATCGCGGTACTGGCGGCGTCGGGCGCCGCGTCGGCGCACGTCGACGTCGCGGTCGGCATCGGCGTGCCGGGCGTCTATGCGGCACCGGCTCCGGTGTATGCGGCGCCGCCGCCCGTCGCCTATGCGCCGCCGGTGGCGTACGCGCCGGTCGGCTATCGCTACGACGACTGGCGCGCCCGCGAATGGCGTGAACGCGAGTGGCGCCGCCATGAATGGCGCGAGCACGAGTGGCGTGAGCACGCATGGCGCGATCGCGGCCGCTGGGATTGATATCGATAAACACCGGCTTCAATGCCGGTTCACAACGACGAGGAGGGTGATCGCATGACCACCGTTCGGCACATCAGGCAACTGGCGCTCGCCGCCGGCGTGGCGCTCGCCACGATCGGCAGCGCGCACGCGGCGGGCTGCATGAAAGGCGCGGTCGTCGGCGGCGTCGCCGGCCACTACGCGGGCCACCATGCGGTGGTCGGCGCGGTCGGCGGCTACATCGTCGGCCATCACATGGCGAAGAAGCACGCCGAGGAAGTGGCCGCGCAACGCAAGGCTACCGCGCAGGGCATGCCGCCGGCGCAATAAGTCCGTCACCGTCGCACGGCTTCGCGCCGTGCGACCCCGCCACCGGTGGCGCCATGCGCATCGCCGGTGGCGCCGTTCGAACACCCATGAGCGTCAGCTCGCCCCCCGTCCCGGCGCGAATGCGCACATCACAAGCGGCACGAGCACGATCGCCGCGCCGGTGAAGAACATCGCCGGCGCGCCGAAGCGCTGCCACACCCATCCGGCGATCACGCTCGCCAGCAGCATCGCCAACCCGGCCGCGAGATTGAACAGCCCGAACGCGGTGCCGCGCCATTCGGCCGGCGCGGTATCGGCGACCATCGCGGCGAGTATCCCCTGCGTGAACCCCATGTGCAGCCCCCACACCGCGACGCCGGTCAGCACCGTCGCGACGTCGGCGCGCGCGCCGAGCAGCAGGTCCGCGCCGATCAGCAGCGCCATGCCGATCGCGAGCAGCGCGCGCCGGTCGAGCCGGTCCGACACGACGCCGACCGGATACGCGGCGAGCGCATACGCGGCGCTCATCACGACCATCACCGACGGCACCCACGCGATATCCATGCCGGTCTGCTGCGCGCGCAGCACGAGGAACGCCTCGCTGAAGCGCGCGAGCGTGAAGGTCGCGCCGATCGCGACGACGAACCAGTAGCGGCCGGAAAACATGCGCAGCGCGCGCAGGTCGAGCGGCGAACGGAACGGGAGCACCGCGCCGGCACGCCCGGCCGGCGCGGCGTCTGGCTCGCGCACGCCGACCAGCAGCACCGCGAGCGTCGCGAACGCGGGGATCGACGCGAACCACAGCACGGTGCGGATCCGGTCGGCGAACGCGAACATCAGCGCGATCGCGAGCAGCGGGCCGCCGACCGCGCCGACGGTATCCATCGACTGCCGCAGCCCGAAGCACGCGCCGCGAATCTCGGGCGGGGCGACGTCGGCGACGAGCGCATCGCGCGGCGCGCCGCGGATGCCCTTGCCGAAGCGGTCGACGAGACGCGCGGCGATCACGAGGCCTGGCCCGTGCGCGAGCGGGAACAGCGGCTTGGTCAGCGCGGCGAGCCCGTAGCCGGCGAGCAGCAGCGCCTTGCGGCGGCCGAGCCAGTCGCTGAGCGTGCCGGAGAAGATCCGCACGAGCAGCGCGGTCGCTTCGGCCGCGCCCTCGAGCACGCCGAGCGCGGCGACGCTCATCCCCATCGTCGTCACGAGATAGACGGGCAGCAGCGCGTGCACGAGTTCCGACGACAGGTCCATCAGCAGGCTGACGTACCCCAGCGCCCAGACCGTGCGGGGGATCGCGGGACGGGACGACACGGCGGTGCGCGATTCCATCGGAGCTCCATGGGCCGGACAGACAGCACGAGTGTCGCGCGGGGCGGGGCGCGTTTCAACTGCCGGCGCGGCAAGGTCGGGTCTGCATATTGGTCTGATCAATGGACGCGGAAAGCGGCGTTACGAATACTTACAACGCGCGGTGGCCGCGCTCCCGTGCGTTCGTACAATGAATCATCTCAATGCGCTCCAAGGAGCACCACGATGAAACAACGACGCTTCCTGTCCGTGCTCGCAGCGGCATGTCTCGCGCTCGGCGCGGTCTCGGCCCACGCGGCGGCAGGCGGTAATGGTGGAGGGAACGGCGGCGGTCATGGCGCGGGCGGCAGCGGCGGCAATGCCGGCGGCCTGTCGGGCGGCCACATGAGCGGCGAGGCGATGTCGAACTCGAACGGCATCCACTCCGGCGATCGCGACCACGGCCTGTCGCGCGCGTCCGACCGCTCCAGCACGATCGCCGGCCGCGCGGGCGCGCAGCCGGGCCACGGCCATGCGCATGGCCACACCGCGCACGCGACCACGCATACGAACCACGAGAAGCGCAACGCGTTCGGCCACACGCTGTAAGCGTTCGCTGCACATCGCAAGGAAACAAAAGGCGCCCTCGGGCGCCTTTTCTCGTTCATGCATGAGCGTCGCGCTCAGCAATTGCCTTTCTTGGCCTGTCCCGGCGGGCAGAAGCCGTTGCCGGGGCCGCCTTGCGGCGCAACCACCACCGGCGGGCCCGGCACGTAGACCGCGCATCCGCTCAATGCGCCCAGCACGCCGACCGCCGTCAGCAGCGCGATGACCTTCTTCTTCACGTCGTTCTCCATGGTCGTCAGTGGAAGGGCCGCGAGCGGCCCTTCCCGGTCAAGCCGTCAGAACGTGAAATTGACGTTCGACTGGCTGGTCGTCGCGTTGACATTCGTCGCCTGCGTCGCGCCCGATGCCGCATCGGCCTCGATCGTGTACTGGCCGGCGGCCGTCGGCACCGCGGCGAGCGGGACCGGCAGCGCGCCCGTGTAGGTCCCGACGATCGGCGCGGCGGTCGGCACCGACAGCGCGTAGAAGCCGGTATCGAGGTTCGCGTTGGCCGACGTGATCTCGTACGCGTTCGCATTGATCGTCTGCAGCGCACGCACCAGCGCATTCGCGCTGGCTGTCACGGTGCCGCTGACGGCGCTCATCGCGGACGCGGGCAGCGCGATCGGCACGTTCGACGTCGACACCGCGGTGCTCGTGTTCACGACCACCGGCACCGAGCGGACGATGCCCGACGCGACGTTGTTCTGCACGATCACGACGTCGTAGTTGCCCTGCGTCGCGCTCTGGATCAGCGGCGACAGCACGAACTTGCCGGTGCCGTCGGCGACGGTGCCGCGCACCACCTTGCCGCCCTGTTCGGCATAGACGGTCGCGCCCGCTTCGGCCAGCGCGACGAAGCCCGTGATCGCGCCGCTCACCACCGTCGGCGTCGCGGTCACGACCGGCTTCAGCGCATACGTGCCGTTGCCGTGCTGCGTGACCGACTTGCACGCGTTGAAGTCGAGCACGAGGTCGACGAGCGTGTTCGGCTGGACCGTGAACGGGCTGATGATCTTGAGGCCGCTTTGCGTCGCGCTCGGCGTGGCGAGCGGCTGTTCGGTGCCGCCGGTCGGCACGACCGAGTTCGCGAACGTGTTGCCCTGGTTCTGCGCGAGCACGAGGCGGACCTGCTGGTATTGGCCGGCCGGCAGCGCGGACTGGCCGAGGTCGGCGAGGGTGCCGTTGGTCAGCGACAGCAGGTCGACCCGCTGCGGCACGGGCAGCGCGACCGTCGTCCAGCCCGGGTCGCTGTCGGCGGCGTTCGCGTTCATGTGCACGCGCACTTGCGACACGGTGACGAACACGTGATCGAAACCACACGACGGCGCGTCGGTCATTGCGACGTGCAGGGTGCCGGTTTGCGTGCTGGGGCTGCCGCCGCCATCGCCGCCGCCGCAGCCGGCGAGCGCGAGCGACACGATGGATGCGCAGGCAAGTGCCTTGAGCAGATTTTTCATGGGAACCCCCTCCTACGTTTTTATCTGTGGGTGCCCGGAGCATAGTGCCGGCCCGGCGGGGCATCGCGCCAAATTTGCAACGAGGCGTAACCGGCCCGGAATACCGCTTGCGGCGGCAAGCATCCCGGCCGCCGGCGAGGTGCGCGGCATGGGTCGGGCAAGGCGGGGAAAGCAGGGGGATCGGCGGGGTTGTTGCGCCGCGTCATGACGACGGCGGCCGCGCGACCGGGAGGGGGAGCATCGCCGTCGGCGCGGCGCGAGCATCGGCCCGCGCCGCGCGGCGGGTCAGCCCGCGTCGGCCGCCTGAGGCGTGCGCGCGAACAGCGCGTCGACGCTGTGCGCCCGCACGTATCGCGCCGGCGCAGCGCCGTCGGCAAGCGCGCGGAAATGCGCATCGCCGCACGCGAGCTTCGCGCGTTCGTGCTCGCGCGGCGCATCGTCGTCGGCGCTGCGCGGCGTATCGACGACGAAGTACAGGCACGCGTCGCCGTCCTGTTCCGCGAGCACGGCCCAGTCGGGGTGATAGCTGCCGAGCGGCGTCGGCACGTCGAACCAGCGCGGCAGCTTCGCATACAGCTTCACCGCGTCGTGCGCTTCGAGCGCGTCGGCGAACGCTCGCTCGGCATCGGTCTCGCACACCACCGCTTCGTGGATCGCCTTGCGCGCGTCCGTGCGCAGGTTGCGCAGGTAGCCCGTCAGCGCCTCGCTCTCGAACGATTCGAGCGCGTGCACGTGCCGGTCGCCGAGCTTGCGGTACGCAATGCCGCCGACGAGCGCGAGCCGCTTGCAGCGGTTGATCGCATCGGCCGCGAGCGCGATGAACTGCTGCGGGTTGAGCCGGAAATCGTCGAGCCGGCCGCTGTCCGCGAGGATCGTCGCGAGCGAGCGGCGCGTGAGCTGCGTGCGGTCCTGCAGCTCGGTGAGCAGGTCGGGCAGCAGCAGCGCGCCTTCGTCGATCAGCACCGTGCCGGCGCCCGCCACCTCGATCGCCTCGATGCCGGCCTTGCCGATGTCGATCTCGGCCTTGCGCCACTGCAGCCGCGCGCGCGCGACTTCCGGTGCGTCGCGCAGCGCGGCCGCGCAGTCCTGCACGAGCTTCGCGTTGTCGAACTGCACGCGGTACACGGTGCGATGCTTGATGCGATCCCACAGCGCGCGGAACTCGCCGCCGAGCACCACCGCCTTGCCCGACGCGTCGCGGCGCAGCGCGATCTCGCGGCGCTCGTCCGCGTTGCGCACCGCGAAGCGGCCGGACAGCTTGCGCAGCGTCGCGACGACCGCCGCGCGCAGCGTCTCGAACGCGTCCGGCAGCACGAGCGCGCTCTGCCGCAGCGCGTCCTTCAACCGGTCGAGCACCTTGCCCTGCGCGTCGATGTAGCCGTGTTCGTGCAGGTGGGCCCACAGCACGCGCGACAGCTCGATGCCGAGCGCGTGCGCGGGGCCGTCGCCTTCGCGCACCGGGAGCGCCGCGAACTGGTGTTCCTCGACGATCCCGAAGCGGATGCCGGTGTCGGCCTCGATTTCCTTCTGCAGGTTCTCGGCGAAGCTCTCGTAGCGCTCGGTCGCGATCACGGTGAGCGTGTTCACGCCCGGGTCGCGCACCCGGTCGCCGTCCTGGTCGACCGCGAGCCGCAGCCCGCGGCCGAGCGTCTGGCGGCGCTCGCGTTCGGTCTGGATGTCGCGCAGCGTGCAGATCTGGAACACGTTCGGGTTGTCCCAGCCTTCCTTCAGCGCGGAGTGCGAGAAGATGAACTTCAGCGGCGTGTCGAACGACAGCAGCGCTTCCTTCTCGCGCATGATCAGCCCGTACGCGCGCTCGGCGTTCTCGCGGCTCGCGGCGCTGCTCTCGCTGGTGTCGGTCCAGCCGCCCTTGCGGTCGATCGAGAAGTAGCCGTTGTGCGCGGCCTCGATCTCGCGCGCGACGTCGACGCCGTCGAACAGCGCGCGATACGCGGGCACGCGCGCCGCGCGCGCATATTCCTCTTCGAAGATCAGCGCGTAGTCGCCCTTCACGGGCGCGCCGTTCGCGTCGTACTTCCGGTAGCGCTCGACCGAATCGACGAAGAACAGCGACAGCACCTTCACGCCGCGCTCCGAGAGCCGCAGCTCCTTGTCGAGGTGCTCGCGGATCGTGCGGCGGATCATCTCGCGCTGCACGGCGAGCGTATCGATGTCGCCGTACGCCTCGCCGAGCGACAGGAACGCCTCGCCGGCCGGATGGCGCAGCTCGAGATATTCGGCGCCTTTCGCCGCCTGCACCTCGCCGATCCGCAGGCCCGCGTACAGCGCGCGCCTGGTCACGCGCTCGAGCTCGTCGCCGTCGGTCACGGACACGATCTGGCGCTTCACGCCGGCCGTGGCCGCGACGTCGAGCTCGACGCGCGCGCTGATCGCGCCGCGCCGGTTCGACACGCCGACGAGCCGCAGGTACGGCTTGTTGTGCGCATCCTCGACGATCGCCGACGCGATCTCGATCTGCTTGACGAGCTTGCGCTCGTACGCGTCGACCGCGTCGAGCCGGTACACCATGTGGTGGCGGTCGACGTGCGTCGCCGAATAGCGCAGCGTGCACAGCGGGTCCATCGCGGCGAGCGCCTCGCGGCCGCGCCCCTCGAGGCCGCCGTCGACGCTCTGCGGCTCGTCGACGATCACGATCGGGCGCGTCGCGCGGATCAGGTCGATCGGCTTCTCGCCGCCGGTCTTCTCGCTGTCCTTGTACAGGTTGTTGACGTCGCGCTTGTTGATCGCGGCGACCGTCATCACCATGATCTGGATCGTCGCGCTCGCCGCGAAGTGGCGCACCTGGCCGAGCTTCGCGGAGTCGTACAGGAAGTAGTCGTACGGCACGCCCGCGTACAGGCCGCGGAAGTGGTCCTCGGTGATCAGCAGCGTCTTGTGCACGCCTTCCTTGATCGCGACCGACGGCACGACGATCACGAACTTCGTGAAGCCGTAGCGGCGGTTCAGCTCGAACACCGTGCGCAGGTACACGTAGGTCTTGCCGGTGCCGGTCTCCATCTCGACCGTGAAATCGCGCGAGGCCGGGTCGCCCGACGGCGGCAGGCCGCCGCGCAGCTGCACGTCGGCGAGGTTGCGCGCCAGTGCGTCGTCGGTGATCGACAGCCGGTTGCCGACGCCGCGCTCCGACAGCGCGAAGCCGAGCGCGGCCTGCGCGGCGGCCGAGGTGCCGGGCGCCGCGTTCGCGAGCACGCTGAAGTCGCCCTGGCAGGCCTCCTGGCCGCGGAACAGGTCGCAGACGGCGTCGATCGCCTCGCGCTGGTAGTCGAGATCCGCTTCGAAATGCAGCCGCATCACAGGCTCCGCACGCGCTTCACGCCGTGCTGCTCGAGCAGCGCGGCGAGATTGAGCTTCGCGACGTCGTCGGCGAAACCGCTGTCGCGGAACAGGCAGGTGACGTCGCGCGTCGTGCCGTGCGCGTCGAGCAGCGCGACGATCCCTTCGGCGAGCGGCTCGGCGTCGTCGCGCGTGACGCGCGCGTCGAAGCATGCGACGACCGTCTGGCCGATCAGGTGCACCGTCTTGCCGGCCACCGCGTGATGCGTGACCGGCGTGCACAGGTCGAGGCCGAGCTTCAGCGTCAGCTCGGCGAGCAGGTCGTCGTCGCTGCGGCCGGTCTTCACGTGCTCGACGGACGCGAACAGCGCGTGGTCGAAATCGTCGCGGCGCGGATCCCACTCGATCACGTTGGTCGTGTCGAGCCGGTACACGCGGAAACCGAGATCGCCATAGCTTTCCGGATAGTCGCGCGCGACCTGCTGCGCGGCACGGCGCAGGCGTTCCTTGGTCAGCTCGGCGAGCGTCGCGGGCTTCTTCAGCTTCGCGCAGAATTCGGCCGCGGCCTGCTGCGTCTTGTCGTGCTTGTCGAGCGGCTCGGGCAGCTGCACGAGCACGTAGCGGCGCGACCCGCCGTCGGTCGCGTTCAGCTGCATCACCGCGTGGCCGGTGGAGCCGGAGCCCGCGAAGCAGTCGACGACGATGTCGTCGCCGCGCGTGCACCAGCCGATCACGGCCGCCGCGAAGTCGACCGGCTTCGGCTGCTCGAACGGCACGCCGAGCGCTTTCAGCAGCGCGTCGTCCGAGCCGCCGAACGGCAGCACCGACGGCACGTTCTCGTACATGTTCTCGTCGAGGTAGTAGATCCGCTGCGGCTGCGTGGTCTCGTCCGCGCCGAACTCGATCAGGCCGCGCTCCAGCAGCGCCTGCATCGTCGCGGGCGGGTTGCGCCAGCCGCGCTCGGGCATCGCGCACGGCTTGCCGGTGACCGGGTGCACGAGCGGCACGAAGTATTCGTCCGGCGCCTTCTTCTTGTTCGGCCATGCCATCGAAACAAGGCGGTACACGCGCCCGTCGGCCGACAGCCGGTCGTACATCAGCTCGCCGCCGGACAGGCCGGTTTGCGTCCTGACCCATGCGCGGTACTCGTGCGCGGCGTCCGCGGCGGTGCCGTTGCGGCGCACGAGGTCGTACGCGGCGTCGAGCATGCGCTGCGCATTGCGCTTCGGCCGCTTCAGCGGCGTCGCCTCATGCAGCGCCTCCGCGTTGCGCGCGAACAGCACGAGCGATTCGTGCTGGTATGCGACGCCGCGCGCGTCGCCCTTCGGGTTGCGCTTGTCCCACACGGCCACGCCGAGCTCGTTCTCCTCGCCGAAGATCTCGCGCAGCATCAGCACCAGCGCATGCACCTCGTGCTCGTCGATATGCACGGCGATCACGCCGGCGTCGGACAGCAGCGCGTGCGCGAGCTTCAGCCGCGGGTACATCATGTTCAGCCAGTCGGTATGGAACCGGCCGTTCGCCTCGGTGTTGGTGCTGCGCTTCACGCCGCCTTCGGTCTGGCCGGTGACGGCCAGGTAGTGGCGCAGGCTGTCGCTGAAATCGTCCGGATAGACGAAATCGCTGCCGGTGTTGTACGGCGGATCGATGTAGACCAGCTTGACCTTGCCCGCGTAGCTCTTGTGCAGCAGCTTCATCACGTCGAGGTTGTCGCCCTCGATCACGAGGTGGCGGGTGTCGTCCCACGCGACGCTGTCGGCCGGGCAGGGCCGCAGCGTGCCGGTGGACGGCGTGAGCGCGGCCTGCCGCGCGCGGCGCTTGCCGTGCCAGTGGAAGCCGTATTTTTCGTCGGCGTCGCCGACCGTGCGATCGCCGACCAGCGCCTTCAGCGCGTCGACGTCGACCGACGCGCCGTCAGGGCCTTCGGTCACGAGTTCGGGGAACAGCGCCTTCAGGCGCGCGACGTTGTCGGCGGTGAAATCCGTCGACATCGCCTGCGGGCTCGCCGCATCGAGTTTCTGCATCGTCCTTTTCCATCCTGGGCCCGTCCGCGCCGCGCCCGGGCGTCGGGCGCTGTCGCGGCGCCGGCGGCCAGGGAAGGGGCCGCCGCGGGCGAACCCGAAACGCTAGCGAGTCGGTCGGCGCAGGTCAAGCGCCGATGTGCACCGGCCTGCGCCGCAAACCGGCGGATCGGGCCGGATCGCCCGCCGGGCGGGCGCTGCGCGGCTTCGGGCCGGTTGTGGGCCGGTTGTCGCAGCGGGCGGCCGCGCGGGCCGATCGGGCGCCACAAAAAAAGGGGCACGGACGGCGCGGTGCGCCGGCGTGCCCTGCATGGAGAATCGGGAACGATGCACGCGGGCGGGTGCCCGCGCGGGGTCAGAAGCGGGTGCGGATGCCGGTCGTCAGCTCGAGCTGGTTGTTCGAGCCGAACGTCGACGACACCTTGTAGCCGCCGTGCAGCTTCATGTAGTCGCCGGCCAGGTAGACCTCGGTGCGCTTGCTCAGGTGGTAGAAGATCGAGCCGTAGATCGTCTCCTTGAAACCGTTGCCGACGCCGTTGGTCAGGCTGAACGCGCCGAGGTTGGCGTTCGGCGTGAAGCCGTCCGCGTTGTACGCGGCGTTCTTGATGCGCATCTGCTGGTAGCCGAGTTCGTAGTCGAGCGGGCCCTGCGGCGCGATCTTCATCGACACGGTCCACGCGTTGTCGTGACGCTGGCCGAGCGCGCCCTGGTCGCCGTTGTAGCGGAAGTAGCCCGCATTCAGGCGCACGATGCTGAACGTGTAGTTGCCGCCGGCCGAGAACGTCTGGTTCCGGAAGCCATTGTGGTTCACGTGGTTGTAGAAGCCCGACACGTTGAACGGCCCGCCGTTGTAGCCGAGCGCGACCTGGTACGCGGAGCCCGTCGCGAAGCTGGTCGAGTTGCTGAACTGGTAGCCCGCGCTCGCGAAGATGCCGTTGCTGAACAGCTTCTTCCACGCCAGGCCGTTGTTGTAGCGCGTGCCGGTCGGGCCGGCCGCGTAGAAGATCATCTGCTTGAAGTTGTTCGAGTTGGTCCAGCCGCCTTCCTCGGTGGTCAGCTGCGCGGTGCCGTACGCGTCGCCGTAGATGGCCGCCGCGTCGCGCGCGATCGTGTTCTGGAAGCCGGCCGTCAGCTTGCCGAAGCGGTCGTCCTGGATGCCGACCCAGGCGTCGCGGTCGAAGATCTGGCCCTCGTCTTCCATCTGGCCGTTCGCGACCACGAATTCGCTTTCGAGGCGGAAGATGATCTTCGTGCCGCCGCCAATGTCCTCGGCGCCGCGCAGGCCCCAGCGGCTGCCGCTGAACCACGGCTCGCCGTCGTTGCCCATGCCGATCACGTGCTTGCCGTTGGCGTCGGCATGCGTCCGGTAGGTGGGGAAGCTCAGGTCCATCAGACCATACAGCTGCACGCTCGATTGCGCGTGCGCCTGGGTCGTGGCGCACAGCCCCGCCGCGATGGAAAGGGCCAGGTATTTTCGTTTCAAGATCGTCTCCTCCGAGCTGCCGCATTGAAATTCGCTTGTCGGCAGTACGTAACGTATGCCGTGTCCTGCCGGCCCCTGCGAGATGACCGACGCCTAGCATCGTAGGGCGCGCAACCCTTCGCGCCGCTTTCGCGGGATGGCCGATCGGATCGGTGAAAACACCGAACGACAGCGACGCACAGGACGCCTGAAGACCAGTGGATGGGGCAGAGAGGCGGTTTCGCGCCACGCGCGCGAGCCTGCCGCGTGTGCGTGAATACAACAGCGGGAGAGGGCGGCTCGCGGCTACGCACGGGCGTGCGCGCGCGCTGCCGCCCGGGCGGCAGGCCGGAGGCGCGCGCGGCGTCAGCCCTGCGCGGTCTTCGCGCGCAGGATGTAGCCGAGCCCGCGCAGCGTGATGATCTCCGCCGTGCTGGGCGCGAGATGCTTGCGCAGCCGGTGGATGTAGATGTCGATCGCGTCCGCGCTCGGTTCGTCGTCGAGCGCGAACACGCTGTCCATCAGCCGCGCCTTCGACACGGTCTTGTTCTGCTGCAGCATCAGCGTCTCGAGGATCGCGTGCTCGCGGCGGCGCAGCGCGAGCGGCACGTCGTGGCAGCGGAATTCGCGCGTGCCGAACGCGTAGACGAGATCGCCGCACACGAGCTGGGTCGCGCCCACGCCCGCCTGGCGGCGGATCAGCGCGCGGATCCGCGCGACCAGCTCGCGCGACTCGAACGGCTTCACTACGTAATCGTCGGCGCCCGCGCCGAAGCAGTCGACCTTGTCGTCGACCGAGCCGTGCGCGGTCAGCATCAGCACCGGCACGTTGTCGTTGCGGCGCCGCAGGCGCGCGAGCACTTCCTTGCCGCTGATGCCCGGCAGCCGCATGTCGAGCAGCACCGCGTCGTAGCGCTCGGTCTTCAGCACCGCATCGGCGCCTTCGCCGTCGCCGACGCTGTCGACCGCGAAATCCTCGCCGCGCAGCAGGTTCACGATCCAGTGCGCGAGTTCGGCGTTGTCTTCGACCAGCAGGAGTTTCATTGCAGCATCTCTTCAAACGCTTCAGACATACGCAGGCAGCCGCACCGTCACGACGACCCCGCGGTTGCCGGGCCCCGGCGCGAGCGACGCCATTCCGCCGTGCGCCTGCGCGATCTCGCGCACGATCGCGAGGCCGAGGCCCGAGCCCTCGGTGTCGCTCGACACGCGGTAGAAGCGCTTGAACACGTGCGGGCGCGCTTCCGCCGGAATGCCCGGGCCATTGTCGATCACGTCGAGCACGACCGTGTCGCCGTCGAGGCGCGCGGCGACCGTCACGCAGCCGCCCGGCTGCGTATAGCGTACCGCGTTATCGACGAGGTTCATCACGAGCGCGGTCAAGAGGCTCGCGCTGCCCGTCACGTCGAGCTGCTCGCCAAGGTCCGCGCCGAGGTCGATGTTACGCCGCTGCGCGAGCACGATCGTCTCCTCGAACACGCTCGACACCACCGCGGCGAGATCGACGCGATGGGTGAGCAGCGTCGACGGGGTCGCCTCCGCGTGCGCGAGCAGCAGCAGTTTGTCGGTCACGTCGGCCATCTTGCGGCTGCTGCGCTGCATGCTGTCGAGCATCGCGGTGAGCTCCGGGTCGTCGCGCTCGCGCTGCTGCGCGTACTGGATCTGCGTGTCGAGCACCGCGATCGGTGTGCGCAACTGGTGCGCGGCATCGGCGATGAAGCGACGCTGCGTCGCCGTGTGCGTGTTCAGCCGCGCGATGCACTGGTTGATCGCGTCGACGATCGGCCGCAGCTCGTGCTGCAGCCGCTCGGGGCGGATCGGCTCCAGCTCCATCGGCCCGCGGTCGGCCACGTCGTCCTTCAGCTTCATCAGCGGCCGCAGCTCGAAGGTCAGGCCGAGATACACGAGCACGACCGCGAGCAGCAGCATCAGCGACAGCCGCACGAGCTGCGGCCGCCAGATCGCGTCGAGCATCTCGCCGCGCGAGCGCGTGGTCTTCGCGACCACCACCGTCACCGTCTCCACCTGGCCCTCGTTGTACAGCTGCCGGTCGTACGCGACCGCGCGCAGCGCGATGCCGTCGAGCGCCGTGGGGTACAGCGTCGGCTCGGCGCCGTGCCGCGCGGGCAGGTCGAGCTCGGGATTGCCCGCGAGCAGCCGGCCGTGGCCGTCGATCACCTTGTAGAACACCGAATCGCGCGACGGCGATTCGAAAATCTCCAGCGCGGCGGGCGGCACGTCGGCCGCCAGGTAGCCGTTGCGCCACTCGACGTCCTCGCCGATCGTGCGCGCGGACGCGACGAGCGCGCTGTCCTGCACGAGGTCGGCGGTGCGCCGCGCGGTGTCGTACGACATCGTGCCCGCGATCAGCACGAACGCCGCGAGCGGCAGCAGCAGCCACCAGAGCAGCCGCCCCCGCAGGCTGTGCGTCATTCGTTCTCGCTCCTTCCTATCAATGCCGAACCGCGCCGGGGCCTGGGCGGCCTCGGGCGCGGTCGGGGTCGAACTCGGTGGTGCGGCGTTCAGAACGCGGCCGGACGCCACTTCAGCAACCGCTTCTCGAGCGTGGTCAGCAGGTAGTCGGCGGCGAGCGCGACCACGGCCAGCACGATCATCGCGGCGAACACGCCGCTCGCGTTAAACGCGCCCTGGGCGGTGGAGATCAAGAGGCCGATGCCCTGCTTGGAGCCGAGGAACTCGCCGACCACCGCGCCGACCAGCGCGAAGCCGAAGCTTACATGCAGGCTCGCGAGAATCCAGGAGAGCGCCGACGGAATCACGACCGACGTGGTGATCTGCCGGCGCGACGCGCCGAGGATCTGCGCGTTCGCGATCAGGTAGCGGTCCGCTTCGCGCACGCCCTGGAACGCATTGCCGAACACGACGAAGAACACCATCACGACGGCCAGCGCGATCTTCGACGCCATGCCGAGGCCGAGCGCGATCACGAAGATCGAGCCGAGCACGACGCGCGGGATCGAGTTCGCGATCTGGATATAGAGGCCGAACACGTCGGACATCAGCTTGTTGCGGCCGAGCACGATCCCGCAGAGCACGCCGGCGACCGAGCCGATCAGGAAGCCGATCGTGGTTTCCTCGAGCGTCACCCAGACTTGCGTGAGCAGCGGCCCTTGCGACGTGCCGTTGACGAACCAGTCCTGGATCTGCGCGAAGATCAGCGTCGGCTGCGAGAAGAAGAACGGATCGATCCACTTGAGCCGCGCGGCGAGCTCCCAGCCGCCCAGCACGACGACGAGCACGGCGATCCGTAGCCCGATGATCAGTTGCCGGCGGCGGCGCAGCCGGGCCTGTGCGACGCGCGACTCTTCCTCGAGCGTCGTCGTCGGAATGGCGGTGGGGGGAAGCGTCATGTCAGTCATGCTCCTGTCCTTGCTTTGTCCTTGCTTGCGTCAGCCGATCTGCACTTCTTCGCGCAGGTCGTGCCAGATGTCCTTGGAAATCTCGATGAAATGCGGGTGATAGCGAATCTCCGACGTGACGCGCGGGCGCGGCAGGTCGATCTCGTACACGCGCTTGAGCGTCGCGGGGCGCGCGGTCAGCACGAACACGCGGTCGGCGAGTGCGATCGCCTCCTCGAGGTCGTGCGTGACGAACACCACCGAGCCCTTGTTCGCGGACCACAGCTGCAGCAGCTCGTCCTGCATCAGCGTGCGGGTCTGCATGTCGAGCGCGGAGAACGGCTCGTCCATCAGCAGGATTTCCGGCTGGTTGATGAAGGTCTGCGCGAGCGCGACGCGCTTCCTCATCCCGCCCGACAGCTGGTGCGGGTAGTGCTTCGTGAACTTGTCGAGGCCGACCTTGCGGATCCATTCCTCGGCCTGCCCGTACGCGACGTCCTTCGAGCGGCCGCGGAACAGCGGGCCTGCCGCGACGTTGTCGATCACGTTGCGCCACGGGAACACCGCGTCGGCCTGGAACACGAAGCCGATGCGCGGGTCGATCCCGTCGACCGGGCGGCCCATCACGCGCACCTCGCCGGACGCGGGCTTGAGCAGCCCGGTGATCAGGTTGAGCGTCGTCGACTTGCCGCAGCCGGTCGGCCCGACGATCGCGATGAATTCGCCGCGCGCGACGTTCATGCTGAAATCGCGCAGCGCGATGGTTGCCTTGCCTTCCGGCGAGATGAAGCGGCACGACACGTTGCGAAACTCGATCGCCGGTGTGCTCGGTGAACTCGGTGAAACTGCCTGGGTCATCGCATTCGTCCTGCGGGTGGAAGGCGCCGCGTGTGGATGCAGCGCCGGGGCCGGTCAGCCGGGCCGGAACAGGGGAGCGCGGCGGCGGGATCGTCCGCCGCCGGCGCTTATTTCGCGCTTACGTACTCGTTGGTGTAGGTGCGCGCGAGGTCGATGTGCTTGCCCTTCACCGACGGGTTGAACGCCGACAGCACCTTCAGCACGGTCGCCGGGCCGTCGGCCGGCATCTTCGCGTCGGCGGTGTACATCGGCAGTGACGCCTTCAGCGCGGTGACGTACAGCGCCTTGTCCTTCTGGTAGTCGGCCGGCATCTTCGCGGCGATCTCCTCGGCGCTGTGCGTGTGGATGAACTGCATCGTCTTCGCGAACGCATGCGCGAGCTTCACCGCCTGCGCCTTGTGCGCGTCGGCCCACGCGGACTGCACGTACAGGCTCGCGGCCGGATAGGTGCCGCCGAGCGCCGCGCGCGTGCCGTCGAGCGTGCGCAGGTCGACCAGCACCTTCGCGTCGCCCATCTTCTCGAGCGCGGACACGGTCGGCTCGGTCGTCATCCCGGCGTCGATCCGGCCCTGCTTGATCGCCGCGATGAAGCTCGCGTCGGCGCCCACCGGCAGCATCGTGTACTGCGTCGACGGCACGCCGTGCTGCAGCGCAAGGTATTGCGTGAGGAAGCTCGTCGACGAGCCAAGGCCCGTCACGCCGAGCGTCTTGCCTTTCGCATCGGCCATCGACTTGAAGCTCGGCGCGGCCTTGGTCGACACCATCTCGACCTCGCCCGGCACCTGGCCGAACACGGCGATCGCCTTCACGTCCTTGCCCTTGCTCTGCAGGTCGATCGTGTGGTCGTAGAAGCCCACCACGCCCTGCACCGCGCCCGCGAGCAGCTCGTTCTCGGCGTCGACGCCGGCCGGCTGCGACAGCAGCTCGACGTCGAGCCCTTCGTCCTTGAAGTAGCCGAGCTCCTGCGTCAGGCGCGCCGGCAGGTAGATCAGCTTCGCGATGCCGCCCACCATGATCGTGATCTTGCCGCCGTCATCGGCGAGGGCAGGGTGCGCGGCGAACGCGCAGGTCAGGCTGGCTGCAACGGCGAGGTGGCGCAGGATGGGTCGCATCAGGGTGTCTCCGGTCGTTATCGGTATGGCGCGACGATGTCGTGCATCGTTGCAACGAGTATAGGGACGCGAAACCTTCCGCAACCTTTCGCGGACCCGTCATTCCTTTAGGGGTTTTCCAGCAATCCGGCAGCCGGCCGGGACGGCCCTGGCCGGTAACGGGCGGGCGGGGGAGAGGTCCGACGATTCGGCACGATTTAAGACGGCGATCGCATGATTCGATCTGAAATAGGACGAGTTCTATAAAAATAGAACATAGTAAAGTCTGAATCTTGTCGATTTATTTTTTGAGATTTCCTGTTTGATATATTCGGGTGAAGCATTTTCTTCCGAGGCGATTATCCATGTGCTTATCCGTGAATAATCGCGCCTTCATTCAATTCGCTTGCCCGCCGGCGCCCCTGCCTGAGGCGTCGCCGCATTGATCATCGACGAAGCATTTTTCAAACGAAGCCAATGCGAGATATGAATGCAATAACCGTCGCCATTGCCGACGACCACCCCGTGGTACTGGAATTGCTCGATCGCCTGCTGCAATGTACGCCGCCGTTTCGCGTCGCGCATTCATGCCGCAGCGGCACCGCATTGGTCGCCGCGCTGATGCAGGCCCCGGTCGACATCGCCGTCGTCGATTATTCGATGAGCCGCGGCGAGCGCCCGCTCGACGGGCTTCCGCTGCTGCGCAAGCTGCGCAGCATTGCGCCGCGCATGCGGTGCGTGATGTTTACCGCGCAGTCGAACCCCAGCGTGCTCGCGGCGGCGCTCAGGCTCGGGGTGGCCGCGATCGTCAGCAAGGAAGACCCGATCGACGAGATCGTCCGCGCATGCCGGCGGCTCGACGCGTCCGGCACGTGCTACCTGTCGCCGACGGCCCGCGCAACGCTCGAGCGCGGCGACGCGTGCACGCGCGGGCGGCAAGCGGCGCTCACGGCCCGCGAACTCGATGTCGTGCGGCTGTTCGCGTCGGGGCACACGCTGCAGGACATCGCGAAGCAGCTCGGCCGCTCGGTCAGCACCGTGTCGACGCAGAAATACACCGCGATGCGCAAGCTGCAGGCCGATACGAACATCCACCTGATTCGCTATGCGTACGAAAACGGCCTGATCTGACTGCGCGGATCGATCTCGAGCGGGTGCGCGTGTCGACCGTGTACGGGGCGGTGTGGCGCTACGCCGGCTCCGGCGCGACGCGCGCGCCCACAGGCATTTCGCGCGCCACACCACCTGCGATCTCGATCACGCGGTCGGCGCTGCGGATGGTTTCCGGCCGGTGCGCGATGATGATCCGCGTGACGTTCATCGCGCGCACCGCATCGTTGATCAGGCGTTCGCGCTCGATGTCGAGATGGCTCGTCGCCTCGTCGAGCACGAGGATCGCGGGCCGCCGGTAGAACGCGCGGGCGAGCAGCACGCGCTGGCACTGCCCCCCCGACAGCGACGACCCCATGTCGCCGACGAGGCTCTGGTAGCCCATCGGCATCGCGACGATGTCGTCGTGGATCTGCGCGAGCCGCGCGGCTTCCTCGATGCGCGCGTCGTCGGGCTGCGGATCGAAGAAACCGATGTTGTCCGCGATCGAGCCCGCGAACAGGATGTCGTCCTGCATCACGCAGCCGATCCGGTCGCGATACGGATGCAGGCCGAGCTTGCGGATGTCGACGCCGTCGACGTGCACGCTGCCGTGTTCGGGCGCCAGCAGGCCGAGCAGCAGCTTTGCCATCGTCGTCTTGCCCTGGCCCGACGGGCCGACGAGCGCGACCGATTCGCCGGGCGCGATCGAGAACGAGCAGCCGTCGAGCACCCACGGCTCGGTCTCCGCGTAGCGGAACCGCACGTCGCGCACGTCGATCGCGGGTGGCTGCGCGCGGCCCGCGTCCGGCGGACGGGCGACCTTCGCCTCCATGTCCGCTTCGGCGTCGGTCAGCACGATGTCGGCGAGACGCTCGCCATGCAGGCGCAGCATCCGGAAGTCGATCAGCGTGCCGATCAGGCCGGAGCCGCGCGCGATGAACTGGTCGGCGAAGCTGATGAACGCGACCAGCATCCCGGCCGAGAACTGCCCGTCGAGCACCTGCTTCGCCGCGAGCCAGACGAGCACCACGCGGCCCGCGCCGGAGATCACGCCCTGCAGCGTCGAGAAGCCGATCGACAGCCGCTCGATCGCTACGTGCTTGTTGGTGGTCTCGACCACGGCATTCGCGTAGGTGGCGACACGCGCCTCCTGCTTGTTCGCGAGCTTGATCGCCTGCACGCCGCGGATCGATTCGAGTAGGTTCGACTGCGCGCGCGCCGCATACACGATCTGCTCCTCGTTCGCCTGCCGGAACGGCCGGTACGCGATCCAGCGGATCGCGCCGTACGCGGCGAACAGGCCGAGCACGAGCCACGTCAGCGTCGGGCTGTAGACGAACAGCATCGCGAGCGTCACGCCCGCCATCGCGCCGTCGAGCAGCGCGCCGACGAACTGCGTGGTGAGGGTGCTCTGGATCGTGTTGATCGCGCCGAACCGCGACACCACGTCGCCGATGTGGCGCTGCTCGAAGTACGCCATCGGCAGCCTGAACAGGTGCGCACACACGTTCGCGGTCCATTGCACGCCGAGCAGGCTCGAGAACCACGTCACCACCCACGCGCGCAATGCGGACACCGCGTTCTGGAACAGCACGACGAGCAGGAAGCCGATGCCGAGCAGCGTCAGCAGGTCGGCATCGGCCGACACCAGCACCTGGTCCATCACCCATTGCATGTAGAACGGCGTGACGATGCCGAACACCTCGAGCCCGGCCGACAGCAGCAGCACTTGCGCGAACGTCGCGCGAATGCCCGTGACGCTGCCGACCAGCTTTGCCATCGAGATCGCCTCGCGCGCCTGCGCGCGCTTGAACGACGGCGACGGCAGCAGCTCGAGCGCGACGCCGGTGAAGTGGTCGGACACCTGGGCGAGCGGCACGTCGCGGCGCCCGCGCGCCGGGTCGTGGATCGTGATCTTGCCGCGCGACACGGCCTTCAGCACGACGAAGTGATTCATGTCCCAGTGCAGGATGCACGGGCGGCGCAGCTTGCCCAGCTCGTCGAGGTCGAGCCGCAGCGCGCGCGACGCGAGGCCGAGCCGGTACGCGATCAGCATCACGTCGTTGAGGGTTGCCCCCTTGAGCGACGGGCTGAAGCGCCGGCGCAGGCTGACGAGGTCGAGGTCGTGGCCGAAGAAGCTCGCGACCATGCCGACGCACGCGAGCCCGCACTCGGCCGCCTGCGTCTGCAGCATCACCGGCAGGCGGCGGCGCCAGCCGAATTGCAGGGCATCCATCCATCTCATGATTCAAGGGGCTCCGTTACGCATGCGTGAATGAGTGACGCGCGTCATGCCGACGCGCGGCGGCCGAGCGCATACAGCGGCTCGAGCACCCACTCGATCAGCCGGCGCCGGTCGATCAGCACGTCGGCCTCGAGCGCCATTCCCGGCCGCAGCGCCTCGCGCTTGCCGTACGCGTCGATGTCCTGGCGATCGAGCGCGACGACCACCCGGTACAGCTGCTCCGGCACGTTGGTGCGCCCGGTCAGGTTCGCGACCTCCTGCGGCGACAGCGCGGTGCGCGACACCTCGGTCACGCGCCCGAACTGCTGGCCGAACTTCTGGAACGGGTAGGCCTCGTAGCGCAGCACGACGCGCGCGCGGGGCCGCACGAAGCCGATCGCGCGGCTCGGCACCATCAGCTGCGCCTCGAGCTGCGCGCCCTGCGGCAGCAGCGACACTGCCGACTGCCCCGCGTTGACGGTCTGCCCGGGCTTCGCGAGCAACGCTGCGACGACGCTCGCCTGCGGCGCGCGCAGGATCACCGCGCGGCGCGCCTCGTTCTCGGCGAGCGCCTGGTCGACGTCGGCGAGCTTGCGCTCGATGTCGTTGCGCTGGTTGCGGGTGTTGAGCGGCAGCTCCCGCAGCTGCTGGCGGATCTGGTCGAGCTGCTGTTCGACGTCGAGCCGCTGGCGGGCGAGATCCTGCAGCCGCGCCTGCGCATCGAGCAGCACGCCTTCCTGCTGCTCGACCTGGCTGTTCGACGCGTAGCCCTGCGCGCGCATCGACTGCAGCTTGTCGAGCTGCCGCTGCGCGAGCTCGGCCTGGCGCACGCGCTGCGCCTTCTGCAGCGCGATCTGCGCGAGCTGGTCGCGCAGCGCCGCCGCGCGTGCGCGCAGCCCGCGCCGTGCCTCGCTGTCGAGCTCCGACTGGCCGGCGAGATCGGTTTCCAGGCGCGAACGCTGGAACTTCAGTTGCCGCGCGACCATCTCGCGCGTGCCGCCGAGCTCGGTCGCCACCTCGGCCGAGATCGCCAGCAGCTCCGCGCCCGCCGCGACCGCCTGGCCTTCTCGCACGCGCGTGTCGATCACGGTGCCCGTCAGCGGCGGCGCCACCGTCAGCAGCCCCTTCGCCGGCAACAGCTGGCCGGCGACGCGCTCGCGCTTCGTGTAGGTGCCGAACCCGAAGAACGCGACGACCACCAGCGTCAGCGCGGTCGCGACGCCGATCATCAGCCAGCGATAGGGCGGGGAATAGAGGCTGACGGCGCCCATCAGCTTGTGCCGGGTTGCGTCGAGCGCTTCCTGGCGGAACAGGGAATCGGTCATGAGCGGCTGCCGGGAGCGTTCGTCGGTTGAAGGCGCGCCGCGCTGGCCGCCTGGCCGGGTACGCGGCATGCGATGCCGGCCACGTCGTCGTCGCCGAGCGTGCCGCGCGCGGCGGACAACTGCAGCCGCGCGCGCAGGTAGCGGTAGCGGGCGTCGGCGAGGTCGCGGATCGCCTCGAAGTAGCGCTGCTGCGCATTCAGCTCGTCGATCTGCGTGCGCAGCCCGACGTCGCGCCCGACGCGGGTCGACTTCACCTTGCTGTCGGCCGACGCGAGCGCGCGCTCCTGCGCGCGGATCAGCGCGAGCCCGTTGGTGATGCCGAGATACGCGGCGCGCGCGCGCTCGCGTGCCTTGCGGCGCGCATCCTCCAGCGCGTCGCGCGCCTGGTCGCGCCGGCGATAGGCCTCGCGGCCCGCCGACAGCTGCCCGCCGCCCGCGAAGAGGGGGATCGTGACCGTCACGCCGATCATCGACGAGCGGGTCTTCGACGTCGTGCCGAACACGTCGTCGAGGCCGTTCTCGTTGGAGCCGCGGCTCCAGTTGGTGCCGTAGCTCGCCTGCAGGTTCACGACGGGCAGGTTCGCGCCGGCCGCGGCGGCGAGGTCGGCCTGCGACTGGTCGAGCTGCTTGCCGGCGATCCGCACGTCGACGTTGTCGCGGGCCGCATCGTCCAGCGCGGCCGGGAGATCGACGCCCGCCGCCTGCGGCGCGCACTGCCACGCGATCGGCGCGAGCGCGTCCGCGGTGAGGCCCGTGAGCCGGCGCAGCGTGCCGCTCGCGACGTCGAGATCCGTCTGCGCGGCGACCTTGCGCGCGAGCGCGTCGTCGAGATTCGCGCGCGCCTCGTCGACGTCGGTCAGCGTGCCGTCGCCGATCCGCAGCGCGGCCTGCGCCTGGTCGAGCTGCCGGCGGTACGCGTGCTGCGCGGATTCGGCCGCCTGCAGCACCTCGCGCCCGTACAGCACGTCGAAATACGCGTTGGCGACGTCGGTGATCAGGGTTTGCCGCGCCTTCTCGTATTCGATGTCCGCCTGGTCGGCAACGGCGCCGCCGCGCTTGAAGTCGGCGAGGCGAGGCACGTCGAAGAGCGGCTGCGTGACGGTGGCGGAAACGTTGTGGCGACGCACCGCGGCCGCGTAGGCGGCGGTGGGCTGGTCCTGCTTCGTGTAGCTGCCGTTGAGCTCCGCGCGCGGCAACAGGCCCGCGAGCCCCTGCCAGCGCTTCTCGCGGCCGGCGAGCTGCGCGTTGCGCGCCGCGGCGATGCCCGCGTCGAAGCGCCACGCCGCGTTCACCGCGTCGAGCAGGTCGGCCCCGTGCGCCGGCCATGCGGCGCCGAGCCAGCCGAGAATGGCCATCAGCCGGAAGGATCGTGTCGAAATCATCTGCGTGAATGCGTCGCTGCGCGTGGTCGCAAGAACCGCGGCGACTCAGCGCTGCGAAAGCAGCAGATTATTCAGGCCCGCATCACGGCACGATATCGCCGTTCATCCAGATTCCGGCGGGCGCATTCCGGCGTATGCGCGTAGCGCAGGCCCGCTCCATCGCGGCGAGCCCATATCGAACATCGGGAAAATAATGGTTTTACGATGTCGATCCTTCGATCAAGCCAGTAGCCTGCATGCCTGTGGTATGCGTTGAAATCCGTTCCGCCATTTCGGAGAAGTCCGTGACTCGTTTCGTTCTTGTTTTTGTTGTCAGGATAGTGAATGCGATTTTCTCGTGCATTGCCGTCCATTTCATCAATATCAAATTCGCGATCTTGCCGGCAGGGACAGCCTCAACGCTATTCACCACGGCAATAGGTGTCGCATTAAGCGAGACTTTTTTTTATATTTTCAAAAAAAGGAGTTGACCGAAATGACATATGCTATCAGTCGCGACAATATGATGTTCGCGTGTGATTCGTTCGACACGCACGATAACGTTCGAGATCTTCGCGTGCTAACCGATGACGAGCGCCTGCTGGTCTCGGGGGCCGGCAATCCTTGGGCCGCTGTTATCGGTGGCCTGCAAGGCTCTGTCGCGGGCGGGATCGCCGGTGCCGTCACTGGACCGATGGTCGGCACCCCTTGGGCTGCCAGCGGTCTGGCGGGTATGGCGAGTGGCTTGATCCACGGTGCATTTACCGGGTGGTTCAAAGCTCCCTGATTAACGCAATACGAGAACCGGCTGCCGAACGCATCGGGAAAGAAAGCGCCGGCAGCCGGCCTGAAAGGGAGCGCGTCAGCGCAATCCCGCCACGACCCGCCCCATCGTATCGAGCCCGAGGTCGAACAGCCGGCCGAAGAACGGCACCATGTTCGGCACCATCAGCTGCACGAGCAGCAGGCCGACCAGCATCGTGACCGGGAAGCCGACCTGGAAGATGCCGACCTGCGGCGCCGCGCGGTTCAGGATGCCGAGCGCGAGGTTCGCGATCAGCAGCGCCGCGACCACCGGCAGCGCGAGCAGCAGCCCCATCTGGAACACCGCCGCGCCGGACGCGGCGAGCGTGCGCCAGCCGGGCGCGTGCAGCAGGTCGGCCGACACCGGCAGCGCCTGGAACGACGCGGCGAGCGCGGCGAACACCTGCAGGTGGCCGTCGAACGCGAGGAACGCGAGCAGCGCGACCGCGTTCAGGAAGCGGCCCATCACCGGCGTCGCGCCGTTCGAATGCGGATCGAAGAAGGTCGCGAAGCCGAGGCCCATCGACAGGCCGATCGCATCGCCCGCGGCCTGCGCGGCGGCGAACACGACCTGCATCGTGAAGCCCATCGCGACGCCGATCAGGAACTGCGTGACGATGATCCAGATTCCCTGCGCGGAAAACACCGTGGCGGCCGGCAGCGGCCCGAGCGTCGGCGCGACGACCAGCGCCATGAACGCGGCGAGGCCGACCTTCACGCGCGCGGGCACCGACGGGTGGCCCGTCACCGGCGCGGTCGCGACGAGTGCGAGCATCCGCACGAACGGCCACAGGAAGGCCGTGAGCCAGACGTTGAGCTGCGCGTAGGTGACCGAAAACATCGCCGGAGCCGGGAAGCGGGCGCGCCGCTCAGCCCACGCCGAGCGTGGCGACGTGCAGCAGCGTCTGGCGCAGGTAGTCGAGCAGCGTCGTCATCATCCACGGGCCGGCGATCACGAGCGTCGCCGCGACCGCGAGCAGCTTCGGGATGAACGACAGCGTCGATTCGTTGATCTGCGTCGCCGCCTGGAACAGGCTCACGACGAGGCCGACCGCCAGCGCGACGAGCAGCAGCGGCGCGGAAATCAGCAGGCCGATCATCATCGCCTGGTGGGCGAGCGTCATCACTTGTTCGGGCGTCATCGCACGCTCCCGGGGGTCAGGCAAAGCTCTGCGCGAGCGAGCCGAGCAGCAGCTGCCAGCCGTCGACCAGCACGAACAGCATCAGCTTGAACGGCAGCGACACGGTGGACGGCGACACCATCATCATCCCCATCGACATCAGCACGCTCGCGACCACCATGTCGATGATCAGGAACGGGATGAAGATCGTGAAGCCGATCTGGAAGCCCGTCTTCAGCTCGCTCGTGACGAACGCCGGCACCAGCAGCGACAGCGGCACGTCCTCCGGGCCCTGCATCGGCCCGGCCTTCGAGATCTTCGCGAACAGCGCGAGATCGGTCTCGCGGGTCTGCTTCAGCATGAAGGTCTTGAACGGCGCGACGCCGCGCTGCACCGCCTGCTCCATCGGCACGCTGCCGTCGGAGAACGGCTTGTAGCCGTCGTTGTACGCGCGGTCGAGCACCGGCGACATCACGAAGAAAGTGAGGAACAGCGCGAGGCCGACCAGCACCTGGTTCGGCGGCGTCGACGCGGTGCCGATCGCCTGCCGCAGCAGCGACAGCACGATGATGATGCGCGTGAAGCTCGTCATCATCAGCAGCATCGCCGGCAGGAACGACAGCATCGTGAGCAGCAGCATCGTCTGCACGCTCAGCGAGTAGGTCGTGCCGCCATTCGGGCCCGGGGCCGCGTTGAAGGCCGGCAGGCCCGCCTGCGCGCACGCGAGCGCAGGGGCGAGGCCGAGGATCAGCACGGGCGCGAGGTGCGCCGCGCGGCGCAGGAAGACGTGTTTCATCGGAATGCGGGGAGTGGAAGAGGGCGCGGGCGGCGGCACGCATGCCCCTAAGGCGCTGGGCGCCGGGCGGGCGGCGTCGCGGCGCGGCATGTCAGCGATCCTTGTCGCGCCCGAGGCGTTTCGCGGCTTCGCCCGCGAGCGCGCTGCGAAAGCGCTGGCCGAAGGTGCCGGGCAGGCTGCCGCCGGCGGACGGCGCGGCCCCGGCCGGCGCGTCCGGCGCCACCGCCGCGGCCGAGCCGGCCGGCAGCGTGTGCAGCAGCCGCACGTTGCCGGGCGCGACGCCGAGCACGAGCCAGGTGTCGCCGATCTCGACGATCGTCGCGCGCTCCTTCGCGCCGACCGCGACGCTCGACACGACCTTCAGCGGGCCGCCGCGCCCCGCCGGCTGGAAGCCGAAGCGGCGCGCGAGCCACGCGCAGCCGAACACGAGGCCGATCACGAGCGCGAGCCCGACGAGCGTCTGCAGCACCGCGCCGACGCCGAGCGACGGCGCGGCCGAGCCGACCACCACGCTCGACGCGATCGCGCCCGCGTGGTTCACCGCGTTCATGTCCGCGGCGGCGGCCGTGCCGGCGTGCAGCGCGACGGCGGCGGCGCAGGCCGCGAACGCGATCGCGCGGCGGCCGGACGGCGCGCAGGTCATCGATTCAGCTTCCGGATACGCTCGGACGGCGTGATGATGTCCGTCAGGCGGATGCCGAACTTGTCGTTCACGACCACCACCTCGCCCTGCGCGATCAGGCAGCCGTTCACGAGCACGTCCATCGGCTCGCCGGCCATGCCGTCCAGCTCGACGACCGAGCCCTGCGCAAGCTGCAGCAGGTTGCGGATCGCGATCTTCGTGCGGCCGAGCTCCACGGTCATCTTGACCGGGATGTCGAGGATCATGTCGATGTCGTTGTGCGTCGCGCTCGACGCGGCCTTCGACAGCGGCTGGAACACGCCCGCGCCCGTCGCGCCGGCCTGCACCGGCTGCTCGTTCTGCTCGGCGAGCGCGGCGGCCCAGTCGTCCAGGCCCTGTTCGCCGTCGGCGTCGGCCACGGCCGCAGCCGCGGGGGCCGTCTCCGCCAGCGCAGCGTCGGCGAGCGCTTGCGGGTCGAGCTCGGGTGTCGGATTCAGCTCACTCATATCCACCTTCCTTCAGTGCGTCGGCCGCGCTGATCATCTTCTGCACGCGCAACGCATATTGACCATTGAAAATCCCGTAACCGCATTCCATCACCGGCACGCCGTCGACCTTCGCGGTGATCGAGTCCTCGATCGCCAGCGGCAGCACGTCGCCCGCGCGCAGGTTGAGAATCTGCTCGAAGGTCACCGGAATCTCGGCGAGATTCGCGGTCAGCTCGACCTCGGCCGACTGCACCTGCTGCGACAGCACGCGCACCCAGCGGCGGTCGACTTCGAGCGCCTCGCCCTGGATCGGCGACGCGAGCACGTCGCGGATCGGCTCGACCATCGAGTACGGCATGCAGATGTGCAGCGTGCCGCCCGTCGGCCCGAACTCGATCGAGAACTGGGTGACGATGACGATTTCGTTCGGCGTCGCGACGTTCGCGAACTGCGTGTGCATTTCCGAGCGCACGAACTCGAACTGCAGCGGCCGCACGCTCTTCCATGCGGTCGTGTAGTGCTCGAACACGAGGTTCAGCAGCTTGCCGATGATGCGCTGCTCGGTCGCCGTGAAATCCCGGCCCTCGACGCGCGTGTGGAAGCGCCCGTCGCCGCCGAACAGGTTGTCGACGACGAAGAACACGAGGTTCGGGTCGAACACGAACAGCGACGTGCCGCGCAGCGGCTTCACGTGCACCAGGTTCAGGTTCGTCGGGATCGGCAGGTTGCGGGTGAACTCGCTGTACTTCTGCACCTTCACCTGGCTGACGGAAATCTCCGCCGTGCGCCGCATGAAGTTGAAGATGCCGATGCGCAACAGCCGCGCGAAGCGGTCGTTGATGATCTCGAGGCCGGGCATCCGGCCGCGGACGATCCGCTCCTGCGTCGCGATGTTGTACGGGCGGATGCCGGACGCCTCGCGCTTGTCGTCATCCGCGTCGGCTTCGCCCGTGACGCCCTTGAGGAGTGCATCGACCTCCTCCTGGGACATGAACTCCGAGTGGCCCATCTGCGTTCCTTTGTCGGCGAGTTACTGGACGACGAACTCGGTAAACAGCACGTCGTCGACCTTCGCGTGCTGGTTGCCCGGCTGCGTCGGCTGCTCGATCAGGCCCTTCAGCTCGCTGGCGAGCGCGCGCTTGCCGTCGGGCGTCGCGAGTTCCTCGGGACGCTTGTTGCTCAGCGCGAGCAGGATGCGGCTGCGGGTCTCCGGCATCCGCGCGGTCAGCTGCTCCTGCGCCTTCGGGTCGGTGAGCTTCAGCGACAGGCCGACGCGCAGGTAGTGCTGGATGCCGTCGTCGGACTGCAGGTTCACGGTGAGCGGGTCGAGCGGGAAGAACACCGGCGCGGCCAGCGGCGGCGGCTCGACGGGCCCGCTCGCATGGCCGACGCCCTGCTTGCTCAGGAACACGTACATGCCGCCCGCGGCGGCAGCCGCCACGCCGAGCGTGATGACGGCGAGAAGCGCGATGCGCTTGAGCTTGCCGGACGAAGCCGGCTTGTCGGCGGGCGGATTTGCGGTCGTGGAGGCCATGTGAATGCGTGCGTGGTGACTCGTAGCATGCATTGTTCGGCATCCGGCCCGAAGCCGATGGGCGGAAAAGAGGGGGGAATTGCGGCTATCTCAGGCGATTGTCGGACGGATGGCCCGGCCGGCGGCGGTGAAACGGGGCAGGAACGCGCGGGCGGCCGGCGCCCGGAGCTGGGAGGCGGCGCACCGCGCGGAGCGCGCGGCGGCGCCTTCTCAGATCGGCAGCAGCGTCAGCAGCGGCGCGAGCAGCACCATCGCGACGCCCGCGATCATCATCGTCAGGCTCGACACGACGCCTTCCTCGCTGCCGATCTCGCGCGCCTTCGCGGTGCCCACGCCGTGCGCGGCCGCGCCGAACAGCGCGCCGCGCGCGAGCCGCGTGCGCATCGGCACGAGCGCGAGCACGATTTCGCCGAGCAGCATCCCGCAGATGCCGGTCGCGATCACGAACAGCGCGGTGAGATCCTTCGGCGCATGGATCTTGTCGGAGACGGCCAGCGCGAACGGCGTCGACACCGAGCGGGTCATCAGCGAGCGCTGCAGCTCCGGCGACAGGTGCAGCAGCTTCGCGAGCAGCAGCGACCCGCAGACGCCGGCGGCGATGCCCACCGCGACGCCGACCGACAGCGACAGCCAGTGGCGGCGGATCAGGTCGCGATAGTCGTAGATCGGCACCGCGAACGCGATCGTCGCCGGGCCGAGCAGCCACATCAGCCAGCGCGTGTCGCGGAAGTAGACCGAGTACGGGATGCCCGTCAGCGCGACGAGCGCGACCAGCACGCCGGGCACGAACACGAGCGGCGAGAACAGCAGCGTCTTCTTGTACGCATAGAGCCGCTTCGACGCGAAGTACAGCGCGACCGTCAGCACGAAGCAGCCGACGGAGATCGCGGTATTCATCTGGTCGGCGGACAGGTTCGACAGCAGCGCGAGCATCGCAGGCTCAGGCTCGGTGGGCGGACACGGTCGCGAGGCGCGCGCGGCGGCGTTCGGCGAACACGCGCTGCGCGGCGAGCCGGCGTTCGAGCTTCGCGGCGAGGTCGACGGCGACGGCCACCGCGACCATCACGAACGCGGTGCCGGCGAGCATGACCAGCGCGATGCGCCAGCCGTCCTCGCGGAACAGCCCGCCGTATTGGACGGCCGCGACGGCGGCCGGCACGAAGAACAGCAGCATGTCGGACAGCAGCCAGTTCGCGCCGTCCTTGACCCACGCCGGCGCGACGCGGCCCGAGAACAGCAGCACGAGCAGCACCGCGAGGCCGATCACGCCGGACGGGATCGGCAGCCCGACCGAACGCACGGCCCAGTCGACCGCCATCCACAGCACGCCGAGTGCGGCGGCCTGCAGCACGATCCGGCCCGTGCGCGCAACGTTGCCCGAAGCGGCGGGGCGGGCGGCGGTGGCGGTCGGTTTGGTCATGGCGGGCTCCCTGCGATGTTTCATTGATGATGGGAGTATAGGGTTTCCCCTACCCATAAATAAAATGACTTGTCTCTATCCTTGTCATTCCATTTGGGAATTCAGGCGTTTTTTTGCACCACTTTGGGGAGGTGTCGATGGAGTTGCGCGCGCTGCGGTATTTCGTCGAGGTGGTTCGCCAGCAGAGTTTCACCGCGGCGGCCGACAAGCTGTTCGTGACCCAGCCGACCATCAGCAAGATGGTGAAGGCGCTCGAGGACGAGATCGGCTCGCCGCTGCTGCTGCGCGACGGCCGGCAGATGGTGCTGACCGACGCCGGGCGGATCGTGTTCCAGCGCGGGCAGGACGTGCTGGCCGCGCAGGCGCAGCTGCAGTCGGAGCTGAACGACCTCGGCACGCTCGGCCGCGGCGAGCTGACGGTCGGCATCCCGCCGCTCGGCGGGTCGCTGTTCACGCCGATCATCGCCGCGTACAAGCAGCGCTACCCGAACATCGAGCTGAAGCTGTTCGAGCAGGGCGCGCGCATGATCGAGGCGGCGCTGATGACGGGCGAGCTGGAGCTGGGCGGGCTGCTGGAGCCGGTCGATCCGGCCGTGTTCGACCGGCTGCCGATGGTGCGCGCGCCGCTGTGGCTGGTCGCGCCGCGCGAGTCGCGCTGGGAGGATCATGCGGCCGTGCCGCTTGCGGATCTCGCGCGCGAGTCGTTCGTGTTCTACGCGGAGAGCCTCGCGCTGCACGACGCGGTGCTCGATGCATGCCGGCAGGTCGGCTTCACGCCGTCGATCGTGAGCCGCAGCGGCCACTGGGATTTCATGGCCGCGCTCGTGCATGCCGGCGTCGGCATCGCGCTGCTGCCCGAGCCGTATTGCCGGCGCCTCGACGTGGGGCAGTTCACGTGCCGGCCGATCGTCGAGCCGGAGATCACCTGGGCGATCGCGCTCGGCTGGCTGAAGAAGGGCTACCTGTCGCACGCGGCGCGCGCGTGGCTCGACGTCGCGCGGGCGACGCTGCCGGTCGCGCCGGGCGACGATCTTGCGTTCGGCGGGTTGCGGGCGCGGGAGTGAGGGGCGGGTGGGGCGCGCGATCAGACGTGCTTACGCGTCGCCCTCGAACAGCTTCCGGTTGTCGTCCCCGCCCATCGAGTCGAAATCGTGCGGGACGCGGATCTGCCCCTTCATGAAGCCGATCCGGCTCGGTGGAGCCGGTTCCCGCGTATCGATCGGCACAACCTTGACGAGCGGCTTGCCAGCTTTCGCGATGACGAACGGCTCGCCTGCATGCACGGCTTCGTCGATCAGACGCGACAGGTTCATCTTCGCATCACGCATGTTGTAGGTCCGCATTGCGCCCCCAATGAACTAAGTCCAGTTGGATCTTAGGCTTGGTTTGATTGAGCGATGCGAGCAGCGCAATCGTCCGGAAGACATAGGACGCCGCCCCACCCTCAATGCCCCATCGCCGGCCCCGCGCCCTTCCTCGGCTTCGTGATCCACACGAGCGCCGCGAGCGCGATGAACATGATCGCCGACAGGTGGAAGAAGTCGTTGGTCGCCATCATGAAGCCCTGCTGCGTGACGATCTGGTTGAGCTGCGCGCTGGCCGTCTGCCCGACGATGCCGAGCTGCGACAGCGCGCCCTGGTAGTCGGTCGTGCTCTGCGCATAGACGCTCACCGATTCCGACAGCCGCGCGTGGTGGTAGATCGCGTCGTTCTCCCAGAACGTCGAGCTGGCCGCGGTGCCGATCGCGCCGGACAGCGTGCGCAGGAAGTTCGACAGCCCCGACGCGCTCGCGAGCCGCTCGTCGGAGATGCTCGACAGCGTGATCGTCGTCATCGGCACGAAGAAGCACGCGACGCCGATCCCCTGCACGAGGCGCGGCAGGATCACGTGGTTGAACGGCACGTCGAGCGTGAACGTCGAGTTCCAGATCGACACGCCGGCGAACACGATGAACGCGAAGCTCGCGACCATCCGCAGGTCGAGCCGGTGCATGTTGCGGCCGATCAGCGGCGACAGCACGAGCGCGAGCAGCCCGACCGGCGCGGTCGCGAGGCCGGCCTTGCCGGCCGTGTAGCCCATCACCGTCTGCAGCCACAGCGGGAAGATCACGACCGAGCCGAAGAACGCCATGAAGCCGAACGAGATGATCAGCGCGCCGAGCGCGAAGTTGCGGTCCTTGAACAGCGACAGGTCGACGACGGGCTCCTTCTCGGTCGCCTCCCACACGAGCATGAACGCCAGCGACACCACCGCGATCAGCGCGAGCGCGACGATGAACGACGAGTTGAACCAGTCGCGGTCCTTGCCGAGGTCGAGCATCATCTGCAGGCACGACACGCCGATCACGAGCAGCGCGAGGCCGACCGCGTCGATCCGCTGCCTGGTCGTCTTGGTCTCGCGGCCGCGCAGCAGGAAGTACGCGCAGGCCGCGGAGAACACGCCGATCGGCAGGTTGATGTAGAAGATCCACGGCCACGTGTAGTTGTCGCTGATCCAGCCGCCCAGGAGCGGGCCGAAGATCGGCGCGACGATCACCGTCATCGCCCATAGCCCGAGCGCGAGCCCGCGCTTCGCGGGCGGGTAGCTGCGCATCAGGATCGTCTGCGACAGCGGCACCATCGGCCCCGACACGAGCCCCTGCAGCAGCCGGAACGCGATCAGCGTCTCGAAGTTGGTCGCGAAGCCGCACAGCGCGGACGCGATCGTGAACGCGAGCACCGACAGCGTGAACAGCCGCACCTCGCCGACCCGCCGCGCGAGCCAGCCGGTGAGCGGCACCGCGATCGCGGACGCGACCGAGTACGACGAGATCACCCAGGTGCCTTCGCTCGTCGCGACGCCGAGACTGCCCGAGATGGTCGGTACCGCGACGTTCGCGATCGACGTGTCGAGCACTTCCATGAAGGTGCCGAGCGCGAGCCCGATGGTGAGCAGCGCGAGCGTCCCGCCGGACAGCGGCGCGGGTTCGGCAGGACGGGAAGCGGGAGCGGCGGGAGCCGTGGTGGCGGACATCGGAATCTCCTAGGTCAGATCGCGCCCGGGCGCGGGCCGGCGGAATCGATCGGACGACGGGCGAACAGTGAAGCGTGACTTGTCATCATCTGCCCAGACAGATATATAAATGAACGTTTAACCCAGACATCGGCCCGTCGCACATGTCAGCAGCCCGGTGCGCCGGGCGCATCGCACCCGAGCGTGCCGGGGCCGTTCGCGATGAAGCGCTGCAGCAGGCCGGTGAGCAGCGCCAGCTCGTCGGCCGAGAAGCCGGCGAGCTGCGCGTTGAGCGCGGTCGCGATCGCCGACGGCAGCGCGCGGGCCGCCTCGGCGCCGTGCGCGGTCAGCGACAGCTCGATCACGCGGCGGTCCTGCTCGCTGCGCGCCCGGGTGATGAAGCCCTTGCGCTCGAGACGGTCGAGCAGCCGCGTCATCGAGCCGCTGTCGTACGACATCTTGCGCGACAGCTCGAACGGCGTGCGCGCGTAACCGCGCGACAGCAGCAGGATCACGCCGATCTGCTGCGCGGTCAGGTCGAGCGGCTCGAGCGCGCGGTCCATCCGCTCGATGAGCGCCTGGCGCGCCTTGGTCAGGTAGTAGCCGAGGCTCGTTTCCAGCTCGATGCTGTCGGGATCGTAGAGGCCGTCGTTCATTCGATTGCGCGTACTGCAACAGTGCCTTGACGGAAAAACGCGCCCAGTATCTTGAAAATTGATTGCTTAGTCAATATTATTTCAGGCAACCAGTTACGACGTGCACCCGCACTGCCGGAGACGATGTTCTGACCTGCCTTGCCCGCGTTGCCGGGCCCCCGAGGATGTTTGCGATGCTGTTCCTGAAAAATGCCGCCGGCGCGCTGCGCCGCAACCTGACCGATACCGCTCACCATGTGTTCTCCGGGCCGCACCGCGGCTGGAAAATCGCGCTGTACGTCGCGATGCTGGTGCTGCCGGGCGGATCGCTCGCGGCGCTCGGGTTCGCCTGGTTCGATCATCGTCGGCAGCGGGGCGCGAAGGGCGCGCGCCAGGGCGAACGCGAGGCCGCCGCCACGGAGCCGTCGTCATGGCGGGCGGCCACCATCGAACCCGCAAGCTGCCACTGACGCCGGCGCAAGCGCGACGTAATGCCCGGTAAACCGGCCCGCCGCGCCGGTAACACATTCCTGCCGCCGCGCGCCTTACCCTAACGGCTGCGCAGCTTCCCTGCCGTCAGTTACCATTTGTCCGCCTGCGGCCTGCCGGCCGCCCCACGCAGGTCCGCCAGCCGGCCTCGCGCCCAGACAGGAAACCACCATGCCGTACGCCCCATCCCCGCGCGAACGCCGCCCGCTTGCCGCCGCCGTCGCCTTCGCGACCGCCGTGCTGCTCGCCGGCTGCGCCGTCGGGCCCGACTATCACCGCCCCGACACGCCGATGCCGGCCGCGTTCAAGGAAGCGCCCGCGGGCTGGAAGGTCGCGCAGCCGGCCGACCGCGCCGACCGCGGCGCGTGGTGGACCGTCTACGGCGACGCCCGGCTGAACACGCTGGTCGACCGTCTCAACGCGTCGAACCAGACCATCGCGCAATCGGCGGCCGCGTACCGGCAGGCGCGCGCGCTCGTCGACCAGGCCCGCGCCGCGTATTTCCCGACCGTCGGGCTCACCGCGTCGGGCTCGCGCGCCCGCACGCCGCGCACGTCGGTGTCGTCGGGCTCCGGCGGCAGCTCCGGGTCGATCAGCAACAGCTACAGCGTCGGCCTCGATGCGTCGTGGGAGCCGGACCTGTGGGGCAAGGTGAGCCGCACGGTCGGCGCGCAGCGCGCGGGCGAAGCGGCGGCCGCGGCCGACCTCGCGAACGCGCGGCTGTCGCAGCAGGCGACGCTCGCGCAAACCTACTTCCAGCTGCGCACCGCCGATGCGCTGCAGCAGCTGCTCGACGACACCGTCGCGTCGTACGCGCGCTCGCTGCAGCTCACGCAGAACCGGTACGCGCAGGGCGTCGCCGCGCGCGCGGACGTGATCCAGGCGCAGACGCAGCTGCAGAGCGCGCAGGCGGCCGCGATCGACAACGGCGTCGCGCGCGCGCAGTACGAGCATGCGATCGCGACGCTGATCGGCGAGCCGGCGTCGACGTTCTCGCTGGCGCCGCTGCCGCTCGCCGCCGAGCCGCCCGTCATGCCGGTCGACGTGCCGTCGGCGCTGCTCGAGCGGCGCCCCGACATCGCGGCGGCCGAACGCCGCGCGGCCGCGGCCAACGAGCAGATCGGCGTCGCGATCTCGGCGTTCTTCCCGACGCTCACGCTGTCCGCGCAGGGCGGCGTGCAGAGCTCGGTGTGGTCGAACCTGTTCACGCTGCCGGCGCGCTTCTGGACGGTCGGCCCGCAGCTTGCGGCGACGCTGTTCGACGCGGGCCTGCGCGCCGCGCAGACGGAGGCCGCACGCGCGACTTACGATCAGGACGTCGCCGCGTATCGGCTCTCGGTCCTCACCGCGTTCCAGGACGTCGAGGACAACCTGGCGTCACAGCGCATCCTCGCGCAGGAAATCGACGTGCAGCGGCAGGCGGTGGACAGCGCCGAACATGCGCTCGCGATCGTGACGAACCAGTACAAGGCCGGCACCGTCGACTACCTGAACGTGCTGAGCGCGCAGACCACCGCGTTCACCGCGCATCAGAAACTCGCGACGATCTCCGGGCAGCGGATGGTGTCGTCGGTCGGGCTCGTGAAGGCGCTCGGCGGCGGCTGGGACGTGTCGCAGATGGCGCGCGAGACGGGCAGCGCGGCCGCGCCCGCGCCGGCAAGCGGGGCGGTGCCCGTCGCGTCGGCCTCGTCGGCCTCGTCGGCCTCGTCGGCCTCGTCGGCCTCGTCGGCCTCGTCGGCCGCACCGGTCGCGCAGAAGTAGGCAGGGCGTTCGACGCCCTGCGGGTGACGCGGCGTCAGCGCGCCGCGTCGCCGTAAATCAGCGACACCGAACCGTCGCCGATCGGGTGGCCGAGCAGGTTCAGCAGGCCCGCGAGATTCGCGAGCTGCTCGGGCGCCGCATGCGCGGTGCCGCGAAACGATCCGCCGCCCGCGCCGAACGTGCCGTGCCCGTCGAGAAACAGCGGGCCCTTGGTCGTCGCGAGATCGAGATCGGCGCCCGCGCCCTTCCCCTGCAGCACCGCGCGGTACGAGCCGAGCGGCTTCACGCGCGACACGCGCGAGCTCATCTCGTCGATCGTCACCGTCAGCTGGCCGAACGCGTTGTTGCCGATCAGCCGCCAGTCGCTCCAGCCGAGCCGCACGTCGCCCTGCAGGTCGAGCGTGTTGAACGGCGTGCCGAGCCCGGCGAGCAGCGACGCGGGCACCGCCATCGCACCCGCGGACAGCACCGCGCCGCGCCATGTCGCGTCGAGCGTGACCGGCTCGGGCATCGCTTCGGTCTGCCGCATCTTCATCTGCACGCGCCCGGTCAGCAGCGGCCAGAAGCCCGTCGTCCATTCGACCCGCCCCGGCAGCAGCGTCGCCGCGCTTTGATCGGCGCCCGGCGCGAGCATCAGCGCGCCCGAGCCATGCCACACCGAGCCGTCCGGCTCGACGAGGTTCACGTGCCCGCCCGTCGCGCGCGCGAACTGCGGCGCGATCCACGCGGCGGGCGCGAGCGCGACGAGCGTGACGACGCTCGCGACCCCGCCCGCCACGAGCCACGGCAATGCGGCGAAGAGCCGCTTCAACCCGGGCCTCATCGGCACCCCGCCGCCGGCGCGACCGGCCGCGTCATTTCTGCGTGGACGGCTGCATCACGGCCGTCAGGTCGACCTGGCCGTCGTCCTTCAGCGCGGTCACGTGCGCCTCGCCGACCTGCACCTTGAACTGCTTGCGCGCATCGTCGAGCCATTGGGTCCAGGCCGGGAACGACACGTTCTTCATCTGGATCTGCACGCCGGTGCCGATCACCTGGGTCTGCACGCCGGGCATCCCGTGGTCGGACAGCGATGCCGTCAGCGCATCCTTCAGCGCGACGCCGGTCGGCGCGACGCCCTGCGCGGCGGCCGCGAGCGAGCGCGCCTCGTTCGCCTGCGCGGTCATCTTCGCGAGCTCGTTGCGCATCGTCGGCAGCGCGTGCGTGATGCGCGCGCGGCCTTCCTGTGCGGGCGACCACAGCACCGAATACGCGATCGCGACAGCCAGCACGGCGCCGCCCCAGCCGAGCAGGTTCTTTTCGCGCGGAGTGCGCTCGCCCCAGAACTGCGCGACGGTCTGGTTCAGTTCGCCCTTCATGAACGGCTCCGGATGGTCCATTTACCCGTGCTGCTGTCGATTTCGCCGGCGAGCCCGTTGCGCGCGAGGCGCTGCGTGAAGTCGGGATCGACCTTCACGGTGGGCTTGAAGCCGACGTCGAGCCGCCGGTCGTGATAGTCGAGCGACGCGATGCCGTTCAGCGGCAGCGCGCCCATCGAACGCGACAGCCCGCTCGCGAGCGCGAGGAAATCGTTCGGCGACAGCTCGCCCGCCGCGAGGCGCAGCTGATCGAGCTGGCGCTGCATCTGCGCGGACGGATCGAGCACCGTCGTGGTTTTCGGGAACGCGGACAGCAGCGTCTCGGTGATCTGCGCGGACAGCGCGTCGCGCTCCCGCGACAGCTTCCACCAGTGCAGGTTCATCCCGATCACCGCGACGCCGAGCGTCGCCACCGCGATCGCGATCGGCACACGCAGGCGCTTGAACGTCGCGCGGTCGAGGCGCCACGGCTGCGACTCGAATTCGAACTGGCACAGATCGAAACGCTCGGCCGTCGCGCGGCGCGCGAACGTCTCGAACGGCAGCGGCGCGGCGCCCGGCAGCAACGCTTCGGCGTCGGCCCCTTTGACCGACGCGAGGCGCGGCTCCGCGCCCGGCTCGCCGAGTTCGTACAGCTCGACCGGCGCACCGCCCGCGAGCGCGGCGAGCGTGCCGGCCGCGCGCTGCGCGGGCGCGGCGAAGCCTTCGCCCAGCGCCCCGCGCGCGATCGCCAGCTCGAGACGCGGCGCGCCGGACGGGCCCGGCTGCGCGCCGGCTTCGACGAGGATCGGCTCGACCGACGCCGCGACGCCCAGCACCGCGGCCACCGCGGCCGGGCGCGCCGGCGGGGTGGCGTCGCCGTCGGCCGCGACGGATTCCGCCTCGGCCCCGGGCGCCGGATCGGCCGCCGCCGTGGTGGCGGCAAGCGGCGACGGCAGGCAGCGTGTCGCGGGCACCGCGCTCAGGTGCCGGTGGCCGGCCGCGGTGAACGCGTCGCAGATCGTGCGGAACCACGCGCGATCGACGACCGCCAGCACGCGGCGCCCGTCGGGCAGCGCGGCCGGGTCGATCGCGATGTGGCAGCCTTGCGGATCCTGGATCAGCTGATCCTCGACGATGTTCGGCAGCGCCTGGCGCAGCTTCGGCCCCTTGAGGGGCGGCACCGTCGCGGCCAGCAGCAGCACGTCGCGCGCGGCGACGACCAGCACCGTCGCCGCCGCGCGCGGCAGCAGCGCGAGCGCGGCGCGGCCGGCGCGCTGGGTGTGGCCGGCCTTGTCGACGAGCATGAACGGCAGCTCGGGCCATTGCCATTCCTGCAACGGCACGGCGGGCTCGCGCGGCGGCAGTAAAACAATCAACGTGCTCAAGAGCTCCTCTCCCAGATGGCGTTGTTATAGCTGATCGCGGATGCGCACGACCCGCGTGGAGTGCGTGGTCGGATCACGATACACGAGCGAGGTGCGGTCGACCTCGGCGCGATCGTGCTGGATCCGGCCGTGTACGACGAAGTAGTTCGAATTGACGCCGATCAGCGTCGAATCGAGCGTCACGTTCGGCGGCGCGCCGGCGCCGCGCAGCGCGAGCGTCACGTCGCCGGTGTTGCGGAAGAACACGGTCTCGCGGCGCGACACGAGCGCCTGCGCGGACGCGACGTTCATCCCCGGCACCAGCGCCGCGATCACCTCGGCGGGCGCGGTGTTCATGTTCACGGGCGTCGTGGTCGGCAACACGGTGACGAACGGGCGCAGCCGCTCGACCATTTCCGGCGTCACGCCGTCGACGTCGAGCAGGCTGTCGACGCTCGTCATCATCAGCGGCGCCGGCCCGCGGTCGCCGCCGGCGAGGCCCGGCTCGTCGGTGAAGGTCGATTGCGGGCCGGTGCCCGCTTCCGGCACCACCGGCGCGTTCGCGGTGCCCGGCAGCGCCGCCATCTGGAAGCGCTGCGCCGAGTGCAGCAGGCCCGCGCGCACCTGCAGCGCGATCCGCTTCGCGAACGCGGCGTCGTAGCCGAGCGTCGTCAGCAGCCGCTGGAACACCTGCAGCTGCGCGCCGTTGAGCTGCAGCACGCCGGGCGCGGGCGTCGACACGAGGTTGCGCAGGTTGAACTTCGCCTGCGCGTCCTCGATCGAGCCGGACAGGTTGGTGTCCTGGCTGCCGCTGTCGTCGTTCATGCCGATCCGGCCCATGAAATCCGACAGCTTCGTCTTCGCGATCGGCACGCCCCAGATGCCGCCGAGATAGGTGATGCCCGGCGCGGTGTCGCCTTCGGAGCGCAGGATCATCCGCGTCCAGTCGAGCGCGCCGCGCGCGACCCACTGCGCCTGCGCGATCGTGCGCTGGTTCTCGATGCGGCGGATCTGCACCTGCTGGCGCCACAGCATCCCCGACACGAGGATCGCCGACAGCGCGACCACCAGCAGCGCGGTAATGATCGCGGCGCCGCGCTGCCGGCGCGCGGCGGCCGGGCGGCGGGCGAATCGGGCGCGAGGGAAGCGAAGGGCGGGCGCGCGCATCGTCATTCCCCGACGAGGAAGATGCGCGTCACCGGCACGCGCAGCGACGTCGCGCCGATGCTGACCTGCAGGCCCGTCACCGCGCGCGGCGGCGGCGCGTTGCCGAGCTGCGGCACCTTGAGCGCGTCGTTGTTCTGCGCGAGCGCGTCGTCCGCCGTCTGCAGATTGGTGGTCCAGCCGACGCGCGGCACGTAGAGCTTCGCGTCGATCGCGCCGACGCCGCCCATCAGCGCGACCCAGCTCCAGCCGTCGACGTCCGCATCCTTCAGCGTGTCGCGCAGCCGGTTCGCGTCGTCGATCGGCGGCGACGCGTAGCGCACCACGCGGCCGCCCGCGATCCGGTAGCGGATCACCTGCAGCCGCGACGCCGCGCCCGGCGCGTCGAATTCGCGCACGATCTGCAGCGTATTGCCCGCGACGCCGAGCGCCGGCTGGCCGGCCTCGTCGTCGGTCGCGGCGCGCCGCACGTCGATGCGCATCTGGTCGAACATCTGCGCGAAGATGCGCTCGTCTTCCATCGCGGACGCGACCTTGTCGCGGCCGCGCATGATCTGGTCGAGCCCGCGCCACGCGAGCACGGCGACGACCGCGAGAATCGCGATCGCGATCATCAGCTCGATCAGCGTGAAACCGCGCGCGCGCACGCCGCCGGCCGCGAGCCGGGCCCGCGTCGCCGGGCGCCGCGGCGGTGCGTCAGAGCGAGCGGCTGGTTTCATTCGCCACCACCGTGACCATCTGCGCGAGCTTGCCGGACTGGCCCGGCGCGCTCACCGACACTTCGACGCGCCGGAACACCGGGTTCGGCGTCGCGCTGACGCGCTGCGTGCACACCAGCTGCACGTTGCCCTGCGAGCAATCGAAGCTCTGTTCGCCGATCGACGGCCACGCATGCGCGAGCCGCAGCTGCGCCAGCGCGTTGTCGGCGCTCCAGCCGGCCAGCAGCCGGCGGTGCAGGTCCGACGAGCTGGTCGCCATCGTGCCGACCGCGCGGATCGACGCGGCGAGCGCGACCGCGATGATCGCGAGCGCGACCAGCACCTCGATCATCGTGAAGCCGCGCGCCCGAAGGTGGCCTGGCGCCTGCGCGGATAAAGAAGGGAAGGGGGGCCGTCGACGCATCGTCATCGCACCTCGTAGCGGCCGTTGCCGGTGCCGACGATCGTCACGCTGCCGGCCGCCGAGTGCAGCGTCACGCGCACCGGCGTGTCGATGCTCTCGGTGCCGAACACGACGCGGTTCACGTGCGTATCGGAACCCGGGTAGTCGATGTCGGCGCCCGTCACGCCGCCGTCCCAGTCGCGCGGGCGCAACAGGTCGTCGCGCAGCGTGCGCCAGCCGTCGGCGGTGCTCACGTCGAAGCGGAAGCCGCGCGCGGTCGGCAGCCACGCGATCGGGCGCGCGCGCACCTGCGCCTCGTCGCCCGCGGTCTCGAACAGCAGCGCGACCCGCTGCGCTTCCTCGCGCAGGTCGGTGCGCGGGTTGCGCGTGAGCGACAGCGACGCGAGCGACACGAGCAGCCCCGCGATCACCAGCACGACGAGCATTTCGAGCAGCGTGAAGCCACGCGCCCGCGACGCGTTCCCGTGGAACGCACCGGCGCGGCGCCCGAAGCGGAAGGTCGTGCGGCTGGCTTGCATGGACAGGCGTCGCGCGTGGGAAGTGTCAGCGGCCGGTTACTGCCACGAACCGATGTCGGAGTCGTTGTTTTCGCCGCCTTCCTTGCCGTCGGCGCCGTAGCTGAACACGTCGATCTCACCGTGCACGCCCGGGTTCAGGTACTTGTACCCGTTGCCCCACGGATCGTTCGGCAGGCGCTCGAGGTAGCCGCCGTCCTTCCAGTTGTTCGGGATCGGATCGGTGCTCGGCTTCTGGATCAGCGCGTTCAGCCCCTGGTCCTGCGACGGATAGCGGCCGTTGTCGAGACGGTACAGCTTGAGTGCCTGCATGATCGTGCCGATGTCCTGCTTCGCGGCGATGCGGCGCGCCTCGTCGGGGCGGCTCATGATCTTCGGCACGATCAGCGCCGCCAGGATCCCGAGGATCGCGACCACCACCATGATCTCGATCAGCGTGAAACCGCGCTGACGGCGAACGGCCCCGTTGCGGCGAGTGATCCACGTTTGCATGACTGACTACCTCTTTCTAAAAAATATCGTCGATTGGGTGACGGTTCCGAAACAACCGGACCATCTCGCCCCGGTTTCGCCGGGGCGCGGAGCACGCATTGTAAGGTGCGCCCCGCCGAGGGCTTTCACTCAACGCAAATTTCACATACATCCGTACAATAGCTCGCATGAACGCGCTCTCGATCCGGATCCTCTCCCTCGCCCTCTTCGCAGCGTTGTGCGCGACGGCCACCTATTGGGTCGTCACGCTGTCGGCTCGCGAAGCGCCGCTCCCCGCCGCCGCCGCGCGGCCCCCGATTCGCACCGAGGACGCCGCGGCGCTCTTCGGCGGCCAGCTCGACAAGAATCCCGTCCAGGACATCCACCTGTTCGGCATTCTCGCGCTGCAGCGCGGCGCCGCCGCGATCGTCGGCGTCGGCGGCGAGCCGCCCCGAGCGGTGTCGCTCGGCGCCGAGGTCGCGCCCGGCGCGAAGCTCGCCGAAGTCCGCGAGCGCTCGATCGTCGTCGACCGCAACGGCACCCGCGCCGAAATCGCACTGCCCGCCAACACGCCGTCCCCGGCGATCTACGTACGCTGAGCGCAGCACGGTGACGGCGGCACGTGCCGTCACTGCACCATGTTGTTCAGCTCGATGATCGGCAGCATCACCGCCAGCACGATCACGAGCACGATGCCCCCCATCGCGAGAATCAAGAGCGGCTCGAGCAGGCTCGTCAGGAACATCGTGCGGCGCTCGAGCTCGCGCGCCTCGCCTTCGGCCGCGCGGTCGAGCATCGTCGTGACGTCGCCGGTCGCCTCGCCCGAGCGGATCAGGTGCACGAGCACCGGCGGAAACGTCTTCACGTTGTTCAGCGCGCGCGACAGCGCCGAGCCTTCGCGCACCCGCACGATCGCATCGTCGATGTTCGCGCGCATCGCGCGGTTGGACAGCGTCTCGCCGGCCGCCTGCAGCGCGCGCAGGATCGGCACGCCGGCCGCGGTCAGGATCCCCAGCGTGCTCGCGAAGCGCACCGTGTTGTAGCCGCGCACGAGCTTGCCGGCGAGCGGCGCGGTGAGCAGCCACCGGTCGAACGCGAGGCGCGGCCCGTCGCGCGACAGCGTCGCCCTCACGAACCAGACGATGAGCGCGACCGCGATCAGGATCGCCCACCACCAGTGCCGCACGAAATCCGACAGCGCCATCATCGCGACCGTCAGGAACGGCAGCTGCTGCTTGGTGCTGGCGAATACGTTGACGACCTGCGGCACTACGTAGCTGAGCAGGAACGTGACGATGCCGAACGCGATCAGCGTGACGATGCCCGGATACGTGAACGCGAGCAGGATCTTCTGCTTCAGCGCGTTGCTCTGTTCGATGTAGTCGGCGAGGCGCGACAGCACGATACCGAGCTTGCCCGTGTGCTCGCCGGCCGCGACGAGCGCGCGATAGATCTCCGGGAAGTCGCGCGGATGCTGCCCGAGCGCGTTCGCGAGCGAATGGCCGCCCAGCACCTCGGCGCGGATCGCCGCCATCAGTTCGCGGATGTAGTCGCGCTCGGCCTGCTCGGTCAGCACGCCGAGCGCCTCGTCGAGCGGCAGCCCGGCGATCAGCAGGCTCGCGAGCTGGCGCGTGAGGATCGCCTGCTCGCGCTGCGACAGCTTGCGGCCGAGCGCGAGGCGCTGCGAACGCGCGCCGCGGGTCGCGCTGGCCGCCGGCTCGACGACGAGCGGCGTCAGCCCCTGCGTGCGCAGCTGGCCGCGCGCGGCGCGTGCGCTGTCGGCTTCGACGACGCCTTTTTGCGCATGTCCCGCCGCATCGATCGCTTCGAAACGGAATGCCGGCATCGCGCTATGCGCCTCCCGTCACGCGCAACACTTCCTCGAGCGACGTCGCGCCCGCCGCGAGCCAGCGCTCGGCGTCGTCGCGCAGCGTGCGCATCCCCTGCGCACGGCCCGTCGCGAGAATCTCCGCGTCGGCCGCGTTGCGGTGGATCAGCGTGCGGATCGGCTCGTCGACGATCAGCAGTTCGTATACGCCGCGCCGGCCCGCATAGCCCGAGTGCCCGCACTTGTCGCAGCCCACCGGATGCCAGACCGAGCGGCCGTCCTCGTGCCGCTCTTCCTTGCACGCCGGGCACAGCTGCCGCACGAGCCGCTGCGCGAGCACGCCCAGCAGCGACGACGCGAGCAGGTACGGCTCGACGCCCATGTCGGTCAGGCGCGTGACCGCCGACGACGCATCGTTCGTGTGCAGCGTCGCGAGCACGAGGTGGCCCGTCAGCGACGCCTGCACCGCGATCTGCGCGGTTTCGAGGTCGCGGATCTCGCCGATCATGATCACGTCCGGATCCTGGCGCAGGATCGAGCGCAGCGCGCGCGCGAAGGTCATCCCGATCCGCTCGTTCACCTGCGTCTGGCCGATGCCGCCGAGATCGTATTCGATCGGGTCCTCGACGGTCATGATGTTGGTCGTCGCGGTTTCGAGCCGCGACATCGACGCGTACAGCGTCGTCGTCTTGCCCGAGCCGGTCGGGCCCGTCACCAGCACGATGCCGTGCGGGCGCGCGATCAGCTTGTCGAACTGCACGAGCGTGTCGCGGCCCATGCCGAGCGCTTCGAGGTTCAGGCGCTGCGCGTCCTTTTCCAAGAGACGCAGCACCGCGCGCTCGCCGTGGCCCGTCGGCAGCGTCGACACCCGCACGTCGACCGGCCGCCCGCCGACCCGCAGCGTGATGCGGCCGTCCTGCGGCAGGCGTTTCTCGGCGATGTCGAGCTGCGCCATGATCTTGATCCGCGAGATCAATGCGCCGTGCAGCGCCTTCTTCGGGCGCACGACGTCGCGCAGCGTGCCGTCGACGCGAAACCGCACGACCGACGCGTTCTCGAACGGCTCGATGTGGATGTCCGATGCCTGTTCGCGCGCGGCCTGCGTGAGCAGCGCGTTGATCATCCGGATGATCGGCGCGTCGTCTTCCGATTCGAGCAGGTCCTCGACTTCGGGGATGTCCTGCATCAGCCGCGACAGGTCGACTTCGCCTTCGACCTCGCCGACCACCTGCGCTGCGCTGCCGTCCTGGCGCGCGTACGCCTGGTTGATCGCGAGCGCGAGTTCGTCGGCCGGCACGCGGTGCACCGAGATCGAGCCGAAATTGCGTGCGATTTCCGCAAGCGCCGCGTCGTTCGTGCGTTCGCTGATCCACACTTCGAGCGTGTCGTCGTGCTGATGCGCGATCAGCACCTGGCCGCCCTTCGCGAAGCCATAGGGCAGCAGCCGCGCCGCGAGCGGCGACGGCGTCTGGCGTTCGCCCGGCGCGCCGTCGTGGGGGGACGCGAGCACGTCGCTCACTGCGAGGCTCCCGACGGGGCCGTCAGCGGCTGTTGCTGCATCTGCGGCTGCGGCACGGCCTGTTGCGGCACGGCCGGTTGCGCCTGCTGCGCCGGCTGTTGCGGTGCGGACGGCTGGCCCTGCTGCTGACGGCGCATCTTCGTCAGGTCGAACAGGTTCAGCGCCGAACCGCCTTCGCTCGGGCCGAGCGGCATCGTCGGAACGATCGGATCGTCCTTGTCGCGCATGACGTTGTTGTCCGACTTGTACGAGCCCGTCACGCCCTGGATATAGTCGTAGCGGTTCGACGAGATCGCCTGCGCGGTCTGCCGGTCGTTGATGATCACGGGGCGCAGGAACACCATCAGGTTGGTCTTCTGGCGGTTCTTCGATTCCGAGCGGAACAGCTGGCCGATCCACGGGATGTCGCCCAGCAGCGGCACCTTGCTGTTGGTCACGTTGTAGTTGTCCTGCATCAAGCCGCCGAGCACGATGATTTCACCGTTGTCCGCCAGGATCGTCGACTGGATCGAGCGCTTGGTGAAGGTCGGGCCGTTCACCGCGGTTGCCGTGGTGGTAACAACCGCCGAATTCTCGGTGTAGAGCTGCAGCTTCAGGATGCCGCCGTCGGTGATCTGCGGCTTCACGTGCAGCGTGAGGCCGACATCGCGGCGATCGTAGGTATTGAATGCGTTGTTCGTATTGCCGCTCGTCAGGTTCGAATACGAACCGGTCGGAATCGGCACGTTCTGGCCGACGACGATCTTCGCTTCTTCGTTGTCGAGCGTGATGAGGTTCGGCGTCGACAGCACGTTCGCATCGCTCGTGCCCGCGAAATAATTCAGCAGCGCGCCGAGGCCCTGCACGCCGAACATGTTGTGCAGCCAGCCGACGTTGAGGCCCGGCAGGAGAGTCTGCCCCAACGCGGCGAGACCCGTCGTACCGCCGGCCGCAACCGCGCCCGACACGCCGAGGATGTTGCCGCTGGGCGTACCGGTGTTGCTGAAGTTCGTGCCGCCGAGAAACTGGCCGTTCGCGATCTGCCACTGGATGCCGAGGTTGCCGGACGTATTCGAGTTCAGCTCGACGATCAGCGCCTCGATATACACCTGCGCGCGCCGCGCATCGAGCTGGTCGATCACCGCGCGCAGGTTCCGGTACACCGGGTCCGACGCGGTGATGATCAGCGAGTTCGTCGCCGCGTCGGCCTGGATCATGCCGCCCGGCTGGTTGTCGTCGCCCTTGTCCTTGTCGCCGCCGAGCAGGCCGCCGGTGCCGAGGCCGCCGCCTTGCGACGATCCGGTGCCACCGTACGACGAAGACGACGAGCCGCCGAGGCCGCCCGACGGCAGCGGCGGGGTGCCCGAGGTGCCGGTCGAGAAGTTGCCGCTCGACGACGAGCCGCCCTGGTTGAACGCGTTCGCGTCGTTCGACGTCGCCGACGCGCCGGTTTCGCCGCCGCCCTTGCCGAGCATCCCGCGCAGCGTCTTCGCGAGTTTCGTCGCCTCGGCGTTCCTCAGCGGCACCACGTGCATGTTGCCGGGCACCGCGCTCGGCGCGTCGAGCTGCTGCGCGAGGCGCTTCGCGGCCGCGAGGCGCGACGGGTTCGACGCGCGCAGCATCAGCGAGTTGGTGCGCGGGTCGGCCTGCACCAGCACCTTGAGCGTCGCGTCGCTGTTGCCGATCGCGCCCGGGTCGAGCAGCTTCTGGAGCTGCGTCGCGGCATCGATCGCGTTCGCATTCCTGAGCGGCACGACCTGCACCTGCGCGCCCGCCGCGCTGTCGACGCCGGCGATGATCTGCGCCATCCGGCGCACGTTGTCCGCGTAGTCGGTGACGACGATCGTGTTGTTGGCCGGGTACGCGGTGACGGTGTTGTTCGGCGAGATCAGCGGCCGCAGCACGGGCAGCAGGTTGTTGGCCGATTCGTTCTTCAGCACGAACACCTGCGTGACGATCTGGTCGCCGCGCGCCTGCGGCGTGTTGCCGACGTAGGTCGGCACCCCCTGCAGCTTCGCGTCGGCCTCCGGCACGACCTTCAGCACCCCGTGATCCTGCACCAGCGCGAAGCCCTGCATGCGCAGCGCGGATTGCAGCGTCTTCAGCGCCTGGTCTTCCGGCACCGCGCGCTCGGCGACGAGGTTGAGCTGCCCCTTCACGCGCGGATCGACGATGATGGTCTTGCCGGTCGCCGCGCCGATCGCCTTGGCGACCTGATCGATGTCGGCGTTGACGAAATTGAGCGTGACCTGGGCGTGGGCGGCCTGCGAAACGATAATGCCGGCGACGATCAACGTCGTGGCAATGCGCCGCATAACGAAGCGATTTCTTGTCATGGATGAATGGGTCGATGCCGGTTCAGGTCACATCCGGCGGTAGAACTGGATCCAATTCCGAAAAATGCGACATTAGCAGTTTTTCATGTCCGAAATATCACATCGATCCGAGGAATGTCTCATATACGACAGTATTTCCGACCGCCGTATGAAAAATGTAAGCTTCGGTCTCTGCGCCGTCTGTTCGGTTCTCGTCATCATTTCAGGATGAACTGAAACGAAAATGCGGTATAACCCGGCATTCGGTGCCAGGCCTGTCGCATTACGGCAGGCTGCCGGTATGATACGAGCGTCGCGATGCGCGTCGCGCAATTTCCGGACACGGGTTTTCCCACCCCCGGTTATTTTCCGTTTCCTGAACAATGAACAGACGGTTCGTTTCGATTGCGTGGTTGGTCGGCGCCTGGCTCGCCAGCGGAAACGCACGCGCCGATTGTTTCGACGAGGCCGCTAAATATCAGCAGGTCAATCCGCTGATCCTGCGCGCGATCGCATGGCAGGAATCGCATAACCGGCCGGATGCGAAGAACAAGAATGCGAATGGCTCCACCGATTACGGCCTGATGCAGATCAACTCGATCCATCTGCCCGTGCTGTCGCGCTACGGCATCGGCCGCGACACGCTGATGGAGCCGTGCAAGAACGTCTACATCGCAGCCTGGCACCTGCGCCAGAAGATGAACCGGTACGGCAACACGTGGCAGGCGGTCGGCGCCTATCACTCGGAAACGCCGGCGCTGCGCGACAAGTATGCGAAACAGATCGCCGGCATCCTCACCCAGTGGAAGCTGCTGCCCCCACAATGACCGGGCGCGCGGCCGCGCGCGACGCCGCGCCGGCAGGCCGGCGCGCGTTTGATGCACAATGCGGGCTCATGCCGCAGTTTTCCCCGGCGCCCGGCCCGAGCCGCAGGCGCCCGACCGGGCCGCCGCGGCCGCTTTTTCCATTTTTCCGTTGGTGCGTACCGCAATGAACCAGCCGTTGCCCGTCACCGTGCTGTCCGGCTTCCTCGGCGCCGGCAAGACCACGCTGCTCAACCATATCCTCGCGAACCGCGCGGGCCTGAAGGTCGCCGTGATCGTCAACGATCTCGCGGCGGTGAACATCGACGCGTCGCTCGTGCGCGACGCGCAGGCGCTGTCGCACGTCGAGGAGCGCCTCGTCGAGATGACGAACGGCTGCATCTGCTGCACGCTGCGCGACGACCTGCTCGTCGAGATCCGCAAGCTTGCCGCGGACGGCCGCTTCGACGCGATCCTGATCGAGTCGACCGGCATCGCCGAGCCGATGCCGATCGCCGAGACCTTCACGTTCGTCGACGAAGAGGGCGCGTCGCTCGGCGAACTCGCGCGGCTCGACACGCTCGTCACCGTGGTCGACGCTTTCAATTTCCTGCGCGACTACGGCTCCGACGACGCGCTTGCCGCACGCGGCATCGCGGCCAGCGAGGACGACGACCGCACGCTCGTCGAGCTGCTGATCGAGCAGATCGAGTTCTGCGACGTGCTCGTGATCAACAAGGCCGACCTCGTCGGCGCGGACGACCTCGCGCGCCTGCAGCACATCCTCGCGCGGCTGAACCCGCGCGCGCACCAGGTCGTCTCGACGTTCGGCAACGTGCCGCTGCGCGACGTGCTGAACACCGGCCGCTTCGATTTCGACGAAGCGGCGAATGCGCCGGGCTGGCTCGCGTCGCTCGAGCATGCGCACGACCACGACCATGATCACGATCATGGCCATGACCACGCACATCCGCACGTGCATGGCGAAGCCGACGAGTTCGGCATCGGCAACTTCGTCTACCGTGCGCGCCGGCCGTTCCATCCGGCACGCCTCTGGGAACTGCTGCACCAGGAATGGCCGGGCGTGCTGCGCAGCAAGGGATTCTTCTGGCTCGCGACGCGCAACGACATCGCCGGCTCGCTGTCGCAGGCGGGCGGCGTATGCCGGCACGGGCCGGCCGGCTCGTGGTGGGCCGCGCAGGATCGCGCGGAATGGCCGGACGACGACGAGCTGCTCGCCGAGATTCGCGCGGAATGGCAGGGCGACCTCGACGATCGCTCGATCGGCGACCGCCGCCAGGAACTCGTGCTGATCGGCATCGGCCTCGATATGGACGCATGGCGCGCGAAGCTCGACGCATGCCTGCTGAGCGATGCGGAATTCGCGCGCGGCGAAGCGGGGTGGGCGGCATTCGACGACCCGTTCCCGGCATGGGACATCGACGATCACGACCACGATGACCACGACGACGCGCAGATCCTGCATCGTTCGTAACAACCGTTAAATCTTGCAAGCGCGGCGCGGACTGTGGCAAAAAAGCCGCGCGCGCCCATGAAAAAACCCGCCGAATGGCGGGTTTTTCTTTAACAGGCGCTGGGTTTAACGCTTGTTGACGGCGTCCTTGAACGCCTTGCCAGCCGTGAACTTGACCGTCTTGGCTGCCGGGATCTTGATGGTTTCGCCGGTCTTCGGGTTACGGCCCGTACGTGCTGCGCGCTTGCCCGAACCGAAGCTGCCGAAGCCGATCAGCTGAACCGCATCGCCCTTCGACACGGCTTTCTTGATGACTTCGAGCAGCGTGTCCAGCGTTTCGCCGGTTTGAGCCTTGCTGGCGCCCGTTTGGGCGGCGACGGCGTCGATCAGTTCCTGTTTGTTCATTAAGGTTCCTTTTTCAGGTTAGGTTGACACGAACAGCGCGAACGCGCCGATTATACGTGCGCGAACCGTGCCGTCGAGAGTCGGACTCCGACGGCACAGCGCCGAATCCTGGCCCGCCCGGAGCAGCTTCCGGCAACCCGGAAGCCGCCCCGCGGTACGGCGCTTGCTATGATAGCGCAGCGCAAACCCAATAACGACAAGGGTTTCAAAGATTTTCATCGGTATTTCGCCGAATGAATCACTGGTCGCCTGTTTTTTGACCCACGCCAACCGGACAGGATACGCAGCCCGATCGACCCGCGCGCACGGCCGTTGGTTTTTGCCAACGGCCGTCCGGACGGAGCCGCGCAATCCCTTGCCAGGCTTGGCTGCCACGATTTTTGTTTCGCATGCCCGACCGACTCGTACCCGCCACGCTCGTGTTCCGCGACGATGGCACGCTCGTCTCGCCCGCATACGGCGACATCTATCACAGTGCTTCCGGCGCGATCGCGCAGGCGAGCCATGTGTACGTCGCGGGCAACGGCCTGCCCGCGCGCTGGCAGGGCCGGCGCACGTTCACGATCGTCGAGACCGGGTTCGGCGCCGGCTGCAACTTCCTCGCGACCTGGGCCGCGTGGCGCGACGACGCCGCGCGCTGCGAGCGGCTGCATTTCGTATCGGTGGAAAAGCATCCGTTCACGCGCGAGGACCTGCGCCGCGCCGCATCGCATGTCGTTGCGCACGCAACCATGTCGGCGGATCTCGATGCGCTCGTCGATGCGTGGCCGATGCTCGTGCCGGGCCTGCACCGGCTCGAATTCGACGAAGGGCGCGTCGTGCTCACGCTCGTGTTCGGCGATGCGCTCGCGATACTGCCGAAGCTCGCGGTGCGCGCCGATGCGTTCTATTTCGACGGCTTCTCGCCCGAGAAAAACCCGGACATGTGGTCGGTCGACGTGTTTCGCGCGCTCGCGCGCCTCGCCGGCGACGGCGCGACATTCGCGACGTATACGAGTTCGGGTGCCGTGAAGCACGCGCTCGAGGAAGCCAGCTTCGCGTATCGCAAGGTCGACGGCTTCGGGGGCAAGCGCGCGATGCTCGTCGGCGAATTCGCGCCGCGCTGGCAGATGCGCCGGCACGAGCCGCCGCGCGCGCTGCCGGTCGCGGCACGCCGCGCGATCGTGATCGGCGCGGGCCTCGCGGGCTGCGCGGTGGTCGAACGGCTTGCGGCGCGCGGCTGGGACGTCACGCTGATCGAGCGGCGCGAGCGAATCGCGGCCGAGGCGTCGGGCAACCCGGCCGGCGTATTCCATCCGCTGATGACGCGCGACGACAACGTCGCGAGCCGGCTCACACGCAGCGGCTTCGTCCACGCGCTCGCACGCTGGCGTGCGCTCGAACGCGCGGGCCACCGGTTCGGGCGCAGCACGCGCGGCATGATCCATCTCGCGGAATCGGGCGACGACTTCGAGCGGATGCGCGCCGCTTACGACGCGCTCGGCGTCCCGCCCGACTATGCCCGGTTGTTGAGCGCCAACGACGTGCGCGCGCGCCTGAAGCTGCCGGTCGCGCAGGGCGGCCTGCTGTTTCCGCATGGCGGTGCGGTGCGGCCGGCCGAATTGTCCACCGCGCAATGCGCGGCGGCCGGTGAGCGCGTGCACATCCTCACGCGCACCGAAGTCGCGCGCCTCGAACGGCACGCCGCAGGCTGGCGCGCGCTCGACGATGCCGGCCGCACGCTGGCCGAGGCGCCGGCCGTCGTGCTCACCAACGCCGGCGACGCGGTGCGGCTCGCGGGCCTGCAGCACGTCGCGCTGCAGCCGGTGCGCGGGCAGCTCACGCTGCTGCCGCCGGGCAGCGCCGCGCCGCTCGACTGCCCGGTGATCGGCGACGGCTACGCCGTGCCGCTCGAAGACGGCACGCTGCTGATCGGCGCGACGTTCGAACCGGACGATGTCGACCCCGCGCTGCGCCCGGCCGGCCACGCGGAAAACCTCGAGCGGGTGCGGCACCTGCTGCCGGGCCTGATCGGCGAGGTGCCCGACGTGGGCGCACTGCACGGCCGCGTCGCGTTCCGCTGGGTCGCCGGCGACCGGCTGCCGCTGATCGGCCCGCTCGCGGACGAAGCGCACGCGCTCGCGAACGCCCGCGCGCTGAGCGGTGCGAAAGCGCGCGACCTGCCGCGCACCGAAGGCCTGTACGGCGCGTTCGGCTACGGTTCGCGCGGCCTCGTGTGGGCGGCGCTCGGCGCCGAGCTGATCGCGTCGCAGCTCGAAGGCGAACCGTGGCCGCTCGAACGCGAGCTCGCGGAAGCGGTCGATCCCGCCCGGTTCCTGATCCGCGCGCTGCGCGCCCGCCGGGTGAGCTGACGCGACGCGCATCCGCATCACAGTGCCCCGATTCCATCCCGCCAGGTTATCCACCCCAATCTGTGGATAACCGTGCGGAATCCACGCGCATCCCGTGTGCAATCACAGTGGACGTAAACTGGGTAACTCGGCACAGCTGTGAAGCGGCCCGAAAGTTGCCCAACTCAACCTGCTGTGCACGCACAGCCTGTGCAGCGGGTTATGGTTTCGCCAACACGTTGATCTGCCAGCGTAAACCGAAGTTATCCACAGAAATGTGCGTGCCTTGTTAACTTCTACTACGTATATATACAGGTAAACCTTTGAAACGAAAGGCAAGCCGGGCTGGCGACCGGCCAATCTGCCGATCATTGGATAGCCGACCCGAAAACCTGTGGCACAATCGGTTTCCTTCGCGTTCGTCCGGCCAGGCGCCGGACATGCTTCAATGGAACGGTCGGCAGGATTTCGAATCTGAGTCTTCGAGATCGCGCTGTCCATTCACACACCAGGCCGACAATCCAGATCGGCGAATCTGAACGACACCCCCGCCAGGCGGCGGAGCAGGCAGTTCCCATGTCCTGCCGTCGTACACAACAATCACATTCGGGGCGACACCCAGCCGGCGTGCATCTCAGCATTGGCGCTTGACCCCGCGTCGCTGGCGGTTGCTTCCAACCAAGGAGAAGTCACCACGATGAAGTCGGCGTTCTCATTCCTGCCCAATTGGCCGCTCGCACCGGATGCCGTGTTCTGGGCCGGGCTCGCGCTGTTCGCCGCCGGCCTGTGCGGCGAGCTGTGCTATCGCGCATGGCGGCTGCCGCGCATCACCGGGTATGCAGTGATCGGCCTCGTCGCGGGGTCGTTCGGGTTCGGCGTGATCGACGCCAGCACCGACGAAACCTCCCGCCTGCTGATCGACGTCGCGCTCGGCCTGCTGCTGTTCGAACTCGGCAGCCGGCTCGACTTGCGCTGGATCCGCCGCAATCCGTGGCTGATCGCGTCGAGCCTCGCCGAAGCCACGCTCACCTTCCTGCTCGTGCTGTTCGTGCTGCTCGCGCTCGGCGTGTCGGGCATGGTCGCGCTCGTGCTGGCGGCGATCTCGATCGCCACCTCGCCGTCGATGGTGATCCAGCTGAAGACCGAACTGCGCGCGGAAGGGCAGGTGTCGCAGCGCCTGATCACGCTGACCGCGCTGAACAGCGTGTACGCGGTCGTGCTCACCAAGCTCGTGACGAGCTGGCTGCACCAGGAGGCGTACGGCAACGTGTTCGCGACGATCCTGCAGCCGGTTTACCTGTTGGTGGGTTCGTTCATCGTTGCGTACGTCGTCGCGCGTGCGTGCAATTACCTGTTCCGCCACATGACCGCGACGATGCGCGACGAGCATTCGTTCGTTGCGCTGTTCGGCCTCGTGATGATCGCGATCGCGGTCGCGCAGGCGCTGAAGCTGTCGACGCTGCTCACGCTGCTGCTCGCCGGCATCATCGTGAAGAACCTCGAGGCGCGCCCGCAACTGTGGCCCGAGCATTTCGGCACGGCCGGCTGGCTGCTGACGGTGGTGCTGTTCGTGCTGACGCTGACGTCGTTCACCTGGGGCGACATCGCGCTCGGCGGGCTGTTGGCGGTCGCGCTGATCGTCACGCGGCTCGTCGCGAAACTCGCCGGCGTGGTTGCGTTCGCGAAGCCGAGCGGCATCGGGATGAAGCAGGGCGTCGCGCTTGGCCTCGCGCTGTCGCCGATGTCCGCGCTTGCGTACCTGCTCGTCGACGACACCTACCAGCTCTACCCGAACTTCGATCCGCACCTGCGCGCGATCGTGATGTGCGCGATCGTGGTCCTGCAGCTCGTCGGGCCGTTCCTCGTCTACCGCTGCCTGTCGGCGGTCGGCGAACGCAGCGACAGCAACTGATTTACGGAAACTGCCATGGCACTCGAAACCTTCGTCAATTCCGAGCCGTTCACGTTCGGCGTCGAACTGGAAATCCAGGTCGTCAACACGCACAACTACGATCTGACGAAAGCCGCGTCCGACCTGATGCGGCTGATCCAGGGCGAAACATTCCCGGGCAACATCACGCCGGAAATCACCGAGAGCATGATCGAGCTGTCGACCGGCATCTGTCATACGCACGAGCAGGCGGTCGGCGAACTGCGCGCGATCCGCGACGTGCTCGTCAAGGCGGCCGACCAGCTGAACGTCGGCCTGTGCGGCGGCGGCACGCACGCGTTCCAGCAGTGGAGCGAGCGGCAGATCTACGATGCGCCGCGCTTCCAGTACATCTCCGAGCTGTACGGCTATCTGGCCAAACAGTTCACCGTATTCGGCCAGCACGTGCACATCGGCTGCCCGGACCCGGACAGCGCGCTGTTCCTGCTGCACTCGATGTCGCGCTTCATTCCGCATTTCATCGCGCTGTCCGCGTCGTCGCCGTTCGTGCAGAACGTCGACACGGGCTTCCATTCGGCGCGGCTGAACTCGGTGTTCGCGTTTCCGCTGTCCGGCCGCGCGCCGTTCGTGCTGACCTGGAACGGTTTCGAGGAGTACTTCACGAAGATGGTGAACACCGGCGTCGTCAATTCGATGAAGGACTTCTACTGGGACATCCGGCCGAAACCGGGCTACGGCACGATCGAGGTGCGCGTGATGGACACGCCGCTGTCCGTCGACCGCGCGGCGGCGATCGCGTGCTACATCCAGACGCTCGCGCGCTACCTGCTGACCGACCGGCCGCTCACGCTGTCCGAGGACGACTACCTCGTCTACACGTTCAACCGCTTCGAGGCGTGCCGCTTCGGCCTCGAAGGCACCTGCGTGAATCCGCAGACGGGCGAGCGGCGCACGATCGCCGAGGATATCCTCGACACGCTCGACCGGATTGCGCCGCACGCAGCGGCACTCGGCTCGCGCGCGGCGCTCGACGAGATCGGCGCGCTCGCGAAGGCGCGCGTGAACGACGCATCGTGGCTGCGCACGGTCTACAAGCAGGAAAAATCGCTGAACGAGACCGTCCGGCAGCAGTGCTTACGTTGGCGTGAGTGAAAATATGTTTTGCCAATTACGGGCTCGACCGGCCGGCGATTCGCTGAACGAAGGTTGACGCAGGTCAATCGCGAAATCGTTTGCCGGGCGCGCGCCCGGCTGTGGATAACCCGGGATTTTTCAGCAAAGTCAATGGCATGCCGAACGGATAACCCGGTGGATCGCCAGCCGGTGGCGCCCGGCCGGCCGACGCGCGAAAAAGCGTGCCGATCCCGCCGTGCCGATTGGAGTGAATCCTCGCACCACCGATTTCCGGTCTTATTCAGCCGTTATCCACAGATTGGAGGGGATAACTTAGCTGTGCGATTTTCCGCTCTCGCTTAGAATGTCGGCTTTGCGGACGCCGGAACGACCTGTGTCTCACCGGTGCCGCGCTGGCGGCCGCCGTGTGTGCCTCGCGACGGCCGTGTTGGACGCGTTCGATGCAACGCGTTCCTTTTGAGATAGAAACTCGATCTCCACACTACGGCTGCCCGGGATGACGGGTGGCGTCAAAGCGAAAAGACTATGAGCGAAGGCGTTTACGGGAATCAGGCTGCGGGGCGTGTGACCCACAGTTTGCTGCGATTGAGTACGGCCATGCGGAGCCAGGCATGGGATTGGGCGGAAGGCGCGGGCCTCACGCCGACGCAGGGCGAGATCCTCGTGCTGCTCCTGCAGCGCAAGGGCCCGATGCGGCTCGGCGAGATCGCACGCGAGACGCAGCTCACCGCGGCGACCACGAGCGACGCGGTCAGCACGCTCGAGACCAAGGGCCTCGTCGAGAAGCGCCGGGCGCTGGACGACGGCCGCGCGCTGGCGGTGCGGCTCTCCGCCCGCGGCCGCACCGCGGCGAAGAAGGCGCTGCAGTGGCCGGAATTCCTGACCAAGGCGGTCGGCACGCTCGGCGCGGACGAGCAGGGCGCGCTGTACCGCGCGCTGCTGAAGACGCTGCGCGAGCTGCAGGTGGCCGGCGCGACGCCGCCGCACCGGATGTGCGTGACGTGCGCGCACTTCCAGCCGTCGAAGGCGTCGAAGAAGGCCGCCGCCGCGCACTATTGCGCGGCGCTCGACATCACGCTCGCCGACAGCGACCTGCGCCTCGATTGTTCGGTACACGAAGAAGCCGACGCCGCGACGCAGAAGAAGATCTGGAAGATCTTCGCGGCCTGACGTCCGTCGATCGACCGGGAGGCCGATGATGAGCGCTGAAGTCGTGGCGATTCGCCACGTGCATTTCGAGGATCTCGGGAGCTTCGAGCAAGTGCTCGGCGAACGGGGCCGGCGGGTGCGCTACGTCGACGTCGGCGCGTCGCGGTTCGAGGTGCTCGACGTCCTTCAGCCGTCGCTGCTGGTCGTGCTCGGCGGGCCGCTCAGCGTGTACGACGATGCGCAGTATCCGACCATCGCGCCGCTCGCGGCGCTCGTCAGGCAGCGCATCGACGCGGGGCTGCCGATCCTCGGCATCTGTCTCGGTGCGCAGTTCATCGCCCACGCGCTCGGCGCGCGCGTCTATCCGGCCGCGCAGAAGGAGCTCGGCTGGGCGCCGCTCACGCTGACCGACGCGGGCCGCGCATCCGCGCTGCGGCATCTCGACGGCGCGGCGACCTCGATGCTGCACTGGCACGGCGACACCTTCGACCTGCCGGGCGGCGCGATCCATCTCGCGGCCACGCCCGCGTGCTGCCACCAGGCGTTCGCCTGGGGGCAGCACGTGCTGGCGCTGCAATGCCATCCCGAGATCCGCGCCGATCGCTTCGAACCCTGGCTGATCGGCAATGCCGGCGAAATCGCCGCGACGCCGGGCATCGATGCGCACCAGCTGCGCAGCGATACCGCGCAGCACGGCCCGGGGCTCGAAAGCGCCGCGCGCCGCATGTTCGCGGAATGGCTCGACGGCGTCGGCGTTTGACGCGCATGCCGCGGGCGTGACGCCGGCGGCGATTCCGGTCGCCGGCCATATCTTGCGGCCACACCTCGCCGGCCGCACCTGACCATCCGCTTACGGCCGATCCCGTGCCCTGCACGCTTCGCACCTGCGTGCTACGCTCAGCCGCTCCTTTCCCTTCCCAGCGAGCGGCCTCCATGACTGCGCTGTTTTCTCCGTTCACGCTGCGCGGCGTGACTGTTCCGAACCGTATCGTCGTGTCCCCGATGTGCCAGTACTCCGCCGAGCGCGGCGAGGCGACCGACTGGCACATGATCCATCTCGGCCATCTCGCGCTGTCGGGCGCGGGCCTGCTCTGCATCGAGGCGACCGCGGTCGAGCCGGACGGGCGCATCACGCATGCCGACCTCGGCCTGTGGGACGACGCCACCGAGGCCGCGCTGAAACCGGTGCTGGCGGCGATCCGCAAGCACGCGCCGATCCGCGTCGCGATGCAGCTGGCGCACGCAGGGCGCAAGGCGTCGAGCCAGGTGCCGTGGGACGGGGGCCAGCTGATTCCGGTCGCTGACGGCGGGTGGCTGCCGCATGCGCCGTCCGACGTGCCGCACAAGGACGGCGAGACGCCGCCGCTCGCGCTCGACACCGCGGGCCTGAACCGGATCCGCGATGCGTTCGCGGCCGCCGCGAAGCGCGCGGCGCGGCTCGGCATCGACGCGATCGAAGTACACGCGGCGCACGGCTACCTGCTGCACCAGTTCCTGTCGCCGCTCGCGAACCGGCGCACCGACGCCTACGGCGGCTCGCGCGAGAACCGGATGCGCTTCCCGCTCGAGATCTTCGAGATCGTGCGCGCGGCGTTTCCGGAGGACCGGCCGGTCGGCGTGCGCGTGTCGGCCACCGACTGGGTGGAGGGCGGCTGGGAGCTCGACGATACGATCGCGTTCGCGCACGAATTGAAGCAGCGCGGTTGCGACTGGATCGACGTGTCGTCGGGCGGCGTGTCGCCGCTGCAGAAGATCCCGCTGTCGCCGGGTTACCAGGTGCCGTTCGCGCAGGCGGTGAAGCGCGCGGTCGACATGCCGACGGTGGCGGTCGGCCTGATCAACGAGCCCGAGCATGCGAACCGGCTGGTCGAGGCGGGCGACGCCGACTTCGTCGCGATGGCGCGCGCGATGCTGTACGACCCGCGCTGGCCGTGGCACGCGGCGGCCGAACTCGGCGCGCAGGTGACGGCGCCGCCGCAGTACTGGCGCTCGCAGCCGCGCGAGCACAAGGCGCTGTTCGGCGACATCGCGTTCGGTCAGCGCTGAATGCGTGCGCGATGTTGAACGAAGCAAGCACGACCGTGTAGGATGCGGGTGATTCGCCGCACGCCCCGACGCGGCGCCGATCGGCGCCGCGTTGTCATTTCCGGCTCGTGCAATGCGTGCGCGAAGCATGGCCGCCATCGCGGCCGGTTCCCTTTCAAGTCGTCTTCACAAGGATTCGTTCGATGAGTTCACGCAGGATCGCGGTGCGCCGCTCGGGAGTACACGGCAGGGGCGTGTTCGCCGTGGCGCCGCTCAAGGCCGGCGAGCGCGTTGTGGAATACAAGGGCGAGCGAATTTCGTGGAAGGAAGCACTGCGCCGCCACCCGCACGATCCGAGCGAGCCGAACCATACGTTCTACTTCGCGCTCGAGGAAGGCGGCGTGATCGACGGCAAGGTCGACGGCAACAGCGCGCGCTGGATCAACCATTCGTGCGCGCCGAACTGCGAGGCGGAGGAGCTCGAAGGCCGCGTGTACATCCATGCGCTGCGCGACATCGAGCCGGAAGAGGAACTGTTCTACGACTACGGCCTCGTGATCGACGCGAAGCTGACCAAGAAGCTCAAGCGCGAATACGCGTGCCACTGTGGCGCGCAGGCGTGTCGCGGCACGCTGCTCGCGACGGCCGACGCGGACGCGAAGAAGAAAAAGAAGAAGGCCGAAGAGAAGTCGAAGGACAAGCCGAAGGACAAGAAAAAAAAGAAGTGAGCGGCGGCGCACGCCGTGCGCCACCCGTCTTCAGTGCGGCTGCGCGGCCGCGGCCGCGGCCGGCGCGTCGCTCGCCGGCGTCGCCGCGTTCGCGGCGAGCGGCACCTTCACCACGAAGCGCGAGCCGCCTTCCGGCGCATCCGCATACGACACCGTGCCGCCGTGCATCGCGATGATGTCGTGCACGATCGCGAGACCGAGGCCCGCGCCCGTCTCGACGCCATTGCCGCTTTGCGCATCGCCGCGGAAGAAGCGCTTGAACAGGTCCGCCTGCTGGCTCGCGGGCACGCCCGGGCCGTTGTCCTCGACGACGATCTCGGCGGCCGGCGCGCCCGAAGCGAGCACCGAGCGCGCGACGTTCACCGTGATCCGCGCGCCGTGCGGCCGCGCGAGCGGCACGTATTTCAGCGCATTGTCGAGCAGGTTTGCGATCACCTCGCGCAACAGCACCGGGTTGCCGCGCACCAGCAGCGCCGTGGCATCGTCCGACGGGGCGCCCAACTGGTCGCCGAGCTGATCGCCCAACTGGTCGTCCAGATCGTCGCTGCGCTGGAAGCCGAGATCGACGTGCGCGGCGAGCGCGCGCGGCACCCATTCGGCGCCGGTCTCGAACGCCATCGCGGCCAGGTCGACGTCGACGAAGCGCGCGGCCTGTTCGCCAGGCTCCGCGCGCGCGAGCGACAGCAACTGGTTCGACAGCCGCACCGCGCGGTCGGCGGCCGCGCGCAGTTCGCGCACCGCGGCGAGGGTCTGCTGCGGGTCGCGCGCGACCGCGGCCTGTTCCGCGTGCAGCTTCACCGCGGTGAGCGGCGTGCGCAGCTGGTGCGCGGCGTCGGCGATGAACTTGCGCTGCGCGTCGAGCGCGGTCTTCAGGCGCCCGAGCAGCGCGTTCATCGCGCTCGTCAGCGGCCGGATCTCGAGCGGCACGTCGGTCTCGTCGACCGGTTCCAGCGACGTGTGGGTCTGCCGGTTCAGGGAATCGGCGAGATGCGTGAGCGGGTCGAGCTGCTGGTTGACGACCCGCCACACGATGCCCCAGCCGGCCAGCAGCAGCAGCAAGAGCGGCATCATGATCGCAACCAGGAATTCGGCCGCGATCCGGTAGCGGTGCCGCACCGGCTGCGCGACCTCGACGACCATCGGCTTGCCGCCGTCCACTTCCTCGACGCGCACCTGCGCGACCCGCACCGCACGGTTGTCGTATTCGGCCTCGAACACGTACGCGTAATGCATGCGCCGCACGTTGGTGCCCTGCAGCGGCAGCTTCGGATCGCCGGCGAGCTCCTGCTCGCCGTCGCTGATCCGGTAGATCAGCGCCTCGGCCGGATCGGAGAACATCGCCTGCGCGAGCGGCGGCACCGTGAACGGCGCGTCGGGGCCGGCGATCTGGATCTGTTTCGAGATCGCGGTCGCGAGATCCGCGAGCGAACGGTCGATCACGTGCTGCGTGTATTGCCACGCGAGCCAGTACGCGATCAGGCCGCTCATCAGCGCGAGCATCGACAGCGGCGCGGCAAGGCGCCGGAGCAGCGAGCGGCGCAGGCTGGTCACAGCCGGATCAGGAGACATTGCGAGACGGAAATGGATGAGCGCCGCTCACGGGGAGCGGCGCGGTCGGGCAGCGGCGGGCGGGCGAGGCCCCGGACGCGAGGCTGCGCCGGCCGCCTGGCTTCGCTCAGACGCTGGCCGTCTGGCGGATTTCCTGCAGCAGGTAGCCGAAGCCGCGCACCGTGACGATCTCGACACGGCACTGCTCGAGTTTCTTGCGCACGCGGTGCACGTAGACTTCGATCGCGGTGTCGCCGAGGTCGCCGCCGAAGTGCGTCAGGTGATCCTGCAGCTGCGCCTTGCTGACGACGCGGCCGTGACGCAGCAGCAGCATTTCGAGCACCGCGAATTCGCGCGGCGACAGCTCGAGCGGCTTGTCGTCGTTGAAGATGCGGCGGTCGACGCCCGACAGGCGGACGCCGCCGAGCGACACTTCCGGACGCGGCATGTCGCTGTGCGGGCCGCTGCGGCGCATCACCGCGCGGATCCGCGCTTCGAGCTCGGCCGGCTCGAACGGCTTCAGCATGTAGTCGTCGGCGCCGGAGTTCAGGCCCTGGATCCGGTCGTTCAGCTCGTCGCGCGCGGTCAGCACGATCACGGGCGTATGCCGGTTGGTCTGGCGGAAGCGGGTCAGGAGCGTCATGCCGTCGATGCCGGGCAGGCCGAGGTCGAGGATCACGAGCTCGTGACGGTTCTGCGCGAGCGCCTGCTCGGCAAAGATGCCGTCGTGCACCATGTCGACGGTGAAGCCAGCCTGTTCGAGGCTGCTCTGGATACCGCGTGCGATGGGGCGGTCGTCTTCGATCAGAAGGAGTCGCATGAAGTTCGCTCAAGTACAATGGGTTGGCGGTTCAGGCACGCGGACAGCACGACGCCGTTTCCACAGGGGCGCCGCGAGCCAGACGTCGAGCAGGCGGCCAGCGAACGAATCAATCCAACAACCATGTCCGATATTTCGATCCACGACCTTGAAGCCGCGATCAATTTCTGGCGCGCCCGCTCGCCGTCGAGCGGCGACGAACTCAAACTCTGCGAAGAGGCTAGCGCGCTCTCCAAGCCGTATGCGCTGCTGATTGTACAGCGGCAAAGCACCGTGCAACTGGAAGGTTTGGACCCCAAGGCACGGAAAGCGTACGACACTTACGTGCGCCTTAAGGAAGGCTTGGAAAGCTGAAGGCTTTCGCTGATTACATCGTAGAAAACGTTCAGCGAAATGAAAAGTTGACGCGCCGCGCGCCGGAACGCGCGCGGCGGGGGAAATCGTCAGGCGGCGGGCTTCGCGTGCGCGCCGGCCTGGTCGATGAAATGGGCCAGCGCGATGTCGCGTTCGGTCAGGCCGTTCGCGTCATGGGTCGACAGCGTGACGTCGACGCGGTTGTACACGTTGAACCATTCCGGATGGTGGTCCATTTCCTGCGCCTTGATCGCGACGCGCGTCATGAAGCCGAACGCCTCGTTGAAATCGGCGAAGCGCAGGCTGCGCTGGATCGCGTCGCGGCCCGGCACGGCTGCCCAGTGCGGCAGGCGCTCGAGTTGGGTCTTGCGTTCTTCTGATGTGAGTTTGTGGATCATCGTGCACCTCGTTCGGAAACGGCGGGCTGCGCGCGACCTGCGTCGCCCGGCAGCGCCGCCGGCACCGACCATTCTTCCATAGTTGTGTGTCAGGCGCGCGCGCGCCCGGGCCGGCCCTCGCCGGCGCCGCGGTGCAGCACGCGATCGGTGTCGAGCACGGCGTCGGCCGGATGCTCGGGCAGCCCGGCCAGCCGGTCGGCGAGCGCACGCGCGTCGACGTGCGCGAGCGCGAACAGCTGCGCGAAATCGTCGATCACGAAGTAGGTCTGCTGGAACGCGTCGATCCGGTATTGCGTGCGCATCACGCGCTCCAGATCGAAGCCGAGCCGGTTCGGCACCGCGCTCTCGAGGCTGTACAGGCTCTCGCCCTTGCTCGACACGATCCCCGCGCCGTAGATCGACAGGCCGTTGGCGGCGCGCGGGTCGCGGATCAGCCCGAACTCGACCGTGTACCAGTAGAGGCGGGCGAGCCGCGCGAGCGCGTCCGCGTCGTCCGCCACCGCGAGCGCGACGCGGCCGTACGCCTGCATGTAGTCGGCGAACACCGGGTCGATCAACAGCGGCACGTGGCCGAACAGGTCGTGGAAGCAGTCCGGTTCCTGCAGGTAGTCGAGCTGGTCGGGGCGGCGCATCCACCAGGTGACCGGAAAGCGCCGGTTCGCCAGGTGCGCGAAGAACACGCGGTCGGGCACGAGCCCCGGCACCGCGACGATCTCCCAGCCGGTGGCCGGCTTCAGCTGGCGGTTGACGTCGGCGAACGACGGCACGCGGTCGGCGGGCAGGTCGATCTTCGCGAGGCCGGCGACGAACGCGGCGCATGCGCGCCCCTGCAACAGCGCGGACTGGCGCGCATAGAGCTGTTGCCACACCGCGTGGTCGACCTGGCCGTAGCGTTCGAGCGGCTGGTCGATGGTGAAATCGGCGCGGGTTTCGAGGCCCGCATCGAACTGCTCCTGCAGTTTCGCGGTGACGACGGTGGACATGTTCAGCTCTGCACGTTGCGGTTGGGATGCATGCAAGTGTAGAGCGGCATATGCGCGGGATGGGCGCAAAATTGGCGGTGATTTCGCTATTGATGCGATAATCACGCATCAAATCACGAAATAACGCGGAGAATCCTCATGTTGGAACTCGATCACTTCGATCTGGCGCTGCTGGACGTGCTGCAGCGCTTCGGGCGGGCGACGCATCAGCAGCTGGGCGAGGAGGTGCCGCTGTCGCCGTCGCAGATCGGCCGGCGCCTGCAGCGGCTCGAGGCCGCGGGCGTGATCGAGGGCTACCGGGTGATGCTGCGGCCCGAGAAGCTGGGGCTCGGCGTCACCGCGTTCACGAGCCTGAAGCTCAAGCACCACGGCGATTCGATCATCGAGCAGTTCCAGCAGCAGATCGACGTGCTGCCGGAGGTGCTCGAATGCCATGCGGTGGTCGGCGACGCCGACTACCTGCTGCGGATCGTCGCGCCCGACCTGAACGCGCTGTCGCAGTTCGTGATGAAGAAGCTGATGCGGGTGCCGGGCGTCGACAGCGTGCGCTCGAACATCGTGCTGACGACCTTCAAGCGCAACGGGCCGCTGCCGCTTGCGCACCTGGAGCCGGGCACGGCGTGAGCGCCGGTGCCGGCGCGCGGCGGGCTCAGGCGGCCGTTTCCGGCGCGTCGGCGTTCAGCAGGTCGACGTAGGCAACCGCGACCAGGTCGTCGTGCGACACGCCGAGCTTCGCGAACACGTCGTGCGCCTCGGCTTCGCCGCCCGCTTCGTCGTCGTCCGGCGCAAGCACGACTTCCAGCTCGATGAAATCGCCGAGGCCGTCGACGCGGTCCAGGTGAATGCGCGTGCGGCCCGCCAGGTACACGTGCCGCTCCTTCGTGACGATGCCGCGCGTCGTCAGCGCCGTCGCGAGCAGCGCGTGCATCGCATCGGGGTTCGTCACCGGGCTGCGCGTGTAGTACGACGCCTTCGGGCCGTCGCGGTCGTCGCGCTGGTAGAAGATCAGCTCGGCCGGCGTGCCGTCCTCGAAGCGGCGCAGCTTCAGCCGGCCGCGTGGCACGTCGTAGAAGAAATCCTGCTGGCGATAGAACAGCGGCGCTTCGGTCGCGAGCGATGCCGCGCGTTCGCGCAGCTGGTCGAATTCGCGGGCGCGGGCTTTGATCTCGATATTGCGGGCCATGCGGGTCTCCTTCGATCGGTGAGGGTCCGGGAAGCGCAAACGCACAATCTAGCAAAAAGCGCGCGACGGCGGCGTGACGCGGATCGTCGCGGGATCATCGGTAGCGCTCATGGCAGGTGAGGTGAGCCGCCGCGGAATCGGCATCGCACCGCAGCCGCGCGCGGGCAGCGGTGGATAACGCGCGCCGCATGCCCGATGCCCGCGTTCATCCCGCCCACTGCGCATCGATCAGCCGCAGCGCCGCCGCGATTGCCGGCTCGTCGCGCCGCGCGGCGAGCGTGACGAAGGTCAGCTCGGTCGGCACCGTCACGCGCTCGACGATCGTCAGCGCATGCGCGTGCGCTTCGGCCAGCGCGGTCGCATCGCGCGCGAGCGTGAGCCCGATGCCCGACTTGACCAGATCCAGCATCGACTGCTCCTGGTCGACCTCGGCGACCTTCGCCGGCTGCGCGCCGGCTTCGGCGAAGCGGCGCGACAGCAGCCGGTGATGCGCGGATTGCGGCGGCGTCCAGATCCACGGCAGCGCGGCGAGCGCGTGCCAGTCCTGTGCGCGCTGCACGCGCTCCTTCCAGCCGGCCGGCGCGAGCACCCGGTACTGGAAATGCGTGAGCGTGACGGTGTGGAACAGCGCACCGTCGCGCGGATCGTCCTCGTCGGGCCGGCCGATGTAGTAGCCGACATCGAGCGCCTGCGCGCGCACCTGTTCGAGCACCCAGCCCGACATGCCGTGCCGCAGCGCGGTCTCGATCTGCGGATGGGTTTCGACCAGCGTGCGCAGGAAGCCGCCGAGGCGCAGGAATTGAGGGTCGAGGATCGTGCCGATCCGCAGCCGGCCGCGCACTTCGTGGCGCAGCGCGGCGGCCGCGCGCTGCACGTCGGCGGCCGCCGCGAGCGCGCGCTCCGCGTGCGGCAGCAGCGTCTGGCCGTCGCGCGTGAGCGCGAGCCCGCGCGACGTGCGCGTGAACAGCGCGACGCCGAGCGCGGCCTGCAGGTGCTTGATCTGCAGGCTGACGGCCGGCTGCGTCAGGTGCAGCTGCTCGGCGGCGCGCGTCAGGTTGCCTTCGCGGGCGACGGTGGCGAAGGCGCGGAGCAGGGTGAGGTCCATCGTCGTGATCGGCCCTGATATAAGCGCGGCTTATGACGCGATTGAGCATAACTCATTGGATCGGCGGCCGGCGGCGGGAGTACGCTTGTCCGGCCGCTTCGTCCGAGGGATCACGCTGGCCGGGCGGGCGGCATGGGCGAAGCGCATCGGGGCGCGCGGCCGATGCAGGTGCCGCCCGGCGCACTATATGCTGGAACCAGGCCGCGGCGCATCGCGCCACGCGGCAGAAGACACCACACGAGGGGACAGGCCGTGAGTACTGAACGAGCGCTCGAGGGCGAATTCGATTACGTGATCGTCGGCGCGGGCACCGCGGGCTGCGTGCTCGCGAACCGCCTGACCGAGGATCCGGAGGTCAGCGTGCTGCTGCTCGAGGCGGGCGGCAAGGACGACTATCACTGGATCCATATCCCGGTCGGCTATCTGTATTGCATCGGCAACCCGCGCACCGACTGGCTCTACAAGACGCAGCCGGAAGCGGGGCTGAACGGGCGCGCGCTCGCGTATCCGCGCGGCCGGGTGCTCGGCGGCTGCTCGTCGATCAACGGGATGATCTACATGCGCGGCCAGCGCGAGGACTACGACGGCTGGGCGCGCGACACGGGCGACGCGGGCTGGTCGTGGGACAGCGTGCTGCCGATCTTCAAGCGCAGCGAGGATCACCATGCGGGCGCGAGCGATGCGCACGGCGCGGGCGGCGGCTGGCGCGTCGAGAAGCAGCGGCTGCGCTGGGAGATTCTCGAATCGTTCGCGCAGGCCGCGCAGCAGACCGGCATCCCGGCGACCGACGATTTCAACCGCGGCGACAATACCGGCGTCGGCTATTTCGAGGTGAACCAGAAGCGCGGCGTGCGCTGGAACACGTCGAAGGCGTTCCTGCGCCCCGCGATGTCGCGGCCGAACCTGACCGTGATCACCGGCGCGCACGCGCAGCGCGTGATCTTCGACGGGCGGCGCGCGGCCGGCGTCGAATATCGCGGCGGCGGCGCCGAATGCGTCGCGCGCGCACGCGCGGAGGTGCTGCTGACCTCGGGCGCCGTCAATTCGCCGCAGCTGCTCGAGCTGTCGGGTATCGGCGACGGCCGGCGGCTGCAGGCGCTCGGCATCGATGTCGTGCAGGACCTGCGCGGCGTCGGCGAAAACCTGCAGGATCACCTGCAGCTGCGGATGGCGTTCCGCGTCGAAGGCGTGCGCACGCTCAACACGCTCGCCGCGCACTGGTGGGGCAAGCTGATGATCGGCGCCGAATATGCGCTGCTGCAGCGCGGGCCGATGTCGATGGCGCCGTCGCAGCTCGGCGCATTCGCGAAATCCGATCCGGACGACCCGTCGCTCACGCGCCCCGATCTCGAATACCACGTGCAGCCACTGTCGCTCGAACGCTTCGGCGAGCCGCTGCACAGCTTCAATGCGTTTACCGCCTCGGTCTGCCATCTGCGGCCGACCTCGCGCGGCAGCGTCCACGTCGCGAGCGCCGATCCGGGCGCGGCGCCGGCGATCGCGCCGAACTACCTGGCGACCGATTACGATCGCCGGGTCGCCGCGAATGCGCTGCGGCTTACGCGCCGGATCGCGTCCGCGCAGGCGCTCGCGCGATACCGCCCCGAGGAAATCCTGCCGGGCGCGCGTTACCGGACCGAAGCGGAACTGATCGAGGCGGCCGGCGCGGTCGGCACGACGATCTTCCATCCGGTCGGCACCTGCCGGATGGGGCGCGCGGACGACGACGGCGCGGTGGTCGACAGCCGGCTGCGGGTGCGCGGCATCGCGGGGCTGCGGGTGGTCGATGCGTCGGTGATGCCGACCATCACGTCCGGCAACACCAATTCGCCGACGCTGATGATCGCGGAGCGCGCGAGCGACATGATCCGCGCGGACCGGCGGGCGGCGCGCGACGCCGCGCAGGTGCGCACCGATGCGGCGGTGTCCGCCGCATGACGGCCGCATGACGTCCTCGACAGCGCAGCGACAGGCGGGCGCCAGCTGATTCGCGATGCATATCAAGTCGGCGCCCGCCGATTATTTCGGTTTGAAAAATATTCGGTGGTGCGCATCGTGTAATCGCGCGCCGGATTCTTGTTGCGTAATCGTGCGCAAATCGAATGCGAATATGGCGGGATGCGCCGCGCGCATTGCCGTGCGGGCACGCGCGCATGCGCGACGCAATCGGCATGCCTGCCGGAAAAACATCCGCTAAAACGCAGTTCCGATCCGTTTGATATGGCGGCCAGCCCTATAAGTGCAAATCCCGATGATTGCACTGCACCAACGGCGCGACAATGTTCCGCAGTGTGAAGACGCGCCGGCGCGGGAGACCACCCTCGAGGCGTGACATCGAGCTCGGGGGCAGCCTGGTCATCCGCTGACATGTTCGCGGCCGCATGCGCGACGCCTCCCGGTGCTTCGGCCGATTTCGTACGGAAGGGAACATGATTCTCGGCGACACGATTCTCGAAACACGCGGGCTGACGAAGGAATTCAAGGGCTTCACCGCCGTGAACGGCGTGAACCTGCGCGTGCGCCGCGGCTCGATCCACGCATTGATCGGACCGAACGGCGCGGGCAAGACGACGTGCTTCAACCTCCTGACGAAGTTCCTGACGCCGACGGCCGGCCAGATCGTCTTCAACGGCATCGACATCACCGACGAGCGGCCCGCGCAGGTCGCGCGGCGCGGCATCATCCGATCGTTCCAGATCTCCGCGGTGTTCCCGCACCTGAGCGCGTTGCAGAACGTGCGCATCGGCCTGCAGCGCGCGCTCGGCACCGAATTCCATTTCTGGCGCAGCGAGCGCACGCTGAAGACGCTCGACGATCGCGCGATGGACCTGCTCACGCAAGTCGGCCTGACCGACTTCGCGCACGTGCCGACCGTCGAGCTCGCGTATGGCCGCAAGCGCGCGCTCGAGATCGCGACGACGCTCGCGATGGAGCCCGAGCTGATGCTGCTCGACGAGCCCACGCAAGGGATGGGCCACGAGGACGTCGATCGTGTGACCGCGCTGATCAAGAAGGTCGCGGCCGGCCGCACGATCCTGATGGTCGAGCACAACATGAACGTGATCGCCGGCATCTCCGACACGATCACCGTCCTGCAGCGCGGCGAGGTGCTCGCCGAAGGCTCGTATGCGGAGGTATCGAAGAACCCGCTGGTCGTCGAGGCGTACATGGGCAGTGCGGACGCGGCGCTCGCGGGGGCGCACGCATGAAGCGCAGCGAACGGGAGGAACGCGAATTGAGCGGCGTCGAAAACGGCACGCCTGCGCTGGACATCTCGGGCCTCGAGGCCTGGTACGGGGAATCGCACATCCTGCATGGCGTCGACCTGACCGTGCACCGCGGCGAGGTCGTGACGCTGCTCGGCCGCAACGGCGCCGGCCGCACGACGACGCTGCGCGCGATCATGGGCCTGACCGGCCGCCGCAGCGGCTCGATCAAGGTCGCGGGCAACGAGACGATCGGCCTCGCGACGCACCGCATCGCGCATTTCGGCATCGGCTATTGCCCGGAGGAGCGCGGCATCTTCTCGAGCCTGTCGTGCGAGGAGAACCTGATGCTGCCGCCGATGATCGGGCCGCGCGAGCACGCGATGTCGCTCGACGACATCTACGCGATGTTCCCGAACCTCGCGTCGCGCCGGCAGAGCCAGGGCACGCGGCTGTCCGGCGGCGAGCAGCAGATGCTCGCGGTCGCGCGGGTCCTGCGCACCGGCGCGAACCTGCTGCTGCTCGACGAGATTTCCGAGGGCCTCGCGCCCGTGATCGTGCAGACCCTCGCGAAGATGATCGTCGCGCTGAAGTCGCGCGGCTACACGATCGTGATGGTCGAACAGAACTTCCGCTTCGCCGCGCCGCTGGCCGACCGCTTCTACGTGATGGAGCACGGCCGGATCGTCGAGCACTTCGGCGCGGCCGAACTGGAAAGCAAGATGCCGGTCCTGCACGACCTGCTCGGCGTGTGACGCCGTCCCCGAGCCGCTAGCCGTGGCGGCCATCGAATAACCACAACGCAGGAGACGTCAATGAAAATGAAGACCCTCGCACACGCCTGTCTCGCGCTCGCGAGCGCCGCGTTCTCTGCCGGCGCCGCGCAGGCCGCGGATACCGTGAAGATCGGCTTCATCACCGACATGTCGGGGCTTTACGCGGACATCGACGGCCAGGGCGGCCTCGAGGCGATCCGCATGGCGGTGGCGGACTTCGGCGGCAAGGTGCTCGGCAAGCCGATCGAGGTCGTGTACGCGGATCACCAGAACAAGGCGGACATCGCGGCGTCGAAGGCGCGCGAGTGGATGGATCGCGGCGGGCTCGACCTGCTCGTCGGCGGCACGAACTCGGGGACGGCGCTGGCGATGAACCAGGTCGCGGCGGAGAAGAAGAAGGTCTACATCAACATCGGCGCGGGCGCCGACACGCTCACCAACGAGCAGTGCACGCCGTACACGGTGCACTACGCGTACGACACGATGGCGCTCGCGAAGGGCACCGGCTCGGCGGTGGTGAAGCAGGGCGGCAAGTCGTGGTTCTTCCTGACCGCCGACTACGCGTTCGGCAAGGCGCTCGAGAAGAACACGTCGGACGTGGTGAAGGCGCACGGCGGGCAGGTGCTCGGCTACGTGCGCCATCCGCTGTCGGCGTCGGATTTCTCGTCGTTCCTGCTGCAGGCGCAAGCGTCGAAGGCGCAGATCCTCGGCCTGGCGAACGCGGGCGGCGACACGATCAACGCGATCAAGGCGTCGAAGGAATTCGGCATCACGAAGACGATGAAGCTCGCCGCGCTGCTGATGTTCATCAACGACGTGCACAGCCTCGGCCTCGAGACGACGCAGGGCCTCGTGCTGACCGACAGCTGGTACTGGAACCGCGATCCGGTGTCGCGCCAGTGGGCGCAGCGCTACTTCGGCAAGATGAAGAAGATGCCGTCGAGCCTGCAGGCGGCCGACTATTCGTCGGTGACGACCTACCTGAAGGCGGTGCAGGCGGCCGGCACCACCGATTCCGACAAGGTGATGGCCGAGCTGAAGAAGGCGAAGATCAACGACTTCTACGCGAAGGGCTACATCCGCGCGGACGGCAGCATGATCCACGACATGTATCTGATGGAGGTGAAGAAGCCGTCCGAATCGAAGGAGCCGTGGGACTACTACAAGGTGCTCGCGACGATTCCGGGCGAACAGGCGTTCACGACCAAGCAGGAAACGCGCTGCGCGATGTGGAAGTAAGCGCGATGCGGCGGCGCGCGCGCTGATGCGCGCCGCGGCGGCGGACGGGGCAGGGCGGCGAAAGCGCGCCCGGTGCTTCGCCGCATGCGTGCGTGTCGCATGACGGTTGCGCGCGCAACGAACCTCACTCTGACGGCAGATGCGATGGAAATATTCGGCATTCCGTTGCCGGCGATGCTGAGCCAGCTGTTGCTCGGCCTCGTCAACGGCTCGTTCTACGCGATCCTGAGCCTCGGGCTCGCGGTGATATTCGGGCTGCTCAACGTGATCAACTTCGCGCACGGCGCGCTGTTCATGCTGGGCGCGATGCTCGCCTGGATGGGGCTGTCGTATTTCGGGCTGCCTTACTGGGCGATGCTCGTGCTCGCGCCGGTGATCGTCGGTGCGTTCGGCATCGCGATCGAGCGCTCGATGCTGCGCTGGCTGTACAAGCTCGACCACCTGTACGGGCTGCTGCTGACGTTCGGCCTGACGCTCGTCGTCGAGGGCGTGTTCCGCTCGATCTACGGTGCGTCGGGCCAGCCGTACGACGTGCCGTCGCAGCTCGCGGGCGCGACCAATCTCGGCTTCATGTTCCTGCCGAACTACCGTGCGTGGGTCGTGGTCGCGTCGCTCGCGGTGTGCCTCGTGACCTGGTTCGTGATCGAAAAGACGCGCCTCGGCGCATACCTGCGCGCGGGCACCGAGAACCCGAAGCTCGTCGAGGCGTTCGGGGTGAACGTGCCGATGATGATCACGCTCACCTACGGCTTCGGCGTGGCGCTCGCCGCGTTCGCGGGCGTGCTGGCCGCGCCGGTGATCCAGGTGTCGCCGCTGATGGGCCAGCCGATGATCATCACCGTGTTCGCGGTGGTCGTGATCGGCGGGATGGGCTCGATCCTCGGCTCGATCCTCACCGGCCTGATGCTCGGCGTGATCGAGGGCTTCACGCGGGTGTTCTATCCGGAGGCGTCGGCGACGGTCGTGTTCGTGATCATGGCGATCGTGCTGCTGATCCGCCCGGCGGGCCTTTTCGGCAAGGAAAAATGATGCAGAGAAAAGTGCTTTACGGCGTGCTGCTCGCTGCACTGCTCGCCGCACCGTTCATCGGCGCGTATCCGGTGTTCGTGATGAAGGTGCTGACGTTCGCGCTGTTCGCCGCCGCGTTCAACCTGCTGATCGGCTACACGGGGCTGCTGTCGTTCGGCCATGCGATGTTCCTCGCGACCGCCGGCTACCTGACCGGCTACGCGCTGCAGACGCTCGGCGCGACGCCCGAGCTCGGCGTGCTGCTGGGCACCGTCGCGGCGACGCTGCTCGGGCTCGTCGTCGGCCTGTTCGCGATCCGCCGGCAGGGCATCTACTTCGCGATGATCACGCTCGCGTTCGCGCAGATGGTCTACTTCATCTACCTGCAGGCGCCGTTCACGCACGGCGAGGACGGCCTGCAGGGCGTGCCGCGCGGCCGGCTGTTCGGCGTGCTCGACCTGTCGTCGGACCTGACGCTCTACTACGTCGTGCTCGCGGTGATCGTCGCCGCCTGCGCGTTCATCGTGCGGATCGTCCATTCGCCGTTCGGCCAGGTGCTGGTCGCGATCAAGGAGAACGAAGCGCGCGCGGTCTCGCTCGGCTACGACACCGATCGCTTCAAGCTGCTCGCGTTCATCCTGTCGGCTGGGCTCGCGGGCCTGGCCGGCTCGCTGAAGGTGCTCGTGCTTGGTTTCGAGACGCTCAGCGATGCTTACTGGACGATGTCGGGCCTCGTCGTGCTGATGACGCTGGTCGGCGGGATGGGCACGCTGTTCGGCCCGCTGCTGGGCGCGGCGCTGATCGTGGCGCTCGAGGACAGGCTCGGCGACATCGGCGAATGGCTCGCATCGCTGACCGGCGTCGGCTGGTTCCGCTCGCTCGGTGAGTCCGCAACGATCGTGACCGGGCTGATCTTCATCGCATGCGTGCTCGCGTTCCGGCGCGGGATCGTCGGCGAGATGATCGCGCGGTTCAAGCCGCTGAAGGCGTCGTGACACGTTGATGCGAAGCACCATCGGGCACCGGTTCCGGCCCGTGTGCGCACGGCTTCGGGCCCGCACCGCACGGCAAGCTGGTGCCCCATTTTCGTGCGGCAATGCACCATAGGGGTAAATGCTAAGTTGCCGCAGTATGAAAGCTCCTTTAATCTTCGTCTCAGTTCTGATGCACCGCGAAACGAATTTGCAGGTGGAGAACGAGGAGACAATCGAGGCACAAAGTGCCCGACCCAAAGCGCTGTTGGACGGAATCCAACAGCGCTTTTTCATTTGTGCGCGCGTTTTCATGCCACGCTTTCGTGCCTGGCCTTCGCGCCGATGGTGCATCGGCCTGTGCCGCATCGCATCGCGTGTTCTCCGTTTCGCGCAACACGTCCGTCTCCGTCTCTCCCGCGACACGATCGCGCCACGGCGCGAACCGCGCGCCTGCGTTCTTCGGGCTTACCCGGTTAGCGCGCGCAAAATGCGTCCGTTACACTCGCCTTTCACCGACCGAGCGGTCGGGAATTCGGTCGGCAGTCCTCCTACAAGCAGAATGCAGAAGACGGAGTGCGGTTTGATGAGAAGCGCAGCGCGAAGGATCGGCGTGGAGAGGGCGGCAGGGGCCGCCGGGTCGTTGCCTTGCGCGCAGGCCTGCGCGGCCCGCAGGCGCGTTCCTGGACGGCCTCCGAAGGTGTGTGCCGCCACCGCCGTCGAACCGGCGGATGCGCCGCGCGCATGAGCGCTCCGTGCCCCGTGGAACGCCTTTCCGATCGGCCGCGATCCACACCGTGCGCCGGCATTTCCGGCATCGATTTCAATTCCTTCATCCTGGCGACATGGCCGTCGCAAAGCGCATGCCGCGCGCGTCGCGGGAAAACGAGCGTTGGCGCGGCCATGCGAGATAGTTAAATTATTAACTTGTTTGTTTGAGGACCGGGCGCCGCCCGAGCGACCCGCGGATTTTTCGAGCAGCGTTTGGAGACACGCGATGAAAATGAATCGATGGATGGAAGCCGCGCTCGCCGCGGGCCTGGTGTGCGCGGCGGCGACGGCGTCGGCGCAGGTGAAGATCGGCGTGACGCTGTCGGCCACCGGGCCGGCCGCGTCGCTCGGCATTCCGGAAAAGAACACGATCGCGCTGCTGCCGAAGGAGATCGCGGGCAAGAGCGTGCAGTACATCGTGCTGGATGATGCGTCGGACACGAGCCGCGCGGTGCAGAACGTGCGCAAGCTGATCGACGAGGATCACGTCGACGCGATCATCGGTTCGTCGGTCACGCCGAACTCGCTCGCGATGCTCGACCCCGTGTCGCAGGGCAAGACGCCGACGATCTCGCTCGCCGCGAGCGCGCAGATCATCGCGCCGATGGACGCAAAGCGCGCGTGGATGTTCAAGGTGCCGCAGAACGATCGCCTGATGGCCGACGCAATCGCCGGCTACATGGCGAAGCACGGCGTGAAGACGGTCGGCTTCATCGGCTTCGCCGACGCGTACGGCGACAGCTGGTACAACACGTTCAGCGCGGCGGCCGCCGCGAACGGCATCAAGGTGGTGTCGAACGAGCGCTTCAACCGTACCGATGCGTCGGTGATGGGGCAGGTGCTGAAGCTCGCGAGCGCGAACCCGGACGCGGTGCTGATCGGCGGCTCGGGCACGCCGGCGGCGCTGCCCGCGAAGACGCTGAAGGAGCGTGGCTACAAGGGCAAGGTGTACCAGACGCACGGCGTCGCCAACAACGACTTCCTGCGCGTATGCGGCAAGGATTGCGAAGGCGAGATCCTGCCGGCCGGCCCGGTGCTCGTCACCGACCAGCTGCCCGATTCGAACCCGGTGAAGAAGCCGTCGCAGGCGTACCGGGCGGCCTACGAGAAGGCGTACGGCGCCGGCTCGGTGTCGACGTTCGGCGGCCATGCGTGGGACGCCGGGCAACTGCTGCAGCGTGCGATTCCCGACGCGCTGAAGAAGGGCCAGCCGGGCACCGAGGCGTTCCGCGACGCGCTGCGCACGGCGCTCGAGAACGTGAAGGACCTGCCGGTGTCGCACGGCGTGATCAACATGACGGCGGCCGATCACAACGGCTTCGATACGCGCGCGCGCGTGATGGTGCAGATCGTCGACGGCAAGTGGAAGCTGCAGGCCGAGTGAGTTCCACGTGAACGGCGGCGGTGCGTGCGGGGGCAGGGTGCCGCGCGTGCCGTCGTCGCGCTTTTCCCGGACGGCGAGTCATTGATCCCGCGCGCGCCGCGTGCCGGCCGGCGATCGCCGTTTCCCCGCAGCCTTCTCGACACACGAATCGTATGGATCTCTCTATTGCGGCGATCCTCGCGCAAGACGGCATCACGACCGGCGCCATCTATGCGTTGCTGTCGCTGGCGCTCGTGCTGGTGTTTTCCGTCACGCGCGTGATCTTCATTCCCCAGGGCGAGTTCGTCGCCTACGGTGCGCTGACGCTTGCCGCGTTGCAGGCGCAGAAATTCCCCGCCACCTGCTGGCTGCTGTTCGTGATGGGCATCACGTGCTTCCTGCTCGAAGTCGGCGGCCTGATCCGGCACCGCGAGCGGCGCCACGCGCTCGGCCGCACGCTGACGACGCTCGGCAGCCGCTACGTGCTGCTGCCGCTCGCGGTGTTCGCGGTGACGCGCAGCTTCGCCGCGCAGCCGCTGCCGATGCTCGCGCAGATTGCGCTGACGCTCGCGATCGTCGTGCCGATGGGGCCGTTCGTGTACCGGCTCGCGTACCAGCCGATCGCCGAGGCGACCACGCTGCTGCTGCTGATCGTGTCGGTGGCCGTCCATTTCGCGATGGTGGGCCTGGGGCTCGTGATGTTCGGCGCGGAAGGCTCGCGCACCAATGCGTTCTCGGATGCATCGCTGGCGGTCGGCAGCCTGACGGTCTCGCTGCAGGGCGTGCTGGTGGTCGTCACCGCGCTCGTGCTGATCGCCGCGCTCTACGTGTACTTCGGCCGCACGATCGCGGGCAAGGCGCTGCGCGCGACGTCGGTGAACCGGCTCGGCGCGCGGCTCGTCGGCATCGGCACGACGGAAGCGGGGCGGCTCGCGTTCACGCTCGCGGCGGGGCTCGGCGTGCTGTCGGGCATCCTGGTCGGGCCGCTGACCACGATCTACTACGACTCGGGCTTCCTGATCGGCCTGAAGGGCTTCGTCGGCGCGATCATCGGCGGGCTCGTCAGCTATCCGCTCGCGGCGGCCGGGTCGCTGCTGGTCGGCGTGCTCGAATCGTATTCGTCGTTCTGGGCGAGTGCGTACAAGGAGGTGATCGTGTTCACGATGATCATTCCGGTGCTGCTGTGGCGCAGCTTCGCGACGCCGCATGCGGAAGAGGACGAGGAGTGACGCGATGAAGACGATGGTGCGCAACAAGGCGTTCTGGCTGTTTCTCGTGGTGCTGTTCGCGCTGCCGGTGTTGCCCGGCGTGCTGCAGGTGCCCGAATACTGGATCACGCTGCTGAACTACATCGGCCTGTATGCGATCGTCGCGATCGGGCTCGTGCTGCTGACGGGCGTCGGCGGGATGACGAGCTTCGGGCAGGCGGCATTCGTCGGCGTCGGCGCGTATGCGACGGCCTACCTGACGACGCGCTACGGCGTGTCGCCGTGGCTCGCGCTGATCGTCGGCGTCGTGCTGACGGCGCTCGTCGCGCTCGTGCTCGGCGCGGTGACGATGCGGCTGTCGGGCCACTTCCTGCCGCTCGGCACGATCGCGTGGGGCCTCGCGCTGTTCTACCTGTTCGGCAACCTCGAGCTGCTCGGCAAGTACGACGGGATCAGCGGCATTCCGGCGCTGAGCCTGTTAGGCATCGTGCTCGACAGCGGCCGCAGCCTGTATTTCCTGATCTGGGCGGTGGTGCTGGCGGCGATCGTGTCCGTGCAGAACCTGCTGAACAGCCGGCCCGGCCGTGCGATCCGCGCACTACGCGGCGGCGGCGTGATGGCCGAGGCGATGGGCGTGAACACCGCCTGGATGCGCGTGGTGATCTTCGTCTACGCGGCGGTGCTCGCGGCGATTTCCGGCTTCCTGTACGCGCACCTGCAGCGTGCGGTGAACCCGACGCCGTTCGGCCTGAACCACGGGATCGAATTCCTGTTCATGGCGGTGGTGGGCGGCGTCGCGCACGTGTGGGGCGCGGTGCTCGGCGCGGCGATCCTCACCGTGCTGCTGGATTACCTGCAGACGCTGCTGCCGAAGCTGCTCGGTTCGGAGGGCAACTTCGAGATCATCGTGTTCGGCGTGCTGATGGTGCTGCTGCTGCAATATGCGCGGCAGGGCGTCTGGCCGTTCGTCGCCCGGCTGTTTCCACATGGACCGCGCGCGCATGTGCCGCGCCGGGCCGATCCGTTGCCGCAGCGCACCCGGCCGGCGACCGGCGAAGCGCTGCTGGTGGTCGACAACGCGCGCAAGCAGTTCGGCGGGCTGGTGGCCGTCAACGATGTCAGCTTCGAGGTCAAGGCAGGGCAGATCATCGGGCTGATCGGCCCGAACGGCGCCGGCAAGTCGACCACGTTCAACCTCGTGACGGGCGTGCTGCGGCCGACGCGCGGCGCGATCACGTTCCGCGGCGAGCGGATCGACGGCCTGACGTCGCGCGAGATCGTCCGGCGCGGCATCGGCCGCACATTCCAGCACGTGAAGCTGCTGCCCGGCATGACGGTGCTCGAGAACGTCGCGCTCGGCGCGCATTTGCGCGGCACGACCGGTGTCTGGCGCAGCATCGCGCGGCTCAACGCGCACGAGGAGGCGCAGCTGCTGGCCGAAGCGGCGCGCCAGATCCGCCGCGTCGGCCTCGAAAGCCACATGTACGACGAAGCGGGCAGCCTCGCGCTCGGCCAGCAGCGGATCCTCGAAATTGCCCGCGCGCTGTGCTGCGACCCGACGCTGCTGCTGCTCGACGAGCCGGCCGCCGGCCTGCGCTACAAGGAAAAGCAGCAGCTCGCGGACCTGCTGCGGCGGCTGAAATCGGAAGGGATGAGCGTGCTGCTCGTCGAACACGACATGGATTTCGTGATGAATCTCACCGATCGGCTGGTGGTGATGGAGTTCGGCACGCGGATCGCGGAAGGGCTGCCGCAGGATGTGCAGCAGGATCCGGCGGTGCTCGAAGCGTACCTGGGCGGGGTGGAATGATGGCGGACACGACGATGCCGATTCTCGACGTGCACGGGCTGGCGGTGCGGTACGGCAAGGTGGAGGCGCTGCATGGCGCCGCGATCAAGGTCGGCGCGGGCCAGATCGTCAGCGTGATCGGGCCCAACGGCGCAGGTAAATCGACGCTGCTGAACGCGATCATGGGCGCGCTGCCGTCGACCGGGCACGCATCGGGCGCGGTCGTGTACCGCGGCGCCGACGTCGGCGCACTGCCGATCGAGCAGCGGGTCGCGCGCGGGATGTGCCTCGTGCCGGAAAAGCGCGAGCTGTTCGGCACGATGTCGGTCGAGGACAACCTCGTGCTCGGCGCGTATCGGCGCAAGCAGGCCGGTGAAGCGAACTTCCTCGACCAGCTCGACCACGTGTTCGCGCTGTTTCCGCGGCTCAAGGAGCGGCGCAACCAGGCGGCCGGCACGCTGTCCGGCGGCGAACGGCAGATGCTGGCGGTGGGGCGCGCGCTGATGGGCAAGCCCGACCTGCTGATGCTCGACGAGCCGAGCCTCGGCCTGGCACCGCTGATCGTGAAGGAGATTTTTCATATCATCAGCGCGCTGCGCGGCACGGGCGTCGCGACCCTGCTGATCGAGCAGAACGCGCGGGCGGCGCTGCAGATCTCGGACTACGGGTACGTGCTCGAGACAGGGGAGTTCGCGCTGGAGGGCCCGGCGGCCGAATTGGCGCAGAACCCGCAGGTGATCGAAACTTACCTTGGGCTGGCCAAGAAAACCGCCTGACGCGAAGTCAGCGACGGGAATCGGACGGCGTGTTTCACGTGAAACACGCCCTTTTTGTTTGTGGCGGGGCAGTGTGAGGGTGGCGGTCGGCCGCGAGTGGAGTGGATAAGTGCCGGATGAACAGTCGGACACGCTGTGAGGCGGGGAGGGCAATGGTCGCAGTGTTCCGCGGGCCTGTTTCCCAAGCATGTCGTTGCACAGTGCCAACTGTGTTCCATACGTCCGCAGATGCGCCACCAGCGCGGGTTTGACAGCACAGATTCGCCGATCGACCGGGAAAAAACGGCGAAATGAACGGACCCTACCATTCGGACGGCATTCGGGTGAAAAGCGAACCCGCTATAATTCGGCCCATACATTTCTCAGATAGGTTCGTGCGCTGTCGTGCGTACGGAATCCACCATGCTTTATCCCACAGAATTTGACGTGATCGTCGTTGGTGGCGGTCATGCCGGCACGGAAGCCGCGCTGGCGTCGGCCCGCATGGGCGTGAAGACGCTGCTGCTGACGCACAACATCGAAACCCTCGGGCAGATGAGCTGCAATCCGTCGATCGGCGGCATTGGCAAAGGCCACCTGGTCAAGGAAGTCGATGCATTGGGCGGCGCAATGGCTGCCGCGACGGATGAGAGCGGGATCCAGTTCCGGATCCTCAATTCGTCGAAGGGCCCGGCCGTGCGCGCGACGCGCGCACAGGCCGACCGTATCCTGTACAAGGCTGCGATCCGTCACCGCCTCGAGAATCAGCCCAATCTGTGGCTGTTCCAGCAGGCGGTGGATGACCTGATGGTCGAAGGGGATTGCGTGGTGGGCGCCGTGACGCAGATCGGCCTGCGTTTCCGTGCGCGCGCCGTGGTGCTGACCGCCGGAACCTTCCTCGACGGCAAGATCCACGTCGGCCTGAACAACTACACGGGCGGCCGGGCAGGTGATCCGGCGGCCGTGTCGCTGTCGGCGCGCCTGAAGGAACTGAAGCTGCCGCAAGGGCGGCTGAAGACCGGTACGCCGCCGCGCATCGACGGGCGCTCGATCGACTTCTCGAAGCTGGACGAGCAGCCGGGCGATCTGGATCCGATTCCGGTGTTCTCGTTCCTGGGCCGCGCGGAGCAGCATCCTCAGCAGATGCCGTGCTGGGTCACGCATACGAACGAGCGCACGCACGACATCATCCGCGGCGGTCTCGACCGCTCGCCGATGTACACCGGCGTGATCGAAGGCGTCGGGCCGCGCTACTGCCCGTCGATCGAGGACAAGATTCACCGTTTCGCGTCGAAGGAATCCCACCAGATCTTCCTCGAGCCGGAAGGGCTGACGACCAACGAGTTCTACCCGAACGGGATTTCGACGAGCCTGCCGTTCGACGTGCAGCTCGAGCTCGTGCATTCGATGCGCGGCCTCGAGCAGGCGCATATCCTGCGCCCCGGCTACGCGATCGAGTACGACTACTTCGACCCGCGCGCGCTGAAGGCGTCGCTGGAAACCAAGGCGATCAATGGCTTGTTCTTTGCGGGCCAGATCAACGGGACGACTGGCTACGAGGAAGCGGCGGCACAGGGCCTGCTGGCTGGCGTCAATGCCGGCCTGTACGTGCAGGAGAAGGACGCATGGTGCCCGCGTCGCGACCAGGCCTATCTGGGCGTGCTGGTCGACGATCTGGTGACGCGCGGCGTCGCCGAGCCGTACCGGATGTTCACGAGCCGGGCCGAATACCGGCTGAGCCTGCGCGAAGACAACGCAGACATGCGTCTGACTGAGATTGGCCGCGAACTGGGGCTGGTCGATGACGTGCGCTGGGATGCGTTCTGCCGGAAGCGCGACGCTGTTTCACGTGAAACCGAGCGTCTGAAATCGACGTGGGTCACGCCGAAGACGCTGCCGCCGGAAGAAGCCACGGCGCTGCTGGGCAAGGCAATCGATCACGAGTACAGCCTGGCCGAGCTGCTGCGCCGCCCGGGCGTCGACTACGACGGCGTGTGCGGCCTGAAGGGCGGCGAGTGCGGCCCGGCGGAACCGCTGACCGACGATCCGGTGCTGCTCGCGCAGATCAAGGAGCAGGTCGAGATCGGTATCAAGTATCAGGGCTATATCGAGCGTCAGGCGAGCGAGATCGAGCGCAACGATGCGAACGAGAACACGCGTCTGCCGGATGGCATCGACTACCGTGAAGTGCGCGGCCTGTCGTTCGAAGTGAGCCAGAAGCTGAACCAGTTCCGGCCGGAAACGATCGGCCAGGCATCGCGGATCTCCGGTGTGACGCCGGCGGCGATCTCGCTGCTGATGGTGCACCTGAAGCGCCGCGGCCTGGGCCGTCGCAACGGTAGCGCCGACGCGGCAGTGGAGCAGGGGGACGGCACCGTCCCGACGCAACAATGACGGCGCGTCGCGCGCCGGCGGTTAATCGGGATGTTCTGGAGAAGATGCTCGTCGACGGCGCGAACGCGCTCGGCGTCGCGCTGACGGATACCCAGCGAAACCAGCTGCTCGACTATGTCGCGCTGCTCGCGAAGTGGAACGCGGTCTACAACCTGACCGCGATCCGCGACCCGCAGCAGATGCTGATCCAGCACATCCTCGATTCGCTTTCGATCGTTCCCCATCTCGGCGATCGCGTGTCCGCGCGGGTGCTCGATGTCGGGTCGGGCGGCGGGCTGCCGGGTATCGTGCTCGCGATCGTGCGGCCGGACTGGCAGGTCACGCTGAATGACATCGTCCAGAAGAAGTCCGCATTCCAGACGCAGACCCGTGCGGAGCTGAAGCTCGCGAACCTGTCGGTCGTGACCGGGCGCGTGGAAACATTGCAGCCGGGCGCCGAGGTGCCGAAAAAATTCGACGTAATCGTGTCGCGCGCTTTCGCGGACCTCTCCGACTTCGTTAAACTTGCTCGACATCTGGTTGCGCCGGGCGGAGCGATCTGGGCAATGAAGGGCGTTCACCCGGGCGACGAGATTGCGCGGCTGCCGGACGGCAGCCACGTGAAGCAAACCATTCGGCTGGCGGTGCCGATGCTGGATGCCGAACGGCATCTGATCGAAGTCGCCGTCGACGATGCGATTTAACGGCGCGCGGTGCGGCGCGCCGAATGTTTGAAGGTACGAGGAACACACCAACGATGGCAAAGATCTTCTGCGTTGCGAACCAGAAGGGGGGCGTCGGCAAGACGACGACAACGGTCAATCTCGCCGCAAGCCTTGCAGCGCAGGAGCAACGTGTCCTGCTGATCGACCTCGACCCGCAGGGCAATGCGACGATGGGCAGCGGGATCGACAAGGCTGGTGTCGAAGCGACCGTGTACGAAGTGCTGGTCGACGGCGTGTCGGTTGCGGATGCGCGGATCCGGCCCGAAGCCGTAACGTACGACGTGCTGCCGGCGAACCGCGAGCTGTCCGGCGCGGAAATCGAGCTGATCGGCATCGAGAACCGCGAGCGCCAGCTGAAGGCGGCGCTCGATCGCGTGGCCGACGATTACGATTTCGTGCTGATCGACTGCCCGCCGACGCTGTCGCTGCTGACGCTGAACGGCCTGTGCGCCGCGCACGGCGTCGTGATCCCGATGCAGTGCGAGTACTTCGCGCTGGAAGGCCTGTCGGATCTCGTCAACACGATCAAGCAGGTGCACGCGAACATGAACCGCGACCTGAAGATCATCGGGTTGCTGCGGGTGATGTTCGACCCGCGCATCACGCTGCAGCAGCAGGTTTCCGATCAACTGAAGGCGCACTTCGGCGACAAGGTGTTCGACGTGGTGATTCCGCGCAACGTCCGTCTGGCGGAAGCGCCGAGCTACGGGTTGCCGGGCGTCGTGTTCGATCGCGGCTCGCGCGGTGCGCAAGCGTATCTCCAGTTCGGCGCCGAGATGATCGAGCGCGTGCGCGCATTCGATGCGTGATCCGGCGACGAGCGAAGCGAGGAAGAAAGACATGAATGCGGTGCCAAAGAAGAAAGGGTTGGGGCGTGGCCTCGAAGCGCTGCTCGGCGGCAGTGCCGATATCACCGAAGCGGTGAAGATCGAAGGCGCGCCGAACACGCTCTCGCTTGCGAAGCTGCAGGCCGGCAAGTATCAGCCGCGGACGCGGATGGACGAGGGCAGTCTGCAGGAACTGGCGGCCAGCATTCGCGCGCAGGGCGTGATGCAGCCGATCCTGGTTCGCCCCATTTCGTCAGACAAATACGAGATCATCGCGGGCGAGCGGCGTTTCCGCGCGGCGCGCCTGGCGGGCCTCGACGAAGTGCCGGTGCTGGTGAAGGATGTGTCCGACCAGGCCGCCGCCGCGATGGCGCTGATCGAGAACATCCAGCGCGAGGACCTGAATCCGCTGGAAGAGGCGCATGGCATCCAGCGCCTGCTCGACGAGTTTCACTTCACGCACGAGCAGGCCGCCGAATCGGTCGGCCGCTCGCGCAGCGCAGTGTCGAACCTGCTGCGCCTGCTGAATCTCGCGGCGCCGGTGCAGACGATGCTGCTCGCCGGCGACCTCGACATGGGGCATGCGCGCGCGCTGCTGGCGGTCGACGCGGCCACGCAGATCACGCTCGCGCATCAGGTCGTCAACAAGCGGATGTCGGTGCGCGAGACCGAGAAGCTCGTCGCGCAGACAACGAAGGAAGCGCCGGCAGTGAAGGCGCGTGCGAAGGACGACGGCGGCCGCGACACGCGCCGTCTCGAAGAGGCGCTGTCCGACCTGTTGGCGTCGACCGTGAAGATCAAGCTGGGCCGGCGCGGGCGAGGGCAGGTGACGATCGATTTCGGCAATCTCGACGCGCTCGAGGGCATCCTCGCGCGCCTGCGCGGCAACGTGGCGGCGGAAGAGTAACGGGGCGTCATCGATGGACAATGCGGGGGTGCAGGCGGTGCGCCGGTGGTTGGGCTGGCTGGCGCGGGAACCCGTGTTGTCCGCGCTGGCCATCGGCCTCGTGTTGCTGCAATGGATGCGCCCGCAACCATTCGCAGTACTGGCGAATCGAGTCGACTGGCAGACGGTCGCGACGCTCGCCGGCCTCCTGATGCTGACGAAGGCGCTCGAGCTGTCCGGGTGCCTGATGTGGCTCGCGCACCGCATCGTGCACCACGTGCATTCCGAGCGCGCGCTCGCGATGCTGCTCGTCGTGTTCGCGGCGGTGCTGTCGATGTGGCTCACCAACGATGTCGCGCTGTTCGTCGTCGTGCCGCTGATGGTGTCGTTGCGCGCGCTGGCGCCGCTGCCGTTCCGGCGGCTCGTGATCGTCGTCGCGCTGGCCGTCAATGCGGGCTCGGTCGCGACGCCGCTCGGCAATCCGCAGAACCTGTTCCTGTGGCAATTGAGCGGCGTGTCGTTCGGCCGTTTCGTGGTCACCCTCGGGCCGTTTGCGATCGCCCTGATGGCGCTGCTGCTGGCGGTCACCGCGTGCGCGTTCCGCGTGAAGCCGCTCGACCTGTCCGGCGATGTCGTCGCGTTGCCGGTGCAGCGCATGCAAGCACTCGTCGCGGCGGTGCTGTTCGCCGCCTTCGTGCTGCTGGCCGATGCGCATCGCGCGCTGCCGGGGCTGATCGCGGTTGCCGCCATGCTGCTCGCGATGCGGCGCGATGCCGTGTTGCGGATCGACTGGCTGCTGCTGCTGATCTTCGTGCTGATGTTCGTCGTGCTGCGCAGCGCGGCCGCGCTGCCGGCGGTGCACGACGCGATCGCGCGTGCGCGCCTCGATACGCCGCTGCGCGTATTCGTGGCGGGCGCGGCGTTGTCGCAAGGCATCAGCAACGTGCCGGCCGCGATCCTGCTGTCGGAGTTCACGCGGGACTGGCGCGCGCTTGCGTTCGGCGTATCGGTCGGCGGCTTCGGCATCGCGATCGGCTCGCTCGCGAACCTGATCGCGGTGCGGCTCGCGAAGGAGCCGCGCATGTGGCTGCCGTTTCACATCGTCTCGATTCCGTTTGCGATCGCAAGCGCCGCGCTCGGCGCGTGGCTGCTCACCCACGGGTGAGTGGTGCACAGCGCGTACTCGTGAGCGAGTCATCCACAGTGCGTGACTGTGGATGGCCCTTTCGCGGCATCTCGTTGACGGCAACGCGTTCGCAGCGACTTGTCTGTGGCGAGTCGTCCACAGCGATCAAGCCGCCACAGCCGACTCACGGTGGGTCGGGCGTCGCGACTCGCGATGCGATGACTTGCGCGCAGCAAGCCCTCTGCAGCGATCCATCTTGCACAACTCGCGACTCCCGTCGCGGCCAGCCCGCGATCATTTCCGGAGGCGAAATACCAGTGCAAAAAATTGACCTTACAACTGTCATCGTACGTCGCCGAATCGTGCATTTTTCACATCATGGGCAGTCGTTTTACGCAGGTTTTTGTCGCGTCTAAAGCCTTGAATCACCTGCAACTATCGCTTACAATCGCCCGGATTTGTTAGCTAGGCACCCCTGAAAGCTTTCGGAAAGCTTGGGGCCGGGTTCAGGATTTTGCGGAAGGCTGCGATGGCGGGTCAGGCGCCGAACGATAGGCACGATGATCAACGCACGCGACGCACCGCTTCAGCGGCCGGCGAGCGGCGCGAATCCGACGGCGACGACTGGGATGCCGAGCAGCAAGATGAGAACATCGTTCCGCTGACGCGGGCAGAAGCCGAGAGGCTGTTCGGCCCGAACGTGAGCCGGCCCTCGCGTATCACCCCCTACAAGGTGGTGATCGCGCAAGTGGCCTTGTCCCTGGTTGCAACGCTGGCGTGGTGGCTGTTTTCGAAGTCGCCGGGCGCCGCTGCGCAATCCGCGTTTCTGGGCGGAGCGATCGGCTGGGTGCCAAGTGCGCTGTTCGTGGCACGACTGAAGGCAGGTGGCTCGGCCACCGTGATGAGCTGGGTAGCGGGCGAAGCCCTCAAGCTCGGCGTGACGATCGGGATGTTCGCCGCGGTGGCGTTCGGCTATGCCGGCGTGCACTGGGTGCCGCTCCTCGTCACGTACCTCGTCGTGCTGAAGACGTACTGGATCGCACTGGCCTGGCGGTAAGGAACAAGCAGTGCGCGATTTCGACACGGAACCGCGCCGGCCCGTTCCCGCAATAGCGTGTTGCGGATTCGGGCAAAACGATTTTCGACAATTTGGGTGGCATTAACGATATGGCAGCTAGCGAAGGCACGCGCGGTCCGGATCCGTCCGAGTACATTGCGCACCACTTGCAGAACTTCTCCACCTCGCATCAGACGTCGATTTTCGACATTCATGTCTGGAATCTCGACACGCTGTTCTGGTCGATCGTGTGTGGCGTCATCACCATCCTGCTGCTGCGCCTGGCCGCCCGCAAGGCGACGTCCGGCGTGCCGGGCCGTTTCCAGTGCGCGATCGAGATGCTCGTCGAGATGGTCGAAGACCAGTCGAAGGCCATCGTCCACGGCAATCGCACGTTCATCGCACCGCTCGCGCTCACCGTGTTCGTGTGGGTCGCGCTGATGAACTCCCTCGACTTCCTCCCCGTCGACCTGCCGGGCCGCGTGATCGGCCTGCTCGGTCTGTCGGACATCGTTTCCCACCATCGCATCGTGCCGACGGCGGACCTGAACGGTACGCTCGGCATCGCGCTCGGCGTGTTCGTCCTGATGATCTACTACAGCATCAAGATCAAGGGCGCGGGCGGCTTCGTGCATGAGCTGCTGTCGGCCCCGTTCGGCGCCCACCCGCTGCTGTGGATCCCGAACCTCGCGCTCAACATCGTCGAATATCTCGCAAAGACCGTTTCGCTCGGCATGCGGCTGTTCGGCAACATGTACGCGGGTGAGCTGTTGTTCCTGTTGATCGCCCTGCTCGGCAGCATGTGGAGCTTCGGCGGCGACGCATCGTTCCTCGGCTTCATTGGTCATGTGATCGCGGGCAGCGTCTGGGCAATCTTCCACATCCTGATTGTTCTGTTGCAGGCATTCATCTTCATGATGCTGACGCTGGTGTATCTCGGCCAGGCGCACGACAAGCACTAAGCGCGTCGAGCAAAACAAGAGTCTTCGTTTTAGTTTTTTTAAATCTCAGTTCCAAGTCTTTTCACAAAGGAGTGATCATGCAAGCTTACATCGCCAACATCCAGGGTCTGACCGCCATCGGTATCGGCATCATCATCGGCCTGGGTGCAATTGGCGCCTGTATCGGTATCGCGCTGATGGGCGGCAAGTACATCGAAGCCTGCGCACGTCAGCCGGAACTCATCAACCCGCTGCAAACGAAGATGTTCCTGCTGGCTGGCCTGATCGACGCGGCATTCCTGATCGGCGTGGGCGTTGCAATGCTGTTCGCATTCGCGAACCCGCTCCTGTCGAAGCTCGTCGCCGGCTAAGCTTCCTCGGAAACATGCGTCCGGCGCAAGCCGGCGCAGGGCGGAACGGAGACTTGGGGCGCTGATCGAATGCAACTCGATGAGCGCCTTACCGTTTCATTTTTCCGGAATAGCAGATAAGGAAACACCGTGAATCTCAACGCAACTCTGTTTGCGCAAATGGTCGTGTTCCTGGTCCTCGCGTGGTTCACGATGAAGTTCGTGTGGCCGCCGTTGATCAACGCCCTCGACGAACGCTCGAAGAAGATCGCCGACGGCCTCGCCGCCGCGGAAAAGGGCAAGGCGGAACTCGACGCAGCGCACAAGCGCGTGGACCAGGAACTCGCGCAGGCCCGCAACGACGGCCAGCAGCGCATCGCCGACGCTGAAAAGCGTGCCCAGGCGGTCGCCGAGGAAATCAAGGCCAACGCCCAGGCTGAAGCCGCCCGCATCGTCGCCCAGGCGAAGGCGGAAGCAGAACAGCAAATCGTGAAGGCGCGCGAAACGCTGCGTGGCGAAGTCGCTACGCTGGCCGTGAAGGGCGCCGAGCAGATCCTGAAGCGCGAAGTCGATCAAACGGCCCACGCCCAACTGCTGAATCAACTGAAAGCCGAGCTCTGATCATGGCCGAACTTGCAACCATCGCCCGCCCTTACGCAGAAGCGCTGTTCCGCGTGGCCGAGGGAGGTGACATCGCCGCCTGGTCCACGCTCGTGCAAGAGCTGGCCCAGGTTGCGCGTCTGCCCGAAGTGCTCTCCGTGGCGTCGAGCCCGAAGGTGACCCGCGCGCAAGTGGCCGAGCTGCTGCTTGCCGCGGCAAAGTCGCCGCTCGCGACGGCCGCCGAGGCGAAGAACTTCGTGCAGATGCTGGTCGACAATCATCGCATCGCGCTGCTGCCGGAAATCGCCGAGCAGTTCGAAGCGCTCAAGAACGAGCGCGAAGGCGCCGCCGACGCATCGATCGTCAGCGCGTTCCCGCTGAACGGCGCTGACCTCGAAGGTCTCGTCGCGAGCCTCGAGCGCAAGTTCAAGCGCAAGCTGAAGCCGACGGTCGAAGTCGATTCGTCGCTCATTGGCGGCGTGCGCGTGACGGTCGGCGACGAAGTGCTCGACTCTTCGGTTCGCGCGCGCCTTGCTTCGATGCAGGCTGCCTTGACCGCCTGAGCGCCGCGCCGGCACGCAACAGAATTGACTATCAGGAGCGAATAATGCAACTCAATCCCTCTGAGATCAGCGAGCTGATCAAGAGCCGGATCCAGGGCCTTGAAGCGAGCGCAGACGTTCGCAACCAGGGCACCGTGATCTCCGTGACCGACGGTATCGTGCGTATCCACGGCCTGTCGGACGTGATGCAGGGCGAAATGCTCGAGTTCCCGGGCAACACGTTCGGCCTCGCGCTGAACCTCGAGCGCGACTCGGTCGGCGCGGTGATTCTCGGCGAATACGAACACATCTCGGAAGGCGACATTGTCAAGACGACGGGCCGCATTCTCGAAGTCCCGGTCGGCCCGGAACTCATCGGCCGCGTGGTCGATGCGCTCGGCAACCCGATCGACGGCAAGGGCCCGGTCAACGCGAAGCTGACCGACGCGATCGAAAAGATCGCCCCGGGCGTGATCTGGCGCAAGTCGGTGTCGCAGCCGGTGCAGACGGGCATCAAGTCGATCGACGCGATGGTGCCGATCGGCCGTGGCCAGCGTGAGCTGATCATCGGCGACCGTCAGTGCGGCAAGACCGCGGTGGCGCTCGACGCGATCATCAACCAGAAGGGCAAGGACCTGATCTGTATCTACGTCGCGATCGGCCAGAAGGCTTCGTCGATCATGAACGTGGTTCGCAAGCTCGAAGAAACGGGCGCGATGGAATACACGATCGTCGTCGCCGCTTCGGCATCGGATTCCGCCGCGATGCAGTACCTGGCGCCGTACGCCGGCTGCACGATGGGCGAATACTTCCGCGACCGCGGCCAGGACGCGCTGATCATCTATGACGACTTGACCAAGCAGGCTTGGGCATACCGTCAGATCTCGCTGCTGCTGCGCCGCCCGCCGGGCCGTGAAGCGTACCCGGGTGACGTGTTCTATCTGCACTCGCGTCTGCTCGAGCGCGCGGCTCGCGTGTCGGAAGAGTATGTCGAGAAGTTCACGAACGGCGAAGTGAAGGGCAAGAGCGGCTCGCTGACGGCACTGCCGGTCATCGAAACGCAAGCGGGCGACGTGACCGCGTTCGTTCCGACGAACGTGATCTCGATTACCGACGGCCAGATCTTCCTGGAAACCGACCTGTTCAACGCAGGCATCCGCCCGGCAATCAACGCTGGCGTGTCGGTGTCGCGTGTCGGTGGCGCCGCGCAGACGAAGGTCGTGAAGAAGCTGTCGGGCGGTATCCGTACCGACCTCGCGCAGTATCGTGAACTGGCAGCGTTCGCGCAGTTCGCGTCGGACCTCGACGAAGCGACCCGCAAGCAGCTCGAGCGCGGCCGCCGCGTGACGGAACTGCTGAAGCAGCCGCAGTACCAGCCGCTGCAGGTGTGGGAACTGGCCGTGGCGCTGTACACCGCGAACAACGGTTACTTCGACGACCTCGACGTCAAGCAAGTGCTGCCGTTCGAGAAGGGCCTGCGCGAATTCCTGAAGACCAGCCACGCTGACCTCATCAAGCGCATCGAAGACACCAAGGATCTCGCGAAGGACGACGAAGGCGCGCTGCGCTCGGCGATCGAATCCTTCAAGAAGTCCGGTGCCTATTGATCCGCGAGTGACACACTGAGGCCGCGCGGGTGCTGACGCGCCCGCGCCGCTTCGGTCAAGGAGCAAGCTATGGCTGGAATGAAGGAAATTCGCGGCAAGATCAAGAGCGTGCAGAACACGCGCAAGATCACGAAGGCGATGGAGATGGTGGCTGCATCGAAGATGCGCCGCGCGCAGGAACGCATGCGCGCCGCTCGTCCGTATGCGGACAAGGTCCGTGCCATCGCCTCGCACATGAGCCGCGCGAACCCGGAGTATCGTCACCCGTTCATGGTGGCGAACGAAGGCGCGAAGACGGCCGGCATCATCCTCGTCACGACGGACAAGGGTCTGTGCGGCGGTCTGAACACGAACGTGCTGCGCGCGACGGTGCAGAAGTTCAAGGAGCTGGAGCAGGCGGGCCAGAAGGTCGAAGCCACCGCGATCGGCGGCAAGGGCCTCGGGTTCCTGAATCGCTTCGGCGCGAAGGTGATGTCGCAGGTCGTGCACCTCGGCGACACCCCGCACCTGGACAAGCTGATCGGCGCGGTGAAGACGCAGCTCGACCTGTATTCGGAAGGCAAGCTGTCGGCGGTTTATCTCGCGTACACGCGCTTCGTCAACACGATGAAGCAGGAAGCGGTGATCGAACAGCTGCTGCCGCTGTCGTCGGAGCACTTCGAGGCGAATGACGGCACGCCGGCCACGTCGTGGGATTACATCTACGAGCCGGATGCGCAGGCGGTGGTCGACGAATTGCTCGTGCGTTACGTCGAGGCGCTGGTGTACCAGGCCGTCGCGGAAAACATGGCGTCGGAGCAATCGGCGCGGATGGTCGCGATGAAGGCTGCGTCGGACAACGCGAAGACCGTGATCAGCGAGCTGCAACTGGTCTACAACAAGAGCCGTCAGGCCGCGATCACGAAGGAACTGTCGGAGATCGTCGGCGGCGCCGCAGCTGTTTAAGCGCGAGCCGCGAAGACCACCCGAAACTGCGCCTTTGCGCGAGTAAAGAATCAGGTATTTAAAGGAAAAGCGATGAGTACTGCTGCTTTGGTAGAAGGCAAGATCGTACAGTGCATCGGCGCCGTTATCGACGTGGAATTCCCGCGCGAAACCATGCCGAAGATCTACGACGCGCTCATTCTGGAAGGCTCGGAACTGACGCTCGAAGTCCAGCAGCAGCTGGGCGACGGCGTGGTCCGGACCATCTGTCTGGGTGCATCCGACGGCCTGCGCCGCGGCCTGACCGTGAAGAACACGGCAAAGCCGATCTCGGTGCCGGTCGGCAAGCCGACCCTCGGCCGGATCATGGACGTGCTCGGCCGTCCGATCGACGAGGCTGGCCCGATCGAAAGCGAAACGACGCGTTCGATCCACCAGAAGGCACCGGCGTTCGACGAACTGTCGCCGTCGACCGAACTGCTCGAAACCGGCATCAAGGTCATCGACCTGATCTGCCCGTTCGCAAAGGGCGGCAAGGTCGGTCTGTTCGGCGGTGCTGGCGTGGGCAAGACCGTCAACATGATGGAGCTCATCAACAACATCGCGAAGGAACACGGCGGTTACTCCGTGTTCGCGGGCGTGGGCGAGCGTACCCGTGAAGGGAACGACTTCTACCACGAAATGAAGGACTCGAACGTTCTCGACAAGGTCGCGCTGGTGTACGGCCAGATGAACGAGCCGCCGGGCAACCGTCTGCGCGTCGCGCTGACCGGCCTGACGATGGCCGAGCACTTCCGTGACGAAGGCCTCGACGTGCTGTTCTTCGTCGACAACATCTACCGTTTCACGCTGGCCGGTACCGAAGTGTCGGCACTGCTCGGCCGTATGCCGTCGGCAGTGGGCTACCAGCCGACGCTGGCTGAAGAAATGGGCAAGCTGCAGGAACGCATCACGTCGACCAAGAAGGGCTCGATTACGTCGGTCCAGGCCGTGTACGTCCCTGCGGATGACTTGACCGACCCGTCGCCGGCAACCACCTTCGGCCACCTGGACGCAACCGTCGTTCTGTCGCGTGACATCGCTTCGCTGGGTATCTACCCGGCGGTCGACCCGCTCGACTCGACGTCGCGCCAGATCGACCCGAACGTGATCGGTGAAGAGCACTACTCGATCACCCGTCGCGTTCAGCAGACGCTGCAGCGCTACAAGGAACTGCGCGACATCATCGCGATTCTGGGCATGGACGAACTGTCGCCGGAAGACAAGCTGTCGGTCGCGCGCGCACGCAAGATCCAGCGTTTCCTGTCGCAGCCGTTCCACGTCGCTGAAGTGTTCACGGGCTCGCCGGGCAAGTACGTGCCGCTGAAGGAAACGATCCGCGGCTTCAAGATGATCGTCGACGGCGAGTGCGACCACCTGCCGGAACAGGCGTTCTACATGGTCGGCACGATCGACGAAGCCTTCGAGAAGGCCAAGAAGATCCAGTAAAGGTCGGGTGTAACGCAGCGGGTGCCGTGAAGCGGTGTTTTTCCTGTCTACCCTGTGACAGGTGACGCGGCACCCACGTAATACGCTCAACCAGGAGTCGATATGGCAACCATCAAAGTAGACGTCGTCAGCGCGGAAGAGCAGATCTTCTCGGGCGAGGCGAAATTCGTCGCGCTGCCGGGCGAATCGGGTGAGCTGGGCATTCTGCCGGGCCACACGCCGCTGATCACGCGGATTCGTCCGGGTGCGGTGCGCATCGAAGCCGAAAACGGCAACGACGAATTCGTGTTCGTCGCGGGCGGCATTCTCGAAGTGCAGCCGGGCGCCGTAACGGTGCTCGCCGACACCGCGATCCGCGGCAAGGATCTCGACTCGGCGAAGGCCGAGGAAGCGCGCAAGCGCGCCGAGGAGACGCTGCAGAACGCGAAGTCGGACATCGACCTCGCGAAGGCGCAATCCGAGCTCGCGACCGCGATGGCGCAGCTCGAAGCGATCCAGCGTCTGGCGAAGATCCGCAGCCGGCACTGAGCCAGCCGCGCATCACGCGAAAGAAAGCAGCCTCCGGGCTGCTTTTTTTCGTCCGAATTTAGGCCGAGTGTGCTTTTCCGTCCGGTCGCCGGGGATCGATGTCAGAGTGTCGTCAGCGGAGCGCGCTATCGTCCGCTGGATCAGGCTGACAAAAGAGACGGAGACATCATGGCTGCAGATTCACGCGTGGGGGCGCTGATCGCGCCCGAAGACGGACTGTCGTACGTGCGCGGCGCGACCGACGTGCCGCTATCCGAAGCAACGGTCGGACAGTTCCTGCGGGAGACCGCCGGACGTTTTCCCGACCGGCCGGCCGTGGTGTTCCGCGAGCAGCGCGTGCGCTGGACCTGGCGCGCGTTCGCGGACGAGGTCGACGCGCTGGCCGCGGGCCTCGCCGCGCTCGGCATCGGCAAGGGCGACCGCGTCGGCATCTGGTCGCCGAACCGCAGCGAATGGGTGCTGACCCAGTTCGCGACCGCGCGCATCGGCGCGATTCTCGTCAACATCAACCCCGCCTACCGGCTCGCGGAGCTCGAGTACGCGCTGAACAAGGTCGGCTGCACGGCGGTGATTACCGCGGAGCGCTTCAAGTCGTCCGGCTACGTCGAGATGCTGCAGACGATCGCGCCGGAGCTGGCGGGCGCGACGCCGGGCGCGCTGCATGCCGCGCGCGTGCCGAGCCTGCGCACCATCGTGTCGATGGGCGACGTCGCGCCGGCCGGCATGTTCCGCTTCGCCGACGTGATCGCGCGCGGCCGCGACGCGCTCGACCCCGCGGCGCTCGATGCGCTCGGCGCGACGCTCGCGTCGACCGACCCGATCAACATCCAGTTCACGAGCGGCACGACCGGCAGCCCGAAGGGCGCGACGCTCACGCACCGCAACGTCGTCAACAATGCGCGCTCGATCGCGATGGCGATGCGCTTCAGCGAGCAGGATTCGCTGTGCATTCCGGTGCCGCTGTATCACTGCTTCGGGATGGTGCTGGCGGTGCTCGCCTGCGTGTCGACGGGCGCCGCGATGGTGTTTCCCGGCGAGGCGTTCGACCCGGCCGCGACGCTCGCCGCGGTCGCCGAGGAGCGCTGCACCGCGCTGCACGGCGTACCGACGATGTTCATCGCGGAGCTCGACCATCCGGATTTCGCGAAGTACGACCTGTCGACGCTGCGCACCGGCATCATGGCCGGCTCGCCGTGCCCGATCGAGACGATGAAGCGCGTCGTGTCGCAGATGCACATGTCCGAGGTGACGATCGCGTACGGGATGACGGAGACGAGCCCCGTGTCGTTCCACAGCTCGACCGACGATCCGCTCGAGAAGCGCACGACGACGGTCGGCCGCATCCAGCCGCACCTGGAGGTGAAGGTCGTCGATCCGAGCGGCGGCACCGTGCCGGTCGGGGCGACGGGCGAGCTGTGCACGAAGGGCTACTCGGTGATGCTCGGCTACTGGGATGACGACGAGAAGACGCGCGACGTGCTGGTCGACGGCTGGATGCACACCGGCGATCTCGCGACGATCGACGCGGACGGCTACTGCAACATCGTCGGCCGCCTGAAGGACATGCTGATCCGCGGCGGCGAAAACATCTACCCGCGCGAAATCGAGGAGTTCCTGTTTCGGCATCCGAAGATCCAGAGCGCGCAGGTGTTCGGCGTGCCGGACGCGAAGTACGGCGAGGAAGTGTGCGCGTGGATCGTGGTGCGCGCGGGTGAGCAGATGAGCGAGGACGACGTGCGCGCCTTCTGCAACGGGCAGATCGCGCACTACAAGATCCCGCGCTACATCCGCTTCGTCGACGAGCTGCCGATGACGGTGACGGGGAAGGTGCAGAAGTTCATCATGCGCCAGCGCATGATCGACGAGCTGAAGCTCGACGTGCAGAAGACCGCGTGACGCGGGGGGAACGTGACGGCCTGCGGGCCGTTACGTTTTCGATGGACGAAAAAAAGCGGGCTTATTAGCCCGCTAAAAACCACACGCTACGGGGTTAGCGCGAGGAGACCAAAGATGGAACGCGTCCGGTTCGAGAACCGGAAACGACTCCAACAAGGATGCCCCTGGGTAGGGCTTCGGTACATGACCGACGGGCTCGCAGCGCTTCGCGTCCGCTCACACTTGGCACACGAGACCGCATCCGTGTTGAAACCGTTGAAGGGCATTGTGGGCGAATTGATGTGCCCTCGCGGTAACAAAGTGTTTCAGGTTGTAACGCCCGCCAGACAAGGCTTTTCCGGGATTTTTTGCTGTTTTGCGGGATCCTGGAAAGGTCATTTTTACCAATATTTCCGAAACTGTTTTCATCGCATGCGCGAGATGCGTTTTTCATGCGTGTTAGGCTCGACGAAGTCCACAATTTCACGCGGAAAAATGCATCGCGCCGAGGATTCGATGGAGATTGATTCAATCATCAGAAAGATTTTGAAACGTGATCGGGTGATTGCGGTAGTCGGCCTTTCGGATAAACCCGAGCGTCCGAGCCATGGCGTGGCCGAAACCATGCAGCAGGCCGGCTACCGGATCGTGCCGGTCAACCCGATGCTCGACGGCCGGCGCGTGCTCGGCGAGCGCTGTTACGCGTCGCTGCCCGCGGCGGCGGCCGCGCTCGCGCGCGACGGCGCGGCGATTCACATGGTCGATGTGTTTCGGAAATCGTCGGAAGTGTCGGCGGTTGCCGACGATGCGATCGCGATCGGCGCGCGGTCGCTGTGGCTGCAGCTCGGCGTGATCGACGAGGCCGCGGCCGCGCGGGCGCGCGCGGCGGGCCTCGACGTCGTGATGGATCGCTGCGTGCTGATCGAGCACCGGCGGCTCGGCGACGGCTGACGGGTGGCGCGGCGGCCGGCGCTTCCCCGGCACGTGCCGGGCCGCGTGCGCGTCACTTCAGCCATTTGTCCGAGATCGCCTGGAATTCGCCGTTCGACAGCGCCAGGTGCAGCCACTGATCGACGTACTGCTGGAACACGACGTCGCCGCGCGGCACCATGTACGCCTTCTCGCCGAACTGGAATGGCTTGTCCGGATGCACCGAGCACAGGCCCGGATTCAGCTTTTGCTGCAGCAGCGTCTCGGACGCGTCGGTGACCATCACGTCCGCCTTGCCCGCGAGGATCTGCTTGAAGATCGTCACGTTGTCCGGGTAGACGGTGACGTTCGCGTGCGTGAAATGCTGCTTCGCAAAACGCTCATTGGTGCCGCCGGGATTCACGATCACGCGGGTCTCGGGCCGGTCGATCTGCGCGACGGTCTGGTATTGGTCCGCGTCCGCGCAGCGCACGATCGGCGTCTTGCCGTCGGTCATGTACGGCTGCGTGAAGAACGCGCGCTTCTGGCGCTCGAGCGTCGTCGATACCCCGCCGACCGCGATGTCGCATTTCGCGACGAAATCGGCGGTCAGGGTCGGCCAGCTCGTCTTCACGTAATCGGCCTTCACGCCGAGCGACTTCGCGAGCGCGTCCGCCATGTCGATGTCGATGCCCTCGAACCTGCCGTCCGCGCGGTAGTACGAATACGGCTTGTAGTCGCCGGTCGTGCACACGCGCAGCGCGCCGCGCGCGAGCACCTCGTCGAGCCGCGAGCCGGCGGCGGGGGCCGCGCCCGCGTCGGCCGCGCAAGCGGTGCCGGCGGCGCTCGCCAGCAGTAGGGCGGCCGCGGCGACCGCGGCAAGCTTCGGCATCGTCATCGTGTCTCCTCCTTCGTTCGGTTCGATATCAGCGTCCGATCATAACGGAGCCATCGCGCGCGTCATATGGCCGCCATCGGCCGCCGCGCGCGGCGCAAGCGCCCGGGTCCGGTAAAATGCGCTTTTGCCTCTCGCATCGTCGCTTCCATCGTGGCCCATACCCTGCTCAACGACACCTTCCTGCGTGCGCTCCTGCGCGAGCCGACCGACTACACGCCGATCTGGCTGATGCGCCAGGCGGGCCGCTACCTGCCCGAGTACAACGCGACGCGCGCCCGGGCCGGCAGCTTCCTCGGCCTCGCGAAGAACCCCGACTACGCGACGGAAGTGACGCTGCAGCCGCTCGAGCGCTTCCCGCTCGACGCCGCGATCCTGTTCTCGGACATCCTGACGATTCCCGACGCGATGGGCCTCGGCCTCGACTTCCAGGCCGGCGAAGGGCCGAAGTTCGCGCATCCGGTGCGCACCGAGGCGGACGTCGCGAAGCTCGCGGTGCCGGACATCGGCGCGACGCTCGGCTACGTGACCGACGCGGTGCGCGAGATCCGGCGCGCGCTGACCGACGGCCAGGGCCGCCAGCGGGTGCCGCTGATCGGCTTCTCGGGCAGCCCGTGGACGCTCGCGTGCTACATGGTCGAGGGCGGCGGCTCGGACGATTTCCGCACCGTGAAGACGATGGCGTATGCGCGGCCGGACCTGATGCACCGGATCCTCGACATCAACGCACAGGCGGTGGCCGCGTACCTGAACGCGCAGATCGAAGCCGGCGCGCAGGCCGTGATGATCTTCGACACGTGGGGCGGCGCGCTCGCGGACGGCGCCTACCAGCGCTATTCGCTCGACTACATCCGGCGCGTGGTCGCGCAGCTCAAGCGCGACCACGACGGCGCGCGCGTGCCGGTCATCACGTTCACGAAGGGCGGCGGGCTGTGGCTCGAGGAAATCGCCGCGACGGGCGTCGACGCGGTCGGGCTCGACTGGACGGTCAACGTCGGCGCCGCGCGCGAGCGCGTGGCGGGGCAGGTCGCGCTGCAGGGCAACCTCGACCCGACGATCCTGTTTGCGCCGCCGGCCGCGATCCGCGAGCAGGCGCGCGCGGTGCTCGACAGCTACGGCAACCACCCGGGCCACGTGTTCAACCTCGGGCACGGCATCTCGCAGTTCACGCCGCCGGAGCACGTCGCGGAGCTGGTCGACGAGGTGCACAACCACAGCCGCGCGATCCGTAGCTCAGCCGCGCGCTGATTGCAAGCGGGGCCATGCTGCGGTGCGGTGCGGCGATGTTGCGCGGTCCGGGCTAAACAGGGCGCAACCCCGCCCGGACGGCCGATCCGCTGCTTGTCAAGACTTGACTTATACACATTTTCCACGTTGCAGCGCGGTAGAGCCCCGTATCGGTCAAATTACCTCGCTATTGGCCGGTAATTTGAATAGCAGCCTTATGGAATAAGGCTTCGCGGCTACCGGCCGCGAACCGGGAAAAGCAGCGGAAGGCACGACCCGACGTGCTTTCCGGGTGGTGGGCGGCGAGTTCTCAACAAAGTTATCCACAGGCCGGTCAGGGTATACGGCGATTCCTAATGCGAATCCAAAACTTAGCGCCGAATCTGAAGTTTTACTTTAAGTTCGCCGGCGCCGCCCATGCATTGGGGGGCGGAACCCGAACGGCGCGTCCGAGCGCGGGGTGCCCGTGACCGACGGCACCTACCTGCGGGTCGCGCTCGACCACCCGCTCGCCACCCTGTTCGACTACCGCTGCGACGCGCAGCCGGCGCCCGGGCCCGGCACGCTCGTGCAGGTACCGTTCGGCAAGCGGCAGGCGGTCGGGCTCGTCTGCGAAGTGACGACTCACACTGACGTGCCGCCATCGCGGCTGCGCGCGGTCGACGCGATCTGCACGGAGCTGCCGCCGCTGTCGGCCGACTGGCTGGCGCTCGTCGGGTTCGCCGCCGACTACTACCAGCGCGGCCGCGGCGAGGTCGCGCTGCCGGCGCTGCCGCAGGCGCTGCGCGATGCCGGGCGCTGGGGGCGGCTGCTGGCGCCGGAAGTCCGCTATCGCGCGTCCGAGGCCGGCCGCGCGGCACTGCCCGACGCGCTGCCCGCGCGCGCTGCGGCGCTGCGACGGCTCGCGCAGGCGCTGGCCGACGCCGATTCGCTGGGCCTGCCCGACGCGCGCGCGCTGCACCCGAAGGCGGCGGCGACGCTCGACGAATGGGCGGCGCAGGGCTGGGTCGACGTCGAGACGATCGGCTGGGCGGATAACCCTGTGCCCAAGCCTGTGGATAACCTGTCGACAAGCGGTGGGCAAAGTAGTGGGCAAAGCGGTGGGCGAACCGAGCCGCCGCCGCTGACCGACCAGCAGGCCGAGGCGCTCGACGCGATTCGCGCCGCGCAGGGCTTCGCGCCGTTCCTGCTGCACGGCGTGACCGGCAGCGGCAAGACCGAGGTCTATCTGCACGCGCTCGCGTCGCTGCTGGACGCGCGACCCGACGCGCAGGCGCTCGTGCTCGTCCCCGAAATCAACCTGACGCCGCAGTTCGAGGCCGCGTTCCGCGCGCGCTTCGCCGGCGCGCTCGCGCCGGACGCGATCGTCACGCTGCACAGCGGGCTGGCCGACGGCGAACGCGCGCGCAACTGGCTGGCCGCGCATACGGGCCGCGCGCGGATCGTGCTCGGCACGCGCCTCGCGGTGCTCGCATCGCTGCCGACGCTCGCGCTGATCGTCGTCGACGAGGAGCACGAGCCCGCGTACAAGCAGCAGGAAGGGCTCCGCTATTCGGCGCGCGACCTCGCGGTGTGGCGCGCGAAGCAGCTCGGCATTCCGGTCGTGCTCGGCTCGGCGACGCCGTCGCTCGAAAGCTGGTGGCAGGCCGAGCAGGGGCGCTACACGAAACTCACGCTGTCGCGGCGCGCGGTGGCCGACGCGGTGCTGCCGAGCGTGCGGCTGATCGACCTCGAGGAGGAGCGGCGGCGCGGGCGCGCGTCGATGGGCGGCCTGTCCGGGCCGCTCGTCGCGGCGCTGAAGGCGCGGCTCGAGCGCGGCGAGCAGAGCCTCGTGTTCCTGAACCGGCGCGGCTACGCGCCGCAGCTCGCGTGCGACGCGTGCGGCTGGGTGGCCGGCTGCCCGCGCTGCAGCGCGTACGTCGTGCTGCACAAGCCCGAGCACGCGCTGCGCTGCCACCACTGCGGCTGGGAAGCGCGCATCCCGCGATCGTGCCCCGAGTGCGGCAACGTCGACATCGCGCCGCTCGGCCGCGGCACGCAGCGCGTCGAGGAAGCGCTCGCCGAGGCGGTGCCCGGCGCGCGCATCCTGCGGATCGATGCCGACAGCACGCGCCGCAAGGGCAGCGCGCAGGCGCTGTTCTCGGACGTGCACGCGGGCGAGGTCGACATCCTGGTCGGCACGCAGATGATCGCGAAAGGGCACGACTTCCAGCGCGTGTCGCTGGTCGGCGTGCTCAATGCCGATACCGCGCTGTTCTCGCACGACTTCCGCGCGAGCGAGCGGCTGTTCGCGCAGCTGATGCAGGTGAGCGGCCGCGCGGGCCGCGCCGGGCTGCCGGGCGAGGTGCTCGTGCAGACGCGCTACCCGCGCCACGCGCTGTACCACGCGCTCGCGCGGCACGATTACGTCGGCTTCGCGAATTCGACGCTCGGCGAGCGGCGCGATGCGCATCTGCCGCCGTTCGTCTACCAGGCGCTGCTGCGCGCCGAGGGGCGCACGCTCGACGCGGCGCTCGGCTTCCTGCAGCAGGCCGCGGCGGCGCTGCCGGGGCTGCCCGGCGCGGACCGCGTGACCGTCTACGACGCGGTGCCGATGACGATCGTGAAGGTCGCGAACGTCCATCGCGCGCAGTTGCTGCTCGAAAGCGCGTCGCGGGCGGCGCTGCAGCACGCGCTGCACGCGTGGCACGACGAGCTGCGCGCGCTGAAGGGCGTGCTGCGGTGGAACGTCGAGGTCGATCCGCTGGACGTCTGACCGCGCCCGGCGCCACACGCGCGCAACCGGCCGGTTTTCCCCCTTTTCACCCCGCTGCACGCGGCGTTCAGGCGCGTGTGCAACCGGGCTCCGCCCGGCGCCGTACCCCGCCCGGGTTGCCCGCGCGTGTCCAAGTGTGCCGGATCAGGGAAAATCCCGATCCCCAGACCACGGGCAACTCCTAGGTTGCAACCGCATAAGTGACTGATTATATTCAATAAGATTGAGGTGCAACCATCCGCGAAATTGGGTTGCACCTTTTTATTGTGTGCCGTAGGATTTCGCGCATCCTCTCACGTCACTGGCCGGCTTCCCGCCGGCGCACGAACCCACCATGGCAAGCACCACCCTTGGCGTCAAAGTCGACGACCTGCTCCGCTCGCGCCTGAAAGACGCGGCCACGCGGCTCGAACGCACTCCCCACTGGCTGATCAAGCAGGCGATCTTCGCGTATCTCGAACGCATCGAGCACGGCCAGCTGCCGCCGGAACTGTCCGGCCACAGCGGCGTGACCGAGCTCGCCGACGGCCAGGCCGGCGAGGGCGACGACGACAATTCCTCGCACCCGTTCCTCGAGTTCGCGCAGAACGTGCAGCCGCAATCGGTGCTGCGCGCGGCGATCACGGCCGCGTATCGCCGCCCCGAGCCGGAGTGCGTGCCGTTCCTGATCGGCCAGGCGCGGCTGCCGGCGAACCTGTCGGCGGACGTGCAGGCGCTCGCCGGGCAGCTCGTCGAGGCGCTGCGCGAGAAGAGCTCGGGCGGCGGCGTCGAAGGGCTGATCCACGAATTCTCGCTGTCGAGCCAGGAAGGCGTCGCGCTGATGTGCCTCGCGGAGGCGCTGCTGCGCATTCCCGACCGCGCGACCCGCGATGCGCTGATCCGCGACAAGATCAGCAAGGGCGACTGGCGCTCGCACGTCGGCCACGCGCCGTCGCTGTTCGTGAACGCGGCGACCTGGGGGCTGATGATCACCGGCAAGCTCGTCACGACCAACAGCGAAGCGGGCCTGTCGTCGGCGCTCACTCGCCTGATCGGCAAGGGCGGCGAGCCGCTGATCCGCAAGGGCGTCGACATGGCGATGCGCCTGATGGGCGAGCAGTTCGTCACCGGCGAGACGATTTCCGAAGCGCTCGCGAACAGCCGCAAGTTCGAGGCGCGCGGCTTCCGCTACTCGTACGACATGCTCGGCGAAGCGGCGACGACCGAAGAGGACGCGCTGCGCTACTACGCGTCGTACGAGCAGGCGATCCACGCGATCGGCAAGGCGGCCGGCGGCCGCGGCATCTACGAAGGCCCCGGCATCTCGATCAAGCTGTCGGCGCTGCACGCGCGCTACTCGCGCTCGCAGCAGGACCGCACGATGAGCGAGCTGCTGCCGCGTGTGCGTGCGCTTGCGCTGCTCGCGCGCCGCTACGACATCGGCCTGAACATCGACGCGGAGGAAGCCGACCGTCTCGAGCTGTCGCTCGACCTGCTCGAGGCGCTGTGCTTCGACCCGGAACTCGCGGGCTGGAACGGCATCGGCTTCGTCGTGCAGGGCTACCAGAAGCGCTGCCCGTTCGTGATCGACTACCTGATCGACCTCGCGCGCCGCAGCCGTCACCGCATCATGATCCGCCTCGTGAAGGGCGCGTACTGGGATACCGAGATCAAGCGGGCGCAGGTGGACGGCCTCGAAGGCTACCCGGTCTACACGCGCAAGATCTACACCGACGTGTCGTACCTCGCGTGCGCGAAGAAGCTGCTCGCCGCGCCGGACGCGGTCTATCCGCAGTTCGCGACGCACAACGCGTACACGCTGGCCGCGATCTATCACCTCGCGGGCCAGAACTACTACCCGGGCCAGTATGAATTCCAGTGCCTGCACGGGATGGGCGAGCCGCTGTACGAGGAAGTGACCGGCCGCGACAAGCTGAACCGCCCGTGCCGCGTGTACGCGCCGGTCGGCACGCACGAGACGCTGCTCGCGTACCTCGTGCGCCGCCTGCTCGAGAACGGCGCGAACACGTCGTTCGTGAACCGCATCGCGGACAAGACCGTGTCGGTGAAGGAGCTGGTCGCCGATCCGGTGGAGGAAGCGCTGAAGGTCACGCCGCTCGGCGCGCCGCACGCGAAGATCCCGCTGCCGCGCAACCTGTACGGCGACGAGCGCTTCAACTCGATGGGCCTCGACCTGTCGAACGAGCACCGCCTCGCGTCGCTGTCGTCCGCGCTGCTCGCGAGCGCGCACCACCCGTGGCGCGCCGCGCCGATGCTCGCCGACGACGCGCTCGCCGCCGCGCCGGCCCGCGACGTGCGCAACCCGGCCGACCAGCGCGACGTGGTCGGCACGGTCAGCGAAGCGACGGCAGAGCACGTGAGCGCCGCGCTCGCGCACGCGGTGGCCGCCGCGCCGATCTGGCAGGCGACGCCGGTCGATGCGCGCGCCGACTGTCTCGCGCGTGCCGCCGACCTGCTCGAAGCGCAGATGCATACGCTGATGGGCCTGATCGTGCGCGAAGCGGGCAAGTCGCTGCCGAACGCCATTGCTGAAATCCGCGAGGCCGTCGATTTCCTGCGCTACTACGCCGCGCAGATCCGCGACGAATTCTCGAACGACACGCACCGTCCGCTTGGGCCCGTCGTCTGTATCAGCCCGTGGAACTTCCCGCTCGCGATCTTCATGGGCCAGGTGGCCGCGGCGCTGGCCGCCGGCAACACGGTGCTCGCGAAGCCGGCCGAGCAGACGCCGCTGATCGCGGCCCAGGCGGTGCGCCTGCTGCGCGAGGCCGGCGTGCCGGCCGGCGCGGTGCAGCTGCTGCCGGGCACCGGCGAGACGGTCGGCGCGGCGCTGGTGGCCGACGCGCGCACCCGCGCGGTGATGTTCACCGGCTCGACCGAAGTCGCGCGCCTGATCAACAAGACGCTGTCGGCGCGCCTCGACCCGGACGGCAAGCCGATTCCGCTGATCGCCGAGACGGGCGGGCAGAACGCGATGATCGTCGATTCGTCGGCGCTCGCCGAGCAGGTCGTCGCGGACGTGATGCAGTCGTCGTTCGACTCGGCCGGTCAACGGTGTTCGGCGCTGCGCGTTCTGTGTCTGCAGGACGATGTCGCCGACCGCACGCTGACGATGCTGAAGGGCGCGATGCAGGAACTCGCGCTCGGCAACCCCGACCGCCTGTCGACGGACGTCGGCCCGGTGATCGACGGCGAGGCGAAGCAGACGATCGACACGCACGTCGCCGCGATGAAGGACAAGGGCAACGGCGTCACGCAGCTGGCGATGCCGGACGCGTGCGCGCACGGCACGTTCGTGCCGCCGACGCTGATCGAGATCGGCAGCATCGACGAGCTGAAGCGCGAGGTGTTCGGCCCGGTGCTGCACGTGGTGCGGTATCGCCGCAGCGCGCTGGACAAGCTGCTCGAGCAGATCCGCGCGACCGGCTACGGCCTCACGCTCGGCATCCACACGCGGATCGACGAGACGATCGCGCACGTGATCGAACGCGCGCACGTCGGCAACATCTACGTGAACCGCAACGTGATCGGCGCGGTGGTCGGCGTGCAGCCGTTCGGCGGCGAAGGGCTGTCGGGCACGGGCCCGAAGGCAGGCGGCGCGCTGTACCTGCAGCGCCTGCTCGCGACGCGCCCGTCCGGCCTGCCGCGTTCGCTCGCCGGCATGCTGGTGGCCGACGAGGTCGCCGAAGGCGAGCAGCGGGCGAACCCGGCGTCCACGCTGACGGCGCTGCGCGACTGGCTGATCGAGCAGCGCGAGCCGGCGCTGGCCGCGCGCTGCGACGGTTACCTCGCGCAGGTGCCGGCCGGCGCCACCGCGGTGCTGACCGGCCCGACGGGCGAGCGGAATACGTATACACTCGGCCCGCGCGGCACGGTGCTGTGCGTGGCGGCGACGCCAGGCGGCGCGCGTGCGCAGTTCGCGGCGGTGCTCGCGACGGGCAACCGCGCGCTGTTCGCCGGTGCGGCGGGCGACGCGCTGTTCGCCGCGCTGCCGGCGGCGCTGAAGGCGCATGCGGGCGTGCGCAAGCAGGCGGACGCCGCGTTCGACGCGGTGCTGTTCGAAGGCGACAGCGACGAACTGCAGACGCTCGTGAAGGAGGTCGCGCAGCGGCCGGGCCCGATCGTGTCGGTGCAGGGCGTGTCGGCGGGCGCGTTCGAACATGGCGACGCGGAAGACTACGCGCTCGAGCGGCTGCTCACCGAGCGCTCGGTCAGCGTGAACACCGCGGCGGCGGGCGGCAATGCGAATTTGATGACGATCGGCTGACCATCCTTGCCGTTCGGATCAAACAAAGGAAGTGGCAAGGCGATCCCGAAGCCGCTCCATTTACACCTGGTACCAAGGAGATGCAATGGAACACACGATGAAAAAGCTGGCAGGCGCGACGTTCGTTGCGGTCATGTCGCTGGCGGGGACTGCGCACGCGGATGACGTGAAGGTCGGCTACGCAGGGCCGATGACCGGTGCACAGGCGCATTACGGCAAGGATATGCAGAACGGCATCGTGCTCGCGATCGAGGACTTCAACTCGACGAAGCCGACGATCGGCGGCAAGCCGGTCAAGTTCGTGCTCGACACGCAGGACGACCAGGCCGACCCGCGCACGGGCACGACGGTGGCACAGAAGCTCGTCGACGACGGCATCAAGGGCATGCTCGGCCACTTCAACTCGGGCACGACGATTCCGGCCTCGCGCATCTACGCGAACGCGGGCATTCCGCAGATCGCGATGGCGACCGCGCCGGAATACACGCAGCAGGGCTACAAGACGACCTTCCGCATGATGACGTCCGACACGCAGCAGGGCTCGGTGGCGGGCGCGTTCGTGTCGAAGGATCTCGGCATGAAGAAGATCGCGATCGTCGACGACCGCACCGCGTACGGCCAGGGCCTCGCCGACCAGTTCGAGAAGGCGGCGAAGGCGGCTGGCGCGACGATCGTCGACCGTGAGTTCACGAACGACAAGGCCGTCGACTTCAAGGCGATCCTGACCAAGCTGAAGGCGGCGAAGCCGGATCTCGTCTACTACGGCGGCGCGGATTCGCAGGCAGCGCCGATGGTCAAGCAGATGAAGACGCTCGGCATCACCGCACCGCTGATGGGCGGCGAAATGGTGAAGACGCCGACCTTCCTGAAGATCGCGGGCGACGCGGCGGAAGGCACGATCGCCTCGCTGGCGGGCCTGCCGCTCAACGAAATGCCGGGCGGCAAGACGTATGCGGACAAGTACAAGAAGCGCTTCGGCGAAGAGGTGCAGACCTACTCGCCGTATTCGTACGACGGCGCGATGGCGCTGTTCAACGCGATGAAGAAGGCCGATTCGACCGATCCGGCGAAGTACCTGCCGGTGCTCGCGAAGAGCGACATGGCGGGTGTCACGTCGTCGCACGTCGCATATGACGCGAAGGGCGACCTGAAGTACGGCGGCATCACGATGTACAAGGTCGAGAAGGGTGAGTGGAAGCCGCTGAAGAGCATCGGCGGCAAGTAAGCCGACGGCTGTAGCGGGGCCTCCGGCCCGGCCGACGCCACCGCGACGCGCAAGCGTCCGGTGGCGTTTTTCATTGTCAGCCGCTCAACCGGCCCGCCTGCGCAGCAGGAACTTCCGTACCTTGCCGGTCGGCGTGCGCGGCAGCGCGTCCGCGAACACGACCTCGCGCGGGAGCTTGTACGCGGCGAGCCGCTCGCCGCAGAACGCGCGCAGCGCATCCGCATCGCGCGCCGCGCCCGGCCGCACGACGACGTGCGCGACCACCGTCTCGCCCCATTGCGGATGCGGGACGCCGACGACCGCCGCCTCCAGCACGTCCGGATGCGCGCCCAGCACGTCCTCCACTTCCTTCGAATAGACGTTCTCGCCGCCCGTCACGATCATGTCCTTCAGCCGGTCGACGAGGAACAGGTAGCCGTCCTGATCGATGCGCGCGACATCGCCGGTGCGGTACCAGCCGCCCGGCGCGAACGCGGCGCGCGTCGCCGCCGGATCGTCGAGATAGCCGAGCATCATGCTGTCGGCCTTCAGCCAGATCTCGCCGGCCTCGCCTGGCCGCGCGTCGCCGCCGTCGGCGCGCACGACCCGCAGGTCGACGCCCGGGCCGCCGTGGCGGCCGATCGAGCCGGCCTTCGCGAGCTGCTCGTCGGGGTACAGCGTGGTGCCGACCGGGCCCGTCTCGGTCATCCCGTACACCTGGTAGAACACGCCGCCGCGATACGCGTGCGCGAGCCGCTCGGCCTGCGCGGCACCGATCGGGCCGCCGCCGTACAGCCACGCGCGCACGCTCGACAGGTCGAACGCGGCGAAGCCGTCGATCGTGTCGAGCGGCAGCGTGTACGACACCGGCGCGCCGAAGTACAGCGTCGCGCGCTCGCGCTCGACCGCCTGCAGGAAGCGCAGCGGATGGTATTCGCGCAGCAGCACGACGGTGCCGCCCGCGTACAGCGTGCCGCCGAGCCAGTTGTTGAGCGGCGACGCATGCCAGATCGGCATCGCCATCAGCGTGCGTTCATTGCGGCCGATGCCGATCGCCAGCGCCGCGTGCATCGCCGCGAGCGTCACCGTGCGATGGCTGTGCACGCAGCCTTTCGGGTGGCCGGTGGTGCCGGACGTGTAGAGGATCTGCGCGATGTCGTCGTCGGCGGGCTCGATGCCGGCGACGCCGTCCATCGTGGCGCGCATCGTGTCGAAGCACGGCAGGCCCGCGAGCGCGCCTTCGGTCGACAGCCGCCGCGCCGGATGCGCGACGCGTTCGAGCACGCCCGCGAGCGCCGCGTCGAACAGGATCACCTTTGCGCGGCTGTGTTCGAGCACGTAGTCGACCTCCGGCGCCTGCAGCTTGTGGTTGATCGGCACGAACGCCGCGCCGAGCCGCCACGCGCCGAACATCGCGTCGACGAACGCGGGCGTGTTGAAGCACATCGCGGCGACGCGGTCGCCGGCCGCGACGCCGAGCGCGCTCAGCACGGCCGCCGCGCGGTGCGAGCGCTCGCGCGCGTCGGCATAGGTGATCGTCGCGTCGTCGTGGCGCAGGAACGGCTTGTCGGGTGTCGCGCGGGCGGCGCGGTCGAGGGCGGCAACGAGGTTCATCGGGACTCCGGATCGATGGGCGATGCGGCGCCGTCAGGCGGGATACGCGCGCTGCAGCAGCGCGGCGACGTCGACGCCACGCGGATCGAAGCCGCCCGCGATGCGGCCCCACGCGGGCTCGGCGAGCCGCGTCGCGATGAACGCGTCGGCCACCGCGGCCGGCGCGTCGCGCCGCAGCAGGCACGCCTGCGCGACGAGCGCGAGCCGCTGCGCGAACAGGCGGCCGGACGCCTCGAGCGTGTCGGCCGGCGCGGCGAGCATCGTGCGCAGCGTGTCGAGCGCCGCGCGGATCCGCGGCTCGCCGGCGGCCGCTTCGTTCAGCTCGTCGAGCAGCGCGGCGGCCGCGTCCGGTTCGCGCGACACCGCGCGCAGCACGTCGAGGCACATCACGTTGCCGGAGCCTTCCCAGATCGAGTTGACCGGTGCCTCGCGGAACAGCCGCGCGATCGGGCCGTCGTCGACGTAGCCGTTGCCGCCGAACACCTCCATCACCTCGCCGGTCAGCTCGACCGCGCGCTTGCAGACCCAGAATTTCGCGGCGGGCGTGACGATCCGCTTCCACGCGCGCTCGCGCGGCGAGTCGTCGCGTTCGAACGCGGCAGCAAGCCGCATCGCGAGCGCGAGCGCGGCTTCGCTTTCGAGCGCGAGATCGGCGAGCACGGTGCGCATCAGCGGCTGCTCGGCGAGCGCGCGGCCGAACGCGTGGCGCTGCCGCGTGTACGCGATCGCCTGCACGACGCCCTGGCGCAACATCGCCGCGCTGCCGAGCACGCAGTTCAGGCGCGTGTAGGTCGCCATCTCGATGATGGTGGGGATGCCGCGGCCTTCATCGCCGAGCATGATGCCCCATGCGTCGTTCAGCTCGATCTCGCTGCTCGAGTTGCTGCGGTTGCCGACCTTGTTCTTCAGGCGCTGGATCTCGACCGCGTTCTTGGTGCCGTCGGGCCGCCAGCGCGGCACGTAGAAGCACGACGGGCCGCCGGCGTCGGTGCGCGCGACGACGAGGTGCGCATCGCACATCGGCGCGGAGAAGAACCACTTGTGGCCGCGCAGCAGGTATTCGCCGCCGCGGCCGCCCGCGCCGAACGGCGTCGCGAGCGTCGTGTTCGCGCGCACGTCGGAGCCGCCCTGTTTCTCGGTCATGCCCATGCCGAACCAGATCGAGCGCTTCTGCGCGACCGGCACGTCGCGCGGGTCGTACGCGTCGCTGTACAGCCGCTCGCGCAGCAGGTCCCACAGCGCGGGCTCCTTCTGCAGCACGGGGATCGCGGCCTGCGTCATCGTCGCCGGGCACAGCGTGCCGGCCTCGATCTGGCCGTGCAGGTAGAAGCCGGCCGCGGTGGCCGCCCAGCGGCCGGGGCGCGTGTCGCGGAACGCGAGCGACACGAAGCCGGCCTCGCGGTACATGCCGAGCAGCGCGTGCCACGCCGGGTGAAAGTCGACGCGGTCGATCCGCCGGCCGCGCCGGTCGAACGCGTTCAGTTCCGGCGCATGCCGGTTCGCGTCTTCCGCGAGCTGCGCGGTGTCGGCGCTGCCGAGCCGCGCGCCGTACGCGTCGAGCTGCGGCGCGGCCCAGCCGGCGCCGGCGCGCGCGAGCGCTTCGCGCAGTGCGGCGTCGGTGGCGAAGAGGTTATAGTCGGCCAGTTCGTCGAACTGGTTTGCAACGGCGTGCGTCGGCCCGGCCATCGGTGTGTCTCCCTGTTCCCTGCGTCGCGCTCGATCCGGGGTGGCGCGCTGGCGCGTGCCCCGGCCCCATGCAAAGCTCGTGCTGTCCTGATTCCAGAGTAGCAAATATGCCGCCGCGACATGTTCAGGTTCCGGCGCCGCCCGGCCCGCCGGCGGCGCAACCCCGGCCCGCCTTGCGCCGCCGGCCGCGCCAGCCGCGCGCGCAGGCGAGCTCCGACGCGCTGCAGCAGGCGTTCGTTCAGCTTTGGCTCGAGCGCGGCTACGCGAAGACGACGATCCGCGAGATCGCGGCGGTCGCGGGCGTGAGCGTCGGCACGTTCTACGAGTATTTCGCCGACAAGCAGAGCGTCGCCGCGCTGTGCATCCACCGGCACGTGCAGGCGCTGGCCGAGCGGCTGCGCGCCACGGCCGGCACGCTGCGCGGCGCGCCGCGCGCGGAGCTCGCCGCCGCGTTGGTCGACCTGCAGGTCGACGCGATCGGCGCCGATGCGGCGCTGTGGAGCGCGCTGTTCGCGCTGGAGCGGCAGGTATCGCCGCTCGCCGCCTACCGGCGGCACTACGACGCGTACGTCGCGCTGTGGCGCGATGCGCTCGCGCAGGCGGCCGACCCGCCGCCGGCCGCGCGCCTCGACGCGCTCGCGCGGATGGCGCATTCGACCTGCTACGGCTGGCTCTCGCAATCGCTGCTGACGCTCGGGCCGGCGCTCGACGCGGCCGCACTGCGCGGCGAGCTGCGGGCGGTGCTGCACGCGTACCTGGCGGCCGCGCCGACGGCGCCGCGCGGGTCACGCCGCGCGATCTCAGGGAATTCCCGCGCCGCATGAGGGCCGGCCAGGTGCGATGAACCGGCAGGCCGGGCATCGCGCGAGCCATGACTTGAATGCATGGCGCCCATGCAGAACTTTCGTTTGTTCGCCGATATTGGATCGGGCTAAATCCTTCTGCATGCACGGGCCGCGCGAGCGCGTCCGTGGTTCGGAACATCACCAGGAGGAGTCATGCGAAGCGCCACCGCGCCCCGTTCGAAGCTGCCCGACGTCGGGACGACGATCTTCACCGTGATCGGCCAGCTCGCCGCGCAGCACGACGCGCTGAACCTGTCGCAGGGCGCGCCGAATTTCGCGCCCGATCCGGCGCTCGTCGAAGGCGTCGCGCGCGCGATGCGCGACGGGCACAACCAGTACGCGCCGATGGCCGGGCTCGCGCGGCTGCGCGAGCGGCTCGCCGAGAAGACCGAGGCGCTGTACGGCGCGCGCTACGACCCGGCGACCGAGGTCACGGTGATCGCGAGCGCGAGCGAGGGCCTGTACGCGACGATCAGCGCGCTCGTGCATCCGGGCGACGAGGTGATCTACTTCGAGCCGGCCTTCGACAGCTACGCGCCGATCGTGCGGATGCAGGGCGCGACGCCGGTCGCGATCAAGCTGTCGCCCGCGCATTTCCGCGTTAACTGGGACGAGGTGGCCGCGGCGATCACGCCGCGCACGCGGATGATCATCGTCAACACGCCGCACAACCCGACCGCGACGGTGTTCTCCGAAGCCGATCTCGCGCGGCTCGCGCAACTGACGCGCGACACCGGCATCGTGATCCTGTCCGACGAGGTCTACGAGCACGTCGTGTTCGACGGCGCGCTGCACCAGAGCATGGCGCGGCATCGCGAGCTGGCCGAGCGCAGCGTGATCGTGTCGTCGTTCGGCAAGTCGTTCCACGTGACCGGCTGGCGGGTCGGCTACTGCGTCGCGCCGGCCGAGCTGATGGACGAGATCCGCAAGGTGCACCAGTTCATGGTGTTCTCGGCCGACACGCCGATGCAGGTCGCGTTCGCGGAGATGCTCGCGCAGCCGGCCAGCTATCTCGGCCTGTCGGCGTTCTACCAGGCCAAGCGCGACCTGCTCGCGCGCGAGCTCGCCGATTCGCGTTTCGAGGTGCTGCCGAGCGAAGGCTCGTTCTTCATGCTGGCGCGCTTCCGGCACTTCTCGGACGAGCGCGACAGCGATTTCGTGCTGCGCCTGATCCGCGACGCGCAGGTCGCGACGATTCCGCTGTCCGCGTTCTATACCGACGGCACCGACGCCGGCGTGATCCGGCTCAGCTTCTCGAAGGACGACGCGACGCTGGTCGAGGGCGCGCGCCGGCTGCGCAGCATCTGAAGCACGCGGCGCGAGCCGTTCGAACCCCGCCCCGCGACCCGGGCTTTGCATGGGGCCGGTGCAAGCGCGCAAGCGCCGACGCCGGCCGACACAGGAGATCACGATGAAGGTCCTGAAGCATCTGAAATTCTCGCTCGCGCTTGCTTGCGCGTTCGGTTCCGGCGCGGCATTCGCCGACGCGCAGCAGGCGCTGCGCTTCGGCCTCGAGGCGCAATATCCGCCGTTCGAATCGAAGGCGCCCAGCGGCGAACTGCAGGGCTTCGACATCGACGTCGGCAATGCGGTGTGCCAGGCCGCGAAGCTGTCGTGCAAGTGGGTCGAGACGTCGTTCGACGGGCTGATTCCGGCGCTGCAGGGCCGCAAGTTCGACGCGATCAATTCGGCGATGAACGCGACCGAGCAGCGCCGCCAGGCGATCGACTTCACGACGATCATCTATCGGGTGCCGACGCAGCTGATCGCGCGCAACGGCAGCGGCCTGCTGCCGACGACGGACGCGCTGAAGGGCAAGCGCGTCGGCGTGCTGCAGGCGTCGATCCAGGAGACGTACGCGAAGGCGCACTGGGCGCCGGCCGGCGTGGCAGTCGTCGCGTACCAGGACCAGAACCAGGCGTATGCGGACCTCGTCGCGGGCCGCCTCGACGCGACGCTGGTGCTGGCCCCGGCCGGCCAGCGCGGCTTCCTGTCGCGTGCGGACGGCAAGGATTTCGCATTCGTCGGCCAGCCGGTGCACGACGACCGGATCCTCGGCAGCGGCATCGCGTTCGGCCTGCGCAAGGGCGACGACGCCCTGAAGGCGAAGCTCAACGCGGCGATCGACAAGCTGAAGGCGGACGGCACGGTGAAATCGCTGGGCCAGAAGTATTTCGGCAACATCGACATTTCCACGCACTGACGGCGGCGACGCGATGCACAGCGACAGCGATCACGACAGCAACCTCGGCGGCGACGCGATCGTCGCCGCGCTCGCCGCCGAGCTGGGCACGGCGGGCGTCACGCCGTCGGCCGACATCGAGCCGCGTTTCTTCACCGCATACAACGAGCCGCCCGGCGTGCGGCCACGCGCGCTCGTGCGGCCGCGCAGCGTCGACGAGGTGTCGCGCACGCTCGCGCTCTGCACGCGGCTCGGCCAGCCGGTGGTGCCGCAGGGCGGCCTGACGGGGCTCGCGCGCGGCGCGGTCGCGCTCGGCGGCGAGGTCGTGCTGTCGATGGAGCGTTTCGCGGGCGTCGAGGCGCTCGACGCCGCGGCGGGCACGCTCACCGTGCGCGCCGGCACGCCGCTGCAGGCCGTGCAGGAGGCCGCGGACGCGGCCGGCTTCACGTTCGGCGTCGATCTCGGCGCGCGCGGCTCGTGCCAGATCGGCGGCGCGCTCGCGACCAACGCGGGCGGCACGCGCGCGATCCGCTACGGGATGATGCGCGAGCAGGTGCTCGGGCTCGAGGCGGTGCTCGCGGACGGCACCATCGTGTCGTCGATGAACCGGATGCTGAAGAACAACGCGGGCTACGACCTGAAGCAGCTGTTCATCGGCAGCGAAGGCACGCTCGGCGTGATCACGCGCGCGGTGCTGCGGCTGCATCCGAAGCTCGCCGAGCCCGCGACCGCGCTGTGCCGGGTAGCCGATTACGACGCGGTCGTGCGGCTGTGGGATCGCGTGCGCGCGCTGCCGGACGTGGTCAGCTTCGAGGCGATGTGGCCGGCGTTCTACCGGTATGTCGCGAACCACACGCCCGGGGTCGTCGCGCCGTTCGCGGCCGACGACGGTTTCGCGGTGCTGATCGAATGCGCGACCAGCGCGCCGGGCGGCGATGCGCGGCAGGCGCTCGAAACCTGCCTCGCCGATGGCTTCGACGCGGGGCTCGTCGACGATGCGGCGCTCGCGACGTCGGCGCGGCAGGCGCGCGACCTGTGGACGCTGCGCGAAGGGCTCGCGATCGACGCGCTGCCGCATCTCGTCAACTTCGACGTGAGCCTGCCGACCGGCGAGCTCGGCGCGTTTGCGCAGCGTTGCGAGGCGGCGCTGCGCGCGCGCTGGCCGGACATCGTGTGCCTGTTCTTCGGCCACGTCGGCGACGGCAACGTGCATATCGGCGTGTCGCATGCGGGGCCGGACGCGGCGAGCGAGGCCGAGCTGGACGAGGTCGTGTACGCGGTGGTGCGGGCGATGGGCGGTTCGATTTCGGCCGAGCACGGCATCGGCGTGCTCAAGCGGCCATATCTCGGCCATACGCGCAGCGAGGCGGAAATCGCCGTGATGCGGCGGCTGAAGGACGCGCTCGATCCGCGTCACATCCTGAACCCCGGCAAGGTGCTTTGACGGGCGGCGCCGCTCAGCCGTCGACCCAGTTCAGCGCGCCGATCCGCAGGTGCTCGACGATGCTGCGGGCCCAGCCGAGCTCGGCGTCGAGCAGCACGAGCGCGTGCTCGTTCTGCAGCAGGAACAGGCGCGGCACCTGGTTGGCCTGCGCGGCGTTGCGCAGCGCGTCGAGACGCGCGCGCTCGGTTTCGAGCGCGGCGATGCGGCGCTCGAGCTGGTGACGTGCATCGTCGGCGTCGAGCAGCGGCAGGAACGCGAGCCCTGCGCCGAACGCGGGGAACTCGCGCGCGGGCTCCGCGAGCAGCGCGCGCAGCCACGTTTCCCCGGCCGCGCGCCCGGCATCGGTCAGCGTGTAGAGGGTGCGCTCCGGAAACGCGCCGTCACGCTCGGTGTCGTGCACGGCGATCAGCCCGTCGCGCAGCAGGCGGTCGATCGCCTGGTAGAGGCTCGTGCGCTGCCGCACGTTGACGACTTCGTCGTGGCCGCGCGCTTTCAGTTGCTGCAGCATCCCGTACGGATGCATCGGGGCTTCGGTGAGCGTCGCGAGGATCGCGAGCGCCAGCGGCGACGGGCGGCTCATGGGGATAAATAGTCTGGATATGTCTAGTTAGATAATGACTAGTCTAATCACAACTATCATATCCGGCAAGGCTTTCAGCCGAGGTGCGAGCGTTTCGCGGCCGGCGCGACCGTTTCCATCGTCACGAGCCCGTGCACGATCCCGCAATCCTCGACCGAGTGCTCGCCGACGCATTGCCGGCGCAGCTCGGTCAATTGATCGCGCAGATGCGTGAGCTCCGCGAGCCGCGCGTCGACGTGGCCGATGTGCTCGTCGAGCAGCGCGTTGATCGAATCGCAGCGATCGGCGGGCGTGTCGGTGAGCCGCAACAGCGCGCGGATCTCGTCGTGCGCCATGTCGAGCGCGCGGCAGTTGCGGATGAAGCGCAGCCGTTCGACGTGCACTTCCGTGTAGTTCCGGTAATTCGCGTCGGTGCGCTCCGCATCGGGCATCAGCCCCTCCTTCTCGTAGAAGCGGATCGTCTCGGGCGTGCAGCGCGCCGCCTTGGCCAGTTCGCCGATCTTCATACTTTTCTCCCGCCTAAGGGTTGACCTTGTAGTGGCTTCAGGGTGTTAACTCTACACCGTCAAGCTATCGAGGAGGTTCTGATGACCGACGCCCAGCGTACCCACGACGAACGACCCCGCGCGGCCGGCGGCGCCGGCGCATGCTGCGCCGATGCGCGCGAGATGCATGCGGCGGGTGTCGCCGCCGCGGCGCCGGAGGCCGGCCGGCAGGCGCACGGCGATGCGCCCGCAGTGCAGTCGACGAAGCCGCATGCGTGCGGCCATGAACATGATCACGCGCATGACGACGGCCACAGCCACGCGCACGACGACGGCCACGACCACGCGCACGATCACGACCACACCCACGCCGCCGGCGACTGCTGCGCGCCGGCCGCGCTGACGCTCGCGCCGCTGCCTGCCGCGCAGGCGACCGCGTCCGGCCACGTGCGCACGTCGTTCCGGATCATGCAGATGGACTGCCCGACCGAGGAGACGCTGATCCGCAAGAAGCTCGGCGGGATGCGCGAGGTGTCGGCGCTCGAATTCAACCTGATGCAGCGCCTGCTGACCGTCGATCACGTGCCCGGCGCGCAGGCGGCGATCGACGGCGCGATCCGCACGCTCGGCATGACGCCGGAGGCCGCGTCCGCCGATGCGCCGCCGGCGGCCGCGAAGCCGGCGCCCGCGAAGCCGTGGTGGCCGCTCGCGCTGGCCGGCGTCGCCGCGCTCGCGTCGGAAGCGGCGGGCTGGCTCGGCCTGCCGTCGTGGGTCGCTGCGGCGCTCGCGCTCGCGGCCGTGCTGTCGTGCGGGATCACCACCTACAAGAAGGGCTGGATCGCGCTGCGCAACGGCAACCTGAACATCAACGCGCTGATGAGCATCGCCGTGACCGGCGCGATGGCGATCGGCCAGTGGCCGGAAGCCGCGATGGTGATGGTGCTGTTCACGATCGCCGAGCTGATCGAGGCGAAGTCGCTCGACCGCGCGCGCAATGCGATCCAGGGGCTGATGCGGCTGGCGCCGGACACCGCGACCGTGCGCGACCCGGACGGGTCGTGGCGCACGATCGAGGCCGCGCAGGTCGCGCTCGGTGCGATCGTGCGCGTGAAGCCGGGCGAGCGGATCGGCCTCGACGGCGAAGTCGTCGCGGGCCGCTCGACCGTGAACCAGGCGCCGATCACCGGCGAGAGCCTGCCCGTCGAGAAGACGGCCGGCGACCCCGTGTTCGCCGGCACGATCAACGAATCGGGCTCGTTCGAATACCGGGTGACCGCGGTCGCGTCCAACACCACGCTCGCGCGGATCATCCACGCGGTCGAGGAGGCGCAGGGTGCGAAGGCGCCGACGCAGCGCTTCGTCGACCAGTTCGCGCGCGTCTACACGCCGATCGTGTTCGCGGTCGCGCTGCTGGTCGCGATGGTCCCGCCGCTCGTCACGGGCGGCGCATGGCACGAGTGGATCTACCGCGCGCTGGTGCTGCTGGTGATCGCGTGCCCGTGCGCGCTGGTGATCTCGACGCCGGTGACGATCGTGTCGGGCCTCGCGGCCGCCGCGCGGCGCGGGATTCTGGTGAAGGGCGGCGTCTACCTGGAAGAGGGGCGCAAGCTCGTGTGGCTCGCGCTCGACAAGACCGGCACGATCACCCACGGCAAGCCGGTGCAGACCGACTTCGTGCCGCGCGCGGCCGACGTCGACGCCGCGCGGGTGCGCCATCTCGCCGCGAGCCTCGCCGCGCGCTCCGATCACCCGGTGTCGCAGGCGATTGCGACGGCGGCGCGCACGGAGGGCGCCGCGCCGTTCGCCGACGTGCAGGACTTCGAAGCGCTGCTCGGGCGCGGCGTGCGCGGCGCGATCGACGGCGCGCGCTACTGGCTCGGCAACCACCGGCTCGTCGAGGAGCTGGAACGCTGCTCGCCGGATCTGGAAGCGCAGCTCGACGCGCTCGAGCGCGCGGGCAAGAGCGTCGTGATGCTGATCGACGACACGCGCGTGCTCGGCGTGTTCGCGGTGGCCGACACGATCAAGGACACGAGCCGCGCGGCGATCGCCGAGCTGCACGCGCTTGGCATCCGCACCGCGATGCTGACGGGCGACAACCCGCACACCGCGCAGGCGATCGCGAAGGAAGCCGGCATCGACGATGCGCGCGGCAACCAGCTGCCCGAGGACAAGCTCGCGGCGGTCGAGGAACTCGCGACGGGGGCCGGCGCGGTCGGGATGGTCGGCGACGGGATCAACGACGCGCCGGCGCTCGCGCGTGCCGACATCGGCTTCGCGATGGGCGCGATGGGCACCGACACCGCGATCGAGACCGCGGACGTCGCGCTGATGGACGACGACCTGCGCAAGATTCCCGCGTTCGTGCGGCTGTCGCGCGCGACGCACCGCGTGCTGGTGCAGAACATCGGCTTCGCGCTCGGCGTGAAGCTGGTGTTCCTCGGCCTCACGGTCGCGGGGCTCGGCACGATGTGGATGGCGGTGTTCGCCGACGCAGGCGCGAGCCTGATCGTCGTGGGCAACGGATTGCGCCTGCTGTCCCGCAGCAGGAATGCGTGACGGGCGCGCATACGGCGCGAAGGAGCGAGCGATGGGTTTCCTCAAATGGATCACCGGCGGCCACGGCGGGCGTGGCCATCATGGCGGCGCGCAGCGTAGCGGCCACGGCGGCAGCCACGGCAGCCACGGCGGCGGCTTCGGCAGCGAACACGCCGGAAGTCACGGCCGCGACCACCACGCCCGCGGCGACGGCCATCTCGGCTGGGGCCGGCAGGCGCCGGCCGCCGGGGGCGCCGCGCCGCTGCGCCAGCTCGCCTGTGCCGGATGCGGCGCGCTGAATGATGCGAGCGGCCGCTTCTGCGCCCAATGCGGCGCGGCGCAGCAGAGCGCCGCATGCCGCCGCTGCCACGCGGCGCTGGCCGCCGACGCGCGCTTTTGCGCGGCCTGCGGCACGCCGGCGGCGTGAGCGCGGGCGCGCGTCAGCGCAGCGGCAGGCAGAGCTCCGTGAGCAGGTCGGCCGGCGCCGTATCCATCGGCGTGTTCAGGTACAGCTCGAACGGCGGTGCGTCGGCGGCCTCGCGGCCGGAATGGCGCAGCCAGTCGCCGTACAGCCACTGATAGGCGGCCTTCAGGTCCGCGTACGGCCCGGTGTGCAGCAGCACCGCGTACTCGCCGCCCGCCACGGTGATCCGCTCGACGGGCGGGGACGGCGCGATGTCCGCGGCGGCGGCGCCCGGCACGAAGCACGCCTTCGACCGCAACTGCGCCTCCGGCGTGGCGTCCGGATCGTCGTAGTAGAGCCCGAGCATTCTCGCGTCGGGCGCGAACAGGCCGTGCTGCGCGACCCAGCCGCCGAGCCGCGCGAACGCTTCGTGCACCTGCAGGTAGGAACCGGTATGGCCGACCGCATAGCCGCGCAGCTCCGGCATCCGGCGAATCGCCACTTCGTGCTTGAACATGTCTCGATCTCCAGTGGGTAACGGATAGACGGCCCGGTGCACGCCGGCCCGCCGGTATTGCGCGGGCGGCGCGCCGTACGCGTCGCGGAATGCCCGCGTGAACGCATGCGTCGAGCCGTAGCCCGCGCGCCGCGCAATCCGTGCGATCGGCAGCGCCGTGCACACCAGGTCCTCCGACGCGCGCGCGATGCGCATCCGCCGCACCGTCATCAGGATCGATTCGCCGTACAGCGCGCGATAGACGCGGTGCCAGTGATACGGCGACAGGCACGCGATCTCGGCAAGCCGGTTCAGGTCGAGCGGCGCGTCGAGGTGGGTGCGGATGTAGTCGTGGACGCGCGCGAGACGGCTCGCGTAGCGCATCCAGCAAGGTGTCTCGTCGGCTGTCATCGGCGGCTCGCGGGAAGGACCGACGTCACGGTAGCACGGTGCGCTGTGACAAATCTTGCTGAGTTGCGTAAATCAGTCCCCATTTCTTTTTTGAAATGGGGTCTCGTCCTCATCGATCTATGACTAAAGTTAAAGACGGTGAAATCGGCTGTAGTCGTCATTTTTCTGCGTTAAGTTGCAGCTGCGGTTGCAGCAGCCGGATCGCGCGTCATTTCGAAGTACGCAGGTAGTTCGTCGATGTTCAATCGCAGCGCCACGTTTTCGGGAGAAGAAGAAATGGATGCATCCAGCTTCATCACAACGCTGCAGGCCACGCTAGGCGGGTACCTGCCCAAGATCGCGGGCGCGATCGGCATCCTGGTGATCGGCTGGCTGATCGCCGTGGTGGTGCGGGCCGGCACGCTGCGGCTGCTCGGTGCGCTGAAGGTCGACCAGAGGATCGCCGAAAGCACTGGCCAGGGCGCCTATGTCGAGCGCATCATCGCCGGCGGCCTGTTCTGGCTCGTGCTGCTCGTCACCGCGGTGGGCATCTTCAACGTGCTCAACCTGTACGCGGTGTCGAACCCGTTCTCGCTGCTGGTCACCCATATCGTCAACTACCTGCCGAACCTGATCGGCGGCGCGGCGCTCGCGTTGATCGCATGGCTGATCGCGTCGCTGCTGCGCAGCCTCGCGAACCGCGCGCTGAAATCCTGCAAGGTCGACGATGCGCTGTCCACGAGCGCGGGCATGCAGCCGATGAGCGGCTACCTCGGCGACGTGCTGTTCTGGCTCGTGATCCTGATGTTCCTGCCGGCGATCCTGTCCGCGTTCGCGCTGTCGGGCCTGCTGTCGCCGGTGCAGGGGATGGTCGACAAGCTGCTCGCGATCGTGCCGAACCTGTTCGCGGCGGCGGTGATCGGCGTCGTCGGCTGGATCGTCGCGCGCGTGCTGCGCGGGCTCGTCACGAACCTGCTCGTCGCGGCCGGCGCCGACAAGCTCACCGAGCGCGTCGACAGCCCGACGCCGGTGCGCGTGTCGAGCTTCATCGGCACGGTCGTCTACGTGTTCGTGTTCGTGCCGACGCTGATCTCCGCGCTCGACGCGCTGAAGATCGACGCGATCTCCGGCCCCGCGACCAACATGCTGAACCAGTTCCTCGCCGCGGTGCCGGACATCGTCGCGGCGCTCGTGATCGTGCTCGTCACGTTCTATTTCGCGCGCTTCGTCGCCTCGCTCGCGCAGAAGCTGCTGGTCGCGGCGGGCGTCGACGGGCTGCCGGCGGTGCTCGGCGTCGAACGCGTGTTCTCCGGGATGCTGCAGCCGTCGGTGCTGGCCGCGCGGCTGATCGTGTTCTTCGCGATGCTGTTCGCGGCGGTCGAGGCCGCCAACCGGCTCGGCTTCTCGCAGGTGCGCGACGTCGTCACGCTGTTCATCGAGTTCGGCGGCCACGTGCTGATGGGCGGCGTGATCCTCGTGATCGGCGTGTGGCTCGCGGGGCTCGCGCGCCGCGTGATCCAGCAGGCCGACAGCGAGCACAGCGTGCTGTTCGCGCGCATCGCGCAGTTCGCGATCCTCGGCCTCGTGTTCGCGATGGGGCTGCGCGCGATGGGCATCGCGAACGAGATCGTCCAGCTCGCGTTCGGCCTCGTGCTCGGCGCGATCGCGGTGGCGGTCGCGCTGTCGTTCGGCCTCGGCGGCCGCGAGGCGGCCGGCAAGCTGCTCGACCGCTGGTTCAACCAGCGCAACGGCGGCGGCCAATAGCCAGGCAGCGGCGGGGCGGGCGCCAACGCGCGCCCGCCGGCGTTTCCGTAAGCGAAATGTCGGCATGGACCTTTGCCGAATTTCGATAACACGTCGTTTAATGACTCACTAGCATCGATTCTCAGATGTGCAGACCGGCCCGTCGCACGGGCCGGTGGTCTGCCACCCTTGAGGAGAAACCGATGAAAGCAGAGTCGAATGGCCGGCCCGCCGCCGGCGGCAAGTCGTCCGGCCAGCCCGCGCTGCAGCAGACGCTCGGAACCTGGCAGCTGTGGGGCATCGCGGTCGGCCTCGTGATTTCCGGCGAGTACTTCGGCTGGAGCTACGGCTGGGCGAGCGCCGGCACGCTGGGCTTCGTGATCACCGCGCTGTTCGTCGCGGCGATGTACACGACCTTCATCTTCAGCTTCACCGAGCTGACCACGTCGATTCCGCATGCGGGCGGCCCGTTCGCCTACGCGCGCCGCGCGTTCGGCCCGACGGGCGGCTATCTCGCGGGCGCCGCGACGCTCGTCGAATTCGTGTTCGCCCCCCCTGCGATCGCGCTCGCGATCGGCGCGTACCTGCACGTGCAGTTTCCGGGGCTCGAACCCAAGCACGCGGCGATGGGCGCGTATCTCGTGTTCATGGCGCTCAACATCGTCGGCGTGCAGATCGCCGCGACCTTCGAGCTCGTCGTCACGCTGCTCGCGATCTTCGAGCTGCTGGTGTTCATGGGCGTGGTGTCGCCGGGCTTCGCGTGGAGCAACTTCGTGAAGGGCGGCTGGTCCGGCGCCGATCACTTCAGCGTCGGTTCGTTCCACGGCATGTTCGCGGCGATTCCGTTCGCGATCTGGTTCTTCCTCGCGATCGAAGGCGTCGCGATGGCCGCCGAGGAAGCGAAGAACCCGAAGCGCTCGATCCCGATCGCGTACGTGGCCGGCATCCTGACGCTCGTCGTTCTCGCGATCGGCGTGATGGTGTTCGCCGGCGGCGCGGGTGACTGGACCAAGCTCGCGAACATCAACGACCCGCTGCCGCAGGCGATGAAGTACATCGTCGGCGAGAACAGCGGCTGGATGCACATGCTCGTGTGGCTCGGGCTGTTCGGCCTGGTCGCGTCGTTCCACGGGATCATCCTCGGCTATTCCCGCCAGATCTTCGCGCTGGCCCGCGAAGGCTACCTGCCGGAGTGGCTCGGCAAGGTGCACCCGCGCTTCAAGACCCCGCATCGTGCGATCCTCGCGGGCGGCGTGGTCGGCATCGCGGCGATCTACAGCGACGAGCTGATCCAGTTCGGCGGCCAGACGCTGACTGCCAATATCGTGACGATGTCGGTGTTCGGCGCGATTGTGATGTATATCGTCAGCATGGCCTCGCTGTTCAAGCTGCGCCGCTCGCAGCCGAACATGGCCCGCCCGTTCCGCGCGCCGCTGTATCCGCTGTTCCCGGCGTTCGCGATCGTCGCCGCGCTGATCTGCCTCGGGACGATGGTGTACTTCAACGGGCTGGTCGCGATGGTGTTCGTCGTGTTCCTCGCGCTCGGCTACGCGTACTTCCTCGCGACCCGCTCGCAGCGCGCGGATGCGCCGGGCGACGCGCTGCTCGAGGAATGAAGGTGAAAGGCCGTTGACACGGCACCCGGCGCGCCCGCGAGAGCGGCGCGCCGAAGGTTTTTGCAAGGAGACTCGCAGAATGTCCTACACGGAGACGATCGGTCCGCGCACCTACCGCTTCGCGGACCTGAAGACGCTGCTCGCGAAGGCGAGCCCGCTGCGTTCCGGCGACCAGCTCGCCGGCGTCGCGGCGGCGAGCGAGGAGGAGCGCGTCGCCGCGAAGATCGCGCTCGCGGGCGTGCCGCTCAAGGCGTTCCTGAACGAAGCGCTGATTCCTTACGAAAGCGACGAGGTCACGCGCCTCATCGTCGACGACCACGACGCGCAGGCGTTCGCGGAGATCTCGCACCTGACGGTCGGCGATTTCCGCAACTGGCTGCTGTCGCCCGCGGCCGACGGCGCGGCGCTCGAGCGCATCGCGCCGGGCCTCACGCCGGAGATGGTCGCGGCCGTGTCGAAGCTGATGCGCAACCAGGACCTGATCGCGGCCGCGCGCAAGCGCCGCGTCGTCACGCGCTTTCGCAACACGGTCGGGCTGCCGGGCCGGATGTCGGTGCGGCTGCAGCCGAACCACCCGACCGACGACGTGAAGGGCATCGCCGCGTCGATGCTCGACGGGCTGATGTACGGCTGCGGCGACGCGATGATCGGTATCAACCCGGCGACCGACAGCCTCGCCGCGATCGTCAAGCTGCTCGCGATGATCGACGGGTTCCGCGAACGCTACGGGGTGCCGACGCAGTCGTGCGTGCTCACGCACGTGACCAACACGATCGCGGCGGTCGAGAAGGGCGCGCCGGTCGACCTTGTGTTCCAGTCGATCGCGGGCACCGAGAAGGCGAACGCGAGCTTCGGCATCTCGCTCGCGCTGCTCGGCGAGGCGCGCGAGGCGGCACTGTCGCTCAAGCGCGGCACGGTCGGCAACAACCTCATGTACTTCGAGACGGGCCAGGGCAGCGCGCTGTCGGCGAACGCGCACCACGGCGTCGACCAGCAGACCTGCGAGGTGCGCGCGTACGCGGTCGCGCGCAAGTTCGAGCCGTTCCTCGTCAACACGGTGGTCGGCTTCATCGGGCCCGAATACCTGTACGACGGCAAGCAGATCATCCGCGCGGGGCTCGAGGATCACTTCTGCGGCAAGCTGCTCGGCGTGCCGATGGGCTGCGACATCTGCTACACGAACCACGCGGAAGCCGACCAGGACGACATGGACACGCTGCTGACGCTGCTCGGCGCGGCCGGCATCAACTTCATCATGGGGATTCCGGGCGCGGACGACGTGATGCTGAACTACCAGAGCACGTCGTTCCACGACCAGCTCTACGTGCGCGAGGTGCTCGGCCTGCGCCGCGCGCCGGAGTTCGAGGAGTGGCTGGAGACGATGGAGATCGCCGATGCGCACGGCGCGCTGCGCGCCGCGTCGGCCCGCGTGCCGCTGCTGGCCGGCGCGAACGACTGGATGGGGATTTCAGCATGAGCGACGCCGTCGAAAAGAACCCGTGGGGGCAGCTCAAGTCGTTCACGAACGCGCGGATCGCGCTCGGCCGCGCGGGCAACAGCCTGCCGACCGCGCCGCTGCTGGCGTTCAACCTGTCGCATGCGCAGGCGCGCGACGCGGTGCACCAGCCGCTCGACGCCGATACGCTGCGGCGCGAGATCGAGGCAGCCGGCCTGCTGCCGACGCTCGGCGTGCAGAGCGCGGCGCCGGACCGCGACCACTATCTGCGCCGGCCCGACCTCGGCCGCAAGCTGTGCGACGACAGCCGCGGGCTGCTGGCCGGCTACGGCGCGGCGCTCGACGACGCGCCCGACGTGGTGTTCGTGGTCGGCGACGGGCTGTCCGCGTTCGCGGCCGCGAAGCAGGCACTGCCGCTGCTGCAGGCGGTGCGGCCGCGGCTCGACGCGGACGGCTGGCGGATCGGCCCGGTGGTCGTCGCGCGGCAGGCGCGCGTCGCGCTCGGCGACGAGATCGGCGAGCTGCTGCGCGCGAAGCTCGTCGCGATGCTGATCGGCGAGCGGCCGGGGCTCAGCTCGCCGGACAGCCTCGGCGTGTATCTCACCTGGGCGCCGAAGGTCGGCTGCCACGACGCGCTGCGCAACTGCATCTCGAACGTGCGGCCCGAAGGGCTGCCGTACGCGGCGGCCGCGCACAAGCTGCACTACCTGATGACGCATGCGCGCCGGCTTCAACTGACGGGCGTCGGGCTCAAGGACGACAGCGACGCGCTGCTGCCGGAAGCGGAGACGGAGCGAATCGGGGCTGACTGAGGTATGCGGCCATGCCAAGCTGGGATGTCGTGGTCAGCAGGGTAGGCGATAAATCAGCTGGCGGCGATGAGTATAGGTGTCAGACAAATCGCGCCGATAGATGCATTGAAGCAATAAGTCGGGTTGCGCGAACGGCACGCCATGGGTTCGCGTTTCATATGCGTGCCGTGGCTCGAGCGTCAAACTCCTCGCCGAGTTTTGACATAGGGCCAAGTCGGCTAGGTAGAAGGTTTTGACACGTGATGTCCACATTAAATCCGGTGCAAATCTTCAGTTGTTCTGATAGTTCTGGGCTTTGAGAGCTGGGAATATAGAGATGGATTATCTTACGTCGACCTGGGTAATAACTTGAATACGCGAGTACTTGCCCAAGTGCGTGCTTCCATTTAACGAAGTCCTTTACCTCTACGACAGCTGTGGGAAGTAGAAGATCGATGTAGCCGACAGGGGTGTGAACTTCGGCTTGCCCGGCTGGGTTCCGTACGGATAACACATCTCGTACAGCACATTCGAGCCCACGATCTCGCGGGACGTATTTGTGATATCGCTCAGCAATCTCAGGTGTAGCAAAGTAGTAGCCATGCTTATAGCGTACTTTGCTGTTCAAACCTACGTCACGAAGTTGCCCAAAGTGTTCGACGAGTTGGCCGCCAACTCGAATTTCCTGTGTCCCCTGGGAGAGAAGATCGAAGACACCGCCTCGCCCCATTTGACGGCCGACGTACAGCCATCGAGAAGGGTGAATCGTCAGAAGGCCCTCCCGAGCTTTTTCCTCGTGGATGGCATATAGATCAATCATATTCACAACCGTAATTCTCCTAACTTTGCGAACACACGGGGCCCTGAGTTATCCACCACTTGGCTATCTGAACAGCCGCTCGCGCAGAAAGTCGACGAACACACGCAGCTTCGGCGACAACTGCCGGCTCGACGGCCATACGATCGAGAACTGCCCGGGCGCGATCCGGTAGTCGTCGAGCACCGTGACGAGCGCGCGCTGTTCCAGCGCGTCGCGCGCGAGGAAGTCGGGCATGTAGCCGATGCCGAGGCCCGCGAGCACCGCGCCGCGCAGCGCTTCCATGTTGTTGCAGGTCATCGCGGTGCGCAGCTTCAGCGGCGTGCCGTCGTCGGACGCGAGCGCCCAGTCCTGCAGCTTGCCCGTGGTCGGGAAGCAGTAGCGCACGCAATCGTGCGCCGCGAGGTCGCGCGGCGCGCGCGGCGTGCCGGCCTGCGCGAGATACGCGGGCGTCGCGCACAGCACGAACCCGAACGGGCCGAGCCGCCGCGACATCAGGCTCGAATCCGACAGCGGCCCGCTGCGGATCGCCGCGTCGAAGCCGCCCTCGACGACGTCCACCATCCTGTCGTTGAAATCCAGGTCCAGCTCGACGTCCGGATACTGCTGCTTGAATGCCGGCAGCACCGGCAGCAGGAACCGGTAGCCGATCACCGGCAGGCTCACGCGCAGCTTGCCGCGCGGGCGCTGCGCGGATTCGGTCACCATCGCCTCGGCGTCGCGGAAATCCTCGAGGATCTGCTGGCAGCGCGCGTGGAAATGCCGGCCCTCGTCGGTGAGCGTCACGCGGCGCGTGGTGCGGTGGAACAGGCGCACGCCGAGCGACTGTTCGAGCTTCGCGATCGTCTTGCCGACCGCCGACGCCGAGATGCCGAGCGTGCGGCCGGCCGCGACGAAGCTCAGCGTTTCCGCGGTGCGGACGAACGCGACGATGCCGTTCAGGTTGTTCATCGAGGTGGCGGCGGCCTTCATTTTTGAGATTCAGGAATTTTAGTCCGCTATATCCGGAATCATGCATGGTTTTTCCGCGATTCAATCCGAATTATCGTGTGTCGCTCCAATGGCGCCCCGGCGCCGATTCTTCGAGGAGCGATGATGGATTCCACCTTTTCCGCCGCGCCGGCGCACCGTCGCATGCTGGTGCTGGCCGCCGTGTGCGCGGCCGCCGTCGCGCTGCCGTTGAGCTTTTCGGGCGGCGCGGTCGCGACCCCCGCGATCGGCCGCGACCTGCACGGCGGGCCGGTCGCGCTGAACTGGATCACGAACGCGTTCATGCTCGCGTTCGGCAGTTTCCTGATGGCCGCCGGCGCGCTCGCGGACCAGTTCGGCCGCAAGCGCGTGTTCGCGATCGGCGTGGGCGGCTTCACGCTGCTGTCGGTCGCGCTCGCGTTCGCGCCGACGATGCTCGCGCTCGACCTGCTGCGCGCCGCGCAGGGGCTGGCCGCCGCGGCCGCGCTGGCGGGCGGCACCGCCGCGCTCGCGCAGGAGTTCGACGGCCCGGCGCGCACGCGCGCGTTCAGCCTGCTCGGCACGACCTTCGGCATCGGCCTCGCGTTCGGCCCGGTGCTGGCCGGCTGCCTGATCGCGCGCTATGGCTGGCGCGCGATCTTCCTGACGGGCGCGGTGGCCGGCGCGCTGTCGCTCGGGTTCGGGCTGCCGCGCATGCGCGAGTCGCGCGACCCGCATGCGACGGGGCTCGACTGGCCCGGCACCACCGCGTTCACGGCCGCGCTGACGCTGTTCACGTTCGGTGTGATCGAGGCGCCGGAGCGCGGCTGGACGAGCCCGCTCGTCGTCGGCCAGCTGGCCGGCGCGGCGCTGCTCGCGGCCGCGTTCGTCGCGATCGAGGCGCGCGTCGCGCGGCCGATGCTCGACCTGTCGCTGTTCCGCATCCCGCGCTTCGTCGGCGTGCAGGTGCTGCCGGTGTCCACCTGCTGCTGCTACATCGTGCTGCTGGTCGTGCTGCCGCTGCGCTTCATCGGCATCGACGGCTTCAGCGAGATCGACGCGGGCTGGCTGATGCTCGCGATTTCCGCGCCGATGCTCGTGGTGCCGCTGGTCGCGGCGACGCTCACGCGCTGGCTGTCGGCCGGCGTGATCTCGGGCGTCGGGCTGCTGGTCGCGGCGGCGGGGCTCGGGTGGCTGAGCGTCGCATTGCGCAACAGCGCGGGGCCGGCGGCGATCGCGCCGATGCTCGCGATCGGCGTCGGGGCCGGGATGCCGTGGGGGCTGATGGACGGGCTGTCGGTGAGCGTCGTGCCGAAGGAGCGCGCGGGGATGGCGACCGGCATCTTCAGCACGACGCGGGTCGCGGGCGAGGGGATCGCGCTCGCGATCGCCGGCGCGGTGCTCGCGGCGCTTGCGCAGGCGGGGCTGCGCGCGGCGGCTGTGGCGGGCTCGGCGCCGGATGCTGCCGCCACGACCGACGCGGTCGTGCGGGCTGCCGCGCGGTTGGCGACCGGCGACCTCGGCGGCGCGGCCGCGGCGCTGCCGAACACCGGGCGCGCGGTGCTGCTGCGGAGCTACACGCAGGCGTTCGACCATCTGCTGATCGGGCTCGCGGTCGTGACGCTGCTGTGTGCGGTGGTTGTGTTCGTGTTTCTGGGCGGTCGGAAGGCGGGGCCGGCGTGACCGGTCTCTAGGCCGGAACGAGTCGCGGCAGCCCGGTATCTACTCGCGCATACGCACCGTCGACCGCGATCACGACATAACGCAGCGCCATCGGCCACAGATGCGCCCAGCGGCGCGTGTCTTCGTCGATCGTCGCACGGCCCTGCACGAGCCATGACGTCTCGCGCGGGAAATCGACGAACAGCAGCGCGATGGCCGGATTCACGAGCAGGTTGCCGAGCGTGTTGAACAGGTTGTTGCCCGCGAAGTCGGGCAGCACGAGCGTGCCCGCATCGGGGATGTCGACGAGCGGCTCGAACGTGCCGTCGGCGCGCGGCTGCCGGCCGCGGTACGAGCAATCGCTGTCGCCCGCCGCATTCGCGGTCGCGACGATCAGGAACGCCTGCGCGCGGATGAACGCGATCGCGTCGGCGGAAAGGGGGCCGTGAAGTGTCATGGGGCGATGAACGCGAACGGATGCACCGAACGCAGACGCAAGCGACATGCCACGCGCCACGCCCGCAAGCGACGCGCATCCGCCGCGCGCCGCCCCGCCTGCACTGTTGGAATTTCGAACGTCACGCACGGCGCGGATCAAGCCGGGTGTTCAGGTTTGGAGCAGTTGCCCGCGACACTCGCGCGCGGCGCGCGGCACAACGCCGTGCCGGCCGCATGCGGGGTGTTTGGCATGCAAGTTGCGTAAACGGACATGCGCAACCAACCGGCGCCGCATTCCGACAAAGCATGATGAACAGGAGACACTGATGAACCCGTTTGACCTGAAACAACTGGGCCTCGACGTCGAATACCCGTACCGTCAGCAGTACGACAACTACATCGGCGGCAAGTGGGTGCCTCCGGTCAAGGGCGAGTATTTCGAGAACGTGTCGCCGATCAACGGCCAGCCGTTCTGCCGCATTCCGCGCTCGAGCGCGGACGACATCGAGGTCGCGCTCGACGCGGCGCACGCCGCGCGCCGCAAGTGGGGCAAGACGTCGGTGACGGAGCGCGCGAACCTGCTGCTCGCCGCGGCCGACCGGATGGAAAAGAACCTGAAGCTGCTCGCCGTCGCGGAAACGATCGACAACGGCAAGCCGCTGCGCGAGACGATGGCGGCCGACCTGCCGCTCGCGGTCGACCACTTCCGCTATTTCGCGGGCTGCATCCGCGCACAGGAAGGCGGCATCTCCGAGATCGACGACAACACGGTCGCGTACCACTTCCACGAGCCGGTGGGCGTCGTCGGCCAGATCATTCCGTGGAACTTCCCGCTGCTGATGGCCGCCTGGAAGCTCGCGCCGGCGCTCGCGGCCGGCTGCTGCATCGTGATGAAGCCGGCCGAGCAGACGCCCGCGTCGGTGCTCGTGCTGATGGAGCTGATCGGCGACCTGTTCCCGCCGGGCGTGATCAACATCGTGAACGGCTTCGGCAAGGAAGCCGGCGAAGCGCTCGCGACCAGCAAGCGCATCGCGAAGATCGCGTTCACGGGCTCGACGCCGGTCGGCAAGCACATCCTGCACGCGGCCGCCGACAACCTGATCCCGTCGACGGTCGAGCTGGGCGGCAAGAGCCCGAACATCTTCTTCGCCGACGTGCTCGACCAGGACGACGCGTTCCTCGACAAGGCGCTCGAAGGGCTCGCGATGTTCGCGCTGAACCAGGGCGAGGTGTGCACGTGCCCGTCGCGCGTGCTGATCCAGGAATCGATCTACGAGCGCTTCATCGAGAAGGCGGTCGCGCGCGTCGAGCGCATCAAGGCCGGCCATCCGCTCGACCTGCAGACGATGATCGGCGCGCAGGCGTCGCAGCAGCAGCTCGACAAGATCCTGTCGTACATCGACATCGGTCGCGGCGAAGGCGCGCAATGCCTGACGGGCGGCGAGCGCACGGCGCCGGCGGCCGAACTCGGCACGGGCTATTACGTGAAGCCGACGATGCTGCTCGGCAACAACAAGATGCGCGTGTTCCAGGAAGAGATCTTCGGGCCGGTGGCGTCGGTGATGACGTTCAAGGACGAACAGGACGCGATCGAACTCGCGAACGACACGTTCTACGGCCTCGGCGCGGGCGTGTGGACGCGCAACGGCACGCGCGCGTACCGGATGGGCCGCGAGATCGAGGCCGGCCGCGTGTGGACCAACTGCTATCACCTGTATCCCGCGCATGCGGCGTTCGGCGGGTACAAGCAGTCGGGCATCGGTCGCGAGACGCACAAGACGGCGCTGTCGAACTACCAGCAGACGAAGTGCCTGCTGGTCAGCTACCAGGCCGAGGCGCTCGGGTTCTTCTGACCGAAGCGGGTGTTCGGGCACGGGCCGGCCGCAACGATGCAGGTTGCGGCTGGCCCGGCGCGGCTGGCCAGGCGCGGCCGGCCAGGCGCAGGTGGCGCGCCCGGTGGCTGTCTCGCCGGTGCAACCCGCAAGGAGCCGACATGGCGGAACCCGTTCGACCGGCTTCGCGGCATCCGGTCTTTCACGACGGCGAGCTCGACGCGCATCGCCGGTTCGGCGTCGCGGACGAGGCCGAGCACATGCGCGATGTCGTCACCACGCGGGTGAGCATCGGCGTGCGGCAATTCATTGAGACCCAACCGTTCATGTTCGTCGCCGTCGGCGCCAGCGCCGGTGGCGACGCGCGCGTGAGCTGCGACATCGTGCAATCGATGCGCGACGCGCAGGGCGAACGCCTGCCGGTCGTCAGGGTGGTCGATACGAAAACGCTGCGCTTCGCGCTGCCGCGCGCGGCCGGGCCGGGCGGGCGGATCTGCGCGGCGCATTGCGACGGCAACGGCGTCGGGCTGCTGTTCGTCGATTTCCTGCGCGGGATCCGCTACCGGATCAACGGCCGGGCCGTCGTGCGCGAGGGTTTGCCCGACGGCGACGTGATGCCGTGGCCGGCAGATCGCCCGATCGTCGAACTGACGGTCGCGCAGGCCTACGGCAATTGCGGCACGCGCGTCGTGCGGCTGCGGCCGGGCGACGGCGCGTAATCGGGCCGGCGGCGCGCACGACGCCCGGCGGCTGCACCAGCCGGGTGCGCGCCGCGCGCTATCCCGGTCAGTACGCATTGCGCGGCCGGGCGCGCCGTCGTTGAATGACGGGCTTTCCGCCGGATCGCGTACGGAACATGCGCGATTCGGCACGGGACTTGCGTGGCCTGCGGAGTTCCGGGGCGACAGGAGAAACACGATGGACGAACGAGTGGCAGGCGCCGGCGAACCGACCGCCGAGGACACGCGGTGCAACGCGCAAGGCGGCGACGTGCCGGCCGGGCAGGCTGTCGTCAGCGTCGCGCATGATGCCGACGAGCAGGCGCGCAACCTGATCGGCTGGCGGCAAACCTACGACCAGCTCGCGGCGGGCCGCTTCGTCGGCACGCTGACCGAGCTGCCGCTCGACACGATGAAGCTGTTTCGCGAATCGACGAGCCACACGCTGCGCCAGGCGTGCGAGGTGCGCGGCGATGCGTACTGGTTCGGCATCCCGCTCGTGCGCGACGGCGGCGCGCGCGTCGACGCGCAGCGGATCGACGCCGGCGCGCTCGCGTTCCGTCCCGGCAACGTCGAATTCGAATTGCTGACGCCCGCGCAGTTCGCGATCTACGGCGTGGTCGTGCGCGGCGACGTGCTGCGCCGCTATGCGGAGCAGGTCGAGCACTGCGGGCTCGACGAGCGGCTGCCGACGCAAAGCGTGATGCAGGTTGGCGAGGCGCGGCTTACGCGGCTGTGCACGCTGCTCGGCCACCGGCTCGACGACGCGGCGGCCGCCGTCGCGCCGCTGCCGGACCCGCAGCGCAACGACCTGCAGGCCGAGGTGCTCGCCGCGCTGTTCGACGTGTGCGCGCTGCCCGCCGACGGCGCGGCCGGCACGGCGCTCGCCCGCCGGCGCTGGATCGTCGAGCAGGCGCGCGACTACGTGCTCGCGCACCGCACGCGCCCGGTCGGCGTGCCGGAGCTGTGCGAGCAGCTGCACGTGAGCCGCCGCACGCTGCAGTACTGTTTCCAGGACGTGCTCGGGATGGCGCCCGCGACCTATCTGCGCACGCTGCGGCTCAACGGTGCGCGGCGCGACCTGTGCGGACGCGCGGTGGGGTCCGTGCAGGACGTCGCCGAGGCGTGGGGCTTCTGGCACCTGAGCCAGTTCGCGACCGACTACCGGCGAATGTTCGGCAAGCGGCCGTCGGAGACGCTGCGCGACAGCGCGGTAATGGTCGCGGCGGGGTGACGCGGGCGCGTTGCGTCCGGAACATCACCCCTGATCGACCGCTGCCCGGCCCTGCGCCGGCCAGTCGAGCGCATCCCAATCGAGCGCGCGATACGCGGCCTCGACCGCCGCGAGATCGTCCGGCGCTTCGCTGCGATGAATTCCGCGCAGCGCGTCCGGCACGTCGAGCGCGACCGGCACGCAATGCGGATAGTCGCGCATGCGCAACTCCGGCGCGATCGTCGTGAAGCAGGCGAGCGTCGGTACGTCGAAACCGTCCGCGAGATGGAGCGCCGCCGTATCCGACGAGAACAGCATGCTCGCGCCCTTGACCCACGCGATGAATGCCGCGGTATCGCGCGCGAACGGGCTCACATCGGTATAAGCCGGATGCGCGAGCGGCTCGAAGCCGGCGACAGGCAGCCGGTAGCGCCGCGCGAGCCGGTCGACGCACGCGGCGCGCCACGCGGGCGGCACGCTGCGCACCGCGGTGCTCGCGCTCGGGCAGAACAGCACGTACGGCCGCCGCCACCCATCCGGCAGCGCGGGCAGCGGCAGCCGCGCGAGCCAGCGGTTGCGCTTCGCTGCCGCGGGCAGGGCTGCCGGGTCGGCGCCGAGCGCCGCGAGAAAGAAATCGATCATCGGCCGCCGCGCGAAATCCGGCCAGTAAAGGTGGTTGCCGACATCGATGCGGATCGCGCCGGCCGGCAGCGCGTCGGCCGGCCACGGCAGCGTGTGCGCCGGCGCGACGACGCCGGCCGCGAGCGCGTACAGCGCTTCGACGTAGCGCGGCGCGCGGGCCGGGCGGTACAGCGTGAAGCGCAGCCCCGGGTGCGCGTCGCGCAGCGCGGCGAGCGCGGTCAGGCCGATCACCGAATCGCCGAGCGTGACACCCATGCCGTTGATCACGTGCACGTGCATCGTGCCGTCGTAATCGAGCCGGAACGGCTGCGTGGCGGCGTGCAGCAGGCCCAGCGCGGGCGCGGCCGGCACGTGGCCGGCCGCGGCGCCGTGGTCGTGTTCGAGATCGTAGGGGGCGACGAGCGTACGGTCCGGCGCGAGCAGCGTGCCCGGCCAGACGAGCGCGTCGCTGGCCGACAGCGCGGTTCCCGCCGGCGCCGCCGCGCCCATCGTCATGCGCCGCGCGCGCGGCGGCCCTGTTCGCGGATCTGTTCGAGCGTCGCGGCCGGCGTGCACGCGTCCTGCGGCACGCGGATCTCGATCAGCGCCGGCAGCCCGCAGGTCAGCGCGCGCTCGAGCGCGGGCGCGAAGTCGGCGGTGCGCTCGACCGTTTCGCCGTGCGCGCCGAACGCGCGCGCATACGCGGCGAAATCCGGGTTCGTCAGCCCGGTGCCGTGCACGCGGCCCGGGTAGTTGCGCTCCTGATGCATGCGGATCGTGCCGAAATGCCCGTTGTTGACGACGATCACGACGATGTTCAGCCCGTACTGCATCGCGGTCGCGAGCTCGTTGCCGGCCATCATGAAGCAGCCGTCGCCGGCGAGCGCGACGACCAGCCGCGCCGGGTACAGCGACTTCGCGGCGAGCGCGGCCGGCACCCCGTAGCCCATCGCGCCGCTGGTCGGCGCGAGCTGCGAGCGGAAGTGCCGGTATGCGAAGTGCCGGTGCAGCCAGATCGCGTAATTGCCCGCGCCGTTGGTCAGGATCGCGTCGTGCGGCAGGCGCTCGCGCAGCTGCGTCATCACGTCGCCGAGCTGGACGTCGCCGGGCATCGGCAGCGGCGCGTGCCAGTCGAGATACGCGCGATGTGCGTCGGCCGCGCTGCCGGCCCACGCGGGCGCGGGCGGCGGCTCGAGCGCGGCGAGCAGCGCCGCGATTTCCGGCATGCCCGACACGATCGGCAGGTCGGCCGCGTAGACCCGGCCGAGCTCGTCCGCGCCCTGGTGGACGTGGATCAGCGTCTGGCGCGTCTTCGGGATCTCGAGCAGCGTGTAGCCGCCGGTGGTCGCCTCGCCGAGGCGGGGGCCGAGCGCGAACAGCAGGTCGGCGTCGCGGATGCGCCGTGCAAGCGCCGGGTTGATCCCGAGGCCGACGTCGCCCGCGTAGTTCGGGTGCGCGTTGTCGAAGGTGTCCTGGTAGCGGAACGCGCAGGCGACCGGCAGCTGCCAGCGCTCGACGAAGCCGCGCAGGTGCGCGCAGGCGTCGGTCGTCCAGCCGCTGCCGCCGACCACGAGGAACGGCCGCTCCGCGCGCGCGAGCCGCTCGCGCAGCTCGTCGATCTGCGCGGCGGACGGCGCGGCCGCGACGCGCCTCGCGGGCGGCGCGACCGGCTGCGGCGCGCACGGCTCGGACAGCACGTCCTCGGGCAGCGCGAGCACGACCGGGCCCGGGCGGCCGGAGGTCGCGACGTGGAACGCGTGGCTCAGGTATTCCCGCAGGCGGCGCGGATCGTCGATCTGCGCGACCCATTTCGCCATCTCGCCGAACATGCGGCGGTAGTCGATTTCCTGGAACGCCTCGCGATCGAGGTGCTCGCGCGCGCACTGGCCGATGAACAGGATCATCGGCGTCGAATCCTGGAAGGCGGTGTGCACGCCGATCGACGCGTGCGTCGCGCCGGGCCCGCGCGTGACGAACGCGATGCCGGGGCGGCCGGTCAGCTTGCCGACCGCCTCCGCCATGTTCGCGGCGGCCGCCTCGTGGCGGCAGACCACCGTCTGGATGCGCGCGGTGTGGTCCGCCAGCGCATCGAGCACGGCGAGAAAACTCTCGCCCGGCACGCAGAACACGCGTTCGACGTGATTGGCGAGCAACGCATCGACGAGCAGGCGCGCGCCGTTGACGCCGCGCGGCTCGAGATCCTCGGAATGCGACATGGGATGCCGTCTCCCTGGGTAGCGGGACGTACAGCTTACGCCGGTTGGGGGGGAGGTGAAAAGTGTCGGAACGCGGGTGAGGGAAAGATCATCGGTTGGCCGGAAGGTCAGCTTGCGCGCGTTTCGTGACCGATGAAAAGTACCGCAACGGGTGCCGAGTCGAATCCCGACCGGATCGCTGAAACGATGCTGCCAATTAACAGTAAAATGGTCGATCATCTAATAGTAAGATTTCCCCTTGAATCATCGATGGGGCAAAGAATCATCATGGCAACCGAAACGATCGACCAGAAGACACTCACGCAGCTTGTCGAGGCGGGCGCCGTGCGCGATGCACGCGTGGTTGGCCACGGCAACGGCTGGACCGTCGCGGCCCGCTATGGCACGACCGAGCGCTTTCTGTCGGCCAGGCGCGGCGACGTGCGCGTGTTTCGCCGATTCGAAACGCTGGTTGGTTTTCTGCGCGAGATCGGCATCAGCCGATTCGACGTGGACGCTTCGGATTTCGATCCCGATGCCGCCGGCCGGGCCACCCGGCCCGATCGCGCGGTTGCGCTGAAAGCGGCCCACGAAGCGGCTGCTTACGATCGCTGGTTCCGCGAGCAGGTGCAGCGGGCCCTGGACGATCCGCGTCCGTCCATTCCCGACGCCGAGGTCAAGGCCGAGTTTGCTTCGCGCCGCGAGGCGCTGCGACAGCGGATCGCGAAGCATGGGGGCAAGGTTTGACGTTCGCGCTGCACTGGAATCCGAACGCATGCGAGGATCGTGGCGCAATCATGGACTTCATCGGCCGGGACAATCCCGCGGCCGCGCTGGCGCTGGACGAACGGATCGATGAAATGGCCGAGGCACTGCCGGCGCACGCCGAGTTGTATCGGCCGGGGCGCGTGCCGGGCACTCGCGAGTGCGTGATTGCGCCGAACTACGTGCTGGTGTATCGCATCCGGCGAGCCGAGGGCGTCATCGAGATTCTGCGCGTGCTGCATGCGCGGCAGCAGTGGCCGTAACGAAAGTTGGAGCTGACGATGCATACCACCAGACTGTTCAGGAACGGCAATTCGCAGGCCGTGCGGATTCCCGCGGATCTGGCCTACGAGCGCAGCGACATCGAACTCGAAATCGAGCGCGTGGGTGATGAAATCCGCATTCGACCGGTGCGGCGTTCTTTGGCCGGCGTGCTCGAGAAGTTCGCGAAATTCGGGCCGGATTTCATGGCCGACGGCCGTGGCAAGCAGGAGCACGCCAAGCGCGACGGCCGGTAATGCCGTGCCCGCTCCTGCTCGACCATACCGCCATCAGCACTCGACGATATTCACCGCCAGCCCGCCGCGCGACGTTTCCTTGTACTTCGTCTTCATGTCGGCGCCGGTTTCGCGCATCGTCTTGATCACCGAGTCGAGCGACACGTAGTGCGTGCCGTCGCCGCGCAGCGCCATGCGCGCCGCGTTGACGGCCTTCACCGATGCCATCGCGTTGCGCTCGATGCACGGGATCTGCACCATCCCGCCGACCGGGTCGCAGGTGAGGCCGAGGTTGTGCTCCATGCCGATCTCGGCCGCGTTCTCGACCTGGCGCGGCGTGCCGCCGAGCACCGCGGCGAGCGCGCCCGCCGCCATCGAGCAGGCGACCCCGACTTCGCCCTGGCAGCCCACTTCCGCGCCCGAAATCGACGCGTTCAGCTTGTACAGCACGCCGATCGCGGCGGCCGTCAGCAGGAAGTCGATCACGCCCTGTTCGTTCGCGCCCGGCGTGAAGCGCGTGTAGTAGTGCAGCACCGCCGGGATGATGCCGGCCGCGCCGTTGGTCGGCGCGGTCACGACGCGCCCGCCGGCCGCGTTCTCCTCGTTGACCGCGATCGCGTACAGGTTGATCCAGTCGATCATCGACAGCGGATCCTGCAGCGCGCGCTCCGGGCTGCCGGTCAGCGCGCGGTACAGCTGCGGCGCGCGGCGCTTCACCTGGAACGGGCCGGGCAGGTTGCCCTCGGCATCCGGGTTGCCGATCCCGCAGCCGCGCGACACGCACGACTGCATCACGCCCCAGATCTTCAGCAGGCCGTCGCGGGTTTCCTCCTCGGTGTGCCACGCGCGCTCGTTTTCCCACATCAGCTGCGCGATCGACTTGCCGGTGGTTTCCGTCAGCGCGAGCAGCTCCGCCGCGGAGCGGAACGGGTGCGTCATCTGCTCGGCCGCGCTCAGCACCTTGGTGTTCGGCGCGCCGGCCGTCACGACGAAGCCGCCGCCGACCGACAGGTAGGTGCGCTCGACGAGCACCGCGCCGCTCGCGTCGGTCGCGCGCAGCTTCATCCCGTTCGGGTGCTCGGGCAGCGCCTGGCGGTAGAACGCGATGTGCTCCTTGAGGACGAACGGAATCGGGTGCTTGCCGAGCAGCGCGAGCGTCTTCGACGTGCGCACGGCTTCGAGCCGGGTGGCGATCGTCTCGGGATCGACGGTGTCGGGCGCGTCGCCGAGCAGGCCGAGCATCACGCCGCGGTCGGTGCCGTGGCCCTTGCCGGTCGCGCCGAGCGAGCCGTACAGCTCGACCTTCACGTTCGCGGTCGCGTCGAGCTGCCCGTCGCGCTCGAGGCCCTGGACGAACATCAGCGCGGCGCGCATCGGGCCGACCGTGTGCGAGCTGGACGGGCCGATGCCGATCTTGAAGAGGTCAAACACGCTGACTGCCATTTCGTTTCCTGTCTTGCTGTAAATAGTCTAGCGCGCCTGCAGCGGCAAGCACGCGGCTAGCCATGCGGGCGGCGTCGGGGAGAGCTGCCGCGCGACGCGGGCGTAGCGCCCGTCGAGGCGCGCGGCCAGATGAAAGAGTTCGGTGGCGTTTTTCGGGTCCCACTGCCCCGTGTAGCCGGGAATCCCGGCTTCGCGGCGCTTCGCGTCGAACGGCACCGGCGAGTGCACGAATTCCTCGTGCGTCTTCTCGCCGAGCGCATACGGCACGAGCCAGTCGAGCGCGGCGGCAAGCGTCGCGCCGTTCGAGCCCCGTTCGCGCAGCCAGTTGCGGTTGAAGCGGCGCGCGGCCAGCGCGGCGGTCGCGAGCGGCTGCAGGTCGTAGACGGCGTAGTGCAGCGCGTCGCGTTCCGTGAAGTCGTAGGTCGTGCCGTCCGCGCCGATGTTGTCGGCGAGATGCTCGACGAACAGCCGCTGCGCGGCGTTCATCATCTTGCGGTCGCCGAGCGTGAACGCGGACAGCGCGATCAGCTTGATCCGGTGGCTCTGCCAGTTGTTGCGCCAGGTGCCGGCGAGCGGGCGCGGCTGCGCGTCGATCCGCTCGACGTAGCCGGCGCCGAGCTTCGCGATGAAAGCCGACGCCGCGTTGCGGGTCTTCACCGGCAGCGCGCTCGCCGTCATGTCGTATGCGAGGATCAGGCCGTCGAAGCGCGTCTCGTCGATCGGGTTGAAACCCGGCTGGTAGGTCGCGACCCACGCGGACAGGAAGCGGTCGACGAACTGCAGGTAGCGCGGATCGTTCGTCACGCGCCACGCGAGCGCGGCGTCGCGCATCAGGTCCATGTCCTTCATTGCAGCGGCGCTCTGGTCGTAGATGCCCTCGTGCGGCAGCGTGCCTTCGGTGTGCACGCGCGGCAGCGCCTTCGGCTGCTCGCCGAGATGCGCGTCGACGCCGCGAATCAGCGCTTGCACGCCCGGCTCGCCCTGCGTCGTCTCGCTCGACTGCAACGCCGGCGCCGCGCAAAAATTCATCGCCGCGTGCGCGCTGCCCGCCGCGCCGAAACCGGCGGCGGCGATCGACAGCGACGCGGCGAGCGTCGGCACCCACGCGCGGGCGCGCACGCGCCGCGCGCCGTGGTCCGGAAACATCGAACGCACCATGCGGAACTCCTTCATTGGCTGGATCGCGTGTGATGTTAGCCGGATTGGCGCGCGCGCGTGAGCTGCTTCGGGGACGCATGCAAAAACCGCACGCAACCCGGGTTGCGTGCGGTGTGTCGTCACGACAGTGCGGGCGAACCCCGGAACGGCGCGCGCGTTACGCGTATTCCGACATCGGCACGCATGCGCAGAACAGGTTGCGGTCCCCATACGCGTTGTCCGCGCGGCCGACCGGCGGCCAGTACTTGTTCGTGCCGAGCGACGCGACCGGATACGCGGCCTGCTCGCGCGAATACGCGTGCGGCCAGTCGTTCGCGGTGACCACGGCCGCCGTGTGCGGCGCGTGACGCAGCGGGTTGTCCTCGCGGTCGGCGCGGCCTTCCTCGACCGCGCGGATTTCCTCGCGGATCGCGATCATCGCGGCGATGAAGCGGTCGAGTTCCTCCTGCGATTCCGATTCGGTCGGCTCGACCATCAGCGTGCCCGGCACCGGGAAGCTCATCGTCGGCGCGTGGAAGCCGTAGTCCATCAGGCGCTTCGCGACGTCGTCGACGCTGATGCCGCTCGATTCCTTGATCGGACGCAGGTCGAGAATGCACTCGTGCGCGACCAGCCCGCCCGGGCCCGAATACAGCACCGGGTAGTACGGCGCGAGGCGCTTCGCGATGTAGTTCGCGTTGAGGATCGCGGTTTCCGTCGCGGCGGTGAGGTTCTTCGCGCCCATCATCGCGATGTACATCCACGAGATCGGCAGGATCGACGCGGAGCCGTACGGCGCCGCCGACACCGCGCCGATGCCTTCCTCGCCGCGCGCGTAGCCGGTCGAGCGCTGGTTCGGCAGGAACTTCGCGAGGTGCGCGCCCACCGCGACCGGGCCGACGCCCGGGCCGCCGCCGCCGTGCGGGATGCAGAAGGTCTTGTGCAGGTTCAGGTGCGACACGTCGCCGCCGAACTGGCCCGGCGCGGTCAGGCCGACCATCGCGTTCATGTTCGCGCCGTCGACGTACACCTGGCCGCCGTGCGCGTGCACGATCTCGCAGATCTCGCGGACGTTCTGCTCGAACACGCCGTGCGTCGACGGATACGTGATCATGATCGCCGCGAGATCCTTCGCGTGCTCGTCGGCCTTCGCCTTCAGGTCGGCGATGTCGACGTTGCCCTGCGCGTCGCACGCGACGACCACGACCTTCATGCCGGCCATGTGCGCCGATGCCGGGTTGGTGCCGTGCGCCGAGGCGGGGATCAGGCACACGTCGCGGTGGCTCTCGCCGCGCGACGCGTGGTACGCGTGGATGATCAGCAGGCCCGCGTATTCGCCTTGCGAGCCCGCGTTCGGCTGCAGCGACACGGCCGCGTAGCCGGTGGCCGCGACGAGCATCTGCTCGAGCTGGTCGATCATCTCGCGGTAGCCGACGGTCTGCTCGGCCGGCGCGAACGGGTGGATCTGGCCGAATTCCGGCCACGTGACGGGCAGCATCTCCGACGTCGCGTTCAGCTTCATCGTGCACGAGCCGAGCGGGATCATCGAGCGGTCGAGCGCGAGATCCTTGTCCGACAGGCTGCGCAGGTAGCGCAGCATTTCCGTTTCCGAATGGTGGCGGTTGAACACGTGGTGCGTCAGGTACGCGCTCGTGCGTTCGAGGCCGGCCGGCAGCGCGGCGATGCCGGCGAGGCCGGCGTCGAGCGCGTCGACGTCGGGCGCGGTGCCGCCCGCGGCCTGCGCGAACACGGCGAGCAGCGCGGCGAGGTCGCCGCGGGTGGTCGTTTCGTCGACCGAGATGCCGACCTGCGTGGCGCTCACGCGGCGCAGGTTGATGCGCTTCGCGTTCGCGAGCGCGTGGACCTGTTCGGTGCGCGCGCCGGTGTCGAGCGTCAGCGTGTCGAAGAACGTGTCGTTGACGGTCGCGAAGCCGAGCTGCTTGACGCCGGCCGCGAGCAGCGCCGCGATGCGGTTCACGCGCAGCGCGATCGTCTTCAGGCCGTGCGGGCCGTGGTAGACCGCGTACATGCTCGCCATGATCGCGAGCAGCGCCTGTGCGGTACACACGTTCGAGGTCGCCTTCTCGCGGCGGATGTGCTGTTCGCGGGTCTGCAGCGCGAGGCGCAGCGCGGGCTTGCCCTGCGCGTCGACGGTCACGCCGACGAGGCGGCCCGGCATCTGGCGCTTGAATTCGTCGCGCACCGCGAGGTACGCGGCGTGCGGGCCGCCGAAGCCCATCGGCACGCCGAAGCGCTGCGTGTTGCCCACTGCGACGTCCGCGCCCCATTCGCCGGGCGGCGTCAGCACGGTGAGCGCGAGCAGGTCGGCCGCGACGACCACGTGGCCGCCGGCCGCGTGGATCGCTTCGGTGAGCGCGCGGTAGTCGCGCACGTCGCCGTTCACGCCCGGGTATTGCAGCAGCACGCCGAACGCGTTCGACTGCGCGGCGTCGGCCGCGGGGCCCGTGACGACCTCGATGCCGACCGGCAGCGCGCGGGTGCGGACCACTTCGAGCGTTTGCGGCAGCACGTCGTCGGCGACGTAGAAGAGGTTCGAGCGCGGCTTGCCGGTGCGCTGCAGCAGCGTCATCGCCTCGGCCGCGGCGGTGGCCTCGTCGAGCAGCGATGCGTTCGAGATGGCGAGGCCGGTCAGGTCGGCAACCATCTGCTGGAAGTTCAGGAGCGCCTCGAGGCGGCCCTGGGAAATTTCAGGCTGGTACGGCGTGTAGGCCGTGTACCACGCCGGGTTTTCGAGCACGTTGCGCAGGATCACCGCCGGGGTGTGCGTGTCGTAGTAGCCCTGGCCGATGTAAGAGCGGAACACCTGGTTCTTGCCTGCGAGTTCGCGCAGCGCGGCGAGCGCCTCGGCTTCGCTTTTCGGCTGTACGAACGGGCCGAGCGGCAGCGTTTCGGCGCGGCGGATCGACGCGGGAATCACGGCGTCGATCAAGGCGGCGCGCGACGCGAAGCCGAGCGTGTCGAGCATCGCCTGCTGGCTGGCGGCGTCGGGGCCGATATGGCGTTCGGCGAACGCGTCGTGCGTTTCGAGCGCAGCGAGCGAGAGGGGCGTGCGGTTCATCAGGCGGTCCGGGTGTTCGAGCTTCATGGCGTGACTCTGGTCCCGCGCGGGCCGGCTGGCCGGCCCCGCGCGGTTCGGGTAGGGAAAATTAGTCGATCAGCTTGCTGTAGGCGTCGGCGTCGATCAGCTTGTCGGTCGATGCGCCGGCCGCGAGCTTGATCTTGAAGAGCCATACGCCGTACGCGTCGCTGTTCACTTCTTCCGGGGTGTCGACGGCTTCCGTGTTGACGGCGACGATCTCGCCGGACACCGGCGAGTAGATGTCCGACGCGGCCTTCACCGATTCCACGACGCCGACGGCGTCGCCCGCGTTCACCGACTTGCCGACTTCCGGCAGTTCGAGGAAGACGATGTCGCCGAGCGTGCTCTGCGCGTGATCGGTGATGCCGACCGTCAGCGTGCCGTCTGCTTCGGTGCGGATCCACTCGTGTTCGTCGGTGTATTTCAGATCGGCCGGGACGTTGCTCATCGGATGCTCCTGGATAAAAGGGTTTGTTCGTTCTGCTGGCGCGCCGCCGGGGCGCGCCGGGTATGGTTTCGCCGGGCGCCATTTCCCGGCTTCCCGGGAGGCGGCCCCCCGGTCGTTACGCAGCGAGGACCTTGCCGTTGCGCACGAACGGCAGTTTTACCACGCGCGCGGGGAGTTGCTTGTCGCGAATCTGCACGTGCACGGTGTCGCCGATCTGCACGGCCGCGGGCACCCGCGCGAAGGCGATCGATTCCTGCATCGACGGGGAGAAGGTGCCGCTCGTGATCTCGCCTTCGCCGTGCGGCGTGACGACTTTCTGGTGCGCGCGCAGCACGCCGCCCGCCTTGCCGTTTTCCTTCTGCAGGATCAGGCCGACGAACGCGGCGCGCGTGCCGTCGCGCTCGAGCGCGTCGCGGCCGACGAACGCGCGCGGCGCGCTGAGGTCGACCGTCCAGGCGAGGCCCGCGTCGAGCGGGGAGACGGTTTCGTCCATGTCCTGGCCGTACAGGTTCATGCCGGCCTCGAGGCGCAGCGTGTCGCGCGCGCCGAGCCCGCACGGCCGCACGCCGTTCTGCTGCAGTGCGTTCCACAGCGCCTCGACGTGCAGGGCCGGGACGATCACCTCGAAGCCGTCCTCGCCGGTGTAGCCGGTGCGCGCGATGGTGAGATCGCCGAACGGCGTGCCCGCGACCTGCGCGGCGTTGAACGGCTTCAGCTCGCTCGTCGCGGCGCGCGCGGCCGGCAGCGTCGCCCAGGCCTTTTCACGGGCGTTCGGGCCCTGCACGGCGACGATCGCGAAATCGCGGCGCGGCGCGATCGTGACGCCGTAGCCGCCTTGCTCGTTGAGCTGGTTGAACCACGCGATGTCCTTCTCGGCGGTGCCGGCGTTGACGACGACGCGGAAGAAATCCTCGGTGAAGTAATAGACGATCAGGTCGTCGATGACGCCGCCCTGCGGGTTGAGCAGGCACGAGTAGAGCGCCTTGCCGGGCGTCTTCAGCTTGCCGACGTGGTTCGCGATCGCGTGCTCGAAGAACGCGCGCACGCGGCTGCCGGTGAAATCGACGACGCACATGTGCGACACGTCGAACATGCCGGCGTCGGTGCGCACGGCCTGGTGTTCGTCGATCTGCGAGCCGTAGTTGACGGGCATGTCCCAGCCGCCGAAATCGACCATGCGAGCGTTGAGCGCACGGTGCGCGGCGTTGAGCGGGGTATGTTTGAGTGCGGTCATCGGGGTCTCAGGCAAGGCGCTTGCGCGCGGGACAATGGCGATGTCGTCGACTGCCGCGGCCAATGGCCTGCGGACGGTCCTGTACATGCCCCTCTGTCCTCGATACCTGAGAGATTGCGCCGCGGGCCCAGCCCGGCGAACGCGCGCCCCTTCGGTGGGCAGCTTGCCCGCGCTGCGTGTGCGCAACGGGCTACTGCCGCTCTCCAGAGTGCGAAACTCGCGGCCTGCGCCATGCGCAGGCGGGTTGCTTCGACGCGGCCGGTCCTTTTGCCTGAGAGTTTGCGGGTGTGCCCCTTCGGCGGCGCGACCGGCGTTGCAGCGATGCGGTCACGCGCTCTCCCGACGCGTGCGGGCGACTGTACGCGAGCGGCTGAGGCTTGTCAATTTGGGCAAATCATTGTCGCTTCGCGACAAGCGGCGGCATGGGCGCCGCCGCTTTCCGGCCGGCGCCGGCCTCACTCGCCGATCGCGCGCGCCGCGGTGTCGAGTTCCTGGTTCAGCACGCGCTGCTCGTCGGCCGACAGGCCGCCGCCGTGCTGCGTGGCCATGTCGGTCGATTCCTGGCGGATCACGTCGAGCCGGCGATGCAGCGCGGCGCCCTGCGGCGGCGGGTAGTAGCCGCCGTTGACGCGCGCGTCGATCCGGCGGCCGAGGTTGTCGATCCGGTTCTGGATCTGTTGCATCCGCTCGTAGCCGACGACCTGTGGAGGCGCCGGCGGCGGGCTGACCGGCGGATTGACTTGCGGGGCGGGGCGGGGCTGAGGCGCCGGGCGACGCTGCTGCGGCTGCACGATACACGCCGCGAGCGCGGAAACCAGGGCGCAGCACACTGCCGCGCGAATCAACCGTTGCATCACTTTCTCCTGACGGTTTGGTGTCGGATCGACTTTTTCGAGAAACGCTTCAGACCGGGGCACCGCTGACTTTCGTTCCCGCACCATTTGTAACGGATTGTTCAGCGGCAGCGCCGCGCGCGGTTCAGACCGTCTTGCGCACGAACGGCAGGCGGCGGCCGTCGTGCTCGCTGCGCGCGGCGAGCTCGATGATCGTCATCACGTCGACGGCGTCCTGCGGCGTGACCGGGAACGGCGCGCCGTCGCGGACCGACGCGGCGAGCGCGCGATAGAACTCCGCGTACTGGCCGTCGAGCGTCGGCAGCGGACGCTCGGTCTCGATATCGCCGTCGAGCACGCGCAGCACGCCGGGCGGATTGCCACCGCCGAATTCGACGTGGTCGGGCGTCAGCCCCGCCTTCAGCTGGTCTTCCTGCGTGTCGAGCCCGAACTTCTGGTAGCTGCCGCGCGTGCCGTGCAGCGTGAAGCGCGCCGGCTCGATCGCCGACAGCGCGCTGGCGTGCAGCACGACGTCCTTGTCCGGATAGCCGAGCTGCAGGTGCACGAAATCGGGCGCGGTGCCGTGGTCGCGGCGGGTCTTGACGGTCGCGCTCACCGTGTCGGGCAGGCCGAACAGCGCGAGCGCCTGGTCGATCAGGTGCGGGCCGAGGTCGAGCAGCAGGCCGCCGCCGCGCGCGGCTTCCTCGCGCCAGCGCTCGCGCACCTGCGGCCGGAAGCGGTCGAAGTGCGACGCGACGTGGGTGATGCGGCCGAGCTCGCCGGAATCGACGAGCCGGCGCACGGTGAGGAAATCGCCGTCCCAGCGGCGGTTGTGGAACGGCGCGAACACGCGGCTGCGGGCGTTCGCGAGGCGCGCGAGCGCGAGCGCCTCGCCGGAGGTGAGCGTCACCGGCTTGTCGACCACCACGTGGCGGCCGGCTTCGAGCACCCGCCGCGCGAGCGGGAAGTGGGTGTCGTTCGGCGTGGCGATCACCACGCATTCGATGTCGTCGAGGGCCAGCAGCGCGTCGAGGTCGGTCACGATGCGGGCATCCGGATACGCGGCGCTCGCGCGCACCGGCTGCCCGGTAGCGATCGCGGCGACCTGCGTGCGGCCGCTCGCCGCGATGACCGGCGCGTGGAACGTCGCGCCAGCGAAACCGAAACCCATCAGACCAATCCTGAGCAATGACGACATGGCAATCCTTGGCAACAAGCGAAACGAGGGCGGCGCGCCGGTGGCGGCGCGGTGACGACCGGCTATTTTGGCATGGCGCCGATTCGCGGACGGTCGCTTTTCGTCAAAGGGGACGGGATGGCGAACGGGGCGGGCGGGCAAAGGTCCGGGGCCGCCGCGCATTGTCGTGCATGGCTGCCCCTCGCGGCGCAAAACCGGCCGAACGGACAGGGCCGCGCGCCGCGATCCCCCGTCCGCCGGGGCTCCGGAATGCGCCGCCGCGGGCGTGTTAACATGCGCGTCCTGCCCGCGCGTCCGCATGCTCGACCTCGCGCCCCGCGCACGGCATCCTCCCGGCGTCCCGCCGTCAACCCGCAACACCATCCGCAACCATGTCCGCAGGCCTCAATCCCGCCCAGAACGAAGCGGTGCGCTATCTCGACGGTCCCTGCCTCGTGCTCGCCGGCGCAGGCAGCGGCAAGACCCGCGTGATCACGCAGAAGATCGCGCACCTGATCGAAGCGAAAGGCTTCGAGCCGCGCCACATCGCGGCCGTCACGTTCACGAACAAGGCCGCCGCCGAAATGCGCGAGCGCGTGTCGAAGCTGCTCGAGGGCAAGACGCTCACCACGCCCGGCAAGGAAGGCCGCAAGGTGCCCGTCAACCAGCTCACCGTGTGCACGTTCCACTCGCTCGGCGTGCAGATCCTGCGCCAGGAGGCCGAGCACGTCGGCCTGAAGCCGCAGTTCTCGATCATGGATTCGGACGACTGCTTCGGGATGATCCAGGAGCAGATCGGCACGACCGACAAGGGCCTGATCCGCAAGATCCAGAGCACCATCTCGCTGTGGAAGAACGGCCTCATCATGCCGGAGGAGGCGATGACGATCGCCGCCAACGAGGACGAGCACCAGGCCGCGCTCGTCTACCGCAACTACGTCGCGACGCTGCATGCGTACCAGGCGGTGGATTTCGACGACCTGATCCGCCTGCCCGCCGAGCTGTTCGCGAAGAACGAGCAGGTGCGCGATCGCTGGCAGAACAAGCTGCGCTACCTGCTGATCGACGAGTACCAGGACACCAATGCGTGCCAGTACGAGCTGCTGAAGCTGCTCGCGGGCCCGCGCGCGGCGTTCACCGCGGTGGGCGACGACGACCAGGCGATCTACGGCTGGCGCGGCGCGACGCTGGAAAACCTCGCGCAGCTCGGCAAGGATTTCCCGAAGCTGCACCTGGTCAAGCTCGAGCAGAACTACCGGTCGACGGTGCGGATCCTGACCGCCGCGAACAACGTGATCGCGAACAACCCGAAGCTGTTCGAGAAGAAGCTGTGGTCCGAGCACGGGATGGGCGATTCGATCACCGTCACGCCGTGCAACGACGAGGAGCACGAGGCCGAATCGGTGGTGTTCCGGCTGTCCGCGCACAAGTTCGAGCGGCGCGCGCAGTTCCGCGACTACGCGATCCTGTACCGCGGCAACTTCCAGGCGCGGATCTTCGAGCAGGTGCTGCGGCGCGAGCGCATTCCGTACGTGCTGTCCGGCGGCCAGTCGTTCTTCGACAAGGCCGAGATCAAGGACCTGTGCGCATACCTGCGGCTGATCTCGAACGCCGACGACGATCCCGCGTTCATCCGCGCGGTCACGACGCCGCGCCGCGGGATCGGCAACACGACGCTGGAAGCGCTCGGCTCGTTCGCGGGGCAGGCGAAGGTGTCGCTGTTCGAGGCCGTGTACATGGGCGGCATCGAGGCGCGGCTGTCCGCGCGCCAGATCGAGCCGCTCAGGATGTTCTGCGACTTCATCCAGCGCCTGACCGACCGCGCGGACAAGGAGCCCGCGACCGTCGTGCTCGACGACATGATGGAGGCGATCCACTACGAGGCCTACCTGTACGACGCGTTCGACGAACGGCAGGCGCAGTCGAAGTGGCAGAACGTGCTCGAATTCCTCGAATGGCTGAAGCGCAAGGGCACCAAGCCCGAGGCGGCCGAGGCCGTCGACGGCGAGGCGGAAGGCTTCCACAACGCGGATGGCCTGGCCGACACCGGCAAGAACCTGCTCGGCCTGATCCAGACCGTCGCGCTGATGTCGATGCTCGAAGGCAAGGAGGAGGACCCGGACGCGGTGCGGCTGTCGACGGTCCACGCGTCGAAGGGGCTCGAGTATCCGCACGTGTTCCTGGTCGGCGTCGAGGAAGGCATCATGCCGCACCGCGGCGGCAGCGAGGACGACGGCCCGATCGACAGCGAGCGGATCGAGGAGGAGCGCCGGCTGATGTACGTCGCGATCACGCGCGCGCAGCGCAGCCTGCACCTGAACTGGTGCAAGAAGCGCAAGCGGGCGCGGGAGACGGTCGTGTGCGAGGCGTCGCGCTTCATCCCCGAGATGGGGCTCGACGATGCGCCGCCGCCGACGCCCGAGGAAGCGCCGATGTCGCCGAAGGACCGGCTCGCGAGCCTGAAGGCGCTGCTGCAGAAGTGATCGCGGCCGCGTGACGGCCGCTCAGGCAAAACCCCCGCGATGCTCGCGCAGCGCGGGGGTTTTTCGTTGTGGCGGCGCGCGCGTGGCTTCGGCGCTTATTTCGACGCGTTGACCATGTAGTCGACGGCGGCCTTCACGTCGGCGTCCGACGCGGTCGATCCGCCCTTCGGCGGCATCGCGCCCTTGCCGTGCAGCGCGTAGTTGTAGACCGTGTCCATCGGTTCCTTCAGGCGCGGCGCCCAGTCTTCCTTGCTGCCGTACTTCGGCGCGCCGAGCACGCCGGCCGCGTGGCAGGCCTGGCAGACCTGCGTGTACAACGCCTTGCCGGCCGATGCGGCGTCGGCGCTCGTCGGCGCGGCCGCGGGCTTTTCGCCGGCCTTCGGGATCGCGGCGAGCGCGGCCTGCGCGGCGGCGATCTGCGCGCTCGCGGCGTCGGCCGCGCCCGATGCGCCCGCGGCGGCGTTCGCGGCCTGCGGCGCGTTGGCGGCCGGCGCGGCCGGTTCGGGGAAGTTCGCGCCGTCGTTGTTCGCCATGTAGACGATCGCGCGGGCAATTTCGTAGTCGCTGTAGTCGTCGGGGCTCGTGCCGCCGCGCGGCGGCATCGCGCCCTTGCCGGCCAGCGCGGTTTTCAGCAGCGTGTCGTAGCCCTGCGAGATGCGCGGCGCCCAGTCGTCCTTGCTGCCGAACTTCGGCGCGCCGGCGGCGCCCGTGCCGTGGCAGGTCACGCAGACCGCCTTGTAGACTGCCTCGCCGGTCTTGTAGGTGCGCGGCGCGTTGGCGTCCTTCACGTCGACCTGCGCGAGCGGCGCGATGCGCTTCGCGACCTGCTCGTCGGACAGCGCGTCGGTCCCCGCTCCGTAACGGAACGCAACGTTGGCGTAGGTGGCGAACAGGATGATGATGGCGATCGGAACCGCGAACGACGCGATGATCAGGGCAATCAGCTGCCCGGGCGTTTTGACGGGAGATTCGTGGGGTGCTTCGCTCATGCTTGCCTCGTCTCCATGAATAGGAATTGTGAGCGGTGCAACGGCAAAATGGCTGTCCAAAGAAGCACGGACGATTATAGACGGAACGTTTACATCACGGCGAGCGGCGCGAAGGCGCGTGTTTACCCGCGCAGAGCGCGCCCGACGGCCGATTCGGCGACAAGGTGGACGCGTCATGGGAAACCGGGTATCCTTGCCGTCTTGCCATTTGTGGGCGGCCGATCATTCGGGGTCGCTCCACTGTCACAGGCGCCCGTAGCTCAATGGATAGAGTACTGCCCTCCGAAGGCAGGGGTTGCTGGTTCGATCCCAGCCGGGCGCGCCAAGTCTAGTAAGTCTCTCAGCGGTTTCCCCCCTTCGTCAGGCAGCATCATTGCAGCTGGATTGCAGCCAGCATCGGCGCGGGCTCGGCCATCAGCGGCGTGACCCATTGCGCCAGGTGATCCGCCGACAGGTGCGCGTACCGCTGCACCATCTCCATCGTTTCCCATCCGCCCAGCTCCTTCAGCACCTGGAGCGGCGTGCCGCGCTGCACGTGCCAGCTCGCCCAGGTGTGTCGCAGGTCGTGCCAGCGGAAGTCGCGGATGCGGGCGCGCGCCAGCGCCTTGCGCCAGGCGGCCGTCGTGGTCTGGTAGACCGGCTTGCCCTGGTACACGAACACGCTGTCGACGAACTCGGGCGCGCGTTTCATCGCGCGCTGGCGCAGCAGCACGGCGATCGCCGTGTCCGACAGCGGCACCGTGATTGCCTTCTTCGCCTTCGCCTGGTCGGGGTGGATCCACGCGACGCGCCGCGCGATGTCGACCTGCGACCATTGCAGCCCGGTCACGTTCGAGCGGCGCAGGCCCGTCTCGAGGCTGAAGCGCGCCATCTCGGCCAGGTGGCCGGGCAACTCGGCCAGCAGCCGTTCCGCTTCCGCCTGGCTCAGCCAGCGGATCCGCTTCTCCACGACCTTCGCGCGCTTCGTCACCGGCGCGCGGTCCAGCCAATCCCATTCGACGGCCGCATTCAGCACGGCCTTCAGCACGCCGATCACGCGGCGCACCGTGCCGGCGCTGGCGGTCCGGTCGGTCGTCACGATGCCGCGCTTCGTGCGGATCACGAGCGGCTCGCGGCGCTTCTCCAGCGCGATCGCGTCGACGCGGTCGCGGTCGATGTCGGCCAGCGCGACGCCGGACAGGTGCCGGTCGAGCCAGCGCAGGTGCGTCTTCGACGTTTCCAGGCTCGGCAGCCCGTCGCGCTCGCCGACGTAGCGCACGACCGCATCGTTCCACGTGTAGCGCGGCTTCCTGCCGAGCCGCGCCTGATTCCACAGGTCCACCTTCAGGCGGTCGTGGAATTCCTGGGCCTGCTCCCTGTTGCGGGTGCCAGTGCTTCCCTGTACCGGCGTTCCGCCGCCAGGGGGGTACAGCTTGTATTGCCAGTTCGGGCTGGTCTTCCGTTTGTAGAGCGACATGGTTCAACTTCCTCCTGCTGATCGCCCTGTGCGCTGCGCGGGAGCCATTCTCCGGCGAGGTAGCGCTGCAGGGCGACGGTCGAGAACATCCAGCGCTTGCCGACCTTGCGGCCCGGCAGCGCGCCGGCTTTGGCTTTCAGGCGCACCGTCTCGGGATGGGCGCCGAGCATCGCCGCCGCGCCGAGCAGGTCGATCGTGTGCAGCGGCGACGCGTCGGCGCGCTGCGCGGGGGGCGCACACGCAGCGCAACCCGTGGATTCGTGGTTTTGGCCCGTTGTCTTCATAACCGTATGATTTTTATGGGATATCTATGCCGCGGCGCGCCACGGGTCAGCCGTGGATGCCGCTGCCGACCCGTGGCGCGAAAAACTGTCGGGTGCGCCGACCCGTGGCAAATCGCCGATCACCCGTGGCGCGGCCGCCGGACGGATTTCGTGCCTTTCTCCCTGTTCTTTCTTCTTCTTTTTCAATGAATTAGAGAGAAGAAGGAAAGGGGCGACGGCGCTCGCCCGGAAAACCGTACGCGTGGCAAAAACGGCCCGACCCGTGGCGAAAACCGGGTGGCGCGTGGCAGCACTTGCTTCTGAAATCAAGCACTTAGGTGCGCACCTCCACGAAAACCACGGATTTTCCGCGCTGCCTGCGCCACCCGTGCGGCAATCGACGCCCGCGCGCGGCCGCTGCATCGTCCGGGCGCGGCTCATGCGCGTGCGCCTTGCCGCGCATCGCTCGCGAGATCCTCGCGCACCGCGACGTACAGCCCGAACGCGGCCAGGCGTTCGAGCGACACCGGCACGAGGTGCGCGACGCGCCGGGTATAGATGCGGCGCTCGACTTCCCTGTCGCCGACGACCACGCCCGCGTGCTTGAGCTGCGCCTTGAACACGCGGTCGGACTTCACCGGCAGCCCGTTCCACTTGTCGCGCAGCGCGCTCGTGTGCGCGATGTGATCCATCACGTGCCCGGTGCGCAGCAGCAGGCAGAACTCGCCGTCGACGGTGTCGAACGTGTACGGATGCTGGTAGTTGCCGCCGTCGATCTCCGACAGCACCGTTTCCATGATCCACACCCACGGCTCCCGATCGGCGCTCGTCTCGGCGACGTGGCCGTTCATCTCGGTGATCAGGTCGCGCGGGAAGTCGCCTTCGCTCGGATCCATGCCGGCGAATTCGCACAGGTAGCGCCACGCGAGCGCGACGGCCGCGTAGTTGCCGGCCATGCGCCGCGCGCCGTCGTCCTCGCCGCTCGCGCGGCAGTGGGCCAGCGCCTTGTCGCGCAGCGTCGCGTACTGCTCGAGCGCCGTGCGCCGGTCGAGGCCCGCGAGGAACGCGAGCCATTGCCGCACCGGGAAGCGCGGCAGGTCGTCGGGCATCAGCGGGCCGCGCTTGCCGGTGAGCGTGGTGCGTACGAGCTTGCCGAGCAGGCTGCGCACCGGCACGTCCTCGCCGGCCAGCATCACGGGCGCGCACAGCAGGTATTCGGTCATCTCGGCGCCGCGCCGCGTCACCGTGTACTGGTAGTTCTCCTGCAAGAGGCCGACCGCCTTGTCGATCACGTCCTGCCGGCGCGCCGACAGTTCTTCCCAGCCGACCGGGTGGCTCGTGTGGCTGATGCTGGTCAGCAGCCGGAACTCGGTCTGCAGCGACTGCCCGGAGAACATCGTGAACGCGAGCGAGCGCTCGAGCCGCTTGATCAGCGTCGACTTGCCCGCGCCCTTGTTCGCCTGGATCGTCAGGTGCGGCCAGAAGCCGAGCAGCGCCTTCAGGTGGCCGCCGAGCGCCCACACGAGCGGGATCGTCGCGGCGTTCTGCCGGAACGTCGCCTGGTATGCGGTGATCACGCGGCGCGCGTCGCTCGCCGGGCCGCTCGGGAATGTCAGGTTGTGATACGGGCACTGCTTGTCCGCTTCGGTGAAGTAGCAGTCCGGGCCTTCGTTGACGATCAGCCGGCCGTCGCGCCACGCGAGCCCGACGAAGTTCGCGGCCTGGCGCGCGCCGAGATCCGCGCCGCGCTCGAGGATGTTGACCATCCGCTTGAACGGCGCCGGCGCCCAGATCGGGCCGAACTTGCCCCACTGGTCGACGTTGTGCAGCTGGTCGTCGAGCATCACGCGGCGGATCAGCTGCGCGCCGTGGCGCGGCGCCTGCACGGAGACGGCGAAGTAGACGGTCGGCGCCTGGTCGGCGTCGCCCGTCATCGTCGACGTCGCGCTCGCAACCGACACGCGGCTGATGCCGGCGATGCGGAAGCCGCACAGATCCGTCATCACGGGCGTCTCGACGCCCGATTCCTCGTTGCGGTCCAGCTTCGTGATGTAGCTCGTGAAGTCCGGCCGCGTGCGGAAGCGCCAGTACTGCGCGAAATCGTGCGGCGGCAGGAAGATGCGCGGCCGGCCGCGGCGCGTGGCGTCGCCGGCGAGGCCCGCGATCAGCCACGGTTCGAGCTGCTCGAGCGCGCGCGCGAGCTCGGCCGGGCCGCGCAGCTGCAGGTAGTCGTTCACGTCGTTGATCGGCTGTTGCACCTTCTCGCCGTCCGCGAGGTCGGCGAGCCAGCTGGCCTGGTCGACGAGCACCGCGCTGATGTTCAGCGCAGTGAGCCGCTCGTACAGCGCCCACGCGGCCTCGGGGCCGGGGCGGCGGCCGGCGCGCGGGTGGCCGTCCGCGAACGGCGCGTCGTTGTCGAGGCAGATCACGACCTGCTTGCCGCGCAGGAACGTGAAGTCGATCGCGTCGACGTTCGCGAGGCCGCGCAGCGCGAGCGCGGCGGTGCCGGGCAGCGCGCAGGTGTCGATTGACAGCGCGTTGATCGCGCTTTCGACGAGGTAGACGCGCTTCGCGCGCTCGAGCCGGCGCGCGTCGGCGGTCCAGCCGTAGCCAGCCTTGTCGCCCTGGGTCTGCGTCTTCACGCCGCCGTTGAGCGCGGGGTCGACGTAGCGCATGTCCACCGCGACGACGCGCGCGTCGCCCGGCGCGCGCACCACGAACGCGGCGGCCGGGCCGCCGTGGCCGACGTCGCCGGCGGCGATCTTCGGGCTGGTCCACGCGTTGAAGCCGAGCGTGCGCGCGGCAAGCGCCGCGTCGATCGCCGAGTCGGCAATGCCGCGGCCGCCGAGGTACGCGCGCACGCGGTCGTGCTCGGCGAGGCAGCGATCGGCGATGTACTCGACGGTCGATTTCTCGCGGCGCTCCGCCGGCGCCGGCCGGTCGGCGGGGATCCCGTATGCGTCGTGGAGGTAGCGCACGGCGTCGGCGACGGTGCCGCCGCGCGCATGCATCACGAGGTCGATGCACGAGCCGCCGGCGTCGGCGCTGTGGTCGCGCCAGCCGCTGCCGTGCTTCGGGTGATTCACGAAGATCGACAGGGACGGGCTGCGGTCCTCGTGCTGCGGCGAGTGGTAGAGCGCCTTGTCGCCGCCGCGGCCGCGCCGCAGGCCGAGGCGGCCGGCGAGGTCGTGCAGGTCGATGCGCTGTTTCAGTTCGTCGATCGTGGCCATCGTTGGTGCGGGTTTATTGCTGTTGCTCGAATTGATGGCGCAGCGCATGCGCTGGATTGCCCGCGGTGGCGGGCGACGCGGCGAGCGCATGCAGCGCGGCGGCGGAGTGCGGGAAGCCGAGCGCCAGGCGATCGCCGAGGGCGGCGACGAAGCGGGCGAGCGTGCACTGCCGCGCGGCGCTGTCGGCCGGGTGGTCGAAGCTCAGCACGTCGGCGGCCGCCTCGATGGCGGCGCGCAGTGCCGCGTCGTGCGGTGCGGGGTCGGGATGGCGGCTCATGCGCGCGCCTCCCCGGCGAACGCGCCGGTGCGCGGCGCGAAGCAGTGAAACATCGGCTGGCCGGCAGGCATCGGGGCGGCACGGCCAAGGCGGGTCGAGATCATCGGTGTCCTTTTCGACGGCAAAAGCAATCCCTCGCGCCGCACGGGCACGATGCGAGGGACCAACAGGGAGTGGGGCTGCAGCCGGCCGGTCGTTCGCGAGAACCGGCCCCGCGGCGTCAGACGGGCAGCTCGAGCTGCGCGGCCATGCGCTCGCGCACGTGCGGCGAGAGCGGCAGCTGCAGCGACAGGTTCGGGATCGCGGACGGCGACAGCGTGCGTGCGAACTCCATGTTCACGACGTACGTGTGGCCGCACTCGGGGTTGCTGCACTGGAAGGTGATTTCGCGGAAGGTCAGCGACATTTCGCGGCTGCTGCGCGCGGTGGCGCGCGTGCGGCAATGCGGGCAGCGGTTCAGGATTCGCATTTCGTGTTACTCCGGGCGAGAGACCGCGCGCGGCTGTGCCGGCGCGCTGCAACGTTGGCCGATCGGCGAATGGGCGCACGCGCGGATCCGCGCCAGAATCGACACACCGGATGCGGCGTGCAGTGCGATGCGCAGGCGGGCGCGTGCGGGATCGGGAGACATGAAGGCGCGCAGGTTCATCGGCGGGCGCTGCGCGAGCGGGGCGCGGCGATCGCGCGCAGGTGGCTCGCGCCGATGCGGATCAGTTCGCGCGCCATGCTCGACATCGAGCGGTTGCGCTGCGCGGCGAGCTGCTCGAGCTCGCCGCGCTCGGCGGGCGTGAGCCCGACGTAGACGGGCTTGTCCGACATCGTGCCGCGCGGCGAACGGCGCGGACCTGGGGTGGTGGTCATGGTCGGTATACTTTGCGAGTTAGTCTTGCGTTACGGTAAGGCCAGTGTAATGAGCAAAAAACGGCTCGTCAATATTAATGGGTAATTTATGGCACATATCGGAAGTCGCTTGCGGGATGAGCGCTTGCGGATCGGGCTCAGCCAGGACGAGTTTGCGACCGTGGGCGGCGTCGCGAGACGCTCGCAGTCCGCATATGAGTCGGACGAACGCGCGCCGGATGCGGGCTATCTGCTGGCCGTTCGCGAGATCGGCGTCGACATCGGCTACGTGCTGACCGGCGAGCGGTCCGCCGGCGGTGGCGGAGCGGCGGCGGAGCAGGGCGCCCGCGACGCCGACGAGGCCGACGTGCTCGCGATGTACCGGCAGCTCAACGACGCCGGCAAGGCATCGCTGCATGCGTTCCTCACGAGCTGCATCAACACCGGCGCGATGCTGCAGCCGGCCGCGCCGCGGCGCGCGAAGCGCCTGCCGGAGAATCGCCGCGCGGCGCTCGATCAGCGCACCGCCGAGAACGTCGATCGCGCGAAGGCCGAGCTCGAGCGGCTGAAGGCCGAGCGCGCGGCGAAGGGATCGGGCAAGTAGCCGCGGCGTGCGACCGGCGCGGGTGTTTGCACGCCGGCGAGCGCGCCGGAAACCGGCAATCATTCACCCGATCCGGGCAGGCGGCGGCGTGCCCAATCCTGAAAACGTGCTCCTGACACATCGGATAAAATCCGAACAATAACTGTATATCCATACAGTATTGGTTTAGCATTCTGAAAGCCGGTAAGGCTGGCGACGGTGGGAATTCCGAGGCTACCCCGTCGTGTCGGGCGGCCTTGCGGTCGATGATTGTGTTTGTGGAGACCGGAAGAATGAACAGCAACATGCAGCACAACAACAGTACGACTGGCGCGGCGGCGCCTGCTGATCATCATGCGGACACAGGCGGGGCGCCGGCGTTCTCGCCGCCATGTCGTACGAACCTGACCGACGACGAACGGGCCGACGCGCATGCCGCGATCGACTGCGCGATGCAGTCGATCGGCCAGGTGCTCGAGGCCGCGCTGCAGGCGATGGCGAACCTGCGCGATGCGCGCGCCACGCTGGCGCCGCCCGACGACGGGCGGGACGCACGCCTGAGTCTCGGCGCGCGCCAGCAAGTGCGCTGAGCGTCGGCCATGCCGCACCGTCGCGACCGGGTCACGCGACGACGTGCGGCGCCGGCTCCCGGCTGCGCGTGCGCTGCGCCACGCGAACGGGATCCGGAATCGCCACGCAGGCCGGCCCTTCTTTCCTCCACATGTCAGTCGCGCGTTTCAGCGCCTTTCCCCACTACCTGAATTCCCTACGAGCTTGATCGAACGGCGCGCCGTCAGGGCTTGCCGGCCGGCTTGCGGTGCGACTTGTCCTGCTTGTCCTTCTTGTTCTTCGAATCGTCGCGCACCTCGAGCTCGAGTTCCGTCGTGAAGCCCGTATCGGCGAACTTGTGCGTCGCCTTCTTCACGAGCCACGGCGTGTCGTCGATTTCCGGCTTGAATCCCGACACGGTGACGGGCATCTCCGGAAACAGCTCGGGCCGGCCGAGCGCGAGCGCGTAGGTCATCGTCGCCTGAAGGCGCTGGATGCGCCTGAATTCGGCCTGCGCGGCCGCGCGCGCTTCCGCTTCGGTCGCATAGTCCTGCGGCAGCACCTTCGTGTTCTTGCCCTTCTCGTCGCCGACCACCACCGACTTGCGCTGTGCCTTGCCGTTCGAGTGGTAGTTCGCGCGCACGGCCGCGTAGCTGTCGCGCTGCTCGATCTTGTAGTGATGCTGGTCGCCGCTCGCGCGCGTGAGCGGCAGCACGTCGAGCGGCCTGCCGCTCGCCGTCTTGCCGCCGCCGATCGGCAGGAACAGCAGGTGGCGGGTCTTCACGGTCATCACGGCGTCGTAGCGCTTCGCGAGACGCGTCAGGAACGACAGGTCGGATTCGTGCGTCTGGTCGATGTGCTCGATCAGGATCTGCGCGAGCGTCGCGTCGATGGCCGTCTTCAGCCCGTGGCGGGCCGCGATGGCCTGCACGATCGCGCCGATCGTCTGCTGGTGCCAGCTTTTTTCGCGGCGCTCCTGCATGCCGTTCGTCATCGACGCCGAGCGCGCCGTGATCCGGATGGTGTCCGGCGCGCCGGTGTGTTCGACCGTGTCGACAGTGAACTTGCCCTTGTCGACGAGCGGCTCGCCGACCCAGCCGATCGATACCGCGATGGTCGCGCCGCGCAGCGGAATCGCGAACGTGTTGCGCGTGTCGTCGACCGTCAGCTCGAGCGTGTCGGCCTCGTCCGCGCGCGATTCGGTCAGTTGCAGGCTGACCAGGTTCGGCGCGATCAGGCGAGACAGGTCGCGGCCGTCGAGCGTGATCCGGTAGTCGGCCTGCGGCTGCAAGCGCCCGGTGCGGGTCGGCCGTTCGCCCGGCTTGCAGTCGAACGTGCTCATCGTGCGGCCGCTCCGTCGTCGTTCGCCGGCGGCGCGTCGCCCTGCGTGCTGTCGTCTTCCGCCGACGGCGCCGCGGCCAGCGCGCTGTCGTCGACGCGCTTGAGCGTCACATCGAACTCGATCTTGCGCGGCACGCCTTCCTTCGTGTGATACGTGCCCGTTATGTTCAACGTCTCGATGACGTACGCGCCATAGACGTAGCCCTGGCCGTCGACGAGCACGTACGCGTCGCCGACGTCGCCCATCCGCGCGAGCGCCTCGACCGACGCGATCTCGCCGATGCCGTTGTCGGGCGCGACCGAGCCGGACAGGGTGATCGTGTCATTGCCGACGCCGGTGAACTGGCTCGCATCGCGCACGCCGATGCGCGCGCTGGTGGCGTGTTTCCAGCCGCGCTGGCGCTTGAGCTCCCGGTACGGCGCGGTCGCCAGGCTGAAGACGAACTGGTTGAGCGACATCATCATGGGCAGGTTTCCTTTCCTTGCAGCGGACAATCAATCGGACAGGCGCGAGCCGGTGCGCAAGGCCTTTTCGCGTTCGCGGCGGTCCATCTCGGCACGCATCGCGCGAACGAAGTCTTGCTCGTTGGCGCCCGGCGGCGTCGTGATGTTGATGGTGACCGGGCCGGACGCCGGCACGGCGCTCGCGGCGGTCGGCGCCCTGAGCGGCTGGTGGTAGTCGAGCGACGTATTGAGGCGCGCGAGCGGCCCGGTGGCGGTGGGCGAGTTGGCGGCGAAGGCGGGCGTGGCGACCAAGCTCGCCGCTGTCGCGATCGTGCCGACGGTGCGCGCGGCGCGCGCCGTGCCGGCCGCGGCGCCGTCGCCGGCCGCGTCCGCAGCCTGCAGGCCGAGCTTTTCCCGGAGCCAGCCGAGCGCCGAGGTGCCCAGGTTGCCGATCGTGTCCTTCAGCGCGCCGAGGCGATTCGTGATGCCGTCGATGAGCGCGGAAATCAGGTTGCCGCCGATTTCCATGAAGCCTGCGCCGAGGCCCTTGAACCAGTCGTTGATGCCGCCCACTGCGCCCATCACCCACTCGACGGTGGCGCTCCATTTCGCGGCGATCCAGTCGACCGCGGCGCCGAACGCGCCCTTGATCCCTTCCCACATCGCGATGAACATCGGGCCGAGCGTGTCCCAGTGTTGCCAGATGTAGATCGCGGCACCCGCAAGCAAGGTGATCGCGAACAGCAGCGGGTTTGCCATGAACAGCCGGCCGAGTACCGAGAACGCCTGCCCGACCATGTTGAACGCGCTGACCATCGACATCGCGAAGCGCAACACCGCGATCGATCCGAGCACGGTGCCGAACACGCTGGCGAGCGTGCCGACGGCGACGAACAGCCCGGCGAGCACCGTCAGCGTGGTGACGATCACGTTCGCGGCCGTGCGGTGCTCGCGCATGAACCCGACCACTTTGCCGATCGCGGTTGCCGTGAGGTCGAGCGCCTTGTTGTAGATCGGCGTGACCCGCTCGCCGATCTCGAGCTTCAGGTCGCGCAGCTGCGCGTACATCGCGAGCTCGCGGCCCTGCGTCGACTCCATGCCTTTCGCCTTCATCGCACCGATGCCGTCGGCGGCGCGTGCCTGCTTTTCGGTGTCGTGGATCTGCTCGCGCTGCTCGTACATCGTCGTGAGCAGCTTGCCCGCGGCCTGGTCGGGGAACAGTTTCGCGATCGTGTCCTTGATCTTCTCGGGGCTGGTGATCCCCTTGGCGGCGAGCTTCGGCAGCAGCTCCTTTTCGAGCCATTCGAGCGGCGACGCCTGCAGCATGTCGCTGTGCGCCAGCGCACCGGGCTTGAGCCCGGTGACTTTGCCGTTCTTGCCGTGCTCGACCAGCTTCGGATCGACCAGGCCGAGCTCCGTCAGCTGCCGCACGGCGGGCGCGCTCGTCTTGCTCTTGAAGAGCGCCGCGAGGCCCTGGCCGGCGGCCTTTCCGCCCAGCTTCTCGATGAGCGGCTGCATCTGGTAGTAGAACGTGTCCGTGCGCAGCTTCTTGGCCGCATCGCCGCCCTCGTCGGCGAATTTGCCCCACTCGTCGCCGCTGACCTTGGCGCCGGTGGCCGTCATCATTTTCTGCACGATGTCCGCTTCGGCGCCGAACGCCGCCTTGTCCTTGGTGCCGCCGCGCAGGTCGATCACCTTCACCATGCTCATGATCTTTTCGAAGTTCTTCTTTCCCTCGTCCTTGCCGTACAGCGACTCGTTCGCGAATTTCATGTCCGCGAGCAGCGGCATCGTGGTCTTGGCGCGCTGCTCGTCGCCGCCCACCTCGGCCAGCGACTGGCGCATCAGGCTCAGGTTGTCGATGGTCGACTGACCATACGCCTGCTGCGCGCGCGCGAATTTCACCGCGTCGGCCGACGCACCCATCGCGCGGATCTGCAGCGTCTCGCTTTCGGCCTGCTTCGCGGCGTTGAGCGGCTCGGACAGCATGCCGAACATCTCCTTGCCGGTGCCGGTGATCGCCTTGCCGCGTGCAGCCATCTTCTCGCCGACGCCGCGCAGCGATTCGATCCGCGCGCGCCGGGCTTCGGCGCGCTGCTCGCGCTCGGCGTCGTAGCCGCGCACGCCGGCGTCGATCATCGACCGGCGCGACGCCATGGTGTCGCGCAGGTTGCGTTCGTCGCGCGACAGGTTGCGCGTGTCGATGCCCGCGCCGGCGAGCTGCGCGCGCAACTGGCCCACGCTGCCGGCCTGCCGGTCGTGCGTGGCCGCCAGGCTCGCGGCGGCGCGTCGCGCGTTGTCGAAATCCTGGATCATCTGGCGCGACGGCGAGCTGGACGCGGCCAGCGCCTGGCCGAGCGCGTCGACGCGTGCGCGCGCGCCCTTGAGCGCGGTTTCGGTATCGGCGAGGCCGCGGCGCATCTCGCGAAACTCGCCGACGCGCTGCTGCGTCTTCGCCATCTCATCCAGCTCGCGGCGGCTTGCCTTCAGCGAGTCGGCCAGCCCCTTGTTGCCGGTCAGGATCATTTGCAGGGGCTTCGTCATGTTGTCGACCATGTCGACCATGACGCGCAGTTTCAGGGTGTTGTCCATCGTCGCTCGTTTCGCTCATTCGGCGCCGGCACGCACGCGTGCGCGCTCGCGCCAGTCCATCAGCTCGGCCAGGCTGAAGGCATCCATCACGGGCGGGGTCCAGCCGAACACCGTCGCGATGTCTGCCATCGGGTCTTCTATGCGGTCTGGGAGGCCAGTCGGGATTTCACGGCCTTCGGCATCAAAAAACCGGCGAAGATGCCCCCCAGTTGCACGAGGTCGGCGGGGTCGATGTTCGCGACATCGGCTTCGGTCAGCATCGGCGAGCTGATGCGCGGCAGCACCTTCGACAGCGCGGTGACGTCGAGGCTGACGAGGTCGGACAGCGACACGCCGCGCAGCTCGCCCGCTTTCGGCTTGCGCAGCGTGATCGCGTCGATCGTCTGGTTGCCGCGCACGAGCGGGGTGTCGAGCGTATGCGTGGCCGGATCGTCCTGCGCGGGCGTTACAGCCGGTGCGCTCACGGCGGCGGCGGGCGCGGCGGCCTGGAGGTCGGTCACGGCCTGGTCGTCGGGTTGAATCGGGTTCATGGTGGTCCTGTCGGATGAGAAGGGGGTGATGCGGGTTCAGGCCCGGCCGGTGGCGCCGGCCGGGCCACGGATTACAGGCCGATCGCCTTGCGCAGTGCCGAGAACAGGTCGTTGCCGTTGACCTTCTCGACCATGTTGATGAAGTCGATCTCGATCAGGTCCTGGCCGTTGACGGACAGCTTGTAGTAGCTGGCGACGGTCGTGACCTTGAACGCGTTCTCGTCCTTGGTCTTCGCCGTGCCCATGTCGATCACGCTGTGACGGCCCTTGATGATGATCTCGATCGCGTCGACGCTGGTCGAATCCGCGGCCTGGTAGCCGCCGGCGAAGCGCAGCAGCACGCCGTCATGCTTCGTGATCGCGTACTGGCTGAGCACCGAGCGCATGAAGCCGCCGCAGGTCCATTCGATCTGGATCGCTTCCTGGCCCATGTCGATCTTGATCGGGCCGTTCATGCCGCCGGCCTGATAGTCCTCCATCTTGCGCGTGAGCTTTGGCAGCGTGACGTCGACAACCTGCCCGACGAAGTTCTCGCCGTTCTGGAACAGGTTGAATCCCTTGAGTTTGCGAGGCATACCCATTGTGTGTGACTCCTGGTGAGGCCGGACGTCAGGCGCTGACGCGCGTGGCGAAATCGGCGAGATAGCGGTCGGTGATGCGCTGGCGCAGCATCAGGTTTTCGAGCGGCGGCACCGGCGTGTACTCGTAGTCGATGTATGCCTTGCCGGACTTCAGCACGTCGGTCGTGTTCGGCTCCGGGTCGTACCAGGCCGAACCGCCGATCAGGTAGCCCTGCGACGTCCATTCACGGAACTTGCCGTTGATGGTCTCGATGATGTCGCGCGGCAGCGACGGGTTGAGCGGGCCGTCGATGATGGCCATCTGCGCTTCGGCGATCGAATCGGCGATCACGTGCGCGGTGCGCGTGTAGTTCTCGAACGCGAACAGCGGATCGTCCGAGCACGTGCGCGAGCCCCAGAAGCGGAAGCCGTTGCGGTTCACGAGCGTGGTCACGTCCTGCCCGTTCAGGAAGCCCGCGTCGGTTGCCGGATCCTGCAGATCCCACGACACGTCCGCACTGATGCCCGTCACGCCGTTCACGCCGACGTTCGACAGCGTCTTGTGCCAGCCCGTGTCGTTGTCGATCTTCGCGCGCAGGCCCGCGGCGTACGCGGTGGCCGGCACGACGACGGTCGAGTTGGTCGTGTCGTCCCACGCGAGGAAGTCCGGCCAGATCACCATGATTTCGCGCTGGCTGAACTGCTTGCGATATGCAACGGCTTCTTCCTTCGTCTTGGCGCCGTTGGCCGACACGTATGCGAACGCGCGCAGCGACTGCGCGATCGACGCGAACGCGGCGGCGACCGGCTGCGTGTCGAGGCCCGGCGCCGCGAGGATGCGCGGCTTCACGCCGAAGCGCGCCTGCGCGGTGAGCAGCGCCTTCATGCCGGTGTACTTGCCGTCGGCGGTGACGGCACCGATCACGTTGGTGTTCGTTTCGGCGGCGTCCTTGCCTTCGGCGACGCGCACGACGACCGTGACGGGCTTGGTCTGGCGGCCGATCGCGTCGAGCGTGCGGCGCAGCGTGCCTTTCTTGCCGGCCTTGCCGAGCGCGGCGACGACGTTGGTCAGGAGGACCGGCGTGTTGAGCGGGAAGGCGGTGGCGTCGGCGTCGTCGGCCGTGCAGACGATGCCGACGACGGCCGTCGAGATCGTGCGGATCGGACGGCTGCCTTCGTTGATTTCGATGACGCGTACGCCGTGGTGGTAATCCTGCGGCATGGTGTGCGACTCCTATGTGGTCAAGTGAGAGAAACGGGAGGATTCCCGGGCGGATCAGGCCGCGCTATCCGCGACCGGAACTGCAGGTGTGCCAGGCTCGGCCGGCGGCGCCGGCGGTGCGGGCGGAGGCGGCACGTACGGCGCCGGCGTGGCGGGCCACGCGATCGCATTCGGGAACGTGTCCGCCTGGATGGCCGAGACGAGCGCCATCTGGTATGCCGACCAGGCCTTGAAGGTGTAGATGCCTTCGTCGTCGAGCAGGCCCGCGGCGTACGCATCGGCCTTGCCGGCGTTCGCCTTGCGCGCCGTTTCCAGACGCTGTTCGAACTCGGCCATCGCCGCTTCGCGCTTCTCGCGCTCGAGCAGCGCGGGCGGGACCGTCCATGCGCCGTCGAGCCATGCGTGGCGCGGCGACGGCCGCGGTTCGGTGGTCAGGCCGAGGGCGTCGGGCGTCGTGCCGGCGGCGGAGATCTCGACGGGCTCGCCGGTCGCGGTGCGGTAGCAGACGCGACCGCGGAAGTCGGGCAGCAGGGCCCATGCGTTGTCGCGGTAGAACGGCCAGGTCGTCGGCGTGCGCGGCGGCGGTGCGTCGAGCGTGGCCGAGGCCGGCACGAGCCAGCGTTCGGGGTTGCGCGGGTCGGCGTCGGGCTGGCTGCTGCTCAGGTATTCGCCGGTCGAGTGGCTGTAGTGGTGAATCAGCATGGTTCGGTATCCAGGTTAATAGGCGCGGATCATGGCGAGCATTGCGACGTTGCGGGGGCGTGCTTCGTTGCCGCCGTCGGCGTTGACGGTGATGGCGTGGCTGTGATTGCCGGCGCCGCCGATGCCGACGTTGTGGCCGTGGTTGCCGGCGTTTTCCGTGTTGAATTCGTGGTTGTGCGCGCCGGCTCCGGACGTGAATGCCCACGGGTTGTCGTTGTCGGCGCCGCCGTTCGAGCCGACATGATTCGTGGAATGCGTACCGAATGGAGCGACGCCCGATTCGCTGTATGGCGCAACGTGCTGGTGATCGCCCACGCTGCCGGTCCAGCCGTGGTGGCCGTGCAAGCCCTGCCCGTCGGTCCACGCCGAGTGCGCGTGGTCGCCGACCGCGGCCGCGCTCGCGCCGTGGCCGTGCGATTTGTTCTGGTGGTTCTGGAACGAGCCGATCGCCCGTTGCGCGTCGATGTCGTCGCGGCCGTCTGCCCAGCAGCGAATGAATTCGCCGCGCAGCTCCGGAAGGCGGAACGTCGTCGTGCCGTCTCCGGACGAGAAACAACCCCAGCGCTCCTTGCGCCAGTCGTCATCCGACACCAGTGCGCCGCTCGCTTGTGCATAGGCCCACAGGCCGGGGTAGTCCGCACGATTGACGAGCGCGCCGTTGGCTTTCAGGAAACCAGCACGCACCGTCGTGCGAGGCTCGAACACGATCTGGCCGATGGCCGACGTCGAGAGGGCGGCCAGCACCCATTCGGTCGTGGCGAGCGCTTTCGAGCGATCGCCGGCCGCGGGCGTCGGTGCCTGCACGGGCGTCTGGAAGGTCGTGCCGCCCGGCGTGAACGAAACCTGCGGGATCGAGTTGCAGGTGACGCCGAACACGCCGTCGGCGGTGTGGTAGAGGCCGGTGTCCGGTGCGCCGTCGTTGATGAACGTGAGCGACGGCGCCTGCGCGCTGCCTTCCGCCAGGTAGATCCGCTTGCCCGGGTCGAACCAGAGATCGCCTTGCATCGTGCCGCCCGTCCGACGATCGAGCGGCGTCAGGTTTCCGGTGTGCCATACCGGATTGCCGTTGATGCGGAAGGTGTGATCGTCAAGGATGTACTGGAACGAGTCGGCTTTTCCCCACCAGCCGACCGAATGGGCGTTGGCGTAGAAGTGACCGTCGACGGGGCCGAGCCTGATGTGACCTTCGTCGGTACTCCTCCCGATTGCGAGGTCGCCGCCGATGTTCGTCAGGGAACCGCTGTCACTGATGCGGACGATCCCGTCGGCAAGCGACCAGGCGAACGGGCGGAAATCATTCCACTGGCCATCCGGATCGCCCTTCTTGGTCGACAGCAGATAAACGTTCGTGCCGTCGTTGCGCAAGAATGCGCCGTAGTCGCCGAAGACCGCCCGGAAATGCGCACCTGTGGCATCCATTGCGCGGGCGGACAACCCGCCATTGAACGACGCGCCGCCGCCGGCCTGGATCGCGTTGTGGCCGTCATCGCCGATCTCGCCGACGACCAGGCGCTTCGGAACGGAAAACACCTGCGTGCCGCGGTCGACGCGAAACGCGGGGAACTGCGTGACGCCGTCGTCCGCGAATGCGTTCAATCCGAAGTTGTTGCCGCCGTTGCCCCCCGTTGCCGCGCCATCCCGCTTGAACAGGGACCAGCGAACCTTGCCGCCGTCAGCAAAGAACAGCGTCGAGAAGTTGCCGGCGCCACCGTCGATCGAGCTCGCTTTCGAATAGCTGGTGCCTTCGGTGACGGTATTGCCGCCGACCAGCAGCCGCGAGCCGCCGTCGTCGTTCCTGACGTCGCCGACCATCACGCGACCGCCGTAGGCGATGCGCACGGCGCGCGCCTGGTTCGCATCGGTCTCGGGATCGTTGACGGCTTTGTTGAGCCACAGATCGACGTATTCGCGCCCCCACGCCCCGTTGTCGAAGCCCGCCCGTACTGTCGCGATCACGCGTGTGCCGGTATCGGCGTTGTTGCCGCCGAACGTACCGTGCAGGCGCACGCGGCTTTCCCGGCCGGTCTTGCCGGCCGGCGGGCGAACGATGACGTGTGCGGTGTCCGGACCGGCATCGAACTCGGTGACCACAGGGCCCGTGAACTTCGCGCCGGTCAGTGCCGCATACCGCGACGCGGCGGTCTTCGGCGTCAGCACGCGCGTGTCGTCGGCGCCGCTGTTCACCTCCGCCTGCGTCGCCAGCTCGACCACCCCCTGCCGCTCGGTCGTCGCCGGCGGATTCAGGAACGACGCGTCGCCGAACACGAGCTGCGTCGCGTCGATCGTCGCGAACTGCATGTCGGTCGACAGCAGCAGTAACGCGGCCGGCGACTTCTCCATGATCGGCGTCGCCTGGCCATACGCAGCCAGCAGCACGCCGTTGTCGAGGTAGAGGCCGAACCCGTAGAGCGAGTACTGGTCTGCCGTGTCGTCCTTCAGCGTCGCGTGGATCGTGTCCGGCGCGATGTTGGCGCCGCCGAACGTCGTGATGCGCTTCAGCTCGTTCGGCAGCTTCGCGAGCCCCTTGTCGGCGACGAATGGTGCGTTCGCCAGGCCGATTTCCACGACCTGGCGGGCGGCCGTGCCGCCGTTGCCGGGTGCGACCAGCGCTGCGCGGCCGGCGTCGGTGATGATGATCTGGGTTGCCATGTGCGTTCAGTAGTCGGTGAGGTTCAGGCGGCGATAGGCCGCCACGCGTGCGGCGGCGCCGACCCGTTGCCGGCCCCGCATCGCGAAGCCCTGCGTGAACGTGTAGTGCGCCCGTACCGGCTTGGTCCGGTCGATTTCCGCGAGGATGTCGGCGACGTATTCGGCGGTCGGCGGTTCGCCCTCCTGGCCGCTGACCGTCATCACGATGTCGAACGTGCCGGGCCGGCCCGGCGGGTTCTGCTCGAACCATTCGCGCAGCACGAGGTTGCCGCCGAAGGTCGCGACGACGTCGCGCACGGCCGCGGCGGTGCCCTTGCGGCGCGCGATCGGGATCGCCTCCCTGACGCGCGCGCGCTTCACGTGCTCAGGCCAGTAGCCCTTCCACGCGTCGACGCCGAGGTGCCAGGCAAGCCACGGCAGCAGGTCGAGCCGGATCGCGTCGGGGTGCATCAGCGTCGCGAGCGGCGTGCGCACGTCGTCGATGCGGGCGTTCACGGCCGCGAGCTTGCGCTCGAGCCGGGTCGCATTCGGCGGCAGGATGTCATTCATTGCCGTACACCCCGCCGTCGATCAGCTCGATCCCGGTGCAGTACGGCGCCTGCTGCTTCGTCGCCGGAATGCCGGCGAGCGGGCTTTCGAGGATTACCTTCTGCACGCCCGCCGCGCGGGCGGCCGCGTAGATGCCGTCCAGCGTGACTTCCATGCCGAGCCGGTGCATGTCGTCCGCGTATTTCCGCATCGCCTTGTTGGCCTGCGCGAGCGCGACGGCGCGATCGGGGCCGGCGAAGAACACCAGGCGCGCGCGGATCGCGTAGCGCAGCACCTCCGCGCCGCGTACCGTCACCTTGTCGGTGAGCGGACGCACGTCGTCGGCCTGCAGCGCGGCGGTCACGGCCTTGAGCAGCGACGGGTCCGCGGTGCCGTCGCCGTCGCGCGCGAGCACCGTGACGAGCACTTCGCACGGCGCGGGGCTGACCGCCGACGCGTCGAGCACGCGGCCATCCGCATTGCGCGCGTGCGACACGTACGCGCCCTCGGGGCCGGCGACGGAGAAGCGCTGCGGCGCGAGCTGCGTGCGGGCGCGCAGATCGGCGTCGCTTTCCATGACGGCCTCGATGTTGCGTTCCGGGTCGGCGGGCGTGATCGTCAGGCGCTCGATGCCGAACAGCGCCGCGAGGTTGTCGAGGTCGCGGCCGGTCGCGTACGCGAGCATCACCGCGCGCGCCGCGTCGTTCACGCGCTGGCGCAGCACGAGCTCGCGGTAGGCGTTCTCCTGCAGCAACCGCACCATCGGCTCCGATTCGAGCGCGAGCGTGGCGGCGATCTCGGCTTGCTCCTCCGCCGGGTACAGCGCGACGAGTCGCGCCTTGCGCTCGGCCAGCAGCGCCTCGTAGGCGAGCGTCTCGACGACGTCGGGCGACGGCAGCTGCGACAGGTCGATCGGGGTCACGCTCATGCCGCGCTCCCGTGTACGACCGGCACGCGCGTCGACACGGCCGTGCCGCTCTCGCTCGTCCAGCCTTCGATGTCGAGATAGACCGTGCCGGATGCCGCGTCCGCGTCGTCGGACGAGAGCACGACGCGGGTGAGCGTGAGGCGCGGCTCCCAGCGCATCAGCGCGGTCGCGACGGCCGCATACAGGCGCGTGCGCACCGCGCCGTTGCCGGGCGCGTCGATCAGGTCGGGCAGCTCGGAGCCGAACGTGCGGCGCATCACGCACGACGCGAGCGGCGTCGTCACGATCTTGCCGATCGACTGGTAGAAGTGGCCGAGGCCCGAGATCGAGCGGCCGGTGCTTGCGTTCATGCCTTTCATTGCGGTTCGCTCACCAGTTGTCCATCGCCTTGTTCGCGGTGCTTGTGATGCGGCAGGCTGATGCCCTGCGACGTCACTTCGCGCGTGAAGGTGGCCGCGCCGTCGATCTGCATCGTGGCGCCGCCGCCCGCACCGCCCGTGCCGGTCATGCCGGCTTCGAACGCGAACGGGCCCTTGACCGTCATCGCGCCGGTGCAGGTCGTCTGCTGTGCATCGAGCGTGATGGTCTCGGCCTGCACGGTCGCGGATTTGGTCTGCACGACGACCGATTCCGGCGCGACGACACGCACGGTCGCGCCGGCCGGCAGCGTGGCCTTCAGCGCATGCGCGGCGTGGTCGTATTCGATCGATGCGCCGTCGGGGTAGACGCGCGTGTGCGTGTCGGGGCTCGACGCGGGCGCCGGCGCGGCGTCGGAAAAGAGGCCGCGCAGCGCGACGCCCTGCGCCGGATCGCCCATCGGGCAGAGCAGCACGACCTGCTCGCCCGGGGTCGGCGGCAGCCAGTCGCGCGTCGTGCCGGCCGCGCACGCGAGCCACGGAATCCAGTTGGTCTGCAGGCCGCCGCCGTCGGTGTCGGGGTCGCCGACCGAGACGCGGCACAACGCGGTCGCATGGTTGACCGCGAGGATCGTTCCCTTGCGCACCGCGTTGCGTGCCTGCCGTTGAGTTTCGTTAGCGTCCATGTGGTCATGGTGCCGGGCGGGGGCGTGGGGGGCGAGTGATGGCGTGTGTCGTGGCGGCGGAGACAAAACGTTCGCGATCGCGTGTGCGAGGGCGCGTCGAGCGTCGCGAGTCGATCGGGGTGACGATGCGCGGGGCACACGTTGCGCACGTCCTTCCTCGCCTTGACGGAGATGAAATGCGTGGGCATGACCGCTTACAAGCCGGCGGTCGACGCACATCTTGTTGGATGGATGAGGGGGGCTGAAGCGCTGATGGACGTTGCACGGATCGCCGGGACGACGTTTCGCGGAATCGTCATTTGACGCAGGACATCGGGACGCGCAGCAGCTCGGTTTGGAAGGAGGCGCGCAGCACGGTGTTTCGGTGCCGATGCAATTACCCGAAGCGGCAGGTGACAGAGAAGTAGATCAAGCCTGCTCGCGCAGTCGTGTGGCGCGTATTGGCGTTTAAGCAGCTTGGATTTGCGGATGAGTGGCAGTTGATTCCCGGACCGATGACATGTCACGAAGTGTGATGATCATCGGACGCGGAAATCCGCCCGAGGTTAGGGCGTTTTTTGGGGTTTCGCCGCAGGAAACCGTGGAGCCTTGAAGGGCGATTGCGTCACCTGACGCCTGACTTCAAGGACGCCAGGAGGAGGAATTGCCCGATCGCCTGGCGCTTCAGGCACTGGGTTGTTGGTGCCGAATCCGCGAGAGACTCGGCCGATACAAGGTAACGGTGTCGCCAGCATGGCGTGGCAATGGCGCGACGCTTAACTTGAAAGACCGATTTCCGGCTCCGTGGGCCATACCGGTTCGGCAACTGCCAGGTCGACCGCTTTGACGGCTCGAGTGAAAGCCACCCAGCGCCGGGCCGCCTCTTTCTCGTCGTCCGTCGCGTCCCCGAGCGCCACGGCCATTTGCAGCGGCGCGAGCGCCGTGCCTGCCTGTCTCAACAACGCGTCTCGACGTTGCGTGTTCCCGGCGACGATTTGCGCCGGGGTGGGCGGCAATGGCGGAAGAATCGATGGTTGGCCGGACGCGTCGATCACCAGGCGATTTCCGCTTGCTTGCGCTTCCAGCATGCCGAGCCACTGCTCATTGCTTATCTCGATGACGGGCACGCCCTGCGGAACAGGGCTGTCGATGCTGTCGTAGAACGCAGTGATGTTGCCTTGCGCGTCGAAGGCTGCGAATTTTTGACCCATATGGACTCCTTAGATGCCAAGCGCAAGAAAGTTGACGCCGGATGGCGTCGATCCGCTAATTCGGGCGACGAAATTCGACAGGGTGGGGGTGACCGAAACGGACAGGTATCCGTTAACCTGACCCGACCCGTTCGTGTAGCCGACGCCTGACGTAATGGCGAAAACACGATTCGGAAATGCGATTGGAAAGGGAATCGTATTATCCGCATTGGCGGTGACGACAGCGCCCGTCATCCACTGGATGATCAACCCGCTCGGCAGCCTCTGGTAGCCGCTGGACGCGAGGCTCGCGCCAAACGCAGCCGAATACCGCAGGTTCGCCGTCGTGACTTCGATGTTGATGTTCGCCCCGTCGACGACCAGCGAGATCGCGTCACCGGGATTCAGCTTGACGATCGGGTCCATCAAGATCGACACGGCGACGAACTTCGCCGAGCCATTGATCGCCAGCGTCGTCGCTCCCGCAGCGGTGTAGTTCGCATAGACGGTCAGCCGCATGCCTTCTTTCAGTTCGGCGAAGTTGATCGTCTGGGTCGTTCCGGGGGCGCCGACGTAGACCTGCCCGCCCGCCTGGGCTGCGCCCAAGGTCCCGCTGGTATTCGTGATGTAGGTACCGCGCATGTTGCCGAGCGACTGCTGCACGAACTCGGTCGTCGCAAGCTTCGTGCTGTTGTCGAACTGCGCCGCGGTCTTGCCGTGCATGTTCTGCATTTCCATGTACCAACCGGTCTTCGAATCGGTGGTCAAGGTCAGGCACTGGCACGGCCCGAGCGCAAGCGACGGCATGACGTTGCCTTCCGACAGGATCTTGTCGTTGCCGGCCGCCACGACCGTCACCGTGCTCGGCGTGCCCGTCGAATGGAAAAAGGCAATCGACGATCCCGGCGCCAGGCCGGCAAGCGGCGGCAGCGTCAGCGTATAACCGCCCGGCGCATTGCAGCCGATCAACGCGCCGACATGGCTCGCATCCAGCAACGTGCTCTGCTGGATGGCGATGAACGCGCGACGGCTGCCCAGCGCCCGCTGCACGAACGACGTTGTCGCGAGCTTCGTCGAGTCGTCGAACTGCGCGGCCAGCGGCGCCTGCGGCGCCCCCGTGAAGGCCGGCGAATCGATCGGCGCTTTCAGTCCAAGGTCGCCTGTCTGCGCATCCTGGCGATCCTTCAAAAACCGCGTCCGATTCGCCAACTGCCGTAACGGCACGTTATCGATCCCGTCCGGCCCACCCTCGACCGGATCGGACGTTTCGAACTGACGAATGCCGGGCGCCCAGTTCGCGCTTTCAACCAGATCAGTCATGCGTTGATACTCCCTCTGTTGTACTGGCCGTCGCGATGCGCGAAGCCGTTGTAGCGAATCGGTGCCTCGCGGTAGTCGAGCGACGCGAGCATCGAGCGTCGCGGCGCGTAGCGTTCGAGCACCGCCTTCAGGTTGTCCGCCTGGTCGCGGGTGATCGGCCGCGACAGCTTGACGATGTATTCCGCCCACGCCGTTTCGCGGCCGTGCAGGTGGTCGCCGTTGTACCTGGCCGAACCGTCGCGGCGGCGCACGCGCCGGCCTTCGACGATCGTCACCTCGCCGAAGCCGAGCCGGCGGATCACTTCGCGAATGGCCCACGGCGTGCCGCGCTTCTGGTGCAGCGCGATCGCCGACCGGATCAGCGCGCGGCGCGCATCGTCCGACTCGGCGAGCTCCCACCCGTCGACCGACACTTCGGCCGCGAGATACGGCAGCAACGCCGCCGGGCAGTCGTCCGGGTTCCAGTAGCCGCGCACCGGAACCGGCAGGTCGACGCTCGCGGCGAGCGCCGTCGCGGCGCGCCGCTCGAGCGGCGTCGCATTCGGCGGCAGCAGCTCAGACATAGATGCCGCCGTATTCGATGACGACGTCGACGCAAAACGACGCCTGGGTCGGGCCGATCGGCAGGTCGCCGGCCGGTTCGATCAGCTCCGTCCGCGACAGCCCGGCGGCCTGGCAGACCCCCTTGATCGCCGATTCCGCGACGCCGACGCCGAGTCGGCGCACCTTGTCCGCATACGCGCGGGCGTTCTTCGTCGCCTGCGCGATCAGCACGTCGGCGCCGACCGCCGAGCGCGTGTAGCCCTTCGCGCGGATCCGGTAGCGGACGATCTCGGCCGGGCGCGCGAACACGGTGTCGTTCAGCGGCCGCTGGTCCTCCGCCGCGAGCGCGGCTTCGACCTTGCGGCAGAGCGCATCGTCGGCGGTGCCGTCGCCGTCGCGCGACAGCAGCGTGACGAGTACGTCGCCCGGTCGCGGGCGCGTGGCCTTCGCATCGATCAGGCGGCCGTCGACGGCGAGCGCCTTCGATTCGTACGCGGCGGACGGCCCCGCCACGCTGAAGCCCTGCGGCGCGAGCTGGATGCGGCGGCGCAGCGCGTCGTCGTCCTCGTAGACGGCCGGAAGGTCGTTCGCAGGGTCGGCGGGCGTGACGACGAGCCGCTGGATCCCGAACAGCGCCGCGCGCTGGTCGAGGTCGCTGCCTTGCGCATACGCGAGCATCACGGCGCGCACGGCGTCGTTGATGCGCTGGCGCATCACGAGCTCGCGATAGCAGTTCTCCTGCAGCAGGCGCGCGAGCGGCTCGGATTCGAGCGCCACCGTCGCGGCGATTTCCGGCTGTTCAGGCGTCGGCCAGAGCGCGATCAGCGCGGCCTTGCGGCGCGCATACAGTGTTTCGAAATCGAGTGCGTCGAGCGCATCGGGCGTCGGCAGGCTCGACAGGTCGATGAGCGCGGACGTCGTCATGCGGCACCTCGCTGCGGCACGGCCACCCACGTCAGCGTGTTGCGCGCATCGACCTGCGTATCGTCGACGTGCGTGACGACGCGCTGGCCGTCCGGCCCCGTCGTCACGACGACGCTTTCCGTCAATGCGAGCCGGATCGACAGGTCGGTCGCGCCGGGCTCGCGCGCGATCGCCTCGAAGACGATGCCGCTCGCCTGCGCGGCGGGGTTGGTCACGAGATCGGGCTGGTTCGCGCGCACCCATTCGATCAGCGCGACGAACGGCGGGTCCGTGTCGCCGGTGAAATCGGTGACGAGCACGCGCGCGACGTACCGGTATTCGAAGGACGCGGACAGGGTGCCGGTCGCGGCGATCGTGCCTTGCTCGATGCGCACGCTCAGCTTGTCCGGCGTGGCGCCGAGCGCGGGAACCGCGGCGACGAGCGCGCGCCGCAGGCTGTCGGGTTTATTCATGGGGGCGTGCCTCCGTATTGGCTTGCGCGGCCGGCCGTGCGTTGGCCTGGCATGCCGCGATCATGTCGACTCTCGCCGCGCACGTCGCCCACGCGGCTGTCGCGGTCGTGAGCGCCGCGTCGAGATCACCGTTGGTGCGCGGCGCGAGCGCCGGCAGCGTGCACGGGCTCACCGTCTGGCACGCGTTCGACGTAATCGTCGGCGCCGGTGAGAGCGGGATGGGTTTGCAGGCGGACAACATCGTCAGGCAAAGGAGCGTCGGCCCAGGCGCGAAGCGCGGCGTTTTCATCGGTCAATCTCCGGTTTTCAAGTCGAACGGCATCGAGCTTCGACGCGATCGCGGTTTGCGTGCGGTCGAGCCGGGCCTGCTGTCGGGCTCGGTCGGCGGCGTCCTGCTGCAGGCGCTCGATCGCGCTGTCGCGCTCGGCGAGTGCCTGCTGCGCGCCGGCGAGCTGCTGCCGGGCAGCCGCCAGATCGGCGTGCAGCGCGCGCACGTACAGCACGGCGGCCGCGCAGACGGCAAGCGCGACGAGGCCGGCGGCGAGCTTCGTGGCGGGCTCGCTCATGCGTCGGCCGCCGCCGTTTGCTGCTGCTGCGATGCATACCGGTCGTACACCCGCGCGAGCTTCACGTCGTACAGGTTCGCCGCGTAGTCGGGCCCGTTGTAGCCGCGCGCGAACGCGGCCCAGTTGCGTGCGCGCAGCGCGGCGAGCAGCGCGCGGTCCGCGGCGACGAAGCGCGCGAACGCGTCGAGGTGTTCGGCTTCGCCGCTTTCCATGCGCGCGACGAACTCGTCGACGCTCGCGTAGCCGAGGCGCTGCCAGTGGTAGCCCATCACCTGGAACGCGCCCCAGCTCGCCGATTCCCAGGCCGCGCCGGCGTCGGTCTGTTCGGCCGCGGCGAGGCGCGTGTACTCGGCGACGCCGCCGCGATAGCCGCCGCGCGCGGTCGACACGATGTCGGGCTGGCGGGCCGCGAGCGGCGCCGGATCGATGCCGCGCGCCTGCAGGCGCTTCCAGAAAACGTGACGCTCGAACAGGATCACCGGCCGGCCGTCGGGCAGGAAGCCGGCGCCGCGCGATTCGACTTCGTTCACCGCGCGAATGCAGGCGAGCGGGACGGCGAGCGTGCGGGCCGCGCGCTCGAGGTCGGCGATGCCGAGGTGCTGCGGATCGCGCTGGCCGGTGGCGAGCGCGGCGTAGGTCTTGGGGCCGGCGATCCCGTCGTCGACGAGCCCGGTCTTCCGTTGCAGCGCGATCACGGCGGCTTCGGTTGCGTCGTCATAGACGTGCGTTACCTGCACCGCATAACCGGCGCGGATCAGCCGGCGTTGCAGCAGGCCCACGTCGTCGCCGTGGTCGCCGAGGCGGCGGGTTTTCATCGGTCATTCACTCCGCAGAAGACGCGCGACGTTGCCGCGCGTGCCGTACACGCACACCGCCAGCAGCACCGCGGTGGCCGCTTCGAAGAAGCGGACGGATTGCGCATGCAGCACCAGCTCGATCGATGCGCCGCCCGTCACCGCGACGAGCGCCCACGCGACCCACGACGCATGGCGCCGGTGCCGTGCACCGTTGCGGCGGTAGGTGAGCACGCGCGCGAGCGCGGCGAGGTGCGCGGCGAGTGCGACCAGCGCGAGCGGGAGGTGCATGTCATTCCCCTTTGCGGAACAGCGACAGCAGGTCGAAGGTCTTGACCCGCTCGATCAGCTGCAGCGTGACGGCGATCACGAGGGCGGCCGCGAAGAACCCGGCAACGCCGGTCGAATGGATCGGCGTGGCGCTGACGATTTCCGGCGCGGCGAGATAGCCCATCACGAGCGAGATCAGCAGGTAGGCCGCGCGCCGCGCGGCGCCGATCTCCTTCGACGTGACGACGACGAGCGCGGCGCCCGTGAACGCGCCGATCAGCGCGTTGCCGTCGATGCCGGGCGCGAGGCCGGCGAGCCCGATCGCGGTCGACAGCGCGGCGGCGGTGGTGGTGTTGGGTTCGGCCATGGCGGCGGTTCCAGGGTCAGTCAAACAATTGCAGCAGCGGCTTCGTGCTCGTCACCGTGTCGAGTGCCGGCAGGTAGACGGCCGTGCCGGTCGGCAGTACGACGCCCCGATCGGCGAGCCCGGTGTTCGCTTCGAGCACCGTTTCGACGGTGCCGTCGGTGCGGCCGTAGTAGCGCCAGCACAGCGCGTCGACGGTGTCGCCTTGGAGTGCGCGCACGATCATGGGCGGCTCCGTTGCTGCGTGATGGCGCGAGCGTCGATCGCCGCGGGTCGGGGCGCGGCGCTGAGGCGTGTCGATGTGGTGTCGGGTGCCATGGCGAGGTGTCGAGCCGTGAGTCAGTGAAGATGACGCTCATGTTCGACCGTCGGGCGCGATGGCTCAACGCGCGGCGTGCGTCGCCCGCGCGGGAACACAGCACGGCGCGTGCTCGTGCCGGCAGCGCGTTTTACGCTTCAGCCTGGCGCGTCGCGATCGCGATCGCGATGGGCGCGGCGCGCGTGCAGCTGGATTGCAGACTGGATGGGATGGGTTGGCCTTGCGCGGGCTTGTGCAGCCTTGGTTTTGCGATGGGCGTGCGGCGCAAGGCCTTGATGGACAAGGCGGGGTGGGGCGTACGTAAAACTCCGAAGGCAGGGGTTGCTCGCTTGTTGTCGACCCCGCCTCCGTCCAATACCGCCCTCAGTCCCCGAAGTAGCACAGCCCCATCGCACGCTTCACATCCGCGAGCGTCTGCGCGGCCACCTCCCGCGCGCACAGCGTGCCGCGCTGCAGGATGGCCATCACCTCGCCGCGCTCGTTCTCGAACGCGCGGCGCCGCGTGCGGATGGGTTCGAGCAGCGCCTGCAGCCGCTCGTTCAGCATGCGCTTGACGACGCTGTCGCCGAGCCCGCCGCGGCGATAGTGCGCCTTGAGTTCGTCGACCTTCTGCACATCGGGTTCGAACGCATCGAGGAACGCGAACACGACGTTGCCCTCGACCTGTCCCGGGTCGCTCACGCGCAGGTGGTTCGGGTCCGTGTACATGTCGTTGACCGCTTTCGTGATCTCGTCCGGGGATGCGCCCAGCGTGATCGCGTTGCCGAGCGACTTGCTCATCTTCGCCTTGCCGTCCGTGCCGGGCAGCCGCGTGACCGACGACAGCACCGCCTCGCATTCGACCAGCACCTGCCGGTCGACCGTATGGTTGAAGCGGCGCACGAGCTCGTTGGTCTGCTCGATCATCGGCAGCTGGTCGTCGCCGACGGGCACGTGCGTCGCCCGGAACGCGGTGATGTCGGCCGCCTGGCTGACGGGGTAGGTGAGGAAGCCGGCGGGAATGTCGCGCTCGAAGCCGCGCAGGCGGATTTCGTCCTTGATGGTCGGGTTGCGTTCGAGCCGCGCGACGGTGACGAGATTGAGCAGGTATTGCGACAGTTCCGCCAGCTCGGGCACCTGCGACTGGATGAGGATCGTCGACTTCTGCGGATCGATGCCCGCCGCGAGATAGTCGAGCGCGACCTCGACGACGTTGTCAGTGACCTTCCGGTGCCGGCCGACGTTGTCGGTCAGCGCCTGCGTGTCGGCGAGCAGCAGGAATTGCCGCGCCTCGTGCTGCAGCCGCACGCGCGCGCTCAGCGAGCCGATGTAATGGCCGAGGTGCAGCGGGCCGGTGGTGCGGTCGCCGGTCAGGATGACGGGGAGAGTCGTGTGAGTCATGGTCTGGGGCTCCATGGTCAGACACCACCAGCCGCCAGCGCAGAAACGACAATGCCGCCAGGACTGGCGGCATCGCGTTGGGAAAAGACAGGAAGAAACGGGCCGCCGGGTTCAGGCGCGCCACCAGCGTTGCAGCTTCGACGAGGTCGGTTTCAGGTCCATTGGGCGAGTATAGCGGAGCGCGGCCGCCGTCGCAGCGGGCCGGGCGCTGCGTGCTGCATCAGTCGCGCTGCGCGAGCCGTGCACGGAGCGCATCGATCTCCGATTCCGCGAAGACCTCGATGCCGTGCTGCCGCAACAGCGCGGCCGTGACGCCCGCGCCGGGATGCTTGCGGCCCGCGAAGCTGCCGTCGTGGATGAAGCGGCTGCCGCACGACGGGCTGCCGTCGGCCAGCAGCGCGAAACCGCAGCCATGCGCGCGTGCGAGGTCCAGCGCCACCTGCGCGCCCGCGATGTAAGGCGCGGTGACGTCCTTGCCCGTTGCCTCGACGACCTTCGCGCCGCCCGCCAGCACCTGCTGCCCCGATGCGCCATCCGCGATCTCCGCCGGCGGGCGGGGCACGCCGAAGCCTGCCGCCAGCTCGGGGCAGACGGGCACGATGCGCCCGTCGCGCCGCCATTCGTCGAGCGCGCGATGCGCGGCGGTCTTGGCCGCGCCGTTGTAACGCACCGGCTGGCCGAGCAGGCATGCGCTGACCAGGATCTTCTGCTTCGTCTGCAATGTCGCCCCCTCGTGCGGGACCTTGGAACGGACGGGAATTTTACGCGAGCGCGTGCTGGCGGACGTCGGCGTTCGCCGGGATACAATTCGCGCGATGCATCAGACGGTATCCGGGGCGCGGCCATCACGATCACCACGCGTACGCGAACGGCGCACACCGATCGACGAAGACAAGGAAGCCATGAAGCATTCGATTGCCAGCCTTTCCGTTGTGCTGGCCGCCGCATTCGCCACGGGCGCGGCGCTCGCGTCGACGACGCTCAAGTCCTTCGACACGCCGTACGCGGCGACGATCTCGCTCGACAACGCGGCGCGCGATGCGTCGGGCAAGCGCGTGATCGCGTACCGCATCGCGCTGAAGTCGGCGACCTGCTAGTCGACGCTGAAGGGCACGGCCGCGTTCCTCGCGAAGACGGACGCGGCGCAGGACGACTCCGCGTTCCTGCGCAACGGCGATGTGGTGAAGACGAACGTGTTCCGGGGCGCCGGGCCCGACGGCGAAGTGACGATCACGATGGACGTCGAGTCGAAGGTGCCGAAGTACGCGGGCGTCGTCGTGAAGCGCGCGCGCGTGGCCGCCGGCGGCTGCATCAAGGAGAGCGAGGTCGGCTTCGACTTCTTCTGATGCACGCGCAGGCGCACGGCGCGCCTCGTATTCCACCCGCCGCACCGCCATGCGAGAATCCCGCGCAACGACAACAGCAAGCGTCGATCGCGGCGGCCGTCCGCGCATCGCGCGACCCCTCCGATGGCTCGCTTCCCGTCTTCCCCGGCCGCGACCGATGCGCGCGCGCTGACCGAACCGCAGCGCGCGCTGCTCGCGCGCCTGCAGGCCTATTCGCCGGACGCGCCCGATGCGCCGCAGCCATACAGCCACCGTCTCGCCGACGCGCAGGGCTGGACGCATGCACACGCGCTGGCCGTCATCGACGAGTACAGGCGCTTCACGTTCCTCGCGCAGGCGGCCGGCCATCCGGTCACGCCGTCGCACGCGGTGGACGCCGCGTGGCACCTGCACCTGCAATACACGCGCGAATACTGGGACGTGTTCTGCGCCGGCGTGCTGCGCGCACCGCTGCACCACATGCCCGGCACCGGCGCGCCCGATGAAGCCGCCACCTACGCACAGCACTACCGGCGCACGCTCGACAGCTATCGGCGGCTGTTCGGCAGCGAGCCGCCCGAGACGATCTGGCCGCGTCCGGCGGCCGAACCGGCGGCGCGCACGCCCGCTGATCCGCACACCGAACCCGCCCGCGCCACACGCATCGCGCACCGCCTGCGCCGCCTGACGAAACTGGCATGGCCGGCCGCGCTGGCGAGCGTCGCGGCAACCTGCGCGTCCGCGCGCGATTTCAACGTGCTGGACTTCTCCGGCCCGCAGTTCCTCGCGTTCTACGTGCCGGCCTGCGTGGCCGCGCTGCTGCTGATCGCGGGGCTGCAGCGGCTCGAACACCGGCTCCGCCCGTGGGGCACGCGCCCGCGCGAAGCGTCGCCGGACCTGAGCGTCGAGGAAGCCGGGTATCTCGCGGGCGGCGCGTCGCGGATGACGCAGGTCGCGACGCTGTCGCTTCTTCACGCGGACGCGATCTGGCTCCAGGTTCACAAGCGCGGTTCGCGGGTGCGGGTCGCCGATCCGGCGCGGGCGCACACGGGCCACCTGGCGGACGAATGGGCCTGGCTGAACGCGCAGCCTGGCCGCGAAACGACCTATGCCGCGTTTCGCGCGCGTCTCGCGCGGCGCGAGTCCGGCATCGTCGCCGGGCTGCGCCGCAACGGCTGGCTGTGGGCGCCCGGCGACATGCGTACGGCGCGAATCGCCGCGCGCGCGGTCGCGCTGCTCGTGTTCGGCACGGGCGCGGCGAAGCTCGCGATCGGCCTGAGCCGCGGGCGGCCGGTGCTGCTGCTCATGATCTGCATGGCCGGATTTTCGATCGGGTATCACGCAGTGAGTGCGCGCCTGAGCGGATTCGGGCGCGGCGGCGTGACGCGCGGCGGCCAGGCGGCACTGGACGCGCATGGCGATGCGCGCCGGGACGACCGCGCGACGCCGGACGCGCTGCTGTGGGCGACCGCGCTGTTCGGCGCCGGCGCGCTCGCCGGCACCGCGTGGGCCGCGTATGCGAATCCGTTGATGGCGCCGCTGGCGGTGCCCGTCGCGGCGAAAGGCGGCGGGTCGTTCGATTCGGATAGCGGCGACAGCAGCTGCTCGAGCGACTCGGGATCGAGTTCGTGCAGTTCGAGCTCCTGCAGCTCGAGCAGTTGCGGCGGGTGTTCGAGCAACTGAACGGCGGGCGGGGCCGGCGCAGATCCGCGACGGCCCCGCCCGCACGATGCGACGCTACTCGGTCATCGCATCGGCCGGCGCGCCCGCATCGCTGCGGTCGCCCGCCTCCATGATCAGCTTCCAGTCGAATGCCGGCAGCGCACACAGCTGCTCGACGGTTGACGCGTATTCCTGCGTCGTCGCGGCGAGGTAGCGCACCTTGTCGGTCCACTCGGGCAGCCTGGCCTGCGACGTGGTCACCACGACCGCCAGCAGATCCTGCTCCGGCAGCGCCGCGACTTCGTCGAGATTGAGCCGCACCTTCTCCAGGTCGCCGCCGGCATCGAGGATCAGCACGCCGGGAATCGGCGCGTCCGTGCTGGCGGCCGGGGCGGGAGCACGCTTTTCGGCGCATTGCAGATAGACGTCGCAATAGCGCGGCAGCGCCTGCTGCAGCGCGTGATGCTTGCGCACCTTCGCCTGCGCGGTGCGGGCGATCCGGCGGCGCAGCGCGGGTTGCGCGATCAGCCGCTCGATCGCGTCGATCCATGCCGCCGCCGTATCGTCGACGAGCAGGCCGTCGCGGCCGTCGTCGAGCGCGCAGCGATAGGCCGGCCGGTCGCTGACGATCGTCGCGATGCCGGCCGCCGCGTATTCCTGCCACCGGATCGTGCTCTTGCCCGCGTTGTAGTCGGTGTCGGCGAGCGGCAGCAGCGCGATGTCCCAGCGCCGCTCCAGCAGGCGCTGCGCGTACGCGCGGTAGTCGGCGGCCGCGGGCGCGCAGGTGGCCGCCGGATGGGATGCCCAGCCGGCCGGCACGTGCGCGCCGATGAAGCCGATCCTGACCTTGCCCGGATGGCGCGCGCAGATCGCCTGCAGCGCCGCGTCGACGAGCGCGAAATTCTCGTCGCGCAGCGCCGCACCGGCGATGCCGATCGTCACGTATGCATCGTCGCGCGTCGTCACCGGCTGATGGAACCGGTCGAAATCGACGCAGTCGGGCAGCACGTGCACGCGCGGGTTCGCCAGCCGGTAGCGGCTCGCGAGGAACGGCGTCGACACGATCACGGCCGCCGCGTTGAGCAGCGCGAACTCGAGCCCGGCGCGCGCCGTGCCGCCCGCCGTGGCGAGCGGATGCGCGGCCGGCAGGTCGGTCAGCAGGTCGTCGGTCTCGTAGATCACCGGCTTCTTGAGACTGAAGATGGCCCGCAGGCCTTCGTCCGTCAGCATGCCGGGCGTCATCCGGTGCAGCAGGATGGCATCGGCGGCTGCCAGCACGCTGCTGTCGATCCGGCCGTCGCGAATGCCCCAGACGAGCTCCCACTCGTCGCGCAGCCGGTCGAACGGCTGCACGAGGCGAACCTGCGCCGACGCGCTTTCGGGCGGCTCGATCGCGTACACGACGAGCCGCCTGCGGCGCGGCGCGGCGTCCGCGCTCGCGGCGACGGGCGCGGGCGTCCGGTTCTGCTCCAGCAGCCGCGCATACAGCGCGCCGTGGCGCGCGGCGTTGCGGCTGACGTCATGCCGCGTGCGGATCGCGTCCTGCGCGGCGGCGGCGAGTTGCGCGCGCGCCTGCGGATGCTCGATCAGGTGCGCAATCGCGTCGATCCACGCGTCGGCGGCGTCGGCGACGAGCCAGCCGGTGCGGCCGTGGACGATCGCGCTGCCGTGCGCGGGCGCGGCGACGAGCACCGTGGCCGCGCCGGCCGCCGAGCACTCGAGCCACGCGCGCGGCGGATCGTCGTCGTGCAGCGTGACCGGCGACGCGACCAGCGCAAGGTCGAGGTCGGCGCGCCTCAACTGGTCCGCATACGCGTCATAGGGCACGGACGCGGCGATCAGCGCGACGTCCGAATCGCCATCCCAGCCGGCCGGCAGCGCCGGCCCGACGAACGACACCCGGAGCTTGCCCGGATACCGGCGGCGCAGCTCGGCCAGCGCCAGCCGGGCCTGTTCGAGACGGGGGCCGTCGAGCCCGGCGCCGGCCACGGCGAGGTTCACGTGATCGCGAACGCCGGGCGCCGCACGGTGCAGCCGTTCGACATCGACATCGGCCGGCAGCACATGGACCGACGCGTTGACCTGCCGGTACTGCCGCGCCAGCGCCTCCGACGGCACGACGAGCGCGTGCGCGTGCTGCGCGGCGTAGCGGAGGTTCGCATTGCGGCGCGCGCTGCCGGCGGCCCCGGGCGTGCCGGCGAGCAGCGTCTCGAGCGGGGCGTCGATCTCGTGGACGATCGGCTTGCCGAGCGCGAACAGCTGTTCCAGCGCAGCCGGAGACAGCAGGCCCGGCGTGTCGCCCTGCAGCACGATCAGGTCGGCGCGCTGCAGCGCGTCCGCATCGATGCCGGCGTGCGTGACGGGAAAGCTCAGTTCCCATTCGCGCCCGAGCCTGGCGAACGGCTGCGCGAAGCGCACGCTGGCGCGCGCGTGCGCGGCCGGTTCGGCGGTCACGACCGCGATGCGCTTGCGCGGCGAGGCCGCCTGGCGGCCGGCGGCGCCGGCCGCAACGGCCTGCGCGTCCAGTTCGTCCGCGCGGGCCTGGGTCTTGTCGATGAACGTCTGCAATTGCCGCCAGAACGTCTCCTCTTCCTGCAGGTACGCGTCGCGCGCTTCGTGCACGGTGGCCTTCGCGCGGGCGATCTCCGCTTCGTCGAGCCCCCATGCGATGCCCTTGCCGTCCATCACCCAGCGCTCGGCCTTCGGCATCGACGCGTCGTTCAGGATGCACACGACCGGGCAGCCGCACAGCAGCGCCTCGAACGCGGCAGTCGACCACTCGTACAGGTACAGGCACTCGACCTGGCGGAACAGTGCCGCGAGCTCGTGCGCCGAGCGTTCCGGCACGCGGTTCGAGATCTCGATCGAATCGGCGGTGACCGGATGCAGGCTGCCGCCGCGTACCAGGTGCCGGTTGATGAAGACAGCCGTGCCGCTGCGGCGCGCGTCGTCGACGCCGTCGCTGTTGAAGATGCGCGTGTCGACCAGCGGCATGCGCAGCAGGTCCGCCTGCCATCCTGCGGGCACCAGCGTGGGCCCGAACGCGAACACGAGGTCGCTCGGCTGCAGGTCGATCGCGTTGCCCTCGATGCGGCCGGGTTCGGCAAGCAGGTAGCGCGCGACGCAGCGCGTGCCGAACGGATTGCCGGAGACGATTTCCGGATAGACGGCGATCGCGCTGCGATTCGCGTCGGCGTGCGCCTGCACGATGTCGTTGGTCAGCCGCGGCGTGCGCAGGTCCGGATGCATGACCTCCGTGTTGACATACGCTTCGTGGCCGAGCAGGTTCAGCACGTGGCACAGGTAGTGCATCGCGCGGATCCCGCCGGACGTCTGCCGGAATTTCGGCGCGCAGACGTAGTACGGGTGGTCGAGCCGCGCAAAGAGGCGCGATCGGTGGTGCATCGGGCTGGAAGTCGGAATCGTCATCGGGTGCGGTAGAAATCGAAGACCACCTCGAGGATGCGGTCCTGTTCGGCTTCGGTCATGTCGTGGTACAGCGGCAGCCGCACGAGCCGGTCGGCGACGAGGTCCGTCACCGGCATGCCGGAACCGCAGCGCCCGTAGCGCTGGCCGGCCGGCGAACTGTGCAGCGGCACGTAATGGAATACGGCGTTCACGCCCGCCGCGCGGATCTGCTGCAGCAGCGCGGTGCGCTCGGCGAGGTCGCGCGCGAGGAAATAGAACATGTGGCCGTTGCCGCGCTCGGCGAGCGAAATCGCGGGCAGCGCGATCAGCCCGTCCGCGTGCAGCGGCTGCAGCGCGTCCTGGTAGCGCTGCACGGTCGCGCGCCGCTGCGCGGTGATCACGTCCGCGTGTTCGAACTGCGCGTACAGGAACGCGGCGATCAGCTCGCCCGGCAGGAACGACGAGCCGACGTCGACCCACGTGTACTTGTCGACCTGCCCGCGAAAGAACTGGCTGCGGTTGGTGCCCTTCTCGCGGATGATCTCCGCGCGCTCGACGAGGCGCGGGTCGTTGACCAGCAGCGCGCCGCCCTCGCCCGAGATCACGTTCTTGGTCTCGTGGAAGCTGAGGCACGCGAGATGGCCGAGGCTGCCGAGCGGCTTGCCGTTCCAGGTCGACTGGAGCGCCTGCGCGGCGTCCTCGATCACCCACAGGCCGTGATCCGCGGCGAGCTGCCCGATCGCGTCCATGTCGCACGCGACGCCCGCGTAGTGCACCGGCACGATCGCGCGGGTGCGCTCGGTGATGGCGGCGGCGACCAGCGTCTCGTCGAGGTTCAGCGTGTCGCGGCGGATGTCGACGAACACCGGCGTCGCGCCGCGCAGCACGAACGCGTTGGCGGTCGACACGAACGTGTAGGACGGCATGATCACTTCGTCGCCGGGCTGCACGTCCGCGAGGATCGCGGCCATCTCGAGCGCGGCCGTGCACGAGTGCGTGAGCAGCGCGCGCCGGCAGCCGAGGCGCGCTTCGAGCCACTGGTGGCACAGCTTCGTGAACGCCTGGTCGCCGGCGAGGCCGCCCTGCTCGACCGCCTTCGCGATGTAGTAGAGCTCCTTGCCGACCACGAACGGGCGGCCGAACGGGATGCTGTCGAGGTTGGGTGGGCCGAACATGGTCAGGCTCCGTGGTAAGGGGTGGGACGATCGGCCGCGCGGCGCCGCTCAGACGTCCTGGCGGACCAGGATCGTGAATTCGTACAGGCCGTAGTCGTGCAGCAGCGCGACGTGGCGCGAATAGCGGCGCTTGCAGCGATCGAACAGCGCGCACGGATCGGCGTAGTACAGGAGGTCCGGGCGCATGAACGGCGGATCGGAATACGACGTCAGGCAGTTGAACGCGAAGCCGCGGCGGCTCGTCTCGTGCAGCGTGTCGAGCGTCGTGTGGATGTAGTCGAGCCACGCGTCGTCGCCGTGGCCGCGCCGGACGTTGAAGATGCCGGACGCGATCCCGTAGTCCGACGCGGCCTGCGGCGTCGCGCCGACATGAAACGCGACGTTCGCGTCGTCGCGGTAGCGCAGCCGCGCGGCGTCGACCATGTCGGGCGAGATGTCGTTGCCCGCGTAAGTGAAGCCGTCCGGCAGCGCGCGCGCCTTCAGGAAATCGACCAGCGCGCCGTAGCCGCAGCCGATGTCGTTCACCGAGTGGCCGCCGGCTGCGGGCAGGATCTTCGTCAGTTGTTCGAAGCGCAGGAACTGGCCGGTTTCGCCGTTCCAGTCCACGCCGCGCGCGGTGGCGCCGTGTTCGGCCAGCCGCGCGCTGTAGTACGCGGCCACGTCCTGCAGCAGGCTCGCATGCGGGGTTTCGCTCATGTGCATCGCCTCACGCTTTCGAGGTCAGCGCGTACCGGCGCGCATCGGGACCGCAGTTGAACAGCACGTCGAGCACCGTCACGCCGTGGACGAAGTCGCCCCACTGCTGCGGATACTCGGGATAGGCCGGGTAGTCGAACCAGCGCACCGTAACCCCGGCGTCGGCGAACAGGTTCTCGTCCAGGTAGCTGCGCGCGGCCGGGCCCGACAGGTACTCGGTCGCGCCCGCCTGCACGCACAGGTTCAGCAGCTTCTCGGTGCGGTCGCCGTGCAGTGCGTAGTCCGACGACGACGACACGCGCGTGCCGATCTCCAGCTGCCGCAGGATCCACGTCAGCATCGCGAGGTTCAGCTCGCTCAGCATCCCGTACGTGCGGCCGACGTAGAGCGTTTCGAGCTCGTCCGCGTAGCGGTCGAAGTGCGGCGCGCGCGCGTAGTTCTGCTGCAGGCGCTTCCAGTGCAGCGGCGCCCAGTCGGCGCCGTCGAGCTCCGTTTCGCGGATCGACTGGTGATACTTGCCCTTCACCTTCACCGGCACGCTCAGCCATTGCACGCCCTGCGGCGTCTTGATCTGGTTGCGGTTGCGCCAGTCGCGGCGCGTGTATTGCGCGTCGTCGTACAGGATGAACTCGTCGCTGGCGGCGATCAGGTCGAAGTAGCCCTTCCACGGGATGTAGTTGGACTGGACGATCGCCACCCGCTTCGCGTCGCGGTTCATGTGCGTGCCGCTCATGCCGGGATGTGGCCGTACCGGTACATGTCGACGAGCTCCGGCGGAATGCCCCAGTCCGTCGCGCCCAGCCTGTCGTGCAGCGCCTCGAGGTCCGCGCGCATCGCGTTCTGGAGCTGCTCGACCATGCGGTTTCTCGCCGGCACGAAATCGTGCTGGTAGGCCGCATTGATCTGATGGCGCACCGTCTTCGCGATCGCGGCCTCGCGCGTCATGTTGCGGATCAGCGGGCGTTCGGGCGCGAGTTCCGCGTAGCGCGGGTCGATCGGCTGGCCGCGCATCGCCGCGACGAGGTCGCGGCACAGCACCGGCGACAGGTGGAAGCCGTCGCGCTTGGTCCCGCCGAGAATCCACAGGTCCCGTACGCTGGTTTCGCCGAACAGCGGATACAGGTCGGACGTCGTCGGCCGCCAGCCGACGTTGACGTTGACCAGGTTCGCGCGCGAGAAGCGGGTGTTGATCTGGTCCATCGCGGACTTGAGCAGCGTGTACGCGCTGCCGGCATGGCCGTGCTCGTGCGGCACCGGGCTGATGTAGTTGCTGGCGCCGACGAGGGTCCGGTCCGGCCCGTACGGCGCCGAATACACGCCGCATGCGAGGCCGCGGTTGGTCGTGCGCACGCAGTGCGTGTGCACGTTCTCCGTGCTTTGCAGCTCGACCGACATGCCGATCCCGTAGAACATCCGCTGCACCGGCAGCTCGGGCAGGCTCGCCTGCAGCACGCGCGTCAGGTTGGCGCCGTTGCTGAGGATGAAGCGGTCCGCGTCGAGCACGCTGCCGTCCGACAGCCGCGCCGCGACGACGCGCCCGCCGGCGGTGTCGAGCCGCTCGACTTCGGCGTCGATGAAGCGCGCATTGCCGACCTGCGCGACGGACGCCGTCAGCGCATCGAGAAACTGCTTCGGGTTGGCCCAGCCTTCGCGCTTCAGGAAGACTGCCTTCAGCGCGCGATAGCGCGGGTCGGGATGATAGTTCGGGATGCCTGACGGATCGATCGCCTCGCAGGGCTCCTCGAATTCGCGGCAGAAGCGCTGCATGGCCGCGAAGTTCTCGTCGTCGAGCGCGTCGGTCGCCGAGTTGTTCAGCACGAAGGTGCCGAAGCCGTGCGCGACCGCGCGCGCCGGCGTGCAGATCTCGGCGAACACGGCGGGCCAGGCCGCCGTCGCGGCGCGGCTCAGCTCGAACTTGAAGCGGTCGATCGGCGTGCCGAGCGAGTCGCCTTCCAGCTCGGTGAAGGAGTTGAGCATCGCCGCCGCCGCGCGCGTCGCCGAGCCGGGCCGATGCGCATGGCCGACGATCACGAGCTCGACGCCCGGGTCGGCCTGCTGCCATGCGCGGGCCGTCATCAGGCCGAGAATGCCGTTGCCGAGGATGGCGATCTTCATTGGCGTGCGCCTCCGCCTTCGGGGAACGACAGGTAGCAGAGCGACGGATACGCCGCCGCCTTATGGATCGTGTGCGGACGATTGCCGAGCAGGTCGCGCAGGTAATGGATGCCTTCCGCCGGCAGCTGGCCGCCGCGGGTGAGCTGCCAGAACGCGACGACGCCGCCGGGCACCAGCCGCTCCATCACCGCGTCGAACGCGTGACGGGTCGGCTCGATCACGTTCAGGTCGAACCACGCGAGCGCGATCATCTCGCCGGGATGCGCTTCGTCGAACGCCGCCAGCGTGTCGCGGCAGTCGCCTTCCCACACGCGGTGCTTGTCATGCACGTGCCCCATCGCGTTGTTGCGCTCGTGCAGGTTCAGCAGCTTGCGCAGCAGGTCGGCGTACTCGCCGGACAGCGAGTACGTGCCGTCGGAGAACAGCTTGCGGTCGCGCGCGTCGTTCTCGGCAAAGCCCGTGTAGCCGGTGAACGTATCGAAGGCGTGAATGCGGCGCTGGAAGTTCAGCGGTTCGAGGATCGCGCGGAAGTTCTCGCACAGCACGGCGGTCTGCCCGCGCCACGTGCCCATGTCGAGGATCGCGCCCGGCAGCGGCACGATCCGCTGGTACACCTCGAAGGTCGCCAGGATGCGCGCGAGGAGCGAGCCGCGCACGAACAGGCCGAGCGACCGCTCGAGTTCCTCGCGCGTCGCGGGATAGGTCTGCATCAGGTCGAACAGTTCGCGTCGCGCCGCGAGCTGATCGCCGTCTGCGTTGGTGATGATCGCTGATTCGTGCATACACAAGGCTCCAGGCACAAGGGGTGAGACCGGACGAACGCGTGCCCGCAGCGGTGGCATCGGCATGCGCACCCGTCCGCACGTCGCAAGTCGGACATCTTTCTGCGCTCAAGTCTATCGACCGCCGCCAGGATCGAATGTCGGATTAGCGGGCTGTTTCACCCCGCATTTCGATGGATGCAGGGTGGTCCGGCGCGGTTTTCGGGGGGCTTGCAGTCGCGGGAATTACGACCAATTCCGGCACCTGATCGCCGGATTGGAACGCGGCGCGCGCGAGGAGAATTCGGACACGTCGGGGGCTGTCCGTGCGCGGCGCCGCACGGCCTCGTGGAGCCGCGACCGGATGACGCACCGCCGACGTGACCGACTCACCTGCGCCCGTCGACTGGAGAGGGTTCAGGACCTTACCGAACCCCGCGCGGCCGCGTTTCGAACCCCGTATTGGCTAGCAGGACGACAGATCTCATGATGCCCATTTCCCCCGCCACCGCCACGATCGAGCACGCGCTGGCGCACCATCAGGCCGACCGGCTCGAAGAGGCCGAGACCTTGTACCGGCAGATCCTCGACGCCGATCCCCGGCACGCGGACGCGCTTCACCTGCTCGGCCTGATCGGCCATCAGTACGGGCGCTATCAGGAGGCATCCAGCTTGATCATGGCGGCGATCGAGATCAGGCCGGACGCGATCTACTACTACAACCTCGGCAACGTGATGCAGGCGGACAACCGCCATGCCGCCGCCGCCGAGTGCTTCCGCCTCGCGATCGAGCTGCGGCCCGACTACGTCGACGCGTACAACAACCTCGGCAACGCGCTGCGGCTCGCCGGCGATGCCCGCGCGGCCGTCGATGCGTTCTGCAAGGCGATCTCGCTGAATGCGGACAACGCCCAGGCCTACAACAACCTTGCGAACGCGCTGTTCGACCTGAACGAGATTCCGGCCGCGCTCGAGGCGTACCAGCACGCGGTCGCGCTGCGTCCCGAACTGCCGGAGCCGCGCAGCAACCTGCTGTTCGCGAGCCACTGCAGCGAGGCGTTCGACCACGACGCGTATCTCGCCGAGGCCGCGCGCTACGATGCGCTCGTCACGCGGCACGCGAAGCCGTGGACGGACTGGCTCGTCGACCTGACCGCCCGCGTCGGGCGGCCGCTCAAGGTCGGCATCGTGTCGGGCGACCTCAAGTCGCACCCGGTCGGCTATTTCATCGAGAGCATGCTGAAGCATCTCGACGCGAACCGGGTCGAGATGCATGCGTACCCGACGCGCGACGTCGAGGACGACCTCACCGCCCGCATCAGGCCGACGTTTTCGACGTGGACCTGCATCGCCGGCCTGAGCGACGAGGCGGCGGCCGCGCGGATCCGCGCGGACCGCATCGACGTGCTGCTCGACGCGTCGGGCCACACGATCTACAACCGCCTGCCGCTGTTCGCGTGGAAACCGGCGCCGCTGCAGGCGAGCTGGCCCGGCTACTTCGCGAGCACCGGCGTGCGCGCGATCGACTACGTGATCGGCGATCGCCACGTGCTGCCGCCCGCCGAGGCCGCGCATTTCACCGAGCGGCCGTGGCATCTGCCGGACAGCTATCTGTGCTTCACGCCGCCGGCCTATGCGATCGACGTCGGCGCGTTGCCGATGCTCGCGAACGGCTATCCGACGTTCGGCTATTTCGGCAAGCTCGCGAAGATCACCGAGCGCGTCGTCGCGGTCTGGTCGCGCGTACTGCAGTCGGTCGCGGGCGCAAAGCTGTTCGTGAAGGCGGAGCATCTCGACGATCCGCGCGAACAGCAGGCGCTCGCCGCGCGCTTCGCGGCGCACGGCATCGACGCGCAGCGCCTGATCCTCGAAGGCCGCTCGCCGCGTGCCGAGTACCTGGCCGCGCACCGGCGCGTCGACCTGATGCTGAGCCCGTTCCCGTATCCGGGCGGCACGACGACCGCCGAGGCGCTGTGGATGGGCGTGCCCGTGCTGTGCCGGCGCGGCGGTCGGTTCCTGTCGCATATCGCCGAGAGCCTGCTGCATGCGGCGCGGCTGCCCGAGTGGGTCGCGGACGACGACGACGCGTATGTCGCGAAGGCCGTCGCGCAGGTCGGCAAGCCGGCCGAGCTGGCGGTGCTGCGCACGACGCTGCGCGCGCAGCTGCTCGCGTCGCCACTGTGCGATGCGCCCCGCTTCGCCCGCAACTTCGAGGACGCGCTGCACGCGATGTGGGCGCGCCACGTCGACGCCGCGCCGGAAGCGTCCGCGTGAACGGCGCAGCGGTCCTGATCACCGGCGGCGCGGGCTTCCTCGGCTCGCACCTGTGCGAGCGCTTGGTCGATGCCGGCCACGACGTGATGTGCGTGGACAACTTCCACACCGGAAGCAAGCGCAACATCGCGCACCTGATCGGCCGCGTGAACTTCGAGGTGATCCGCCACGACGTGTGGCTGCCGCTGTACGTCGAGGCCGACCGCGTGTTCAACATGGCATGCCCCGCGAGCCCGGTCCATTACCAGAGCGACCCCGTGTCGACGGTGAAGACGGCCGTGCTCGGCGCGATCAACATGCTCGGGCTGGCCAAGCGCTGCGGCGCGCGCATCCTGCAGGCGTCGACGAGCGAGGTGTACGGCGACGCGCAGCAGCATCCGCAGCAGGAGAGCTACTGGGGCAACGTCAACCCGAACGGGCCGCGCGCGTGCTACGACGAAGGCAAGCGCTGCGCGGAAACGCTGTTCTTCGACTACCACCGGCAGCACGGCGTCGACATCCGCGTGGTGCGGATCTTCAATACCTACGGCCCGCGCATGCGCGCGGACGACGGCCGCGTGGTGTCGAACTTCATCATGCAGGCGCTGCGCGGCGAGCCGATCACGCTGTACGGCGACGGCAGCCAGACGCGTTCGTTCTGCTACGTCGACGATCTCGTCGAAGGGCTGCTGCGGATGATGGACCAGGGCGACGACACGGGGCCGATGAACCTCGGCAACCCGAGCGAGATCACGATCCGCGAGCTGGCCGAATGCGTGCTGCGCCTGACCGGCTCGAAGAGCCGCATCGAATACCGGCCGCTGCCGACCGACGATCCGCTGCAGCGCCGCCCGGACATCGGCCGCGCGCGCCAGCGGCTCGACTGGCAGCCGGGCGTGCAGCTCGAGGACGGCCTGAAGGAAACGATCGCCTACTTCCGCAACCTGGTGAAAGCATGAGTCTCAACCTGATCGACGCCGCCTGCCCCGTCTGCGCGCACTCGGTCGCGGCGCCGTTCTTCGATGCGGGCGCCTGCACGCTGGCGACGCTCGCGTGGCCCGATTCCGCTGAAAACGCGCGCGCGCTGCCGCGCCATGCGCTCGAGTTCGTGCAATGCCCGCGCTGCTCGCACGTGTGGAATCACCGCTTCCATTACGACGCGATTCCGTACCAGCGCAACCCGAACCGGATGTTCAACAACGGCGGCATCTGGAAGGGGCATCTGGCGGCCACGCGCGACCTGCTGCTCGGCAGCCTGTCCGCGGCGCCGACCGTCGTCGAGATCGGCTGCGGCGAAGCGCACTTCGTGCGCGGCCTCGCGCAGGCGAGCGGCGGCGGGCGCTTCATCGGCTTCGATCCGAACGCGAGCGTCGGCACCGGCCACGGCATCGAGTTCCATGCGCGGCTGTTCGAGCCGCGCGCCGACATGGCCGAATTCCGGCCGGACGCGATCGTGATCCGCCACGTGCTCGAACACCTGACCGAGCCGGCGAAGCTCGTCGAGCAGCTCGCGTGGGGCGCGGCGAGCCAGCCGAACCCGTGCTGGCTGTTCGCGGAGGTGCCGTGCATCGACCGCGTGTTCGAGACCGAGCGGCTCGCGGATTTCTTCTACGAGCACGTGTCGCAGTTCACGACCGAATCGTTCCGCGCGCTGATGGCGCGCGCCGGCGAGATCGTCACGCTCGCGCACGGCTACGACGGCGAAGTCGTCTATGCGCTGGTGCGGCTCGGCGTGCCGGCGCCCGCGCGCGCGCGCGCCGACGCGGCGGCGCGCTTCGCGGCCCGCACGGTCGAGCATCGCGCGGGCATCGCGCAACAGCTCGCCGAGCTGGCGAGGTCGGGCCGGCGGGTCGCGATCTGGGGCGGCACCGGCAAGGCGGCGGCGTTCATCCATTACTTCGACGCCGACGCGGCCCGCTTCCCGCTCGTCGTCGATTCCGATCCGGACAAGGTCGGCACCTATGTGCCGGGCACCGGGCAGCAGATCATGTTCCGCGACGAACTGAAGGCCGCGCCGGCCGACGTGATCGTCATCCCGACGCAGTGGCGCGCGCGCGACATCGTCGCCGAGATGGCCCGCGAAGGGATCGCGGCGCCGGCCGTGCTGATCGAGCACGGCGGCCGGCTGATCGACTTCGGACGCGAGCCGCATCCGTATTGAGCGTGGCGGACGAGATGGACTGGACCGGACAGGCACTGCAGACCGCGCTCGCGCATCACCAGGCGGGGCGTCTCGCGGAAGCGAAGGCGCTGTACGACGCGATTCTCACGGCGCAGCCGGGCCAGCCGGACGCGATGCACTTCCTCGGCCTGCTCGCGTGCCAGCTGAAGCAGTACGACGCGGGCATCGCGCTGATGGAGCGCTCGCTGGTCGAGCGGCCCGACGCGTCGTATTTCAACAACCTCGGCAACATGCTGCGCGAATGCGGTCGGCTCGACGACGCGATCGCGCATTACCGCCGCGCGGTGGCGCTGCGGCCGGACTATCCGGAAGCGCACAACAACCTCGGCAACGCATTGCGCGACGCGCGCGACCCGGCGGCCGCGATGACGAGCTGCGCACGCGCGATCGAGCTGCGCCCCGGCTACGCTCAGGCGTACAACAACCTCGGCAACGCGCTGCAGGACCTGGGCGAGCACGACGCGGCGGCCACGAGCTACGGCAAGGCGATCGCGCACCATCCGCAGTATGCGGAGGCGTACAGCAATCTCGGCAACGTGCTGCGCGCGCAGGACAAGCTCGACGCGGCGGCCGACGCCTATCGCCGCGCGCTCGAACTGCAGCCGGGCCTGCACGCCGCGCGCCACGGCCTCGGCCTCGTGCAGTGGTCGCAGGGCGCGCTGGACGACGCGTCGACCACGTTGCGCATCGCGGCGGAAAGCGGCGATGCGAGCGTCCACAACAATCTCGCCGGCCTGCTGCGCGACACCGGCGACCTCGACGGCGCCGCCGCGCACTACGGCCGGGCGATCGAGCTGGACGCGTCGATGGCGGTCGCCCACGCGAACCTCAGCGGCGTGCGCCGCCGGCAGATGCGCTATGCGGACGCGCTCGCGCATGCGCTGGACGCGATCCGGCTCGCGCCGAACCTCGGCGATGCGCACAACAACGCGGGCAATGCGTATCACGGGCTGGAGCAGCTCGACGCAGCGGAGGCCAGCTATCGCACGGCCGTCGCGCTGAATCCGGCGGACGCCGGCGCGTGCCACAACCTGTCGGTCGTGCTGCTGAAGCTGAACCGGCTCGACGAAGCGCTCGCGTATTGCCGGCGCGCGCTGGACGCCGGCGCGCCGAGCGCAGCGATGCACGTCAACCTCGGCGACATCCTGCGTGCGCAGGGCAACGTCGACGCGGCGGTCCCTGCGTATCGCGACGCGCTTGCGTTGGTGCACGACGACACCGGCGACGACGCGGCGGAAGTGCTGGGCCGGCTGCTGTTCAGCGCGGCGGCGTCCGCGTGCGTGAGCCCCGCCGACTACCTGGACGACGCGCGGCGCTACGGCCGGCACCTGGCCGCGCGTTCGACGCGCTACGTGCACGATCCGCGCGAGCGGGCCGCGCGCGCGCAAGGGCGGCCGCTGCGCGTCGGCTTCGTGTCGGGCGACCTGCGCCAGCACCCGGTCGGCATCTTCCTGGAAAGCGTGCTCGGGTATCTCGATCGCACGCGCATCGACCTGCGCGTGTACGTGACGCTGGACGAGGAAGACGCGATCACCGCGCGGCTGAAGCCGCACGCGTCCGGCTGGCGCTCGATCGCCGGGCTCGCCCCCGCCGCGGCCGCGCGGATGATCCATGACGACGGCATCGACGTCCTCGTCGACCTGGCCGGCCATACGCAGGCCAGCGGGCTCGCCGTATTCGGCTGGAAGCCCGCGCCGGTGCAGGCGAGCTGGCTCGGCTTCTTCGCGTCGACCGGCTGCGACGCGATCGACTATTTCATCGGCGATGCGCATACGCTGCCGGCCGACGAGGCGCACCACTTCGTCGAGCAGCCGTGGCGGCTGCCGGACAGCTGGCTGTGCTTCACGCCGCCGCCGTACGACGTCGAGGTCGGCCCGCTGCCGATGGCGGCGCGCGGCGCTCCGACGTTCGGCTGCTTCGGCAAGCTCGTGAAGATCGGCGACGACGTCGTGCGCACGTGGTCGCGGCTGCTGCACGAACTGCCGGCGGCGCGGCTGCTGCTCAAGGCGCAGGAGCTCGACCGCGCGAGCGTGCGCGACGCGACCGCCGCGCGCTTCGCGCGGCACGGCATCGACGCGGCCCGGCTCGAATTCGAGGGCGCGACGCCGCGCGCCGACTATTTCACCGCATACCAGCGCATCGACGTCGCGCTGAGCCCGTTCCCGTACCCGGGCGGCACGACCACGGCCGAGGCGCTGTGGATGGGCGTGCCGGTGCTCGGCATGAAGGGCGCGCGCTTCGTCACGCACATCTGCGAAAGCCTGCTGCACGCGGCGGGCATGGGCGACTGGATCGCGGACGACGAGGACGCCTACGTCGCGAAGGCGCTTGCCGCGGTGCGCGACCGCGAGCGGCTCGCCGCGCTGCGCGCCGGGCTGCGCGCGCAGCTGCTCGCGTCGCCGCTGTGCGACGCGCGACGGTTCGCGATGCATCTCGAAGCGGCGTTCCTTGGTATGTGGCAACGCTATACAGATACGAAAAACGAAGCATGAACGATATCCACGACACTCTGCAGTCTGCGCTCGCGCATCACCAGGCGGGGCGTCTCGCGGAAGCGAAGGCGCTGTACGACGCGATTCTCACCGCGCAGCCGGGCCAGCCGGACGCGATGCACTTCCTCGGCCTGCTCGCGTGCCAGCTGAAGCAGTACGACGCGGGCATCGCGCTGATGGAGCGCTCGCTGGTCGAGCGGCCCGACGCGTCGTACTTCAACAACCTCGGCAACATGCTGCGCGAATGCGGTCGGCTCGACGACGCGATCGCGCATTACCGCCGCGCGGTGGCACTGCGGCCGGACTATCCGGAGGCGCACAACAACCTCGGCAACGCATTGCGCGACGCGCGCGACCCGGCGGCCGCGATGACGAGCTGCGCGCGCGCGATCGAGCTGCGCCCCGGCTATGCGGAGGCGTACAACAACCTCGGCAACGCGCTGCAGGACATGGGCGAACATGATGCGGCCGCGGCGAGCTACGGCAAGGCGATCGCGCACCATCCGCAGTATGCGGAGGCGTACAGCAATCTCGGCAACGTGCTGCGCGCGCAGGACAAGCTCGACGCGGCGGCCGACGCCTATCGCCGCGCGCTCGAACTGCAGCCCGGGTTTCGCGTCGCGCACCAGGGGCTGAGCGCGACACTGATCGCGGCCGGCGATCCGCACGGCGCGGTCGAGCATGCGCGCGCGGGGCTCGATCCGCACGACGCGGAAGCGCACTACGTGCTCGGCAAACTGCTGCGCGGCATGAACGATTTCGACCACGCGGGCAAGCTGTTCGAGCAGGCGGTCGCGATCGACCCGGCGCATGCGCCGGCGTGGGCCCGGCTCGGCGAACTGCGCGGCCAGCAGGGTGAATACGAGCAGTCGGTGCAGCTGTGCCGGCGCGCGATCGAGCTCGATCCCGAGCTGGCCGACGCGTATAACTTCCTCGGCCTCGCGTATCACAACCTCGACCGGATGGCCGCCGCGGAGCTGAGCCACCGGCACGCGATCGACCTGAACCCCGACGATGCCGACGCGCATCACAACCTCGCCGCCGCGCTGTTCCGGCTCGACAAGCTCGACGACGCGATGAAGCATTACGAGATCGCGCGGGAACTCGGCGTCGATCCCGTGAAGATCCAGCTGACGCTCGGCGACATCCTGTGGGCGAAGCGCGATTTCGCCGGCGCGGTGGACGCGTTCCGCGTGGCGATCGACCAGGATCCGTATCGCGCGTACGCGCGGCTGATGTTCAACATGTCGAGCTCGCCGGCGTTCACGCCCGACGAGTGGGTCGCGGAAGCGCGCCGCTACGGCGAATATCTCGCGCGCGACGCCGTCCCGTTCGTGCACGACCGCGCAGCGCGCGTCGCGCAGGCGCGGGGGCGGCCGCTGCGCGTCGGCTTCGTGTCGGGCGACCTGCGCCAGCACCCGGTCGGCATCTTCCTGGAAAGCGTGCTCGCGCGGCTCGACCGGTCACGCATCGAGCCGCATGCGTACGTGACCTTCGTCGTCGAGGACGAGGTGACCGCGCGGCTCAAGCCCGGCTTCGCGAGCTGGACGAAGCTGACCTGCATGAGCCGCGAGCATGCCGCGCAGATGATCCACGACGACGGCATCGACATCCTGATCGACATGGCCGGCCACACCAACTGGAGCGGTGTGCCGATCTTCGGGCACAAGCCCGCGCCGGTGCAGGCGAGCTGGCTCGGTTTCTTCGCGACGACCGGCTGCGGCGCGATCGACTATTTCATCGGCGATGCGCATACGTTGCCGGCCGACGAGGAACATCACTTCGTCGAGCAGCCGTGGCGGCTGCCGGACAGCTACCTGTGCTTCACGCCGCCGCCGTACGACGTCGAGGTCGGGCCGCTGCCGATGGCGGCCAACGGCGGCGTCACGTTCGGCTGCTTCGGCAAGCTGACCAAGATCAGCGACGACGTCGTCGCGCTGTGGTCGCGCATCCTGCATGCGCTGCCGGACGCGCGCCTGATGCTGAAGGCGTTCGAGTTCGGCACCGGCGACCTGAACCAGGCGACGCTCGACCGCTTCGCCCGGCATGGCGTCGGCGCGGAGCGGCTGATCCTCGAGGGCGGCTCGCCGCGCGCGGAATACTTCGGCGCGTACAACCGCATCGACATTGCGCTCAGCCCGTTCCCGTACCCGGGCGGCACGACCACCGCCGAGGCGCTGTGGATGGGCGTGCCGGTGATCGGGATGAAGGGCGGCCGGTTCGTCACGCACATCTGCGAAAGCCTGCTGCACGCGGCGGGGATGGGGGAATGGATCGCGGCCGACGAAGCGGCGTACCTCGCGAAGGCGGTCGCGTTCGCGCGCGACCGCGACCGGCTGGCGACGCTGCGCGCCACGCTGCGCGCGCGCACGCTGGCGTCGCCGCTGTGCGATGCGGCGCGCTTTGCACGCAACCTCGAGGATGCGCTGCACGGCATGTGGGACGTCTACGCGACGGGTGAAGCGGGCGCCGGGGACGCGCGATGAGCGACCTCGCCCGGCAGCTGGACGCGGCGCTCGCGCATCACCAGGCCGGCCGCCTGGCCGACGCGTGCGCGTTGTACGAAGCGATTCGCCGCAGCGAGCCCGACCAGCCCGACGCGACGCATTTCCTCGGCCTGCTCGCCTGCCAGCTCGGCCAGTTTCCCGCCGGCATCGCCTTGATGGAGCGGTCGATCGCGCTGCGCGCCGATCCGGTCTACCTGAACAATTTCGGCAACATGCTGCGCGCGCACGGCCGGCTCGACGACGCGATCGCGTCCTACCGGCGCGCGGTCGCGCTGAAGCCCGACTACGCGGAGGCGCACAGCAACCTCGGCAATGCGCTGCGCGACGCGGGCGATCCGGACGCCGCGATGCTGAGCTGCGCGCAGGCGCTCGCGGTGCGCCCCGATTACGCGCAGGCGTACAACAACCTCGGCAACGCGCTGTGCGACAAGGACGCGCTCGACGCCGCCGCGCGCGCCTACGACAAGGCGATCGCGCTCGAGCCCGCCTACGCGGACGCGCACAACAACCGCGGCAACGTGTTTCGAGCGCAAGGCCGGCTCGACGACGCGGTGCGCTGCTACCGGCGCGCGGTCGAGCTGCAGCCGGACCTGTACCTCGCGCATCACGGCCTCGGGCGCCTGCTGCTCGAGCGCGATGAACTCGCGCCTGCGATCGAGAGCCTGACGCGCGCATCGCAGGGCGGCAGCGCCGAAGCCCTGCTCGGCCTGGCCGCCGCCTTCGAGCGCGCGGGCCATCTCGACGGCGCCGCGGCGAGCCTGCGGCGCGCGATCGCCGCGGCGCCCGACCGCGCCGAGCTGCATCTCCATCTGGCGCAGGTGCTGGTGCGGCAGGGCAAGCGGCCGGAAGCGCTCGAATGCTGCCGGATCGCACTCGCGCTACCGGGCCAGACCGCGCAGATGCACGCCGTGTCCGCGGAGATTCTCTGCACGCTGTGGCACTTCGAGGCCGGGCTCGCGAGCTACGATCGCGCGCTCGAGCTCGATCCGTCGTATGCCAGCGCGCACTCGGGCCGCCTGTTCTACCAGGCCAGCATCGAGCGCTGCCCGCCCGCGCAACTGCTCGACCAAGCGAGGCAATTCGGCGCGCGGATGGCGGAACGGGCGTCGCCGCGGCGGCACGCGCCGCGCGCGGCCGGCGGGCGGACACTGCGCGTCGGCCTCGTGTCCGGCGACCTGCGCTCGCATCCGGTCACGGTGTTCCTGCTGGGCGTGGCGGCGGCGCTGGATCCGTCGAAGGTCGTGCTCGCCGCGTACGCGACGCAGTCGCGCGAGGACGACACGACGGCCGCGCTGAAGCGGCACTGCGCGGTCTGGCGCGACATCACCGCGCTCGACGACGAGGCCGCGGCGGACCTGATCGCCAGCGACGGCATCGACCTCCTGATCGACCTGAGCGGCCACACGTCGCTGAACCGCCTGCCGCTGTTCGCGTGGAAGCCCGCGCCGGTGCAGGCGACCTGGCTCGGCTATTTCGCGACGACCGGCATCGCCGAGATCGACTACGTCATCGGCGACCGCCACGTGCTGCCGGCCGGCGAGGAGACGCACTTCGTCGAGCGGCCGTGGCGCCTGCCGGACAGCTATCTGTGCTTCACGCCGCCGCCGCAGCAGCTTGCCGTCGGGCCGCTGCCGGCCGCCGGCAGCGGGGGCGTGACGTTCGGCAGCCTCAACAACGCGAACAAGCTCGGTGACGCAGTGATCGCGCTGTGGGCCCGCGTGCTGCATGCGGTGCCGGGGTCGCGCCTGCTGCTCAAATCGCCGCAGCTCGACGAGGCGGCGCTGCGCGTGAGCCTGGCCGCGCGGTTCGCCGCGCACGGCATCGCCGCGGAGCGCCTGCCGATGCGCGGCGCCTCGACGCGGCTCGCGCACCTGAGCGCGTTCAACGACATCGATATCGCGCTCGACCCGTTCCCGTATCCGGGCGGCACGACGAGCCTGGAGGGGATGTGGATGGGCGTGCCGCTGGTCACGCGGCGCGGCGAGCGGTTCCTGTCGCACATCGGCGAGAGCATCCTGCATACGCTGGGCATGCCGGAATGGATCGCGCAGGACGACGACGACTATGTCGCGAAGGCGGCCGCGCTCGCGAGCGACCTGCCGGGGCTCGCGGCGATGCGCGGGGGGCTGCGGGAGCGCCTGCTGCGCTCGCCGCTGTGCGATGCGCCGCGCTTTGCCCGTCATCTGGAAACGGCGTTCGCGCAGATGGTCGACGCGGCCGTCGAACCGGCGGCGCGGGCGGGGCTGCAGTAAGCGGCGCCGTCGCCGCCCGTGCAGTCGGCGACTGCTCGCGATCAGCAAAAAAAGAGCCGCATTGAAGCGGCTCGACGGTACGGCGACAACGGTCCGCTCGACTGGCGGCGTCTTGTGGTTCGAAAGGCGCGGCGCCCGAAGCGCCCGGCCGGTCACAGCATGCCGGTCGTCTGGTACAGGCTCGCGGCCTTGATCCGGTCGCGGGACTCCGCAAATTCCGCGCTCAGACGGTTCCGGTCCGCGTGGGCCTGCTCCGTGATCGACGCGTCGATCGCCATGATCTGCCGGAGCAGGTCCAGCGCGTCCGGCGTCTGGTCGCCGGACAGGCCCATCAGCAGCGGCGAGCGTTCGTCGGCGAGGGCGGCGACGCGCACCCAGTCGCGCGCGTCGGTCGCCGACTGCATGGCGCGGGTCAGGTCGAGGGCGCGGGGCAGGGTGTCGGTCGTCATGGCTTGGCTCCGGGCGCTTACTTGTTGGTGGCGAGCGCGCCGGCGCTGTTCTGGCCGCCGAACAGCTGGGTCAGGTACTTCGTGTTGTTCGCCATCGTCGCCATCAGCGTGTTCAGCGCGGTGAACTGCGCATTGTACTGATTCGACAGCTGGGTCGCGTAGGTCGACAGCTGGGTCTGCTGGGCCGTCAGGTTCGCCACGTCCGCGTTGATCGCCTTGGTGCGCTGGTCGATCAGGCCGCTCGACTTCGTGTAGTTGGTGATCGACGACGTGAGCGTCTGGCCGATGCCGTTGGTCGTGTTGAAGAGCGCCGACACGGTCGCGCTGTTCCCCGAGAGGGCGTTGGTCAGGGTGGGCGTGTCGACCGTCATCGAGCCGTCGGCGTTCAGGTTGACGCCGATGGAGGCGAGCGAATAGGTCTTGCCGCCCGTCGTGACGCCGCCGCTGATCGCCGTCGCGAGATTGTTCTGGATCGTGGTCAGCATCGCGTCGCCGAGCAGCGGGCCGGCGCCATTCTGCTTGCTGTAGGACGAAAGCTGTTTCGCGGTGGTCACGAAGTTGCTGTACGCGCTCGCGAAAGTGTTGATCGCGGTCGTCATCGCGGACGTGTCCTGCGACAGCGTGATCGTCTGCGGCGTGTTGAGCGCGAGGGTGCCCGGCGCCAGGGTCAGCGTGACGCCCGTCAGCGCGCCCGACACGCTGTTCGACGCGCTCGTGACCGGCGTGCCGTCGATCGTCAGCTTCGCGTCGGCGGCCGGCGTGGTCGTCGCGTAGCCCGACGTCAGTTTCGAATTGACGCCCGTGCCCGTGACCGCGATGGTATTGGCTGCGCCGGTCTGGTTCGATTGCAGCACGAGGTGCTGGCCGTCCGAACCCGTGATGACCGATGCGGTGACGCCGGAATTGCCCGACGCGGAGTTGATCGACGACGCGATGTCGGACAGCGCCGCGCCGGCCGATACGTTGACGTTGAACGCGGGGTTGCTGCCGTACGTGATGCTCAGCGAGCCGGCCGAGATCGTATCCGACGACGTGAGGCCGGCCGCCGTCAGCTTGTTGGCGGACGCGAACTGCGAGACACTGACCTGGTACGAGCCCGCGACGGCGCCGCTGCCGCTCTTGATCGTCGTCGTGATGCCGGTGCCGCTTGCCGTCGCGGCGAGGCTCGAGAGCGTGCTGCCGTTCGACAGGCCGGTGAGCGCGGTCTGCAGCGTGGACAGGGCCGACTTCAGCTGGCCGATCGCGGTCAGCTGGGTGTTGTCGGCGGCCAGCTTGCCATTGAGGATGGCCGCTTGTCCGGCCGTCTTCGACTGAACCAGCGTCGACACGAGCGAATTGACGTCGAGCGTCGAATTGGTCGAGCCCGCGATGAGCGATTGCCCGGCCTGAGCGAGGATGCTGCTGATATCCGCGCTGCTGACGGTGGATGTGGTGGTCATGCCGTTGCTCCGGTCGTCCGCGCAATCAAGGTGCGCGATGCGGCGGGTGGCCGCGGTTCAATGCAAAGAGGGAGGCGGGCCTCCCTGGAGAATTCGTTTCGGGGCTGTTCCGGCGGCGTCGCGATGCGTCGCATGGCGACGCCGCCGAGCCCGGAGGCGGGCGGGCGAACCGCCCGCCGCGCATGCTTCCCGATTAGCCGAGGAGCTTCAGGACTTGCTGCGGCATCGAGTTCGCTTGCGCCAGAACCGAGATGCCTGCTTGCTGCAGCACTTGCGCCTTGCTCAGGTTCGCCGTTTCCGTCGCGAAGTCCGCGTCGGTGATCTGCGAGCGAGCCGCGCTCATGTTGGTTGCCTGGGTCTGCGTCGTCGAGATGGCAGCCTGGAACGTGTTCTGTGCTGCACCCAGCTGTGCCTGGAACGTGTTGACTTGCTTCAGTGCCGCGTCGATCGACGTGAGTGCCGTCTGTGCTGCCGTCTGGTCGCTGACGCTCAGGGTGTTCACGCTCATGCCCGAGCTGTTCCACACCGTTGCGCCGAAGTTGACGGAGACGGTCTGGTTCGCTGCCGCGCCGATCTGGAACGTGACGTTGCCGGCTGCGCTCAGGATGGTCTGGCTGTTGAACGTCGTTTGCGTCGCGACACGGTCGATTTCGCCGAGACGCGTCGTCACTTCAGCCTGCAGGTTCGCGCGGGCGCCCGAATCCAGCGAGCCGTCGCCCGATTGTTGTGCCAGCACGCGGATACGCTGCAGGTTGTCGATCGTCGATTGCAGCGCGCCGTTGGCGGTCTGGATCATCGAGATGCCGTTGTTCGCGTTTGCCACGCCTTGCGTCAGCGCGTTGATCGCTGCCGTTTGCGACGTCGAGATCGCGAGGCCTGCCGCGTCGTCAGCTGCGGTGTTGATGCGCTTGCCCGACGACAGGCGGTTGATTGCCTGCGACAGCGCGTTTTGCGTGCCCGACAGGTTCGTCTGCGTCGACAGCGACAGGATGTTGGTGTTGATGTTCAGCATTTGCTTCCTCGTTTGGGAAAACGCCTGTGAGAGGCAGGTTTTCAATCTCGGCGTTGCGCTTATCGCGAGTTGCGCTGGCCGCCTTTCCTGGTTGACGGCGGCACCCGGCGAAAACTTTAGAGGGTTGATTGAGGAAATTCGGGACTGAAGCTTGAATCGCCCCGCGAATTGCGCGTGACGTCAAGGCCGACGGGCGCGCCGGACGGTGCGGGCCGCCGGCCCCGGAAGGTGCGTCCGGCCGCGGCTGTCGCGCGCCGGCGGCGGCGATCATGAAAAGGGTGGTTTTGTCTGTGATTCCCTGCTATGATGGCGGGCTGAATTGAGATTTTCTGTCACGCCTGTGCCGTTGCGGCACCTCTGCTGACAGTCAAACGCGGCGCTGCACTTGGCTTGTGAAGCGTATTCGCGGTGCTTTCTGCCTCTCTTTTCCGGCCTCCGAGGCCGTATTTCCGCTCGTTTCGCCTGTTGTGGGAACGCCCGGATGGCCGGTGCGTGGCGCTTGGCCGCTACGTTTTTGACCGTTTAAGCAATTTAGGAACGACATGACGACGATTCTTCTGAAGGAAAACGAGCCGTTCGAAGTGGCGATTCGCCGCTTTCGTCGCGCTATCGAAAAAAATGGCCTGATCGCTGAACTGCGCGAGCGCCAGTCTTACGAAAAGCCGACCGCAGTCCGCAAGCGCAAGAAGGCAGCTGCCGTCAAGCGCCTGCACAAGCGCCTGCGCAGCCAGATGCTGCCGAAGAAGCTCCACTAAGCTTCCCCGGTTCGCCGCGAAACGGCGGAGCGTGCTTCGAAAGAAGCCGCTCCGCCGTTTCGCATTTGGGGTGCCGTTTTCAGGGTGCCGTCCGGGCGGTTGGCGGCGGCGAGGCCGCGCCGCCAGCCGCCCGGCCATCGTCAGAAGTCGACCTTCGCGCTCACGCTCACCGTGCGCGGGTCGCCCGGCTTCACGTAGCCCGCATACTGGAATTCCCAGTAGCGGCGGTTCAGCAGGTTGTCGATCGACGCGCGCAGCGTGACGTCGCGGCCGCCGATGCGGGTCAGGTAGCTCGCGCCCGCGTTGACGACGAGGAAGCCCGGCGCGTCGATGCCGCCGGCCGCGCGCAGCGGCGTCGCGCCCGTGAATTTCGCGTCGGCGCCGAGCGTGAGGCCCGGCACGCCCGGCACCGCGTAGCCGAGCTTGCCGGCCACGACCAAACGCGGTGCGCCCGCGACGCGGTTGCCGTTGTTGGCCGCGCCTTTCGCGTACCACGCGTCGAGCAGCATCACGTCGAGGCCCGCGTTCCAGTGCTTGCCGAGCTGCGCGGTCGCGCCGAGCTCGAGCCCCTGGAACACCGATTCGCCGTCCTGCACGTAGACGTTCGCGGCGTTCGCGTATTCCGCGCGGCGCTCGATGCGGAACAGCGCGGCCGTCGCGCTCCAGCGCGCATGCTCGCTCTTGATGCCCACTTCGACTTGCTTGCTGCGCAGCGGCTTGAGCACGACGCCCGCGTTCGCGTAGATGTCGTTGACGCGGCTGCCCGGTTCGAGCGATTCGACATAGCTCGCGTACGCGGTGGTGGTCGGGGCGACCTTGAACATCACGGCGAAGGTCGGCGTGACGACGCCGTTCTGGCTGTAGCCGGGGTTCTCGCCGCCGGTCGGCTTGAACGAGGTTTGCGCGTAGTTCATGTAGCGCGCGCCGGCGAGCACCGACCAGCGCTCGGTGAGCGCGACGGTGTCGCTCGCGAACAGCGATTTCTGCGTGATCTCGCTGTCGCGGTACTGGACGATGCCGTGCGGGCTGTCGAAGCGATACGGGTTCGGCGAGTAAATATTGCCGGCGCCGAGCGGCTGGAACACGCTGTTCGTCGAATAGTCGTTCGCCTGCTTCTGCCAGGACGCGCCGAGCACGATCTGGTGGCTGAACGGGCCCGTGCGCACCTTGCCCTCGAGCATCGCCTGCCACTGGCTGAAGCGGTGGTCCTCCATCCCCACGTAGCGGCTGTCGGTGTAGTCGCCGGCCGCGTTCTGCAAGTACAGCGTGCTTTCGTTGCGCCGGCGCGTCGCCTTGCTGTAGCTGTAGGTCGTGCTGAGCTGCCAGTCGGGCGCGAGCTGGTACTGCACGCCGAACGTGTAGAGCTGCAGGTTCGAATTCAGGTACTGGTCGTTGCCGCCGAGGTTCGTCGTGCCGCCGCTCAGCGTCGCCGGCAGCGTGCTGCCCGTGTAGCTGCCCAGGTAGATCGACGGCGTCTGGCCCGTCGTGCGGCGATCCTGGTACAGCGCGTCGAACGTGACCGACAGGTCGCGCGTCAGGTTTGCCTGCAGCGCCAGCGAGACGCTGTCGCGGCGGATGTTGCCGTCGTTGTAGGTCTTGCCTTCCTCGTGCGTCGCGTTCAGCCGCGCGCCGAACATCCCGTTCGGCCCGAAGCGCTGGCCGAGGTCGACGTGCTCGGTCCAGATGTTCGTGCTGCGATAGCCGATGTCGACGCTGCGCACCGGCGTCGCGCCCGGCTGCCTGGTCACGTAGTTGACCATCCCGCCGGGCGTCGCGAAGCCGTACATGAAGCCGCCGAGCCCCTTCAGCAGCTCGACGCGTTCGAGCTGCTCGTACGGCATCGTGATGCCGTATGCGACGAACGGCAGGCCGTTGATCTTGTAGCCGTTCTGCCAGTCGAGCTGCATCCCGCGCACGGTCGTGTAGCTGGCCCACGCGCCGTACGCGCCGCTGTTGTCGGACACCGACGCGTCGCCCGCGAACACGTCGCCGAGCTTGTAGGGCCGGCGCGCCTCGAGTTCGTCGCTGGTCACGATTGTCGTCGAGAAGGGCGTATCGAGCTGGCGGCGCGACCCGAGCGCGCCGCTCGAAATCTCGTCGCGCAGATGCTGCGGCGAATCGTGCGTGGCCGTGATGTCGAGGGCCGGCAGGGTGGCGGCGCCGGCGGGCGCTTCGTCGGCGCGGGCCAGCGACGCCGCGCAGAACGCGAGGGCGGCGGCCAGCCGGAGCGGATGGGCGGAACAGCGGATCGGGCGGTCGGTCATTGTGCAAGTTCAAAGAACGATAGTGCGAATCATTCTCATTACGTTAAAATGTCGCGCATCGTATCAAAACCCGTTGGCTCCGCAACAATTCCATGACGACTGCAAGGGCATCCGGCCGCGCCACGCGCGGGCGGCGCGCGTGCATCCGATGTCTTTCTCGACCACACCCATGACCCGCCTTTCGACGATGATCCGGGCCGGCGCGCACGCGTCCCGCCCGCTTTTGCGTGGTGCGCGATGAACGCGGTGCTGCGGCCTGTGCTGGTGCGCCTGCACCGCTGGTTCGGTCTCGCGATCGCGCTGTTCCTGTTCGTCGCGGGGCTGACCGGCGCGCTGATTGCGTGGGATCACGAACTCGACGCGCAGCTGAATCCCGATTTCTACGTGGCGCGCGGCGGCGGTGCGCCGCTTTCCGCGCTCGCGCTTGCGAGCCGGGTCGAGGCGGCCGATCCGCGCGTGCAGGTCACCTATCTGCCGCTCGGCATCGAACCCGGCCGGACGCTGCAGGCCGGCGTCGTGCCGCGCGTCGACCCGGCCACCGGGCAGCCGGCGGCGCTCGATTTCAACCAGATCGCGATCGATCCGGCGACGGGCGCCGTGCAGGGCCGCCGCGAGTGGGGCGCGCTGTCGCTGGCGCGGCTCGACCTGATGCCGTTCATCTACCGGCTGCACTACACGCTGTTCCTGCCGGTGCGCGGCGGGGTGAATCTCGGGTTCTGGACCATGGGCATCGTCGGCATCGTCTGGGCGCTCGACTGCCTGATCGCGCTGGTGCTGGCCTTTCCGAGCCTGAAAAGCTGGCGCAAGTCGTTCGCGTTTCGCGTGCGGCGCGGCGGCTATCCGCTCGTGTTCGACCTGCACCGGTCCGGCGGCGTGTGGGTGTGGGGGCTGCTGCTCGTCGTCGCGGTCACGTCGGTATCGATGAATCTCGCCAACGAAGTGGTGCGCCCGCTCGTCGCGCGGTTCTCGCCGCTGGCCGCGACGCCGTACACGAACCCCGAGCGTTTCCCGCCCGCGCCGGCGGGCAGCGTGACGCTGCCGCGCGAACGGATCGTCGAGATCGCGCGCGCGGCGGGGCGCGACGCGGGCTTTGCCGCGCCGCCCGGCGCGCTGCTGTTCGTGCCGGCGATGAATGTCTATGCGGTCGGCTACTTCACGCCCGGCAACGACCACGGCGACGTCGGGCTCGGCAACGCGTGGCTGTACTGGGACGCCGTGACCGGCAAGCCGGTCGCCGCCCAGGTGCCGGGGCGCGGCTCGGCCGGCGACGTGTTCATGCAGGCGCAGTTCCCGCTGCATTCCGGACGGATCGCGGGCGTGGCGGGCCGCGCGGCCGTCAGCGCGCTCGGGATCGTGATCGCGATGCTGGGCGTGACGGGCGTCTGGATCTGGCTGAAAAAGCGTGCGGGGCGCGTGCGCGCGGCGCGCAATGCGCGGGCGGCGGCATTGGCCGAGTCGGCTGCGTCACGTGCGGCGCGCTGAGCGGGCCGCCGCACGCCGCCCCGGCTAGCGCGCGCGTTTCGCGCGCGCCGGCTGCTTGCCGCCGAGCGCCGCGCACTGCGCGCGGCACGGGCAGCCGAGCTCGTGATCGTTGATCATGCCGGTGGCCTGCATCAGCGCATAGCAGATCGTCGAGCCGACGAACTTGCAGCCGTATGCCTTCAGCGCCTTGCTGAGCGCGTCGGAGCGTTCGGTCGACGCGGGCGCGTCGCGATACGATTCCCATGAATTCTGGATCGGCGTATGGTCGACGAACGACCACATGAACGCGGCGAGCGAGCCGTGTTCGTCGCGAATCCGCTGCACGGCCCGCGCGTTGGTCACCGCGGCTTCCACCTTCGCACGATTGCGCACGATGCCGGGATCCTCGAGCAGCTTCTCGATGCGCTTGGGCGTGAAGCGCGCGACCGCATCGACGTCGAAATCGGCAAACGCGGCGCGGTAGCCGGCGCGCTTGTTGAGGATCGTCGACCACGACAGCCCGGCCTGCGCGCCCTCGAGGATCAGCATCTCGAACAGATGGCGGTCGTCGTGCGACGGCACGCCCCACTCGGTATCGTGATAGTGAGCGTCCGCTTCCGTCTTCACCCAGTTGCACCGCTGCGCCATCGTCTGCCTCGCTTCCCATGTCGATTCGATCGCGCCAGCATAGCGGAAGCACCGGCGCGCGGCAAAGCCGGCCGAACGGCAGATGGGCGCGCGGCGCCGATCCGGTTAAGCTTGGCGCCTGTTCGAATCGGCAGGATGAAGTGATGACGGAAATTCTTTACGCGATCGGCATCGACGGCGGCGGCACCGGCACCCGCGCGGTGCTGGCGGATCGGCAGGGCCGCGAGCTCGCGCAAGGGCGCGGCGGCCCGTCGGGGCTCGGCCTCGGCATCGAGCGCGCGTGGGCGTCGATCGGGCTCGCGTGCGCGGACGCGTTCACCCAGGCGGGCGTCGCGTTCGACTGGTCGCGCTGCGCGCTCGGCTGCGGGCTGGCGGGCGTCAACAACGCGGGCTGGCTCGCGGCGTTTCGCGCGCAGGCGCCGCTCGATGCGCTGGCGGTCGAAAGCGATGCCTATACGACGGTGGTCGGCGCGCACGGCGGCGCGCCGGGGCTCATCGTCGCGCTCGGCACCGGCAGCATCGCGGCGGCGCTCGATGCAGCCGGCGCGTGCCGGATCGCGGGCGGCTTCGGCTTCCCGTCGGGCGACGAGGCAAGCGGTGCGTGGCTCGGCATGCGCGCGCTTGCGTACGCGCAGCAGGCGCTCGACGGCCGCGCGCCGCGCGACGCGTTCGCCGGCGCGCTGCTCGCCGAGACCGGCGCGGCGGATCGCGACGCGCTCGTCGCGTGGTCGTGCGACGCGAACCAGACCGCCTACGCGCGTCTCGCGCCGCTCGTGTTCGCGCACCGCGCGCATCCGTATGCGGCGGCGCTGATCGCGCAGGCGGGCGACGAGATCGGCAAGATGATCGATGCGCTCGATCCGGGGCACGCGCTGCCGGTTGCGCTGTGCGGCGGGCTGGCCGACGCGCTCGCGCCCGCGGTGCCGGCGCGCCACGCGGCGCGGCTGCGCGCGCCGCTCGAGGATTCCGCACACGGCGCGCTGCGCCTCGCGCTGGCGGCGGCCGGCGGCGCTTGAGCGGCGCAGGTGCGGCGCAGGTGCGGCGCGCGCTGCCCGTCGGCGCGCGGCCGCCGTGCCCGGGCCCGCGGGTGGCCGGCCGGCGCGGCGGCCCGGCCGCGGTTGCCCGGCTCCTGCCCCCGAATCCTGACAACCGCCCAACGCCGCCCGAGGCACGACGCTAAAATGGCGGTTCCGCTGAGCCACCCGCGTCCTACTCCGTCCCATGTACAAAGTCATCGCCACCGATCTCGACGGCACCCTGCTGAACAGTGATCACCAGCTCGATCCATACACGATCGAGACCGTCCGCCGTCTCGATCGCGACGGCCTGCAGTTCATCATCGCGACCGGGCGCCACTATGCGGACGTCGCGGGCATTCGCGACCTGCTCGGCATCCGGCCGTACCTGATCACGTCGAACGGCGCGCGCGTGCATGCGCCCGACGACACGACGATCCATGCGCAGGACATCGATCCTGAGATCGTCCGCCGCCTCGTGCAGCCCGACATCGTCGGCGCGCACGGCCGTGTAATCGTCAACCTGTTCGCGGATCATGGCTGGCTGATCGACCGCGACGCGCCGCACCTGCTCGATTTCCACCAGGATTCGGGTTTCCGCTACGACGTGATCGACATGGCCGCGCATGCCGGCGCGGACATCGCGAAGGTGCTGTACATCGGCGAGCCGGCGGACCTGGCGGTCGTGTCAGAACGGTTGCACGCGCAATTCGGCGACGCGCTGTACGTGACGTACTCGCTGCCCGACTGTCTCGAAGTGATGGCGGCGAACGTGTCGAAGGGCCGCGCGCTGCGCGCGGTGCTCGGGCGGATCGGTGTGGAAACGGGCCACTGCATTGCGTTCGGCGACAACATGAACGACATCGACCTGCTCGAAACCGCGGGCCACGCGTTCATGATGAACAACGCGAACCCGGATCTCGTCGCGCGCCTGCCGCACATCCCGCGGATCGGCAACAACTTCGACGCGGGCGTCGCGCGCCACCTGCGCACGCTGTTCGCGCTCGACGGCGTCGTCGCCGCGCGCTGAATGAAAAACGGGCGCCGATGGCGCCCGTCGAAACTGCCTGCCTCGCTTTTCTTCGACAGCGTGAGGCTCGCTGCTCCTGCCCGCTTGACCCCGTAGTGAGTTATTCGCTTGTGCGGGCGGATGCCGGCGGCAGCAGGTCGGGGGTGTTGTCGCGCCCCGCGACCAGCGGATAGACGATTCCGGCGATGGCCGCGCCGATCAGCGGCGCCACCCAGAACAGCCAGAGCTGCCCGATCGCCTCGCCGCCGACGAACAGTGCCGGGCCGGTCGAGCGGGCCGGGTTCACCGACGTGTTGGTGACCGGAATCGAAATCAGGTGGATCAGCGTCAGGCACAGGCCGATCGCGATCGGCGCGAAGCCGGCCGGCGCGCGCTTGTCGGTCGCGCCGAGAATCACGAACAGGAAGAACGCGGTCATCACGACTTCGCAGATGAATGCCGCGCCGAGCGCGTAGTGGCCGGGCGAACGCTCGCCGAAGCCGTTCGTCGCGAAGCCGCTGCCCACCACGTCGAAGCCCGGCTTGCCGGTCGCGATCAGGTACAGCACGAACGCGCCGAGCGTTGCGCCGACCACTTGCGCGACGATGTACGGCACGAGGTCGCGGGCCGGGAAGCGGCCGGCGACCGTCAGGCCGACGCTCACCGCCGGATTCAGATGGCAGCCCGAAACATGTCCAATCGCGAATGCCATCGTCAGCACGGTGAGGCCGAACGCGAGCGCGACGCCCGCGAAGCCGATGCCGAGGCCCGGAAAGGCCGCGGCGAGCACGGCGCTGCCGCAGCCGCCGAGCACCAGCCAGAAGGTGCCGAAGAGCTCTGCCGCAAGTCGCTGAGAAAGGTTCATGTAGGTGTTTCCGTTCGAATGAAATGGTGGGGAGGGTGGCGTCGGGATCGACGTCTTATCCCGGAATTGGTCTGGATTATAGGAAATGAAGCGGGGCCGAGAGGGTCAACGATTGTTAAATTCGGATGGCTGACGAACGGCTTTTATTAGAATAAGTCCGCATTCTCGATATAGCCGTTTCGGTTAAGAATACGGTCATTTATTTCAACGGGCACGGTGGCAGTGCGGATTGCGTAACGGATGCTTTGTGTCTAGGCTGGAATTGCCGGGGCCGCATCATGAGCATCATGAAACAGGGAGCTGAAAATGTCTCAATACGCGAAACTCAAGGCGCAGATCGCCGATTTGCAGGCTCAGGCGGATGATGTGCGTCGTCAGGAAGTCGAGGCGGTGATCGCCGAAGTGCAGCGGGTGATTGCCGAATACGGCCTCACCGCGCAGGATCTCGGATTCGCCGAGCGCGCGCGGCGCGGCCGTCCGCCGAAAAAGGCGCCGCTGCCGCCGAAATACCGCGACCCGAAGTCGGGTGCCACCTGGAGTGGCCGCGGCAAGCCGCCGAATTGGATCGTCGGCAAAAACCGCGACCGGTTTCTGATCGAATAAGCGAACCGGGAAACGAGAAGAGCCGCATCGACGATGCGGCTCTTTTGCTATTCGCGGCCGATTTCGGCGCGCATTTCCTTGCCCGTTTCCGGGCGGTTTCCCGGCGAATTTGCTGCGTCAGCCGCCCGCCACGCGGCGCAATGCCGGCCGCCGGGTGGCCGCGCACAGCGTTTCGTAAGTGTCGACGTAGCGCTGCGCCATGGCCTTCGCGCTGAAGCGGGTATCGAAACGCGCGCGGATCGCGTCGCGCGACAGGCTGTCGATCCGGTGCAGCGCGCCGACCGCGCCCTGTACGTCCTCGACGATGAAGCCGGTCACGCCGTCCTCGATCACTTCCGGCACCGAGCCGCGGTTGAACGCGACGACCGGCGTGCCGCATGCCATCGCCTCGATCATCACGAGGCCGAACGGCTCCGGCCAGTCGATCGGGAACAGCAGCGCCTTCGCGCCGGACAGGAACGCGGGCTTTTGCGCCTCGTTGATCTCGCCGATGAATTCGACGTGCGCCTCGCCCAGCAGCGGCTCGATCATTTCCTTGAAGTAGTCGGCGTCGGCCTTGTCGACCTTCGCGGCGATCTTCAGCGGCAGCCCGCTCTGCGCGGCGATCCGGATCGCGGTGTCGACGCGCTTCTCCGGGCAGATTCGTCCGAGGAACGCGAGGTACTCGGGCTTCACGGCCGGCTGTGGCGTAAGCAGCGCGTCGGGCAGCCCGTGGTACACGGTGCCGGCCCACGCGGCCTGCGGCAGCGGCTTGCGCTGCGAATCGGAGATCGACACCACCGGCGCATCCGGGAACGCGTCGAACACCGGCTGCAGCTCGGGCAGGTCGAGCCGCCCGTGCAGCGTCGTCACGTACGGCGTGTCGAGGCGCGACATCAGCGGGAACGGCAGGTAGTCGAGGTGGAAGTGCAGCACGTCGAACTCGTGCGCGACGCGCGCCACCTGCTCGAGCAGCCGCATATGGGGGGCGATCGAATCGCGGACCGACGGGTCGAGCCGCAGCGCGCGTGGCCAGGCCGCCTCGAGGCGGGCGGACGTGACCGAGTCGCCGCTGGCGAACAGCGTGACGTCATGGCCGAGTTCGACGAGGGCTTCGGTGAGATAGGACACGACGCGCTCGGTGCCGCCGTAGAGCTTCGGGGGGACGGCTTCGTAAAGCGGCGCGATCTGGGCAATGCGCATGGGCGATCTCCTGTGTCGATCGGGGCGGGCGCTGGCGCACCCTTCCGATCCGGTACAAGCTTGCATGAGGGGCGGGACTTGCCGAACACGCGGTTGGCGGTGCGTGGCCGGGCGCCGGGCGGGGGTGCCGGCGTCCGCACGGCAAGCTGCGGGGCGGGCCGGCACGCATTGCGCCGCTGGCCATTGGAGACCATTATCGGGATCGGCCGGCGGGGTTCGAGTGTTTTTTCAAACACTTAAGGCTTGTTACACGCTGAAATACGCGTTAAACCCGATGGCGGGGGTTAAAAAGCGCAGTGGCGCAGAATGTGAGATGGCCAAGACTATTGTTGCGCCGACGTGAAAAACCACTATAATTTTTACCGATCCTCGCGCCGGCACCCTCGTCTGCCGGCCATCCGCGGCAATCAGGCCGCGTCATTCCGCCCTCCAGCCTTTCAATTGGCTTTGTCGGAAAAATTCCTACACGGTTTACAGACAAATCCTGCGCGGCGCACGCCATTTCGCTGATACCGGCATAAAACCCGTTTGGCCAAAATTCGCCTGTAAGACTATAAACGTGCCGAATGCGGGCCACGAGCCGCGAGATCGAGCAAACGTTTTCATAACACAAATGGCCGAAGTTCTTAACGGGGAAATCATGAGCGCTACAAGCGAAATGCTCAGTGAGATCAAAGAGGTGAACCTGTCGTACCTCCTGCTCGCCCAGCGCCTGCTGCGCGAGGACAAAGCGATGGGCATGTTCCGCATGGGAATTTCCGAGGAACTGGCCGACGTGCTCGGCAACCTGACGCTCGCGCAGACCGTGAAGCTCGCAGCGTCGAACCAGATGCTGTGCCGCTTCCGCTTCGACGATCACGCACTGCTGTCGTCGCTCGCGGACAAGGGCCGCAGCGCCGTCGTCTCGAACGCCCATTCGGCGATCCTGATGGCCGGCCAGCCGGTCGAAAGCGTCCGCTGACGCGTCCCGCCCTGCGTTCGTCCCGGTGCCTCGCGCACCGTCGGGCGGCGCATCGGCGATTTCATCCGAAGCAACGACAAGCGGACGGCTATCAACTATGGCAAGCAAAAGCGTCGTGGTCGAGGTGAAGGAAATCACCCTCGCCATCGAACTGATCGAACTGGGCGCCCGGCTGCAGCTGCTGGAGGCGGAGACGAGCCTGTCGCGGGATCGTCTGATCAAGCTGTACAAGGAGTTGAAGGGCGTGTCGCCGCCGAAGGGGATGCTGCCGTTCTCCACCGACTGGTTCATGACGTGGCAGCCGAACATCCACTCGTCGCTGTTCTACAACATCTACCGGTTCATGCAGGACCACGGCCGCTGCGAGCCGATCCAGTCGATCGTGAAGGCGTACCGGCTCTACCTGGAGCACGTGAACCTGTCCGGCGACGAGGCGGCGCTGAGCCTCACGCGCGCGTGGACGCTCGTGCGCTTCTTCGATTCGGGGATGCTGCAGATGACCCCGTGCACGCGCTGCGGCGGCCATTTCGTCGCGCATGCGCATGATCCGCATCAAGGTTTCGTCTGTGGCCTGTGCCAGCCGCCGTCGCGCGCGGGCAAGACCCGCAAGGCGGCCGCCGCGCAGGCGGAACGGGCGGCGATGGCGCTCTGAGCCCCGCCGGCCGGGCCCGGGTGGCGGCGCGGCGGTGGCGGCAGCGATGCGCGACACGGCGCGTCCTGCTGGTAAACACCGTCGGGCGGCCGGCGCGCGGCGCTCAAAGTTTTCCTGCCGACTGCCGTAAACCACTTAACGGCGGTCTCCCCGCCGGCCATTCGTGAGGGACAGGGCAGTGCTGATTATCGTGGGAACACTCGTGACGATTTTGTCCGTCTTCGGCGGTTACGCGCTGGCAGGCGGGCATCTGGGTGCATTGATCCAGCCGATCGAAATTCTGATGATCGTCGGCGCGGGCGTGGGCGCGTTCATCCTCGGCAACGGCATGAAGACCATCAAGGCGACCTTGCAAGTGCTGCCGACGCTCTTCAAGGGCTCGAAGTACAACAAGGACGTCTACATGGAGCTGATGGGGCTCCTGTACGTGCTGCTCGCGAAGGCGCGCAAGGAAGGCACGCTGACGCTCGAGGCCGACATCGACGATCCGGACAAGAGCCCGATCTTCACGCAGTACCCGAAGATCCTCGCCGATCGCCACATCGTCGAATTCCTGACCGACTACCTGCGGCTGATGGTGGGCGGCAACATGAACGCGTTCGAGATCGAGAGCCTGATGGACGAGGAGATCGAGACGCATCACGCGGAAGGCGAAGGCCCCGCGCACGCGCTGATGCGCGTCGGCGACGCGATGCCGGCATTCGGCATCGTCGCGGCGGTGATGGGCGTCGTGCACACGATGGCCTCCGCCGACAAGCCGCCCGCGGTGCTCGGCGCGATGATCGCGCAGGCGCTGGTCGGCACCTTCCTCGGCATCCTGCTGTCGTACGGGCTGATCGGGCCGCTCGCGAGCCTCGCGGAGCAGCGCGTCGCCGAGTCGACGAAGATGTTCCAGTGCATCAAGGTGACGATCCTCGCGAGCCTGAACGGCTACGCGCCGGCGATCGCGGTCGAGTTCGGCCGCAAGGTGCTGTTCTCGACCGAGCGGCCGTCGTTCGCCGAGCTCGAAGAGCACGTGCGCCGCGTGAAGGCGAAGTGACGCGGAGCCCCAGATGAGCAAGAGCAAGGATCGCGCAATCGTCGTCAAGCGGGTGGCCCCGGCGAAGAAGGGCCACCACGGCGGCGCCTGGAAGCTCGCGTATGCGGACTTCATGACCGCGATGATGGCGTTCTTCCTGCTGATGTGGCTGCTGAGCTCGGTCACGCCGGTGCAGCTCAAGGGGATCGCCGAGTACTTCAACACGCCGCTGAAGGCCGCGCTGTTCGGCAGCGGCGATCGCAGCGCGCAGGATTCGAGCATCCTCAACGGCGGCGGGCGCGACATCTCCAGCATCGACGCGGGCACGACGCGCCGCACCGACGGGCAGACGAGCCTCGCGGACCGCGTCGCGAAGAAGAACGACGAGGACGCGCAATCGCAGGCGCAGGGCGCGATCGAGCGCCGCGAGCAGGCGCGCCTGCACGACCTGCAGATCAAGCTGATGGCCGCGATCGAGGCGAACCCGACGCTGCGCCAGTTCAAGCAGCAGATCCGCATCGATTCGACGCTGATGGGCCTGCGCATCGAGATCGTCGATTCGCAGAAGCGGCCGATGTTCGCGATGTCGAGCGACCACGTCGAGCCGTACATGCGCGACATCCTGCGCGAGATCGGCAAGACCCTCAACGACGTGCCGAACCGCATCATCGTGCAGGGCCACACCGACGCGGTGGCATACGCGGGCGGCGAAGGCGGCTACAGCAACTGGGAGCTGTCCGCCGACCGCGCGAACGCGTCGCGCCGCGAGCTGATCGCCGGCGGCATGGCCGAGGCGAAAGTGCTGCGCGTGCTCGGCCTCGCGTCGACGCAGAACCTGAACAAGGCCGACCCGCTCGATCCGGAAAACCGCCGGATCAGCGTGATCGTGCTGAACCGCAAATCCGAAGACGCGCTGACGCGCGACGACGCGACGACGACCACGCTGTCGGCCGACGCGGCGGGCTCGAAGCAGCTTGCCCAGCAGCTGGCCAGCCCGGCGCCGGTGGCCGTGCGCCCGGCGCTCGCCGCATCCGCCGTGTCCGCGCCGCGACCCTGATGCTCCCGAGACAGACATGATCCGAACCATTCTTGCCATCGACGATTCCGCGACCATGCGCGCGCTGCTGCAGGCGACGCTGGTCCAGGCCGGCTACGACGTGACGGTTGCGCCGGACGGCGAAGCCGGCTTCGACATGGCGGCCACCAAGCGCTACGACCTCGTGCTGACCGACCAGAACATGCCGCGCAAGAGCGGGCTCGAGGTGATCTCGGCGCTGCGCCAGCTGACTGCCTACGCGGACGCGCCGATCCTCGTGCTGACGACCGAGGGCAGCGACGCGTTCAAGGCCGCCGCGCGCGACGCGGGCGCCACCGGCTGGATCGAGAAACCGATCGACCCGGCCGAGCTGATCGACCTGGTCGCGACGCTGTCCGCGCCGGCTGCTTCCTGACCTGAACGCGACGTATTTATCCGGTGACCCGGCATGACTCTCGACATCACTCAGTTCTACCAGACGTTCTTCGATGAAGCGGACGAGCTGCTCGCGCAGATGGAGCAGCTGCTGCTGAATCTCGACGTCGATGCGCCCGATCCCGAGGATCTGGCCGCGATCTTCCGCGCCGCGCACTCGATCAAGGGCGGCGCCGCGACGTTCGGCTTCTCGGCGCTCACCGATACGACGCACATTCTCGAATCGCTGCTCGACCGCGCGCGCAACCACGAGCTGACGCTGACGAAGGAGATGGTCGACGCGTTCCTGGAAACCAAGGACGTGCTGTCCGACCAGCTCGCCGACTACCGCGCGAGCGCGGAGCCCGATGCGGCCGCCGCCGCGACGATCTGCGCGAAGCTCGAGCGGCTGAAGGCCGCGAGCAGCGGCGGCGCGGCCGCCGCGCCGGCGCCCGTTGCCGCACCGGCACCCGCGTCGGCCGCCGCCGCACCCGCATCCGCACCCGCCGAGCCGGCCGGCTCCGGCGCGCCCGATCATGTGATCGAGCAGGCGTTCGAGGTCGCGCATCCGGCCGCCGGCGCTGCCGCGGCGCCTGCCGGTACGGCGGACGGCCCGCACCTGAAGATCACGCTGTCCGGCGTCGACGCGAAGGACCGCGAGCTGCTCGTCGAGGAGCTCGGCAATCTCGGCAAGATCGTCGGCCGCGAGGAAGTGGCCGCCGACCTGACGCTGTGGCTCGAATCGGACGTGTCGTCGGACGACATCGTCGCGGTGTGCTGCTTCGTGATCGACGAAAGCCAGATCCGCATCGGCCGCGGCACGGCGCCGGCCGCGCCCGCGGCACCGGCCGAGGTGGTCGAGGCGGCCGACGCCCACGTCGCCGCGCCGGCCGCCGCGCAGCCGGCCCCGGCCGCTGCTGCCGCACCTGCCGCACCTGCCGCGCCGGCCACCGACCCGCAGCCCGCCGCCGCGCCCGCACCCGCGCCGCAGGCCGCCCAGCCGGCCGCCGCGCAACCGGCCGCACAGCCGCACCACGACGACAAGCGCGCGCGCCCGGCCGCCGCGGCCGCATCGGGCGCCGAAGGCAGCTCGATCCGCGTCGGCGTCGAGAAGGTCGACCAGCTGATCAACCTGGTCGGCGAGCTCGTGATCACCCAGGCGATGCTCGCGGAAACCGCGACCGCGTTCGACCCGGCGCTGCACGACCGCCTGTTCAACGGGATGGCGCAACTGGAACGCAACGCGCGCGACCTGCAGGAAGCGGTGATGTCGATCCGGATGATGCCGATGGACTACGTGTTCAGCCGCTTCCCGCGCCTCGTGCGCGACCTGGCCGGCAAGCTCGGCAAGCAGGTCGAGCTCGTCACGTTCGGCCAGGCGACCGAACTCGACAAGAGCCTGATCGAGCGGATCATCGACCCGCTCACCCACCTCGTACGCAACAGCCTCGACCACGGGATCGAGACCGTCGACAAGCGCCTCGCCGCCGGCAAGGACGCGGTCGGCCAGCTCGTGCTGTCGGCCGCGCATCACGGCGGCAACATCGTGATCGAGGTCAGCGACGACGGCGGCGGCCTGAACCGCGAGCGGATCCTCGCGAAGGCCGCGAAGCAGGGCATGCAGATTCCCGACAACATCAGCGACGACGAAGTGTGGCAGCTGATCTTCGCGCCGGGCTTCTCGACCGCCGAGACGGTGACCGACGTGTCGGGCCGCGGCGTCGGGATGGACGTCGTGAAGCGCAACATCCAGTCGATGGGCGGCCACGTCGAGATCTCGTCGCATGCCGGCCGCGGCACGACGACGCGCATCGTGCTGCCGCTCACGCTCGCGATCCTCGACGGGATGTCGGTGAAGGTCGGCGGCGAGATCTTCATCCTGCCGCTGAACTTCGTGATGGAGTCGCTGCAGCCGTCCTCGGAAGACATCTACACGGTCGGCAACGGCGAGCGCGTGGTGCGCGTGCGCGGCGAATACCTGCCGCTCGTCGCGCTGCACGAGGTGTTCTCGGTGGACGACGCGCGCACCGATCCGACCCAGGGGATCGTCACGATCATGGAAACCGAAGGGCGCCGCTTCGCGATGCTGATCGACGAACTGGTCGGCCAGCAGCAGGTGGTCGTGAAGAACCTCGAAACCAATTACCGCAAGGTTCACGGCATCTCGGCAGCGACGATCCTCGGCGACGGCAGTGTCGCGCTGATCGTCGACGTCGCGGCGCTGAACCGCGAAACGCGAGCGACGCACGGGGCCCATGCGGGCGCCGCGCTCGCGATGTTCTGACTCTCGCCATCAACCGATTGGGGGCAAACGTGTCTGCTGAAGTCCAAATGATCAATCCGGCCGCGGCGAACGCGGCCACGAGCCGCCGCGATGCGGAGCATGGCGATGCGACGGGTCAGGAATTCCTCGTCTTCACGCTCGGCGACGAAGAGTACGGGATCGACATCCTGAAGGTGCAGGAGATCCGCGGTTACGACAGCGTCACGCGCATCGCGAACGCGCCCGATTTCATCAAGGGTGTGATCAACCTGCGCGGGATCATCGTGCCGATCGTCGACATGCGGATCAAGTTCCACCTGGGCCGCGTCGAGTACGACCACCAGACCGTCGTGATCATCCTGAACGTCGCGCACCGCGTGGTCGGGATGGTGGTCGACGGCGTGTCCGACGTTCTGACGCTGCAGACCGACCAGATCATGCCCGCGCCGGAATTCGGCGCGACGCTGACGACCGAGTACCTGACGGGCCTCGGCACGGTCGATGGCCGGATGCTGATCCTGATGGACATCGAGAAGCTGATGTCGAGCCGGGAAATGGCGCTGATCGAGACGCTCGGCGCGTAAGCGCGGCCGGGCGCAAGGAATTTCGGGAGAATCCGCAATGTTGCAAAACTGGTCGATCCGCACGACGCTCACAGCGGTCGGGCTCATACTCGCGTGCCTCGCCGCGGCGGTCGGCGGGCTCGGCCTCTACGCGCTCCATCACGCGAGCGGTTCGCTTGAGGAGATCGCGCACGTCGACCTGCCGGCGATCCACGCACTCGACGACACGTCGACCTACCTGCTGCGCGCCCGCGTGTCGCTCGACCGCTTCCGCGCGCTGAGCGAAGCCGGCAACGCCGACGAGGCGGGCAAGGTGCTGGCGCGCGCGCAGGAACTGTTCACGAAGTCGGGCCAGAACTGGCAGGCGTTCCAGGCGACGTCGAAGGACGGCATCGAGCCGGCGCTGCTCGACGAGCTCGCCGCCCGCTACGCGACGATCGTGAAGGACGGCGTCGAGCCGGAGTTCACGGCCGCGCGCGCGAACGACCTGGCCGCGTACCACGCGATCGCCGACACCAAGATCAGCCCGATGTTCGTCGCCTACGACCAGGCCGCGGCGGCCGTCGTCGGCGCGCTGCAGAAGCGCGCCGAAACGCGCCAGGCGGCGACGCAGACGCGGATCTCGCTGATGATCGCGCTGATCACGGCGGGCATCGCGCTGTCGGTCGTGATGGTGATCGTGATCCGCTTCGCGCTGCGCGGGCTGATCGTGCGGCCGCTCGAGGCGGCGGTCGCGCACTTCGAGCGCATCGCCGAGGGCGACCTGACCGCGCCGGTGCAGGCCGCCGGCGACAACGAGATCGGCCGCCTGTTCGGCGGCATGCGCCGGATGCAGGACGCCGTCACGACGATGGTGCAGGCCGTGCATCGCGGCGCCGAGTCGATCGACGTCGGCGCGCGCGAGATCTCGACCGGCAACACCGACCTGTCGCAGCGCACCGAGGAACAGGCCGCGTCGCTGCAGGAAACCGCGTCGAGCATGGAGCAGCTGACCGGCACCGTGCGGCAGAACGCCGAGAACGCGCGCCAGGCGAGCCAGCTCGCGGTGAACGCGTCGGACATCGCGACGCAGGGCGGCGAGGTGGTCGGCGAGGTGGTGTCGACGATGCAGGACATCGCGACCAGCTCGGGCAAGGTCGTCGACATCATCGGCACGATCGAAGGCATCGCGTTCCAGACCAACATCCTCGCGCTGAACGCGGCCGTGGAAGCGGCCCGCGCCGGCGAACAGGGCCGCGGCTTCGCGGTGGTCGCGGGCGAGGTGCGCTCGCTCGCGCAGCGCAGCGCGACGGCCGCGAAGGAAATCAAGCAGCTGATCGGCGATTCGGCGGACAAGGTGCAGAGCGGCTCCGAGCTCGTCGCGCGCGCCGGCACGACGATGGACGAGATCGTGCAGGCCGTGCGCCGCGTGACCGACATCATGGGCGAGATCAGCGCCGCGTCCGAAGAGCAGTCGACCGGCATCGAGCAGGTCAACCGCGCGGTCGGCCAGATGGATGCCGTCACCCAGCAGAACGCCGCGCTCGTCGAGCAGGCCGCGGCCGCGGCCGCGTCGCTCGAGGAGCAGACGCGCCAGATGAAGGCGGTCGTGTCGGGCTGGCGGGTGATCGGCGGCATCGCGCACACGCATGCGCCCGCGAAGGCGGCGCAGCACGCTGCACGGCCGGCATCGCACGCATCCGCGCATGCGCCGGCGCCCGCCGCCGCGCGTGCGCCCGCGAAGCGCGCGGCCGCCGCGATCGAACCGAAGGCCGCCGCCCGCGCGGCGCCGGCCGCGAGCGGCTACGCGCCGCGCCTCGCGAAGTCGGCTGCCGACGCGGCCGCGAAGCCCGCCGCGCCGGCCGCGAAGCCCGCGCTCGTGCGTCCGGCGCTCGCCGGCGAGCCGAAGCTGGCGCCTGCCGCCGCCGGCGCGTCCGACGACGATTGGGAGACCTTCTAAACCATGCTGTCCGCGCGCGCTTTGCATCGTGCCGAACCCCAGGACGCCCCGCACGGGGACGCTTCCCGGTCGCCGCAACGCTCGGGCGAGACGGGGCGCGACTTCGCGTTCACGTCCGCCGATTTCGCGCGCATCCGTACGCTGATCCATCACCGTGCGGGCATCTCGCTGTCCGAGCACAAGCGCGACATGGCGTACAGCCGGCTCGCGCGCCGGCTGCGCGCGCGTGGCCTCGACTCGTTCCGCGACTATCTCGACCTGCTCGAACAGGAAAACGATCCTGCCGAGTGGGAGGCGTTCACCAACGCGCTGACGACCAACCTGACCGCGTTCTTCCGCGAGGCGCATCACTTTCCGATCCTCGCCGATTTCGTGAAGGGCCGCGACGCGCCGGTGTCGGTGTGGTGCTCGGCCGCGTCGACCGGCGAGGAGCCGTATTCGATCGCGATCACGCTGATCGAGGCGCTCGGCGATTCGGCCGCGCGCAGCGCGTCGATCCTCGCGACCGACCTCGACACGCAGGTGCTCGCGAAGGCCGAGGCCGGCATCTACACGTACGACCAGGTCAAGCACCTGACGCCGGAGCGCCTGAAGCGCTTCTTCCTGAAGGGCACCGGCGCGCAGGCCGGCCGCGTGAAGGTGCGCCCCGAGCTGCGCGCGATGATCCGCTTCGAGCAGCTGAACCTGACCGATGCCGACTACGGGATCCCGAAGCCGTTCGACGCGATCTTCTGCCGCAACGTGATGATCTACTTCGACAAGCCGACGCAGGGGCAGGTGCTGTCGCGCTTCGAGCCGCTCGTGAAGCCGGGCGGCCTGCTGTTCGCCGGCCACTCGGAGAACTTCACGTACGTGACGCAGGCGTTCCGGCTGCGCGGCCAGACGGTCTACGAACTGACGCGCGGGCCGAAGGGCGCGCCGTCGGCCGGCGGCGCCGCGCCGCGCGCGCGCCTGAGCGGGGCCGCGACGCCGGCCGCCGGAGAACGGCGATGAGCGCGCTGCCGATCGCGACCAACCATTACTTCGACAGCCACTTCGGCCGTCCGGGCGTGAAGCTGTTGCCGAACGAGTTCTACACGACCGCCGAGGACATGGTGCTGGTGACCGTGCTCGGCTCGTGCGTGGCCGCGTGCCTGCACGACCCGTACGCGGGCATCGGCGGGATGAACCACTTCATGTTGCCCGACGACGGCGCGGACGCATGCGCGGCCGCGTCCGAGTCGATGCGCTACGGCGCCTACGCGATGGAAGTGCTGATCAACGAGCTGATCAAGGCGGGCGGCCGCCGCGAGCGGTTCGAAGCGAAGGTGTTCGGCGGCGCGGCCGTGCTCGCCGGCATGACGACGATCAACATCGGCGACCGCAATTCGGATTTCGTGCGCCGCTACCTCGCGCTCGAGCGCATCCGCATCACGGCGGAGGACCTGCAGGACGTGCATCCGCGCAAGGTCGCGTTCATGCCGCACTCGGGGCGCGCGATGGTGAAGAAGCTGCGCCTGCAGGTGCCCGGCGTCACCGAGCGCGAAGCCGCGCTCGCGCGCCACGCGGAAGCCGCGCGCGCCCGCTCGCGCGCGCACGTCGAGCTGTTCGCCGCGCCGGCCAGGCGGCCCGTGCAGGCCGGCGGGATCAACCTCTCGAAGCAGCCGGTCGCGGCGCCGCCGGCCCGGCCGGCACGGCCGCGCATCGAGCTGTTCGGCGCGCGCGGCGCAGGCGCCGCGAGCCAGACCGTATCGAAAAAGCAGGAGGCATGAACGCAGTGCATAAGATCAAGGTATTGTGCGTCGACGATTCGGCGCTGATTCGCAGCCTGATGACGGAGATCATCAACGGCCAGCCCGACATGGAAGTGTGCGCGACCGCGCCGGATCCGCTCGTCGCGCGCGATCTCATCAAGCAGCACAACCCCGACGTGCTCACGCTGGACGTCGAAATGCCGCGCATGGACGGGCTGGACTTCCTCGAGAAGCTGATGCGCCTGCGGCCGATGCCGGTCGTGATGGTGTCGTCGCTGACCGAGCGCGGCTCGGAAATCACGCTGCGCGCGCTGGAGCTCGGCGCGGTCGACTTCGTCACGAAGCCGCGCGTCGGCATCCGCGACGGGATGCTCGACTACGCGGAAAAGCTCGCGGACAAGATCCGCGCGGCGTCGCGCGCCCGCGTGCGGCAGGCGCCGCAGCCGCAGGCCGCGGCCGCGCGCGCGAGCGGCGGCCACCCGGCCGCGCCGATGCTTAACAACCCGCTCGTCAGTACCGAGAAGCTGATCATCGTCGGCGCGTCGACGGGCGGCACCGAGGCGATCCGCGAGGTGCTGACGCCGCTGCCGCCGGATGCGCCGGCGGTGCTGATCGCGCAGCACATGCCGCCCGGCTTCACGAAGTCGTTCGCGCAGCGCCTGAACGGCCTGTGCCGGATCTCGGTGAAGGAAGCCGAGCACGGCGAGCGCGTGCTGCCCGGCCATGCGTACATCGCGCCTGGCCATGCGCACCTGCTGCTCGCCCGCAGCGGCGCGAACTACATCGCGCAGCTGTCCGACGAGCCGCCGGTGAACCGGCACCGCCCGTCGGTCGACGTGCTGTTCCGCTCGGCGGCGACGCACGCCGGCAAGAACGCGATCGGCGTGATCCTGACCGGGATGGGCCGCGACGGCGCGGCCGGCCTGCTGGAGATGAAGCGCGCGGGCGCGTACACGTTCGCGCAGGACGAAGCGAGCTGCATCGTGTTCGGCATGCCGCGCGAGGCGATCGCGCTCGGCGGCGCCGAAGAAATCGTGCCGCTCGCCGACATGAGCCGCCGCGTGATGTCGCGACTCGCGGATCGGGTGCAGCGCGTATAAGGAAAAACGACGGGCGCGGGCTATCATGCACGCGTCCCGACGAAACGAATCTGCAAAGGAATGAAGATGGACAAGAGCATGAAAATCCTGGTGGTGGACGATTTCCCGACGATGCGCCGGATCGTCCGCAACCTGCTCAAGGAACTGGGCTACACGAACGTCGACGAGGCGGAGGACGGCGCGGCCGGCCTCGCGCGGCTGCGCGGCGGCGGCTTCGACTTCGTGATCTCCGACTGGAACATGCCGAACCTCGACGGTCTCGCGATGCTCAAGGAAATCCGCGCGGACGCGACGCTCACGCACCTGCCGGTGCTGATGGTCACGGCCGAGTCGAAGAAGGAGAACATCATCGCGGCCGCGCAGGCCGGCGCGAGCGGCTATGTCGTGAAGCCGTTCACGGCGGCGACGCTCGACGAGAAGCTGAACAAGATCATCGACAAGATGGCCAAGACCGGGAGCTGACGTGAACGAGCCGATCCACGCGGCGATGGCCGGCGCGGGCTTCGCCGCCGACAGCTTTCCCGATGGCGCCGATCTGACGAGCGACCGCATCCTCGCGCGCATCGGCCACGTTACCCGCGCGCTGCGCGACTCGATGCGCGAACTCGGCCTCGACAAGCATATCGAGCGCGCGGCGGAAGCCGTGCCCGACGCGCGCGACCGCTTGCGCTACGTCGCGACGATGACCGAGCAGGCGGCCGAGCGCGTGCTGTCCGCGATCGAGCTGGCCAAGCCGGTGCAGGAACGCATGCAGAACGAGGCCGAGGCGCTCGACGCGCGCTGGTCGCAGTGGTATGCGGCGCCGATCGAGCGCGCGGAGGTTCGCGAGCTGATGGACGACACGCGCGCGTTCCTGCGCGCGCTGCCGGAAGCGACGTCCGCGACCAATGCGCATCTGCTCGAGATCATGCTCGCGCAGGACTTCCAGGATCTGACCGGGCAGGTGATCAAGAAGATCACGGACATGGTCTACCTGATCGAGCAGCAGCTGCTCACCGTGCTGGTCGAGAACATCGCGCCCGAGCGGCGCGAGCAGTTCGCGGCGACCGCGGCCGCGCTCGCGCTGGAGGCCGAGCAGACGATGAGCAGCACCGGCAGCCCCGCCTCGCTGCTGAACGGCCCGCAGATCAACCCCGAAGGCGAGACCGACGTCGTCCAGGACCAGGCGCAGGTCGACGACCTGCTCGCCAGCCTCGGCTTCTGACCGGCGCGCGCGCCGCCCGGCAAGCGGGCGTCGCGCGCCGCTGCACGTCTGTCGCAGCGGATTTGTATTGCCGATCGCGGCGGCCCGTCCCACCGGCCGCCTGCACGAACCCGTACGAACCCCAACGTCGGCCCTTGACACTTTGAGATGCCGCGCAGGCATACTACGCTTCAGCATCAGGACATCTTTTGGTTTGTCTGACATGAATCTCGGCGATGGCGCCGGCGAGTCCGCCGCGTTGTCGACTACGAGGCCAGTCCCTGGGGGGGAACGTGAAGCTGAAACGTTTGGGCTGTGCCGTTGCGTGCGCGACGGTCTCGATGGGCGTGCTGTGGAGCATCCACGCGCACGCTGAACTGGGCGGCGCGCCGATGTCGCCGCCGGCGGACGACCATGCCGCCACCGTGCGCGCGTTGCAGCGCGCGATGCGCTCGGCCGACACCGTGTCGGCGAGCGCGGCCACCTATACCGTGCGCGAGGTCACGCTCGGTTCCGGCACCGTGATCCGCGAATACACGTCCGCCGCGGGCAGCGTGTTCGGGCTCGCGTGGCGCGGCCCGACGATGCCGGATCTCGCGGCGCTGCTCGGCAATTATTTCCCGCAGTACCGGGCCGGCGTCGACGCGGCGCATGCGGCGCGCGGCTGGCGCGCGCCCGTGTCCGTCGAGACGGGCAACCTCGTGATCCGGACGGGCGGCCACATGGGCTCGTTCTCGGGCCAGGCCTGGCTGCCGCAGGCGCTGCCTGCCGGCCTGACCGGCAACGACATCCAGTGACAGCGGGAGACCGATCTTGCGCAATCCTCGTACTTTCATCCGCTGGTTCGGCGCGCTGAGCTTCGCGGCCGCGACGGCGGTGCTCGTCGCCGCATGCGGCGGCGGCGACGGCGGCAGCAACAACGGCGGCGGTTCCACGCCGGTCGCGTCGAACACCGCGGTCATCACCGTCGACCGCGGCGTCGCGAACGTCATCAACATTCCGACCATCAGCGTGACCGTCTGTGCGCCCGGCACGTCGAACTGCCAGGTCATCAACAACGTGCTGGTCGATACCGCGTCGTACGGGCTGCGGCTCGTCAGCGACGCCGTGACGGGCGTGCTCGGCAGCCTGCCCGTGTCGACCGTGGGCGGCGGCGTGCCGCTCGCCGAGTGCGGCAAGTTCGTATCGACCTTCACGTGGGGCTCGGTGCGCACCGCCGACGTGAAGATCGCCGGCGAAACGGCGAGCGCGCTGCCCGTGCAGATTCTCGGCGACCTCGGCACCACGGGCGTCCCGACCTCGTGCACGAACAACGGCACGGCCGCCAACACGGCGAGTGCGCTCGGCGCGAACGGCATCCTCGGCATCGGGCCGGCGCCGTTCGACTGCGGCACGACCTGCACGACGACGACAGCCGCCACGAGCAACAACTACTACGCGTGCCCGAACGGCAATGCGAGCTGCGCGGTGACGCTCGTGCCGCTGGCGCAGCAGGTCGCCAATCCGGTCCATCGTTTCGCGACCGACAACAACGGCGTGATCGTGCAGATGCCGGACATCTCGAGCAGCGGCCAAGGCAGCGCGACCGGGCTGCTGACGTTCGGGATCGGCACGCAGGGCAACAACGCGCTGCGCGCGAGTACCGTGCTGACGTCCACCACGACCGGCGACGTGAATGCGACGTTCCTCGGCGGCGCGGTGACCGCGTTCTTCGATACGGGCTCGAACGCGTACTTCTTCAACGATTCGACGCAGCGGATCTGCACGCGCAACACCCAGTTCTACTGCCCGGCGTCGACGGTCACCTACACGGCGACGCTCACCGGCCAGAACGGCACGCAGAGCCAGGTGTCGATGCCGGTCGCGAATGCGGATTCGGTGTTCTCGAACGCGTCGGCGTTCGCGTTCAACGACATCGGGGGCCCGTTCGGCAACGCGGGGTGGCTTGATCTCGGCCTCACGCATTTCTACGGCAAGACGATCTACTTCGGGATGGACCGGCGCAGCAGCGGCGGCGCGGCGCCTTACGTCGCGTATTGAGCGGTTGCGCAGGCGGCATGACGAGGGGGCGAGCGATCGCCCCCTTTTTTGTTGGCCGGGGCCGGCGGGATATTCCGGCAAGAAATGGGCGGGCGATTATCGCATCGATATATCGGCATCGGTCGATTTGATACATTGACGATCGGCTGCCGCCGGTAATATCGCGTCGCTTCGATTCGAAAAACGAAATGACGCATGACATCGTTGGTTAAATCGATCCGGCTGCAGCCACGCCGTCCGGCATACTGCGCGCCGCTGACGGCGGCCGTAAAAGTGGCCGAGTCCCCGAAAATCCAACCTATACTTCACGCGTTGGGCCGGGGTCGTTCAAATAGAACAGGAGGTTAAAAAAATGAATTTCAAGGATGCGATTCAATCGGCTTTCAATCAATACGCGCGATTCGACGGCCGCGCGCGCCGTGCGGAATACTGGTATTTCGCGTTGCTGACGTTCATCGTGTCGATCGCGTGCCAGCTCGTCACGATGGTCGGCCGCAGCGAGAACATGATCGCGCTGCTGCTGGCGATCGTGGCCCTGCTGGTCTCGCTGGCGCTGATCGTGCCGAGCATCTCGGTGACGGTGCGCCGCCTGCACGATATCGGCCGCTCGGGCTGGTTCCTGCTGATCGCGCTCATTCCGATCGTCGGCGGGATCATCCTGTTCGTCTGGATGTGCTCGCGCGGCAACGACGGCCCGAACCGCTTCGGGCCCGATCCGCTCGCTGCGGCGGCCTGACCCGCCGGCGCGCATCGCAGGCGGCCGCGGCGATGTGCCCGCCGCCCGCCGCCTGTCTGCTGCGCGCCCCGGGATGCCCGTCGCCCGCTTCCTAACCGCTTTTCCCACCCGCGACCGCCGCCCGCCGCGCCGTCGCCCGATTCCCCGAAATACCCCCCTTTCCCGGCTTTGCTCGACCGATCGCCGGTTGACCGGTCCATGAATAATCGGTGTCACTGGAAAACGGCATCCCGCCGTACCCGTCTGGAGGCCCCGTGGCAGACGAGAGCGATCTCGACAGAACCGAAGCCGCCACTCCCAGGCGCCGCGAGAAGGCGCGCGAGGAGGGGCAGGTCGCGCGCTCGCGCGAGCTGGCTTCGTTCGCGCTGCTCGCGGCGGGCTTCTACGGCGCGTGGCTGCTCTCGGGGCCGATCGGCACGCACCTGCGCACGATGCTGCGCGGCGCGTTCACGTTCGACCGCGCGATCGCATTCGACACCAACCGGATGCTGACGGCGGCGGGCAGCGCGAGCCTCGAAGGGCTCGCCGCGCTCGCGCCGCTGCTGGCGATGATGGGGCTCGCCGCGCTGCTCGCGCCGATGGCGCTCGGCGGCTGGCTGGTCTCGTCGAAGACGTTCGAGCTGAAGTTCGACCGCCTCAACCCGATCTCGGGCCTCGGCCGGATCTTCTCGATCCAGGGGCCGATCCAGCTCGGCATGTCGCTCGCGAAGACGCTGGTGGTGGGCGGCATCGGCGGCGTCGCGATCTGGCGCAGCAAGGAAGAACTGCTCGGCCTCGCGACCCAGCCGCTCGACGCGGCGCTCGCGGACGCGCTGCACCTTGTCGCCGTGTGCTGCGGCACGACGGTCGCCGGGATGCTGGTCGTCGCCGCGCTCGACGTGCCGTATCAACTCTGGCAGTACAACAAGAAGCTGCGCATGACGAAGGAAGAAGTGAAGCGCGAACATCGCGAGAACGAAGGCGATCCGCACGTGAAGGGCCGCATCCGCCAGCAGCAGCGCGCGATCGCGCGGCGCCGGATGATGGCGGCCGTGCCGAAGGCCGACGTGGTCGTCACGAACCCGACGCACTTCGCCGTCGCGCTGCAATACACGGACGGCGAGATGCGCGCGCCGAAGGTCGTCGCGAAGGGCGTGAACCTCGTCGCCGCCCGCATCCGCGAGATCGCCGCCGAGCACAACGTGCCCACGCTCGAAGCGCCGCCGCTCGCGCGGGCGCTGTATCACAACGTCGAACTCGAGCGCGAGATTCCCGGTTCGCTGTACTCGGCCGTCGCCGAAGTGCTCGCGTGGGTGTACCAGCTCAAGCGCTTCCGGCTCGAAGGCGGCGACGTGCCCGCCACGCCGGTCGATCTCGACGTGCCGGCCGAGCTGGACAAGGGCGCGTCGGTGTCGGCGGAGGATGAACAGGAAGAGGCCGAGGACGTGCTCGGCGCGACCGCACGCGGAGGCCTGCAATGATTAGCCCCCACGCTCACATTCGTTCGCTGCCCCCCGAGGGGGCGGCTGCCTCCCTTGGGGCGGCCCGGCGGGAGGCAGCATGAGCACCCCCGCCGGCCTGTTCGCGAAGCGCCCGAACCTGCTCGCAGGCACCAACCTGCGCGCGCTCGCGGGCCCGGTCCTCATCTGCATGATCCTGGGGATGATGATCCTGCCGCTGCCGCCGCTGCTGCTGGATCTGCTGTTCACGTTCAACATCGCGCTGTCCGTGATGGTGCTGCTCGTCAGCATGTACACGATGAAGCCGCTCGACTTCGCGGCCTTCCCGAGCGTGCTGCTGTTCTCGACGCTGCTGCGGCTGTCGCTGAACGTCGCGTCGACGCGCGTCGTGCTGCTCGAGGGCCACACCGGCCCGGACGCGGCCGGCCAGGTGATCGAGGCGTTCGGCCACTTCCTTGTCGGCGGCAACTTCGCGGTCGGCATCGTGGTGTTCGTGATCCTGATGATCATCAACTTCATGGTGATCACGAAGGGCGCGGGGCGGATCGCGGAAGTGTCCGCGCGCTTCACGCTCGACGCGATGCCCGGCAAGCAGATGGCGATCGACGCCGACCTGAATGCGGGCCTGATCAACGAGGAACAGGCGCGCAAGCGCCGTACCGCCGTCGCGCAGGAAGCCGAGTTCTACGGCTCGATGGACGGCGCGTCGAAGTTCGTGCGCGGCGACGCGATCGCGGGCCTGATCATCATGGCGATCAACGTGATCGGCGGGCTGATCGTCGGGATGATCCAGCACGACATGACGTTCGCCGCGGCCGGCACGAACTACACGCTGCTGACGATCGGCGACGGCCTCGTCGCGCAGATCCCGTCGCTCGTGATCTCGACGGCGGCCGGCGTGATCGTGTCGCGGGTGGCAACCGACGAGGACATCGGCACGCAGATCACCGGCCAGCTGTTCACCAACCCGCGCGTGCTGACGATCACCGGCGTGATCATCGTGATCATGGGGCTGATCCCCGGCATGCCGCACTTCGCGTTCCTGCTGCTCGGCGGCGGCGCGATCTGGCTCGCGCGCACGCAGGCGCAGCGCGCGGCGGCCCGCAAGGCGGCCGGCGACGTCACCGAGATCGCGCCGCCCGCCGCGCTGCCGGCCGACAGCCACGAGGCGACCTGGGACGACGTGCAGCTGATCGACCCGCTCGGCCTCGAAGTCGGCTACCGGCTGATTCCGCTCGTCGACAAGAACAGCGACGGCGAGCTGCTCAAGCGGATCAAGAGCATCCGCAAGAAATTCGCGCAGGAAATCGGCTTCCTGCCGCCGGTGATCCATATCCGCGACAACCTCGAGCTGCGGCCGAACGCGTACCGGATCGCGCTGAAGGGCGTCGAGATCGGCGTCGGCGAGGTGTTCCCGGGCCAATGGCTCGCGATCAACCCGGGCCAGGTGACGGCCGCGATGCCCGGCGCGCCGACCACCGACCCGGCGTTCGGGCTGCCGGCCGTGTGGATCGACGTCGCGATGCGCGAGCAGGCGCAGGTGTACGGCTACACGGTGGTCGACGCGAGCACGGTCGTCGCGACCCACCTGAACCATCTGGTCGTCCAGTACGCGGCCGAGCTGCTCGGCCGCCAGGAAGTGCAGGCGCTGATCGAGCGCACCGGCAAGGATTCGCCGTCGCTCGTCGAGGACCTCGTGCCGAAGACGATCTCGCTCACCACGCTGCAGAAGGTGCTGCAGAACCTGCTCGAGGAAGGCGTGCCGATCCGCGACATGCGCACGATCATCGAAGCCGTGTCCGAGCAGGCCGGCCGCCTCACCGACGCATACGACATCACCGCCGCGGTGCGCCTCGCGCTCGGCCGCGCGATCACGCAGCAGTGGTATCCGGGCGCGGGCGAGATGCAGGTGATGGGCCTCGACGCGAATCTCGAGCGCGTGCTGTCGCAGGCGCTCGCCACCGGCGCGAACCCGGGCCTCGAGCCCGGCCTCGCGCACGCGCTCCTGACCGGCACGCAGGAAGCGATGCTGCGTCAACAGAATCTCGGGCTGCCGCCCGTGCTGCTCGTGCAGCACGCGCTGCGCGCCATGCTGGCGCGCTTCCTGCGCCGCAGCCTGCCGCAATTGAAAGTGCTGTCGTACGCCGAAGTGCCGGACACACGCACGATCAAGGTCGTTAACGTCATCGGGGGTTCCGCTTGAACATTCGCAAATTCACCGGCGCGACGAGCCGCGACGCACTGCGTCTCGTGCGCGAGGCGCTCGGCGCCGACGCCGTCGTGCTGTCGAACCGCACGCTCGATGACGGCAGCGTCGAAATCGTCGCGCTCGCCGACGCCGAACTGTCGTCGATCGCCCCGCCGGCCGCCGACGCGGCCGCGCTGCCCGGCACGGCGCTGCGGGCCGGCGGCACGATGCCGGCGGCCACCGCCGCCACGGCGGCGCGCGCGTCGGCGATGAACCCGTATGCGACCGGCGACGGCGGCCTGCCGGACGTGTTCTCGTCGGTGTTCGGCGCGAGCGCCGATGCGGCCGACGCGTCGGGGGCACCGGCCGCGGGATCGCCCGCCGCCACCTCCGAACCCGCCCCGTGGCTCGTCGAGCACGCAAAGCGCCTGACGCAGCAGCGCGACGCGCTGGTCGCGCGCGCGCAGGCCGCGCCGGCCGGGGACAGCGCGATCCGCGCGCCGCACGACGCGGCCCGCGCCGTGACGACGCCCGAATGGGCGCGCGACATCGTGCGCAATGTCGAGCGCAACGTCGCCCGCCGCCACCCGGCCGACGAACCGGCGCCGCGCCGCATCGCCGACGTGCCCGCCGCACCGGCCGCGAAGCCCGCGGAGCGCACGCGGCTGGCCGAGGACACGGCCGCGGCCGTGGCCGACGCGGTGAAGTCGCGCCTCGAGCGGATCGTCAACGACACGGTGATGAGCGAGCTCGGCTCGCTGCGCGGGATGATGGAGGAGCAGTTCGACAGCCTGATGTGGCACGAGCGCCAGCGCCGCAGCCCGGTGCACGGCGCGCTGACGAAGCACCTGTTCGCGGCCGGCTTCTCCGCGCAGCTGGTGCGGATGATGGTCGACAACCTGCCGCAGGGCGAAGGCACGGAAACGTTCGAGCAGGCGTCCGAGTGGGCGCAGTCGGTGCTCGCGTCGAACCTGCCGGTGCTCGACAGCGAGGACGCGCTGATGGAGCGCGGCGGCGTGTTCGCGCTGATGGGCCCGACGGGCGTCGGCAAGACGACCACCACCGCGAAGCTCGCCGCGCGCTGCGTGATGCGCTTCGGCGCGAGCAAGGTCGCGCTGCTCACCACCGACAGCTACCGGATCGGCGGCCACGAGCAGCTGCGCATCTTCGGCAAGATCCTCGGCGTGCCGGTGCACGCGGTGAAGGACGGCGGTGACCTGCAGCTCGCGCTGTCCGAGCTGCGCAACAAGCACATCGTGCTGATCGACACGATCGGCATGAGCCAGCGCGACCGCGCGGTGTCCGACCAGATCGCGATGCTGCACGGCGCGAATACGCCGGTGCAGCGCCTGCTGCTGCTGAACGCGACGAGCCACGGCGACACGCTCAACGAGGTCGTGCAGGCGTACCGCAGCGCGGACGGCCAGCCGGCGCTCGCCGGCTGCATCCTCACCAAGCTCGACGAGGCGACCCATCTGGGCGGCGTGCTCGACACGGTGATCCGCTACAAGCTGCCCGTGCACTACGTGTCGACCGGCCAGAAGGTGCCGGAGAACCTGTATGTCGCGACCCGGAAATTCCTGATGAAGAGTGCGTTCTGTGTGCCGCGTGACGGCTCGCCCTTCGTGCCGCAGGACGAGGACATGCCCGCGCTGCTTTCCGCGCTGACCGCACGTTCGACCGCCGAGCTGCACGAGGTGCGCTTTGGATAAACCGATGATCGACCAGGCCGAAGGACTGCGGCGCCTGCTGGCCGGGCGCGCATCGAGGATCGTGGCGGTGGTGGGCGGGCCGACGGGGGTCGGCTGCACCGCGACGGTCGTGAACCTGGCTGCGGCGCTCGCCGCGCTGGGCAAGGACGTGCTCGTCGTCGACGAGCGCGCCGACGTACATTCGGCCGCGGCGACGCTGGCCGGCGCATGGCTGCGCGACGGCGAGCGCACGCGCGTCACCGCCGGGTTCGGCGTGTGCGCGGCGGCGACGCTCGCGCGCGCCGGCTACAGCGAAGCGCACCTCAGCGATTTCATCGACGGGCCGGCCGACATCGTGCTGGTCGACGCGCAGCTCGACGCGGACGGCGGGTTCTCCGCGCTCGCGCGCGAGGCGCACGACGTGCTGATCGTCACGCGGGTGGCCGCGCAGGCGATCACCGAGGCCTACGCCTGCATGAAGCGGCTGCATTTCGCGCACGCGGTCGCGCAGTTCCGCGTGCTGACCAACCACGTCGGCAGCCACGACGACGCGAAGACCGCGTTCGAGAACCTCGCGGGCGTCGCGAGCCGCTACCTGACCGTGTCGATCGCCGACGCGGGCTGCGTGAGCGCCGATCCGCTCGTCGAGCGCGCGCGCGACCTGGTGCGCACGGCCGTCGACGCGTTTCCGTCGTCGCCGGCCGCGCGCGATTACCGGCAGATTGCCGCCGACTTGCTGTACTGGCCGTTGCGCCCGCGGCCGGGCGCCGGACGGGCCCGCGCGGGCGGCAGCCCGTCGTTCGAGGCAGGCGCGGCACACGCCGCGTGAGCGCCACCGGAAGGAGAGATCCACGATGTATAACGCTCAAGGAAAGATTTCCCAGGCCGACGTGCTGAGCCAGTACGCGCCGCTCGTGCGCCGCCTCGGGCTGCAGCTGGTCGCGAAGATGCCGGCGAGCGTCGATCTCGACGACCTGATCCAGGCCGGCATGATCGGCCTGATGGACGCGGCCGGCCGCTACAAGGAAGACCAGGGCGCGCAGTTCGAGACCTACGCGACGCAGCGCATCCGCGGCGCGATGCTCGACGAGCTGCGCAGCAACGACTGGCTGCCGCGCAGCCTGCGCAAGACGTCGCGCGAGGTCGAGCACGCGGTGCACAAGGTCGAGCAGCAGCTCGGCCGCGCGGCGAGCGAGACGGAGATCGCGCAGCACCTGAACATGCCGCTCGACGAATACCAGGGGATGCTGCAGGACCTGCACGGCAGCCAGCTCATCTACTACGAGGATTTCGACCGCGCGGCCGACGACGAGCCGTTCCTCGACCGCTACCGCGTCGATCACGCCGATCCGCTGTCGTCGCTGCTCGACGATCACCTGCGCGAGGCGCTGATCGAGGCGATCGAGCGGCTGCCGGAGCGCGAGAAGCTGCTGATGTCGCTGTACTACGAACGGGGCCTGAACCTGCGCGAGATCGGCGCGGTGCTGGAGGTCAGCGAATCGCGTGTGTGCCAGCTGCACAGCCAGGCGGTCGCGCGGCTGCGCGCGCGCTTGCGCGAGCAGGCGTGGGTCGGCACGGAGAACTGACCCTTCATCGGCACGCGCCGCGCTCGCGCGTGCCGGTCACGCAATTTTCGTGGCGATTTGCTACAATCCCACCCGTTTTCCGAGGAGCGTTGCGACGGGCCATCAGCGTCCGCCAGGCTCGGAAAGCTTCACCAAGCGGCAGGGCCCGCGCGCATCGCGCCGGCCAGCCGCTTCCTGAACGGCGCTCACGTCACCATTTTCTAAACTTTTTAGAAAGGAGGGCGTGATGAACGCCGTCATCGATTCCAAAGCTTCCAACGATTACCTCGTCGCCGACATGGCGCTTGCCGGCTGGGGCCGCAAGGAACTGAACATCGCCGAGACCGAAATGCCGGGCCTCGTGCAGATCCGCGACGAATACAAGGCGCAGCAGCCGCTGAAGGGCGCGCGCATTGCCGGCTCGCTGCACATGACGATCCAGACGGGCGTGCTGATCGAGACGCTGAAGGCGCTCGGCGCCGACGTGCGCTGGGCATCGTGCAACATCTTCTCGACGCAGGACCACGCCGCGGCCGCGATCGTCGAAGCCGGCACGCCGGTGTTCGCGTTCAAGGGCGAGTCGCTCGACGAGTACTGGGAGTTCTCGCACCGCATCTTCGAATGGCCGAACGGCGAGTTCGCGAACATGATCCTCGACGACGGCGGCGACGCGACGCTGCTGCTGATCCTCGGCTCGAAGGCGGAGAAGGATCGCTCGGTGATCGCCAAGCCGACCAACGAGGAAGAAGTCGCGCTGTACAAGTCGATCGCGAAGCACCTCGACGTCGACGCGAACTGGTACTCGAAGCGCCTCGCGCACATCAAGGGCGTGACCGAGGAAACCACGACCGGCGTGCACCGCCTGTACCAGATGGAAAAGGACGGCCGCCTGCCGTTCCCGGCGTTCAACGTGAACGACTCGGTCACCAAGTCGAAGTTCGACAACCTGTACGGCTGCCGCGAGTCGCTCGTCGACGGCATCAAGCGCGCGACCGACGTGATGATCGCGGGCAAGGTCGCGGTCGTCGCGGGCTACGGTGACGTGGGCAAGGGCTGCGCGCAATCGCTGCGCGGCCTTGGCGCGACCGTGTGGGTCACGGAAATCGATCCGATCTGCGCGCTGCAGGCGGCGATGGAAGGCTACCGCGTCGTGACGATGGAATACGCGGCCGACAAGGCCGACATCTTCGTGACGGCGACCGGCAACTTCCACGTGATCGGCCACGATCACATGAAGGCGATGCGCCACAACGCGATCGTCTGCAACATCGGCCACTTCGACTCGGAAATCGACGTCGCGTCGACCCGCCAGTACCAGTGGGAAAACATCAAGCCGCAGGTCGACCACATCATCTTCCCGGACGGCAAGCGCGTGATCCTGCTGGCGGAAGGCCGCCTCGTGAACCTCGGCTGCGCGACCGGCCACCCGTCGTTCGTGATGTCGAACTCGTTCGCGAACCAGACGCTCGCGCAGATCGAGCTGTTCACGCGCGGCGGCGAGTACGAGAACAAGGTGTACGTGCTGCCGAAGCACCTCGACGAGAAGGTCGCGCGCCTGCACCTCGCGCGCATCGGCGCGAACCTGTCGGTGCTGTCGGACGACCAGGCGGCGTACATCGGCGTGTCGAAGGAAGGCCCGTTCAAGCCGAACCACTACCGCTACTGATGCGGAGGCCGCCGCCTGCCGGCGGCGGGGCGCGCCGCGAAGCGTTTTCGTTTTCGCGCGCGCGTCTCGCAACCGGCGCGGCGGCGGCGCCGTTCCGCCCGAGCGTCCACCGAAGAACCGGAGCATTACATGAGCGTCATCCTGTCCTGGATCATCAATGCCCTCGCGCTGCTGATCATTACCTACCTGGTGCCGTCGATCCACATCAAGAGCTTCGGCACCGCGCTGATCGTCGCGGTCGTGCTGGGGCTGATCAACACGGTGATCCGTCCGGTGCTGATCCTGCTGACGCTGCCCGTCACGGTCGTCACGCTCGGGCTGTTCATCCTCGTCGTGAACGCGCTGTGCTTCTGGTTCGCGTCGTCGCTGCTCAAGGGCTTCGAGGTATCCGGGTTCTGGTCCGCTTTCTTCGGTTCGATCCTGTACAGCATCGTGTCCTGGCTGCTGTCCGCCCTGATCTTCGGCCAGCGCAACATCGGCTGAGCGGGCCCGTCCAGCGCCTCCTGAATCATGAAACCGATCGAACTCTCGTTTGAATTCTTCCCGCCGAAGACGGCGGAAGGCGTCGAGAAGCTGCGCGCGACCCGTGCGCAGCTGCTGCCGCTGAAGCCGAAATTCGTCTCCGTGACGTTCGGCGCCGGCGGCTCGACGCAGCAGGGCACGCTCGATACCGTGCTCGACATGCAGAAGGACGGCCTTGAGGCCGCGCCGCACCTGTCGTGCATCGGCTCGTCGAAGGACAGCCTGCGCGCGATCCTCGACCAGTACCGCTCGCACGGCATCCGCCATATCGTCGCGCTGCGCGGCGACCTGCCGTCCGGCATGGGCGAGGTCGGCGAGCTGCGCTACGCGTCCGAGCTCGTCAGCTTCATCCGCGCCGAGCACGGCGACTGGTTCCACATCGAGGTCGCCGGCTATCCGGAATACCATCCGCAGTCGCGTTCGCCGAAGGCCGATCTCGAGAACTTCGCGCGCAAGGTGAAGGCCGGCGCGAATTCCGCGATCACGCAGTACTTCTTCAACGCGGACGCGTATTTCCGCTTCGTCGACGACGCGCGCAAGCTCGGCGTCGAGGTGCCGATCGTGCCGGGCATCATGCCGATCACGAACTTCTCGCAGCTGATGCGCTTCTCCGAGATGTGCGGCGCCGAAGTGCCGCGCTGGATCGCGCGCCGGCTCGAGAGCTTCGGCGACGACCGCGACGCGATCCGCGCGTTCGGCGCGGACGTCGTCACGGGCCTGTGCCAGCGCCTGATCGACGCGGGCGTGCCGGGGCTGCATTTCTATACGCTGAACACCGCGGCCGCGACCCGGACGATCTGCGAACGGCTTGGCGCGTAGGCGCGCTGCGGTCGCCGCATGTGAAAAGCCCCGCCGGCATTGTTGGCGGGGCTTTTTAACTTCTGCCGGGCGGTTTTACCGCTGCGCCTGCATCAGCGGCGGCCGGCGCTCGAACCACGGCCGCGCCTGCTCGAGCTGCCGCGCGAGCTTCAATAGCAGCGCGTCGTCGCCGTGGCGCGCGACGAACTGCACGCCGATCGGCAGGCCGCGCGCATTCCAGCAGAGCGGCACCGACATCGCCGGCTGGCCGGTCAGGTTGAACAGCTCGGTGCAGCCGGCCCACGCGAACGCCTTCTGCGACGCCTGCGCGAGCAGCTCCTTCAGCAGCGGCTTGATCGGCAGCGTGGCGAGCAGCTTCATCTGCGCCTGCTCGAACGGCGTCGGCTGCAGCTCGCCGATTCGCACCGGCGGGCCCGCGAGCGACGCGCACAGGATCACGTCGTAGCGCGCGACGGCTCGCGTGACCTGCACGGTGAGCTGGCGCTGCCATTCGAGCACGTCCGGCAGCCGCGTGCGCGCGAGCCGCCGGCCGACGACGGCCATCGCCCAGGTCGCCGCCTCGAATTCGCTGCGCCGCGGCGTGCGCCCGGTCAGCGCGTGCGCGCCGAGCACCATCTCCTCGGCGATCGTCGACCACAGCGTCAGGAAGGTTTCGGCGGCGCGCGCGTAGTCGACGTTCAGCGCGGCCGGTTCGACGTGATGGCCGAGCGACGCGGCGAGCGCGGCGGCGTCGTCGAGCGCCGCGCGCGTGTCGCCGGCGAGCGCCGGCGCGAGCATCGGGTCGACCACGAGGCCGATCCGCAGCGCGTCGGGCGGCGTGTCGAGCGCGCCGAGGAAGGTGCCGGGCGCGCCGGGCGGCAGCGTCTGGCCGGTCGTGACGTCGAGCAGCAGCGCGCTGTCGCGCACGCTGCGCGCCACCGCGTGCTGGACCACCAGGTCGCCGTTCATCGGGATGTCGACGAGCGCCGGATGGCGGCTCGGCTTCAGGCCGAACAGCCCGCAGCACGACGCGGGGATGCGGATCGAGCCGCCGCCGTCGGACGCGTGCGCGAGCGGCACGATCCCGGCCGCGACGGCCGCGGCCGCGCCGCCGCTCGAGCCGCCCGGCGTGTGGTCGAGGCTCCACGGGTTGCGGCACGCGCCGAACAGCGCCGGCTCGGTGTACGGCATCTGGCCGATCTCGGACGTGTTGGTCTTGCCGAAGAAGTTGAGGCCGGCCGCGCGGCTGCGCGCGATCAGCGGCGAATCGGCGTCGGGCGTGAAATACCGGTAGTGCCGGCTGCCCATCGACAGTGGCAGGCCCGCCACGGCCGCGCCGAGATCCTTGACGAGGTAGGGTACGCCGGCAAACGGCGCGTCGGGCGCGGGCGGCGCGGCGGCGCGTTCGCGCGCGGCGTCGTAGTCCTGCAGCACGATCGCGTTGATCGCCGGATTGACCGCTTCGGCCTGCGCGATCGCCGCGTCGAGCAGCTCGCGCGGGCTCACCTTGCGTTGACGGACGAGATCGGCGAGGCCGATCGCGTCATGGGCGAGATAGTCCGAAAGCACCGCAGTCACCCCCGTTGTGACGTGTCGCGATGAAGAGAGGCGGCGGGCCCCGCGCGGGGCTGCCGCTGCGGCGCGCGCTACAGCTGCTCGGCGAGGAACGTCAGCGTGCGGCCGTGCGCGAGCGCCGCCGCGCGCTGGTTGTACGACGCGCGGTCCGTGCAGTTGAAGCCGTGCTCGGCGCCCGCGTACAGGTGGAACGCCGCATTGTCGCGGCCGGCGAAGGCCGCCTTCACCTGGTCGACCGCCGCGAGCGGGATGCCGTGGTCGTTCTCCGCGTAATGGAACAGGATCGGCTGCGTGACCCGGCCGGCGACGTCGAGCGCGTTCTGGATCCCGCCGCCGTAGTACGCGACCGCCGCGTCGACCTTGCCGGTCGCGGCCGCGAGGTACGCGAGGCGGCCGCCGAAGCAGTAGCCGATCGCGGCGACCTTGCCGTCGACCTCGGGCCGCGCGCGCAGCAGGTCGGCGGCCGCCGCGATATCCGCGACCGCGGCGTTCACGTCCGTCTTCTGCAGCAGCTCGATGCCCTTGTCGCGGTCCGCGCCGTCATAGGTCAGCTCGACGCGCGGCTGCGTGCGCCAGAACACGTCCGGCGCGAGCGCGACGTAGCCGTCGGCCGCGTACTGGTCGGCGACCGCGCGGATGTGCGCGTTCACGCCGAAGATCTCCTGCAGGATGAGCACGGCCGGGCCCTTGCCGCGCTTCGGCAGCGCGAGGTAGCCGCCGAAGCTGTCATTGCCGGTCGGGATGTCGATCCATTGTGCAGTCACGTTGAACTCCTGGCGAGCGAGGCCGCGCCGCGCGCGTCTCGCGGATGGAAAAAGGGGCCGGCCTAGTGTGCCATCAATCATCGCGGGCTGCAGTGCGCGGCGCCCGGCAGCGGGTTTTCGGTTCTCGCGCAGCGATCGTTCCGTTCACGATTATTCATTTTTCGGCGGCGCAGCGCTTCGGTACAGTCGATTGCATCAGCCCTTTACAAAGCGCTTGCGCGCGTCATCGAAGGATCCCCCCATGTCAGTCCACTCCCTCTCCACGCCGTTCGCCGAACGCTTCGGCCTGCGCGTGCCGCTCGTGCAGGCGCCGATGGTCGGCGCGACCACGCCCGCGATGGTCGCGGCCGCATCGAATGCCGGCGCGCTCGGCAGCCTCGGCGGCGGCGCGTTCGCGCCCGAGCGTCTCGCCGAAGAAGTCGCGCAGATTCGCGCGGCCACCGATCGCCCGTTCGCGGTCAACCTGTTCGTGCTGGCGGAAGCGGCAACCGACGCGGCGACGCTCGCGCGCGCGCTTGCGGCGATCGACCCGCTCAACGCCGCGCTCGGCCTGCCGCCCGGCACGGCGCCCGCGCGCTTCGCGCCCGATTTCCGCGCGCAGCTCGACATGCTCGTGTCGCTGCGCGTGCCGGTCGCGAGCTTCACGTTCGGCGTGCTCGACGCGGCCGACGTCGCGCGGCTGAAGGCGGCCGGCACCTACGTGATCGGCACCGCGACGCACGTCGCCGAAGGGCTGGCGTGGCAACAGGCCGGCGCCGACGCGTTGTCCGCGCAGGGCGCCGAGGCGGGCGGCCATCGCGGCACGTTCATCGGCGCGGCGGAAGACGCGCTGATCGGCACGATGGCGCTCGTGCCGCAGCTCGTCGACGCGACCGGGCTGCCGGTGCTCGCGGCCGGCGGCATCATGGACGGCCGCGGCATCGCGGCGGCGTGCGCGCTCGGCGCGCAGGCGGCGCAGCTCGGCACCGCGTTCCTGGCCTGCGCGGAAAGCGCGATCGCGCCCGACTGGAAGGCGCGGCTGCGCGCCAGCGCCGACACGTCGACGCAGGTCACGCGCGCGATCACCGGGCGTCATGCGCGCGGGCTGCGCAACACGCTGATGGCGCGGCTCGGCGCGCGGCCGGAAGACGTCGCGCCGTATCCGGTGCAGAACGCGCTCACGCAGCCGCTGCGCCAGGCCGCCGCGCGCGCGAACGACGGCGACTACCTGGCGCTGTGGGCCGGGCAGGGCGCGCCGCTCACGCGGCGGCGCGGCGACGCGCTGACGACGTCGCAGCTGATCGACGCGCTTGATGCCGAATGGCGTGCGGCGGCGGGCTGAACGCACCCGGTTCGACACCGGCCGACACCGGCGATGCGCGCGCGCCGGCGCGCGTATCGTTCAGCGATCCTGCATACATAATAATGATCAAAAACAAGTCGGGATTGCATTGAATACGGCCATTCACGCAGGTGTGGGAAATTAGCGGAAACCCTTATTCGGCCGGGCTCCCGGCGATATCTGAAAGGCGTTTGATACGCATCTGCATCGGTAGTGTTACCACTACCCCAAAAAAGTCCCACAAATTAATTTGATCACCTACACTTCGGCGCAAGTACGGTCGGGCGGCTGCTAAAAGCGGCGGCTTCACGTGCTGAGGCCAAGTGCATGAACGATGCAACCGGCAAATCGTCCAGTGAATGCAACCACAGGGATGGCAGCGGGGCACCGGGCGATGGCGTTTTTGGGACGAAACTGGAGACTTACATGAAAATCAAGATGCAAAAGCTGTTGCCGATCACTGCAGCGGCGATGCTGTGCGCTGCTGCCGCAAGCAACGCGTCCGCCCAAACAGTCGTCAAGATCGGCCACGTTGCGCCGCTGACGGGCGGCATTGCACACCTTGGCAAGGACAACGAGAACGGCGCGCGTCTCGCAGTGGAAGAGGCCAACGCCAAGGGCCTGACGATCGGCGGCCAGAAGGTCACGCTTCAGCTCGACCCGCAGGACGACGCGGCCGACCCGCGCCAGGCCACGCAGGTCGCGCAGAAGCTCGTCGACGACAAGGTCGTCGCGGTGGTCGGCCACCTGAACTCGGGCACGTCGATCCCGGCCTCGAAGATCTACAGCGATGCGGGCATCGTGCAGATCTCGCCGTCGGCAACCAACCCGGCTTACACGCAGCAAGGCTTCAAGACGACGTACCGTGTCGTCGCGACCGACGCGCAGCAAGGCCCGGCACTCGCGAACTACGCGCATTCGAAGGGCATCAAGAGCGTCGCCGTGGTCGACGATTCGACCGCGTACGGCCAGGGCCTCGCGAACGAATTCGAGAAGAAGGCGAAGGCGCTCGGCCTGAAGGTGGTGTCGCATGATGCGACGAACGACAAGGCGGTCGACTTCCGCGCGATTCTGACCAAGATCAAGGGCGAGAACCCGGACGCGATCATGTACGGCGGCATGGATGCGACGGGTGGCCCGTTCGCGAAGCAGGCGAAGCAGCTCGGCCTGCGCGCGAAGATCTTCGCGGGCGACGGCGTGTGCACGGAAAAGCTGGCCGACCTGGCCGGCGATGCGACCGACAACGTCGTGTGCTCGGAAGCGGGTGCGTCGCTCGAGAAGATGCCGGGCGGCGGCGCGTTCAAGGCCAAGTTCGAGAAGCGTTTCGGCCAGCCGATCCAGATCTACGCGCCGTTCACGTATGACGCGGTGAACATCATCGTCGACGCGATGAAGCGCTCGAACTCGACGGATCCGGCGAAGATCCTGGCGGCGATGCCGGCGACGAACTACACGGGCGTGATCGGCACGACGACCTTCGATTCGAAGGGCGACCTGCAGCACGGCGTGATCTCGCTCTACAACTACAAGAGCGGCAAGAAGACGCTGCTCGACGAAGTGAAGATGTAAGCAAGCGGCCGACGGAGGGGTGAAGCGCGCATGCGGCAACGCATGCGCGCTTCGTTTTTTGTGGCGCCGGCGCGGTGCCTTGCCGTCAGAGCTTCAGGTGCGCGAGCACCTTCGGCGCAATGGCCGCGACGAGCGCCGCGCACAGCGCGACGACCGCGAGCCCGATCGTCAGGTTCGCGGCCTGCGCGACCGCGCCGATCACGACCGGTCCGAACAGCAGTCCGAAATACGCGAGGCCGGCCACGTGCGCGAGGCCTTCGGCCGCATGGATGCCCTTCACGCGCGCGGCGGCGGCGAACAGCACCGGCATCATGTTCGCGAGGCCGAGGCCCATCAGCGTGAAGCCGGCCAGCACGGCGGCCGGGTGCGGCAGCAGCAGCGCGCCGATCATGCCCGCGCACGCGAGCGACGCGCTCGCGAACACGAGCTGCGGCGCGCCGAAGCGGGCGCGCACCGCGTCGCCAGCGAAGCGCGCGGCCGCCATGCCGCCGGAGAACGCCGCATACGCGGCGCTCGCGAGCGCGGGGCTGGCCGCGACGACGTCGCGCATGTATACCGTCGCCCAGTCGTACATCGCGCCTTCGGCGATCAGCGCGATCAGCGCGATGCCGCCCAGCATCCACAGCGCGGGCGAGCGCCAGCGGTTGCCGCCGCCGTGCGCGTGTTCGTGATGCGGGACGTGCGGCAGCACCGCCGGGCACGACGCGGCGAGCACCGCGGCGCTCGCCGCCGCGGCGAGCGCGAGATGCATGGCGGGCGCCATGCCGGCCGACAGCAGCGCGCCGCCGGCCGCCGCGCCGGCCATCCCGCCGACGCTGAACATGCCGTGCAGCGCCGACATGATCGGCCGGCCGAGCGCGATCTCGACCGCGCTCGCCTCGGCGTTCATCGCGACGTCGAGCGTCGCCATCGAGAAGCCGAACAGCGCGAGCACCGCGAGCAGCATCCAGTAGTCGGGCACGACGAGGATCAGCGCGTCGCACGCCGACATCACGAGCCCGCCCGCGAGGCACGCGGTGCGCGAGCCGACGCGCGCGATCCAGCGCGCGACCGTCAGCATCGCCGCGATCGAGCCGCCCGCGACCGCGAACAGCGCGATCGACAGCAGCCCGGGGCTCAGCGCGAACTTGTCGCGCACGGTCGGCACGTGCACGCCCCATGACGCGTACATCATGCCGGCGACGAAGAACAGCGCCATCGTGGCGGTGCGGGCCCGCTGGCGGACCGGCAGCGACAGGGCGAGGTGGGCGGCGGGCGCGGCCGCGAGGTCGGGGGAGGAATCGGACACGGAAAGCTCGTCAGGAAAAAAGGCGCGGACGCACGGGACGCCGCCGGGAATCGTCCGATTCTATCGAACCCCTTACGATTCCGCAGGGCGACGGGCGGCCCGCACGGGGGAGCGCGGTGGACGCGCGCGGTCCGTGACGGCCCCTGGCACGCGGCATCCCGCATCCGGCACCTGCCGATCGGACGATGCGCGGCAACGGCCGCCGCGGGTAACATCGGTCCACATGCGGCCTGCACGATGCGCCGCGATTCGACCGCAGGAGATTTCGTGAACATCGACCCCGTCCTTCCGTTGCACCTGCTGCACCGCTGCGCGCTCGGCACGCTCGCGACGCACGCGCGCGATCCGCAAGGCTTCCCGTATCCGACGGTCGTGCCGTTCGCGCCGGACGCGCGCCACCGGCCGGTGATCCTCGTGAGCGGCCTCGCCGAGCACACGCGCAATCTCGCCGCCGACCCGCGCGCGGGCTTCCTGATCGTCGACGCGCCCGACGGCGACGTGCTGAACGCCGAGCGCGCGACGCTGCTCGGCCGCTTCGCGCCGGCCGACGCCGATCCGTATCTCGCCGCGCGCTACCTGCGCTATGAGCCGGACGCGGCGCGCTATCTCGCGCTCGGCGACTTCACGTTCTGGGCGCTCGACGTCGAGCGGCTGCGCTACATCGGCGGGTTCGGCCGGATGGGCTGGGTGACGGGCACGGCGCTCGACGCGCACGCGCCGCTCGGGTTCGACGACGAGCAGGCGCTGTGGGCCGCATACGACACCGCCGGCGTGCGGCGCGCCGGGCTCGACCTGCTGGGCGTCGACCGCTGCGGCGCGGACTGGCGCGCGGACGGCCGGCGGCTGCGCACCGCATTCGATGCGCCGCAGGCGGACCTCGGCGCGCTGCGCGCGCGGCTGCTCGAATGCGCGCAAGGTGTGACGTGACGTCGCGGTTCTCCAATGTTTAATTCCGTTGACTATACAAGTGGATTTTGCCGAACCTGTCGTCAGATGAAAGCTTTGATTTTATCGATGCAGGGTAATTGCGTATGTTGAAAGTCTTAATGCGTTGCGGCTTATGTCCTAATCTCCGTGTAAGGACGTGAAAAATTGAGAAATCGGCGCGGCGGGTCAAAATGACCTGGCTGAATGGCAATTCGAATCGGTATTTTCATTGAGTCTCGCTTCAATCAAATCTTTTTTGTGCTAATCTCTGGCTTCAAAATCCGAGGCACAGATATTTCAAGAATGGTGAGCCGGCTGCAGATCGGCGCCATTGGTCAGATAAAAAGGGAAACTATGTCTTCTTACAAGGACCTGCTGGCCCAGCGGGAGAAGCTGGAGAAGCAAATCGAAGAGGCGAAGTCGCGTGAATACGCGGAAGTCCTCAATGACGTGAAGCAGAAAATCTCCGACTACGGCTTTACGCTGGTCGAGCTCGGCCTGAACCGTGCGAAAGCAGGCAAGGTCGGCCGTCCGCGCGCCGGCGTCGCGGCCAAGTATCGCGATCCGGAATCGGGCGCGACGTGGTCGGGCCGCGGCAAGCCGCCGCGCTGGATCGCCGGCAAGAACCGCGAGCAGTTTGCAATCTGAACGATTGTTCGCCGTTCCCCGCTGAAAGGCCGCGCGTCCGTTACGGAGCGCGGCCTTTTGCTTTGGGCCCGCCCCGTGCCGGCGAACTGTCATGAAAATGTCATGAACCGGCGTGAATGAAAATGCGACCCGTTCGCATAACCAGTTGATTTAAATGAGAAATTTGAGGTTATCGGAATGGGGCGCCGCGCGTCCTTGGTAGAATCCGATATCGCACACCGATATCTCATATTTCATGTCCACCTTTTCCGGCGAAGCGCAAAGCGGAGAAAAGCACGCCGTCGCGCGCAAGAGCACGCTCGTCAGTATCGTGCTGAATGTCGTACTTGCGACATTTCAGATCGCGGTCGGCACGATTGCGCATTCACAGGCGTTGATTGCTGACGGTGTCCATTCGATTTCGGATTTGATCTCGGATTTTGTCGTGCTGGTTGCGAATCGGCACAGCGGCGCATTGCCGGACGCCGATCACAATTACGGGCACAGCCGCTATGAGACGGTCGCGTCGCTGTTTCTCGGCGGGATTCTGATCGCGGTGGGCATCGGCATGCTGTGGCGCGCCGGCGATCGCCTCGTGCATCTCGAGGATATTCCGCCCGTCCATGTGAGCGCGCTGGTCGTCGCGGTCGTCGTGCTGGTGTCGAAGGAGGCGCTGTTCCGCTACATGCTGCGCGAGGCGCGGCGCGTGCGTTCGGCGATGCTCGTCGCCAATGCATGGCATGCGCGCTCGGACGCCGCGTCGTCGCTCGTCGTCGCGATCGGCATCGTCGGCAGCCTCGCGGGCTTCCGGCTGCTCGACCCGATCGCGGCCGCGATCGTCGGTTTCATGGTCGCGCGCATGGGCTGGACGTTCGGCTATGACGCGTTGCAGGACCTGTCCGACCGCGCGCTCGACGAAACCGACACCGCGGAAATTCGCGCGCTGCTCGCGGCAACGCCCGGCGTGCGCGACGTGCACGACCTGCGCACGCGCAAGATGGGCGATTCGGCGCTCGTCGACGCGCACATCCTCGTCGATCCGATGATCTCGGTATCGGAAGGGCACTACATCGCCGAGACCGCACGCGCGCGTGCGCTGTCGGACCGGCGCGTGCTCGACGCGCTGATCCACGTCGACCCGGAGAACGACGCCGCGCGTCGGCCCGCGCTTGCGCTGCCGCCGCGCAGCGAGATCGCGGCGCGTCTCGAAGCCGAGCTCGCGCTGCGTGGCCTGCGCGCGCGCGCGGTGAACCTCCACTACCTGAGCACCGGGCTCGAGATCGACGTGACGCTGGATGCCAGCCCGCACGCGGGCGGCGACGCCGATGCAGCGCTCGCCGAACGGCTCGACGTCGATGCGCTGAAGCAGCAGTTCGGCGCGCGCCGCATCAGTTTCACGCGGGCGGTGCGGGGCGGGTCGTAGCGTGAACAGGCCTTAGAGCGGCAGCTGCGTATCGAACTTGATCTCGCGCAGCACGACGCTCGTGCGCACCTGCGACACGGCCGGGATCTTGAAGATGCGTTCGTGCAGGAAGACGTCGTAGGCCTTGATGTCGGGCGCGACGATCTTGAGGATGTAGTCAGCTTCGCCGGTCGTGCTGTAGCACTCGGTGACTTCCGGGCAGGTCGAGATCTCGCGCTCGAACTGCTCGACGCCGCCTTCGTTGTGGCGCGTCAGGTGCACGTGCGCGAGCGCGCAGACATGCAGGCCGAGCTTCTCCCGATCGAGCAGCGCCGTGTAGCGCTGGATCACGCCCGACTGCTCCATGTCCTTGATGCGGCGCCAGCACGGCGTGCTGGACAGGCCGACCTGGTCGGAGATTTCCTGGACGGAACGGCGCGCGTCGAGCTGCAACAGGCGAAGGATTTTTTGCGAAAAGGAATCGAGCGTCACCTGCGCCTCCATGCGGCAACTACAACACTCTGAATGTTAGAGGCGCGCGAAAGGAAAGGCAATCCGACACGGTGTCGCTGAGCGAGATTCGCTAATTTGCGCGCGGGTCCGTAGGGTTTTGTGCTGCTGCGCCGTTGTCCGTGCCGGCAGCGCCGGCGCCCGCCGCGAGCGCGGCCTGCTGCACGCGCAGGTCGGCGAGCATGTTGCAGAACAGCGCGCCTTGCTCGATCGCGTCGTCGAGCGCGACGTGCGTGTGCGGATGGTCGTCGAACCAGTGCTTCGGGAAGCGCGGCTTGATCGCCTTGCGGTACGGCAGGCCCGTCATCGCGAACGCGAGCGTCTTGATGTCGAGCGCCGACCACGAGAACGGGCAGCGGCCCGCGAAGCGCATCATGTACCAGAACATGAACGTGAAGTCGAAGCCGGCCGGCATCGCGACGAACACCGGCTTGCCGGGCAGTGCCTCGACCCAGTCGACGTACGCGACGAGCGCCGCTTCCGGCGCCTGCAGGTCGGTGCGGCACGCGGCCCACGCTTCGGGCTGGGTCTTCCACCAGGCGTCCTGCACCGGATGCGGCTGCGCGCCGGGCAGCGTCTCGAGGTTCGCGGAGAACGTCGCGATCAGCTGCTTGTCCTCGGTGTACGCGGCGGACGCGAAGCTCAGCATCGAGTGCGGGCCGGGAATCGGGCCGTCCGCCTCGACGTCGGTGCTGACGTAGATTTCCTGAATGGGCGCCTGGTTCATCCGTACACCTTGTCCGACACGAACGGGTTCGTGCGGCGCTCGTCGCCGAACGTCGACACCGGGCCGTGGCCCGGCACGAACGTGACGTCGTCGCCGAGCGGCCAGAGCTTCTCCTTGATCGAGCGCACGAGGTCGGCATGGTTGCCGCGCGGGAAGTCGGTGCGGCCGATCGAGCCGGCGAACAACACGTCGCCGACGATCGCGAGCCGGTGCGCGCGGCTGAAGAACACGACGTGGCCCGGCGTGTGGCCCGGGCAGTGATAGACCTCGAGCGTTTCATCGCCGAACTGCACGGTATCGCCGTCGTTCAGCCAGCGATCCGGCTCGAATGCGTCGGCGGCCGGAAAGCCGAAGCGCTCGCTCTGCGTCGGCAGCTTCTCGATCCAGAAGCGTTCGTCTTCCTGCGGCCCTTCGATCCGCACGCCGTAGTGCGTCGCGAGCGCCTTCGCGCCCGCGCAGTGGTCGATGTGCCCGTGCGTGAGCAGCACCTTCTCGACCTGCACGTTCTGCCGCGCGACTTCCTGCTGGATCCGTTCGAGGTCGCCGCCCGGATCGACGACGGCGGCGCGGCCGGTGGCCTCGCAGACGAGCAGCGAACAGTTCTGCTGGAACGGCGTGACCGGGATGAGCGTGACTTTCATGGAAGCACCGGCGGGCTAAAAGGTTCGATTGTACCGGGCGCGCACGCCCCCCGTTCGGCGCGGTGCGCGCGGTGTCGCGACGCGCGCGAGGCCACGCCGATTGTTACGGCCATAGAGAGAATCAATGGTGTGCCGGCGCCCGTTTTCGGGCGGGGTTTTTGATTTCTGTATAATGCCGGTCATCGCGCATGATTTTCATGTGCTCCGCTGATGTTCGAGCCCCACTGACAGGGGGCCATGAGCATCGTCAAAGCATCTGCCGCCGGGGAGTCCGGCGGCGAATCAAGCACCGGGCGTTTTCCGGTGCTCACGTCTTGTCCGGCCGGGTGCTGCGCGCCCGCCGCGGCCCTGCTGCCGCGCCGCCGGATGAGGCCTGTGCCGCCGTTCCTGTGCGTTGGCCGTACGCGACGCGCGCGAACGTGGGAAGCCATGTTCGATGGCGGCATGTGGGGTCTGGTCAGGCTGCCGGGGACAGGTTGCGCCAGACGTGAAAGCTAATCAGGACGGTTGCGGCGAGTACGAAAGCCGCGCCCATGCAAGCCCGCCTGCTCGCATTCGAGCCGGGCGCGCACGCATTTGCCGTCCGGGCCGCGTATCAACGAAGCGAAAGAGCGGCCCGAACCAGAAGGCGACACGTCGATGAATTTTCGATTTCCGAGCCGTTTCGGGACTGTGGCTGTATTTCTCGCGCTGACGGGTTGTGCAGTGCCACCCAGCCAGACGACGAGCGGCACGAGCCAGAAGAATGGGGTCAGGACGACCGCCGCAACTGCGGACAACGACAAGCAACTGAATTTCGACTCGGCGCTGGCCTCCATGCCCGCCGCCGACAGCAAGGACGCGAAGAGCACGTCGCTCGCGGATGCGCAGCCGATCGACGGCGCCGACGTGTCCGATTTCCGCCAGACCGGCCGCGCGTCGTGGTACGGCCGCGGCTTCCATGGCCGCCGCACCGCGAACGGCGAGCGCTTCAACATGAACGCGTTCACCGCCGCCCACCGCACGCTGCCGCTCGCGTCGTACATCCGGGTGACGAACCCGACGAACGGCAAGTGGGTCGTCGTGAAGGTCAACGATCGCGGCCCGTACAAGCGCGGCCGGGTGCTCGACCTGTCGTATGCGGCCGCGAAGGTGATCGGCCTCGTGCACGCCGGCACCGGCCGCGTGAAGATCGAGGGGCTGTCGCCGCGGGAAGCGCGCGAGGCGCGCGACGAGATGCTCGCGTCGAACTCGACCCGGTAACGCGGCGGATTCCGCTTCCGTCAGCGTGCCAAACGACCAAGGGCTGCCATCGGCAGCCCTTTGTCGTTGCAGCGGCGCCGGCCGCTCATTCTTCCTTCAGTGCGAGCGCGCGCGCATACAGCGCGTTGCGCGACGCGCCCGTCAGCGCGGCCGCGAGCTTCGCCGCACTCTTCACCGGCACCTCTTCCAGCAGCAGCCTGAGCAGCGCGTCGTGCGCGGTGTCGTCGGCCGTGCCCGCGTCGGCCGGCGCGCCCTCGACAACCAGCACGAACTCGCCGCGCTGCCGGTTCGCATCGCCTTCCAGCCACGTCAGCCCTTCGGCCAGGGTGCCCTGGAACAGCTGCTCGTGTAGCTTCGTCAGTTCGCGCGCGATCAGCAGCCGGCGCGCGGCGCCGAGCGTGTCCGCGAGCGCGGCGACGGTCTCGACGATCCGGTGCGGCGCCTCGTAGAACACCAGGGCGTACGGGTGCGACGCGAGCGCCTGCAGCGCGCTCGCGCGCTGCTTCGCCTTCGGCGGCAGGAAGCCGGCGAACGTGAACGCGCCCGCCCAGTCGCCGGCGACGCTGAGCGCGGTCACGGCCGCGCTCGCGCCCGGCAGCGGCACCACCGCGAAGCCGGCCGCGCGCACCGCGTCGACGAGCCGCGCGCCCGGGTCCGAGATGCCGGGCGTGCCGGCGTCCGATACGTAGGCGATGCGTTCGCCGGCACGCAGGTGCTCGATCACGCGCAGCGCGGCTTCGCGCTCGTTGTGCTCGTGCGCGGCGATGAGCGGCTTCGAGATCCCGTAGCGGGTGAGCAGCTGGCCGGTGTTGCGGGTGTCTTCGGCGGCGATGCGGTCGGCGAGGCCGAGCACGTGCAGCGCGCGCAACGTGATGTCGGCGGTGTTGCCGATCGGCGTCGCGACGATATAGAGCGCGGCGCTCGGGTAGTGCTGCGTATGCGCAAGTTCGAGGAGGGCAGTCATGGCGGGCAATGCACGCGGGCGCGGCGCAAGCGGAACAAGGTCGGCATTGTGCCACGGGGCGCCGGCGGGATCGGACGGCGAGCGCCGCGGGCCGTCGCGCGCGGGCGGGCAGGCGGCCGTGCGCACCGACAACTTTTCCGGCGCGGCGCGATCCAAGTCGGTCGGCGCGGCGTTCGAGGCGCGCGCGCGGCATTTCCTCGAGCGTCGCCGGCTCGTTTTCGTCGCGGCGAACGTGACGATGCGCGGCGGCGAGCTCGATCTCGTGATGCGCGAGCCGGACGGCACGCTGGTGTTCGTCGAAGTGCGCGCGAGGCGCAGCGTCCGGCACGGTGGCGCGGCGGCGAGCGTCGGCTGGCGCAAGCGCATGCGGCTCGTCGCGGCGGCGCAGGGCTTCTGGGCGCGGCACGGGGCCGGCGCGCCGTGCCGCTTCGACGTGGTCGCGTTCGAGGCCGGGCAGCTCGTGTGGCTGCGCGATGCATTTCGTGCCGACGACGTGTAGCCGAGAGCTGTGACGAGATGTAAAGAGTTCTCGCCGTGCGCCCGGATGAGGCCCCGGAGTACGGTAAACTCGCCGCACTCATGATGTCGCGCGCGGTTCGCCGCGCGCAGCACCCGATCAGGAATCGATGTCAGTCGAACGTATTCAGCAACATTTCCGCGACAGCACCGCGCTTCAGCACGAAGCCGGCGACGCGCTGTCGCTGCCGATCGCGGCCGCGGTCGATGCGATGTTCGCCGCGCTGGCGAACGGCAACAAGATCGTCGCGTGCGGCGACGGCCCGTCGGCCGCCGCCGCCCACTACCTCGCCGTGTCGCTCGTCGGCGGCTTCGAGCGCGAGCGGCCGGGCCTGCCCGCGCTGGCGCTCTCGACCGACGCGTCGCAGGGCGGCCTGACCGGCGCGATGGTGCCGGACCAGCTGTTCGCGCAACAGGTGCGCGTGCTCGGGCAGACCGGCGACATCCTGCTGGTGCTCGACCCGACCGGCGCGTCGCCGCGCGTGCTGGGCGCCGTCGAGGCGGCGCACGAGCGCGAAATGACGGTGGTCGCACTGACCGGCGGCAGCAGCCACGCGCTGACGGCCGCGCTGTCCGACACCGACATCCCGATCAGCGTGCCCGCCGAGCGCGCGGCACGCATCCACGAAGTCCATCTGCTGACCATCCACTGCCTGTGCGACGGCATCGACGCGATGCTGCTGGGTGAGGATTGAACGAAGGAGAGCCGTCGATGAAGAATAGCCGCGTCAAACAGACGCTCGTCAGAACTACGCTGCTCGCCGCGCTGACGGCGGGGCTCGCGGCGTCGCTGCAGGGCTGCGTGCTCGGCGTGGTCGGCGCAGCGGCCGGCGGCAGCGCGCTAATCGCCACCGATCGCCGCACGCTCGGCGCGCAGACGGAGGATCGCGAGATCCAGCTCAAGGCGACGTCGCAGATCAACAGCGGCCTGCCGGACCAGGCGCACGTGAACGTGACCGTCTTCAACCGCCGCGTGCTGCTGACGGGCGAGGTGCCGAACGATGCGTCGAAGCAGCGCGCCGAGGAAATCGTGCGCGCGATCAACAACGTGAACGGCATCGTCAACGAGCTCGCGATCGGCCCGGCCAGCTCGCTGTCGGATCGCGCGAACGACTCGTATCTCGAAGGGCGTGTGAAGACCGCGCTGATCGGCGAGAAGGGCATCTCCGCGAATAACTACAAGGTTGTCGGCGAGCGCGGCAACCTGTACCTGATGGGCCTCGTGACGGTCGACGAAGGCAACCGCGGCGCGGACGTCGCGAGCCAGGTGCCGGGCGTCGAGAAGGTCGTGAAGGTGTTCCAGTACATCAAGCCGGCGGACGCGCAGGCGCTGCAGGCCGCGCCCGCGAGCGGCGCCGCCGCCGCGTCGGCCGCGCCGGCGGACAGCACGACGGTCGGCGCGGTGCCCGACACGTCGGTGACGTCCACGCCGCTGCAGCCGCCCGCGCCGATCTCGAATTCGACCAACGTGCATCCGGGCAACCCGAAGGCGGTGCCGCAATGAAGCCGATGCAGTGGATGCAACGCGCGGCGGCGGCGGTGCTGCTGGCCGGCACGTTCGGCGCGGCCGCGCACGCGGACGTCGGCGACGGGCTCAAGGTCGCGCGCAGCAATGCATGCATGGGCTGCCACGCGGTCGACCGCAAGCTGGTCGGCCCGTCGTTCAAGGATATCGCCGCGCGCTACAAGGCCGACCCGCAGGCCGTCGCGAAGCTGTCGAAAAAGGTGAAGGAGGGCGGCTCCGGCGTGTGGGGCGCCATTCCGATGCCCGCGCATCCGCGGATGAGCGATGCGGACGCCCGATCGGTCGTGGAATGGGTGCTGGCGGGCGCGCCGTCGAAGTAATTTGACACTATTGCCAAGCGTTCGAAAGCGTGTGTATGATCGGTGTCTGTTGGGGCGGTAGCTCAGCTGGGAGAGCGTCGCGTTCGCAATGCGAAGGTCGGGAGTTCGATCCTCCTCCGCTCCACCAACGAATTCGAAAGGGCTTGGCCGAATAAGACAGAAGGGATGATTTTGCACCGGGTGCAAAGTTATGCCTCTACTTACAAAGTGCAGCCTGGTGCTTCGCAAACAAAGCCGGCCTCGAGCCGGCTTTGTCGTTTCTGCGCGACTTGCGCCGGCTCACCCGGCCATTGCGCGCGACCTGTCTTGGCCGAGCCACCCGGGCGCCCGAACCCGGCCAGTTTCTCTCCATCGCCGCCCCCCATCGCCGGCACGCCGATGCCGAACTTCGAGCAAGACGGCCGTTGCGCCATGCACCGCGCAGGGTTTTTGTTCCTTGCGTTGGCACTCATATCTGCCATGCTGAATCGGACAAGGGACGCACTTTCGACGCGAGTGGCGCTTTCAGGCTCCCGAGTGCTGAACTTGAATCGTCAGTCAGCGAGGAGGTCGTATGGAACTGCACATTCAATCACACCATTGGGAGCGGCGCATGCCCGACTGGCTCGCCGCCGCCGTGGCGGGTCTGGCGGGTGGCGCCTTGGTGATCGTGCTGGAATTCTTCTGGTCGACCATGGTGCTGTATGAAAGCCCGTGGCAGCCGACCCACAAGATCGCGGCGATGGTGTTGGGCCAGAGTGCGCTCGAACATATGTCGCAATTCAGCTTCGGCATCGTGGGGACGGCGCTGGTCCTGCACTACGTGCTCGGCGCCATCATGGGGATGATTCTCGCGGCGATCATCGCGCCTTTCCGCTTCGATTCGAGCGCGGGCATGGCGGCGGTCGTCGGGGTGGCCTTCGGGATCGTCGCGTATGTGTGGAACTTCTATGTCATGACGGCCGTGTTCCCATGGTTCGTCTCGGAGCGGGGATCCGGCCCCTTGTTGGCAAACCTGCTGTTCGGCGTGGTCACCGCCATCGTCTACGGCATGCTGGAACGGCGGCGCAGGCAGGACGCGATGCGCTGACGCGCCGTTTTTCCGCCGCGCCTGAGTGAGTACCCGCGCCAGCGGGAAACGGCCGCCCCGGCAACCGATGCCGGAGGCGGCCGCCTCGCATGGCATCGCGGCACGCGATGCTTCCATTCACGCGATCCGTTCATGAGGCGCGCCGCTCCTGCGCTGCCTTGCACGATGCAAAGGAGAGGACTACCTTTGCTCTAGAGCCGCTTACAACATGCAGCGAAGCGGTCCAGGCCAGACATGCCGGCGCAGACAGTACGGCAAGGCGGCACGACGCCGCCGGGCGCGTGCTGTCGGCGGCTCCAGCGAGTGACGCGCAGCGAGGTAGGCTATGGCGCTTGCGATTGCCCTGATCCTGATCATCGTATTGGCGGTGGGGTTTCACTTTGCCAGTCCGTGGTGGATCACGCCGATCGCGTCGAACTGGGTCCGCATGGACGACATGCTGACGATCACGCTCGTCATTACCGGCGCGCTCTTCATCGCGATCAACCTGTTCATCGTGATCGCACTGGTGCGCTACCGCCACCGCAGCGGGCATCGCGCGGCCTACGAGCCGCACAACAAACGGCTGGAATGGTGGCTGATCGGCCTGACCTCGGTCGGCGTGGCGGCATTGCTGGCACCGGGGCTGTTCGTCTACGCGGACTACGTCCGGCCGCCGCGCAACGTGCTGCAGATGGAAGTGCTCGGCCAGCAGTGGCAATGGCGCTTCCGCTTTGCCGGCCCCGGCGGCAAGCTGGGCACGACGGACGTGCGCTACATCAGCGACGACAACCCGTTCGGCCTGAACCCCGGCGACCCCAACGGCCGTGACAACTACCTGATCGACACGCCCGAGGTGCACCTGCCGCTCAACCGGCCGATCCAGGTCCTGACACGCTCGCGCGACGTGCTGCACGACTTCTACGTCCCGCCGTTCCGTGCGCGCATGAACATGGTGCCCGGCATGGTGACCACCTTCTGGTTCACGCCGACCAAGGCGGGGCGTTACGACATCCTGTGCGCGCAGCTTTGCGGCATCGGGCACGCCAACATGCGCGGCGTGGTGGTGGTGGAGGACGAAGCCGCGTTCTCGCGCTGGCTGGCGCAGCAGAACACGTTCGCGCAGCGGCAGCAGGCGAAGGTGCAGGCTGCGTCCGCCGCCGCGGGCGGCAGCGCCCAGGCGCTTGCCGACCAGGGCAAGGCGCTCGCGGAAGCGAAGGGCTGCATTGCCTGCCATACCGTGGACGGCAGCCCGCGCGTGGGCCCCACCTGGAAGGGCCTGTACGGCAAGACCGAGACGATGGCCGACGGCAGCACTGCAAAGGTGGACGAAGCCTATCTGCGCGCGTTCATCCGCGACCCGACGGCCCGCGTCGTGAAGGGCTTCGCACCGATCATGCCGCACTTCGACCTGAGCGAGCAGGAACTGGCCGCGCTGGTGGCCTACATCAAGTCGCAGGGCGGCCCGGCCGCCGGCAGCGCAGCCAACTAGCGGAGCACACGCAATGCCCTACGCGCACACCGACCACGTCCCGCAAAGTTTCTGGACCCGCTATGTCTGGAGCCAGGACCACAAGGTCATCGCCGTGCAGTATGCGCTGACGGCCATCGCCATCGGGCTGGTCGGCCTGGTGCTGTCGGACCTGATGCGCTTGCAGCTCGGCTTTCCGGGCAAGTTCAGCTTCATCGACGCGAACCACTACTACCAGTTCGTCACCATGCACGGGATGATCATGGTGATCTACCTGCTGACGGCGCTGTTCCTGGGCGGCTTCGGCAACTACCTGATCCCGCTGATGCTGGGCGCGCGCGACATGGTGTTCCCGTTCCTCAACATGCTGAGCTACTGGGTCTACCTGCTGGCCGTGCTGGTGCTGACGGCGAGCTTCTTCGTGCCGGGCGGGCCGACCGGCGCGGGCTGGACGCTGTATCCGCCGCAGGCCATCCTGCCCGGCACGCCGGGCGTGGAATGGGGCATCGTGCTGATGCTCGTGTCGCTGGCGATCTTCATCGTCGCGGCCACGATGGGCGGCCTGAACTACGTCACCACCACGCTGCAGGCGCGCACCCGCGGCATGACGCTCATGCGCATGCCGCTCACGGTGTGGGGCATCTTCATCGCGACCATCATGGCGCTGCTGGCGTTTCCGGCGCTGTTCGTGTCGGCGGTGATGATGCTGCTCGACAAGACGCTCGGCACCAGCTTCTTCGTCCCGGCCGTGGTGTCGATGGGGCAGACGCTCAAGCACGCCGGCGGCAGCCCGCTGCTGTTCCAGCACCTGTTCTGGTTCTTCGGGCATCCGGAGGTCTACATCGTCGCGCTGCCGGCGTTCGGCATCGTGTCGGATCTCATCAGCACGCACGCGCGCAAGAACATCTTCGGCTACCGGATGATGGTGTGGGCCATCGTCATCATCGGCGCGCTGAGCTTCGTGGTCTGGGCGCACCACATGTTCATCGCCGGCATGAATCCGTACTTCGGCTTCTTCTTCGCTACCACCACGCTGATCATCGCCGTCCCGACCGCCCTCAAGGTCTACAACTGGGTGCTGACGCTGTGGCGCGGCGATATCCACCTGACCGTGCCGATGCTGTTCGCGATCGGCTTCGTCAGCACCTTCGTGCTGGGCGGGCTGACCGGGCTCTACCTCGGCAACGTCAGCGTGGACATTCCGCTGTCGAACACGTACTTCGTGGTCGCGCACTTCCATATGGTGATGGCCGTGTCGCCGATCCTGGTGGTGTTCGGCGGCATCTACCACTGGTATCCGAAGGTGACGGGCCGCATGCTGAACGACACGCTCGGGCACGCGCACTTCTGGATCACCTTCGTCGGTACCTATGCGATCTACTTCCCGATGCACTATCTCGGCATCCTGGGCATGCCGCGGCGGTATTACGCGTATGAGGGCTACAGCTTCATTCCCCATTCGGCGCAGACGCTCAACACGTTCATCACCGTCGTTGCGCTGATCGTCGGGGTGGCGCAGTTGCTGTTCCTGTACAACCTGGCGTGGAGCCTCGTACGCGGCAAGCGTGCCGACGGCAACCCGTGGCGGGCCACCACGCTCGAATGGCAGACGCCGCAAACGCCGCCCGTGCACGGCAACTGGGGCGCTACGCCGCCCGTCGTCTACCGCTGGGCGTACGAATACAGCCCGCCGGGGCGCGACGAAGACTTCGTCCCGCAAAACCAGCCGCCCGAGACGGCGCCTGAACCGGCCCACCCGACGCTTCAACCCGGCGAGGCACGCGAATGACCACCCTGCCACGCCCGTTCGTTCCCGATGCGCCACCGGTCCTGCCGAATGCGAGCCGCATCGGCCTGTTCGTCTTCATGGCGGTGGCCACGACCTTGTTTTCACTGCTGCTGCTCGCCTATGGCATGCGCATGCGCGAGCCCGACTGGCAGCCGATCCCGCATCCGGCGCTGCTGTGGTGGAACACCGGTGCGCTGGTGCTGGCAAGCATCGCCATGCAGCGGGCGCGGCAGCTGACCTTGCGCCGCGCGGCGTGGCTGGTGTCGGGCGGCGTGCTGGCGGCCGTGTTCGTGATCGGGCAACTGATCGCCTGGCGCATGCTGGCGGCGGCCGGGCAGACCCTCACCGTCAACCCTTCCAACAGCTTCCTCTACCTGCTCACCGGCCTGCACGGGCTGCATGTGCTGGGTGGACTGGTGGCCTGGGCCGTGACGATCGCGCGTCTCCGGCGCACGGACCCGTTCCGGGCCCAGCGCGCCATCGCGCTGTGCGCGATCTACTGGCATTTCCTGCTGGCTGTCTGGCTCGTGCTGCTGGCGGCGATGTGGTGGATCACCCCCGGGATCGTCGCCGCCATCTGCGGGCCGTTGTATGGAGCCGCGCCATGACCTCGCCCACGCTGCCCACCGAATCCGCCGCCCCCACGCCCGCCGACGCCGGGCCCGACGGCTGGCGCGGCATCGTCACGGACTGGTCGGCCGACCGCGAAGCCTTCAAGGTGCCGTGGGGCAAGGCGATGATGTGGATCTTCCTGCTCTCGGACACCTTCGTCTTCAGCAGCTTCCTGATCGGCTACATGACGGTACGCATGTCGACCACGGTGCCGTGGCCCGATCCGTCCAAGGTGTTCGGGCTCTCGGTGGGCGGCGTGGACGTGCCCTTGCTGCTGATCGCCATCATGACGTTCACGCTGATCACCAGCAGCGGCACCATGGCGATGGCCGTCAACTTCGGCTACCGGCGCAATGCGAAGCGCGCCGCCGTACTGTTGCTGGCGACCGCGCTGCTGGGCGCGACCTTCGTGTCGATGCAGGCCTTCGAATGGACCAAGCTGATCGTCCATGAAGGCATCCGCCCGTGGGGCAACCCGCTCGGCGCGGCGCAGTTCGGCGCGTGCTTCTTCATGATCACCGGGTTCCACGGCTTTCACGTGACCTGCGGCGTGATCTACCTGCTGCTGATCGCACGCAAGATCCTGCAGCCGGGGTTCACCGAGCACGGCAACTTCCAGATCGTCGAGATTGCCGGCCTGTACTGGCACTTCGTCGACCTGGTGTGGGTGTTCATCTTCGCGCTGTTCTATTTGTGGTGAGGCAGGCCATGGACCACACCGATCCCGCCCATCGACCCGACGCCGCGCACGGCCAGCAGCATCCGATCGGCCTCTACCTGAAGATCTGGGCGCTGCTGTTCGTGCTGAGCACGATGTCGTACCTGGTGGACTACTTCCACGTGCAGGGCCTGCTGCGCTGGACCCTGATCATCGTGTTCATGATCGCCAAGGCCGGGCTGATCGTGTCGATCTTCATGCACATGATGTGGGAGCGGCTGGCGCTGGTGTACGCGATCCTGATACCGCCGCTGTGCCTGCTGGTGCTGATGGTGCTGATGGCGGCCGAAGCGCATCACACCTTCGGCATGCGGGAACTCTTCTTTCACTGACCGCTTCGCCGGCCGGGGCGCGCACCTTGGTGCGCCCCGGGTTCATGCCGACGCGTCGCCGTCGCGGTCGCGGTCGCGTTCCGCTTCTCCGCCGGGCGCACGCCTGACCGCATCGTAGTGCCGCCGGGCTTTCGCCACGTTCCCGCAGGTCGACATGTCGCACCACTTGCGGCGTCCTGTCTTCGAGCGGTCGATGAACAGCCATGCGCAGTTCGGGCCCGCGCACATCCGAAGCCGCCTGCCGGGCAAGGCTTCGAGGAGCTTCACCGCATCGAGCGCGATCCGGTGGGCCGGCAGATGCAGGTCCGCCGGATCGGGCGGATCGCCGAATTCGACGCGCCCGGCCGTCGCGACCAGCCGCCGGCCGCTCATCGCGTGCCGCCATGCGTGCTCCAGCGTGTCCAGATCCGCCGCAGCCACCTCTGCGCCACACGAGAACGCGCCGAAGATGCCGAACAGCGCTTCGCGCAGGCGCTTGGCGTCGCGCAGCGCGCGCTCGGCCGCGGCCGGCGCTTCGGCGGCGCGGGTTGCAAGCCGCTTCAGGTCGAGCGCGGGGAGCGCCGCCGACGTCGCCAGCCATGCGAGATACGCGTCGTAATCCGGCAGCCAGTCGCGCGGCGCCTGATCGCGGCCGGTCACCGTGTTGACGAAGTCGAGTACGGGATGACCGCCGACGTAATCGCGAGCCTCGAATGGGTGCGCTTCGATAACCGGTGACATGCTCGACATGGGTGGAATGCGTGCTAACCATTGATAATCGTTTAAAAGGTTAGCACATCCGTCAAGCAGCGATTGCGCGAGGACAAGTCATGACGGCATCGACAGCTTCACCCGCCCTGCCGGCCGGGCCTTCGCACGCCGGCGCCGCCCGGCCGGTCGAGCTCATCGCCGCGCCCAGCAGCCTCGGCCTTCGGCCGAACGAGACCGGCCTCGAACCCGAGACCTGGCGCGGCCCCGAGGTGCTGTTGGCCACCGGCCTCGCTGCGCGCCTCGGCGCGCGCGTGTCGCAGCTTGCGCATCCCGCCTATGCGTTCGCGCCGCAATCCGGCACGCGTATCCGCAACGGGGTGTCGATCCGCGGTTATTCGCTCGACCTCGCCGCGCGCGTCGCCGACGCACGCGCGCGGCACGCGTTTCCGGTCGTGCTCGGCGGCGATTGCAGCGTGTTGCTCGGATGCCTGCTCGGCAACCGGCGCGCGGGCGGAAGGGGGCTCGTTCACGTCGACGGGCACAGCGACTTCTTCCACCCCGGCAACTACGACACGTCGAAGCGGCTCGGCTCCGTCGCGGGCATGGATCTCGCGCTGGCGACCGGGCGAGGCGAGCCGCTGCTGACACGCTGGCCGGCGCTCGATGGTGAGCTGGTCGACGACGCCGATGCCTGCCAGGTTGGAGAGCGCGATGCCGAGTCGGCGGAATTCGACGAGGCCTACGGCGATATCGCGCGCACCGGCATCACGCGCATCACGATCCAGCAGCTGCTCGCGCGCGGGCCCGCCGCCGTTGCGTCGGCGCTGGTCGACTGGCTCGCGGCGCGCGCGCTCGGGCAGGCCTGGCTGCACGTCGATCTCGACGTGCTGGATCAGTCGCAGCTCCCCGCGGTGGATTCGCCCGGTTCGCCGGGGCTGGATTTCGACGGGCTCGACGCGCTGCTCGGCCCGCTCGTCGCATCGGGCCGAATCGCGGGCGTCGACTTCACCATCTACGACCCGGGGCTCGATCCCGGGCTGGCGCATGCCGAGCGCATCGCCCGCACGATCGAACGATGCGCGGCCGCCCGCGCGATGCAAACGTGAATCCGGCGGCACGGCGGTGCGCCTCCCGCGCGCTGCCGTGCCGCCACCCGTGCCGTCAGGCGCCCCGCCCGAAGCTCGGCCGCTTCGGATCGTAGGTCCACCCCGGCACCAGATACCGCATCGCGACCGCATCGTCGCGCGCCGTGCCGCCGACCTGCCGGTACAGCGCATGCGCGGCTTCGACCTGCACCATGTCGAGCTCGATCCCGAGGCCCGGCCGCTCCGGCACCGCCACCTGGCCGCCGACGATCGCGAGCGGCTCGCGCGTGAGCCGCGCGTCGCCTTCCTGCCAGATCCAGTGCGTGTCGATCGCGGTGATCGTGCCCGGCGCGGCCGCCGCCGCGTGCGTGAACATCGCGAGCGACACGTCGAAATGGTTGTTCGAGTGCGAGCCCCACGTGAGCCCCCAGTCGCGGCACAGCTGCGCGAGCCGCACCGAGCCCTGCATCGTCCAGAAATGCGGATCGGCGAGCGGGATGTCGACCGCCTGCAGCCGCACCGCGTGATCCATCTGCCGCCAGTCGGTCGCGATCATGTTGGTCGCGGTCGGGATGCCGGTTGCGCGGCGGAATTCCGCCATCACCTCGCGCCCCGAATAGCCGGCTTCCGGCCCGCACGGATCTTCCGCATACGCGAGCAGATGACCCTGCCCGCGGCACAGCGCGACCGCCTCGTCGAGCGACCACGCGCCGTTCGGGTCGAGCGTCACGCGCGCCTCCGGAAAGCGCGCCTTGATCGCCGCGACCGCTTCCATTTCGTCGTGGCCCGCCATCACGCCGCCCTTCAGCTTGAAATCGGCGAAGCCGTAGCGCTCGACCGCCGCCTCGGCCTGCCGCGCGATCGCGGCGGGCGTCAGCGCCTGCTCGTTGCGCAGCCGGAACCACGCGTGCGGCGCGTCGCGCTCGTCGCGGTACGGCAGGTCGGTGCGCTGCCGGTCGCCGATGTAGAACAGGTAGGCGAGCATCGGCACCGCGTCGCGCTGCTGCCCTTCGCCGAGCAGCGCCGCGACGGGCACGTCGAGGCACTGGCCGAGCAGGTCGAGCAGCGCGGCCTCGATCGCGGTGATCACGTTGTCGAGCCGCAGGTTGATCTCGTGCGGCTGCCGCAGCACCGCGGCTTCGCCGGCCGACGTCACCTCGTGCCGGATCGTGCGGCCGGCCGCCGCACCGCTGCCCGCGAGCGCCGCGCGCACCGCGTTGAGCGTCGCCTGGTAGCGCCCGATCGGCTGGCCGACGACGAGATCCGCCATCCGCTCCAGCGCGTGGCGGATGCCTTCGCCGCCCGGCACCTCGCCGACGCCGGTCCGCCCGCTGCTGTCGCCGAGGATCACGAGGTTGCGGGTGAAGAACGGCGCATGCGCGCCGCACAGGTTCAGCAGCATGCTGTCGCGCCCGGCAACGGGGATTACCTGCATGCGCGTGACGCGCGGGGTGCCCGGCGTCGCGCCGGTGCTGCGGGGTTCGGACATCGCCTCGCTCCTGGTTGGCGCGGGCCGACGGGGCCCGCGGCGTTCATGTCAGCTCGACGCGGCGGATCTCGCCGACGACGAACAGGTAACAGGCCACCGCGACGAGCGCGTGCGCGCCGACATAGACCAGCGCGCCGTTGAACGAGCCGCTGGTGTCGACGATGTAGCCGATCGCGATCGGCGTCGTGATGCTGGACAGGTTGCCGCACGTATTGAGCAGCGCGCCGCTCAGGCCGGCGATCTGGCGCGGCGCGGTGTCGGCGTTGACGGCCCAGCCGAGCGCGCCGAGCCCCTTGCCGAAGAACGACAGCGCCATGAACAGCACGACGAGCACGTGCGACTCGGTGTAGTTGCAGACGATCATCGACATCGACAGCAGCATGCCGACAACGATCGGCACCTTGCGCGCGATCGACAGCGACACGCCGCGCTTCAGCAGCGCGTCGGAGGCCACGCCGCCGAGGATGCCGCCGAGGAACCCGCACACGGCCGGAATCGACGCGACGAGCCCCGCGTTCAGGATCGACATCCCGCGCGCCTGCACGAGGTAGACGGGAAACCACGTGATGAAGAAGTAGGTCAGCGCGTTGATGCAGTACTGCGCGATGTAGACGCCCACCAGCATGCGGCTCTTCAGCAGCGCCTTCACGTGGCGCAGCTGCGGGCCGCCGTCGCGCTGGCCGGTTGCCTGGTCGATGTTGACGAGCGCGCCGCCTTCGGCGAGATAGTCGAGCTCCGCGCGGTTGATCTGCGGATGATCCTTCGGGTCGTACACGGTGCGGTTCCACACCAGCACGAACACGAAGCCGAGCACGCCCATCACCGCGAACACCGACTGCCAGCCGAACGCGTGCACGAGCCAGCCCATCAGCGGCGCGAACACGACGGTCGCCGCGTACTGCGCGGCGTTGAAGATCGCCGATGCGGTGCCGCGCTCGGGCGCAGGGAACCACGCGGACACGATCCGGCTGTTGGCCGGGAACGACGGCGCCTCGGCCGCGCCGACGCAAAAGCGCAGCGCGAACAGCAGCGCGAACGCGGCGCCGCCGCCGAAGAAGCCGATCGCGCCCTGCAGCAGCGTGAACAGCGACCAGAAGAAGATGCTGAACGCGTAGACGACGCGCGACCCGTAGCGATCGAGCAGCCAGCCGCCCGGCAACTGCGCGACCACGTACGACCAGCCGAACGCGGAAAAGATGAAGCCGATCTGCACGTGGCTCAGGTGCAGCGCGCGGGCGAGGCTCGGGCCAGCGATCGAGATCGCCGCGCGGTCCGCGTAGTTGATCGTCGTGACCGCGAACAGCACGGCCAGCACGAGCCAGCGCACGCGGGTGCGCGCGGCCGTCGCCGACGCGGTCGCCGGCAACGCATTGAGCGGATTCATGTCGTCTCCTCCGGATCGGAAGGGTGCCGCTGGGCGGCCGGCGCGTCGCGCGCGCTCGATGTCGTGTCGGATGTTGCCGGCCGGCGGCGCGGGTCAGGCGGAAGCCCGCCGCCCGTGTGCCGGCCGGACGCGTCGACTGTCGCCGCGAGGCGCGACGATCGAGCACGTCCGGATCATTCTGCATGGCGAAAATTCCACTTTCATGCCAATTGATGACTTGATCGATTCATGTTTTGAATCGCCGGAGCGTGCGGGCCTCAGACGTGCTGCCCCGCCACATGCCGCACGAGGAAATCGACCACGGCGCGCACGCCCGGCAGTTGGCCGCGGCGGTGCGTCATCAGCAGCGTCGTGGTTACGCGGGCCGCATGCCAGTCCGGCAGCACGCGGACCAGCGTGCCCGCATCGAGCGCGTCGCGCACGATCCAGTCCGGCAGGCACGCAATGCCGAGGCCGGCCATCGCCGCGTGCAGCAGCACCGTGTGTTCGTCCGCGTACAGGCGCTCGCGCGGCGCGACTTCGACGCTGTCGGCGTCGCGCCCGAGGCGCCACGGCACCGCCTGAAGATTCGGATAAAGGCCGTCGTGCCGCGCGAGGTCGGCCGGGCTGGCCGGCTCGCCGGCGCGCGCGAGATAGGCGGGCGACGCGACCAGCACGATCGGCGACACCATGAGCGGGCGCTGCACCAGCTCCGAGTCGGGCAGCGGCGCGAAATGGCTGCGCACCGCGATGTCGAAGCCCTCCTGCACGAGATTCACGCGCCGGTCGCTCGCATGGATCTGCAACTGCAAGCGCGGATGGGCGAGCGCCAGCGCCGGCAGGCAGGGCGCGAGCACATGCTGCGCGATCGGCACCGAGCTCGTGATCCGCACGATCCCGCGCGGCTCGGCGGCCTGCCGCAGCACCGCGTCCCGCGCGCTTTCCGCCTCGATCACCGCCGCGCGGGCGTGCTCGAAGAACTCGGCGCCCACCGGCGTCAGGCGGAAGCTGCGGGACGTGCGATGCACGAGCCGCGCGCCGAGCGTGTGCTCGAGCGCGGCGACGCGCTTGCTCACGGTCGACTTCGGCAGGTCGAGCAGGCGGGCGGCGGCGGACATGCTGCCGGCTTCGACCGCCTGTACGAAGAGATAGAGATCGTTCAGATTCAACACTCAGCGTCCATGCAGGGAAACGACGGGTTTCGATTTTAGCCGCTACTGCGTGATCGTTCGCCGTGGGAGCATCCGGGTTCGTTCAATCAACCGGAAACGTCCGATGTCCCCGATCCTCCTTTACGGTGTTCCCGCCGGCAGCTCGTTCGGCCCGATCGTTGCGCTCGAATGGGTCGGCCGCCCGTACCGGCTGTCGCGCATCACGATGCCCGGCCTCGTGACGAGCGACGCGTTCCTGCGGCTCAACCCGGTCGCCCAGACGCCGGCGTTCGTCACCGAGGCCGGCAACGTGCTGACCGAAAACATCGCGATCCTCAACCATATCGGCGCCGAGGCGACCGGCAGCGGCCTCGCATTCCGCCAGGGCACGCACGATTTCGACCGGCTCAACCGCATGCTGTCCTACCTGAACACCACGTTCTTCAGTGCGTTCGGCCCGCTCTGGCACATCTACGAGCATGGCAGCGAAGGCGTCGAGAAAGAGGTCCTGCAGGCGTACGGCCGCGACCGCGTGATGCGTGCGCACCGGCAGCTCGAGGCCATGCTCGGCGACGAGCCCTGGCTGCTCGGCCGGCAGCGCACGCTCGCCGACGCGCACTTCGCGGGCCTCGCCCGCTGGGCCGACTACCTCCAGGTGTTCGACGGCGCCGCGTTCCCGCGCATCGCGGCGCTGCGCGCGCGGCTCGCCGACGATGCGGGCGTGCGCTTCGCGCATGCGATCGAGGACGCGCAGCCGCTGCCGGCGTCGACGGCGTTCGAGGGGCACGTCGCGCTCGACGACGCGCTCGCGCTTGCGCGGCTGGCACCGGTGTCGGCGCGCTGAGCGACGGTGACGGCGCGTCGCGCGGTTGGTCGCCCGATCGCGCCGTCACCGCGCCCGCAGCGCGTCGACGATGTTCATCCGCGCCGCGCGCATCGCCGGCAGGAAGCCGCCGACCAGCCCCATCGCCAGCGAGAACAGCAGCGTCTTCACGACGATCGCCGGCGTGAGCACGAAGCGGAACGACAGATCCGAGAAGGTCTGGAAGTTGGTGGTGGAGAACGACGCGAACTGCATCAGCGCCGCGCAGCCGAGCCCCGCGACGCCGCCGACGAGCCCGAGCAGCAGCGCCTCGAGCAGGAACGCGGCGAGCACGTTCGCGCGCTTGAAGCCGAGCGCGCGCAGCGTGCCGATTTCCGCAACCCGGTTGGCCACCGACGCGTACATCGTGATCATCGCGCCGATCATCGCCGCGACCGAGAAGATCGTCGACAGCGTGAGCCCGAGGATGTTGATGAACGTCGACAGCGCGCGCGACTGGTCGCCGTAGAACGCCTGCTCGCGCTTGGCCTCGTCGGTGAGCCGTGGATCGGCGTCGAGGTCGGCCTTGAAGCGCGCGAACGCGCCGGCCTGCGGGATGTGCACGATCATCGACGAATAGCTGGTGCGCCGGAACGACTGCATCAGCTGGTCGACGTCGCCCCAGATCTCCGAATCGAAGCCGCTGCCGCCGGTGTCGAACTGGCCGACGACGGTCCAGTCGCGCTGCGCGAAGCGCAGGCGCTCGCCGATCCGCGTGCCGCTGAAGCCCTTCGCGATCGCGCTGCCGACCACGATCTCGGACGAGCCCGCGTTGAACATGCGCCCGGCCACCAGCCGCACCTGCGGGCGCATGCCGAGGCCCGCAGGCGACACGCCGCGGATCACGACGTTCGACGGCCGGTTGGTCGCGGTCTTCACGAGCGAGATCAGCACCACGGCCTCCTTCGACGCGAGCGGCCGGCCGTCCGCGCCGAGCGCGACCGACGGATGCGTCTCGATCACGTTCGCCTGCCGGTGGTCGATCGCGCTCTGCACCTCGGTTTCCGCGCCCTTGCGGATCACCACCACGTTGTCGGGCTCGCCGGTGGACACGAGCGTCTTCGTGAGGCCCGCGTCGAGCATCAGCACGGTCGCGAACACGAACACGACGAGCGCCATGCCGCCCGCGGTGAGCACGGTGGTGAGCCGGCGGGCCCACAGGTTGCGCGCGATATAGGCGAGCGGAATGGCCATGGCGCGCGCTAGCCGATTGCCCGCAGGCCTTCGACGACGCGCACCCGCGCGGCCTGCCATGCCGGCACGAGTGCGGCCGCGATGCCGACCGCGAGCGAGCAGGCCGCCTGCAGAACGAGCGTCTGCGCGGACACGTTGAAGACCGGGAACACGCCGCCGGTGGCCTGCTTGAACAGGCTCGCGGCTGGCGGCATCGCAAGCATGCCGAGGCTGCCGCCGATCGCGGCGATCACGAGCGACTCGCCGAACACGAGCGCCGCGAGGAACCCGGGGCCGAAGCCGAGCGCCTTCAGCGTCGCGTATTCGACGGTGCGCTCGCGCGCGCTCATCGCCATCGCGTTGGCCATCACGGCCATGATGATCACGATCACGACGTAGGACACCACGCGGATCGCCGCGATGATCTGGTTCGACATCGCGACGAAGCCGAGCTGGAACGCCTGCTCGGTTTCGGTGAGGGTCTCGGCGAGCGAGTTGCGGAACAGCGCGTCGACGTTGCGGGAGATCGCGGCCGCGTCGTCGGGGCGCGCGATCCCGAACACGTACACGCCGACCTGGTCGGCCTGCCGCGGCGTCGTCTTGCGCACCCGCTCGTTCAGGTAGTCCCAGTGAAAGATCAGCTGCCGCGTGATGGTCGACTCGTCGCGCCCGTCGAGGATCCCGCGCACGACGAAATCCCAGGTGCCGGGGTAGATGGTGCCTTTGATCGGGATTACGTCGCCGACCTTGAAGCCGAACTGGTTCGCGAGCTGCCGCCCGATCAGGCAGCCCTTGCGGTCGCGCGCGTAGTCGGCGCGCTGCTGCGCGGGCAGGATGAACTCCGGATACAGGTCGAGATAGTTGTCCGACACCGCGAACTGCGCGAAGAAGTTCTTCGGCTCGCGATAGATGCCGCCGAACCAGTTCGAGCGCGCGACGAGCGTCACGCCGTCGACGCCGCGGATCCGGTTCTCGTAGCTCACCGGTAGCGGGAACACGAGCGAGATCGCGTTGCGCGTGACCAGCCGCGCGTTCGACGCCGCGGCGGCGCCCGCGTACCACGCGTCGACCACCGTGTGCAGCAGCCCGTACGCGAGCACTGCGATGGTCAGGCCGAGCACCGTCAGCAGCGTGCGCAGCTTGTGCCGCAGCGCGTTGCGCGCGATCAGCTTCAGCACATACATCGCGTGCCCCCGCGACGCCGCTCAGCGGGCCTGCCCATCGATCAGCTCCCCCTTTTCCAGGTGCACGAGCGCCTTCGCGGCGGCCGCCGCATGCGCGTCGTGGGTCACCATGATGATGGTCTTGCCGAGCTCCGCGTTCAGGCGCTGCATCAGCGCGAGCACGTCGGTCGCGGAGGTGCGGTCGAGGTCGCCGGTCGGTTCGTCGGCGACGATCAGCGCCGGGTCGGTGATCAGCGCGCGCGCGATCGCGACCCGCTGCTGCTGGCCGCCGGACAGTTCGGACGGGTAATGGCTCATCCGGTCCGCGAGGCTCACCATGTCGAGCACCAGCTCGACGCGCTCGCGCCGCTCCTTGCGGGGCAGGCGCGTGAGCATCAGCGGCAGCTCGACGTTCTCGAACGCGGTGAGCACCGGCATCAGGTTGTAGAACTGGAAGATGAAGCCGACGTGGGCGGCGCGCCAGTCGGCCAGCGCCGCCTCGGGGAGCCGCGTGATGTCGAGCCCGCCCACGCGCAGTTCGCCGCTGTCGGGCCGGTCGATGCCGGCGACCAGGTTGAGCAGCGTGCTCTTGCCGGAGCCCGACGGCCCCATCAGCGCGACGAAGTCGCCTTCGCCGATGTCGAGCGTGATGTCGGTGAGCACCGGCACGGTCTGCATCCCGCGCCGGTACGACTTCGCGACATGGCTGATCTCGACGAGCGGCGGCGCGGCAGTCACGCTATTTCTTCGCGACGGTCACTTTCGCGCCGTCCTTGAGCTTCGCGGCCGGCGCCAGCACGAGCGTGTCGCCCGGCTTCACGCCGCGCACCGCGACGAGCTCGCCGATCCGCGCGCCGGTCGTCACCGCCGTTTCGCGCACGGTGTCGTCCTTCACGACGAACACCACCTGGCGGCCGTCGCGCTCGACGACCGCGCCCGCCTGCACCGCCGCCACGGGCCGCGCGTCCTGCGCCGACGCGGGCTTCGACAGGAACGCGATCTTCGCGCTCATGTCCGGCAGCACGCGCTCGTCGCGCTCGACGAAGCGCACCTTGACCAGCACCGTCGCCTTCGAGCGGTCGACCGTCGGCACGATGCGCGACACCCGGCCCGCGAAGCGCTGGTCGGGCAGCGCGTCGAGCAGGATCTCGCACGGCTGGTCGACGCGGATCCGCGCGATGTTCGATTCCGCGACGTCCGCTTCCACCTCGAGGGTATCCATGTCGGCGATCGTCACGACCGCGCCCTTGCTGTCCGACGCGGACGAGAATGGGGTGATGTTGTCGCCGACGTTCGCGTGCTTTTCGAGCACGACGCCATCGAACGGCGCGCGGATCGCGGTCTGGTCGACCGCGACCTGGGCGGCCTGTGCATTGGCCTCGGCCGACGCGATCGCGGCCCGGTTGCTGTTGACGGACGCGCGCGCCTTGTTCAGGCGGGCGAGATCGGTGTCGTATTGCGCGGCCGGCACGGCGCCTTTCGGCGCGAGGATCGCGGTGCGGCGAAAGCCGATTTCGGCGTCCTTTAGTTCGGCCTGCTGCAGCGCGAGATTGGCCTGCGCGACCTTGACCTGCGCCAGCGCCTGCGCGAGCGCGGCCGCGACGTCGCGGCTCTCGAGGCGCGCGATCACCTCGCCCTGTTTCACGCGCGTGCCCTCGAGCACGCCGAGCCACTCGACGCGGCCCTGCGCCTTCGACGCGACCGCGGCCTTGCGCTGCGGCACGACGTAGCCGGTCGCGTTGAGCAGCGTGTCGTTCTGGAACGGATAGGCGGAGGTCACGGCGGTCGTGTCGACCGCCGGCCGGCCGGTCAGCGCGAAGCCCGCGCCGACTGCCACGGCGGCCAGCGCCGCGATCGCCGCATAGCGTCGCCACGGACGCCGGCGCGGCGCGCCGGAGATCGGCGCGCGATCGATTTTCAGCCTGTCCAGGTTGTGATCGGGCAATTTGGCGCGCCTCGTCGGGGCGGCGGCATGGCGGCTTTGAACAGCGAGCGCGCCACGACCGGTCGCGAGCCGGTTTCCGGGGAAAGGGACGGAAGCCAAGTATAGCGTCGTATCGGTGGCCGTCGGGGGCGCCGCGAGCACGGGCGGTGCGCGGGCGCAACCCGGATTCGCGCGGGTCGCGCATGCACGTCAGGGAAAGCCCGGATGCGGCACGCAAGCTGTCAACTCGCCGCGAAGGCGGCGCGTTATGCAGCCAGTGTGTCAGTGTTCGTCGCGCGGGGAAGGTGAAGGCCGTCCCGCCCGGCGGAAGCCGCCAGGACCGGCGCGGCTGGCGCTCCGATGCGGATGCCTCGCATCTTTACGTACCGGTACGTTTGACTGGTTTGACTATTCTCCCGACAAAGGAAGAACAATGAAGAAGACTCTCGCATCGATCGTCGCCGCGGCAATCGCACTGGCATCGGCTTCCGCATTCGCACAGGCTTCGGCGCCGGCCGCCGAGGCACCGGCCGCCGCACCGGCGCCGATGAAGAAGGACAAGAGCAAGCCGAAGCACGCGCTGAAGCAGCACGGTTCGGCGAAGGGCAAGGCGAAGGCCGAGGCCGCATCCGCGGCCGGCACGAACGACAAGGGCACGCAGAACTAAGTCTGCCGCGCCCGCGGCCGGCGTTCCCGGCCGCCCCGTCGCAACCCCGCATGTTCGCGCATGCGGGGTTTTGTTTTTTTTAGGCGTCCGGCGCGACCGCGCGCATCGCGTCGACCACCGTGCGCATGCGCTGCCAGTGCGAGCCTTCCCAGAACACGCGCTGGCACACGTCGCACGCGGCGAAGCGCCGGTGGCGCTGCTGCACGCCGGCCGGCACGCGCGCCGCCGCGTCCTGCGCGCTGAGCGGATGCAGCGGCGCATTGCAGCGCAGGCACAGGCGGAACGGCCGCATGTGCGGCGCGAGATCGAGCCGCGCGAACAGCTCGCGCAGCTGCGCGGACGGCTGCAGCGCATGCACGTAGCAGCCGCGCGCGACCGCGCGGCGCTTGAGCAGCTCGCGGTCGCGGGTGAGGACGACGCGGCCGTCGTGCGCGGCGAGCACCGCGATCTCGTCGTCGCTGAAATGGTTGTCGTAGCAGGTGTCGAAGCCGGCGAGGCGCAACAGCTGCGCGAGCCCGCCGAGGTGCGCATCGGCGACGAAGCGCCAGTCCGCGGGCGCTTGCACGGATGCGCCGTCCGCCTGCTGCCGCGCCCGTTCCGGGTAGACGTCCACACGATCGCCGTCCGCGAGCTGCCGGTCGAAGGGCGCCGGCGCGCCGTTCACGCACAGGCGTCCGACTTCGGTGTGCGGCACGCCGAGCGCCTCGACCAGGTGCTTGACGCTCGCCTGGCCGCCGCACGCGCGGGCGAACGCGCGATCGCGCAGCGTTCGCGCGAGGAACGCGTTCAGTTCGCCGTGGAAACGGAAAGTCGCGGTCGCCATGCGCGCAGTATCGCATCGCGCGCGCGGCGGCGGTGCCTGCACGTTGCGCGCGGCTGTGGTTAACTCGCGACTTCCACTGTCAAGGAGCAAGCGATGGATCTCGGATTTATCGGGCTGGGCGAAATGGGGCTGGCGATCGCCGCGAACCTGCTGAAGGCGGGGCATCAGGTGAGGGTCTGGAACCGTTCGCATGAGCGCAGCGCACCGCTCGTCGCGCTCGGCGCCCAGGCCGTCGACACGCCGGCCGACGCGTTCCGCGGCGACGCCGTGTTCTCGATGCTCGCGGACGATGCCGCCGCGCGCGCGATTTTCGACGACGCGCTGCTCGCGCAGGCGCCGCGCGGGCTGATCCACGTGAACATGGCGACGATTTCCGTCGCGCTGGCCGAATCGCTCGCGCACGCGCATGCGTCGCGCGGGCTCGATTACATCGCGGCGCCGGTGATGGGGCGGCCGGACGTCGCGGCGGCGGCGCGCCTGACGATCATGGCGGCCGGCCCGGCGGAAGCGATCGACCGGATGCAGCCGGTGTTCGATGCGATCGGCCAGAAGACCTGGCGGTTCGGCTCGCTGCCGCAGCATGCGAACGTCGCGAAGCTGGCCGCGAATTTCACGCTCGCGTCGGCGATCGAGACGCTCGGCGAGGCGTCCGCGCTGCTCGCCGGCCACGGCGTCGCGATGCGCGACTTCCTCGACGTGATCACCAGCAGCGTGTTTCCGGGGCCCGTGTACGAAGGCTACGGCGCGATGATCGCCGAGCGGCGCTACGAGCCCGCGCGCTTCAAGGCGCGCCTCGGCCTGAAGGACGTCCGGCTCGCGCTGGAGGCGGGCGAAGCGGCGTCGGTGCCGCTGCCGGTCGCGAGCCTCGTGCGCGACAACCTGCTCGACGCGCTCGCGCACGGCGGCGGCGAGCTGGATTTCGCGGTGCTCGGCGAGGTGGCGTCGCGCCGCGCGGGCCGCTGATGCGTAGCGGGGCCGGCGGCGCGCGACAAACCCGTGCCGCCGGTTGCATAATCAACGTTTCGTGTTCCTTCACGCAGAGACAGAGGCGGCTATGAATTTGCATACGTGGTGGCTTTTCGTGGCGACGGTGTTCGTCGTGTCGGCGATTCCGGGCCCGAACATGCTGCTCGTGATGACGCACGGCGCGCGCCACGGGCTGCGGCGCTCGTCGGCGACGATGGCCGGCTGCCTGAGCGCGCTGGTGCTGATGCTGTCGGTGTCGGCGGCGGGCCTCGGCGTGTTCCTCGAGGCATGGCCGGCGATGTTCAACGCGCTGCGCTACGCCGGCGCGGCCTACCTGATCTACCTCGGCGTGAAGGCGTGGCGCGCGCGGGTCGACGATGCGGCGCCGGCCGCCGACGTCGACGCGCTGCAGCGGCAGGCCGCGCCGGCATCGCGCTGGGTGCTGTTCCGCGGCGGCTTCCTGGTTGCGGGCAGCAACCCGAAGGCGATCCTGTTCGCCGCCGCGCTGCTGCCGCAGTTCATCAACGCGTCCGAGCCGACGCTGCCGCAGTTCGGCGTCTTGGTCGTCACGTTCGCGGTGATCGAGGTCAGCTGGTATCTCGTCTACGCGTCGTTCGGCACGCGGATCGGCGCGACGCTGAAGAGCCAGAGCGTCGCGAAGGCGTTCAACCGGCTGACGGGCGGCATGTTCGTCGGCTTCGGCGCGATGATGGCGCTGGTGCGGCACTGAGTGCCGCCGCCCTCGGGGCGCCGCCGGTCAAGGCCGGTCGATCGAATCCCTGCCTCGCGGGCCCCGCCGGGCAGGGATTTTTCATTGGGGCTCGCCATTCAAGGGCGCGTTGAGGCCACGGCCGCCGCGCCGGCACGGCGCGCTGCCGGGTCGCCTGATGCGGCCGGTCGCGCTGCTGCGCGGCGCGCTGGGTGCCGTGATCGAGCGGGAAAACGTGAAGGGGTCAGAAGAAAATGCGGTTTAGAGCCGGTATTCGAGGGAAAGTCCTGATTTTCTCTAAGGAAATGTTGCGTTGCGGAAACTGATTCGCTATAGTTGCACCTGTCTCCTCCATGTCTCCTCTGATATGGATTCAGCCCGCCTCTTAGGCGGGCTTTTTTTCGTCCATCGTTCTCAGAATTTGTACGACATCGCGATGTAGCTGATGATCGGGTCCGCCTTCAGGTCCGATTTCGACTCGGCCAGCGTCGTGCCGTCGGCGGCCTTGATCGTCACCGTCGACGTCGTCTTCAGCGGGATGTAGGTCACCGACGCGACGAGCCCGAAATGCTCGGTGATGTTGTACTGCAGGCCCGCGTTGAACACCGGCTGCCACGACGACGACGCCTTTGCCGACACCGACGTCGTCCCCGGCTTGCCCGCGCCCGCGGCCAGGATCGCGCCGAGGTTGTCCTGCGTCTGCTTCACGAAGTTCGGGTTGAGCTGCAGGTCGCTGAACCAGTTGTACGACACGCCGAGGCCGAGGAACGGCCGGAGCCGTGCGTTCGCCTGCGCGAAGTAGTACTGCAGGATCACGGCCGGGCTCCACTGCCGCACGCTCTTCACGATCGGGTTGACCGAGCCGAGCCCGATGTTCTGCGTGCCGAGCGCGCCGGCGGGGCCGGGCGGCTGGATCGTGCCCTGGCCCGACACCTTGAACACCGGTGGCACGCCCGCCACCGACGTGACCGCGATATGGTCGGTCAGGAAGTGGCTGACCGTCAGGCCGACGGTGTCCGCGCCGCTCGTGCGCAGCCCGGTGCCGGGCGACGAGAACGACGGCGGCAGGCGCAGCGGCGTGTTGATCGGCGTCGGCGCGACGTTGGTCGTCATCGGCGTGCTGCTCTGCTGCGGCATGATATGGAACCAGCCGAGCGTGACGACGTTGCTGCCCGCGCTTTGCGCATGCGCTGCGAAGGGCGCCAGCGCGGCGGCGCCGGCCGCCGCGCAGGAGAGCATCTTTTTCCTCATTGCCGTCTCCGTGCCCGCTTACTGGACGAATGCGCCGATCGTGAAATACGGCGTCGATCCCGCGTTGTCGAGGAAGCCGAACACACCGCCCGTGAAGATGAACTTGCCTGTCGGCGTCGTGCTGCCCGAGCCCGAGTGGACCGTCGTGACCGTGCCCGGCACCTTCTGCGTGTAGTCGAGGTCGAGCGGGGTCGCGAGCGACGCCTGCGACGGCTGGAACGGATCGAGCAGCGTCGCCTGGTTGTTGATCAGCGCGGTGGTGCGGTAGTTGAACGCGCTGTCGACGCCGATGTATTCGCCGTTCTGCGAGCCGACCGTGATCGCCGTCTGCGGCGCGAGGATCGAGATGCTCGATTCGTCGTCCGCGGTGAGGCCCGGCACGCCGTTGGCGTCGGGCGTCGGGTTCGGGTTCGCGACGCCGGTGCGCACGAGGATCGGCACCAGCTGGTTGCGCAGCTTGCCGACGATCATGAAGCCCTTGCCCTGCGGCAGCGTCGACAGCGTCGGCTTCAGCTGGCTCTGGTAGTTGTTGGTCTGGAACGCGCCGCTGCCGTCCGCCGACTGCGCGAGGTTCGTGCCCGGCTGGCGGCAGCTGCCCGCGAACTGGCCGGTCGTGTCGCACTTGATCCACGTGCCGTCCGCGTTGATCGTCACCTTCGCGTCGATCGATGCCGGCGCGAAGTTCTGCGACGGCACCTCGCCGAAGCCGACGTGGCTGTACGTGCCGGCGAGGTTCGCGAGGTTGGTCTCGATCGCCGAGAAACCGATGAACGGGTAGTACGGGAACTTGGTGTCGGGCACCGCGGCCTGGCCGAGCACGCCGCCGAACTGGATTTCCTTGCCGGGAATCGTGCCGCCCGCGACGCCGAAGCCGACGAAGATGCGCGCCGGGCGCGACGCGTCGAGGCTCGCACCGTTCAGGCGGAACGCGCACTGGTTGAGCTTGTTGGTCGGCAGCAGCGTTTCCTGCGTGAGCGTGCCGCTGTCGACGGTGCCGGCGCGCGTCGGCGTGACCGTGCCGGTGGTGCGCGGCACCGGCGATTCGACGTAGGTGACCTGCCAGGTCATCTTCGTCGTGTCGAGCTGCAGCTTGACGAGTTCGCCGCTGCCCGCGCCGCCGGTGTAGACGGTGCCGTAGTCGAGCGTCGCGGGGCAGAGCCGGTCCTCGACGAGCGGCGGGGGATTGTCGGCGCCGCCGCATGCCGAAAGAAGGGGCGCGGCAAAGGCCGCGGCCAGAATGAGGTTGCGCTTCATGTTGCTCCTCCAGGATTTGTCTTGTGTGGCGGCCGGCTCCCTGTCGGCCGCTTCTTGCTGTTGTGCGGTACTGCGGGCGCCGTGCCGGGCGCCTTCCTGCGGGATGCGGCGGCTTGCGCCGCCGCGGTGTCGTCGTCGTGCGCTTACTTGCTGATCTGCGCGCCCACGCCGAAATACGGCGCCGACGACGTGCTCGCGTTGGCCGACGTCGGTGTGATGCCGCCGTTCACCGTGCCCTGCACGAGCGTCGCGTACAGCCCGCCCGTCGCGATCAGCAGGCCCGAACCCGACGTGTAGTTCGCGCCGCTCGGCGGCGCCGTCTTCAGGTTCAGCAGGCCCGGCGTCGCCTGGCTGTAGTCCAGCGTGAAGCCGTCTTCCGCGGCCTGCGTGGTCGGGTTCACGAACGTGCCGTTGCCGCCGCGGATCAGCGCGGCCGTGTACTTGAAGTTCGAATCCGCACCCGCGTAGCCGCCGTCGAACGCGCCGGATGTGAGCGCCGTCGCCGAGCCGAGCACCGCGATGCCCGATTCGTCGTCGACCTTCGCGTCGGCATGCAGCGGCGGCGTGCCGAGGTTCACGTTGCCGGTGCGCACGATCACCGGGACCGTCGCGCCGTTGAGCTGGCCGATCACCATGTGCGCGCTCGCCGATTTGCCGGTCTGGCCGACCACCGGCAGGCTCGTCTGCGGCAGCGTCTGCGGCGCCTTCGCGCTGTTGAAGTAGCCGCCCGTCGCGTTGGCCTGCCACGGGTCGCCGGTCGTCTGGCAGCCGCCCGCGCCCGTCGACGTGCACGCACCGTTCGCGTCGAATGTCTCGCTCGAGTTCGAGCCTTTCGTCGCGTAGTTCGACGACGGCACGAGGTGATAGATCAGCGCGTTGTAGGTGCCCGGCAGCTTCGAGAGGTCCGTCGTCGTGTTCGCGAAGCCGAGGAACGGATAGAAGTCGAAGTGGCGGTTCGGCACCTGGCCGACGTTCTGCAGGATGCCGGGGATGATCGTGAGGCCGTCGTACTGGACCGTCGCGCCCGGAATGCCGCCGCCCGCGACGCCCATGCCGACCAGCAGCATCGGCGGGTTCGCCTGGTTGAAGTCGGCGGCGGTCGAATAGGTCGAGCCGTCGCCGGCCGTGCCGGAGCCGGGCGTGAGGACGAACGCGCAGCGGGTCTGCTCGGCGGTCGGCAGCGTGCCGGTCGGCGGATGGATGACCTGGCCGGTGATCGTCGTGCCGACGCGCGTGGGCGTGACGGTGCCGGTCTTCAGCGGGATCGGCGATTCGAGCCACTTGAGCGTGTAGGTCATCGCGACTGCGTCGATGTTGACGCTGACGATCTCGCCGCTACCCGCGCCGCCGAGATACGTGCTTTTCACGATGTCGGCGTTGGCCGGGCACAGCGCGCCGTTGACGGGCTGCGATGGCGGCGGCCCTTGCGTGCCGCAGCTCGAACCGGAACATTGGGGCGCTTCGATCGGGCCGGGGGCGCCGGAATCTCCCCCACCACATGCAACCAGGAAAGGGGCAATGGCAAAGGCCGTTGCCACCCCCTTCGATAAGGCGTGCGACATGCCGCTGTCTCCAATCGTTTAATTGTGCGAGTTAATGTCGCTGCACGTATTTTCGATGTCAATTGATGAACCCGTCTAAAAAAGACGATTGAAACGGCGGGCGTCGAATAAACCCTTGCGGGAGCGGGTATTCAGTAAGAATTAAAACGGCAGGTGTGCTGACGAACGACTGTGGCGTGGCTGCGAGGCGACGCGCGGGGAAAGGCTGGCGGCCTTTTTGCTATAACGGCGGTGTTTAAAGCGGGGATATCCGGTTTATCCCTATTCGGGATTGACTGGATAAAAGTCGGGTGGAGTTAATTGAAAGAATATTGCGCAACTGAAAGCTTGTAAATAATTGTAAATCCGTGCGCGGATTATCGCTTATTGCCAATTCAGGATAAATAAAAAGCCGGCCAGCGGCCGGCTTTGCATCGCATGCGAGGATGATCAGCGCTTGAGGCCCGTGTCTTCCGCCACGCCGATGTTGAGGTTCATGCACTGGATCGCGGCGCCCGACGCGCCCTTGCCGAGGTTGTCGAGGCGCGCGACGGTGACGAAGCGCTCTTCGTTGCCGAACACGAACAGGTCGACGCGGTTCGTGTCGTTGTTCGCCTGCACGTCGAGGAAGCCGGCGTCGAGGCTGTCGTCGGCGTTGAACGGCGCGACGCGCACGAACGCTTCATCCGCGTAGTACTCGGCGAAGATGCGCTGCACGTCCTGCGGCGTCGCGCGCTTCGCGAGCTGCCCGGGCGTGAAGTAGGTCGTCACCGCGAGGCCCTTCAGGAACGGGCCGACGATCGGCGTGAAGATCGGCGCGTGCGCGAGGCCCGTATGCGCGGCCATTTCCGGCAGGTGCTTGTGCGTGAGGCCGAGCGCGTACGGGCGCGGGCTCGCGAGCTTCGCGGCCAGCGCGGGGTTCTCGTAGTCGGCGATCATCGACTTGCCGCCGCCGCTGTAGCCGGTGATCGAGTAGCTGTGCGCGGCGAAGGTCGGCGCGACCACGCCGGCATCGACGAGCGGACGCATCGCGAGCACGAAGGCCGACGCGTGGCAGCCGGGCACCGCGATGCGCTTCGACGTGCGGATCCGCTCGCGCTGCGCGCGGGTCAGCTCGGGCAGGCCGTACGCCCAGTCAGCGCTCGTGCGGAACGCCGTGCTCGCGTCGATCAGCGTGGTGTTCGGGTTCTCGACCAGCGATGCCGATTCGCGCGACGCCACGTCGGGCAGGCACAGGAACGTGACGTCCGACGCGTTGATCAGGCGGCGGCGCTCGTCGACGTCCTTGCGCCTGGCTTCGTCGATGCGCAGGATTTCGATGTCGCTGCGTGCCGACAGGTATTCGAAGATCTTGAGGCCGGTCGTGCCTTCCTGGCCGTCGACAAAGACTTTGGTGCTCATTTCGCTCTCACTGAAACGGGGCCGCGGCGCTCGCACGCCGGAAAACCGCCATTTTAAGACGTCATGCGGCGGGCCTGCACCGCACGGGGCGAAAAAAAAGACGGCCCGCGGGCCGTCTTGTGTCCCTTTATCGGGGCAAGGCGCTCAGCGGCCGCCCGCGAGCCAGCGCGCGGTTGCCTCGGCAACGCGCCGGCCGAACGCCTTCGCGGTGTCGAGGTCGCCGGGCAGCGGCGCCTCGTCGGGCGACGCGTCCGACGGCGATTGCGCGAGCAGGCCGGTGAAGCCGCCGACGAAGTTGATGTCGTTGCGCGTGGCCGCCTTCGAGTTGGCCGGCATCAGGCCCGTGCCGACCCACACCATCCCATGCTGCATCGCCAGCGTGACGAAATATTGAATCGTCGAGAACTTGTCGCCGTTCATCGTCGCGGAGTTCGTGAAGCCCGCGGCGATCTTGTCCTTCCATTTCTGCGTGAACCACGCTTTCGACGTCGCGTCGGCGAACGTCTTGAACTGCGCGGACGGGCCGCCCATGTAGGTCGGCGCGCCGAACACGATCGCATCGGCCGCGTCGAGCGCGGCCCAGCCTGCGTCGTCGAGGTCGCCGACGGCGACGAGGCGCACCTGCGCGCCGGTGTCCTGCGCGCCGGCGTGGACGGCCTCGGCCAGCTTCTTCGTGTGGCCGTAGCCGCTGTGATAGACGATGACGATGTTCGACATGAACGTTCTCCGGAAAGAGGCGAGGGAACGGGCGCAGCGGCCCGCGATGTCGGGTGCCGATGCGCGGCGCAGTGTCGCGATGCGCCGCGATCGGCCACGGCGAGTCTAGCAACGCCAAATGTCGGAATGGCATGCGCCGGCGCACAACAGCATGTCGCGTGCGTCGGCAATCGATGCGCGGCGGCGGCGCGGCCTTACTGGCCGTACTGGACGACGAGCCGCGCGGAGCCGAGCGCCTGTGTGCCGATCTCGTGCTCGAACATCGGCGCGGGGCGGCCCTGCGCGACGCGCAGGTCGGTGCTCTTCAGCGCGTAGACGGTGATCACGTAGCGGTGCGGCCTGCCGGGCGGCGGGCACGGGCCGCCGTAGCCGTCGATGCCGAAGTCGTTGCGCGCCTCGCTCGCGCCGATGCGCCGCATCAGGCCCGACGCGCTCGCATCGGCTGGCACGCTCGTCACGCTGGCCGGCAGGCTCGCGACTGCCCAGTGCCACCAGCCGTGGCCGGGCGCGTCGGGGTCGAACATCGTGATCGCGTAGCCGCGCGTGCCGGGCGGCGGATTGCGCCACGACAGCTGCGGCGAGCGGTTCGCGCCCTTGCAGTCGCCGCGATCGAACACCTGCGCGGCGCCCACGCGGCCGCCGGGCGACAGGTCGTCGCTCGTGACGGTGAAGGCGGAATCGGCATGGGCCGGCGGCATGCAGGCGAAGCCGGCGGCGCAGAGGAGGACGAGGGCGAGCGGGGACGGGCCGTTCGATGACGCAGGCGGAGCGATCTGGCGACCCACACGCATATGGCGCTTCTCCCGTCACGTGGGCCGGACCGACGAGCCCGGCATCGTTTGTTGTCGCGAAGGCGGTTGCGGCGATGGAGCAAGTCTAGCATTAGGGTTCGATGAGCGACGCATGCAATGGCCGGCAATCGTCGACGATTCCCGCGCGGACGAAAAAAAGCCGCCCGCCGTGAGGCGAGCGGCTTGGGCCGCTGCGGCGCCGGCGTGTCCGCCGGCACGGGGCTTACTCCTGGGCGCCCGTCGCGCCGCCGTGCGCGGCCGACCACTCGGCCGGCGCGTGCAGGAATTTCTCGACTTCGTCGAGCGTCTTCGTCTCGAAGTAGCCCGACGCCTTCGCGACGCGCAGCACGTCCCACCAGGTCGCGAGCGCGTGCAGGTCGACGTCGATGTCCTTCAGGACCGACACGCTTTCCTTGAAGATGTTGTAGTGGAACAGCACGAAGCAGTGGTTCACCGTCGCGCCGGCCGTGCGCAGTGCGTTGACGAAGTTGATCTTGCTGCGGCTGTCGGTCGTCAGGTCCTCGACGAGCAGCACGCGCGAGCCTTCTTCCAGATGGCCTTCGATCTGCGCGTTGCGGCCGAAACCCTTCGGCTTCTTGCGCACGTACTGCATCGGCACCATCATCCGGTCCGCGAGCCATGCCGCGAACGGGATGCCGGCCGTTTCGCCGCCCGCCACCGCGTCAATCTGCTCGAAGCCGACGTCGCGCATGATCGTCGTTTCCGCCATTTCCATCAGCGCACGGCGCACGCGCGGATACGAGATCAGCTTGCGGCAGTCGATATAGACGGGGCTCGCCCAGCCGGACGTGAAGATGAACGGTTTTTCGGCGTTGAAGTGCACCGCTTGCACTTCGAGCAGGATTTTGGCGGTCGTATCCGAGATCGACTGACGATCGTAGCCTGTCATGGGCATTCCTTGGGTGATGAGCGAGGAGCGGGCGCGGGCCCGGTGGCGCAGCAAGGTGAGCCCGCCCGCGAGGGCCGGGGCGCGACCGGGGTGCCGATCGCATTGCTGCGCGCGTAGCCCGCTATTTTACCCGATTCGGGCTGATTTTCGACGGGCGCCGCACGCGTTCGCCGCGCCGCGCGCCACCGGTGAAACAAAGGGGCGCGATCGATGGCGGCGCCGATGCCCGCGATGCGGCGTCGCAGCAACGTTCGTCATCCGCGGGGTGTACACTAGGCAGCCCATTAGAAATCGTTCAGTACTTTGTACTTTTCTCTTGCCACCCGCCAAGGTTCGCTGGCGTGCCCATCCGGTGCGCCGCGGCCGTCGCAGCAATCGACCATCCCCTCGATCCACGCACACGCGGCTCCAGGTGCTGTGTACTGAACAGTCACAATTTCGCAAGTCTCTCGCAGGTCAATCATGGACGAACAACTGAAGCAGGCCGCTCTCGCCTATCACCTGAACCCGAAACCCGGCAAGATTTCGGTCACGCCGACCAAGCCGCTGTCGAACCAGCTCGATCTGTCGCTCGCGTATTCGCCGGGCGTCGCCGCCGCGTGCGAGGCGATCCACGCCGATCCGCTCGATGCGCAGAAGTACACGTCGCGCGGCAACCTCGTCGGCGTCATCACGAACGGCACCGCGGTGCTCGGCCTCGGCAACATCGGCCCGCTCGCCGCGAAGCCGGTGATGGAAGGCAAGGGCTGCCTGTTCAAGAAGTTCGCGGGCATCGACGTGTTCGACATCGAGCTGTCGGAATCCGATCCGGACAAGCTCGTCGACGCGATCGCGATGCTCGAGCCGACGCTCGGCGGCATCAACCTCGAGGACATCAAGGCGCCGGAGTGCTTCTACATCGAGCAGAAGCTGCGCGAGCGCATGAAGATCCCGGTCTTCCACGACGACCAGCACGGCACCGCGATCATCGCGTCGGCCGCGATCCTGAACGGCCTGAAGGTGGTCGGCAAGAAGCTCGGCGAAGTGAAGCTCGTCTGCTCGGGCGCGGGCGCCGCGGCGATCGCGTGCCTGGACCTGCTGGTGAACCTCGGCCTGTCGAAGTCGAACGTCCTCGTCGCCGATTCGAAGGGCGTGATCTACGAAGGGCGCGGCAATCTCGATCCGTCGAAGCAGCGCTATGCGGCAACGACCGACGCGCGCACGCTCGCCGATGCGATCGTCGGCGCCGACGTGTTCCTCGGCTGCTCGAGCGCGGGCGTGCTGAAGCAGGACATGGTCAAGACGATGGGCGACAGGCCGCTGATCCTGGCGCTCGCGAACCCGGAACCGGAAATCCGCCCGGAAGACGCGAAGGCCGTGCGTCCGGACGCGATCGTCGCGACTGGCCGTTCGGACTACCCGAACCAGGTCAACAACGTGCTGTGCTTCCCGTTCATCTTCCGCGGCGCGCTCGACGTCGGCGCGACGACGATCACGGAAGAGATGAAGCTCGCGTGTGTGCGCGCGATCGCCGAACTGGCCGAGGAAACCGACCAGAGCGAGGAAGTCGCGAAGGCGTATGAAGGCCATTCGCTCGAATTCGGCCCGGACTACCTGATCCCGAAGCCGTTCGACCCGCGCCTGATCATCAAGATCGCGCCGGCCGTCGCGCAGGCCGCGATGGATTCGGGCGTCGCGACCCGCCCGATCCAGGACATGGACGCGTATCGCGAGCAGCTCGGCGCGACCGTCTACCGCACCGGCATGGTGATGCGCCCGGTGTTCGCGACCGCGAAGAAGCAGCAGGCCCGCATCGTGTTCGCCGAGGGCGAGGACGAGCGCGTGCTGCGCGCCGCGCAGTTCGTGCTGCAGGAGAAGATCGCGAAGCCGGTCATCGTCGGCCGCCCGTCGGTCGTCGAGATGCGCCTGCAGAAGATCGGCTCGAAGCTGAAGGCCGGCGTCGATTTCGAGATCGTCAATCCGGAAGACGACACCCGCTATCACCGCTACTGGCAGGCTTACCACGAGATCGGTGCGCGTGACGGCGTGACGCCGGAAGTCGCGAAGGCCGCGCTGCGCAAGTTCAATACGCTGATCGGCGCGATGCTCGTGCACCTCGGCGACGCGGACGGCATGATCTGCGGGATGATCGACACGTATCACAGCCACCTGAAGTTCATCGAGCAGGTGCTGGGCCGCGCGAAGGGCGCCGAGCACTTCGCGGCGATGAACCTGCTGATGCTGCCGGGCCGCAACCTGTTCCTGTGCGATACCTACGTGAACGAACAGCCGAGCGCCGAGCAGCTCGCCGACATGACGATCCAGGCCGCGGCCGAGATCGAGCGCTTCGGCATCACGCCGAAGGCCGCGCTGCTGTCGAACTCGAACTTCGGCAGCGCGCCGTCGGCGACGTCGCGCCGGATGGGCGAAGCCCGCAAGCTGATCGCTGCACGCGCGCCGCACCTGGAAGTCGACGGCGAAATGCACGGCGACGCGGCGCTGTCCGAAGCGATCCGCAAGGCCGCGTTCCCGGGCACGACGCTGACGGGCGAAGCGAACCTGCTGATCATGCCGAACGTGGAAGCGGCGAACATCGCGTACAACCTGCTGAAGATGGTCGGCGGCGAAGGCGTGACGGTCGGCCCGTTCCTGCTCGGCGCGGCGAAGCCGGTCCACATCCTGACGCCGGCCGCGACCGTGCGCCGGATCATCAACATGACGGCGGTGGCCGCGGCGAACGTCAACACGAAGTAAGCTCGCACGAGCGTTCGCGCCGCGCCGCGCGCGCGGCACAAAGGAAAACGCCACGGAACCGAGGTTCCGTGGCGTTTTTTTCATGGAGCCCGCTCAGGCCACCTGCTGATGGCCCTGGCTGCCCGCCGGCGAACGCCACTGCGCGAGCAGCGTGTTCCACTTCTGGCGCACCGCGCGCAGGTTGTTCTCCTTCACGTGGCCGTAGCCGCGGATGCCGTCCGGCAGCGCCGCCAGCTCGAGCGCGAGCGGGCGGTTCGCCGCGTTCAGCTTGCCGACCAGCTCATCGACCAGCGCCTCGTAGTCGCCGATCAGCGCGCGCTCGGTGCGGCGCTCGTCGGTGCGGCCGAACGGATCGAGGCCGGTGCCGCGCAGGAACTTCAGCTTCGCGAGCATCCGGAACGCGGACATCATCCACGGGCCGTACGCCTTCTTCACCAGATGGCCGTGCGCGTCCTTCTTCGCGAACAGCGGCGGTGCGAGGTGGAATTTCAGCTTCCAGTCGCCTTCGAACTGCGCGGACAGCCGCGCGAGGAACGCCGGATCGGACTGCAGCCGCGCGACCTCGTATTCGTCCTTGTACGCCATCAGCTTGAACAGGCCGCGCGCGACCGCCTCGGTCAGCGGCTCCTGCGCGGCGTCGCCGTCGGCCAGCGCGCGCTCGGCGGCGCGCATCTTGTCGACGAACGCCGCGTAGCGCGTTGCATAGGCTGCATTCTGGTACGCGGTGAGGAAGTCCGCCCGCTTCGCGATCAGTGCGTCGACGGACTTCTTCGTGTGCAGCGTGATCACCGTCGCGCCGGCCTGCGCGTTGCGCGCGTCGCCGGCCGCGGCCTGCTGCACGCTCGCGGGGGCGTGTGCGGCGCGGCGGCCCCAGTCGAATGCCGCGCGGTTCTTGTCGACCTGTACCGCGTTCAGCTCGATCGCGCGTTCGAGCGACGCGAGCGTGAGCGGCAGCCAGCCTTTCTGCCACGCGTAGCCGAGCACGAACGGGTTTGTGTAGATCGCGTCGCCGAGCAGCGCGACCGCGAAGCGGTTCGCGTCGACCAGGTCGACCGTGTCGCCCGCGGCCGCGCGGATGTCCTGCTCGGCCGACAGGCCCGGGAACGACCAGTTCGGGTTCTTGATGAAATCGGCGGTCGGCGTCTGCGCGCTGTTCACGACCACGCGCGTCGCGTTGTGCCGCATCCGCGACGTGCATTCGTCGCCGGCCGTGACGAGCGCGTCGCAGCCGATCACGAGGTCGGCTTCGCCCATCGCGATTCGCGTCGCGTGGATGTCGGTCGGCGCGTGCGAGATCTGCACGTGGCTCATCACGGCGCCGCCCTTCTGCGCGAGGCCGGTCACGTCGAGCACGGTCACGCCCTTGTTTTCCAGATGCGCGGCCATCCCGAGCAGCGCGCCGATCGTCACGACGCCGGTGCCGCCGACACCCGTGACCAGCACGCCGTACGCGCGGTCGATCGCCGGCAGCGCCGGTTCGGGGATCGGCGGGAGCGCGCTGCCGTCGACCGCGACGGCCTTAGGCTTCTTCAGCTGGCCGCCCTCGACCGTGACGAAGCTCGGGCAGAAACCCTTCACGCACGAGAAGTCCTTGTTGCAGGTCGACTGGTTGATCTGGCGCTTCGTGCCGAATTCGGTTTCCAGCGGCTCGACCGACAGGCAGTTCGACTGCACCGAGCAGTCGCCGCAGCCTTCGCACACCGCATCGTTGATCACGACGCGCTTCGCCGGGTCCGGATACGTGCCGCGCTTGCGGCGGCGGCGCTTCTCGGTCGCGCAGGTCTGGTCGTAGATCAGGATCGTCGTGCCCTCGATCTCGCGCAGCTCGCGCTGCACGTCGTCGAGCTGGTCGCGGTGATGGATCGTGACGCCCGGCGCGAGCAGCGACTTCGTGTCGTCGTACTTTTCCGGCTCGTCGGTGACGATCACGATCTTCTTCGCGCCTTCCGACGCGAGCTGGTGCGTGATCTGCGGCACCGTCAGCACGCCGTCGACCGGCTGACCGCCCGTCATCGCGACCGCGTCGTTGTAGAGGATCTTGTAGGTGATGTTCGCCTTCGACGAGATCGCCGCGCGCACCGCGAGCAGGCCCGAGTGGAAGTAGGTGCCGTCGCCGAGGTTCGCGAACACGTGCTTCTCGTCGGTGAACGGCGCCTGGCCGATCCACGGCACGCCTTCGCCGCCCATCTGGCTGAAGGTGCTGGTGCTGCGGTCCATCCACACGGTCATGTAGTGGCAGCCGATCCCCGCGATCGCGCGCGAGCCGTCCGGCACGTTGGTCGACGTGTTGTGCGGGCAGCCCGAGCAGAACCACGGCTTGCGCTCGGCCGTCACGTGCGGCTTCGCGAGCGCCGTTTCCTTCGCGTTGATCACCGCGATGCGCGCGGCGATGCGCGCGCGCACGTCGGACGGCAGCTCGAACTTGTCGAGGCGCGTCGCGATCGCCTTCGCGATGATCGCGGGCGACAGCTCGTAGTGCGCGGGCAGCAGCCAGTTGCCCATCGGCACCGACCATTCGCCGCCGGCGCCGTCCTTCTCGTCGAACTTGCCGTACACGCGCGGGCGCTGGGTGTCCGGCCAGTTGTACAGCTCTTCCTTGATCGCGTATTCGAGGATCTGGCGCTTTTCCTCGACCACCAGGATCTCGTCGAGGCCACGCGCGAACGCCTGCGCGCCCTGCGCCTCGAGCGGCCACACGCAGCCGACCTTGTACAGGCGGATGCCGATCCGCGCGCAGGTCTCGTCATCGAGGCCGAGGTCGGTCAGCGCCTGGCGCACGTCGAGGTACGCCTTGCCGCCCGTCATGATGCCGAAGCGCGCATGCGGCGAGTCGATTTCGATGCGGTCGAGCTTGTTCGCGCGCACGTAGGCGAGCGCCGCGTACCACTTGTAGTCGAGCAGGCGGGCTTCCTGGACGAGCGGCGGGTCGGGCCAGCGGATGTTCAGGCCACCGTCCGGCATGATGAAGTCCGATGGCAGCACGATTTCAGTGCGATGCGGGTCGATGTCGACCGATGCCGACGATTCGACCACGTCGGTCACGCATTTCAGCGAGACCCACAGGCCCGAATAGCGGCTCATCGCCCAGCCGTGCAGGCCGAAGTCGAGATATTCCTGCACGTTGGACGGGAACAGCACCGGCAGGCCGCAGGCCTTGAAGATGTGTTCGGACTGGTGCGCGAGCGTCGACGATTTCGCCGCGTGGTCGTCGCCGGCGAGCACGAGCACGCCGCCGTGCTGCGACGAGCCGGCCGAGTTCGCGTGCTTGAACACGTCGCCGGTGCGGTCGACGCCGGGGCCCTTGCCGTACCACATGCCGAACACGCCGTCGTACTTTGCGCCGGGGAACAGGTTCACCTGTTGCGAGCCCCACACGGCGGTGGCGGCGAGGTCTTCGTTGAGGCCGGGCTGGAAAACGATCTGGTGGGCGGACAGGTGCTTCTTGGCTTTCCACAGCGACTGGTCGAGGCCGCCGAGCGGCGAGCCGCGGTAACCGGAGATGAAGCCGGCCGTGTCGAGGCCGGCGGCGCGGTCGCGTTCCTGCTGGAGCATCGGCAGGCGCACGAGGGCCTGGATGCCGCTCATGTATGCGCGGCCGCGTTCGAGCGTGTATTTGTCGTCAAGCGTGACGGATTTCAGCGCGGCTTCAAGGGACGCGCGTTGGCCTGCGTCTACCGGGGCATTCATTGATGTGTCTCCTCCACCCAGTTTGGGATCGCCAAAACTTCGAGCGCTTCGGCGACTTGTGGACGCGTCGGCAGTGGCCGGCATATTGGCCGGTTTTCAGTGATCGTAGCACTGGGATAAACCCGCCGCTTGTCGTCAAAATTGCCGAACGGGGCGCGGTCATGAGCAGGAATGACGCGTTACATCATGTAAAAGCATGTAAAGCTGCCAAAAGCGCGGGCCATTTGACGTTAATCTTGTCGGCCTGCCGGAGGGGCCCGTTCCTGCCGTCGTTTCGGCGCGGACGGGGAGGCTCCGGCAGTTCAACAGGAGGTGCAATGAATACACGTCATATCCAGAGTTTTCTGATCGTGTCCGCCGCGTTCTTCGCGATGACCGGCCCGGTGCACGCGCGCGGCGCGAGCGCGCTGGCAGCGGCCGGCGCGCAGATGCGCCAGATCGCGCCGGCGCAGGACGCCGCCGCGCAACCGTCGGGCGTGCACGTGGCCGCGTCGCGGGCGAACGTGCGTTGATCCGGCCGCGCGGCCTTGGCCGGCCGCGCCGCTGAAGCAAAAAGGGCGGGAATCCGAGGATTCCCGCCCTTTTTTTGCGCCGGGGACGCCCGCCGTCGCGGGGGCCCGGTGCGGCATGCGTCAGGCCTTGTCCTGCACGACGCCGCGGCGGATCTGGTCGAGCTCGATCGATTCGAACAGCGCCTTGAAGTTGCCTTCGCCGAAACCCTGGTTGCCCTTGCGCTGGATGATCTCGAAGAAGATCGGCCCGATCTGGTTTTCGGTGAAGATCTGCAGCAGCAGGTCGTCGCGCGCGCCGTCGATCAGGATCTTGCGCTTGCGCAGCTCGTCCAGCGGTTCGCCGTGGTCCGGCACGCGGCGGTCGACGAGTTCGTAGTAGGTGTCGATCGTGTCGAGCAGCTTCACTTCCTTGCCGCGCAGGCCGTCGACCGCGCGGTAGATGTCCGTCGCGCCGAGCGCGATGTGCTGGATGCCTTCGCCGTGGTACGCATCGAGGTATTCCTGGATCTGGCCGGCCGTGTCCGAGCCTTCCTCGTTGATCGGGATGCGGATCTTGCCGCACGGCGACGTCATCGCCTTCGACTTCACGCCCGTCACCTTGCCTTCGATGTCGAAGTAGCGCACTTCGCGGAAGTTGAACAGGCGCTCGTAGAATTCCGCCCATTCCTGCATGCGGCCGCGATGCACGTTGTGCGTCAGGTGGTCGATGTAGGTGAGGCCGTGGCCGACCGGGTTCGGGTTCGCGCCCGGGATCGGCTCGAAGTCGACGTCATAGATGCTGATGTCGCCGATCGCGCCCGGTTGCGCGCCGTTCTTGCCGCGCCAGCGGTCGACGAAGTAGATCAGCGAATCGCCGATGCCCTTGATCGCCGGGATGTTCAGCTCCATCGGGCCGGTCTTGTTGTCGAAGCCCCATGCGCCGAGTTCGAGCGCGTGCTGGTAGGCCTTTGCCGCATCCTGCACGCGGAACGCGATCGCGCAGATCGACGGGCCGTGCAGGCGCGCGAAGCGCTGCGCGAACGAATCCGGTTCGGCGTTGATGATGAAGTTGATGTCGCCCTGGCGGTAGACCGTCACGTCCTTGTGGCGATGGCGCGCGATCGCGGTGAAGCCCATGCGTTCGAACAGCTGGCCGAGCGCCTTCGGGTCCGGCGCGGTGTATTCGATGAATTCGAAGCCGTCGGTGCCGACGGGGTTGTCCCAGGTGGGGATCTGCATCCGTGTCTCCTATGTCGACCCGAGTTGGCGCTTCAGCGCTTGCTCGGGTCCCGTCTCATGCCAATAACGAAGCGCGCGCGACCGCGCCATGAATCAGTACGTGCGACAAAGTGTAGCGGGCGAGCCGGGGCGAAAACTTGCGAACTTGGTCGCGCGTGACTACGATGGCGCAATTTCCAGTCTCGAATTCTTGCTTGGGAGGCAGAACATGGCGCAGGTGGAGCTCGATGCCATCGACCGGCGGATTCTCGCGATTCTTCAGGAGAACGGGCGCCTGTCGAACCAGGAGATCGCCGAACGGGTGAACCTGTCGCCGAGCCCGTGCCTGCGGCGCATCCGGCGGCTCGAGGAGATCGGCGTGATCACCGGCTATGTCGCGTTGCTGGATCCGCAGAAGCTCGGGCTCGACCTGCTCGCGTACGTCAGCGTGCGGCTCGAGAAGCGCGGCGGGCTCGCGCCGGTGCGCGCGGACGAAACGCCGGCGCGCGCCGGCGCGACGCATGCGGAGTTGTTCCGCGCGGCGGTGCAGGCGTGGCCGGAAGTGGTCGCGTGCCACGCGATGACGGGCGACATGGATTACCTGCTGCGCGTGCAGGTCGAGGACATGGCGCATTTCTCCCGCTTCGTGCAGGATCAGCTGCTGCACCATCCATCGGTGATCGACATGAAGACGAGCTTTTCGCTCGAATGCTTCAAGGAGACGACCGCGCTGCCGATCCGCACGACGCGATAGCGTGTGCCGGCGCGTCGCCCGGCGGGCGGCGGAAGAAACGAGCGGGGAGCGGTTGCGCGGAATCCGCGCGGGAGCTGGGCGAAAACCGGGCGCGCCGCGCAGGCGACAGGCCTGCGCGGCGCGCCGGCGCGGCTGACGTCAGGCGGTCAGCGCGGCGGGCATCAGCGATTCGATGAACTTCGACGTGCGGTGCGCCTGGCGCTTGAGTGCGTAGTCGAACACCGCGGCCTGTTCCTGCAGCATCTCGGCGATGATCGTCGAGTGGTCCGCCGGCGGCAGCGACAGGTACGCATCGGCTTCGCCGTACGCGTATTCGATCCGCATCCCGGACTTCTTCGCGATATGCATCATCGTCGCGTTGCGCGACAGGCAATGCATGTACAGCATCGTCACGTGCGTGTTGCGGCTGCGGATCGCCGCGCGCTCGAACAGCTTCGAGCCGACGCCGCGGCCGCGTGCGCTTTCGAGCACCGACACGCCGAATTCGGCGGTGCGCTTGTCGCCTTCGGCGGGCAGGTAGGCCAGGTGGCCGACGCCGATCAGTTCGAGTTCTTGGTCGAACACGCCGAACACGGTGTCGCGGCCGAAGTCGATCGTGCGGACATAATTCTCGAGCACGTGGTCGGGCACCATCTGGCCGAAGCGCAGCAGGCGGTCCTCTTCGTCGAGCGCGAGAAAGTGGGTGAGCATCTGCTCACGGTCTTTGGAAGCCAGTTCCCTGACGAGAACCGGCGCAGCACCGGCGGTGCCGACGACATCGGCATGGCCGTGGGTATGCGTGTTCATCGTGGGTTCCTCAATGTGTGACCGTACAGCGGGTTGTGCAATGCAACAGCATTCTACCCGACTGCAGGCCCTCGGATTGGGGAAAACCCGTACTCGTTTTCGAGGTGAAATTCTAAAGACGCTTAAAATTCTCGGTAAGATACTGATTTTAAACGATTTAAAAATTCATCATATGAAATGCGCGACTGGCTGCCGCTGTGTTTCCGTCGTGCAACGCATGCTGCTCCGCGGCAATCAGGCGGGCGACGACAGGCCGTGCTCGATCATGCCGATCACCTGCTCCGCGAAGTCGCGGTAGCCGAGGCGCCCGCCCGGCTTGAGCCAGGTGAATGTCCAGTTGATCATCCCGAACACCATCATCGTCACCGACGTCTGGTTGTCCCGCGAGATCCGGTCCGGATACGCGCGCGCGAGCTGGCGGGCGAACGCGGCGACGACATCGCGCTGGCGGTCGAGGATGATCTCGCGCTGCGCATCCTCGAGATACTTCACGTCGTTGAGCAGCGCGACGTGGCGGCTGTGCGACGTCTCGTACTCGGCGAGGAACGCGCGCACCAGTTCCGCGAATGCTTCGCGCTCGGTCAGGCCGCGCCGCTGGCTGGCGCCCTCGACCTCGGCGATGATCAGCATCAGCCGCTTCGTGTAGCGGTCGAGCAGGTCGAACAGGATCGCTTCCTTGCTCTCGTAATAGTGATAGAGGCGCGCCTTCGACGTGCCGCTCGCGGTCGCGAGATCGGACATCGACGTGCTCGGGTAGCTCGACTGCGCGAACTTCTCGGCGGCGAGATCGAGGATCTGCTCGCGCTGGGATTCGTGATCGGGGGCTCGGGTACGGGCCATGTTCTGAGGCGAAAGATTAGCGTTGCGGCACGGCGGCGCGGGCGGCGCGCACCAGCGTGGCGGGGAGGTCGGCGGCGGGGTCCTGCAGCTCGAGGCGGCCGGCGGCGGCCAGCTCCCGGCAGCGCCACAGCGCGATCGAATCGCTGACGAACAGCCCGCCGCGGTCGGCGCCGGCCATCACGCTGCCGGCGAGCCGTCGCGCCGGCAGCCAGTCGCCGTCCGCGTGCGCGAGGATCTGCGCGTCGAGGTTCGCGTAGTGGCCGCTCTTGATCGTATTGCTGATCCAGTAGCGGAGCTCGGCGTCCAGGTGCTTGGCTTCCTGCCATTCGAGCGCGAGCCGGCCGATGCGCAGCACCGAGATCGGCGCGGCTTCCGGCAGCTTCGCGCGCAGCTGCGCGGGCGAGAACATGCCGGTCGCGCATGCGCGGTCCGCGCGCGACGGCGCCGCGTCGAGGTCGGCGTCCGACAGCCGGACTTCGTTCAGGCGCTGCGGCGCATTGCGCAGGTGGTAGGCGACCCGGCGCAGCAGCAGCTTGTCGCCGACGCTCGGCGCATGCCAGACGACCACCTGGCCGGTGTCCATCGCCAGCAGGTCGAGGCTCGCGAACTCGCGCTCGACTTCCGCCTTCCAGTCGGGGATCTGGTCGCCGAGCACGCGCTGCCAGAACGCGGCGCGGACGTCCGGCGTCTCGTCGATGCCCTTGAGGGGCCCGACGGCCAGATCGTCGAGCAATCCGACGACGCGCTCGTCGCGCCCGGCTTGCGCAAGCGCCTCGCTGAGCGACGCGGCGGCGGAGCCGCCCTGAATCACGTGAATGGTACTCATCGGCCTGTCGTCAACAATAGAAAACCGCCGGCCGGCCGGACCTGGCGTGGTCCGGCCGGCGGGCGGCCCCTAGTGTAAGCGAGATGTGTGACGGTGCGAAACCGTCCGGCGCAGCCACGCCGGGCCGCACGGCGCCCGGCTTGCGGCCGGTCAACGCCCCGGCTCGCGTCTGGTCAACGTTCGTCGTAGCTCACCACGACCTTGTCGCTGACCGGGTGGCACTGGCAGGTGAGCACGAAGCCGTCCTTCACCTCCTGCTCCTCGAGCGTGTAGTTCTTCTCCATCCGCACCTCGCCTTCGAGCACCTTCGCGCGGCAGGTGCAGCACACGCCGCCCTTGCACGCGTACGGCAGCGCGAGGCCCGCGCGCAGGCCGACGTCGAGCAGGCTCACGCCTTCGTACGGCAGGCGCAGCTTGCGCTTCTTGCCGTCGAGGACGATTTCGAGCTCGGCGGCGGGCGTCGCGTCGGTGATCTCGACGACCGGCGCGCCGGCCTGCGGCAGCGGCGTGCCGAAGCGCTCGACGTGAACCTTCGCCCGCGGCACGCCGGCCGCCTTCAGCGCGGCTTCCGCCGCATCCATCATCGGCGCGGGGCCGCAAATGAACGCCTCGTCGATCGAGTCGGCCGGCACGAGCGTGTCGAGGAACGCCGCGCACTTCGCCTGGTCGAGCACGCCGTTGAACAGCTCGACGTCCTGGAGGTCGTCGGACAGCACGTGATACAGCACGAAGCGGTTCATGTAGCGGTTCTTCAGATCCTCGAGCTCCTCCGCGAACATGATCGCGTCGACGCTGCGGTTGCCGTAGATCAGCGTGAACGTGCTGCGCGGTTCCAGCTCGAGCGTCGTCTTGACGATCGCGAGCACCGGCGTGATGCCCGAGCCGCCGGAGAACGCCACGTACTGCTTGCCGTGATCCGCATTCAGGTGTGTGAAGAAGCGGCCGTCCGGCGTCATCACGTCGATTGTGTGGCCGGGCTCGAGCGTGTCGAACGCGAAGTTCGAGAAGCGCCCGCCGCGCACGCGCTTGATGCCGATGCGCAGTTCGCCGTCGCGGTCGTAATCGGTGGTGCCGACGCAGATCGAGTACGAGCGGCGCGTTTCCTCGCCGTCGATATGGGTCTTCAGCGTGACGAACTGCCCTTGCGTGAAACGGTAGGCGTCGCGCAGCTCGGGCGGCACGTCGAACGAGACGGTCACGGCGTCGGCGGTCTCGGGCCGCACGTCGCGGATACGCAGCGGATGAAATTGCGGGGTCGTCGTCCCCCGCCGGGCCGCCCCAAGGGGGGCGACCGCCCCCTCGGGGGGCAGCGATCGAAGAGAGCGTGGGGGTTGTTTCATCTCAGTAGGGTTTGAAGTAGTCGAAGGGTTCGCGGCAGTCGACGCAGCGATACAGCGCCTTGCAGGCGGTCGATGCGAATTGGGCGAGACGCTCGGTGCGCGCGGAGCCGCAGCGCGGGCAGGCCGGTGCCGCGACCGGGCGCGGCACGAAACGAACGACGTTTTCGCGCGGCGCGGCGCTGCCGCACTGGCCGACCGGCGGCGCGATGCCGTACGCGCGCAGCTTGTCGCGCGCTTCCTGCGTGATCCAGTCGGTCGTCCACGCGGGGGCGAGCACGGTTTCGATCCGGTGCGGCGGCAGGCCGGCCTGCTGCATCGCGGCCGCAATGTCTTCGGCGATCTGCGACATCGCCGGGCAGCCCGAGTAGGTCGGCGTGATCACGACCTCGAGCTGGCCGTCGTCCGCGCGCCGGACGTCGCGCAGGATGCCCAGTTCGCGGATCGACACGACGGGGATTTCCGGGTCGGGCACCGCTTCCAGCACTTCCCATGCGCGCGCGAGCAGCGGATCGGCGTGGTGCGAAGCGGGGGCCGCGGCGGCGGTGGGGACGGACATCGTCAGGCTCCGGTGAGTCGGTGCGTTACCAGGTTGCGCCCGGATGCTGGCGCGCGAGGCTCTGCATTTCGGCGAGCAGGTAGCCCATGTGCTCCGAGTGCTCGCCCTGCTTGCCGGTCGTGACGTGCCGGACCGGTGCGGGCAGCGCGAGGGTCGCCTCCGCGAGCGCGTCGTCGACGTCGGTGCGCCACCCGGCTTCGAGCGAGGCCGGCGCCGGGCCGATGCCGTGCGCGGCGATCGCGTCGTCGATCCGGTCTGCGGCGAAGAACTCGCGCGTGTACGGCATCAGGTAGTCGAGCGCCGCCTGCGCGCGGCGGTGCGATTCGTCGGTGCCGTCGCCGAGGCGCACGAACCATTCGCGTGCGTGATGCACGTGGTAGCGGGTTTCCTTCACCGACTTCGCGGCGATCGCTGCGAGCGTCGCGTCGGCCGAGGTTTCGAGCGCGGACCACACGTGCAGCATCAGCGCCGCATAGAGGAAGTTGCGCACGATCGTCACCGCGTAGTCCTTGTCGGCGTGCGCGGTGCCCGCGACCGGGCCGTAGTGCGGCAGCTCGGCGAGCGTGAAGTTCGCGAACTCGCGTTCGGTGCGGAAGTACGCGTAGTCGTCCTCGGTCTTCGCGGCGCCGTTCAACTGGCGCTCGAGGTCGGCCGCGTGCGTATACAGCATGCGCGCCTGGCCGACGAGGTCGAGGCTCATGTTGGTGAGCGCGATGTCTTCTTCGAGAATCGGGCCGTGGCCGCACCATTCGGCGTTGCGCTGACCGAGGATCAGCGCGTTGTCCGCGAGGCGCAGCACATAGGCGAGGTGTTCGGGCGTGATCGTCATGGCGCGGGCGTTACATGTGGTTGACTTCGTCGGGCAGCGTGTAGAACGTCGGGTGACGGTAGATCTTGTCACCCGCCGGTTCGAACAGCTCGGCCTTCTCGTTCGGATCCGACGCCGTGATCGCCGACGACGGCACCACCCAGATGCTCACGCCTTCCTGGCGGCGCGTGTACACGTCGCGCGCCATGCGCAGCGCCATCGACGCGTCGGCGGCGTGCAGGCTGCCGCAATGCTTGTGGTCGAGGCCCTGCTTGCTGCGCACGAACACTTCCCAGATCGGCCATTCCTTGTTCATCAGTCTCTCCTGGATCTCCTGAATTCGATGGGTCCCGGCGCGCGGGCGCCGGGGTGTGCCGCTCAGGCGGCGTGTTGTTCGGCGCGGGCGCGGCGCTTCGCTTCGTGCGCGAGCGCGGCTTCGCGCACCCACGTGCCGTCCTCGTGCGCCTTCACGCGGGTCGCGAGGCGCTCCTTGTTGCACGGGCCGTCGCCGTTGACGACGCGCCAGAATTCTTCCCAGTCGATCGTGCCGTAGTCGTGGTGGCCGCGCGTGTCGTTCCATTTCAGGTCCGGATCGGGCAGCGTCACGCCGAGCACCTTCGCCTGTTCGACGGTCGCGTCGACGAATTTCTGCCGCAGGTCGTCGTTCGTGATCCGCTTGATGCCCCACTTGGCCGACTGGTTGCTGTGCACGGAATCGGCATCGCTCGGGCCGAACATCATCAGCACCGGCCACCACCAGCGGTTCACTGCCTGCTGGACCATCGCGCGCTGCGCATCGGTGCCCTTCATCATCGACAGCAGCGCATCGAAGCCCTGCCGCTGGTGGAACGACTCCTCCTTGCATACGCGGATCATCGCGCGCGCATACGGGCCGTACGTGCAGCGGCACAGCGGGATCTGGTTCATGATCGCGGCGCCGTCGACGAGCCAGCCGATCACGCCGACGTCCGCCCAGGTCGGTGTCGGGTAGTTGAAGATGCTCGAGTATTTCGCCTTGCCGGCATGGAGCGCATCGATCAGTGCATCGCGCGATACGCCGAGCGTCTCGGCCGCGCTGTACAGGTAGAGGCCGTGGCCCGCTTCGTCCTGCACCTTCGCAAGCAGGATCGCCTTGCGCTTGAGGCTCGGTGCGCGCGAGATCCAGTTGCCCTCCGGCAGCATGCCGACGACTTCCGAGTGCGCGTGCTGCGAGATCTGGCGTACCAGCGTCTTGCGGTACGCGTCGGGCATCCAGTCCTGCGGCTCGATCTTGCCGTCCGCGGCCATCACCGCGTCGAACCGCGCCTGCTCGGGCGACTCGGCCGCGGCGTCGAGCGGGGCGACGTTGCCGGGAATGTCGAGGGATTGCGTGTACATGGCGAGGCTCTCGTCCGGTTGAATGTGTGCGCAGTATAAACCAACCGACCGGTCGGTTAATAAATTTTTTGCGATAAATCATGTGGTGCGGGTATACGACAGGAGGGGGATTGGGCTGCACGCAGGGAACGTGCGGCGACGCGCGGAGCCGAATGGCTTCTGCGGCACAATGCCCGCTTTCCGATGAGGATCTTGCCGATGTCTTTCCGTAGCAGTCTTGCCGCGGCCGTGCTGGGCGCGTCCGTTCTCCTGTCGCCGCTTGCGGTCGGCGCCGCGCCGGTGGGGTGGGTCGCCGCCTGGGCCACCGCGCTGCAGCCGATTCCGGATCTGGCGGCGCCGCCGCCGCTGTACCGCGCGCCTGACGTGGCGGGCAGGACGGTGCGGCAGATCGTTTACCCGACGGTGGCGGGCCGGGCGGCGCGGATTCGCGTGAGCAATGCATACGGCAGCGGGCCGCTGGTCGTCGAGTCGGCGAGTCTCGCGCGCGCGTCGGAGGGGGCGGCGCTGGCCGACGCCACGCCGGCGGCGGTGCGCTTCGGCGGCAAGGCGTCGGTCACGCTGGCGCCGGGGCAGGAGGTCGAGAGCGATCCAGTGGCGATCGACGTGATGGCGGGGCGGCCGCTGGCCGTCAGTCTATATATGGGGGCGCACCAGCGGATGTCGGTCTGGCACCGCGTGTCGAACCAGCTGAACTATGTATCGGGGCCGGGCGACTATACGAAGGACGCCGGCGCCGATACGTTCCGCACCCGCTTCACCCAATATGCGTGGGTAAGCGAGCTCGCGGTCGAGGCCGGGCCGGCGCGCGCGAGTATCGCGGCTATCGGCGATTCGATCACCGACGGGCTGCGCTCGAGCCTGAACCGGAATCGCCGGTGGCCGGATGCGCTGGCGCGCCGGCTCGCGTCGTCGGGTACGGATGGGATCGGCGTGGTGAATCTGGGGATCAGCGGCAACCGGCTGCTCAGCGATTCGGCGTGCTACGGCACGTCGCTGCAATCCCGCTTCGAGCGAGATGCGCTGTCGCGTGCGGGCGTGAAGGCGGCGATCCTGCTGATCGGCATCAACGACATCAACTTCGCGGCGATGCCGCCGCGTGCCGGTCTCGATTGTGACCATCCGCATACGCAGGTGACGGCGGCATCGTTGATCGACGGTTATCGCCGGTTGATCGACGCCGCGCACCGCCGTGGCGTGAAGGTGCTTGGTGCGACGCTCACGCCGGCGGCGTTGCCCGCGGGACGCGAGGCGATCCGGCTGGAGGTGAACCGCTGGATCCGGACCGGTGGCGCGTTCGATGGCGTGGCCGACTTCGACGAAGCGTTGCGCGACCCGGCGCGCCCGAGCGTTCTGCAGCGTCGCTACGACAGCGGCGACGGCATTCACCCAAGCGACGCCGGCTATGCTGCGATGGCCGATGCGGTGCCGGTCGATCGGCTGCAGGCGCTGGTCGCGGGGAAGTGACGTTCGTGAGGACGGCGCGCTCTATATATAGAGCTCCCCGTGCGCGGTAGCGCACGGGGGCTTTTGAATTTATTTCGCGAACCCCCTTGCGCTCGCGGCGCGGGATGCCTAGAATCACGCCTCTTTCGCGCTAACGGCAACGC
>LOZU01000115.1:0-698 GCA_001527685.1 Burkholderia pyrrocinia
CGTGGCCGCCTGCGTGACGCTCGAAACAAAATCCATGCGATCTCCCCTTACAAATGCGGCGCGTCGAACATCGCCGAACGGTTGCTCTTCTCGAGCGATTCCGTCATGGCCCGCTGGAGCTGCGGATTCAGTTGCGCGAGCATCTTGTCCGCGATCTGAGCGTCGGAAACGCCTTCCACCTTGATGTTGAATACCGGCGAGAACTGATTCTGCTGATCGACCTTGAACGGCCGGGCCTGCGGCGAATCCGGGCTTGCTGCTGCCACCTTCGCTGCCGCCTTGGCGGCGTCGCTATCCTCGTCCTTCTTCCCCATCGTCCACCGCGCGAGGCCGGCAAACAGCTTTTGCCCGGCGAACGTACCGATTGCACCACCTACGACGCCGCCAACCGCTGCGCCGATCGGGCCGCCGACAACTGCCCCAAGTGCGCCCCCAGCCTTCGCACCGGCAAAGCCGCCGGCCAGACTGCCACCGATGCCCGCGTACCCCTCGACCTTCTGTGCGGTCGTGTCATCGCCCTGCGCAACCGCATACGCGTTCTTCGCGGCAAGTCCGATCTTCAGCAGGGTCGCGGCAACGGCGATCTTCCCGGCGTACGGCGCAATGCGTCCGGCAACGCGACGTAGCGCCGCGAATGCCCGGCCCCACCGGCCCCGAGGAGGAGGTGGAGGAGGACCCGGCGGCCCACCCCCAGGACC
>LOZU01000116.1:0-42512 GCA_001527685.1 Burkholderia pyrrocinia
TGGTCGCACAACCAGTCTATTCCTTCGGGCACCGCTTTCCTTTTGGGCGCCGCCTTCACGCTAATCCGTGAAGAACCTTTTTTATGCGCGTCGCCGGGCCGGGTATTCATCGCACGCCGCATGCATTATTGATTTCAATTCAAGATTATTTCGCTCCGGGGCCGCTTTTTCGGCCAGGGCGAGACGGGCACACTCCGTGCTGCCATCAACCGTCAGCCGCACCAGGACCCCGACTCTTGAACCCTCCGACCTCCCCCACCTCGCGCCCGAACGGCGGCGCCGCACTGCCGCTGCTCGCCCTCGCCGCCGGCGCGTTCGGCATCGGCACCACCGAGTTCTCGCCGATGGGCCTGCTGCCCGTGATCGCCGACGGCGTCCATGTGTCGATCCCGACCGCCGGCATGCTGATCAGCGCATACGCGATCGGCGTGATGGCCGGCGCGCCGCTGATGACGCTGCTGCTCGCGCGCTGGCCGCGCCGCTCGGCGCTGATCGCGCTGATGGCGATCTTCACGGTCGGCAACCTGCTGTCGGCGCTCGCGCCGAACTACCCGACGCTGCTGCTCGCGCGGCTCGTCACGAGCCTCAACCACGGCGCGTTCTTCGGCCTCGGCTCGGTGGTCGCGGCGAGCCTCGTGCCGCGCGAGCGCCAGGCGAGCGCGGTCGCGACGATGTTCATGGGCCTCACGATCGCCAACGTCGGCGGCGTGCCGGCGGCGACCTGGCTCGGCCAGGCGATCGGCTGGCGGATGTCGTTCGCGGCGACCGCGGGCCTCGGCCTGATCGCGATCGCGGGCCTGTTCGCCGCGCTGCCGAAGGGCGACGCGGGGCGCATGCCGAACCTGCGGGCCGAGCTCGCGGTGCTGACGCGCCCGGTCGTGCTCGGCGCGCTCGCGACGACCGTGCTCGGCGCCGGCGCGATGTTCACGCTCTACACGTACGTCGCGCCGACCCTCGCGCACCTGACCGGCGCGACGCCGGGCTTCGTGACCGCGATGCTGGTGCTGATCGGCATCGGCTTCTCGATCGGCAACGTCGCGGGCGGCCGTCTCGCCGACCGCTCGCTCGACGGCAGCCTGATCGGCTTCCTGCTGCTGCTGATCGCCGTGATGCTCGCGTTCCCGGCGCTCGCCGCGACGCATGCGGGCGCGGCCGTCGCGCTGCTCGTGTGGGGCGTCGCGACGTTCGCGGTGGTGCCGCCGCTGCAGATGCGCGTGATGCGCGCCGCATCCGACGCGCCGGGGCTCGCGTCGTCGGTCAACGTCGGCGCGTTCAACCTCGGCAATGCGCTCGGCGCGGCCGCCGGCGGCGCGGCGATCTCGGCCGGCTTCAGCTACGCGGCGGTGCCGGTGGCCGGCGCGCTGATCGCGACGGCCGGGCTCGCGCTGGTCGTGTTCCAGGTCGTGCAGCGCCGCCGCGCACCGGTTGCCGTGAACGTGTAATACGCCGCGCGGCTTCGAGCCGGCCTGACGCCAACCCTTCCGCCCCGATCGCGGACCGCCTCGCCGGGGCGGCCCGTTTTTCGTTTACCGGCCCGCCCCGCGCGCGCCGCCGAAGCCGCCGAAGAACGCGCGCGCATTCGCGTCGAGACTCTCGAGGTGATAGCCGCCCTCCTGCACGATCACCGTCGGCAGCCCGAGCGCGCCGATCGCATCGCCGAGCCGCCGGAACCCGTCGGTCGTCACCGCGACCTGCGATTGCGGATCGTGCTGGTAGATGTCGAAGCCGAGCGCGAGCACGAGCGCGTCGGGCTGGAACCGCGCGAGCGCGCGCAGCGCGTCGTCGAGCCGCGCGAAGAACGCCGCTTCCGGCGCGCCGTGCGGCATCGGCAGGTTCAGGTTGAAGCCGTCGCCCGCGCCCGTGCCGGTTTCCTCCTCGTAGCCCGCGACCACCGGATAGAAGTTGGTCGGATCGCCGTGGATCGACACGTACAGCACGTCGTCGCGGCCGTAGAAGATCTCCTGCACGCCCTGGCCGTGATGCATGTCGGTGTCGAGGATCGCCACCCGGCGGTGACGGCCGCGCAGCGCCTGCGCGGCGATCGCCGCGTTGTTCAGGTAGCAGAAGCCGCCCGCCGCGTCGCGCCGCGCGTGATGGCCGGGCGGGCGGCACAGCGCGTACGCGTCGCGCTCGCCGTCGTTGACGGTGGCCGCGGCCGCCAGCGCGCTCTGCGCCGACCAGTACGCGGCCCGCCACGTCTGCGCGCCGACCGGGCAGCTGCCGTCGGCGAGATAGCGCGCCGCCTTCGCGAGCACCCCGCGCAGCGGGTTCGGCTCGCGCACGTAGATGTTCGACATCACCTCGTCGCCCCAGTCGTCGGGCATCTGCTTCCAGTCGCGGTGCGCGTCCTCGAGAAAGCGCAGGTAGTTCATGTCGTGCACGGCCGCGAGCGGCGCAGTGCCGAAATCGGCCGGCTCGCGCACGTCGAAGTCCAGCGCGCGCACGGCCGCGACGAGCCGCGCCGCACGCTCGGGCACTTCCTGCGGTGCGCGCATCCGGCCGCGCGACAGGTAGGTGCGCGGGTGATGCAGCAGTTGTTCGGGATGGAAGTAGGTTTTCATCGACGGTCCTCGGTCGTTCGCCGCGTCATGCGGTCTGTGGAAGATCGGCGGTGCGCGCGACGCCCGCGCGCGCGAGCACCGCGTGGAGCAGCACGTTGGCGCCGCGCGTCACGTCGTCGGGCAGCGCGTCCTCGGCTTCGTTGTGCGACAGGCCGTCGACGCACGGAATGAACACCATCGCCGTCGGGCAATGGCGCGCGAGCACGATCGCGTCGTGGCCGGCGCCGCTGACGATCCGTTCGTGCGGGTAGCCGAACGCGGCGGCCGCCTGCGCGACGTGCGCGACGCACCCGGCATCGAACGGCGTCGCCGGGCTGCGCCAGCAGGCGTCGACCGCGACCCGCACGCCGCGCGCGGCGGCCACGCGCGCGCACGCGTCGCGCAGGTCGCGTTCCATCGCGTCGACCTCGCCGTCGTCGTGATGGCGCAGGTCGACCGTGAAGGTCACGTCGCCCGCGATCGTGTTGCGCGACGCGTTGCGGATGCCGCCCTGCCCGATCGTCGCGAGCCCGCGCGGCGCGTAGCCCGCGACGATGCGTTCCAGTTCGAGCGCGATCTGCGCGCTCGCGAACAACGCATCCTTGCGGTACGGCATCGGCGTCGTGCCCGCATGCGCGGCCACGCCCGCGACCGTCACGTCGAGCCAGCGGATCGCCTGCCCGCCGGTGACGATGCCGATCGTCGTGCCGTTCGCTTCGAGCACGGGCCCCTGTTCGATATGCGCCTCGAAATACGCGTCGACCGCGCCGCCCGTGCGGCGCGCGCCGCGATAGCCGCACGCGGCAAGCGCGTCGCCGAGCGTCACGCCGTCGGCATCCTGCTTCGCGAGCGCCTCCGCGAGCGGCAGCGCGCCGGTGAACACCGCGGAGCCGAGCATCGCCGGCGCAAAGCGCGCGCCTTCCTCGTTGGTCCACGACACGATCTCGATCGGCTTGGCGGTCACGATGCCCGCGTCGTTCAGCGTACGCACGAGCTCGAGCGCGGCGAGCACGCCGTACACGCCGTCGAAGCGGCCGCCCTCCGGCTGCGTGTCGAGATGGCTGCCGATCAGCACGGGCGCCGCGTGCGCATCCGTGCCGTCGCGCCGCGCGAACAGGTTGCCGATCGCGTCGACGCTCACCGTCATGCCCGCGTCGCGGCACCCTTGCGCGAACCGGTCGCGGCCGCGAAGGTCGTCGTCGGTGAGCGCGAGGCGGCGCACGCCGCCGCGCGGCGTCGCGCCGATTCGGGCCATCTCTGCAAGGCTTTGCCACAGGCGTGCGCCATCGATTTCCAACAGCTGTTTCATCTGGACTCCGGATAAGTTCGTTCGATTGACGTCAATGCGAGCCGAGCGCCTCGGCGGCCGCGCCACGTGCCTCGCGCCGTGCGTCGAGCGCGACGATGGAGAGCAGCGAGATGCCCGCGAGGCCGGTGTAGAACATCGCGAGCGGCCACCACTGGCCCGCGAAGCGATGCGCGAGCCAGGTGCCCACGAGCGGCGTCAGGCCGCCCGCGAGCGCGCCGCACACCTGGTACGCGAGCGAGATCGCCGAATAGCGCACGTGCGCGGGAAACACGTCGCTGACGAAGCCCGCGATCACCGAATAGAAGCCCGCCATGCACACCACCGCGAGCGCGATGCCGATCACGAGCGACGCGCCGGTGCCGCCCTGCACGAGCACGAACATCGGGTACGGCGACAGCATCGCGAGCAGCGCCGCCAGCTTCAGGAAGCGCGCGCCGCCGATCCGTTCCGCGACCCACGCGGCGATCGGCTGCGCGACGAACTGGATGATCGCGACCGCGAACAGGCTGTCGAGGATCAGCGTGCGCGACACGCCGACGTACTGCGTCGTGTACGCGATCATGAACGTGTTGGTGAAATAGACGCCCGCGATGCCGATCGTGTTCGCGCCGATGCACAGCAGAACGAGCGGCCACGCGGTGCGCAGCACTTCGGCCACCGGCAGCTTCACGGTGCGGTTCGCCTCCTTCACGCGCGCGAATTCCGGCGACTCGTTCACGCCGAGCCGGATCAGGATGCCGACCACCAGCAGCACCGAACTCGCAAGGAACGGCAGGCGCCAGCCCCATGCGAGAAAGTCGGCCTTGTCCATCGACGTGACCGCGCGGAACGCGACCAGCGACAGGATCAGCCCGGCCGGGCTGCCGAGCTGCGCGAACGACGCGAAGAACGTGCGGCGGCCCTGCGGCGCATGCTCGCCCGCCATCAGCACCGCACCGCCCCACTCGCCGCCGACCGCGATCCCCTGCACGATGCGCAGCAGCACGAGCAGCACCGGCGCGAGCACGCCGACCTGCGCATAATCGGGCAGCAGCCCGACGCAGACGGTTGCCGCGCCCATCATCGTCAGCGTCGTCATCAGCGCCTTCTTGCGGCCGATGCGGTCGCCGAGGTGGCCGAAGATCACGCCGCCGAGCGGCCGCGCGAAGAAGCCGACCGCGAAGGTCGCGAACGACGCCATCGTGCTGACGAAACGGTCGTGCGACGGGAAGTAGAGCTCGCCGAACACGAGCGCGGCGGCGGTCGCGTAGATGTAGAAGTCGTACCACTCGATCATCGTGCCGATGAACGCGGCCGTCGCGGCGCGGCCCGGCTGGCGGGCGGGAGGAAGGGACTGGGTCATGCTGGCTCCTGAGGCACGGTGCGGCGCGGACGGCCCGGCGCCGGCGTGCGATGTCGTGACGATCGGCCGTCTCGCGCGGCCTTGCGCCGCACGATGCGGCGCCCCTCCTTTATCGGCGACCGCAAATCATTAGTCAAATTTCAAGTTATTATTCGCTGTATAAATTTAGCTAATGTTTCGACCGCAGCCCTGCCCGGAGACCCGATGCGCGCCGACCTCGCCCCGTTCCTGAACGACCGTCTCGACTGGAACCTGCTGCGCACCTACCTCGTGATCATGCAGGAGCGCAGCGTGAGCCGCGCGGCCGCGCGGCTGCACGTGACGCAGCCGGCGGTCAGCCAGGCGCTGCGGCGGCTCGAGGACGCGCTCGAGCGCCGGCTGATCGAGCGCCGTGGCCCGCACTTCGCGCCGACCCCGGCCGGCGAGGCCGTCTACCGGATCGCGAGCGACATCTACGGCGGCATCTCGCGCCTCGAGACCGAGCTCGACGACCGCAGCGCCGACCTCACCGGCTCGATCCGCCTGCTGACGGTGAGCCGCATCGAGTCGCCGGTCTACGACGAATGCCTCGCCGATTTTCACAGCGCGTATCCGCGCATCGACGTGCAGATCGAGGTGATGCGCTCGTCCGACATCCTGTCGTCGCTGCTGCAGAAGACCGCGACGGCCGGCCTCGGCCTGTGCCGCACGCCGCACGACAAGCTGGAGATGCGCTGCTTCCTGCGCCAGCGCTATGCGATCTACTGCGGCCGCCATCACCGGCTGTTCGGGCAGACCCAGCTGCGGATGGACGACCTGCTCGCGGAGAACTTCGTGTCGTTCACGAGCGACCAGATCGGCGACAGCCTGTCGCCGCTGACCGTGTTTCGCGACCAGAAAGGTTTCACCGGACGGATCGTCGCGTCGTCGCCGAGCCTCGACGAAGTGCGGCGGCTGATCTTCGCCGGCTACGGGATCGGCTGCCTGCCCGAGCACATCGTGCGCGACGACATCGCGCAGCAGCGGCTGTGGCGCCTGCCGCCGGACGACGGGCTCGTCGATGTCGACGTGTTCCTGCTGTGGCACCGCGAGCGCAAGATGAATGCGGCGGAGCACGCGTTTCTCGACGCGATGGAGCGCTGCATGCAGCGCTATTCGCTCGCGGAGCGGCTCGGCAAGTAAGCCGTTGGAGCGCGCCGGGCGCGGCGCCCGGCGCGATGAGGCATCGGCGCCGTCAGAAGCGATGCACGACGCCCAGCTGCACGCCGCGCGCATTCGCGCCCGGATACACGAGCGGCAACCCCGGGTTCGCCGCGCCGGCCAACGTGTAGCCCGCCTGGTTGCGGTTGCGCAGGTACGAGAGCGCGCCGTAGAAGCTGGTGCGCTTCGACAGGTCGTATTCGTACATCAGGCCGACCTGGTCCGCATGGTTGCCCTGCGAGGTCTGGTCGTGCGCGTATGCGTAGCCGAGCGCCAGGAAGTTCGACGGGTTCAACGCGTACTTGACCGACAGCCCGTAGACGCACGTATCGATGCCGAGACCGTCCCATTTCGCCGCGGAGAAGCCGCCGTACACGGTCGCCTTGCCGATCTCGTACGACGCGCCGGCCATCAGGGTGCGATCGGTGGTCGTCGCGGCCGCGTTCTTCAGCCACTGGCCGGCAACGAACGCGGCGAACGGCCCGTGCGTGTAGGTCACGTCGAACTGCTGGCTCGAGCCCGCCGAGCGCGCGCCGCCCGCGTCGCCGAAGCCGACGTAGACGCCCGCCTGGAACCCGGCGAACTCGGGGCTCGTGTACGACAGCGTGTTGCTGGTCCGGATCGCGAACGGGGTCAGGTTGTCCATGCCGGACGCTTGCGTGACGCCGCCGAACGCATCCTGCCCGCCCTGGTCGAGAAACAGCGGCGAATTCTGCCGGCCGGCGCGCACCTTGCCCCATGCTCCCGCGATGCCGACCCACGCCTGCCGGCTGAACATGCGGCCGGCATTCGCGGACGAACCGTCGTTCGGATTGAAGCCGTTCTCGAGCGCGAACTCGATCTTCTGCCCGCCGCCGATGTCCTCGGTTCCCTTCACGCCGAACCGGCTCCCCCACTGGCCGCTCGAGCCGATCGCGGCCGCGTAGCCGTTGCCGGTGTTTACGTACTGCGCGAACTCGTCGATCACGCCGTACAGCGTGACGCCGTCCTGCGCCCGCGCCGCCGTGGCGCTGGCGAGCGATGCGGCCACGCACACCGCGTGCAGGCCGGCGCGTGCGGATGTCGCGCGGCTGAAAGCGCCGCGCTGCTTGGTCAATTTAGTCATACTGATTTATTTCGAGAAACGCGCAAGGACGCGGCACGCATTCGGCGTGCCGTCCTGCGATCAGTCATCGGGAAGGTTCCGGCCGATGCGATGCGCACCGTGGCACGGTGCGGCCGGAGCGGAAGGCGCGCGCCGGCAGCCGGCGCGGGCCTGTCAGTTGCGGATCTCGCCGCGCTCGAACGGGAGGATCAGCCGTTCGGGAATCTCGCGGCGCGACGCGCGCGCGCCGATGTAGTACAGCACGGCGGGCACGACAAGGCCGAGGATCCACGAGATGTCGGTGCCGCCCAGCGCGTCGACCAGCGGCCCCGTGTAGATGTGCGTCGACATGAACGGCAGCTGCACGAGTATGCCGACGACGTAGATCAAGATCGCCATCACGTTCCAGCGCCCGTAGCGGCCGTCGGGATCGGACAGCGCGGGCACGTCGTAGCGCGACTTCGTGAAGCAGTAGTAGTCGACGAGGTTGATCGCGCTCCACGGCGTGAAGAACGCGAGCAGGAACAGGATGAACGCGGTGAATTCCTTCAGGAACGAATGCCGGCCGGCGAGCGCGACCATCGTCGAGATGAAGATCATCCCGAAGATGTACGCGAGGCGGCTGCGCGACGACACGGCGTTCTTGCCGCGGAAGCCGCTGATGATGGTCGCCATCGACATGAAGCTGCCGTATGCGTTGAGCGCGGTGACCGTCACCTTGCCGAACGCGATGCTGAAGTACAGCAGCGCGGCGACGGCGCCCGTCGAGCCGAGCCCGACGATATACGCGACCTCGTGATGCGCGAACTGGCTGCCCGCCAGCGCGGCCGCGAACACGCCGAACACCATCGCGGCCTGCGCGCCGATCACCGAGCCTGCGCCCACCGCGAGGAAGGTGCCGACCGACGGCGTCGAGCGCGGCAGATAGCGCGAATAGTCGGCGACGTACGGCCCGAACGCGATCTGCCACGACGCCGACAGCGACATCGACAGCAGGAAGCTCGCAAGCGAGAAGTGCCGGTTCGCGAGCAGCGCGCCGACGTCGTGGTTCGCGAACAGCTGCGCGAACATGTAGACGAACGCGGCGATGCCGATCACGCTCGCCACGCGCCCCACCGCGTGGATCGCGCGATAGCCGAACACGGTCAGCACGACGATCACGGCGGCGAACAGCAGGATGCCCGTGGCATCGTCGACGTGCAGCAACTGCGCGACCGCCTGCCCCGCCAGCACCGAGCCGCTCGCGGAGAAGCCGATGTACATCAGGCACACGAGCACGATCGGGATCATCGCGCCGTACACGCCGAACTGCACGCGACTCGAGATCATCTGCGGCAGGCCGAGCTGCGGGCCCTGCGCGCCATGCAGCGCCATCACCGCGCCGCCGACCAGCTGGCCGAGCAGCAGCGCGACCAGCGACCAGAACACGTCGCCGCCGAGCACGACCGCGAGCGCGCCCGTCACGATGGCGGTGATCTGCAGGTTGGCCGACAGCCACAGCGTGAACTGGCTGAACAGGCCGCCATGACGCTCGGCCTCGGGAATGAAATCGATCGAGCGGACTTCGATCAGCCCGCTGCCGGCACTTTCATTGGAATTCGTTGACACGGAAGGTTCTCCAAATGACTCAGGATGCGCGACGCATCCACCGATGCTGGGTAGCGTACCGAGCCGCCTTGTGTGACTCGTGAGGAGGAGCGCCGTGGATCGTCGGCATGCGCCGGGCACGCATGATCAGCGCGCCGGCGCGCAGTCGGCACGGCGTGTGCCGACAGTGCCAGCGGATATTCTTGTATATACAACTTTGACGGAATCGGTAATTACCCGGCGTTGGCGCAATTTCGAATTTGTCCGATGTGGCGGGCGATGCGGCGGTTATTTCGGGTTCGGTTCGGCGGCCATCTCGTCGGCCGGCAGCAGCTGGAGCATCACGCGCGCGGCCTCGACGCGGGGCGTGTGCAGCCATTCGTCGTAGTCGTCGCGGCGCACGATCACGACGCCCCGCTTCTCGTCGCCGGGCCGGTGCATCCGCGCGAACACCGGGTGTGCGTCCGCATTGACCGTGAGCATCGCCATGCCGACCAGCTGCCGGCCGTCGTCGTCTTCATAGCGCCGCCAGATGCCGGCCACGCAGTACGCGCCCCAGCCGACGAGGCCGATTCGGTGCCACACGTTGCGCCCCGTCTCGTAGCATGGCTCGCAGATCCAGCGTGCCGGAATCAGGCAGCGCTGGCCGTCGCGCCACGCCTTGGCGTACAGGCGCGAGCTGCCGACCGTCTCGGCGCGCGCGTTCATCGTGTCGAGCTTTTTCTTTTTCCGGCCGTCGTCGTCGACGCGCTCCGGCTGCATGAACTTCGGCCAGAAGCCGAACACGGCCTTTACGACCGCGAGGCCGTCGCCGTCCGCGCAGGCGATCGGCGCCGCGTAGTCCGGATACACGTCCGGCGCCCACGGGTCGCGGCGAAACAGGTCGCCGATCCCGAGCTTCAGCTCGCTGATGCCCGGATCCTCGTCCGGCGCGCGATAGTTGGTGCACACGGCGGATGCCTTTCATCGGGAGGGATTTCTCCATCGTAGGGCATGGCGCGCATGGCGAAGGGCGGATGTTTCATGCGACGAAAAGATGGTCGCTCAGCCGGGCCGATGCATGGGAATTTCGCCGCCGGCTGCTCCAAACTGTCAGGCTTATGATGGAAATTCGCGCTCAGCTTGGCCCACCCCTTGGTATCAACCACTCCCGATATCCGTCGGAGCAATCGCACCGCCCTCCGACGAACCTCGATCGATCAATCGCCGGATCGCCATCGGTGTATCGACGACCCGCGATTGAGGCAGTGCGGTCAGAAGCTATGGCTCATCCCAAGCATCACACCGACTTGATTCGCGCCGTTCAGCGGTGTGGAATCGTATTCGTAGACGGTTTGCGAGCTGTGCGTCGAATTCTTCGAATACCCTACGTTCAGATAGGCGCTCGTACGCTTCGACAGGCTATAGGTCGCGCCCGCGACGAAGAGCGTCGGGTGGCCAGTTGACGGATCGCTCGATAGCGTCTGATAGACGCCCAGTCCGAGCGCAATAGCGGGCGACGCCTGAAAGCGTCCGCCGCCCCACACGACTGTCTTCGACGGCGCAAGGTCGCCGGTCTGTCTCTCGACGCCCGCGAGGATGGTCGCCGGACCCATGCGATAGGCCGCATCGAGCACGCCTATCGTCCGCTTGAGCGCAGATGTATCCGGGGTTCCGTTGGCGGCGGAACCGTTCGTCTCGCGCAGGACTGCGCTGGCGCTCAGCGCGGTCCCGCGATACAGTGCGCCGAGTTCAAGCACGCGCCCGGAGCGGAAATTGCCGGCTACGCCACCGGTCGCCACCAACGCCTTCATTGTCACGCCCGCCAACAACGGCGACTGATACTTGATCGACGAACTCACGTAGTTGTCGGTGATCGGTATCAGCTGGGACTGACCGCTGTAAGCGGCATAGTAGAACGGGTCGAATTCCAATGTGTCGTCGAACAGGACGGTTGTTTGCCGGCCTGCAGTGACGGTACCGAACGAACCACTCAAGCCGACGTATGCGTTTCGGTAGAACGCGGAACCCGGAACGGTCGACGTGCCGTCGTTAAGGTTGAACGACTGCTCCAATTTGAAGATCGCCGCCAGCCCGCCTCCGAGGTCTTCCTTGCCGGTCAACCCGAACAATGTCGGCAAGTTGCCGTAGTTCTGGAGATTGACCGCCGAGCGCTTTCCGTCGGCTTTGGACCGATATTGAATCCCGGCATCCAGAGAGCCGTACAGCGTCACGCTACTCTGCGCGAACGACGCAAGCGGTGTCAGGAACACGCAGGCAGCCGCCATCAGCCTTGCTGTTTGTTTTACGTAAAACATGAACTTCTCCAGGTTGTATCCCGAGGCGCCGCACGCTCTGCTCCGACTTTTCGTGCAATCAAGCAGTCGCCGGGATGCTTTTCAACGGTCAATTCATTAAGTTCGGATTCCGGTCAGGCCAGTGAGGCATGCGATACCGGAAGCCGACGACGATCGATCTCTATATGAGTCGCCCTTTCCAAAAATAACTCAGTACAACTACACAATTAACTTGACTGAATTTCCATCAGAGCGGCTGCTCGACCAACAGGCCGAGCAGTACCAACTCACCATTAAAGGCAAGAAAAACTCCTCAACACATCGGATCTATCGCACCATATGCTTCGACTCACATGCTGCTGAGCCGAAACCATGACACGATCCGTTTCGTCAGGCCGTCAGCTCGTCGTATTTCCCCGGCCGACGATCCCGAAACAGCCCCCACGATGCCCGCTGCATCCGCAGCGCTTCCAGATCGAATTCCTGCACCGCGTAACCTTCGCGATCGGCGCTCAACTCCTGCACGACTTCGCCACGCTGATTGGCGATGAAGGACTGCCCGAAGAACTCGATGCGGCTCGTACCCTGCCGCTCGACACCGATTCGGTTCGACGCCACCAGCGGCATCATGTTGGCCGCTGCATGCCCGCACTGCACGTTTCGCCAGTGGCGATGCCGCAATTCGGTGTTCTGCAAATCGCCCGACGCGATCTCGGAAGAGGCTGCCGAATCGATCGGACTCGAGCCGATTGCGGTCGGAAACAGCAGGATCTCCGCACCTTGCAACGCCATCGACCGCGCAGACTCGGGAAACCACTGATCCCAGCAAATGCCGACACCCACCGTCGCATAGCGGGTCGTCCAAGCCTTGAAGCCGGTGTCGCCCGGGTTGAAATAGAACTTCTCGGCGTAACCCGGCCCATCGGGGATGTGCGTTTTCCGGTACGTGCCGAGCAGCTCGCCGCCGGCATCGATGATCGTCATGCTGTTGAAATACTTCTGGTGACAGCGTTCGAAGTAACTGACCGGAATCACGATATCGAGCTCCTCCGCCAGCTTGCGGCACAGCGCGATTGCCGGGTTCTTTTCTATTGGCATTGCCAGTGAAAAGCAGTCCTGATTAATTGTTTGACAAAAATATGGCGTTTCGAATAACTCCTGCAGCACGATGATTTGCGCGCCGGATTCCGCGGCCGCGCGCACGACGCGTTCGGCTGCCTCGAGATTCCTTTCCAAGTCCCAGGTGCATGCGAACTGGGTAGCCGCGACGGAGACTTTTCGCTGGCCGGTTGAAAGGGAGCGTTCCATGAGTCTTTCCTTCTCTTTTCAGTTAATGACTACGTGATACCGTTGCGACGATCTCGTTCGGCTGACCGACGAAATCCCCTGCTTCCTGCGCGGCCTGACGGCTGAACAGCCGCTCCACGCGCTGTCGCTCGGCGGCCTTCATCGGCAACGCGTACGTCACGACGATATATGCGACCGTATTGATCAGTAGCCCGACCACGCCGGCAGTCGCTCCGCCGAACCACGGAATCGAGATCGGATAGAACACCTGCAGGACCGTGGCGCTCGCGATACCGCTCACCATCCCGGCAACGGCCGCCGCTGCGGTGCCGCGCTTCCAGAAGATGCCGAGCAGCAGCGTTGGCGCGAGCTGGGAAATCGCCTGATACGAGATGAAGGCCAAAGTGATCAGACCGGATGTGACACCGATCGTTGCGAACGCGCCGACCATCGCCAATATCGTCAACACGACCACCGCGATACGCCCGATGCGTGCATCGCTGATCCGCGCGTCCATCGCCGCGCCGACGATGTCGTTTGCGGTCTGCGTACCGAGTGCCTGCAGGTTCGCGCCGATGTTGCCCATCGTCGCCGCGACCACGCAGATGCCCGCGAGCGTCAGCAGCCCGACACCACCGATACCCGCGGTGATGAACCAGACATTGTCCGGCGCCTTGTCGACACCCGGCACGGATGCCGCGACGACCCCCAGCAGCATCAGCGCGAAACTGAAGATCAACAGCACCGGGGCCGCCATCACGGCCGAACGCTTGATCGTCGCAGTACCGTTTGACGTGAAAAGGCGAACGAAGATATCCGGCCAGCACCAGCCGCCCAGCACGCCAGTCAGCGTGAGCGACATCACATAAAGCGGGCCCAGGGCGCTGCCGGGACCGGGCAGCGTATAGCGGCTGGCCGGGAGCTTGTCGAAGCCATGGCCGTTGGTGAACAGCCACGTGAGAAGCCCGAGAATAATGACGGTGCCGACCACGTAAGCGACGATACCCTGCACCATGTCGCTGATGATCACGCCGCGCATCCCGAAGCGGGCCGTCCAGATCTGGCGCAGTCCGATCACGACGATACCGACCAGCACTGCGGTGGTTCCGCTGACTTGACCAAACGACAGGTATTTGAAGACAAGCGCAAGCGACTGCATCCCGAGAATGACCCACGGAAACGACGCGCCGATCCCGATGAGCGCCGCGATGACGCGGACCGCGCGCGAGTTGTAACGCAGCCCAAGCAGATCCGCCTGGGTACGAAGATCGTGCCGCTTGCCCCATTCGTAGACCGGCCGGGCCAGAAAGAACATCAGCACAACGGCGAGCAGCGAATAGATCACCGAATAGAAGCTGATGACACCAGCCGCTGCGGCGAACCCCGCGAACGAAATGAACATGGTTCCCGGCAACCACGTGTTCAGGAATGCCATCGCGCTGAACCACGGCCCAAACGAACGCCCGGCCGTCGCGTATTCGCTGAAGCTCGAACTCCGTTTCTTCGTCAATTCGAGGATGCCGATCACGACCAGAAAGAAGACGGCGACGCCGCCATAACCAATCAGCGCATTCATTGTCCGTCCCCCTTGTCCGGATCGACGGCCATCATCACGCCCAGGGTCAACGTAATGAAAACGCACGTGCCGAGGAAGTAACCGATCGAGGCCGACGGCGTGCCGTTGCCAGCGGCCCAATGCAGTTGCGGCGTCAGGCTCAGGATGAAATCAATACCCAAAAGAATGGCAGTGAGCGCTCTCGGCCACTTGTCGGGCGAGCGCTGCGCGGATGGATTCATGGAGTCTCCGATGTCTTTTAAGTGAAAACTTCAGGGTAAAATCTCTATTACACGTATGCCGGAACGTTCCGGCATGGTGGAAAGCATGCGATCGCCGATATTGCATGTCAAGTTGTCGAGCGTCGTTTTCCCTTGAAATTCAGCTAGGGTTTTCCATGTCAGCAACCACCATCCTCGACCTGGCACGCGCGCTCGGTTTGTCGAAAACGACCGTGTCGGACGCGTTGGTCGGTTCCGGTCGCGTGTCGGAAGAGACGCGCAAGCGCGTGACCGACGCGGCTCAGTCGATGGGCTATGTGTCAAACAAGGCTGCCCGCTCGCTGCGCCGCCGCAGCATGGGCGCGTTGGGCCTGTACATTCCGGCCTATGCGCGCGTGCTGTCGTTCTACATGCATTTCGCATTCGGCGCGGTGGCTGGCGCGGCGGCCGCGGGAAGCGACCTGACGCTGCACGCGAGCGAGGCCAAGCAATTTCACGTCGACGGTGCGGTGGTCATCGACGCGATGGATGACGACCCGGTCGTTCAGCGCATGCTGGATGCATCGCTGCCGATCGTCTTCGCCGGACGCAGCTCCCGCTCGCTCAGCCCCGACCTTCCGATCGCGATCATCGAAATCGACTATCGGGAAATCGTCGGTTTCGTGCTCGACGAACTTCGCGCCGGCAAGGCAAAACGTCCCGGATTCATCGGGATGAGCCTGATTCACGGACCCGGCTGGGCATTAGACGCACATCGTGAGTTCGAGGCCTGGTGCGCTCGCCAAGGCATTGCGCCGCATACGGCGACGCTGGCGACGGATCACGACGACAACGACCTGTATCAGGCCATCGCGCAATTGGTACAGGAAAACCACGTCGATTCACTGGTGGTCAGTCTGCAAGGCGTCGCCGCACGCGCGCTCCCGATGCTGCAGCAAATGGGGCAACGGGTCGCGAATCGGGACGAGCCGGGCTTTCATCTCGCTTCGCTGGCCGGTGATCCGGTCGGCGAACTGGGCAGCGCGCAGATTCTGGCGATGGACCTCGAGCCAAGGCGGTTCGGCCTGGCCGCCGTCGAACTCCTCAATGAAATCATCGCGACGCCGCAAGCGGGCATCGTGCATCGGTTCCATCGGCCCGATATGGTGACCTGGTTAAGCCATGAACTGTAGGTGGAAATGTACGGCCTTGTCGATTTCACGCCCCGCAACCCGTAGTTCGACTTCACGACCCGCCAGAATGTATCGCCGTCGAATGCGGCGTCGCACCGCAACGGGCCCTGTGCCCATCAAGGCCCACCGCACGGCTCTGGATGACAAAGGCCGGATCAGCCGCAATGGATCACCGCCGGCGCGGAGCAGCTTCGCTCCAGCGCTGCCACGCCCCGTCCACAGCGGGCTGGCGAAGTTGTGACAACCTTCATATGGTCGACAACGGCGTACATTCATTCTCACCGGGAGCTTGATCACGGTCCAGTCACGACGGAGCAAGGCGAACGTGATTGCGGTGCGGCGCATGCTTGCGACGCGCATCTCAGTCGCGCAGGTCGATCCAGGTCGTCTTCAGATCGCTGTACTTGTCGAGCGCATGCAGTGACTTGTCGCGACCGAAGCCCGACTGCTTGACACCGCCGAAGGGCACGGTGATGTCGCCATCGGCATAGCAATTCACCCAGACCAGCCCTGCGCGCAGCCTGCCCGCGAGGCGGTGCGCGCGCCCGACGCTACGCGTCCACAGTCCCGCGCCAAGCCCATAGATCGAGTCGTTGGCGAGCCTGATCGCTTCGTCCTCGCTGGAAAAGCGCTGGACTGCAAGGACCGGCCCGAAGACCTCTTCGCGCACAATGGACAGGTCCTGCGAAGGGCAGTCAAACACAGTGGGCTCGATGTAATATCCGCCGGTCTCGCCGCGCACGCGCCGGCCGCCGGTGCGTAGCGTGGCGCCCTCCTGCAGCCCCGCGTCGATGCGCTGGAGTACCGACTCCATCTGGCGCTCGTCGACAATGGCGCCGATCGGTGCGTCGGGGTCGAGCGGATCGCCGGGCGCCATCGCGCGCGCGTGGACAACGAGCTTGTCCATGAAGGCGTCATAGATGCCCTCTTGCACATACAGGCGCGAGCCGGCGATGCAGACTTCGCCCTGGTTGACGAAGATCGCCTGGGCGGCGACAAGCGCAGCCCGGTCCAGGTCGGGACAGTCGTCGAACACGATGTGCGGCGACTTGCCGCCGCATTCGAGCCAGACGCGCTTGAGGTTGGAGTCTGCCGAATAGTGCATGAAGCGCTTGCCGGTCGCAGTGGAGCCCGTGAAGGCGATGCAGTCCACCTCTGGGTGCAGACCGAGCGCTTGGCCGGTAACCGCACCGAGGCCAGGCACCACATTGAACACCCCGGGTGGGATGCCAGCCTCGTGCACGAGCGCGGCGAGTCGCAGCGAGCTGAGCGAAGACTGTTCGGCCGGCTTGAGCACCACGCTGTTACCCACCGCGAGCGCCGGCGCGACTTTCCACGCGGCCATCATCAGCGGGAAATTCCACGGAACGACGGCCGCCACCACGCCCAGCGGCTCGCGCGTGACCGTCGCGAGCACGCCTTCGCCGGTGGGCGCGATCTCGTCGTAGTGCTTGTCCAGCGCCTCGCCGTACCACGCATAGCAGCGCGCGGTTTCCGGCACGTCGAAAAGCAGGGCATCGCGCACCGGCTTGCCCATGTCCAGGGCCTCGATAAGCGCGAGTTCCTCGGCATGCTGCTCGATCAACACGGCTAGTCGCAGCAGACGCTGCTTGCGTTCACGCGGCGTCAGGCGGGACCAGACACCACTGTCGAAGGCGCGGCGTGCGGCGGACACCGCGCGATCGACGTCCGCCACGCCGCAGGCGGCGACATCAGCCAGCTTGCGGCCGTCGATGGGACTGATGGACGGAAAAGTGGCGCCATCGGCCGCTGCGGCATAGCGCCCGTCGATGAAGGCGAGGCCGTCGAAGCGCAGCGCGGCGGCACGGGTGCGCCAGTAGTCAAGGTTGTGCAGGGGCATGTTGGTCTGGGACTATGTCAGTGACAGGGATCAGCGCGCCGCGCCTGCGCGCGCGAGCATCGCATCGAGCAGCACGTTGCAGCCGGCCTCAAGATGCTCGGGTTGGGCGTCTTCCGTCTCGTTGTGGCTGACGCCGTCCTTGCAGGGAACGAATACCATCGCGGTCGGGTAGACCATCGCCATGTGCACCGCGTCGTGGCCTGCGCCGGTCACGATATCCATGACTGGCAGTTCGCGCCGCGCGGCGCCTTGGCGGATCATCTCGACCAGCGCCGGATCGAAGGGCGTGGGCTTGTTGTATTGAGCGAGTCGCAGTTCTACCTGCACGCCCAAACGTGCCGCAACGTCCTCGCAGGCCTCGCGCAAGCGGCAATCCATTGCGTCCAGCGTTGACGCGTCGATATGGCGCAAATCCACGGTGAAATCGACCCGGCCCGGCACCACGTTGCGCGACGCAGAATGCACGTTGAGGACTCCCACCGTGCCGCGGCCGTGCGGCTGATTCGCGTTCGCGATCCCGATCACCCTCAGCACCAGCTCGGAGGCAGCCTGCAGCGCGTCCTTGCGCACCGGCATCGGCGTCGGGCCAGCGTGCATTTCCATGCCCGTCACCGTCACGTCATACCAGCGGACACCGAGCGAGCCGGTCACGGCGCCCACCACCCGGTTCTCGAACTCCAGCACCGGCCCCTGCTCGATGTGCGCTTCGAAGTAGGCGTCGACCAGTCGAGCGCCCACCGGCTCGGCGCCGGCATAGCCGATCGCCTCGAGTTCGTCACGCACGCTCAGGCCGGCGGTGTCACGCGCATCCAGCGCGGTTTCCAGCGTGAAGCGCCCAGTGAAGACGCCCGAACCCATCATCACCGGCAGGAAGCGCGCGCCTTCCTCGTTGGTCCATATTGCCAGCTCCAGCGGCGCCTCGGTCTGCACGTCATGTTCGTTGAGCGTGCGCATGACTTCGAGACCGGCCATGACGCCGTAGCAGCCGTCGAACTTGCCGCCGGTAGCCTGCGTATCAATATGGCTGCCGGTGATGACGGCTGCGCGCGCGGCATCGCGGCCGGGGCGCCGTCCAAAGATATTGCCGACCTGGTCGACATGGATGTCCAGGCCCGCGTCCTTCATCCAGCCGACGACGAGGTCCCTCCCCTGGCCGTCTAGCGCGGTCAGGGCCAATCGGCAGTTGCCGCCCTTGGGCGTGGCGCCGATGCGCGCCAGCTCCATGAGCGACCGCCATAGCCGCTCGCCGTTGATGGAAATGGCAGGCTGGCGGGTGGCTTGGATCGAGGTGTTCATAGGGTTTGTTCCTCCGGTTCAGTTCGGTGCGCCAGCTCATCGCTGTCGTGCAAGCGCCGTGTCGCGAATGGACGACAGCGTTTCGCCCGGGCGAAGCCGTCCGCATCGCAGGGTCGCCAGGGAGCCACGATCTGCACAAATTCTCCGCATAAGCATTCCATTTATTAGGATTCCTATTTTCATGGTACAAGGGAGCGCTATCCGCCTCGATGCCATACAGATCGACGTCATCGCGATCCACTTGGGACGCAGATGGACTCTGACAACCGCTGGATCCTCACCACGCGCGAGGACGTGGGTCGCGTGCGCATGCCGCGGCGTCTAACGGCATGTCCAGCAAAACCTACACTACAGAAGCGGCCCACTTCGTGTGGCCAATCCCCCGTCGTATAAGCACCTGCAATCTAGCCGGAAAACCATCTCGCGCTGGTGATGGCGCGGGGTGGCCATGACCATGCCGACCTGACGAAGGGCTGCCTCAAGACGCCCTATCCTGGTTCATCCCCTTAACAGATTCTCATTGGGGCAGATTGCCTCCCGGCAGGTGTTGCACGTCAAATTTGAACCCGCGCAGCAATCAGCGCGAGCGTTGCTGTGATCAAATTTTGAAGTCCTCGATTTGCACGCTCGTCGTCCGGATCGGCCAGATATTGAAGAATCAAACCGTCCATGCCGGCGACCACAAAGCGCGCCAACTCAGCAAGATCAATTGTCGGAGCGACTTTCACATCGCGCAGACACTGTCGGAACGAATCCTCATATAGCTTGCAGTATGAGTCATACTGTAGCTTCGCGAGTGATCTGGCCTCCTCATTTCGCAAGGTATACAGAGTCAGCTCATATTGCAGAATTTGAATATTGCGCGTCGCCTTGATCAAATTCCACGAATTCCGAATGACACCCTCAATGCATCCTGCAAAATCCAGCTGCTCGGTCAGACCTATTTCGAACGCCTGACTCATTTGCGCGACGATTGCCTCAAGCGCGCCAATCAATAGGGCATCCTTACTCTCAAAGTAGTAGTGCAGGGTAGCGAGATTCACACCGGCTTTCGCCGCGATCTTTCTGGTCGTTACTGCTGCCGGACCCGATTCTGCCAAAGCGTCTATCGCACCTTGAATGATCTTCGCCTTGAGTTGCTCTCGCTTTGCTGTACCTTGGATACTCGCCATAACTGCTCCGTCGCAACGACCGCCTGGTCAGAATGAGGCGCGAAGATAACATGAAAGGGTCGGTCAAGGTTCCGGTCGAGATCGCCCTCCCTCCGCGAGGCGGCTCTCGAGGATTGACGGCGAAGGCGCAGCATCGCTCGGCTAACCATTCCAATCCGAATAGCGATCCCGGCGTCCTGCGCATCCGCATTGCATGCCAAGATCGCTCCCCCGTCAGGCCCTGTCATCGCTCAATCCCGGACGCATATCACCTGCCGACAGGCATATCATCGCAATCGATCGACTGCCTTTCACAAGAGCACTTCCAGTTGGGTTGTCAACTCACCCATATACCCATTCTCGCCGCCTCAGATCGGCAAGCGTTTTATCCAGGCCTGCTCCGATGAGAGCAACCATTTCATCTATTTCCGCGTGGGTCAAAGTGAGGGGAGGAGATATGACAAGTCGATCGCCCGGTATCGCACGCACGATTACTCCGCTATCGAGCATATGAGCACGGCAAATTTTCCCCACATTTTGCGAGCAATCAAACAACTCGTGGTCATGCATCGTCGCGCCCTTGTGCTTCACCAGAGTCAAATTGCCCAGAAAGCCGATAGTCTCCGCATTCCCGACCAGTGGATGCGATTTCAGCGCCTCGAACTTTCTCTTCAGGTACGGGCCCGTATCGGTGCGTACGCGATCAATTAACTGTTCTTCTTCCAGAATCCGGAGGTTTTCCAACGCAGCGACGCACCCCACGGGGTGGCCGGAGTAAGTGAAGCCGTGATTGAATTCGCCGCCCGCTTCGGCCAGTGCATTGAACACACGATCACTGACCAGTACGCCCCCGAGCGGCACGTAACCCGAGGTCACGCCCTTCGCAAAGGTAATCAGGTCTGGGGAGATACCGAAGTAGTCCGAACCGAACCAATGACCGAGCCGTCCGAAGGCACAGATCACCTCGTCGGCCACCAGCAGAATGTCGTACTTTTGGCAGATGCGCTGGATTTCCGGCCAGTAGGTCGACGGCGGAATAATAACGCCACCTGCACCTTGCACGGGCTCACCGATAAACGCTGCGACACGCTCCGCGCCCACTTCGAGAATCTTTTGCTCCAGCCAAGACGCCGCTTCCAGTCCGAACTCTTCCCGAGTCTTGCCCTTGCCACCTTCCAGATAGCAAGGCTGACCGATATGCGCGATGTCCGGAATCGGCAAACCGCCCTGTTTGTGCATGCTGGGCCAACCGCCCAGGGAAGCGCCAGCCATTGTGCTGCCATGATAAGCATTGACCCGACTGATGATCACTTTACGGTCGGAACGGCCCTTCTTGTCCCAATAATGACGAACCAGACGGACAATTGTGTCGTTGCCTTCGGACCCGGATCCGGCAAAGAACACGTGATTGAACTGCGGCTGCGAAATTTGAACCAGCTTTTGCGCAAGTTCCAACGCGGGCGCGTGGGTGGTCTCGAAGAATGTATTGTAGTAAGGCAACTGCAGCATCTGCGCATGCACCGTATCGGCAATGCTCTTGCGCCCGTAGCCAACATTGACACACCACAGGCCGGCCATGCCGTCGAGCAAGCGATTGCCGTTTGAATCCCATACGTAGGCACCGTCCCCTCTAGCAATTACCCGCACCGGCGGGTCACCCTTCAGACGATAGTCGGCGAAGGGGTGCAAATGATGGGCATGATCCAGCCCTTGCATCCTTAAAGTATCACTGCTTCCGCGCACATCCATGATGTCTCTGCTCCCGCTGTCACAAAATGACCAATAACCACGCCGTACCCGGCTATCGATGCCGCCGTGCCTCGGTCGGCCTTCGGCTTGCGATCGATTGGATTCCGTCAGGCGCTCAATATGGACTTCAGTCAGCAGCCGTTGTCGCTTGCCGCATCCGTCCTGCGCACCAGAAGAAACTGCAAACGTGTTCCGCTTGCGCGTCGCACGATATTTATAAGTCGGTCGATTGACTTAAACGCAGGTTAGGCACCTCGGATGGCACCGTCAATGCTCCGATACCCTAGGGGTCGCTCAGCCCATCAAGGCATTGGTGCATGGATAGGTTAAAGAAGGGTCTGAGCAATAAAGTGATGGCCCGAGTACGAAGCGGGCCTACGCAGCCGGGAGGTCTGACGCTGCGGATCACGCCGAGGCACTCACGCAGTGGCAGGCACCTTGGCGTACCTCGCCGGGCGGCCAGCCGTGCCATCCGGCTCTGGCGATCAAGACGGCCCTGTTGCCGGGCAGCCCAATTTTGTTAGCACCAAGTCGGCATCAATCGACTGTGCCCAACGAGTTCCACAACCACGAGGAGGTGATCGACGGATTGCGTAGCATATCGATGGAGATGACTCAACAGGTTGGATCGTGGCTCGCTAAACCTGAATGCGCACTGGCACTTCGAGCGCGATAGCTCGACGAGGGGCGAGTCAGCGGTTTTCATCGTGGCCCGCAACGTATCACAATGTCGCGCCACAGGCCGAATATACGTGTGCAGTCCACCTTGATCGTCTTCTGTTACAAACCCAGCCACGCATCCAAGGAAAAAATGAACTCGAAGCCCTCGCCCCCTCACTCAAAAGAGGGATGGCAGCTTATTGCCACGATAAAAAGCCCCCCAAAAAAACAAGGTCACTCCCCTTGCGTGACAGCCCCAATTTTCGAATAAATATTATTTGACCCGCCGGTTGCGACGAGCCTATTTTTTGTAGAACTATACTCCCAATGATCATAGTTAAAAATTAATTCTATCCTCATTGGCTTCCCGCGACCCCACACCTCCGCCAAGCGCTCGCATTGCTTATTCGTAAGCGGCGACCGATCTGTCCGAACAATATAATAACGACCAAAATTCGGCGGCATCGCAAACGAAATGGCGTCGTGGCGTATATAAAATTCTGCACCCTCCTTCCCGCACCTCAGACTTTTAGGTGCCTTGTCGCTATATTTCGGCGCATAGTCGCCGGCAAGCGGGGCGCTATTGCCTTTAGTCAAGACGAAGTCAGCCTTAAAGCTTTCGTATCCATATCGATTTTTTACAACCTCCATTCTCTCACCACTAATATTTATTACTTTATTATTTTCCCGGTCAGATCCCGCCGCACCAGCCACGCAAGCGATAGGCATCAATAAAATAAACCAATATCGTGTTTTCATAAAATCTCGAAATTCCCATTTAGACCCACGCTGAACCTTGTGGGCCGACCTATCGGAGTATCATGCGTCGACAGACTTGAACCTTCACATGCCGCGCACAAACGATCACGATCGCCAACCTTGTTTTTTGGAGGGCGTCCATATAGGTGCGCACGACGGATGCCTTTCGTCGGGAGCATCGCGTTCGCCGGTCGACGTCCAGCCCAGGTGCCGGTGGAAGCCGTGGGAGCGCACGGCCGGATCGTCCGGGCACTGCAAGTCCATATCATCGCCAGCCCCGACACCCTGATCAGGCGCACCAATTTCCACCAAAATTCCGGAAGACATTCCGTCTTTAACGAATTCGAAATTCCGACTCGCGACGAGCGCACTGAAATCATCTCGAATCGTTCTTAATTCTTGCACGGGATCTTTCCTCACAACGGATTATGTGTCGTGATGGATTGAAATGTCATGACCTGCTGCAAGCAGCGCTCAGCAGGATTCCGGCCTGTTCGTTCTTGGACTACTGCGACGCAGGTATCGACTCCGAAATCGCCGATGCAAGCCTGGACCGCAGCCCCCGCTTACCACCATTACTGTAGCGAATATCGTCAACTCTCCACTCACCGCGCTCTTTCTTCAAAACGAGCGCATCGGTCACACTCGGCTTGGTCTCGCCAACCAATACATAGCGAATTTCGACTTCAGGACGATTACGCGTGCCGGAAATCGATCCTAACAGACAGCCAGACGCGGCGTCCTGCATGCTTGTCCACACTCCATCGCCCATCTCGGGCTTGCCGCCAGTCGCGGCTTGTACTTCCTTGCTTCGGGCCACTGCACGACCGTATAGACCCGCCACGTCCGAGGTCACGACCTGTCGATAGATATCGGGGCGATCAGCCGGATCCGTCGCATTATTGGTTACTGGTTTTGTAACAACAACTTTCTCACAGAATTTTTTGACAACCCGCCCGGCCTCGCTTTTGGATAACGGCGGAGAAGCCCAGGCAACACTCGAGTTCGCAACGAACATCGAGAGCCCGATCAGAATGACGTGTTTCACCCTGCGCATGACAATCCACTCCCCCAAACATTTGCCCCGGGATTCCACTCACATTCGACTGCATTCCCAAGCATCATTACACTTAAGCTGCTGCAACGCGGCGGAATTCGCCAAGCAAATAACATCCCGTATGTGAACCACGTCACAGCGATGCCGGAGTATAGCCACGCGTTGTCGGCCAACGGGCCTTGCTAACATTTTTTGACGTCTGCGGCAGCTTCTCCTACAGACACACTTGCTTTCCGTCGGCGCGAACGGACGGTTCACCAGCCTCCTTGCCGTGAGCAACCACCCGGATTGCATACAGGCGCCGAACCCAATGCGGTAGCAAGGCCTGTCATCACACTCGACCAAAATAGATACGTGGACGCTTGAGGTTGCACGGGCGGAACCTGCGCGCCTCCATATGTGACCAAATTTGATGGCTTGTCTTTCGTGCTTGTCTCTTCGGGCGGCAAGTCGCGTATAGCGAGAGCCGCCGCACTATCCAGGTTCGCAACTTCCGCAAAAACGACCGGAGGCAACCATGCAAGAACAACCAATATAAAACGGGTAATTATTTTTACCAACATCACCATCCGAATCTCGACTTCAAAAAGCAGATCAATTCTTAATTGACAAAAATCGGCAAGCCATTCATCTCAGCAACATTCCAGACCCGCTGCAGCCCGGTCTGCACGCGATAGACCTTGCACACGCAGCGTCGTTCAAACCAGTGCACACGGCGGATGCCTTTCATCGGGAGGAAGCTCTCCATCGCAGGGCATCACGCGCGGTGGCGGACGATGTTTCGTGTGACGAACAGACAGTGGCTAAGTCGAGCCGAAGCACGAGGATTTCGTCGCCGGCGGCGTCGCGTTCGCCGGTCGGCGTCCAGCCCAGGTGCCGGTAGAAACCGTGCGAGCGCACGGCCGGATCGTCCGAGCAGCCGAGCAACAGCTTCGCGAACCCGCGTGCCCTGAAATCGTCGACGACGCGCCGCAACAACGCCTTGCCGATGCCCTCCCCTTCATGCTCCGGCAACAGCGCAAGCACGACGATCTCGCCGCTGTCGCGCGCGCCGAAGCAATAGCCGATCACCGTGCCATCCACGGAGCACACGTAGCCGGGAAATGCGCCGTTCGCGATCCCGTCGCGCCAGGTGTCGGCGGTGATGCCCAGTGCCCGCAGCTCGGCCTCCGAAAACGCGTTCTCGCGCGTGCGGCCGCGAATCTCGATGCACCGCGCCGCATCGTCCGGCACGGCCTTGCGATAGGTTCTGTCGTTCATGCCCTCGATCCCGATGGTCCGGCGGCCGAGCTTGCCGCCGTTACCGCATGCACCGATGCCGCCACGCGTACAGACACACCAGCTCCATCGCGATCGTCGCGCCCGCGAGCGACGTGATTTCCGCGTGGTCGTACGGCGGCGACACCTCGACCACGTCCATGCCGACCAGGTTGATGCCCCTGAGGCCGCGCAGGATCTCGAGCGCCTGGTGGCTCGACAGCCCGCCGGCCACCGGCGTGCCCGTGCCCGGCGCGAAGGCCGGGTCGAGACAGTCGATGTCGAACGTCAGGTACACGGGGTGATCGCCGACGCGTTCGCGGATGCGCGCGGCGATCGCGTCGGGCGTCGCGCGATGCACCTGCCGCGCATCGACGATGTCGAACCCCATCGGCGCGTCGTTGGTCGTGCGGATGCCGACCTGGACGGACCGCCCGGGCACCACCGAGCCCTCGTTGGCCGCATGGAAGAACATCGTGCCGTGGTCGATCCGCTTCGCGTCGTGATCGGGCCAGGTATCGGTATGCGCGTCGAAATGCACGAGCGACAGCGGCCCGTGGATCTTCGCATGCGCCTTCAGCAGCGGATAGGTGATGAAGTGGTCGCCGCCGAGCGTCAGCATCGCGCAGCCCTGCTTCAGGATCTCGTCCGCGTGCCGCTCGATCGCCACCGGCACCGACTCGGGCTGCCCCGCGTCGAACGCGCAATCGCCGTAGTCGACCGTCGCCAGCACGTCGAACGGATCGAACTCCCACGGCCACGGCCGCTCCCACGCGATGCCGGTGGACGCAATGCGCAGCCCGCGCGGCCCGAAGCGCGTGCCGGGCCGGTGCGTGACGGCCGCGTCGAACGGCACGCCGGTGACGGCCAGGTCGACGCCGGCGAGATCGCGGCTGAAGCGCCGGCGCAAGAAGCTGGTCGCGCCGGCGAACGTCGGCTCGGCCTGGGTGCCGTACAGGCTCGAACGGGTGAAGGCAAGGTCGTTCTGGCTCATCGGGCGGGTTCCTTTCAAGAGGGGAAAGACGGTCGCGGATGCAACGCCTGCCCGGATTCTGCAACGCCGCCATGCAACGATAAACATGAACTAACATAAGCTGACTTCAACCAGACGCGATGTATCGCCATGCTCACCACATTGAGGGACATGGACCTGCAGCTGCTCCGCCTGTTCGTGACGATCGTCGAGAGCGGCGGGTTCAGCGCGGCGCAGGGCCGGCTCGGGATGGCGCAGTCCACGATCAGCACGCAGATGGCCAAGCTCGAGACGCGCCTGGGGTTCCGGCTGTGCGAACGCGGCAAGCGCGGGTTCCGGCTGACGCCCAAGGGCGAACGCGTGCTGCAGTCCACGCGCCGGCTGCTGCATGCGCTCGACGCGTTCACGCGCGACACGCAGGACGTATCCGGCACGCTGCTCGGCGAGCTGCGCGTCGGCATGTCGGAGCTGCTGGCCCCGGACGTCGCCGAGTCGATCGCGCGGGCCGTCGGCCGCTTCCGCACACGCGCGCCCGACGTGTTGATCGAGATCCTCGCGGTGCCCCCCGACGAGCTCGAGCGCCGGCTGCTCAACGGCGGGCTCCAGCTCGCGATCGGCTACTTCTCGGGGCGTCAGGCCGGCTTGAACTACACGCCGCTGTTCGTCGAGCAGCAGGCGCTCTACTGCGGCGCCGCGCATCCGCTGTTCGCGCAGAAGGCCGTGACCGTCGACGACGTCGCGCAGTCGAACGCCGTCGCGCGCCTGTACAAGACCGGCACGGCGGGCGCGCGGCTGCGCGGCCGGCAGCCGACCGCGTTTTCCGAGAACGTCGACGCCGACGTGATCTTCATCCTGTCGGGCGCGCATCTCGGCTTTCTGCCGGACCATGTCGCGGCGCCGTGGGTAGCGGCCGGGAAGATGCGCCAGCTTCTCGCGAACCGGCTCGGCCATGCGGTCGAATTCCAGCTCGCGACGTCGAAGAACGCGGACGACGAGGTGCTGGACGTGTTCCGGCGCGCGCTGGTCGAACAGTTCGACGCACCCGAACCTGTCGACAAGCTTTCACGGAAAATCCTATGATGACGGCTTCACGGACAGCGTCGAGCCCACCAGCATGACCCGTTTCTCGCGAACCATCGCCGAATACTGGCACGCGTCGTTTTCACGCGGCGACATCCTCCACCGCGACAGCCGCTTCACGGTCACGGTCAATCCGGACCTCGACGAGGACGCCCGCGTCATGGTGCTGCAGCACGCCGACCGGCGCTGCGAAGCGGTCCTGACGCCGGCGCTCGCCGAGCGCCTCGCCCTGCGCCGGCTGCCGTGCCTGTCGGAGCCCGGCTTTCGCCGGCGGCTGCGGGAGGCGGACGTCACGCTGCACGGCGCGGACCATCTGTTCTACTTCTCGGCAGCCGGCAAGGATGCATTGCTGCGCGACGGCGACGATCCGTCCGTGCGCCGGCTGACCGACGTCGACGCGGCGGCGTTCGCGGCGTTCGAATCCGCCGCGTCGGAGCAGGACCGCGACGCCGCCTACGTCGCGCTCGATCACGCGGCCGCCTTCGGCGCGTTCGACGACGGCCGCCTCGTCACCGCCGCCAGCATGTACGCATGGGACGACACGCGCCTGATGGATCTCGGCGTGCTCACGCTGCCGGCTTTCCGCGGCAAGGGCCATGCGCGCGGCGTGGTGCGCGCGATCGGCCGCCACGCGTATGCGCACGACTACGAGCCGCAGTACCGCTGCCAGCTCGACAATCGCGCCTCCGCGGTGCTCGCCGTCGCGGCCGGCCTGACGCTGTTCGGCACATGGGAAGTGGTGTCCCCGGATTCCGCGCACTGACCCTGCGCTAGCGCTTGCCGCGCAGCAGGAACGCGAGCGCCGTGCACGCGAGCATCGCGACGCCGGCGACCAGGAACGTGTCGCTGTACGCCATCAGCAGCGCCTCGCGCATCACGCGCTGGTTCACCACCGCGAGCGCGAGCTCGTGCACGCCGCCGGACGCGCCGTGCGGCAGCGCGTCCGGCCGGTCGAGATGGCGGCCCGACAGCAGCCGCGCCAGCAGCACCACGCGCTCCTGAAAGGCGGCCGAGTATTGCGTGACCGCTTCGCCGATCCGCATCGCATGCAGCTTGTCGCGCTCGACGACGAGCTGGCTCGCGAGCGCGATGCCGATCGCGCCGCCGACGTTGCGGACCATGTTGAACACGCCCGACGCGGAGCCGAGCTGCGCCTTCTCGATGCCGTCGACCGCCATCACCGACAGCGCGATCACGACGAGCGACTGGCCGATCCCGCGCACGACGAGCGACGGCACGATCACGTTCGACCCGGCATCCGCGCTCAGGTGGACGTTCATCAGGCAGCCCACCGCGACCAGCGCGAACCCGGCGACGATCGCGGCGCGCGGGCCGATGCGGCGCATCAGCGGCGGCGTCAGGAACGACATCGCGAACTGCACGAGCCCATACGGGATCATCGCGAGGCCGATGTCGCGCGCGCTGTAGCCGTGCAGCTCCGCGAAGTAGTTCGGCACGAGGAACACGACGCCGAACACCACCGCGCCGAACAGGAACTGCATCAGGCTCGCGACGCCGAAGTTGTAGCGGCCGAGCAGCCGCAGGTTGATGAACGGCTCGCCGCGCGTCAGCTCGATCGCGACGAACGCGGCGAGCCCGGCCGCCGCGACGATCGACAGCTGCACGATCAGGTCCGACGCGAACCAGTCCTTGCGCCCGCCCTCCTCCAGCACGACCTGCAGCGCGCTCAGCCCGATCGCCATCGTCAGGATGCCGAACCAGTCCGCGTCGCGCAGCTTCGACAGCTGCGCGGGCGTCGGCGCGATCGCCCAGCCGATCGCGGCGAGCAGCGCGATGCCCGGCGGAATCTGCAGGTAGAAGATCCAGCGCCACGAGTACGCGTCGGTCAGCCAGCCGCCGAGCGACGGCCCCGCCGCCTGCGCGACGTTGTTCGCCACCGCGAACAGCGCCATCCCGAGCGGATGCTTCGACGGCGGCAGCTCGGTGACGATCAGCTGGAACGACAGCGGGATCAGCACGCCGCCGAACGCGCCCTGCAGCGCGCGCGCGACGATCATCGTCGAGATCGTCGGCGCGAGCGAGCACGCGAGCGAGAACAAGAGGAACCCCGACGTGCCGACGAGCAGCACGCGGCGCGTCGAGAACACGCGCGTGAGCCACGCGGTCAGCGGAATCACGACGATCTCGGCCACCAGGTACGCGGTCGTGATCCACGAGCCTTCCTCGAAGCTCGCGCCGAGCGAGCCGCGGATGTCGGGCAGCGACGCGTTGGTCACGTGCACGTTCATGCCGGCCATGAAGCAGCCGAACACGCCGCCGAGCACCGCGACCCACGCGCGCAGCGACACCGTGCCCGATGCGGCGTGCGCCGCCGGCGCGCTCATCGGCCCGCTCCGGCGTCGCCGCGCGTATCGACGCTGGCGATCACCGACATGCCGGGTCGCAGCACGACGTCGCGCGGCGGCGCATCGACGCGGATCCGCACCGGCACGCGCTGCACGATCTTCGTGAAGTTGCCGGTCGCGTTGTCGGGCGGCAGCAGCGCGAATTCCGCGCCCGAGCCCGGCGCGAGCGACTGCACGCTGCCGCGCAGCGTGCGGCCCGCGTAGGCGTCGACGTCGAGCTCGACCGGCTGGCCGATCCGCATGCCGTGCAGCTGGGTTTCCTTGAAGTTCGCGACCACGTACACGTCGCGCAGCGGCACGACCGCCAGCAGCGGCATGCCCGTCTCGACGTACTGGCCGGGCCGCACCGCGCGCTGGCCGACCGTGCCGTCGTACGGCGCGCGGATCACCGTGTGCTCGAGATCGAGCCGCGCGAGCGCGAGCCGCGCCTCGCCGGTCGCGAGCTGCGCGCGCGCCGCGTCGATCGCCGCGCCGGCCTGCGCGCGACGCTTGTGCAGCACGGCGTCCTCGCCCGTCTGCGCGTCGATCGCGGCACGCGTGCGCGCGAGCTCCGCGCGCGCCTTGATCGCGTCGGCGCGCGCCTGCTCCCAGCGCTGGCCGCTCGCGGCTTCCTCGGCCCGCAGCTCGCGGTAGCGCGTAACGTCCGCATCGCGCCGCGCCGCCTCGGCCTGCGCGGCGACCGCGTCGGCCCGCGCCTGCGCGATCACGCTGCGCTGCCGGCCGATCTGCGCGTCGAGCGTGTCGGCGGCCGCCTCCTGCGCATGCAGCAGCGCCGCCGCCGACGCCACCGCGGCCTGCGCCTCGTCGACCTTCGCGCGATAGTCGCGATCGTCGAGCGTCGCGAGCGGCTCGCCGCGCCGCACCGGCTGGTTGTCGGCCACCGCGACCGATGCGACCGCGCCGGGCACGCGCGCGCTCACCGTCACGATATCGGCGCGCACGTACGCATCGTCGGTGTGCTCGATGAAGCGTCCGACCGTCCACCAGCGCGCGCCCGCGACGGCGAGCGCGACGATCGTCAGCGTGGCGCCGGCCGCCATCCAGTGGCGCTTCGAGAGCCGGGCTTTGTTTTCAGGTACGGCAGTGGTGCTCATGTTGGATCCGGAAAATGAGAGGCGGGAATCGGGAATGGCGGAAGCGGCGCGTCACGGCTGCCAGCCGCCGCCGAGCGCCTTGAACACGGCGATCTGGTCGAGCGCCACCTGCTGCGCCGATGCGGCGAGCGCCGCGTCGACCGACACGAGGCTGCGCTCGGCATCGAGCACGCCGAGAAAGTCGGTCGTGCCGGCGCGGTAGTTCGCTTCGGCCAGACGGAACGCGCGGGCGTGCCCCGCGCGCGCCGTCGCGAGCGCGTCGCGCCGCTGCCACGCGGCGCCGTAGTGCGCGAGCGCCTGCTCCGTTTCCTTCAGCGCGCGCAGCACCTGCGCATCGAACGCGGCGCGCGCACCCGCATCGTCGGCCCGCGCGCCGGCGAGCCGGGCGCGGCTCGCGGCGAGGTTCGGCACGCGCCAGCTGACGAGCGGCCCGACGCTCCACGCGATCGCATACTTGTCGCCGAGCGACGCCGGGTCGCCCGTCGTCGACAGCCCGTTCACCGAGCCGCCGAGCACGATCGACGGATACAGCTCGGCGGTCGCGACGCCCACCCGCGCGTTCGCGGCCGCGAGCCGCCGCTCGCTTTCGCGCAGGTCCGGCCGGCGCCGCAGCAGCGCGGCGCCATCGCCGACCGGGAACGGCCGCGCGAGCGCGGGCGGCATCCGGCACTGCGCGACCGCCGCCGGCAGCGTGCCCGGCGCGCGGCCCGTCAGCACCGCCAGCTCGTCGAGCGCCGCGCGCCGGTCGCCGCGCAGCGCGGGCAACTCGGCGCGGGTATCGTCGGCGAACGCACGGGCGCGCGACACCTCGAGCGCCGACACGAGCCCGTGCGCCTGCTGCCGCCCGGTCAGCGCGGCGATCCGCTCGGCGACGCCCGTCGAGCGCTCGGCGACCTCGATGCGCGCGCCGTACGCGCACACCTGCGCATACGCGCTCGCCGTTTCCGCCGCGACGGTGACCCGCATCGCGTCGGACGCGGCCGCCACCGCATCGGCGTCGGCGTGCGCCGCGTCGACGAGATGGCGGACCCTACCCCACAGGTCGACCTCCCACGACATCGCGAACGACGGCGCGAAGCCCACCCGCGTGCGCGCATCGCTGCCCTTCGCGGCAGCGACGATCTGGTCCGGCGCGTGCCGGCCGTAGTCGACGCCGAACGCCGCCGACGTCTGCGGCAGCCGCGCGGCATCGGCTTCGTCGAGCCCGGCGCGGGCCCGCGCGACGCGCGCGGCGGCCACCGCGAGATCGCGGTTCTGCGCGAGCGCATCCGTGACGAGCGTGTCGAGCAGCGGGTCGTCGTACAGCCGCCACCAGCGCGCGGGCAACTCGCCGCCGGCGACGACGGGCGCCTCGCGCGCCGCGTCGAACGGCGCACGGCCCGCGACGTCGGGCGCGGGAGGACGATACGGCTCGCCGACCGTGCAGCCGGCGAGCGCGGCCGCGGCGAAGCCGGCGAACCACCACGGGCGGGCGCGGCGCGACGCCCGCGGCAAAAGCGAATGCGAAAACGAAAGGAAGAACATCGGACAGGTGCCATCGAACGTACAGAGGGCTCATGGTAAGTTCGAGCCTTTCTGTTGATCGCGCGCGCAACGCACATTCATCGTCGAGAAAAGGACACGTGGAAGCTTTCTTCGAAGCATTCGAACAGCTCGCGCCCGACCGGCAGGTAGCGGTGGTCGCGTCGGATTCGCCGTCCGGCAGCGGCTTTGCACTGCACACGCATCGCCACGGCCAGCTGATTCATGCGATCTCGGGCGTGATGACCGTGCATGCCGACGGCGGCAGCTGGGTCGTGCCGACCGGGCGCGCGGTGTGGGTGCCCGCCGGCGTGCGCCACGAGATCCGGATGGCGGGCGACGTGCAGATGCGCACGGTGTTCGTCGCGCACGCGGTGCGCCCGGGCCTGCCGCGCGAATGCCGCGTGATCGCGGTGAGCGTGCTGCTGCGCGAGCTGATCGTCACGGCCGGCACGCTGCCCGCCGGGTACGACCTCGGCTGCCGCGCCGGCCGCGTGCTCGCGCTGATCCTCGACGAGATCGAGATCGCGCCGCCGCTGTCGCTGCACGTGCCGATGCCGCGCCACCCCGCGCTCGCCGCGCTGTGCACGCGGCTGATCCACGACCCCGCATCGTCGGTCGCGCTGCAGGACTGGGCCGACCGCGTGCCGATGAACGCGCGCACGTTCGCGCGGCTGTTCAAGCGCGAGACCGGCATGACGCACGGCGCGTGGTGCCGGCATGCGCGGCTGCTGCTCAGCCTGCCGCGCCTCGCGGCCGGCACGCCGATTCTCGCGCTCGCGCTCGAACACGGCTACGACAGCCCGAGCGCGTTCGCCGCGATGTTCCGCAAGGCGCTCGGCGTGCCGCCGAGCGCGTACTTCGGGCCGCGTTGACGCCGCGCCGGGCGCGCGGCGCGCTCAGCCGACGGGTGCGGTAGCGTCGACGCGGAACACCGACACGGCCGCATACAGGCTCTCGCTCTGCGTTTCGAGCGACGCGGCCGCCGTGGACGCCGTTTCGACGAGCGCGGCATTGTGTTGGGTGGCGGCCTCCATCTGCGTGACGGACGCGTTCACGAGCTCGATGCCGGCCGTCTGCTCGCGCGACGCGAGGCTGATGTCGGCCATGATCGCGTTCACGCTGCCCACCGCCTTCAGGATCTCGTCCATCGTCGTGCCCGCGCGCGACACCAGCGCGCTGCCGTCGCGGACATTGCGGCTCGACGCGGCGATCAGCTCCTGGATTTCCTTCGCCGCGGCGGCCGAGCGCTGCGCGAGATGCCGCACCTCGCTCGCGACCACCGCGAAGCCGCGCCCCTGCTCGCCCGCGCGGGCCGCCTCCACTGCGGCATTCAACGCGAGGATGTTGGTCTGGAACGCGATGCTCTCGATCACGCCGACGATGCCGACGATGCGCGTCGAGCTGTCCGAGATCGCATCCATCGTGCGCACGACCTCGCGCACCACCTCGCCGCCGCGCGACGCGATGTCGGACGCGCGCGTCGCGAGCGCGCTCGCGTCCTGCGCGTTGTCCGCGTTCTGGCGCACCGTCGCCGTGAGCTGCTCCATGCTCGCGGCCGCCTGCTGCAGCGACGCGGCCTGCTGGCCGGCGCGCATCGACAGGTCGCGGTTGCCGCCCGCGATCGCGCGCGCATCGTGCATGATCGCGTCGGTGCCGTGCCGCACCTGCCGCACCACCGCGACGAGCCCGTCGCGCATCCCGTTCAGCGCGTTCAGCAGGCGATCCATCTCGTTGCCGCGACCCGACTCGACCGTCCCGGTCAGGTCGCCGGCCGCGATCCGCGCGAACGAATCGACGGCCGCGTCGATCGGCGTCACGATCGCGCGCGTCAGCGCCCGCTGCGCGAACACGCCCGCGACCAACGCAACCAGCCCGGCGATGCCGAAGGCCCACAGCGTCATGTGAAAGCGGCCGGCGGCCTGGTCGAAGCGCGCGCGCTGGCGCTGCACCTGGAAATCCTCGAGCGCGGTGAGCGCGCGCTGGTAGTCGTCGAACCACGCGGCCGGCATCTCGCGCTGCGTGCTCAGGAAGTCGACGAAGTTCTCGTCGTCGAGCTGCTTGAGGCCTTTCGAGAACGCCTGCGACAGCAGCCGGTCGCGCTGGCCGAGCAGCGCGTCGCGCAGCGCCTTCTCCGCCGCGTCGGCCTCGTGCAGCGAACGGTACGCGTCGAGTTCGCGGGTGCTCGCGTCGAGCAGCGCATGCAGCCGCTTGACCTCCGCCACGGCCGGCTTGCCCGCGCTGATCAGCTGCTCGACGTCGCCCATGCCGGCCCGGAACATCAGCAGGCGTTCGGAGCTCGTCTTCAGATGCACGACGGCGGCTGTGTCGTCGCTGTACATCGCATCGAGCGCGCCGTTGCTCTTCACGAGCGCAAACACGGCCGCCGCGATGACCAGCATCAGCAGCAGCGTGCAACCGGCGATGGTGGCGGCAAGCCCGCCGCGTATCGTGACGTTTCTGATCATGGTCGCCCATCGGGCCCGCACGCCGCGTTCTCGCGCGCGCCCCTTTCCAGAGGGATCGGAACAAACTCGCAGCCGGCCGTGACTCGGCACGCCGGTGACGTAGCTATCGGCCGCGCGCTGATGCGGCTGCATGGCGGATGCGACGCCGTTCTGATGAATTGCGACTTCGATGCGAATCCGCTGCGTTCGTTACGGGATGCGCAAGGATGGCGCATTGCCTATCGCGCCCTTAACGAGATTCAATTGGCGAATCGTCTGATGATCCTTTTACATTGGCGGCGTTGCTTCGCAACCCACCTCACGTCAAGGAACATCAACGACATGCCACACTCCGCGAATCGACTTCTGCACACCGTGATCGCCGCGGCCTGCGTCGCACTGAGCGCTTCGCCCTACGCCGCCGAACTCACCCGCGACAACGGCTCGCCCGTCGGCGACAACCAGAATTCGCAGACGGCCGGGCCGAACGGGCCGGTGCTGCTGCAGGACTCGCATCTGATCGAAAAACTCCAGCGCTTCGATCGCGAGCGCATCCCCGAGCGCGTCGTGCACGCGCGCGGCACCGGCGCATTCGGCGAATTCGTGCCGAGCGCCGACCTCAGCGACCTGACGACCGCCAGGCTCTTCACGCCCGGCACGAAGACGCCCGTGTTCGTGCGCTTCTCGACCGTGATGGGCTCGCGCGGCTCGCCCGAGCAGGCGCGCGACCCGCGCGGCTTCGCGGTGAAGTTCTATACCGAGCAGGGCAACTGGGATCTCGTCGGCATCAACCTGCCGATCTTCTTCATCCGCGACGCGATCAAGTTCCCCGACTTCGTCCACGCGAACAAGCCGAGCGCGGTGACCGGCGTACAGGATCCGAACCTCGCGTTCGATTTCTTCGCGCATGCGCCCGAAGCGACCAGCATGCTGACCCGGCTGTATACGACCGAAGGCATGCCCGATTCGTACCGGCACATGGACGGCTTCGGCGTGCACGCGTTCAAGTTCATCAACGCCGACGGCAAGTTCACCTACGTGAAGTTCCACTGGAAGAGCCAGCAAGGCATGCACGGGCTGCGCCCGCAGGACATCGCGGGCTCGATCGGCGCGGACTGGAACCGGATGACGAACGACCTGTACGGCGCGCTCAAGGCCGGCGACGCGCCGAAGTGGGATCTGTATATCCAGGTGCTGAAGCCGTCCGAGCTCGATGCGTTCGACTTCAATCCGCTCGACGACACGAAGGTGTGGACCGGCGTGCCGGAGCGCAAGGTCGGCACGATGACGCTGAACCGCGTGCCGGACAACTACTTCGAGTCGACCGAAGAATCGGCGTTTGCGCCGTCGCGGATGGTGCCCGGCATCGAGCCGTCGGAAGACCGCATGCTGCAGGGCCGAATGTTCTCGTACGCCGACACGCAGATGTACCGCCTCGGCGCGAACTTCAGCCAGCTGCCGGTCAACCGGCCGCGCGTGCCCGTCACGAACCACAACCAGGACGGCGCGATGAACGTCGGCGAGCGCAAGGGCGAAGTGAACTACGAGCCGTCGACGCTGAACGAACTCGCGCAGAACCCGCGCTACAAGTCGGCGCAGACGCCGCTTGCCGGCACGACGCAGCAGGCCGCGATCCGCAAGACACTGAACTTCCGGCAGGCGGGCGAGTACTACCGCGCGCTGTCCGCGCAGGAGCGGCAGGACCTGCTGACCGCGCTGTCGGGCGACCTGAACCAGGTGAAGAACGACGCGAACAAGTACGCGATGCTGTCGTACTTCTACAAGGCCGACGCGGACTACGGCACGCGTCTCGCGCGCGCGACGCACGCCGACCCCGCCCGCGTGAAATCGCTCGCCGACACGCTCGTCGAGAACTGATCGGCATGCCCCCGCGAAGGCTGCGTTGCGGCCTTCGCACACCTCCTCGCATGGACTCGCCGCGCGGCAGCGTGCGGCGCGCAGCGCTGATGAACCATCGATTCCGAACCGCCCTCTTCCGCACGCTCGCGCTCGCCAGCGCAATGTTCCTCGCCGCATGCGCGCACATCGCGCCGCCCGCGGCCATCCCGCACGACGTCGCGCAAGCCGACCCGCGCCGCTACGACGACGCGTGGTTCGCCGCCGCGCGCCTGGGCCGCATCGACATCCTGCAGGCGCTCGTCGACGCGCACTATCCGATCGATGCGCAGACGTCGGCAGGCTATACCGCAGTGATCCTCGCCACGTATCGCGACCAGCCGCAAGCGCTCGACTACCTGCTGCGTGCCGGCGCGGACCCGTGCATCGGCGATCGGCATGGCAATACCGCGCTGATGGGCGCGCTGTTCAAGGGAGAAACCGCGATCGCGCGGCGGCTGGTCGACACGCACTGCCCGATCGACCAGACCAACAATGCCGGCCAGACGGCATTGGCGTTCGCGGCGCTGTTCGGCCGGCTCGACATGTTGCCGGTGCTCGTCGCGCACGGCGCGAATCCCGATCACGTTGATGCGCTCGGCCGCACCGCGCTGCAGAATGCGATCCTGCAAGGCAATGATGCGACGGTCGCCGCGCTCGAGACGGTCGGCGCGACGCCGAACGCCGACGTGACGTTGAAGCTGCGACCGTGACGGGCGCGCGCCTGATCAGGCAATTCAGGAAATCAGGTCGCGCATCAGCTGCATCAGCCGTTCGCGCAGCCACTGGTTGGCCTGGTCGCGATCCGCGCTGCGATGCCAGTAGCAGCAGTATTCGAGATCCGGCAATTCGAACGGCAGTTCGAGCACGCGTGCGGGGTAGCTGCGCAGCAGCCTGAGCGGCGCGGTCAGCGCGAGATCGCCGCGCATCGCGATCAACGGCGCGACCATGTAGTGCTGCACCCGCATCTGGATGTTCCGGCGCTGCCCGAGGCGCGCGAGCTCCGCATCGACGTGGCCGCTGCCCTTGCGGCGGCTCGACACGTGGATATGCCCCATCGCGAGATAGTCGTCCAGCGTCAGCACGTCGCCCCGGAACGGATGATCGCGACGGATCATGCACGCATAGCGATCGCGTACGAGCAGCGCCTGGTGCAGGTTCGGATCACCGATCAGCGCCGAATCGATCGCGATGTCGACGGAGCCGTTCGCCAGTGCGGTCGGCAGCTCGCGGCGATCCATGTAGTAGCTGCGCACCTGCATGCGGGGCGCATGCTGCTGCAGCAGTTCGCCGAGCGCCGGCATCAGCAGCGCCTCGGTCAGGTCGCTCATGCTCAGCCGGAACACGCGCTCGGACGACGCGGGATCGAACACGTCCCCTTCGTGCGCGCTGGCATCGAGCAATTGCAGCGCCTCGCGCACCCGGCCGACGATGTTCTCCGCCATCGGCGTCGGCACCATCCCCGCCGGCGTGCTCACGAACAGCGGATCGTTCAGCGTCTTGCGCAGCCGCGCGAGCGCGTTGCTGACGGCCGGCTGCGTGAGGCTCAGCAGCTCCGCCGCGCGCGTCAGGTTGCGCTTGTTGTAGATCGCGTCGAATACGACGAACAGATTCAGATCAATCTTCGATAAGCGCATTGCCGGCCTCCTTGCCGGCATCTTAAGGCGCGCGCCGCCCGCCTGTCCACGGCGGACGGGGGCGGTGCGCGACAAGCCCGCCGCCGGCGTTACGCGCCGCGCGTGACCGGCATCTCGGCCACGTCGGACAGCCGGTGCAGGTGCTTCGCGAGCTCGAGCTTGGCGATCGCCGCGCGGTGCACCTCGTCCGGGCCGTCGGCAAAGCGCAGCGTGCGCTGGTGCGCATACGCCTGCGCCAGCGGGAAGTCGCTCGACACGCCGGCGCCGCCGTGCGCCTGGATCGCCCAGTCGATGATCTGGCACGCGACGTTCGGTGCGACCACCTTGATCATCGCGATCTCGGCCTTCGCGACCTTGTTGCCGACGGTATCCATCATGTACGCGGCCTTCAGCGTGAGCAGTCGTGCCTGCTCGATCATGCAGCGTGCTTCGGCAATGCGCTCGTGCCACACGCTGTGCTGCGCGAGCGGCTTGCCGAATGCGACGCGCGAGCTCAGCCGCTGGCACATCAGTTCCAGCGCGCGCTCGGCGATGCCGATGCTGCGCATGCAGTGGTGGATGCGGCCCGGCCCGAGGCGCCCCTGCGCGATCTCGAAGCCGCGGCCCTCGCCGAGCAGGATGTTCGACACGGGCACGCGCACGTCCTTCAGGTCGATTTCCATGTGGCCGTGCGGCGCGTCGTCGTAACCGAACACCGGCAGGTGGCGCAGCACGGAGATGCCCGGCGTGTCGGCCGGCACCACGACCATCGACTGCTGCTCGTGGCGGCCCGCGTCCGGGTCGGTCTTGCCCATCACGATGTACACCGCGCAGCGCGGGTCGCCGGCGCCCGACGACCACCACTTGCGGCCGTTGATCACGTACTCGCCGCCCTGGCGCTCGATCCGGCATTCGATATTGGTCGCATCCGACGACGCCACGGCCGGCTCGGTCATCAGGAATGCAGAGCGAATCTCGCCGCGCAGCAGCGGCTCGAGCCAGCGATCCTTCAGCGCCTCGGACGCATAGCGTTCGAGCGTCTCCATGTTGCCGGTATCCGGCGCGGAGCAGTTGAACACTTCCGCGGCCCAGGACACGCGGCCCATGATTTCGCAGAGCGGCGCATATTCGAGGTTCGACAGGCCTTCCGGCGCGCGCGACGAACGCGGCAGGAACAGGTTCCACAGGCCCGCTTCGCGCGCCAGCGGCTTCAGTTCCTCGATCACCCTGGTCGGCACCCACGCATTGCCCGCGCGGCGATTCGCTTCCACCTCTTCCTCGAAGCGGCGCTCGTTCGGGTAGATGTGGCGATCGAAGAAGGCCAGCAGGCGGGCCTGCATTTCCTTGACTTTGGGCGAGTATTCGAAGTTCATGTGACTCTTCCTTGAATGGGATGCGACAGCGGTTGGCCGGGCTGCGGGCTGCCGGCGTGCGGGATCAGATCGTCAGGCCGCCGTCGACGACGATGCACTCGCCGTTCGTGTAGCTCGATGCGTCCGACACGAGATACAGCACCGTACCGGCCATCTCGCGCGGCTCCGCGTGACGGCGCAGCGGGATCTTCGCCTTCCAGCTCGCGTAGATCGCCTCGTCCTCGAACAGCGCGCCCGCGAACTTGGTCTTCGTGAGGCCCGGCAGCAGCGCGTTCACGCGAATGCCGAGCGGCCCGCATTCCTTCGCGAACGCGCGCGTCATGTTGACGACCGCGGCCTTCGTGATCGAGTAGATGCCCTGCCGGTCGCCCGGTTGCAGCGCGTTCACCGACGCCGTGTTGACGATCGCGCCGCCACCGTGCTCCCGCATCAGCCTGCCGGCCTCGACCGACATGAAGAAGTAGCCGCGGATGTTCACTTCGACCGTCTTGTCGTACGCGAGGAGATCGGTATCGAGGATATGGCCGAAATACGGGTTCGCGGCCGCGTTGTTGACGAGGATATCGAGGCGCCCGTGCTTGCCGCGGATGTGCTCGAACGCGGCCGCGATGTCCTCCATGCGCCCGACGTGGCATGCGAGCGCCTCGGCCTTGCCGCCCGCCGCGACGATCTCGTCGGCCACCGCCTGGCAGTCGCCGATCTTGCGGCTCGACACGATCACGTGCGCGCCCTGCTCCGCGAGCAGCTTCGCGATTTCCTCGCCGATGCCGCGGCTCGCGCCGGTCACCAGCGCAATCTTGCCCGTCAGGTCAAACAGATTCGTTGCCATGCTTCGCTCCTCCATTGAATGTTGTCAACGTGCGCCGCCGCGCCGCTTCAGCGGTGCGCGTCGATCACGCGCACGGCTTCTTCGGCGAGCGGGCCCGCCATGTTGCCGACGCGCAGCGCCGCCGTGTTCGATGCATTGCCCTGCAGCGCGCGCGCCTTCACGCCCTGCGCGATCGCGGCGAGCCGGAAGAAGCTGAACGCGAGATAGAAGTGCCAGTCGCGGATCGGTTCGATCCCGCGCAGCGCGCAATAGCGCGCGACGACCTGCGCTTCGTCCGGCACGCCGAGCGCCGCGCGATCCTGGCCGGCGAGCCCCGGCACGTGGCCGTCGGACGGCAGCCGCAGGCACATGCAGTAGTACGCGAGATCGGCGAGCGGGTTGCCGAGCGTCGACAGCTCCCAGTCGAGCACGGCCTTGACGCGGAAACTGTCGCGCTCGAACATCAGGTTGTCGAGCCGGAAGTCGCCGTGCACGAGCGACGGCCGGCCCGTATCGGGCGGGCACGCTTTCGGCAGCCAGTCGATCAGCGTTTCCATCGAGTCGAGCCGCTCGGTTTCCGCCGCGCGGTACTGCTTCGTCCACACGCCGATCTGCCGCTCGAAATAGTTGCCGGGCCGGCCGAAATCGCCGAGGCCCACCGCGTCGACATCGACGTCGTGCAGCGCGGCCATCGTCTGCAGCACCGCGTCGTGGCACGCCGCGCGATCCGGCTTCGGCAGCTCCGTCAACGCCGGATTCCAGAAGATCCGCCCGTCCTCGAAGCTCATCACGTAGAACAGGCTGCCGATCACGTCGCGGTCCTCGCACAGGTGGTACGGGCGCGCGACCGGCACCGCGCTGCCCGACAGCGCGGTCAGCACCCGGAACTCGCGGTCGACCGCGTGCGCGGACTTCAGCAGTTCGCCCGGCGGCTGACGGCGCAGCACGTAGCGGCCGCTCTTCGCGTTCAGCAGGAAGGTCGGGTTCGACTGGCCGCCGGCGAATTTCTCCGCGTCGACCGGCCCTTCGAAACCGGGGATGTGCTGTTCCAGATACTGCGTCAGCCTGGCGATATCGAGTTGCTGGGGTGGGTTCGTCATCGTCGCGATCGGTCGTGGGTCAGCCGTAGGTTCGGTAAGCGCGCCGCTCCGGATCCTCGAGATGCGGGATGCCGTTGAACGACGCCAGGTGGAACGCATCGGCGTTGAAGAAATACTGCGAAATGCTGCTGTTGCGGATCTGCAGGTTCAGCGCGATCGCGCTCGATGCCGGCGCCGCCAGCACCTGTTGCGTGGTGACCGCGATCGGGCCGCCCGAGCTCACCACCAGCACGCGCTGCACGTCGCCCTGCCGCAGCGCGGCGCGCGCGTCGGCGACGCGCTGCTGGAACTGCGCCCAGGTCTCGGGCACGGCGCCGCTCAGCCGGTCCTCCGACCACAGCTGCAGCACCTGCCGCAGCGCGCGGAAATGCTCCTTCATCGTGCCGGCCGCGAGCCGCGCGATCTCCGGAAATTCGCCGGCGGCCGCGGCGAAGAGCCCGTGGAAGTCGTATTCGTTCAGGCCCGGGTGCCGGTCGTAGCGCACGTCGTCGCGGCCCATGCCGCGCAGGATCGCGTCGACCGTCTGCGCATGCCGGTGCTGCGTGCCGCACGTCACGCGGTCGAACGCGATGCCCTGCCGCGCGAAGTACTCGCCGAGCCAGACGCCCTGCTGCTCGCCGCGCTCGGAGAGCCGGTCGTAGTCGTCGGTGCCGAACGACGCCTGCCCGTGCCGTACCAGATAGAGTTCAGCCATCGCCTGCTCGCGGAATCAGATTGATCCAGCATAGCGAGCGCGCAGCCATTTTTGAAATTTATTTGATGAATCGGCCGCTATTCATTTTGTGAATTCCGATCGCCCCACCCATGGGCGAAAAAAAAGGTTCTTCACGGATTAGCGTGAAGGCGGCGCCCAAAAGGAAAGCGGTGCCCGAAGGAATAGACTGGTTGTGCGACCA
>LOZU01000117.1:0-1669 GCA_001527685.1 Burkholderia pyrrocinia
AATGTCGAGGCCAGATTCAAATGTCTGCTTGTTAGCTCAATAGAAATGTCCGGTTTTGTGGTGTGTTTTCTGTCTCTCCGCAGTTGATCAACGAGCGTCAGGAAGGCCGTGTCTGAACTGGCAGGGCGCTTACGAATGGTCAGCGTGCTCGTGCAGACCGTCGGCCTGATTGGGTTTCGAGTGCTTCAGGCACGAGACTCAGAATGGCCGCTTCGACATCCGTTTCCGTAAACGCGCGTTGTTTCTTGGTGCCGGGTAACGGTGCCGGCGCGCGCACTGGATCACCACGATTGGTGCGCGACGGCGAACCCGAGATTCGCCGGTTGTCGCGCTGCGCCTGAATCGCCTGGGCGACCTGCAATACGTGCCCGAGCCGCTTATGCTCGATCACCGCGCCCTGATCGATCTCCGACAGCTTGTCATAGCGAACATAGGGCAGGGCAGCACCGTCGGCCCGCAATTCAATCCGACTGTCCGGATACTCCCAGACCTCGATATACCGGTGGACTAAGCTGCGGTTCGCCGGCGTGTCCTCCAGCAGATAAATCACCCGGTCGTACTGCACCGTTAGCGACTTCGTCACGCGCCGTGTCTCGCGCCAGGTCAGCAGCGTGACCAGATCCTCGTCGTCCCGCAACGGACGGTGTGCGTCAAACCTGCTGCGCGGAGGCTTCGCGAAGCGCGCGTTATACGTGGCGATAAAGGAGGGCGCATAAGCATTGGCGTCGGCTACCGTGCTGATCCCGCGCAACCGCAACTCCTTCACCAGTCGATCTTGCAACGTCAGGTGTGCACGCTCGACACGCCCCTTGGCCGAACTGCTGTTCGCGCAGAACGTGTCGATGTTCAACTCGTACATCGCTCGACCAAAGTGCGTCACGCCTTTACCTGGCGTCGCCGTATGGCCTTTGCAGTAGAACATGCTGGCCTTGTCGCTGTAGAACGCCACCGGCTTGCCGTGGCGCGTCAGATATGCCCGCGTCGCCTCGAAGTAGCTGAAAGTGGACTCTGTCTGCGTGAAGTGCAGCATCATCAAGCGGCTCGTCGCGTCGTCGACGTACACCAGCAGCGTGCAGGCCGGCGCCCGTTCCTCGAACCACCGATGTTCGCTGCCGTCGATCTGCACCAGTTCACCCAGGCAAGCACGCCGCGCCCGCGGCTGGTAAACCTTCGGCGGACGCTGTTTGCGCGGAATCCACAGTCCCGCGTCATACATCCAGCGCCGTACCGTTTCCTTGCCCAGTTTGATGCCGTGGCACTCATACAGCTTCTCGCAGGCCAGCGTCGGCCCGAAATCCGCGTAGCGCTCCCGCACGAGCGCCATCGCCTGGGCGCGCAAATCGATCGGTAACGCCCGATTGCTTGGCATCCCGCGTTTGACCGATACCAAACCCGCCACGCCGGCCGCCTCATACCGTCGGCACAGCCGACTGATCTGCCGTTCACTGAGCTGCAGTCGTTCAGCCGCCTGGCCACACCTCAGGCGACCCTCGACGACCGCAGCAACGACCTTGACCCGCTCGAGTTCACGCATGCTTGCCGTGACCAGCTCACGTCCGTTCATGTTGGGCTCCCGGCGACGCCAGCGCGTAGCATGGCATGCGCTCAGGAGCAGAAATCAGACATTTCTAACGAGCCCAAACCAGACATTACTAAAAAGCTCTAACAC
>LOZU01000118.1:0-3545 GCA_001527685.1 Burkholderia pyrrocinia
CAACGCGAGCCTCGCGCCCGATCTCGGCTACTACTATCCGGACAACGACGTGCAGCAGGGCGCCAACGTGCTGCTGCACGCGCTGCACACGCATGACGACGACTGGGCCGGCTACGCGCGGCGCCAGCGCGAGATCCTGCTGCGCTATACGTCGGCGAACCCGGCGCTCGTCGCCGAATACGACACGCTGCTCGCGCAGCTGATCGGCGCGGCGGCCGGCTGACGGCCACGCCCCGCCGGGGGCGATCCACGATGAAAAAAAACCACCGGAGGCCATGTCTCCGGTGGCTTTCAAGGCACAAGTAAGGCGGGCCGAGGTGGTCCCGCCGTAAATAATTCTAATGTTAACTATTCTGTAAGACTGTTAAGCACCGTCAGGTTTGATTGGCGGTATCTGATTTGTCCGGAGTTTGTCGGTGACGGCGATTTTCACTGGGTGCCTGAAATCCGGCAATCGATTTGCCTGGCCACCATTGAATTCCCGGAAGAAAGAGTCGCCGGAAAGGCGAATGCGTCTCGTTTTGCCGTCATTTGTCTGATTATTATGGGGTGAGAATATCAATGCCGGAAATGGCCGATTTCGATTTCCCGGGCTGTCCGGCTCGTGCCGATCAGGTCGGCGCTCTGTCTGGCAAATACGCGCCTTCGCCAATATTCTCATACGAATATCGACCGAATTGCCGCATCGGTCACTGAAATACTTCCGCCGTCTTTTTCGTGAATTTGAATATCGTTAACAGTATTCGAATTGCCTTAAATCTAGAATGACTTGGAGATTTTTCGAAGGGTATCGGCGGATCGATTCGACAGTGTTCCGTTGAGAAAAATTCGGGCGGGGACATTTTTGCTTCTCCGGTGTTGATTATGAGGGGTGCGCCGATGCATGCAGCGCGCCGTTTGCCGGAATGCCGAGATGATTGCGGACGAGGTTCGCCGCGAGGCGACAATGAAAACGAATCGTGACGAAGCCGGCCCGCTGTTCGATACGGGCGGCGCTCATGCCGATCTCCTTGCGGCATGCCGCTACATCGAGAGCCACCTTGAATTCGCGCGTGAGCCCGTTTGCCGGACCGACCTGTCGGGCGGCGTGCTCTATCGAGAATGTCTCGCGCGCTTCGCGGACGGGCAGCGCAACCTGTTGCGGCCGGCCGCGTTCCTGCCGCGTATCTCGGCGATGGGGCTGATGCGCTGGTTCGACCAGCTCGTGGTTCGCCGGACGATCGACAGCCTGCGGGCCGATGCCCAGGCCGTTTACGGCTGCAACGTGTCGGCGACGAGCGCGACGGAAGACGCGGTATGGCACGCGATCTTCGACGGGCTCGACGACACGCCGTCGGTCGCGCAGCGCCTGGTGATCGAGATCACCGAAACCGCGCCGCTGCATCCGGTCGCCGGCCGCGCGTTCGTGAACCGGATCCGGCAGAGCGGATGCCGGATCGCGATCGACGATTTCGGCGTGGGCTTCAGCGCGGCCAACCATATCGTGGTCGGCAATCCGGATATCGTGAAGATGGACCGGTCGATGCTGGTGCTGGTCCGGCACAACGCGGTCGGCCGCTATCAGCTGCGCCGGCTCGTGGCGCAGGCGTACGAGCATGCGCGGGACATCGTCGCCGAGGGCGTGGAGAGCGAGCTCGACCGGCAGGTGATGATGGATGCCGGCATCCCGTGGGCGCAGGGTCATCATTTTTCCGGGGGCGCGCATGTCGCGTGACCGGGTTCGCCCGCTGCGCGGGCAATGAAGCAGGGCGGCGGACTGGCCGTGCGCCCGTATCGCGGATAGCCGGCCGGGGCGCTCGAGGCCCGGCGGGAAGCCGAGTCGTGACAGGGGCAACGGTCGTGGATGGAAACAGCAAGTTGGCGATCCCGCGCGAGCTGGCGGCAATCCGGGAAGTCGCGGACATTCTCCACCGCCTGGGCGCCGAGCCTGCTGCCCGGCACACCGACCTGACGCACTACCTGGACGGCCTGAAGGCGGCCGCGCACCGCATCGTCGCGGCGCGCCTGCCCGACCGCGCGAGCCGCGAGATGGCGGCCCGCTACTACTGCGCGGGAATCCTCGCGGGCGTGTATGGACACGAATCGGCGATCGCGCACGGCATCGTCGGCAGTCTCGAACAACGGGTGAACAGCGGCGGTGCCCGATACGGCCGCGCGACGCGCCGCGTCTTCGCTTCACTGATGCGCGCGGGGCGGCGGCACGGGCGCGACTTCATGGCCGCATGCGGGCATGTCGTGCGCGGCTAGCGTGGCGGCGCGGCACTGGCGCCGAACGTGGCGTCAGCCGAGCGCGCGGTCGCCGAACACGCGCTGGATCGCTTCGGAATGCGCGCGGACGTTGGGTTCGGCACAGGCGTCGACTTTGTTCAGGCAGTCGCGGGCCGCGCGTGCATGGTCGTCGAGCCGCGCGTCGTGCGTTTGCGCGGCGGTCGCGATCGCGCGCGCCGCGTCGAAGATCTCGAAATCCGCGTAGTAATAGCCGACGTCGCGCAGGAACGGCGAGTTGTGCACCAGCGGGTAGTTGCCGTACAGCGCGTCGTAGAGCAGGAAGTTCAGGCCGTTTTCCCAGTGATGCGACACGACGATGTCGGTGTGATGCGCGGCCCACGCGACGAACGGCGCGCGCACGTCGGCCGTCGCCTTGCCGTCGCGCACCATCTCGAGCCCGAGCGCGAGATGCTTGAAGGCGACGTTTTCCTTCTTGTCGAACGTGTTGGTCATGTACACGTGCTCGACCAGCTCCGGATGTGCGACGTAGCACGCGTTCGCCGCGAGCATCGGCACGATCGAACTCTTGACGACGTTCAGGTTCGGCTCGAAGAACGCGATGCGCTTCGCGGGGCCGTGGTTCCGGTAGCCGAAGCGCGCCTTCAGCTCGGGATCGGCCGCGAGGCTCCGCTCGATGAAATACGGCGACCAGATGTGCGGCAGCACGAACACGGGCGCGCGGTACACCGCCTGGAAATATGCGGCGCAGGTGTGCGCGTGCTGCGGGTTGGTCCACACTTCGTCGAACTGCACGCGATGCGGATTGGGGCGCCAGTCGTTCTTGCCGAAGTTGATCGTCTCGACCGCGATCACGTAGTCGTTGCCGAAGCGGTACGTCACGCATTTCCCGCCGCGCTGGCGCACCGCGTCCGCGTGGCTCGGATGGATGAACGCGTTCATCTCGATCAGCAGGTCGGTCTGGTGAACGATCGCCGACAGCGGCCGCAGCGCGTCGCGGAAGGTGTCGAGCATCATCGCCTGCGGGTAGTCGGTGACGCCGTCGTCGTGGGCGAGCCATACTTCGCCGACCAGCGGCGATTGCTTCAGCAGCATGTACAGGTACACGCAGTGCTGGTTCGCGCCGTTGTACCAGATCGACTGCGCGGCGTCGCGCTGCACGTTCATCGTTATCGCGACATTGATCTTCATGGTGATTCCACCTCAGGGGCGCGCAAGCGGCCGGCGCGTCACGCGCGCCGGTAGAGCGCCGCGATCGCGTCGCCGTACGCGGCGACGTTGTCCGGGTTGTAGATGCTGACCGAATCGAGCACGCGCTT
>LOZU01000119.1:0-7516 GCA_001527685.1 Burkholderia pyrrocinia
TGAGGCGCAAGTCGAGAATCACGGCCTTCACGCCGGGGCCTTCCTTGCGCGCTGCCTGTACGACGTCGATGTAGTTGTTGGTGTTCACAATTAGCGCTAGCGGTGCTCAGTAACCATGCTAACGGCGATCAAGCGCAAACCGCCTAGTTTCAAGGGGTTTGGGGGAAACGGTGCATTTGCCGCAGTGTTGCCGTTACGCCACAAGTAATGTCAGCTATGCTCACTAACTTTGCTAGCGCGTCTTTCTTGTCCTTCAATTTCGCTAGCGTGTCTGCCCGGTGCCTCGGCTGGAGTGAACATGACTACCCTCGAACAGATCGAAACTCGAGCAGCGAAGGTCGCATCGGTGCTCAGGCGGCTTGGGAGGGACGCGTGTCCGCAAAAGCGGGCAGAGCGGGCTGCCCAAGCACTCCATGATTTGTGTGATTCGCAGACATCGTTTCAACTAATATGGAACGATGGAGCGCGAAATTTCGATGCGATTACGTTGGGTGCGCATGTATCACGAGACCGGCAACGCCGGTCTCGTGTGCACGCGTTGTGGCATCTCCAGGCCGACGCTTCGCAAGTGGCTGCGCCGCTACCAGGAGGCGGGAGAAGAAGGTCTTCGCTCTCAAAGCCGCCGCCCTCTGACCAGCCCGAATCGAAAGGTCTCTGACGCTGATCGGGCAACGATTCTTCGCCTGCGGGGTGAGCGAAAGGGGGCACGGCGGATCCAGAACGAATTGCGTCTGCACGAGCAAAGAGAACTGTCTCTTGCGACCATTCACAAGGTCCTGTGCGAAGCGTCAGTGAAGCCGTTGGTTCGCCCCAGGAGGCCGGCACAGCCGAAGCGTTACAGCCGTCCGGTTCCCGGAGACCGAGTCCAGATGGACACGATGAAGGTTGCGCGAGGCGTCTACCAGTACACGGCCATCGACGACTGTTCACGCTTTCGTGTCCTGGCCATCTACCCCCGTAGAAATGCCCGAAATACGCTGCTTTTCCTTGATCGTGTCGTCGAGGAAATGCCGTTTCCGATTCAGCGTATCCAGACCGACCGCGACGGCGAGTTCTTCGCTGAATCCGTGCAGCGGCGCCTGATGAACGAGTGCATCAAATTCCGGCCAATTCCACCACGCTCGCCGCACCTCAATGGGAAGGTTGAACGTTCGCAGCTTACTGACCTGAACGAGTTTTGGTCCCACCATGCCCCGACAGAGCAGGCAATCGACTTGCGAATCGAAGAGTGGCAGTTCGACTACAACTGGCGTCGGCCACATGGCTCACTCGGTGGAAAGACTCCTGTTGACCGCATTCCGGAGCTGGGTGAAATCACACCTCTCGCGGAGGATGTGGAAAGTGCGTACGACGAGCGGAAAGAGCGAATTCGGCACCGCGAATGGCGGGTCGACAAGATCCTCGGCGAACATCATCGGCGCGCGTCGGAACCCGTGTCTCCTATCGGCGCCACGGGTTCCGACGCGCCAAAGAAACGGCCTTCAAGAAAGTGAAATGATGTCTGCGAATCGCACAGCTGCTGGATATCAGGTGTCCCGCCATCTACCCTGTGTCGGAAGTCAGCAAGCCTCGTTCAGACGCCGAAATGGGTTTCGCTTCAGACGTGACGAACGATGAACGGACTCGTCCCGTTGCGATACAGTGCTTGCCGACACCATGCTGCCTGGGCCGTATGCCCGTTCCATTGGAATCTCCGAATGAACGCTTCCCGCCCCCATCTCCCGTCCCTCGATGGCCTGCTCGCCTTCGAGGCAGCCGCGCGCCACGGCACTTTCGAACGGGCGGCGGACGAGCTTTGCGTGACGGGGAGCGCCATCGCCAAACGGGTAGCAGCTGTGGAGCAGTTGCTGGGTGTGCAATTGCTCGTGCGCAGCGGAAAGTCATTGACGTTGACACCGATCGGCCAGGAGTACCTGGACGAGTTGCGAAGCCCACTGCGCCTTCTCGCTGCTGTGTCTCTACATCAGAAACACGGCGAACAGAAGGAGCGACTGCGCGTTTGCTCGCCCCCGACATTCGCGCGGCAGATCATAATGCCGCACCTCGCGGCGTTCACGGCAGCGCATCCCGAGCTGGAACTCGAGATCGTGATCGCCGCGCCCAACGCGGACACAGCGGCGCCCGATTCCGACCTCTGGATTCGCGGCGGCGATCCCGTCAGCGTCGGTGGGATGGCGCTGATGCTCGATTGCATAACGCCGTTGGCTGCGCCTTCGCTGCTGCAACGGCTCGGGCCCGTCCACGAACCCGCGGACCTTACCGCGATGCCGTTGTTGCGCACCCCGCTGGAACCCTGGACACCTTGGTTCCGCGCCGCGAACCTCGACTGGCCGGAGCCGACGCACGGCCCGAAATTGATGGACCTCGGGCTTCTTCTAGAGGCGGCGGCCAGTGGCCAGGGCATCGCGCTTGGGAGCCTAGCGCTGGCGCGCCGCTGGCTCGCGGACGGCACACTCGTTCCCTTGTTTCGCGGAGTCGTGTGTCCCGCCACCCCTTATTGCCTAATGCCGCATGCGTCGCAGGGGGCCGCAGGCGCATTTGCCCGCTGGCTCAGCAGCGTCTGCGAGCAGGTGGTAATGGAGGCATCGGAATTTCTTTCGTGCCGGACCTGACAACATTTCCGACACTGAAGCAACGGAGGCCGGTAGCATCGGTGCAACATTCTGGAGCAATTTATGCCCGCCCCGATCACCTGCATCGAAGATCTCCGTTTCTTGGCGAAACAGCGCATTCCGCGCATGTTCTATGACTACATCGACGTCGGGTCTTATACCGAGTCGACCTATCAGGCGAACGAAGCCGATTTTCAGGCGATCAAGCTGCGTCAGCGGGTCGGCGTCAATATCGAAACTCGCACGCTCCGGACAACGATGGCAGGACACGGCGTCACGATGCCCGTCGCGTTGGCGCCGACGGGTCTGACCGGAATGATGCGAGCTGATGGAGAAATCCTTGCTGCACGCGCGGCCCAGCGATTCGGGGTGCCGTTCACATTGTCGACGATGAGCATCTGTTCGATCGAGGACGTGGCGGAAAACGCGCCGGGCCCCTTCTGGTTTCAGCTCTACATGATGCGCGACCGCTCGTTCATCGAGCGGCTGATCGCTCGCGCCGCATCCGCAGGCTGCAGCGCGCTTGTGCTGACGATGGATCTCCAGATCGGCGGGCAGCGCCATAAAGACATCAAGAACGGTTTGTCAACGCCACCGCGCATCACATTGCCGAACCTCCTGAACATGGTGAGCAAGCCGCGCTGGTGCATGCAGATGGCGCGTACGCGGCGGCGTCACTTCGGCAACATCGTCGGGCACGTCGACGGCGTGACTGACATGTCTTCTCTCGATTCGTGGACAAATGACCAGTTCGACCCGACCCTTGGCTGGGCGGATGTCGAGTGGGTGCGAAAACGCTGGAAGGGGAAACTGATCGTCAAGGGCATTCTCGATCCGATCGATGCGTTGCATGCGGCCGACGCAGGTGCGGATGTCGTCGTGGTATCCAATCACGGAGGCCGTCAACTGGACGGCGCGCTATCGTCAATCAGGGCGTTGCCCGCCGTTGTCGATGCCGCGGGAAATCACATCGAGGTGTGGCTGGACGGCGGCATCCGGACTGGACAAGATGTGCTGAAGGCGGTGGCGCTGGGCGCCCGCGGCACGATGATAGGGCGCGCGTTTCTATACGGGCTCTCGGCAATTGGTCAGGAAGGCGTCGAAAAGAGTCTCGACATCATTGCAAAAGAACTCGACACCTCGATGGCACTGTGCGGTTATACGGATATCAACGCAGTGGATGCGGACATCCTGTCAACCTGGTAGTGCCGCACACACTCAAATCCTGTCCATCGCGGCGTCTATTTTCGCGGATCTTCGGTTGCGAATCGCGTCGCCAGGAACGACCGGGACCAAGCGCACCTAGTGTCAGTGAACCACCGGACATGATCGCCCGTCTAAAAGTGACTTTCGAATAACTCTTCAGGCATGGGTCATGCGGGCATACGACACGATCATCGTCGCCAGTTCCTGCGCAACCGGCGTCAGCGGAACGCTGGCGCGTTGCAGGACGCTGACGCTGGATTCTGCCGCCCGCTCGGCGATTGCAATCGACTCGAGTCCTCCCCCGAACAACGGATATCGTGTGATGATTGATGGCTCCAGCGACAGCCAGTCCGTTTCACTTACGAGATGCAGCGTGTCGAATAGTGCCTCGGTCGTCACGACGATATTTGGCGGTGCAAGTCCGTGTTCGGCAAACAACGTTGTTAGCCGGTTCACGGGTGGCGCTGTTGACGAGCCCGGCTGGCGGGTGGCGATCCACTTGCAGTCAGCGAGTTCGGCAAGCGTCGTCGCATGCCGAAGCGGATGCCCGCGTCGGCACACGACGACGGGATCGGATCGGTACAGCGGCGTCACCGCCAGGTCCTGCGTGTCGGTTGCTGGACCGACCAGCGCGACCGCAAAGTCCAGCGCGCCATCGCGCAGCCATGAAATCATTTTGCGCGACGTACCGTTGAGCAGATGCACCGACACTTGCGGAAAGCGCGCGCAATATTGTTCGAGCACCGGAGCGAGCGTCTGAACCATCGGTTCGGTGGTCATGCCGAGAACCACACTTCCGCCGAAGTCTCCTCGCAGCTGCCGCATTTCGCTATCGGCACGATCGCATTCCCCGAGAATCGCGCTGGCGCGCGCCAGAAGCCGGTCCCCAAATTTGGTCAGCACGATGCCACGATTCGTGCGCTCGACAAGCGGTACCCCCAGTGCAAGTTCAAGATTCTGCAGCTGCTGCGTGACGTTGCTTTGAGTCACCTTGAGTGCGCGCGCCGCGCCACGCAAGCTCCCATGCTCGGTGACCGCGGCGAAAACGCGCAACTGAGTGAGAGTCATGATCGTGTGGCCGATCAGTAAAAGCGATCATGATAATCGAAATGATGCTTCGCAATGCTTCTCTTGCACACTAGGATGGCGGGGAATTTTTCAAGAGGAACGCGGCCGTGAAGAAATTTCTGCAAGCGATGATGATCGGAACGACGGTCATGAGCCTGGTCTGCATGGTGCCCACCGTGCGGGCGAACGAAACCCGCGTCGTCCGGTTCGGTACCGATCCCAACTACCCGCCGATGGAGGCGAAAGCTCCGGACGGTAGCATCCGGGGGTTCGACGTCGATCTCGGCGACGAAATCTGCAGGCGCATTCGCGCCCGTTGCAGATGGGTGGAGCTGGAGTTTTCCGGGATGATCCCGGCGCTTCACGCGCGGAAGATAGACGCCATTCTCTCATCAATGGCAATCACCGAGAAACGTGCCCAACAGATTGCGTTCACGTCGAAGCTCTATCAATTCAAGTCGCGCATGGTTGCACGCAAGGGGGCGGCGTTTGGTAGCGATGCGAAGTCGCTCGCCGGCAAGCGTATCGGGGTGCAATCCGGATCGCAGTTCGAGAGTTATGCGCTGACACAATGGGTTCCGCACGGCGTGAACGTAGTGGCCTATAAAGGCCAGAACGAAGTGTTCGCGGATCTGGTCAATGGCCGTATCGACGGCGCACTGCTCGGCACGGTCGAAGCCGATCAGGGATTCCTGGACACGCCGAGGGGCAAGGACTTCGGGTTTGTCGGCTCGGCATTGTCGATGGGCGACAAGGGCGTCGGGATCGGCATACGCAAAAGTGATGTCGCGCTCAGAGCATCGATCGATGCCGCGATCGCGTCGATGCTCGCGGATGGAACATATACACGCATCGCTCGTCGCTATTTCTCGTTCGATACCTACGGCGACTGACCTGACCCGGTGATTCGCAGTGCCCCCTTACTGTCTTTGTCCCTATGCATGTGCAATCGACTTTCCTGATCTCACCCACGATCGGCACCCGCCGCGAACTCGTCAGCTTTCATTTCGGCCCTCGAGAGGCGGAGGGTGCACGACAAAAGATCTATATCCAGGCGGCTTTGCACGCCGATGAAACGCCGGCAATGCTGGTCGGCGTGATGCTCAGGCGTCGTCTTGCGGAGATGGAGGCTGCCGGCGAGCTCGTGGCGCAGATAGTCGTCGTGCCGGTGGCGAACCCTGTGGGACTGAGCCAGCACGTGCTCGGCCAGTTCATCGGTCGATACGAGCTCGCCAGCGGTCGAAATTTCAACCGCAACTTCCCGGCATTCGACAAGCTGGTGGACCAACTCGACGGCAGACTCGGCGCGGACGCGACGCAAAACGTCGCCATCGTGCGAACCTGGATGCGCGAAGCGCTCGCGCGACACGATCCACGTACCGAGTTTGAATCGCTGCAGCATGCGTTGCTGTCGTTGTCATTGGACGCCGACGTTGTGATCGATCTGCACTGTTCGCTCGAAGCGACGCTGCATCTGTATACAAGCGATGCGGCATGGCCGCAGTTCGAGCCGCTCGCCCGCTATTTGGGGGCACAGGCTTCGTTGATTGCGACGGAGTCGGGCGGCCAGTCATTTGACGAGGCGCACAGCCTTCCCTGGTGGAGGCTGCAAAAGCGGGCTGGATGCGCAGCCTCGCTGCTGCCGGGAACAATCGCCGCAACGATCGAATGCCGCGGGCAGCGTGACGTAACTTACGAAACCGCCGCGCGCGACGCGGAAGCGGTCATCGAATTCTTACGGGCGCGGGGGGCATTGAGAGGCAACGCAAGGCCGCTTCCTCCGCTCGTGCACGAACCAACCCCGCTGGCCGGCAGCGAAGAATTCCACGCACCCGCAAGCGGCATTCTGATCCACCACGCGGCACCGGGCGACCACATTCGCGCCGACGCCCCGCTCTTCGACATTGTCGATCCGCTAACGGACAAGACGATTACGGTGCGCAGCAATACTTCCGGAATTTTCTACATGCGTCGCGGGATTCGATTTGTGACGGCCGGGGCGCCGCTTGGGCGAGTGACCGGCACGCGCGCCCTTCGAACTGGCATGTTGCTCAATGCCTGACCCCCGGCATCGCTTCTCATCGCGACCGGTCACGCGCCCCATCTCCCGCTCGCCCGAGCGCGGACGGCATCAATTGCCCTGACCTGCGAGCGTCGCTCGTCCGAGGCTATCGTCCGATAGCCGGCGAGATCACTTCCGCCGTTTGTTGGAACGGCGAGGGTGGCCCCTATGTGTTGCGTCGAGCGGCAGGGCCGGGCCTGCGCGAGTGGGGCGAAACGACGGGCTCCGTACGTGACATCGGATGGAGCGGAATGAACCGTGCGTCATGGTTTTCCATAGGTTGTCTGGACTCCCATTGATTTCTCTTGCTTTGTATTTTTTTGTCCTCGTACACTTGTATATACAACATGCCGAACGATGACTCGCACGGCAAACGTCTTTCATCAGAGGAGAAGCACGTGAAAAGCAAGCTCAAGGCGTTGGCAAGGACATTGACGGGCGCTGCAGTGGGTATGGTCATGCTGTCGGCAGGGGTCGTCCATGCGAAGGAATGGAAGACGGTCACGGTCGCGCTCGAAGGCGGCTACGCACCGTGGAACCTCACGCTGCCGGGCGGCAAGCTCGGCGG
>LOZU01000120.1:0-5222 GCA_001527685.1 Burkholderia pyrrocinia
ACTTCCTTCGCGGTCTGGCTCTTGATCCACGCTGCCGTCTTGCGCAACGTGCGTCGCCACGCGGCCCGCATCGCGTTCGGAGTCAGCCCATGAAGAGCCGCCGTCACCTCACGGATGTCGATCTCGACTTTCAGGTCATCCATATGCGCTATTGGAGAATGAGGACGGTCCAGCCCGTGCCGTCCGGCTTTGCCTCGAGCACGCGATACCGTTCGCCGCTCGCGACCAGGACGCTGCCTTGCCGGACGTTCGTGGCATCGCGGTCTCGCAGATGGAACACGGGCGCAACCAGTTGCGTGCGCTGGCTGCCGAGATCCGGCCCGAGCCACGGCGATGCGAACATCCCTTCGACGGGCCGGCCGTCGATCGTGATGTCCGCGTCGCCGAGATCGCGCAGCACCGCAGCGTCGACGTCCGCAACCAGATCCCGGAACGCCATGTCACGCCTTCAACTTGACGATCGCCTTCGGGCGCGTGCACAGGTGGATCGGGTTCGACTGCGCCTCGATCTCGACGCCCTTGCCGAAGTCCATCAGCTCCTGCTTCGCGTAGTACGGCAGACCGGTTGTGTTGACCGCCTCGACGTAGTCGGCCGGCGCGAAGCGCGTGATGAACAGATCCGGCACCCCTTCGGGCACTGCATGCGCCTCATTGTCCGCGACGTAACCGACGTCACCGACCCGGCCGCGATAGCGTTCGAACGTGCACCCGCCGATATCGAACGCGTCGCGTGTGTCGCCGCGCAGCGACGCCGCCATCGCGGTCGCGAGATACGTTTCCTTCACGGTCTTGAGGACGATCAGCTTGTTCCAGAACGCGCGACCGCAGAGCACTCGCACCCCCGTGTACGTCGTCGCACCGAGCGCGTCTTCGATCGCATCCTGCACGAGCTGGCACTTCTGACGGATTTCCGTGCCGGCCGCATCCAGTTCGAACGGAATCGCCGTCTGCTCGATTCCGAAGTACTTCAGCAGGTCGATCAGCACCGTTTTGCCGTCCGCATCCAGCACCGCGCCCTTGATCGCGCCAATCCGGTGGAATTCGTGCGTCGCGTCGAGCTGGCGGCGCATCTTCGCGAGGCGGCGATTCACCACGGTCTGCAGCGCCTCCAGCTCGGTTTCCGAACCGAACGCCCGCAGATTCTGGATCTCGTCCGCTTTGATAACGCCGCGCTGCGGCAGGTGCACGGTATTGAACGGGATCATGTTGCGCTTGCTCCCCGCAACAACGGCGGCCGGGGAGCCGCGCTCGCCTGCGCCGACGAGCGACAGCGTATCGCCATCGCGCTCGATCTGAATCGTCGTCGTCGTGATACCGTCCTCCTCGAACAGGCCGAGCGTGCCGATCCGGCCGGGCACATACGGCTGCTCGTTGATTGCCGCACTCAGGGACGACAGCGAGAATGCATCGTCTTGAAACAGGGCGATGTCCGCCATACAACCTCCAACTTGAAGAATGGATACAAAAAAGGCCACGCGCATTGCGTGGCCTTCGAAGACATGAACCGCGATCAGCGGATGATTACGTGGCGCTCGGCGAGGTCGGCTCGGCCAGCAGTGTCCAGACCAGTGAGCAGACCGCCGACCGCCTCGGCGAGCCGCACGATGCCCGTCGCCGGACGCGGCGCATCAGACGCCGCCAGCGGCGCGTACAGGATGGCCGCTGCGACTTCCGAACCGTCGTTCGCCGTGTTCAGGTACGGCGCATATTCGCCGGTGCCGGTCACGCCGAGCACCTGGCCGGCCGGCAGCGCCGGGCCAGCTTTGACGATGAGGGGTTCACGGGAAATCTGCCCGTTACCCTCCGACACAAGAAATTCAGCGGGCAGCACGCCCTGTTGCTTCGCATTCGACATGTGATTCCCCTCCTCGGGTTACGTCAAAGTTACTTGCCGCCCTTGCGAGCCGCGTAGATGGACGCCGCACGCGGCGCACGCGCGTCGACCTGCGGCGTGTTGGATGTCCCAGGTACGGGACGGTTGGTGATGCTCGGCTGCGACGCTGTCACGCGCTCGAACAGCCGCGCGCGAACCTGATCGGGCGTCAGGCCGTCCGACACGAAGCCAGCGGTCAGCTCCGTCAGGCTCGCGGCCAGACAGATGCCTGCAATGTCCTGCGCGCTGCGGATCGCAGCATCGACCGTCGCGCGATCGCGCAGGCCCGTCGACAGCACGATGCCCTCGGCGCAGTGCTCGATCCGCGCGTCGCGGCATGCGGCATACACGTGCGAAGCGAGCGCCGTAACGTCCGGCGTCGCCGACGGCGGCGGCGGCGGCGGCGGCGGCGGCGGCGGCGGCGCAGGATCGGCCGGCGGATTCGGAGGCGGCACCTCGCCGTCGTTCTCCAACACCGCGCGAATCTCTGCCGGTACTGCTGAGAAGCGTGCAGCGAGCCGCGCAGCGCCCGCGTACGCGGCGATGCTGATCGGCTCTTCGATGGAGTCGCAGAAGCCCTGCTCCTTCGCCTGCGATGCCGTCAGCCAGGTCTCCGCGTTCATCATCGCGCGCACATCGTCTTCCGACAGACCGCTATGCTGGACATACGCCGCGAGGATGTTCGCCCCCGTGCTGTCGAGCAGATCCGCGAGACGACGGAAGTCCTCGGCCTCGCCGGCCGCGACCGTATGCGGGTTATGGATCATCAGCATGGCATTCGACGGCATCACGATCGTGTCGCATGCCATCAGGATCAACGATGCGGCCGACGCGGCGACGCCGTCGACGCGGCCGGTTACCTTGCCGGCATGCCGACGCAGCGCGTTGTAGATCGTGAATGCGTCGAACACGTCACCGCCCATCGAGTTGATCGCGACGACGATCGACGTTGCCGTCGCCGCCACCTCGTCGAGCTTCGATGCGAACAGATCCGCGTCGGTGCCCCAAAATCCGATGTCACCGTAGATCCGAATCTCGGCAACCTTCTCGCCGTCCGCACTTGCTTGCGCGCGGATGTCCCACCAACGTTTCTTCCCTTTCATTCGCCATCCCCTTTAAATGCGTCACCCGTGCCGTCGAGCGGATCGAGCGTGTCATATCGAATCCCGAGCCGGCGCTCCCGCGCGAGATCGTCCGCGTTCTCGCGGTCGACTTGCTCCGGATCGTCCCCACGCGAAAGCACCGCACCGGACCGGCTTGCCAACCCGGAGCGGATTTCCATGCGCTTCGCCGTGACGTCCTGCACGGGATGGATGTACGGCCAGCCCTGCGGCACCCACCGCACACGCAGATACGCGCGCCGGTTCCGGTAGTAGTCCGGCATCGGCATCGCACCCGACAGCGCGCACGCATCGACCCACCAGCGCCAGACCTTGCGGCAGAGCTGGTGGATAAGTACGTTCCACTGGATCTGTTCGATCGATCGCCGAAACTCGTTCAGGATCACGCGCAGCACGCGATCGCTCACGTCGCGCAGATCGCCCGTCATGACTTCGTACGGCATGCCGACCGACGCCGCAGCCGCCATAAGCTGCTGGCGCATGAACGGGCCGTAGTCAGTTCCCGCACCGGGCGGCGCGGCAAATGTGACGCCCTCGCCTGGAGCCAGCTCCTGCATGCTCCCCGGTTCGAGCGACACGACCGGCGAGAAGCCGTCAACGTCGTACTGCGCTGCGCCGCCCGTGACTGGATCTCCCGGAAACCCCGGCTCGGTGGGCGGCTTCGTGATGAACCCGGCAAAGAGATTGCTGACCTCCTGCCGAAACAGCACCGCGTCATCGAAGTTGTCCAGCGACTTGAGCCGCAGCAACACCGTCGACAGCTCGGGCACGCCGCGCACCTGGCCGGGCCGAAGCGCGAGAAAGACGTGCGCAATCTCGTCGGCCGGCACGCGAACGGTCTGCATGTTGGTCATCGACGCACGCCCGTACTCGCCGGGATGGCGCTTCAGCAGGTGATACGCAACGCGTCGACCGTCCGCGTCGAACTCGACGCCGTTGATGATCTCTCCACCGCCCGGCACGATCTCGTTCTTCTCCATCGGCAGTAGATCGCCTTCGAGAAGCTGGATCTGCATCGGGACCGCCAAGCCGTCGCGCGGACTGCGTAGCCGTCGACGCACCAGCACCTCGCCGTCGCTGAAAAACGCGCGTGCGGCGAGCGTTTGCAATCCGGCCAGGTCGAACAGCTCGTCCGCGTCGATTTCCTCCCCGCTGTCTTCCCAAAGTTGCTTTTGCATCTTGCGCACAGCGTCGTTCGGATGCTGCGGATGCGCTTGTATGCCGTTGCCGATCGTGTTCGAGACGAGTCGTGCGATCGCCGTTTTCGCCCACGGGTCGTTGCGGATCGCGTCGCGAGCGCGAGACCGCATCAGCGGCAGGTTTTGCACCGCCGCCGCATTCGGTCCCGCACTCGATACCCGCCACGACTTCGCGCGCGCTCCGACCGTGCTCGCCGATTCGTAGGCCGCCGCCTTCAGCCGCGTCGGCACCACGAATCCGCGCTGCGCGAGTGACGGATAGCCGCGCCTCATCGCACACCCTTGCCGGCGTGGCGAATCCGGACGATCGACGAGCGTCCTGCCGCGCCGTTCAGGTCGCGAATGATCTCGGTGCGGGCATCGCGCAGCTCGGCGATCGAGCGATAACGCACGCGCCGATCGGCGTACTGCACCTCCAGCTCGCCCTTAGCGATCGCGGCTTGAATACGATCGAGGTCAGCACGTGTGTAAGCCATGAAAACTCCTCTACCTACGGTTCAGATACGACGACCGCCCAACCCGTCGCACAGGCTGGCGGACAGTTCGTGGCGGCAGCATTGGCCTTGATTCGAGTGGCGGCCGCGCTGGTGCGGCAGGCACTGCCTCGGCCGGCGTCTCGCCCGCAACAGCATCGGTCGACACGTCGCCGCCGCCCTCTCCATGCGCCGGCGATTCGGGCGCACCCGCTTCGACTTGCCGGAACAGATCGTCACGCTCGAGGTTGCCCTGCAGGGTTTCCCATTGAATGGCTCTCCAGCGCGGCAGGCCGACAAACCAAGAGGCGGCCATGTTGTAGACCATCAGATCGAGTACCTCATTGCGCGCCGACTTGGGTTTCCACCATTCGCGTTTCGCTTTGCCACCGATCCACTTCGTAACAAGCCGCTCGGCAGTCAACTGATCGAAGAAGTCGCCCGCCAGCTCAGGCGAGAAGTGGACGCGATGCGCTCCTCGCCCTTCAAGCCTCAACCATCCCGCGAGCTGCTCCTTGGCAGCGAACGTGCCGATCGGATACATGTGCGCGCCGTT
>LOZU01000121.1:0-1651 GCA_001527685.1 Burkholderia pyrrocinia
GCAATACGGCCCGCGCGAATCGATGGAATACGACGTCGTGATCGTCGGCGGCGGCCCGGCCGGGCTGTCGGCCGCGATCCGGCTCAAGCAGCTGGCTGCCGAAAAAGGCACCGAGATCGGCGTGTGCGTGCTCGAGAAGGGTTCCGAGATCGGCGCGCACATCCTGTCGGGCGCGGTGATGGACCCGCGCGCGATCGGCGAGCTGTTCCCCGACTGGAAGGAGCAAGGCGCGCCGCTCACCGTCGAGGTGACGGAAGACCGCTTCCTGTTCCTGTCCGAGAAAAGCGCGGTGCAGACGCCGAACTGGGCGCTGCCGGACAACTTCAAGAACCACGGCAACTACGTGATCTCGCTCGGCAATGTCACGCGCTGGCTTGGGGCTCAGGCCGAGGCGCTGGGCGTCGAGATCTTCCCAGGCTTTCCGGCCGCCGAGATCCTGTACAGCGACGACGGCTCGGTGAAGGGCGTCGCGACCGGCAACATGGGCGTGGGCAAGGACGGTGAGCCGACCGAGAACTTCCAGCTCGGCATGGAGCTGCACGCGAAGTACACGCTGTTCGCCGAAGGCTGCCGCGGCCACCTCGGCCGCCAGCTGATCGCGAAGTACAAGCTCGACGCGAACGCGGATCCGCAGGCCTACGGGATCGGCATCAAGGAGCTGTGGGAAATCGATCCGGCCAAGCACAAGCCGGGCCTCGTGATCCACACCGCCGGCTGGCCGCTGAAGTCGGATACCTACGGCGGCTCGTTCCTGTACCACATGGACAACAACCAGGTCGTGGTCGGCTTCGTGGTTGGCCTCGGCTACACGAACCCGTACCTGTCGCCGTTCGAGGAATTCCAGCGCTACAAGACGCACCCGTCGATCCGCGCGTTCCTCGAAGGCGGCAAGCGCGTGTCCTACGGCGCACGCGCGATCACCGCGGGCGGGCTGCTGTCGCTGCCGAAGACGGTGTTCCCGGGCGGCGCGCTGATCGGCGACGACGCGGGTTTCCTGAACGCGTCGCGGATCAAGGGCAGCCACGCGGCGATCAAGACCGGCATGCTGGCCGCGGATGCGGCGTTCGACGCGGTGCAGGCCGGGCGTCAAGGCGACGAGCTCAACGCGTATCCGGACGCGTTCAAGCAATCGTGGCTGTACAACGAGCTGTACCGCGCGCGCAACTTCAAGCAGTGGATGGCCAAGGGCCTGTACCTCGGCACGCTGATGGTCGGCCTCGAGCAGAAGGTGATGGGCGGCAACGTGCCGTGGACGCTGCATCACAAGCACGCCGACCACGAGATGCTGAAGCCGGCGTCGCAGTGCGAGCCGATCGAGTATCCGAAGCCGGACGGCAAGCTGACGTTCGACCGGCTGTCGTCGGTGTTCATCTCGAACACGAACCACGAGGAAAACCAGCCGGCGCACCTGACGCTGAAGGATGCGAGCGTGCCGGTGGACGTGAACCTGCGCACGTACGCGGGGCCGGAGGGCCGCTTCTGCCCGGCGGCGGTGTACGAGTTCGTGAAGAACGACGACGGCAGCGACCGCCTGGTGATCAACGCGCAGAACTGCGTGCACTGCAAGACCTGCGACATCAAGGACCCGACGCAGAACATCGTGTGGGTCACGCCGGAAGGCGGCGGCGGGCCGAATTACCCGAACATGTAA
>LOZU01000122.1:0-54757 GCA_001527685.1 Burkholderia pyrrocinia
GCCTGGTGGGCGCTGACGGGCCTGATCGTCACGACCTTCGCGTTCCTCGGGGTCAACATGTTCCTGTCCGGGCTGCACAGCTACGGGCGGCTTTGAAGCGGCGTGCGTGGCGCCGTCTACCGTGTTCTACCCATGCATGTCGGCGGGTGTTCCTACTTCAAGCGGGTGGTGCGCCGGACGAGAATGCCATCAGGGGCGTCCGTGCATGCGTGACGCAAGGTAGGAGGGAGCCATGAGACGCATCTATCTTCTGTTGCCGACGCCGCAGTGCGCGCAGCTGATCGTGAACGAGCTGCTGTTGCAGCGGGTCGCGTGGCGGCACATCCATGTCATCGCGAACCGCGACACCGTGCTCGACGGTTTGCCGGCGGCGACACTGGCGCAGCGCAGCGATCTGCTGCCGTCGCTCGCGCGCGGCACGGCCGTCGGCTGTGCGACCGGGATGGCGATGGCGCTGCTCGCGTTGATGTTTCCGCCGGCGGGCCTGCCGATCGCCGGCGGCGCCGTGATGACGATCACGCTGTCCGGCGCCGGCTTCGGCGCGTGGGCGGCGTCGATGATCGGCGTCGACGTGCCGAATACGCGCCTGAAGCGGTTCGAGGAAGGCATCGAACGCGGCGAGCTGCTGATGATGGTCGACGTCGCGAAGGCGCGCGTGCATGAAGTCGAAGACATGATCAGGCTGCACCACGCCGACGTGCACCTCGAGGGCGAGGACCCGGCCATTCCCGCGTTTCCTTGAGCGGCAGCGCCCGCGTGCTACGCGTTGCCGGGCATCGAACCGGCAACGCTGCCGTGCGCACCGCATTCGCCGGATCGCGATGCGTGGTGCGAGCATCGGCATCGGCTAGTTCGCGGCGAGCAGCTGCTTGTAGCGCGCGAGCACGCGCGGGACGTACACGCGCGTCTGCGGAAACGACGGAATGCGATAGCCGGCGCGTATCACCGCGTTTTCCCCGGCGTGGTACGCGGCCAGCGTGAGCTCCACGTTCTCGTTGAACAGGTCGAGCAGGAAGCGCAGGTATTGCGCGCCGGCCAGCACGTTGTCGCGCGGATTGAGCATGTCTCCGCGCGAGAAGCGTCGCGCGGTGTCGGGCATCAGCTGCATGAGGCCGAGGGCGCCCTTGTCCGACACCGCCTTCGGGTTGTATCCCGACTCGACGTCGATCACCGCGCGCAGGAGTTCGGGGCGCACGCGAGACGCGTGGCTCGCTTCCTCGATGACGTCCGCGAATCGCGACAGCACGACGCCGTCGGCCGGTTTCGACGACGCGCGCCGCGTGCCCGGTTCGGCGCCTGGCGCGTTCGCGACGATCACCTTCAGGCCCGCCTTGCCGGGCGCGTTCGTCAACACGATGACGCCGTTGCTTGTGACCGCACCGAATATTTCCGCCTGCGCGCCGTATGGCCACGCGACGCCGAGCCCCAAGCATGCGGCGACGATGGCGTTTCCCAGACGGGATAAGAGGCGATGGCGCATCTTCCGGATCTCCTGCACCTGAATTGTGGTGTACGAAAAATCCGCGCTGCAATGGGGCACCTCCCTACACTTCGACGCATGCACGGCCGGCCGCGATGAATGGTGCAAGATTGTTACGTCGGTAATCGGCGGTAATGGAAGTTAACCAGCGCCGATTACAATTCTTGCGGCGAGTCACGCGGCTTCTTTCTGTTTTAACGTTGTCGCGCTTCAATCATTTCTGTCGGTCGCAAAAAACGAGTGGTAATTCCGTTATCCGTAGTCGTACTAGCACGGCGAAAAACCCCCAAAGGATTCATTTCTGAAACAACCCGGAGGAACTCCGCTTGTTCCCGGCCGGCCGTGCCGAGCCCGGGCCCCGGCTGGTGCGGGCAGGCCGGGCCGTGGCGCGATCCTTGCTCTATCGAGCGGCATGACAGTTGGTTGCGGGAGCAAGCGCATGGAGCGATCAGGACTGGGAACGATACCCAGCGAGTGTTGCCGGCCCTGCGGATACGACATGGCTGTACCGGGCATTCCGCGGCGACCGGGTGGGGGGGCAACCGGGAGTGGAAGACGTGAATACCAAATGTCGAGTGGTAATTGCAGAGGACCATGACCTGCTGAGAAGCGGCTTGCGCTCGATGCTGAGCGCGCAAGGCGACTACGAGGTCATCGGCGAGGCGAGGGACGGCAAGGAGGCGTGCCAGCAGGCGATCGCGCTGGCGCCGGACCTGATGCTGATCGATCTGTCGATGCGCGGGATGAACGGCATCGATGCGAGCGCGGCGATCAAGCGGCGCTCGCCGCAGGTGCGGATCGTTGCGCTGACGGTGCATCAGAGCGAGGAGTATGTCCGCGAGGCGCTGCGTGCCGGCGTCGACGGCTACGTGCTCAAGGACGTCTCGTTCGAGGAGCTGTTGCTGGCGATGCGCGCGGTCATGCAGGGCAAGAAGCACCTGAGCGCGGAGGTGTACGGGTACATGGTCGATTCATTCGTGACCGGCCGTGAAATGCCCGCGCCGAAGACTGCCTGGGACATCCTGACCGCGCGCGAGCGCAGCGTGCTGAAGCTGATCGCCGAAGGGCGCACCAACCGCCAGGTCGGCCAATACCTGAACCTGAGCCCGAAGACGATCGAGAAATATCGCGCCAGCATGATGCACAAGCTCCATATCGCGAACCTGACGGAGCTGGTGCTCGTCGCGATGAACATGGGCCTGCTGACGTCGCTGGCGGCGAAGTGCGCGGAGCCCAATGCGAACGACCTGGCCGTGCGCTCGACCGGCAGCGGTGATCAGGCGGGCGGCGCCGATGCGCGGGCGCCATTGCGCGAATATCCGCTCGGCGAAGCGGACGGCTGAGCGGGCACGTCAAAGCGCCCAGGTCGCCGAGACGAACGTGCCGGTGGTGGCCGACGAGCGGATCGAGAACGTGCCGCCGTGCGACTCGACGCGGTACTGCATGCCGATCAGGCCGAGCCCGGTCGTGCGCGCGTCTTCCGTCGCCAGCGGGCGGTGCTCGTAGCCGACGCCGTTGTCCTGGATCGTCAGCAGCAGGCCGCCCGCGACGTGGTGCAGGCCGAGCGAGATCTCGCTGGCTTCCGCGTGCTTGACGATGTTGTTGAGCGCCTCCTGCGCGACGCGGAACATGTCCGCTTTCAGATGCTCCGGCACGTCGTCGTCGTCGACGTCGCAATTGAACGTGACCGACTGCGTTTCCGTGTCGCGCTCGATGCGCCGGCACAACGACGCCAATGCCGCGGGCAGGCCGAGCCTGTCGAGCATCAGCGGTCGCAGTTCCCCGCATATCTGCCGCACGTCGCCGATCGTTTCGCGGATGCGATGAACGGTGGCGTCGAGCAGGCCTTCGGCCTCGCCGATGTCGCCGCGCCGCAGGCGCATGAGCGCGTCCTCGTTCATCAGCTTGATGAGCGTCAAGGCCTGGCCGATGCCGTCATGCAGTTCCGCGCTCAGCCGATGGCGCTCCTTCTGCTGGCCGAGCATCAGCCAGGTCTGGCAAGCGCGCGCATTCGCATCGGCGGAATCGGCCGTGCCGTGCGGCTTGAGTTCGAAAGACAGCGGCTCCTCGAACAGCGTCAGCAGCAGGCTGGCGCCCGCGTCCCGCGCGGCGAGCGGCTGCTGATGCAGCAGGAGCTGCACGGGATGGCCGGTTCGCCCGCAGAGCATCGCGCTGAACGAGTGGAACGGGCTGCGGGCGCTCGTCGACAATTCGTCTGCCAATTCGGCGTGGGTGTCGTCGGGCGCGAGGTCGGCGAGGTGCTTGCCGACGAGATCGTCGTTCGAGTAGCCCAGGAGCGCCGCGGCACTGCGATTCACGGAGACGAAGGCGCCGTCGGGCGCGAGAATGGCAAGCGCTGCCCCGCGCGCATCGGTGACGATGCCGGCGGCGCGATTGCCTGGACGGACCGCGCCGCGAAGCTTGCGCATCGCGTCGATCAGATCGAGCAGCCTGATCTGCGGCCCTTCGGGCTGGCGTTCAGTCATGAGATCTCCCGATCGTGCGTAATAAGGAAACCGTAAGATTTCTGCCATTCTAGGCTGCGGCCGGCGCACGCGGCAACCGGGTAAATGCGGGGGCGTGGCGGGGGAGACATCCCCGTTGCGAACCGCGGGAAACCCACCAGGCGGGCTCACCCTACCGGCCTTTGGGGGGCGTCATCCAATGACCATGGCGGACATATTCCGGACACTGCACGTGCGAGGCGGAGAATCCATCGCCGCCTGGTTTATCGCCACGGAGACGAATATGAAAGGGACTGCGAAATCGACTGCGGGCGCATTCGTGCTCGCGGGCGCCGCGCTTGCCGCGACTGCCGCGTGGTGCGCGCCTGCCGAGGATGCCGCCGGGAGCGTCATGGAGAACGCCGTCGGGAACACGGCGGAGCGCGCGGCGCAGAACGCCGCCGGAAGCGTGACCGACGACGCGGCCGCGGACACTGCGCGGAACGCGGCCGGGAGCGCCATGGAGCACGATGCCGGGAGCATGATGATGACGCCGGCTGAACCGGCGCCCGAGACCGCGCCGGCGAACGCCAACGGGAAAGCGGCCGACGAAGCCACCGGGAGCGCGATCGACAACGGCGCCGGGAGCGCCGCCGAAGGGGCCACCGAAAGCGCTGCCGGAGGCGCCGGCATGCACATGCATCACGCAGTCGCGCCCGGCACGTTGCACTCGATGGTCGACTATGCGCTGCCGCCGGTGGAGCTCGTGCGCGACGACGGCAAGACCGTGTCGCTGGTCGACGAACTGAACGACGGCCGGCCGGTGATCCTGACGTTCATCTACACCAGCTGCACGACCATCTGCCCGATGATCAGCCAGACGCTCGAGCGGCTGCAGGGCGAGCTCGGCAGCGATCGCGACAAGGTGCACATCGTGTCGATCTCGATCGACCCGGAAGAGGACACGCCTGCGCGGCTCAAGGCCTATGCGGCGCGATTCGAGGCCGGCCCCGAGTGGCAGTACTACACCGGCTCGGTCGACGCGAGCATCGCCGCGCAGCGCGCATTCAACGTGTACCGCGGCGACAAGATGAATCACGCGCCGGTTGCGTTCCTGCGCGCCGCGCCGGGCAAGCAATGGATGCGCATCGACGGCTTCGCGACGCCGTCGGAACTACTCGACGCGTATCGCGACGTCGTCGCTTCCGACTAGCGTCGGGTCACGCCGATGATGAACTTGCGCCCGCCGCCGAAACGGCCGGGCGCGAGACAGGCGCAACGCGTCCGGCAAGGAGCGACGAAATTGGACAAGAAGACTCGCGTGCTGGTGGTCGAGGATCAGCACCTGTTGCGCGTCGGCCTGTGCCGCATGGTTTCCGAGCTGGACGACTACTGCATCGTGGGCGAGGCGAGCGGCGGCTACGAGGCCCGCCGCCTCGCCGCGCTCACGCAGCCCGATCTGGTCCTGATGGATCTGTCGATGCCGGGCGGCAGCGGCTTCGACGCGATCGCGGCGATCCGGCGCGATGCGCCGCATGCGCGCATCATCGTCCTCAGCGTTCACCGCAGCGAAGGCCACGTGCGGGAGTCGTTCGCCGCCGGCGCGGCGGCCTACGTGGTCAAGGATGCGTCGTTCGCCGACCTGGTCCGCGAGATGCGCTTCGTGATGCAGGGCAAGTGCGTGGTCAGCCTCGACGCGTACCGGTCCCGCGCAAGTGCGCATGAGGTACGCGAAGAGTCCGCACACAAGGCGCGGCTGTGGAACGCGCTGACGGGCCGCGAGCGCACGGTGCTGCGCCTCGTCGTCGAAGGGCACACGAGCCGGCAGGTCGGCGAGTGCCTGAAGCTCAGCCCGAAGACGGTGGAAAAGCACCGTGCGAACCTGATGCGCAAGCTCGGCATCGCGAACCTGGCCGGGCTCGTCCACTTCGCGATCGACATCGGCGTGCTCGCGCTGCGCGACGACGACCGGGTGTGAATACCCGCCATCGGCGGGTAGCGCAACTGGGGGGGCTTTACCCATGTCGATGGACGGCACTCCCTACTTCTGGCCCGTCACGACCTGCACAAGAATGAGTTCAATGGCTTCAACGGCTTCAGCGGCGTTGAAGCGGCGGGTCGATACAGGGAGGGAGCCGTGCGCGACGAATCGTCCTCGATCCAGCCTGGCATGCCGGGGCCGGTGCGGCACGGCGCCGGGCCTGCATGCCGCGCCTGCGCGAGCCGCGGCTTCACATTGCTCGAACTGCTCGTCGTGATGGTCATCATCGGCTTGCTCGCGGGCCTCGTCGCGCCGCGGTATTTCGAGCAGGTCGGCAAGTCGAACGTGAAGATCGCGCGCGCGCAGATCGTGTCGCTCGGCCAGGCCCTCGACCAGTACCGGCTCGATGTCGGCACCTATCCGACGACCGAGGAAGGCCTCGACGCACTCGTGAACAAGCCGCAGAACGCGTCGCGGTGGAGCGGCCCCTATCTGCAGAAGGCCGTGCCGGTGGACCCGTGGGATCGTCCGTACCAGTATCGGTCGCCCGGCGAGCATGGCGACTACGACCTGTTTTCGCTCGGCAAGGACGGGCGCGGCGGCGGCACCGGCGAGAACGTGACGATCTCGTCGTGGTAGGGAGGCAGCGCGCGGCGAACCGCGCCTGCCGTGAGCGGGCTTGCAAGGAGAGTCGACGTGAAGTTCATGCTGCGTGTCTTCGATACGAGCGGCGCGGTCCAGACGCTTCGCCTCGACAGCGATTCGCCGGCGAGCGCGGCGGCACTCGCGCGCTCGCGCGGCTTTCGCGTCGTGTCGGTGAGCGCGGACGCGCGGCGGCGGCGGCGCGGCGCGAACCGGCTCGGGATGCCGGGCGCGCGCTTCAACGTCGAGCTGTTCGCGCGCGAGCTCGCGGCGCTGCTCGACGCGGGCGTCGGCGTCGTCGACGCGCTGCGCACGCTCGGCGGCAACGAGCGGCGCGAGGCGTCCGCGCAGGTGTATCGCGACCTGCTGCGGCAACTGGAAGAGGGGCAGTCGCTGTCCGCGGCGCTCGAGCATGCAAGCGACGTCTTCCCGCCGGTGCTGGTCGCGTGCGTGAAGGCGAGCGAGCAGACCGGCGGGCTCGCCGGCAGCCTGACGCGCTATTCGCGCAACAGCGCGACGCTCCACGAGCTGCGCGCGCGCGTGGTGTCGGCGGCGATCTATCCGACGGTCCTGCTGTTCGTCGGCGCGGCCGTCGTGCTGTTCCTGCTCGGCTTCGTCGTGCCCCGGTTCGCGACGCTCCTCGAACACAGCGGGCGCGAGCTGCCGCTGATGTCGCGCCTGCTGATGGCGTGGGGCGGCATGGTGCACGCGCACGGCGCCGGGCTGGGCATCGGCCTCGCGGTGCTGGCCGTGGCGACGGCCATCGCGCTGCGCCGGCCGGCGCTGCGGATCTGGCTCGCCGATCGCCTGCTGGCGCTGCCCGGCATCGGGCAACACTTCCGCGTGTTTCGCCAGTCGCAGTTCTATCGCACGACGGCGATGCTGGTCGACGGCGGCATTCCCGCCGTGCGCGCGTTCGACCTCGCGCGCGGCCTGGTCGGCGGCGCGGACCGGGCCGCGCTCGCGGGCGCGCTGCAGCAGGTGCGCAACGGCGCCCGAATCTCCGACGCATTCCAGCAGGCCGGCCTCGCGAACGCGATTGCGTACCGGCTGCTGACGGTGGCCGAGAAGACCGGCGGCCTCGGCCGCGTGCTCGACCGGATCGCGGCGTTCCAGGAGGCGCAGGTCGCGCGCACGATCGACCTGATCTCGCGGCTGATCGAGCCCGCGATGATGATCGTGATCGGCGTGGTGATCGGCGGCATCGTCGTGCTGATGTACCTGCCGATCTTCGAAATCGCGTCGAGCATCCAGTAGACCGTTTGGGGCACACACGTGGACATCGTCACCTCACCACCGGAAGCGCTCCCCGACGCGGGCGCCGAACTGCGCGACACGCTGCGCGCGCTCGCCGAGCGGCACGGTTCCGGCATTCGCGCGCTCGAGGAGCTCGCGGCGCGCACGTCGCTCGGCGCGGACGAGCTGCGCATGCGACTCGCCGCGCAATTCGGGATGAAGCCGATCGGCATGCGCGAGCTGAACCGGCTCGAACCGGATTTCGACGCGGTGCCGTTCGTCGACGCGACGGCGCGGCTGTGCGTGTGCTTCCGCGATGCCGAAGGCGGCAGCGCGCTGCTGTTCGCCGTCGCCGATCCGCTCGATGCGCGCACCCGCGGCTGGGTCGAGCACCGGATGCGCGCGCGGCCGGCGGTGCCGTACGGCTGGGCGCTCGCGAGCGCGGGCGACCTCAATGCGTACCTGACCGTGCGCGAGAAGGACGTGCGCGCGATGGATTCGCTCGCGTTCGACGATCCGATCCAGCACACCGCCGATCCGGCGTCGCTCGCGCTGACGCTGCAGGGCATCAGCAGCGACGACAGCCCGGTGGTGCGGCTGCTCAACTCGACGATCTACGACGCGCTCAAGATGCTCGCGAGCGACATCCACCTCGAATGCCGTGCGAACGGGCTGATGATCAAGTGCCGCGTCGACGGCGTGCTCACGGTGGTCGGCCGCATCGACGGGCGCGACGTCGCGGACCAGGTGCTGTCGCGCGTGAAGGTGATCTCCGAGCTCGATATCGCGGAGCGGCGCGTGCCGCAGGACGGGCGCTTCAAGGCGCTGTACGCGGGGCGCGAGATCGATTTCCGCGTGTCGATCATGCCGAACCAGTTCGGCGAGGACGCGGTGCTGCGGATTCTCGACCGCTACCAGCTGTCGCAGGCCGCGGGCGGCCTGACGCTCGAGGCGCTCGGCTTCCAGCCGGCCGACACGCGCTTCATGCGCGCGATCGCGTCGATGCCGTACGGGATGCTGCTCGTCACGGGGCCGACCGGCAGCGGCAAGACCACGACGCTCTACGCGATTCTCACCGAGATCAACAACGGCCTCGAGAAGATCGTGACGATCGAGGATCCGGTCGAATACCAGCTCGGCGAGATCCTGCAGATTCCGGTGAACGAAGCGAAGGGCCTGACCTTCGCGCGCGGGCTGCGCTCGATCCTGCGGCACGACCCCGACAAGATCATGGTCGGCGAGATCCGCGATCCGGAAACCGCGCAGATCGCCGTGCAGGCCGCGCTGACCGGGCACCAGGTGTTCACCACCGTGCATGCGAACAATGTGTTCGACGTGATCGGCCGCTTCACGAACATGGAGGTCGATCCGTACAGCTTCGTGTCCGCGCTCAACGGCGTGGTCGCACAGCGGCTGTTGCGCCAGTGCTGCCCGGATTGCCTGACCGAGGACCCGGTCGGCGCGGACGCGCTCGCGCGCGCCGGCATCGACCCGGACACGGCCGGCAGCTACCTGTTTCGCCGCGGCGCCGGCTGCGCGATGTGCCGCGGCAGCGGTTATCGCGGACGGCGTGCGATCTCGGAGGCGCTGCGCATGAACGACGAGCTGCGGCAGCTGCTGTCGGAGCGCGCGCCGCTCGGGCACATCAAGGCGGCGGCGCTGCGCGGCGGGATGACGACGCTGCGCGCGGCGGCGGTCGAGCTGGTCCGGCGCGGCGAAACGACACTCGAGGAGATCAACCGTGTCACGATGGTTGAATAGTCCCATTGCGATCGGCGCCGGCGCCCGCGAGGTCGTCGTCGGCGCCCGCACGCGCGCACGGTGGTATTTGCGCAAGCGAGCGCCGGCCGCCGAGCCGGCCAGCATCGCGATTCCCGACGCGCAGTTCGGCACCGAGCCGGGCGTGCTCGACGCGCTGCGCGCCGCGCTGGGCGCCGCGCAGCAGGGCGGGGCGGCGCCGACAGCGATGCCGACTGCTGCGCCGACGATGCGCAGCGCCTACATCGTGCTCGACGATTTCTGGTGCCACCACGCGATCCTGCGCGGCGACTTCCGCACGCTGCGCGCGCGCGAGCTCGAAGCGATCGCGCTCACGCATTTCTCCGACACCTGCGGGATCGACGGCGACGCGCTGGACGTGCGCTTCTGCGTGCAGCATGGCGGGCGCGCGCTGTTCGCGAGCGCGATGTCGCGCGCGCTGCACGATGGCCTGCACGACGCGTGCGCCGCCAATGCGATCCGCATCCGCAGCCTGCGCGCGTGTCTGCCGCAGATGCTGAACCGGATCGCGGCGAGCTGTGACGGCGATGCGCTGCTGCTGTTCGTCGCCGGCGAGCTGATGCAGGCGGTCATGATCGAACGCGGCGGCTGGGCCGCGTATGACGCGCAGCGCCTGTTTCCGGGCGATGCGGACGACGCGTCGCGGCTCGCCGAACTCGCCGGGCAATTGTTCGAGCGTTCGGCGACGCGCGCCGGCCTGAGGCGCGAGGACTGCCGGATCTACCTGTGCGGACTCGACGTGGACCCCGCGCCGTTCGCCGCGCGTTTCGCGGCGGCGATCCGCCCGCCGCAGCCGGCCATCGACGGGCCGCTCGCGCGTCGGCTGATGGAGGTGGCGCAATGATTCCGCTCGTCGATATCGACTTCGGCCGGCGTCGCGTGCGTACCGCGACGAGCGGCATGATCCTGCTGGCCGCCGCCGTCGTGCTGCTGATCGGGTGCGGCGCGCGGCTGTGGCACGCGTATGCGGAAAACGATCGCGCGCAGGCGGAGGTGGAGACGCTCCGGCATCGGACGTTCGCGCAGCGGCTCGTGGCGAAGCCGCCACCGAGCCCGGCGGCGAAGCTTGCGGAGAAGCAGGGCCAGGCGATCCTGCGCGAACTGACGGTGCCGTGGCAGGACCTGTTCTCGATCGTCGAGGACTATCCGGACCACGACGTCGCGCTGATCGGCATCGACCAGAACCCGGCGCAGAGCCAGATCCGCATCACCGCCGAGGCGAAGAACCTCGACGCGATGGTGGCCTACCTGAAGTATCTGCAGGCGAGCGTGCTGCTGCGCGAAGCGGTGCTCAACGATCACGTGATCGAGACCAACGTGCCGGGCAAGCCGGTGCGTTTCCAGATCACGGCCGTATGGAGAAAGTCATGAAAGCCGCCCGGTTGCGCGACTCTCTGCTCACGCTGCGCTACGAATTGCAGCGCGCGTTCGGGCTGCCGGGGCTCGCCGGCGTGCTGATGCTCGGCGCGGCGGCCATCCTGTACGCGGCCGTCTCGAACGTGGAAGCCGACACGCGCGCGATGCGGGATCCCGCGGGGCTCGCGCGAGCGGTGCGCGACCATCGTCCGGCGGGCGAGCGCCATGCGGCGGCGGAGGCGGTTGCGCTCGACGCGTTGCCGGGCCTGTTCCCGCGCTTTTCGCAGAGCGCGGACGACATCGCGGCGATCTTCGCGCAGGCGCGCGACAGCCACCTGACGCTCGGGGCCGCCGAGTATCAGGTGATGACCGATTCGGGTGCGCATTTTGCACGCTATCAGGTGCTGCTGCCAGTCAAGGACCAGTACGGTGCGATCCGCCAGTTCCTCGCGCGGGTGCTCAACAACGTGCCGAACGCGGCGCTGCAGGAAATCCACGTCGAGCGTCCCGCCGTGAACGGCAACGTGCTCGACGCGCGTGTGCGCTTCGAGCTCGTCTACCGGAGCGCGCTGCCATGAAGCCGCTCGCCATGAAACCCGCCGCCGTCACGCGCATCGCGCTGGCGGTGTGCTGCCTCGTCGGCGGCGGCATCGGGTATCGGATGCTGGTCGCGGCGTCGCCGGCGCCGGCGCTGCGCGCAGCGTTCGACCGCCTGCCTCGCGACGGCGCGCATGCGCGGCCGGTTGCCGGGCATCGCGCGCCGCCGTCGCAAGCGGCGTCCGCCGCGTCCGCATCCACGGCTGCGGCGGCGCCGCGCGCACCGGCCGACACGCCCGCGCCCGCGGCGACGCAGCGGGACAAGCTCGCCGCGTTGCGCGCGCCGGTGTCCGTCGAATCGGCGAACGATCCGTTCACCGCGTCGTCATGGCTGCCGCCGCCCGTCGAGGTGCCGCCGCCGCCCGTGGCGCGCCCGGCGCCGCCGACGGCGCCGCCGATGCCGTTCACCTACGTCGGCGAACTGGATGCGAAGGCGGAGAAGCCGCAGGTGTTTCTCAGCAACGGCGATCAGTTGCTGATCGTGTCGCCCGGCGACGTGATCGATGGCCAGTACCGGGTCGACTCCGTGTCGGCGTCGAACGTCGTGCTGACCTATCTGCCGCTGAACCAGATGCAGGTGGTGTCCATTCCAGTGGAAGGGAAGTAGAGATGAAAACCTCACGCACACGGGGTGCGCGCCGCGACGGGAACAGCGGCCCATCGACTCGCCTTTCGCCTGTCGCCCCGTTCGAATCCCGCTGCACGCCGGCGAGCCGGATCGCGACGAAACGCGCGCTGGCGATCGCCGTGGCGGTGCTCGCGTGCGGCGGTTGCGCGCACGTGCCGAACCTCCAGGACGATCCGACCAACGCGCAGGTGAAGATCGACGCGATGCACGACCGCGACACCGAAATCAACCAGCTCCTCGACAACGCCGACCGGCTTCGCCAGGACAACCAGTTCGATGCCGCGGCCCGGTCCGTCTACATGGCGACCGAGCTCGATCCGAACAGCGAGCGCGCGCGCAAGCTCGGCGCGATGATCGCGCAGGACCGCAAGCACCTGGCGATCCTGCAGGAAGCCGACCGGATGATGAAGCGCGGCTCGTATGCGCAGGCGGCCGATCGCGTGCATCGCGTGCTGGTCGAGAACCCGGGCAACGCGATGGCGTTGCGGATGCAGCGGGAGCTCGACGAAAAGCGCCGGCAGCAGCACGCGGAACGCGACGACAAGCTTGCCGCGTCGTCGATCATGCGCACGCCGGTGTCGCTGCAGTTTCGCGATGCGAACGTGCGGATGGTATTCGAGGCGCTGTCGCGCACCTCGGGGCTGAACGTGATCTTCGACCGCGACGTGCGGGCCGACCTGAAGACGACGATCTTCGTGCAGAACGCGTCGCTGCAGGACACGGTCGACATGATCCTGTTGCAGAACCAGCTCGACAAGAAGCAGATGAACGCGAACACGCTGTTCATCTACCCGGCGACGCCGGCGAAGCAGCTCGAATACCAGGAACTCAAGGTGCGCACGTTCCAGCTGTCGAACGTCGACGCGAAGCAGGTGCAGTCGCTGCTGAAGAACCTGCTGAAAGTGAAGGAAGTCGTGATCGACGAGCGTGCGAACACCGTGACGATTCGCGGCACGCCCGACATGATCAAGGTCGCCGACGAGATGATCGCCGCGCAGGACCTGCCGGAGCCGGAGGTGATGCTCGAAGTCGAGGTGCTGGAAGTGTCGCACGAGCGGATGTCGCAGCTCGGCATCAACTGGCCCAACTCGTTCACCGTGTCGACGCCGAGCACGACGAATACCTGGGGCGCGCTGCACCATCTGCCGGTCAATGCGCTGAATGTCAGCGGCCTGTCCGCCACCGCGGATTTCAAGCTCACGGACACCGATGCGAACCTGCTCGCGAGCCCGCGCATCCGCGCGCGCAACAAGGAGAAGGCGCGCATCATGATCGGCGACAAGGTGCCGGTGATTTCGAGCTCGAGCACGCCGAGCACGAGCGGCCCGTCGTTCACGCAGATGATCCAGTACCTCGATGTCGGCATCAAGCTCGAAGTGGAGCCGCAGGTCTATCGCGACGGCGACGTCGGCATCAAGCTGAATCTCGAGGTCAGCAACATCACCAATACGATCCAGAGCGGCAATTCGCAAGGGCTGAGCTCGCTCGCGTATCAGATCGGCACGCGCAGCGCGTCGACGAGCCTGCGCCTGCGGGACGGCGAAACCCAGATCATGGGCGGGCTGATCTCGGACGAGGACCGCCGCAACGCGAACAAGGTGCCGGGCCTCGGCCAGCTGCCGTTGCTCGGCCGCCTGTTCTCGGATCATGAAGGCGATCACAAGAAGACCGAGATCGTGCTGCAGATCACGCCGCACATCGTCCGGCCGCAGGTCGCGGCGGACGCGGACACGCAGGAAGTGTGGTCGGGCACCGACGTCAACGTGCACGCCGACGAGCTGCGGCTCGACCCCGTGACGCTGAACGCGGAGGCGCCCGCGGCGGCGCCGGACGCGGCCGCGAAGCCCAGGGCGAGGCCGGTTCCGGGTAGCGTCGGCGGCGGCACGTCGGGCGCCAGCGCGGCGTGGGCATTGGGCGCGGCGGCGACCCGCGCGCAGCCGTCGCCGGAGACCGGCGCGTTCGGGCAGATGCCGGCCGCGCCGCGCACGACGCCGCCGCCGGAGCCGTACGGCGGGCGTTTCTCGCGACAGCCGCCCGCGTTGCCCGCACCGGCGACGGCGCCCCCCAAGGCGGCGGAGCCTGCCCAGGGAACGGCGCCCGCAGGCGGCGCGCCGCAGGCGGCCGAACCGGCGGGCAACGAAGCGGCGCCGGCCCCGGGCGCCACCGTGACGCCCGTGGCGCCTCCCTCGGCACCCGCCGCGGCTGCGGCGGCGGCCCCGGCCCCGGCGGCCGCTGCGCCGCCTCCGACGCTGCAGATGCCGGCGGGCGACATCCCGAACGAAAACCCGCTGCATCCGATCCAGAACGGGAACTGAACCGTGGCCACGCGGAACGGCACGACGCGCACCGGCGGCACGGGTCGTCACGGCCCGCGCGGCTTCACGCTGATCGAGATGGTGATCACGCTCGCGCTGGTGGGCATCCTCGCGCTCGCGATCATGCCGTTCTCCGAGCTGATCGTGCAGCGGCAGAAGGAGCAGGAGTTGAGCGCCGCGTTGCGCGAGATCCGCACCGCGCTCGACGCGTACAAGGACGCGAGCGATGCGGGAAAGATCGACAAGGACGCGGAGGCCTCCGGCTATCCGCCGTCGCTCGCCGTGCTCGTGACGGGCGTGAAGGACGCGCGGGATCCGAAAGGCAGCCTGCTGATGTTCCTGCGCCGCGTGCCGCGCGATCCGTTCTTCGCCGGCGACCCGGATACGCCGGCCGAGGAGACCTGGAACGTGCGCGCCTACGGCCAGCCGCCGGAGCAGGCGTCCGGGGGGGCGTCCGGCGAATCGGCCGGCGGGTCGTCCGGGAACGACGCGGCAGGCAAGGACGTGATCGACGTGACGTCGAAATCCGTGCGCGTCGGCATCAACGGCATTCCGTACAGGCAATGGTGAGGGTCGATCATGAAACCCGCTCGCACGCACAGGCCACGCGGCTTCACGCTGATCGAAATCGTGGTCGTGATGGCCCTCATCGGCCTGCTCCTGACGCTGGCGGTGCCGCGCTACCTGCACAGCATCGAGCGCGGCAAGGAGCAGGTCCGGCAGCAGAACATCGCGGTCATGCGCAATGCGATCGACCAGTACTTCGGTGACAACGGCCAGTATCCCGAGACGCTCGACGAACTGGTCGCCAGGCATTACCTGCGCGTGGTCCCGACCGACCCCGTGAACGGCGACGACAAATGGGCGGTGATCGCGTCGCCGGACGAGACCAAGCCGGGGGTCTACGACGTGGCGCCCGCGAGCAGCGCGCAGGGCGAGCCGCCGCGCGCGGCGGGGGCCGTGCGATGAGCGCGATTGGCCGGGCCGCGTGCCGCCCGCGCGCCGCGCGCCAGCGCGGGCTCGTGCTGCTCGCGCTGCTGATCGCGCTGATGCTGATGTCGATCGCGCTGGCGGGCGCGCTGGACGTCTGGGCGCTGCAGCGGCGCCGCGAAGCGGAGAAGCAGCTGCTGTTCGTCGGCGACCAGTACCGCAGGGCGATCGTGCGCTACTACCGCCTGGCGCGCGCGTACCCGGCAAGCGTCGACGAGCTGGTGGACGACACCCGCTTCCCGACGCCGCTGCATCATCTGCGGCGCGCGTATCCGGATCCGCTGACCGGGCGGCTCGACTGGATGTTCATGTGGCGAGCCGACCGCTTCTACGGCGTCTACAGCAGCGTCGACCAGGCCCCCGTCAAGCGCGCGGAATTTCCGCGGCAGTACGCGGATTTCGACGGCGAGGACACCTACCGGAAGTGGAAGTTTCTCTACCTCGCGCCGGGCCTGGCGATGCCGGCCGACCAGACGGCGCCGGCTGCGGCGTCGGCCGTGCCCGCCACGGCGGCCAGCGCGCCGAGCCTGTCCGGGTTCGGCGGGTATCTGCCGGGGCAGCAGCGCTCCGGGTTCCGGTGATGCACGGCCGATCGGCGCGCGCGGGGAAGTCTCTGTTATCTTCGGGGGCTTCCGAACGACTTTCCGACCGATTTTCATGACCGACCGCATCGTTGCCGCGTTTGACTTCGACGGCACCATCACCACCTCCGACAGCTTCCGCCATTTCGTCCGCTACGCGATCGGCACGCCGCGCTTCGCGTGGGCGGGGCTGCGCGCGCTGCCGTGGATCGTCGCGATGAAGGCGGGGCGGATCTCGCGCGGCGACGCGAAGGCGAAGTTCGCGTGGTTTGCGTTCGGGCCGATCCGCGAGGACGCGCTCGACGCGCTCGCGCGCCGCTTCGTCGACGCGGACCTGCCGCGCCTCGTGCGCCCGGAGATGCTCGAGCGGGTTCGCGCGCATCGCGCGCTGGGCCATGAGCTGGTGCTGGTCAGCGCGTCGCCGTCGCTGTACCTCGAGAAGTGGGCGAAGGCGGCCGGCTTCGACACGGTGCTCGCCACGCGGCTCGCGTTCGAGCGCGGCGTGTTCACGGGCCGGCTCGACGGCGAGAACTGCTGGGGGCCGCAGAAGGTCGTGCGGCTGAGCGCATGGTGGGGCGCGCAGCCGCCGCAGACGCTGTTCGCGTATGGCGACAGCCGCGGCGACAAGGAGATGGCCGAACGCGCGAACTGGGCGTGGATTCGCGGGCACGGGCCGATGCCGTCGATCGATGCGTGACGCACGACGCACGACGCATGACGCATCACGCGGCGAACGGCGTGCCGCGCGCGCCGCTCACTGCAGCATGAAGATCTCGTATTCGAGCGTGTCGAGCTTGCGGTCCAGCCAGCCGAGCCCGACGAGCACCACCACGAGCAGCGATATCGCGAAGCCGTAGCCGTAGAACACCGGGCCGGCCGCGAGCGTCGCCGCGGTCAGGCAGCCGTTCAGCAGGCAGAATGCCGCGATCAGCACGAGCGCCGGGCGCCGCCGGTCGAGATAGATGAAGCTGTTCATGATCGCGAGGAACACCATCTGCAGGCTGGTCGCGATCACCTGCACCGACAGCAGCGGCATGTAGAGCCGCGAGATGCCCATCGCATCGAGCAGCAGCGGGCCGGTCGCGAGCACGACGAGCACGGTCAGCGTCTGCACCTTGACGATGTCGAACAGCGCGCTGCGCAGCGACTGCGCCATCGCGTCGTGCGCGTATTCGATCTGCTGCAGCGAGCCGCCTTCGCGGATCGCGGTGTTGAACGCGCCGTAGTGCCGCGCGAACTCGGTCTCGACGCGCAGCAGGAACACCGCCATCCCCGGCGTGATCGCGAGGTACGCGAGGAAGATCGGGATGTCGTAGATCACCGACGCATGCAGCGGCCCGACCACCGCCTGCCCGGAGCCCGGCGCATACCAGAACATGATCTTGTCGATCCAGATGCCGACGTTGTACAGCAGCCCGATCAGCATCAGCGTCGGATAGCGGTTCACGCGCCGGAACAGGTCGAACGAGATCACGCGCGTCGCCGGGAAGCCGCCGTACACACGGGTCAGCAGCAACAGCAGCAGCAGCGTCTGGCCGAGCACGAAGCCGTACAGCAGCCCTTCGAGGCCGAAGTGCTTGAGCGCGACGGCCGCGACGGTCGTCACCGCGTAGCCGGCGAAGAACGCGCGCAGGATGCCGCTGTATTGCTTGAGCCCCGCGAGGAAGACGCTCGCGATCCAGATGTCGCACAACAGCACGAAGCCGGTGACCATCAGCGCGCGATACAGCTCGCCCTGCGCGTCGAACACGAAGCCGGCGGCGAGCAGGCCGAGCACGGTCGCGCCGGCCGTGACCGTGAGCAGCGCGCCGGTGAAGTTTGGCACGATCGCGTCGAGCTGCTTGTCGAACAGGCGGTCGCTCGTGAAGCGGGTGAGCGCGAGCTGCATCGGGCCGGTGATGATCAGGCTCGCGGCGATCAGGTAGGTCGCGGACACCTGGAAATCCGACACGATCGCATTTGGCAGCAGCGGCGATGCGCCGAGCAGCCCGACGAGCAGGATGCCGACGATCGACCAGATCCATGGCCCGGCGCCGACCAGCCCCGCATATGCATACGCGCGCATGATGCCGAGCAGCGAATTGTGCCGCGCGAGCCGGCGCAGCTTGATTCCAATGGCGGACATCGATCGCTCCTTCGTCGAGGGCCGGTTGACGGGGCGCCGCTAGCCGCGCCCCGCGTACGGGCACGACGCGGTGCCGACCACGCGCCCGGGGTCCGGCATGTGCCGGTCCGGCGCGCCGGCCAGCGTCGCGTACAGCGCGCGGTATGCGCCGACCATCCGCTCCTGCGAATAGAAGCGCTCGACGCGCGCGATGCCGGCCGCCTGCGCGGCATGCCAGGCGCGGCTGTCGGCCAGCAGCGCGACGGCCTCGCGGGCGAGCGCGACCGGATCCGCGATCGGCACGATCCGGCCCGCGCTGCCGAGCGCGGCGTCGTCGACATCCGCGCCGTGGATCAGCTCGGCGCACGCGCCGACGTCGGTCGTCACGACCGGCACGCCCGCGGCGAATGCCTCGAGGATCACGAGCGGCAGCGCTTCCGAGATCGAGCTGAGCACCAGCACGCCGATCTTCGGCAGCAGCTCGTCGATGCGCTGCATGCCGAGCAGCGTCACCTTGCCGGCGAGGCCGAGGCGGTCGATCAGCTCGCGGCATTCGGCCGCGTAGGCCGGATCCTCGTTCTCCGGGCCGGCGATCCAGGCCTCGGCGCCCGGCATCGTCCGCACCACGGTCAGCATCGCGCGGATGAAGGTCTTCACGTCCTTGATCGGCACGACGCGCCCGATCAGGCACAGCACCTTCGGCGCGTCGGCGGGCCGCTGCCAGCGCAGCGGCGCGAGGCGCCGCAGGTCGACGCCGTTCGGGATCGTGCGCGTCTTCGGCGGCGGCGCGCCGTCGACGATCTGGCGGCGCCGGTTGCCTTCGTACAGCGCGACGATGTCGTCGGCGGCCGCGTAGGTCATCCGGCCGAGCGACTCGAAGAAGCGCGCCCACATCTCGTGGAAGTAGCCGATATGCGATGCGTCGTATTCGATCAGGTTGCGGTTGTCGCGGATCCACTGGCTCTGGAACAGCTCGATCTTGCGTTCCTTCGTGTAGATCCCGTGCTCGGAAATCAGCAGCGGGCGCCCCTGGCGGTGCCGCAGCAGCGCGCCGAGAAAGCCCGCATAGCCGGTCGACACCGCGTGATACATGCGCATCGGGATCAGCCGCTCGGCGATCCTCGCGAGCTGCCACAGCGGCCGGTGCATCAGGCGCACGGACCAGAAGTAGTCGGAGAACGACGGGTCGCTGCAGTGCGCGCGATACTGGTCGGTCAGGAACGTCCACGCCTCCTGGCTGTACAGGAACTGCGCCTCGTCGAGACGGTGCTCCTCGGTCAGGTCGTCGACGACGCGGCGCACGAGCCGGTTGTCGAGCGGCGCATCGGCGGGCCGGCGCAGCTGCTCGTGCAGCGCCGCGATCCGCTCGAACGCGTCGCGGTTGCCGCGCACGCCCTGCACCTGCGCGGGCGGCGGGCCGGCGTCGTACAGGTAGTGATTCTCGAGGTGGACGACATTGGGCGGCAGCGGGTAGGCCATCTTCGGATAGTCGTCCGGCTTGCTGCCGAGAAAGCACAGGCCGAACGTGTATTCGGGGAACGCGCGGACGATGTCGTGCACCCACGACGACACGCCGCCGCTCACGTATGGATAGGTGCCCTCGAGCAGCAGCCCGATGTCGGCGCTCAACGCGCGCGGCAGCACGTTGCCGAGCGCGTCGGTGACGGCGGCCGGCCGGCGGCCGGGGTGTGCAGCGAGACCTGGGTCGCGCATCATGATGAACGTCCTCGTCACGTGTTCCAGTAGTCGGCGATCGGCGCGAGCAGGTGCGGCGGCACCGGCGGCAGGTCGCCGAGGTAGCGCCGCACGGCCGCGTAGTCGCGCCGCCGGTACGCGATCTCGGCGAGATAGGGCAGCACCCGCGTGCGCGGAAAGCCGCACGCGATCGCTTTCGCGAGCATCGCCTCGGCGTCGTCGAGGCGGCCGGTCTCGAACGCGAGGCGGCCGCGCAGCCGCCACAGCGAACCGTCCTGCGGCTGGTGGTGCAGCGCGCGCACCGCATGCGCGTCGGCCTGTTCGAGCGCGTTGCGATACACGTCGCCGTCGACGAGGCGCGCGTAGACCAGCTCGCCGTGCAGCTCGGCGAGCGTCTTGTCGATGCGGCAGCGTTCGTCGTCGCTGAGGCGCCGCGCGAGTTTCGCGCGCTCGACGACGATCTGCTGCGTGACGCGCTTCTCGCTCTTGTCGAGCATCCCGTACGCGAGCAGGCGCACGTCGTCGGCCGGATCGTTCAGCAGCGCGTGCAGGATCGGGCTCGCCGCGCGCACCGGCATCGTGCGCATCGCGACGAGCGCGGTCACGCGGTGGCCGATCGCGGTGCGCCGGTTCAGCAGGCCTTCCTTGACCCGGTGCTCCTGCGCATAGGACAGCGTCGCGAGCAGGTGCGGCGTGAACTGCGGCTCGCGCACGAGCACGATCAGCACGCCTTCGTCGAGGCGCGGGAACGCGAACGCGCGCAGGCGGCTCGCCAGGCGCGCGATCGCGTCGGCGGCGTTGCGGCCGGCGCCGCGCGTCGCGTGCAGCGCGCGCGCGCCGGGCCAGCCCGACGGCCGCTGCGACGGCCCGGGCGGCGCGGGCTGCCCCGGGTGGCTGCCACGTGCGCGGGCGTGGCGCGACGGGCGGGCGGATTCAGCGGGTTTCATCGCAGGCGGCCAGCAATTGGCGCAGCGCGCCGTCGGACGGCGTGCCGTCGAGGGGACACCAGCGCGCGACGATGCGCGCGTCCGCGAAGCCGATGCCGTACTGGTCGCGCACGTCGGTCTCGATGCGCTGCAGCTGGGCCTCGACCGCCACCTCGCCGCACAGCGGCATGATGAAGAGCAGCGCGCACTTGCCGCCGGCATGCACGACCCACTGCACGTGGAAGTCGAGGTTCGCGCGCTCGACGTGCTCGAAGATCGCCTGCGCCTGCCGGCTCGCATCGAACTGCAGCATCACCACCGACGACGCGACACCGCTCGTGCGCCGCAGGTCGGCGAGCCGCGCGTATTCGAGCGCGAAGTCGTACGGGCAGTCGGGGAACGCCTGCAGCAGGTCGTGCGTGAGCGCCGCGTGCCGCACGCCGTTCGCGTAGTAGCTGCTCATCACGATCAGCAGCTGCAGGTTGTCGGTGGTCAGCGCGAGGAACGGCAGCTGCGACACGACGAGCATGCCGACCACGTCCTCGCCGGCGCCGATCAGCGGCGCGCACGCGACGTAGCGGGTCCGTGCGCGGCCGCCCGCGTCGAGCGACTGGAGATGCGCGAGCGACAGCTCGTCAAGTGCGGCGATCACGAGCGGATCGTCCGCGTCGAACTCGAACGGCGTGCCGATGCCGGCGACCGGCGCGGCGACCAGCTGGCCGTCGCGCACCGCGTGGATCTGCGCGGCTTCGATCTGGCATGCCTGCGTGATGGTTTCGAGGAAGCGCTGCGCGCCGGGCAGCGGCGCGTCCGGGTTCGATGCGCTGTCCGCCAGCATCATGTCGCGCAGCCGCGCGAGCGCGTCGCGCAGCGTCGCGGGCCGCACGAGCAGATCCTGTTCGAGCTGGTCGTGCGACAGCCGCAGCAGGAACTGGTTGTTGGTCAGCACAGACAGGCGCTCGCTCAGGTAGGTGTTCGACGTGCGCGCCTGCGACAGCCGCGTCGCCCAGGTGTCGCTGAACTGGCCGGCGACCAGCATCGTGATGAAGCCGCCGACGAAGAAGTCGCGCGGAAACACGTCGATCAGCGGCAGGCGCGCATAGAACACGAACCACGCGCCGACCAGCAGGAGCGCGCCGCCCAGGCCGGCGACGGTGCCGTAGCGCAGCGCGACGAACAGCGGCAGCAGCCACATCCACGGAAACGCCTTGCCGAGCAGCAGCGGATCGGCGGGCGAGAGCACGCGGCACAGCGTGAAGACGAGCACCGACAGCACGAGCGTCTCGAGCGCGACGTAGCTGGCGGGGTGGTCGCGCGGCAGCAGCGACGCGAAGCGCGCGGCCGACGTGCGATGCAGGATGCGCGCGCGCAGGCTCGGATGCTGGATGCGCGGCGGCCGCGTGTCGCCCTGCGCGTCGATCCCCGCATCGAATCGCGTCGATTTGGTATCAATGGCCATCAAAAACCTCGTGCATCCCGATTGTTGTCGTGTGTTGCGGCCCCCGCGGGGGCGGCGGCCGCGCCCTGGCGTTCATCTGCGCGTCACCATGCCGGGCCGGGCACGGTGAGCGTGCCGCCCGCGGGCAGCGCGATGCTGGAAATCGGCTGGCCGCCGTAGGTCTCGACGCTCGTGCCGTAGCTGATTCCGGTGACGGGCACGGTGACGGCCTTCGTCGTCGCGAGCCGGATGCGGTTGCCGGCCGCGCCGAGCAGCAGCGTGCCGCCGGCGCCGGACGCGTTGTACGCCATCCGCGCGGCCATCGCGACGCCGATGTCGTGCTCCGCGAGGCTGAGCACCGGCAGCGCGAACAGCGCGTTGTACTTGTTCAGCGTCGCGCCCATCAGGTCGCCGAGCAGCGTCGACGTGCCGAGCAGCGCGTACTGCGCGAGGTTCGGCTGGTGGAACATGATCGGATCGATGTCGTACTTCAGCAGGTAGCGCAGCCAGATCTCCGATTCCTTGTCGAGGATCTCGCTGTAGCCGAGCGGATGGTCCCAGGTCGGGAAGAGCCCGCCCGGCGCATAGAAGTGGTTGTATTCCGACACCCACTGCGCCGGCGTATACACGTTGTAGTACAGGTTGGTCGGGTGGCGCGGGATGATCAGCATCGACGGCTGGTACTGGCTGGTGAAGCCGGTGTTCGGGCTCGGGTTGTTCCAGGCCGGCTGCGACGTGTCGGAGATCAGGTAGCGGATCCCGAACGTGTTCGCGGCGCCCAGGAAGGTCGGGTTGCCGAGCCCCGACACGTCCGGCTGCACCATGCTGTCCGCCGTGAAGAGCCGCAAGCCGAGCTGCCGCGCGATCTGCACGTTCTTCTGCAGCTCGGTGGTCGCGGCGGCCGCGCTGATCGCGTCGAGGTTCGCGTGCGTGTACGTGTGGCTGATCCAGCGGAACGCGCCCTGGTTGAGCGCGACCGCCGGCGTGAGCGTATCGAGCAGGTAGATGCCCGTCGCGCCCTGGCCGACGAACGGCCATTCGATCCTGATGTTCGCGGCGTTCGGCACGTTCCGGTTCAGGCTGCCCTGCCACAGGGTGGCATTCAGGAAGTCGGTGCCCGTCAGCCGGTACGTGAGGCCCGTGGTGTCGGTCAGCGAGCGGGTATCCCAGATGTCGTCGTCGATCAGCACGTCGTCGGGCTGCGGGCTCATGTAGACATGGCGCTGGCCGAGGAACACGCCTTTCGACACCCAGTTGATCACGCCGTATGCGAGCTGCAGCGTGTGACGCAGGTCGGGATTCTCGTCGGCGGTGATCGTCAGGTTCTGGCGGCCGTCGGCCGCCGTGTAGATCGACGCGATCGCATAGCCGTTCGACGTCGACAGCAGCGGCACGACGTTGCTGCCGGCCGGCGTCGCGAGGTAGGTCCACGCGTTCGTGATGGTGATCGGGTTCGCGCCGTTCACGTAATTGAAGAGGTTCTTGCCGGCCGCCGTCAGCGACGCTTGCAGCGGCGTGGCAGTGGTGTTCGCGTACGTGATCAGCGTCAGGCCGTAGTTGTCCGGGAAACCCGACGGATACGTATATAGCGTCGCCTGCCGCACGCGGAACGACTGCTCGTAGTTCCACAGCGTCTGCCATTGCGCGGCGCTGAACGCGCTCTCGTAGTTGCCGGTCGCCGGGTCGAGGTAGCCGAGGTTGCCGGTGCTCAGCAGCACGCCCTGGTAGCGGCCGTTGCCGAGTCCGTCGGACAGCAGGGTGGCGGTGAGCGGCGTCTGCGTGGCGATCAGCGTGTCGTACGGCACGCCGACCTGCTTGAGCACCGACGTGATCGCGGCGAAGCTCGGTTCGGTGCCGTCGGCGGAGACGACGAGCAGCTTCATCGCGATCGAGGCGGGTGTTTCGGCAGCGGCGCGCAACGGCGTCGCACCGAGTGCGACGAGCATCGCGAGCGCCAGTGCGGCAACGGCGCGCGACGCGGCCGTGCGCGCACGCACGACGCGGCGGATGGCGGCCGCGCATGACTGACGCAAGCGGGAAGCCGGGTTCGGATGCATGATGGTCCTCTCGACCGGGCAATCGGAAACGTGGCTCGTATGCGATGGCAATGTAGTGAGTTGTGCGATCCGTCCGGATCGTTACCGGAGCTTGCGGACGTCCTGCTGCGGCTGCGTCGGGTAGGACGGCGGCTGGGCCGGGCCGCGCTGGGCCTGGCGCTTGATCTTGAAGACGAGCGTCGGCGCCGCGTTCTTGTCGCCGTTCGATGGCGACGGGGCGGATTGCGCGAGGGCGCTGGCCGGGCCGGCGGCAAGCGCGAGCGCGACGCCGCACGCGGCGACGGCTCTGCGGCCCGGAAGGCGAGAGATTCCCGAAATCATGATCGATGCTCCGCGTTGTCGGGGCACTGGGCGCGGACGCGCCGTCGATGCTGCCCCTTGCGTTGACGCAAATAACGTACCAGTGATCGGACGCTCCTTGCGCACGGCGGCCGGACGGCGCTTAGCGGGATGGCGCGCGCCGAATCGCGCGTGTTTTGTTTCATCGCTGATACGTCGGAGCCGGATTCAGAGAGCGGACGGCCGGCGCGTTCGCGGGCGCGCATGTGGGGCGGCATCCACCGCGTGTACGCACAACGGCCCCGCGCCGAATCGCCGGCGGCGGCCGTCATCGGTTGCGCGGGCAAGGTTGCGGCGGCGCGTGTAACAGATGTGCAACGGCGTGCCGGGCACGCGCCGGCACTACGGGAAAATACCGCCGACGTTTCGCCGTCCTGCAGGGTTCATCGCCTTGAACTTCGAAATGTCTTGGTCTATTTCTTCATCCAAGGCATCGCGCATTCACGCATTCACGCGCGGCCGATTCGATAGCGCGGCGCGTTCGTGTGCAGTCGTAACACGAAACCAGGGATGGCACGCCGCGACGCAAGAAAGACAACACGGGGGTTTGCAGTGCAGAGCCAACAGCCGTTGAGCCCGGGGGGCATGGCCATGTTGGGGAGGATCCGGCGTCGCCTGATCGGCGTGCGCGCGCTCGTCGCGTGCCTCGCGCCGCTGTCGGCGTCGGCGCAGGCCGCTTCCCTCGACACGGTTCCGCTTCCGGCCGAATCCGCCACCACGTTCGCGGCGCCGCCTGCCGCGGCCGACGCGGGCCAGGCGCGCGCGGGCGATGCCGGCGCGAGCGCGGCCATCGTGGCCGTTGCGTCGCAGCCGACCTTTGCGTTCTTCTACGGCGCACACGTGCCCGTTGCTGCGCTGTCGACGTTCGACAGCGTCGTCGTCGAACCCGACAGCGATTTCGATCCGCGCACGGCCGACACGCCGCGCACCGCGTGGCTCGCGTATGTGAGCGTCGGCGAGGTGACCACCGCGCGCGCGTATTTCAAGGACATCCCGAAAGCGTGGCTGCACGGCGAGAACCGCGCATGGGGCTCGGCGGTGGTCGACCAGGCCGCGCCGCAATGGCCCGCGTTCTATGTCGAGCATGTGATCGCACCGCTGTGGGCGCGCGGCTTTCGCGGCTTCTTCCTCGATACGCTGGACTCCTATCAGATCGTCGCGAAGACCGACGCCGAGCGCGCGCGCCAGCAGGCGGGCATCGTCGCGGTGATCGACGCGATCAAGGCGCGCTTCCCGTCGGCGCGGCTGATGCTGAACCGCGGCTTCGAGCTGTTGCCGCGCGTGCATGCGAGCGTGTACGCGGTCGCGTTCGAGTCGCTCTATCGCGGCTGGAACCAGGCGCAGCAGCGCTACACCGAAGTGACGGCGGCCGATCGCGCGTGGCTGATGCTGCAGGTGGACGCCGCGAAGGCGTATGGCCTGCCGGTCGTGTCGATCGACTATTGCCCGCCGGGCGACGACGTGTGCGCGCGCGATACTGCCGCGCGGATCCGCGCGGCCGGCGTGATTCCGTACGTGACGGGCCCGGCGCTCGACGTCGTCGGCCTCGGCGCGCTCGCCGAGCGCGTGCGTGCGCCGGCGCGCGCGGCGCACGAGGCCGTGCGCGTGGCGCGCCGCGACGGTGGGCGGGCGGTGGAGGGCGCGCACGCGCGGCGCGACGCGCAAGGGTGGTCGGGCGCGCACGCGGCCGGTCCTGTGCAATTCGTCCACGTGGAAGCCGACCGTGCAATCTGACCGCAAACGACTCGTTTCGCCTCTCGGCATCGCCGGCTTCGGCGCGGCCGTCGCGCTGTCGCTCGCCGCCGTGTTTCCGCGCGGCACGCTCGAACGCGCGCTGCTCGACAGCCATGAGACCGATTCCCTCACCGTCGCATACCTGCGCGCATGGCTGCGCGCCGACCCGAACAATGCAGGCGCCGTCGAGCATCTCGCGCGCGAATACGTCGGCGAAGGCCGCTACGACGACGCGGAGCGGCTGATCGCGCAACTGCGCACGTCGCCGGACGCCGACGTCAAGCTGCGCGCGCTGCTGTCCGACATCGGCCTCGCCGAACAGCGGCTGTATGCGCTGCCGGAAGGCGCACCGGAGCGCATCGCGCGCATCGCGCGGCTCGATACGCTGCTGAACAACGCGCTCGACGCGCCGCTGTCGGCGGCGCAGATGCAGATGCTCGCGGTCAAGGCGATCGCGCTGAACGACGGCGGGCTCGCCGCGCGCTACTACCATCGCCTCGCGACGCGCGAGCCGGCGCGCGCGATGTACTGGCTCGGCAAGGAATCGGCCACGCAGCTCGCGAGCGGGCATTACCGCGAGGCGGCGAGCGCGTCGTTCGCGGCGCTCGAGCACGCGACGTCGAAGACGGAGCGGCGCACGTTCTTCTTCGCGGGGCTGCGCGCGCTGCAGGGCGGTAACCTGCTCGGCGAGGCGATGCTCGCCGCGCGCGAGCACGTGGGCGAACTCGCGAACGACGCGCGCACGCTGCGCTTCCTGATCTCGCTGTCGATGTCGGCGGGCCGTCCCGATCTCGCCGCCGATTACACCAACCAGTTGATGAACCTGCGCAACGGGGCGAAGCGCGCGGACGTGAAGCGGTCGGCGGCGCCGCGCGACGCAGCGGATGCGCCGCGCATCATGCTCGCGGTGTGGCGCTGGAGCGACCGGCCGCATGTCGTGCGGGTTGCGCAGGCGGCGCAGGCAGCACCGGCGGCGAAAGCGCCGAAGGAGCCGGACGACGCGACGGACGACGCCGTGCTGCCGGCGGCCGGCAACGCGCCCGGCGCGGCGGCCGCGCCGTCGGACGAGGAGCTCGCGTTCAAGGTCTACCTGCAGAACAGCAAGCTGCGCGAGGCCGAGGACGTCGCGCGCCAGGCGCTCGCGCACGATCCGAATTCGGTCGCGTGGCACGAGCGGCTCGCGCAGGTCGCGACCTGGAACAACCGGCCGCGCGTCGCGCTCGATGCGTACATGTGGCTCGCGAAGACGCGCAACGACGAAGCGTCGTGGCAGCAGGTGCTGCGGCTCGCGCCCGCGCTGCGCGACGATCGCGCGCTGCTCGCCGCGATGCAGCACGAACTCGCGCGGGGCGGCGCGCAGGTCGATCGGCGCAAGCAGCTCGAATGGATCGACGCGTATGTCGCGATCCAGGAAGGGCGCGCCGATCCGGGCGCGGCGATCCGCTTCCTCGCGATGCAGGCGCACGGCGCGCTGCGCCAGCCGGTGCTCGAGCGCACCGCGGCGCTCGCGGAGCGCACCGGCGACGACGCGCTGGCGCTGCGCACGTGGCAGACGCTCGAACACGACTACGGCCCGAACCAGGCCTATGCGACGAAGATCGCGGTCGCGCTCTACGGCCAGCACCGCTACGCGGAGGGGCTGGCCGCGCTGGAAAAGGCGAAGCCGGCGGCACAGGCGGCGCCGAACGCCGACGCGTACTGGCGGCTGTATGCGACGCTCGGCAAGCTTGCCCAACGGCCGGACGCCGTCGTCGAAGGCTCGCGGCACCTGCTGAAGAGCGGCCACGAGACGCCGAGCGACCTCGAGCAGATGATCGATGCGCTCGACGATCAACCGCTCGACGCGGGCCGCGTCGCCGAATATGCGTACCGCCGCACGGGCGAGCTGCGCGACCTGCGGCGCGCGGTGTACTACTACTCGCGCGCCCGTGCATACGAGCGCATCGCGACGCTGCTGAATTCGCTGACGCCCGCGCAGGCCGCCGCCGCCGAGCGCGACCCCGAATACCTGATGGCGCGCTCGCAATACTGGCGGCTCGTCGGCGAGCCCAAGCGGGCCGTCGACGACGTGCGCGAGGTGCTGCGCATCGAGCCCGACAACGCCAAGGCGCAGGTCGCGCTGATCTGGCTGCTGAACGACTCGGGCACCGACGCGGAGCTGCGCACCGCGCTGCGCACGTACCGCTCGCGCGCGACCGGCGACACGCCGCTCACGGCCGCGTATGCGGCCGCCTACCTGCGGCTCGGCGACGCGCGCGCCGCGTTGCACTTCCTGCGCCTGAACCTGCCGTCGCATCGCGATGACGTGCTGTGGCGGCTGACGGTGGCCGACGCGCTCGAACTCGACGGCCAGACCGAAGAGGCGTGGCAGATCCGCCGCACCGCGTGGAAGAAGCTGCACCGCGAACGCATCGACCAGCACCGGCCGCAGCAGATGACGCCGGACGAATACGACATGGCGCGCGTGCGCTTCATCGCGCTCACCGACCGCTTCGCGGGCGGCGACGCGTCGAAGCGGCTGCTGATCGAGCTGCTGCGCCGCGACGCGCAGGCGAACGCCGCGCCGGCGTCGAAGGCGGCGACCGATCTCGGCGACCTGTCGATGCTGCCGCCGGCGGCCGCGCAAGGGCTGACGCGCCGCAACGAGCACACGTCGGCGGTCGCGCGCGAGGCGATGCTCGCATGGAGCCAGTCGCACGACGCGTACGACTTCGAGCGCGACTGGCTCGCGTGGCACTACACCGAGCGCCTGTCGCAGCCGTCGTATGCGAACGCGGCGCTCGCGCTCGCGGACGACGACCCGGCGAAGCTGACGCAGATGCTCGACGATCCGGCCGACCCGCTGCCGAGCGCGACGAAGATCGCCGCCGAACAGCGCGCGGGCCGCATCGAGGCCGCGCAGCAGGATGCCGCGCACGCGCAGAACCTGCTGCCGGACAGCGACGCGATGCACGCGACCTACGTCGACGCGGTGATGCCGACCGCGCAGGCGGTCGCGCCGGGCTTCCGCTACGTGCACACCGGGCCGCTGCTGTTCTACGAGACCAGCATCGGCGCGGGCGTGCGCATCACGCCGACGCTCGCATTCGCGTTCCGCTACGTCGACCGCGCGCAGCACGGCGACGACTCGCTGCCCGGCGTGCCCGGCAAGGATCGCAACTTCGAGGCGGTGCTGCGCCATTACGGCACCGTCAGCCGCGAGGCGCTGGTGCTCGGCCGCCGCGACGCGTTGCGCGCGTTCACCACCGTGCGTGCCGAAGGCGCGCTGTTCGAGGGGCGGCCGCTGAGCTTCACCTGGTCGGTCGGGCGCAACCAGGAAGCGACGGAATCCGCGCAGCTGCAGGTGGGCGGCATGAAGGACAACGTGGCCGCCGCGGTGTCGTTCCAGCCGGACCTGCACATCTTCACGCGGGCGCGCGTCGAATACGCGCGCTTCTACGGGCAGGACCGCTCGTACCTCGGGCACGGCACGCTGATCACCGCGGATGGCGGCTACAAGCTGCGCATCGCGTATCCGGACTTCACGGTGCGCGTCGCGGTCACGCACGGCGAGTACACCGCGAACGGCACGCCGGGCTCGCTGCTGCAGCAGATGACGCCGAACGGCACGCCGCTGACCGCGCCGCTGTTCGTGCCGCGCACGTTCACGCAGATCGCGCTGCTCGGCGGTTTCGGCAGCGGGCTGCTCGACGGCTATTCGCGTCGCTGGCGGCCGTTCCTGGAGATCGGCCCGCTGTACGACTCGCACGCGAAGTGGGGCGAGCGCGTGACGGCGGGCGCCGTCGGCAGCGTGTTCGGCGGCGACCAGCTCGGCCTCTACATCACCCATGCCAGCGCGTCGTCGAACCATTCGACGCCCGTGACCGAAGTCGGGATCCGCTATCGCTGGATGTATTGACCCGGTAATCAAGGAGAGCGAAATGAAACAGAGCGCATCGCCGCAAGTGGCTGGCAAGCCGGCGCGGCACGGATGGACCGCCCGCCGCTGGTGCGTGGCGCTGGCGGCGGCGGGTGCGCTGCTCGCCGGCTGCGCGCAGGTCGACAGCGGGCCCGTTTCGCCGTTCGAGGCGAGCGGCGGCAACAGCGACCTGCGGATGGCAAACACCGGCTGGGCCGTGCTGCCGATCGAGAACAACACCGAGACCGCGAATGCCGGGCAGCGCGCGGCGTCGATCGTCGCGGGCTTCCTGCGCGCGCAGGGCTACACCGACGTGCGCGAGTACCGTACGCCGGGCGACGACGGGATGTTCGTCGACTGGACCGGCACGGACATGGGCAAGGCGAAGAAGTGGGCGGCCGACAACCATCTTCGCTACGGGCTGACGGGCGCGGTGAACGAGTGGCGCTACAAGGTCGGCGTGGACGGCGAGCCGGCGATCGGCATCGCGCTGCAGATCATCGACCTGCAGACCGGCGCGGTGGTGTGGAGCGGCACCGCGAGCCGCACGGGCTGGAGCCGCGATGCGGCGACGAGCGTCGCGCAGGGGCTGGTGCGCCAGCTGCTGGCGCCGGTAGTCGGGAACGGCGACAAGCGCGCGCATTCGTAGCGTGCGCGCGGCGCCCGGATGGGCGCCGCGTCACGTTGCGTTTCGTCACGGCGGCGGGCGATGCGCCCGGCCTCCGGCGCGTCACGCGCACGGGGCGCGCGACGCATGGCGGGGGATCAGAAGCCCCAGTAGCAGACCGTGCCCTGGCCGGCGCTCGCGTCCGACACGTACGGCGAGAAGCCGTGCGAGCGGGCCGACGTGTACGCGCTCGACGCATCGGCGGTGTTCGTGCACGAGCCGACGTAGTCGACCGTCGCGATCCAGAACGGATGGCCGCCCGGCGCGAGGTTCATGCTCTTCCAGTTCAGCAGTTCCTGCTCCGCGCCCTGGTCGTAGCTCGGCTTGTACACCTCTTCGTGCGCGACGCCGTCGAGCAGGCTCGCGTACTTCACGCCGCCGGTGGTGCCGAGGCGCGTCACGTTGCTGGTCGCGTTCTGCATCACGATCAGCAGGTTCGGGTACTTCTGGCGCAGCTTGCGCACGAGGTCGAGGCCGCCCTGGCTGCAGGCGGCGTCGCACGGGCCGTTGGTGGTCGACGTGCCGTGCTCGACGATCTCGAGGTTGTCGAGATAGAAGCCGTCGGCGCCCTGCGCGACGAGGCGCGGCGCGACGTAGTTGACGATCAGGTTCTGGTAGTCGGCGTTGCCGACGTTCATCCACGTCTCGTCCGAGTAGCCCTGGTACGAACCGAGCTGCGCGGCCTTGTTCGCACCGCACGACACGAAGCCGCTCGGCGCGCTGTTCCAGTAGTCGCGCCAGTGTTCGCACGAACCCAGGTTCAGGTAGCTCAGCACCTTGTTCTGGCCATTGTTCTTCAGCGTCTGGACCTGGGCGGCCGTGAAGTTGCCGGTGCCCGGATCGAGGTCGACGTCCATGATGCGGAAGGTGGTCGCGGCGCGGTTCAGGTCGATGCCCGACGAGTCGCCGTAGAACGTCATCCACGGGGCGGCCACCGCGAAGCCGGGGCCGCTCGATGCGGTCGTGCCGGTGGTGGTGCCGGACGTCGTACCCGACGTGGAGCCGGAGGTCGAACCAGAAGTCGTACCCGAGGTCGAGCCGGACGTGGAGCCGGAGGTCGTACCCGACGTCGAACCGGAAGTCGTACCCGACGTGGAGCCCGAGCCGGTACGGCCGCTCCAGCCGCCCCAGCCGCTGTTCCACTTCAGGGCGCTGGCGGATTGGGTGCCGCCGTCGTCGCCGCCGCAGGCGGCAAGCATCGCGGGGAGGATCAGGGAAAGGGCTAACGGGGCGAGACTTCGCATCGGATTGTTCCTTGTTCAGAGATTCGAGTGACGGTTGCGCGGCAACCGGCGGCACCCCCCCGACTCAACGCCGCAACGAACCGGCGCGCGCGTCGAGGCCGCGCCCGGGGGCGTCCGGAGCTGCAATCAAGGGAATCAACAAGCGACGTTCGACGGGCCCGCCGTGGAACCGGCAGAGCCGAACGCGTGGCGGCTTTGGGCGCCGCCAACTCTCCGCCGTCGCACACATTCGCCGCGCGCCGGGCTGATGGAGAGAGCAATGTTGTTATTAATTAGATCAATCGATCATTAACTCTAATGATTTAAATCAATTGAGGCCCGACTGTAACCGAGTGGGGTTTTTGCAAAAGTAACGAGATGTATACGGCGTAACAGCACGTAAGCGCAGAGGAATGGGCGGGGAAATGCGCGATGCCGCGCGGTGCCGGTGCGTCGCGCGGCATGCTTCACGTATCACGTGAACAGGAAAGGATTACCGCTGGTTACGGGTTTCTGTTACAAGTCGGCTTGCGCGCCGTGTCGCACGCGATACGGCCCCCAGCGGTTCGCGCGCGCGAACGTGCCGACGTCGTTGAAGCGCACGCCGGCTTCGCGCAGCGCCGCATGCGCGGTTTTCGCGGTGAGCTGGCGGATATAGAAAGGGTCGCGCACCACGAAATGGTGGATCGCGTGCGTGCTGCCGAAATTGCAGCAGAACAGCTGGAACGGCAGCATCCACCACGGGTTGAGCACCTGCGTCTGCTGGATCACGTTGCGCGGGTCGATGTCGCCGAAGTAGTGCATGTTCGAGCTGACGAGATTGATGCAGAAGCTGCGCACGAAGTTCGGCCCGAGCCACACCACCGCGAGAAAGTCGACGGCCTGCATCGCGCGTTCGGCAACGGCCGGCACCGCGACCGCGTAGCCGAACGCGTGCAGCGCGAACAGGCCGGCGTGGTAGACGATGAACGCATGCCACAGCGCGTAGTACAGGTGCCCGACCGGCATGTACGACGACACCTGCTCGACGCGCAGCTGCGTGCGTTCGGCCGCGCCCTGCACGGGCTGCGCGGCGACGTACTGCTTGACCTTGCGGCGCATCGCGGCCGGGCGCAGCACGACCGCGAGCATCCCGTCGGCGAGCATCAGCAGGCGCTTCACGCCCCAGCGCTCGCCGTTGGTGATGCCGAATTCCTCGAGATCCGATTCGCCGCCCGATACCTTGTGGTGATGCAGGTGCATGCGCCGCCGCGTCCACGGGTTGATCGTGCCGGGCCGCGCGAGCCAGCACAGCGCCATCATCAGGTGGTACGCCCACGGCGTCTTCTTGAAATACATCAGGTGGATCAGGTCGTGTTCGAGCTCGTGGATCAGCGACGTCGCGAACGCGGCGAGCGGCAGCGCGACGTACCACGCGAGCGCGCCGTGCGCGTACAGCCACGCGATCGCGAGCATCGCGGCCACGCTCGCGGCCATCACGCTCGCGCCGACGAGGTTCTGGCGGTCGAGCAGCGGAAAGCGCGCGCGGATCGCGTCGCTCGCCGCGTTGACCTCGCGGCGCACGTAGGCGACTTTCTCCGCGTCGTTGCGGAAGGGGATGCGGGCTGGCTGGCTCATCGACCGGGATTCCTGCGAAAGAGTGGGGCGCGATGCCGATGCGTCAAGCATAGGTGCGCGCCGTGCCGGGTGCGAGGGCCGCCGGTGCCAATGGCGGTGTCATTTCGGGCCATCGTGGCGGGCGCGCCCTAGAGTCCCGCCCACGTGTCTTCCCGGGCCAGCCGCCGCTACAATCCGCGAAACCCGTTCCGGAGCCGCCGCATGGCCTTGTCCGTCCCGGATGCCGCTCGCCAGCTGAACAAGGCGACGGTGTCGTCCGCGTATGCGCTGTTCATGTTGATGCTGGCCGAGGAGCGCGGGATCGACGCGGGCCGCATCCTGGCCGGCTCCGGCGTCGCGCGCGAGCGGCTCGCGCAGCCGCACGCGCGGATCACGCCGCTGCAGCAGGCCGCCATCGTCTTCAACCTGCTCGACGCCACGGACGATCCGTCGATCGCGATCGAGATCGGCCTGCGCAGCAGCCTGACGAAATCGGGGCTAATCGGGTTCGGGCTGATGAGCTGCGCGACGCTCGGCGAGGCGATCCAGCTCGGCATCCGCTACCTGCCGACCCGCGTGCCGTTCTTCTCGGTGCGCCTCACGCAGTGCGACGGCACCGCGCAGATCGACGTCCGCGAAGCGTTTCCGCTCGGCCGGCTGCGCCGGTTCGCGGTGGAGAACTTCCTGGTCGAGACGGCGATCCTGTTCAACTCGCTGCTCGAGCCGGCGCCCGGGCGCACGCTCAAGTCGCGCGCCGAGCTGCATTTCGAATGGCCCGAGCCGCCGTGGTTCGACGCGTATCGCGCGCGGCTGCCGCGCTGCCACTTCGGCGCGAGCGCGAACCGGATCCGCTGCGACGCCGCGCTGCTCGACGAGCCGATCGGCACCGCGAACGCGCAGACCGCGCAGATGATCGTCCAGCAGTGCGAGGCCGAGCTCGCCCGGCTCGGCTATGCGGAGAGCGTCGTCGAGCGCGTGCGCAACCTGCTGATCTGCGGCGCGCACGGCTATCCGGCGGTCGACGACATCGCGCGCGAGCTGCATGTGTCGGCGCGCACGCTGAAGCGCAAGCTCGCGGAATACGGCGCGACCTACTCCGCGCTGCTCGACGAGATCCGCCTGCGCGACGCGTTGCGATTGCTCGAAGGCACGCGCCTGCCGGTCGACGAGATCGCGGCGCGGGTCGGCTATACGGATCGCGCGAATTTCACGCGCGCGTTCAAGCGCTGGACCGGCGTGGCGCCGAGCGAGCGGCGCTGAGCGGGCGGGCGGCCTTGCCGGCCGCACGTCGCGCGCCGCGCTGCGTCACACGATCTCGACCCAGTTCGCGCCGCGCCCGCCGCTCACGCGCGCGCACGGCGTCAGCGCGCCGTCGTCCGGCGCGATCGCATACACCGACACGGTTTCCGACAGCTCGCCGCACGCGACGAGAAATCGCCCCGACGGATCGATCGCGAAGCCGCGCGGCTGCGTCTCGGTCGCCGTCGCATGCACGGCGGCGAACGTGCCGTCCGCGTGACGGCGGTAGCACACGAGCTGGCTCGTGGTGCGCTCCGACACGTACGCGAAGCGCGCGTCCGGCGTGAGCTGCAGGTCGGCCGCCCATACGGCCGGCTCCACCGGCGCGGGCGGCCGCGCATGGCCCGCCGCGAGCGGCGCGAGTGCGGCCGGGCGCGGCGTGGTGCGCGCGTCGCCGAGCCGGCCGCTGTCGGGGTCGCGCGCGAACACGGCGAGCCGCGCCTCGAATTCGCCGACCGCGACGAGCGTGCGGCCGTCGCGCGTCAATCGCAGGTGGCGCGGCCCGAAGCCGCGTTCGACGCGCGCCTCGCCATGCTCGACCGCGCGTATCCCGCGCATGTCGTGCACGAGTTCGAAGCAGAACAGGCGGTCGGAGCCGAGCGAGCTCACGTACGCGTAGCGGTCGTCCGGCGACACGATCACCGCATGCGCGTTCGGGATTCCGCCGATCACCTGCAGCGGCAGGCCGTCGCCGGCGCGCACGCGCGCGGCGTCGTACACGCTCAGCGAATGGCCGCCGTACGACGCGCCGAGCAGCCAGCGTCCGCTGCCGTCGAGCGTCAGGTACGCGAGGTTCGCGTCGATCGCGGCCGACGCGACGCGGGTGAGCGCGCCGGTGCGCGGCGCGACGTCGAACGCGACGATCGCCGGCTGCGCACCGCGCGTCGCCGCGTACAGCCGCGTGCCGTCGGCCGGGCGCGCGAGCGGCATCACGACGTCGCCGGCCGGATGCAGGCCGAGCGGCGCGAGGTTGCCTTCGGTGTCGAGCGAGAACGTGGCGAGGGTGCCGTCGGCGGCATTCGAGACGATGACGGTCAGGCAGCGATCAGTGTTCGGCATGGCGCAGCAGCGGGGAAGACGTGAAGGGCTCGTCGGCCGGCGTGCCGCCCGGCGGATCGCTGCGCCGGTGCGTGCGGGCGAACAGCGCGGCGGCCGCGGCGACGAGGGACGCGATCGCGAGCGCGTACAGGCCGCCCGTGATCGAACCCGTATGTTGCTTCAGATAGCCGAATGCCGTCGGCGCGACGAAGCCGCCGAGGTTGCCGACCGAGTTGATCAGCGCGATCACGGCCGCGGCGACGCGCGTGTCGAGGTAGCCCTGCGGGATCGGCCAGAACAGCGACGACGCGGCCTTGAAGCCGAGCGCGGCGAAGCAGATCGACGCGAACGACCACACCGGGTCGCGCGACGTCGACGCGAACAGCCCGCACGCGGCCAGCACGAGCGCGCACGCGAGCCAGCGCTGCGGATGCTTCCATTTCGACGACAGCACCGCGAAGCCGTACATCGCGCCGATCGCGATCATCCACGGGATCGTGTTGTAGAGCCCGACCTGGAAATCGGTGAGGCCGCCCATCTTGCGGATGATCGTCGGCAGCCAGAAGGTCGCCGCGTAGATCGTCAGCTGGATCGAGAAATAGAGGAAGCAGAACAGCGCGATCTGCGGATCCTTGAGCAGCGCGAAGCGCGGCGCGTGCGCGTGCGAGCGCACGTCGCGCTTCGCCCGCTCGTCGTCCAGCGCGCGTTCGAGCGCCGCGCGCTCGTCGGCCGTGAGCCACGTCGCGTCGCGGATGTGCGATTTCAGCAGCAGCCAGCTCGCGCCGCACAGCGCGACCGAGAACAGGCCCTCGATCAGGAACATCCACTGCCAGCCCTGCAGCCCGAAGCCGTGGATCGACAGCAGCGCGCCCGTCACCGGGCCCGACAGCACCGACGCGAACGCGGAGCCGCCGAGGAAGATCGCCATCGCCTTGCCGCGCTCCTGCGGCGGCAGCCATTGCGACAGGTACAGCACGACGCCGGGGAAGAAGCCGGCCTCGGCCGCGCCGAGCAGGAAGCGCAGCACGTAGAACGACGTGTCGTTCCACACGAACGCCATCGCGGCCGCGACGATGCCCCACGTCGCCATGATGCGCGCGAGCCACACGCGCGCGCCGTAGCGCTGCATCAGCAGGTTGGACGGCACCTCGAACAGCGCGTAGCCGACGAAGAACAGCCCCGCGCCGAGCCCGTAGGCAGCAGCGCCGATGCCGATCGACGCTTCCAGGTGGCGGTCGACGAAGCCGACGTTCACGCGGTCGATGTAGTTGGCGATGAACATGATCAGCACGAGCGGCAGCACGTGCCATTTCACTTTCGAGACGGCGGACGCGAGCGGGTCGCGGCCGGCCGGGGCGGGCGAGGGCGTGGTCAAGGGTGTCTCCGGTCGGGATGCGGCAGGCGGTTCGGGTGCCGGGTGCGTGTTAAGTAGTATGTCGTCGTATGACATGTTACGCTTCGACGCATGAAGCGGGGTCACGGGTATACCCGGGAGTTAATGATTTTCCCGATGCTTGCGCGATCTGGAGGGCAGCGCTGAAGGGATTTAATGTCTGATGACGTATGACATCTTGACGGCGACGGATCAACCGGCAGGCCGCCCCCGCCCCCGCGCTACGCCATCGACACCACGCTGTTGAGCAGCGTCTTCACGAGCACGGCCTGGCGGGTCGCCCCCGTCTTCGCGAAGATCCCGCGCAGGTGTGCGCGCGCGGTGTTCTTCGTGATGCCGGTCGCGGCGGCGGCTTCGTCGAGCGTGAGGCCGTCGACGAGCAGCAGTGCGATTTCGGTCTCCATCGGCGTGAGGCGGAACAGCTTGTGCAGCATGTCGCGCGAGGTCTGCGGCGACGACGTCGGGTCGCGCACGAACACCGCGACGGCCGGCCGGTGCCGCCGGTCGTCGGCGCCGCGATAGGGCGCGAGCGGCCGCAGCAGCACGTTGAGCGGCATCGCGCCGCCGCTGCGCGCGAGCGTCGTCGCCTCGATGCGGCCGAGCGCGCCCGCGCGGTAGTGGTCGAGCGCGGCCTGCAGCGCCTTCTGCAGCCGGCGCTCGTCGAGCGGGCACGACGCGTGCAGCCGCTCCTGGCGCAGGCACAGGCCGTCCTGCCGCTCGAACAGGCGCTCCGCGATGCGGTTGTGCTTCAGCACGCGGCCATCCTCGTCGACGATCGCGGTGCCCACGTCGAGCCGGTCGATCGTGCCCGCGTACAGCGCGCGCTCCGCGTCGAGCACGTCGAGCGCGGCGTGCAGCTCGACCGCGCGCTGCAGGTGCGGCAGCAGCACCGCGACGCGCGCGCGTTCGGCCGCGTCGAAATCGCGGCCGCGATGCGCGCGGCTCGCGAAGAACGCGCATTCGACGCCGTGCTCGCCGCGCAGGTTCGCGCCGAGCACGTAGCGCAGGTCGAGCGGCTGCAGGTATTCGCGGTAGAAGTCGTGCGCGCGCCACGCGGCGTCGCCGAACAGCGCGTCGGCGGTGAACACCTGGCCCGCGGGCTGGTCGAGGAACGGGCACAGCGCGTAGAACTGCTCGCTGTACGACGGCTCGCCCGGCAACAGCGCGCCGTGCGCGGACGCGTTGATGATGAGGCCGCGCCGCGCGCTGCCCGGGCTGCGCAGCACGAGCGTCGTGAAGCTCGCGTCCAGCTGCGCACGCATCGCCTCCAGAAAGCCGGCCCACGGCGTCGCCTCGGTCGGCCCGCGGTACACGAGGCCGAGCCACGCGCCGAGTTCGCGCGCCGACCACGCCGCGGCGTCGAAGCAGTCGGGCGCGGCGGGGCTGCCGGTGCAGGCGTCGGACGAAACGGCGGTCCGCATGCTCGCGGTCTCCTTGAACGGAATGAGGGGGCCCGGTCGAGCATACGGATCCGGCGGCGGCCCGCGTCATCCGAACGGCGTAGACGGCGCGGGCCGCGCGCGCGGCGCCTATGCGCCGTGCTCGCGCAGCAGGTACGCGACGATGCGCTCCGCCGCCTGGTCCGGCGTCTCGGCGAGCGTGTCGATGCGCAGCTCCGGCCGCTCGGGCGCTTCGTACGGCGAATCGATGCCGGTGAAGTGCTTCAGCTCGCCGCGCCGCGCCTTCCGGTAGAGCCCCTTCGGGTCGCGTTCCTCGGCCACCGCGAGCGGCGTGTCGACGAACACCTCGACGAACTCGCCGGGCCCGGCCAGCGCGCGCGCCATGTCGCGCTCCGCGCGGAACGGCGAGATGAACGACACGAGCGCGATCAGCCCCGCATCGAGCATCAGCCGCGCGACCTCCGCCACGCGCCGGATGTTCTCGACGCGGTCGGCTTCGGTGAAGCCCAGGTCGCGGTTCAGCCCGTGCCGCACGTTGTCGCCGTCGAGCAGGTACGTGTGCGCGCCGAGCGCGTGCAGCCGCTTCTCGACGAGGTTCGCGATCGTCGACTTGCCCGCGCCGGACAACCCGGTCAGCCACACGATGCGCGGCGTCTGGCGCTTCTGCGCGGCGCGCGCGGCCCGGTCGACGTCGACCGCCTGCCAGTGCACGTTGTGCGCGCGGCGCAGCGCGAAGTGCAGCATGCCCGCGCCCACCGTGTCGTTGGTGAAGCGATCGATCACGATGAAGCCGCCCGTATGGCGGTTCTGCGCGTACGGGTCGAACGCGACCGGCCGGTCGAAGCTCAGGTTGCACACGCCGATCTCGTTCAGCGCGAGCGTGCGCGCGGCCAGATGCTCGCGCGTGTTCACGTCGACCTTGTACTTCGGCGTCGCGCAGGTCGCGCCGACCGTCTGCGTGCCGAGCTTCACGAGATACGGCCGGTCCGGCAGCAGCGGCTCGTCGTGCATCCATACGAGCGTCGCCTCGAACTGGTCGGCGACCTCGGGCGGCGCGTCCGCGCGCGCGAGCATGTTGCCGCGGCTGATGTCGATCTCGTCGGCGAGCGTGAGCGTCACCGCATCGCCCGCGCGTGCGACGTCGGCCACGCCGGCCGGCGTGATCACCGACGTCACGCGGCTTTCCTTGCCGGACGGCAGCACGCGCACGCGCTCGCCGGCGCGGATCTCGCCCGACGCGATGCTGCCCGCGTAGCCGCGGAAGTCCAGGTGCGGGCGGTTGACCCACTGCACGGGCAGCCGGAACGGCTCGTCGCGCGTCACGCGCGCGGCGAGCGGCACGGCGTCGAGATGCTGCATCAGCGTCGGGCCGTCGTACCACGGCAGGTGCGCGCCCGCCGCGATCACGTTGTCGCCGCGCAGCGCGGACAGCGGAATGCTGACGATCTCCGTCAGGCCGAGCTCGGCGGCGAACGCGCGGTAGTCCGCGTCGATGCGCTCGAACACCGCGCGGTCGTAGCCGACCAGGTCCATCTTGTTGATCGCGAGCACGACACGCTTGATGCCGATCAGCGCGACGAGGTGGCTGTGGCGGCGCGTCTGCGTGAGCACGCCCTTGCGCGCGTCGATCAGGATCACCGCGAGGTCGGCCGTCGACGCGCCGGTGATCATGTTGCGCGTGTACTGCTCGTGGCCGGGCGTGTCGGCGACGATGAACTTGCGCCGCGCGGTCGCGAAGAAGCGGTACGCGACGTCGATCGTGATCCCTTGCTCGCGCTCGGCCGACAGGCCGTCGACGAGCAGCGCGAAATCGAGTTCGCCGCCTTGCGTGCCGACCTTCCTCGAATCGGCTTCGAGCTGGGCCAGCTGGTCATCGAACAGCATGTTCGACTCGTACAGCAGGCGGCCGATCAGCGTGCTCTTGCCGTCGTCGACGCTGCCGCAGGTGATGAAGCGCAGCAGGTCCATCTGCTGCGGGTCCGGTGCGAATGGCGCGAGGTCGTCGCGCGCGGTGAGAACGTGTGCCATCAGAAATAGCCCTCCTGTTTCTTCTTCTCCATCGAACCGGCCGAATCGCTGTCGATCAGCCGCCCCTGGCGCTCGGACGTGCGCGTGTCGCGCATCTCGCGCAGGATGTCGTCGAGCGACGTCGCGTCGCTGTCGATCGCGCCCGTCAGCGGGTAGCAGCCGAGCGTGCGAAAGCGCACCTTGCGCAGCTGCGGCACTTCGCCTGCGCGCAATGGCAGGCGCGCGTCGTCGACCATGATCAGCGCGCCGTCGCGCTCGACGACGGGCCGCTCCTTCGCGAAGTAGAGCGGCACGATCGGGATGTCGTTGAGCCGGATGTATTGCCAGATGTCGAGCTCGGTCCAGTTCGAGATCGGGAACACGCGCAGGCTTTCGCCGTTGCGCTTGCGCGCGTTGTACAGCGACCAGAGTTCCGGGCGCTGCCGCTTCGGGTCCCAGCGGTGCTGCCCGGAGCGCAGCGACACGATGCGCTCCTTCGCGCGCGATTTCTCCTCGTCGCGGCGCGCGCCGCCGAACGCGGCGTCGAAGCGGTAATAGTCGAGCGCCTGCTTGAGGCCCTGGGTCTTCCACACGTCGGTGTGCACGGCCGAGCCGTGCGTGAACGGGTTGATGCCGTTCGCGACGCCGTCGGGGTTCACGTGCACGCGCAGGTCGAGGCCGAGGCGCGCGGCGGTCGCGTCGCGAAACGCGATCATCTCGCGGAATTTCCAGGTGGTATCGACGTGCAGCAGCGGGAAGGGCGGCTTCGCGGGATGGAACGCCTTCATCGCGAGATGCAGCATGACCGAGCTGTCCTTGCCGATCGAATACAGCATCACCGGATGCTCGCTCTCCGCGACCACCTCGCGCATGATGTGGATGCTCTCGGCCTCCAGCCGCTCCAAGTGGGTCAACATCGTTCGTCTCCTTGTCTCTCATGCCGGCGCCGCGCGACATGTGCGGCGTTTCGTGCATGACGCCAACGGTAGCGAGCGGGGGCCGGGCGGCTCTTCGTCCGACCGGACTAAAGCCTTGCCGTGCAGGCGGCGGATCTGCCCTTAGTCCACCCGGACGAAGAGCCGCGCGGCGGCGGCGCGCTAACGTGGGCGCTCGACCACTGGCGGAGACGACACATGACGGACGACACGCGTGCCACGCAGCTGCTTTCGGGCCAGGCCTGGGCCGGGTTCTGCGACACCCTGAAACGCAGCGGGCAGCAGATCCTGCGCGCCGACGCGCCGGACGACCCGCTGACGCGCGCGGAAGGCTTCCGCTACCTGAGCCGGCTGATGCGCATCGCGCTGGAGATGCACGTCGAGTTCGCGGACGGCGCGTGGCCCGGCTTCTTCTCGCCGTCGCACGAGACCGCGAAGATCGGCGCGGACAACCCCGACAACCTGTACCAGTACGCGCGGCTCGACGGCCGCTGCGAATACCGCGTGACGGGGCGGCGCGGCAGCGTCGCGTACCTGAGCTTCGGCACGCAGAAGGGCGGCTACGAGACCGACGGCAAGATGCTGCAGACGGGTTTTCTCGACGCGAAGCAGCTCGAGATCGCGCCGGACGGCAGCTTCGAGATCATGCTGGGCAGCACGCCGCGCGCCGGCAACTGGGTCCGCATGGAGCCCGGCACCAATGCGCTGCTGGTGCGCCAGACCTTCCTCGACCGGCGCGCGGAAACGCCCGCGCAACTGAAGATCGAACGCGTCGACGCACCGGGCCGCCCGGCGCCGCTCGATCCGCTCGCGCTGCACGGCGGCCTCGCGCGCGCCGCGCAGTTCGTCGAGCAGACGGCGACGCTGTTCGCCGACTGGGCCGCGAGCTACCGGCCGCACACCAACGCGCTGCCGCCCGCGGACCAGGCGCTGTGCCAGTCGGTCGGCGGCGATCCGAACATCTACTACTACCACTCGTGCTGGTCGCTCGCCGACGACGAGGCGCTCGTGATCGACGTCGAGCGCGTGCCCGACTGCGAATTCTGGAACGTGCAGCTGAACAACTACTGGATGGAATCGCTCGACTATCGGCATTTCGACGTCTGCGTGAACAAGCATCGCGCGCGCCTGGACGCGCACGGCGGCGTGACGGTGGTGGTCGCCGCCGCGAACCCCGCTCCCGGCCGCGCGAACTGGCTCGATACGGCCGGGCACCGCACCGGCACGATCTGCTGGCGGTGGGTGGGCGCCGCGCAGCCCGTGCATCCGCGCACGCGGGTGGTCAAGCTCGCCGCGCTGCAGGAGGCCGCATGAACGCATCGATCGACCCCGCGCGCACGCGGCTCGACGCCGACGGGCTGATCGCCGAGGCCATCACGCGCGCGGGCGGGCTCACCGCGTTCGGCGATGGCCCGTATCGCGAAGCGCTCGACGTGATGTGCGCGTCGCTGGCCGACGAAGCGAACCTGTCCGCGCGCGGCGCGCAGCTGATGCGCGAGAAGCTCGTCGGCCAGCTCGTGAACCGGCTCGTCATCGAGGATTATTTCCGGCGCCACCCGGAGATCGCCGACATCGCGATCGACGATCCGCTGGTGATCGTCGGCCTGCCGCGCACCGGCACGACGCTGCTGCAGCGCCTGCTCGCCGTCGATCCGCGCTTTCATTCGGCCGCGTGGTGGGAGACGCGCTATCCGGCGCCGCTCGCCGGCGAGACGCTCGCCGCGCCGGCCGTGCGCATCGCGCGCGCGCAGGCCGAGGTCGCGCTGATGATCGACTGCATTCCGCAGATCCTGTCGATCCATCCGCTCGACGCGATGCTCGCCGACGAGGAGTTCATGCTGATGGAGCATGCATTCGTGTGCGCGATGGATTCGTACGCGAACGTGCCGCGCTACACGGCGTGGCTCGCGCGGCAGGATCTCACGCCGGTCTACACGTACCTGAAGCGGATGCTGCAGTTCCTGCAATGGCAGAAGGCGCGGCGCGGCGTCGCGGCCGGCGAGCGCTGGCTGCTGAAGACGCCGCAGCACCTGCATGCGCTCGACGTGCTGTGTCGCGTGTTCCCGCGCGCGCAGGTCGTGCTCACGCACCGCGATCCGGCGCAGACGATTCCGTCGATGGCGAGCATGGCGTACACGCTGTGGCGGATGTATGCGGACGACCCGGACCCGCGGGTGGTCGGCGCGCAGTGGAACGCGGGGATGGCGCGCGCGATCGGCGCCGCGATGGCGGCGCGCGACGCGCTGCCGGCCGGGCGCTTCCTCGACGTGCGCTTCGAGGACACCGTGTCCGATCCGCTCGGCGTGGCGCAGGCCGTGTACCGCTTCGCCGGCCTGCCGCTCGATGCGGACCGGCGCGCGGCGATCGAGGCGTGGCTTGCGCGCAACGGCCGCGACAAGCGCGCCGCGCACGACTATTCGATCGCGCGCTTCGGCTTCACCGATGCGCAGCTGGCGCGCGATTTCGCCGCGTATCGCGCGCGGCATCTGCAGCAGCGCGGCTGACGCACGCCGCTTCACCGATTGCCACCAGGAGACAAGCCATGTTGCTGAAGGACAAGATCGTCGTGATTTCCGGGATCGGGCCGGGGCTCGGCGTGAAGCTCGCCGTCGAGGCCGCACGCGAGGGTGCGCGCGGCGTCGTCGTCGCGGCGCGCACGGCGCACAAGCTCGACGACGCCGAAGCGCGAATCCGCGCGCTCGGCGCGGACTGCGACGTGCTGAAGGTGACGACCGACATCACCGAGCGCGCGCAATGCCGGCAGCTCGCCGATGCGGCGATCGGGCGTTTCGGCCGGATCGACGCGCTCGTGAACAGCGCGTTCGTGCACGGCGCGTTTCCGGAGCCGGTCGACGCGGCGGACCTCGACGGCTGGCGCGCGGTGTTCGACACCAACGTGTTCGGCACGATGGCGCTCACGCAGGAAATCGTGCCGCACATGAAGCGGCAGCGGCGCGGCGCGATCGTGATGATCAACACGCAGGCGACCCGCAAGCCGTTTGCAGGGGAGGCCGGCTACGCTGTATCGAAGGGGGCGCTCGCGGTTGCGGCAAAATACCTGGCGCGCGAGCTCGGCGTGCACGGCATCCGCGCGAACAGCATCCACATGGGGTGGATGTGGGGCGTGCCGACGCAGGCCTATTTCCGGCAGGCCGCGACCGAGTACGGCGTGCCGGAGGCGCAGATCATCGCGCCGATCGCGTCGAACCTCGCGCTCGCGCTGCTGCCGACCGACGACGACTGCGCGCGCGCCGCGCTGTTTCTCGCGTCCGATTACGCGAACGCGGTGACGGGCGCGACGCTCGACGCGAACGGCGGCGATTTCATGCCTTGAAGAGGGAGCAACGGAACATGCAGGACAACGACAGCGGGCAGCACTTCTTCGCGTTCAACGGCGACGCGGACGGCCTGTGCGCGCTTCAGCAATTGCGGCTCGCGGAGGGCGCGCGCGGCACGCTCGTGACGGGCGTGAAGCGCGACATCCGGCTGCTCGAGCGGGTCGACGCGCGCGCGGGCGACCGCGTCACCGTGCTCGACGTGTCGCACGACCAGAACCGCGACGCGTGCGCGCGGCTGCTGCGCGACGGTGCGACGGTCCGCTATTTCGATCATCACTTCGCGGGCGCGCTGCCCGACGATGCGCGTTTCGACGCGCATATCGACACGGCGGCGGACGTGTGCACGAGCGCGCTCGTGAACCGCTATCTCGGCGGCCGGCACGTGCGCTGGGCGATCGCCGCGGCGTTCGGCGACGAGCTGCCGGCGCTCGGCGACGCGCTGGCGCGCGAACACGGGATCGACGCGGCCGAGCGCGGGATGCTCGCGGAACTCGGGCTCTACCTGAACTACAACGCGTACGGCGATTGCGTCGACGATCTGCATTTCGATCCGGCCGCGCTCGCCGACGCGATGCTGCCGTGCGTCGATCCGCGCGACTTCGTGCGCGGCACGCCGGTGTTCGCGGCGCTGCGCGACGGCTATCGCGACGACATGGCGCGCGCCTGCGCGCTCGCGCCGCTGCGCGAAGTGCCGGGCGCGACGCTGATCCGGATGCCCGACCACGCATGGGCGCGGCGCGCGACCGGCATGCTCGCGAACGAGCGGATGCGCAACGCGCCGGGCGCCGCGCTCGCGGTGCTGTCGCCGCGCACGGGCGGCGGGCTCGTCGTCAGCGTGCGCGTGCCCGACGGCCGGCCGCTCGGCGCGGACGACTTCTGCCGCGGCTTCGCGACGGGCGGCGGGCGCAAGCGCGCGGGCGGGATCAATCATCTGCCGGAAGCGGAATTCGACGCGTTCGCCGCACGCTTCGAGGCGGCGTTCCGGGTCGATTGACGGGCGCGCCCCGCGCCCCCGCTGATGCTCACGCGCGGCTGCGCGCCGCGTGCAGCGCTTCCGCGCGCGCCTTCACGTCGCGCGCGCACTGGTCGAAGCCGCGCTGCACCCACGCGCCGTGGTTGCGCATGATCGTGTCCGCGTTGACGCCGAGGAACTGGTCGGTCGTGAAGTAGCGGCAGCGCCCGGGGCCGTCGGCCTCGACGTACTGGTCGCGGCGCGCGGCGTCCTGGTTGTCGTCGGTGGGGCGCTGCTCCCACGACAGCAGGCGTTCGGGCTCGTACGCGACGAGCGTCTCGCTGACGGGGATCACGTCGCCGGTGCCGGGAATCCGCACCTGCATGTGGACGAAGTCGCCGAGCCGGCCGGTCGTTTCGAGGCCGACGCAGAACGTGTTCCATTCGGCATAGCGCGGGAAGTCGGTGAGCACTTCCCAGACGACCGACGCGGGCGCGTCGATGTCGACGGTGATCGAGGTGACGAGATTGGCGGCTTTGGTCATGGGCGTGATGGAGACGGTAGGGATCGTGTGCGCCAGAGTCGGCGGGCGGCATGCGGGTGGCGCGCGCCACCCGACGTCGAGCGTAGGCGTTCGCGTGCGACGAAAAATCGTCGGAACGGACTAAGGCGTTTCACCGGGGCCTGCATCGACACCGCCCGCCGCAGCCGCGACAATACGCGTCACGTTCCGGTTTCCGAGTCGAGGTGTGCGTGTCCGCCGTGCCGTCCGTTGCGCCCGCGATCGTCTGGTTTCGCGACGATCTGCGTCTGACCGATCATCCCGCGCTGACGCGCGCGGTGCAGTCGGGCCGCCCGCTCGTCTGCGTGTACGTGCGCGACACGGGCGCCGGCGCGGGCAGGCCGTCCGGCGGCGCGGCGAACTGGTGGCTGCACGGGTCGCTGCGCGCGCTCGACGCCGCGCTCGCGCGGCACGGCGGCCGCCTGCTGCTGCTGAGCGGCGATGCGCCGCGCGAGATCGAGCGCGTCGCGCGCGACACGGGCGCGGCGGCCGTCTACTGGACGCGCCGTTACGCGCAGCCGCAGCGCGATGCCGATGCCGCGCTCAAGACGGCGCTGAAGGCGCGCGGGCTCATGGTCGACAGCAGCAACGGCAGCCTGCTGAACGAGCCGTGGGAGGTGCTCACCGCATCGGGCACGCCGTTCCAGGTGTATACGGCCTACTGGCGCGCGGCGCGGCGCGATCGCGAGGTGGCCGTGCCGCTGCCCGAGCCGGAGCGGATCGCGTTCCAGCCGTGGCCGGCCGCGCTGCGCGAGCGCGCGGTCGCGCTCGATGCGCTGGCGCTGCTGCCGCACGCGCCGGACTGGGCCGGCGGCCTGCGCGCCGCGTGGCCCGCGCCGGACGAAGCGGGCGCGCACCGGCAGCTCGACGCCTTCCTGGCGTCGTCGCTGGCCGCGTATGCGGACGCGCGCGACCGTCCCGACCTGCCCGCGACGAGCCGCCTGTCGCCGTACCTGCGCTTCGGCAACCTGTCGCCGCGGCAGGTCTGGCATGCGGCCCGGATGCACGCGCAGGCGGGCGGCGCCGCATGCGCGGCCGGCGTCGACAAGTTCCTCGGCGAACTCGGCTGGCGCGAATTCAATCATGCGTTGCTGTATCACTTTCCGGCGCTCGCGAGCGCGAACCACCGCACGCAGTTCGACGCGATGCCGTGGCGCAGCGATCCCGATGCGCTGCGCGCATGGCAGCGCGGCCTGACCGGCTATCCGCTCGTCGACGCCGGGATGCGCGAGCTGTGGGCGACCGGCTGGATGCACAACCGCGTGCGGATGGTCGTCGCGTCGTTCCTCGTCAAGCACCTGCTGATCGACTGGCGCGCGGGCGAGGCGTGGTTCTGGGACACGCTCGTCGATGCCGACCCGGCGAACAATGCCGCAAACTGGCAGTGGGTGGCCGGCTGCGGCGCGGACGCCGCGCCGTACTTCCGCATCTTCAATCCCGTGCTGCAGGGCCGCAAGTTCGATCCGCACGGTGCGTACGTGCGGCGCTGGGTGCCGGAACTCGCGAGGCTCGACGATGCGGCGATCCACGCGCCGTGGGCCGCGTCGCCGGTGCAACTCGCGGCGGCCGGGGTGCGGCTCGGCACCGACTATCCGGCGCCGCGCGTCGATCACGACGCGGCGCGGCGTCGCGCGCTCGATGCGCTGGGGACGTTGCCGAAGGGCCGGTGACGGGGTGCCGTTTAGCCGCGCGCGGCGGCCAGCGCGCGCATCGCGGCCGCGCATGCGTCGGCTTCCGCGCGGATCCACTGGCGCACCTCGGCAACTTCGCGCCGCGGCGCCGGGTCGCGCTGGAACAGCCAGTAGCCGTAGCCGTTCTGCGGCGCCTGCCCGTGCGGCCCGAGCACCGTCAGCCGGCCGTCCGCGAGCATCGGCGCGACCAGCGCGAGGCGGCCGAGCGCGAGACCCTGGCCGGCGAGCGCGGCCTGGATCACCTGGTCGTACTGGTTGAAGCGCAGCACGCCTTTCGGGCGCGCGTCGCCGAGCCCCGCCGCGTGCAGGTGTTCGCGCCATTGCAGCTGCGTCTGCGGCGGCCCGTCGAATTCGAGCAGCACGTGGCCCGCGAGCGCGTCGGCGTCCGCGATCGGCCGCGCGGCAAGCGCCGGGTGCGCGACCGGCACCACCGTCTCGTCGAACAGGTGCAGCGCGCCGGCCGGCGCGCGGTCGCGGGGGCTGTAGCGGATCCCGAGGTCGATGCCTTCCGCGCGCAAATCGAGTACCTTGTCGTTCGCGGCGACGCGCAGGTCGATCTCCGGATGCCGCGCCTGCAACTGGCCGAGCCGCGGCAGCAGCCACAGCGCGGTTACGCCGATGCTCGCGGTGACCGTGACCGGCTGCCGCTCGCGCGCGGCGGTGAGCGAGCCGATGGTGTCCTGCAGGCTGCGCAGCGCGGCGTCGGCGATGTGGAACAGGCGTTCGCCTTCCGGCGTGAACGCGATCCTGCGGTAGCCGCGCTGCAGCAGCGCGACGCCGAGATGGGCCTCGAGCGCATGCACCTGGCGGCTGACCGCGGATTGGGTGACGTACAGATCCTGCGCGGCGAGCGTGATGCTCATGCGGCGGCCGACGGCGACGAAGCCGCGCACGAGGTCCAGCGACGGGAGACGGGCGAGAGGCGTTGACATGCGTTGGGCCCATGCAAACGAAGCCGCAAGCGTGGTCGAGTTTGCGTAATGCGTCAAGTTCGATGGCGGCCGGCCCGAGCGCGGCCCATGCGAGGAGACACGATGACGAATGCGAACGCGGCGCCCGATGCGCTGCCGCCGGAACCGGTGACGCTGCGCGCGGCGGACGGCTACACGCTGCACGGCCACCTGTGGCGGCACCGCGGCGGCGCGCCCGGCCGGCCGGTGACGGTCGTGAACTGCGCGACGTCGGTGCGCTGCGACTATTACTTCCGCTTTGCCGCATGGCTGTTCGCGCACGGGCGCGACGTGCTGCTCTACGACTACCGCGGCATCGGCGGCTCGCGCCCCGCGCGGCTCGCGAACCTGCGCGCGAACTGGCTCGACTGGGGGCGGCTCGACTGCGAGGCCGCGCTGCGCCACGCGCTCGACACGTGTCCCGGCCAGCCGCTCGACGTCGTCGCGCACAGCATCGGCGGGTTCGTGCTCGGGCTCGCGCCGTCGAACGTGCAGGTGCGGCGCGTGCTGACGGTCGGCGCGCAGTATGCGTACTGGCGCGACTACCTGCCGGCCGAGCGGCGGCGCATGTGGTGGAAGTGGCACGTCGCGATGCCGGCGCTCGCGGCGCTGTGCGGCTACGTGCCGGCCAGGCGCCTCGGCTGGATGGAGGACACGCCGCGCGGCGTCGCGCTGTCGTGGGCGCGCTCGCGGCCGCGCTTCGAGGATGTCTACGCGCGCGGCCGGCACGCGGAAAGCGTCGCGTGCCGCGCCGAGCTGCCCGCGCGCTTCGCGGCGCTCACCGCGCCGATGCTCGCGATCGGGCTCGACGACGACGCGTTCGGCACCGTCGCCGCGATCGAGCGGCTGCTCGGCTACTACACGGGCAGCGACGTCACGCATCTGCGGATCGCGCCGCGCGACATCGGCGTCGATGCGATCGGGCACTTCGCGTTCTTTCACAGCCGGTTCGCCGACACGCTGTGGCCGCTCGCGCTGCACTGGCTGCGGCACGGCGCGCTGCCGGCCGATGCGCCGGGCACGGTCCATGCGCGCCACGCGGCCGCGCGTGCGCGGCATGCGCCGGCCGGCGTCGCCGCGAACGGTTGAACAGCCCGGCGGCGGGGCGCCTCGCCCGAACGCGCGACGATCGATTAACATCGGACGTTTCGCCCCGCAGGCCACGCATCGATGTCCAGCTCTCCCGTTACCGGTTCGTCCAGCGACACCCGTCGCCCGTATCGCGCGCATGCGCTCGACGTGCCGCCGGCCGCGCGCCGCGCGGGCGTGCAGGTCGTGCGCGTCGATTTCGACTGGCATGCGCCGCTCGCGTCGCCCGGCTATGCGGGGCTGAGCGATGCCGAACAGGCGCGCGCGGCGCGCTTCCTGCGCCGGGAAGACGCGGTGCGCAGCGCCGGCACGCGCATCGCGCTGCGCAACGTGCTTGGCGCGCAGCTCGGCATCGCGCCGCGGGATGTCGCGATCGCCATCGGCGAGGCCGGCCGTCCCGCGCTCGATCCCGCGCACCGCGCAGCGCTCGATTTCAACGTGTCGCATGCCGCCGATCATGCGCTGATCGCGTGGTCGGCCGCATGCCGGGTCGGCGTCGACATCGAGCGCGCCGACCGCGCGATCGACTGGCGCGCGCTGTCGCGCGAGGTGTGCGCGCCCGGCGAGGCCGCCTATCTCGACGAGCAGCCGGACGCGGCGCGCGCGGACGCGTTCATGCGCGTCTGGGCCGCGAAGGAAGCGCTGCTGAAGGCGCTCGGCACCGGCATCGGCGGCGGGCTGCAGGCGTTCGCGGTGGTGCCGCCGCACGACGCGGCGACGCCCGCGGTGGAGATCGTCGAGCCTGCCGCGCCCGCGGCCGGCGTGGCCGCGTTCGACGCCGCGTGGCTCGACGCGGCGCCCGGCTACGCGGCATGCGTCGCGTGGACGCGCGCGTAATCGCCGTTCATTCGGGCGCCGGCCCGCTCATTCGAGCGGCGCATCGTTCGGCGCCGCATAGCGCGCCTTGATCACGTCGCTCATCGGGAAGTCGAACGACAGCCCCTTCGGCGGCACCGGCTTCAGGAACCACTTGTCGTACAGCGCGTTGATCTCGCCGCTTTTCATTGCCTGCGCGAGCACGCCGTCGACCAGCGCCTTGAACGGCGGATCGTCCTTGCGCAGCATGAAGCCGTAGGCCTCCGACGATTGCGGGGTGCCGACGATCGTCCAGTCGGCCGGCTTCGCGGCGAGCTGGCGCACGCCGGCGAGCAGCACGTCGTCCATCATGTAGGCGGCCGCGCGGCCCGATTCGAGCGTGAGGCGCCCCTCGCCGTAGTCCTTCGCGCTGATGATCTGCATGCTCATCTTCTTCTCCTCGTTCATCTTGCGCAGCAGGCGCTCGGACGTCGTGCCCTGGTTGGTCACGACGGTCTTGCCGGCGAGATCGGGGAAGTCGCGGATGCCGGCGTTCGTGCGCGCGAGCAGGCGCGTGGTCGCGACGAAGAAGGTGTTCGAGAACGCGACCTGCGCGTGACGCGCGGCGAGATTGGTCGTCACGCCGCATTCGAGGTCGACCGTGCCGTTCTGCACGAGCGGGATGCGGTTCTGCGACGTGACCGGAATGAAGCGCACCTGCAGGTCGGGCTTGCCGGTGCGCGCCTTGACCGCGGCGATCACGCGGTCGCACAGGTCCTGCGAGAAGCCGATCACCTTGCCGCTCGCGTCGACGTACGAGAACGGCACCGACGTCTCGCGATGGCCGATCGCGATCACGTTGGTTTGCTGGATCTTCGCGAGCGTGCCGCCGAGCGGCTCCGCGGCAACGAGCGGCGCGCAGGCCGTGGCGCAGGCGGCGGCGAGCGTGTAGCGGGCGAGCAGGGCGGTGAATCGTGACGAGGCGGGCATGGCGGCTTCTCCGTGGCGAGTGTGATGATCCATATGTTGCCAAAAACAAAATAACTGCAACACATGATAAATAACGGCCCGTACCGGCCGGGCCGGCGGGGCGCGTCGGACATCAGGGAAACTCCCGAGACGAAATCGGCGAAAAACCACTTGTCTATACAAGTTTGGATCACTACACTGCAATCCATCCCGAACTTGTCTAGACAGGATTGCTCACATGATTACGCTCACCCCCGGCCACCTGACCCTCCCGCAACTGCGCCAGATCGCACGCGAATCCGTGCAGCTCGCGCTCGACCCGGCCAGCTTCGCGAAGATCGACGCAGGCGCGAAGGCCGTCGCCGACATCGCCGCGAAGGGCGAGCCGGCCTACGGCATCAACACGGGCTTCGGCCGCCTGGCCAGCACGCACATCCCGCACGACCAGCTCGAACTGCTGCAGAAGAACCTGGTGCTGTCGCACGCGGTCGGCGTCGGCGAGCCGATGGCGCGCTCGTCGGTGCGCCTGCTGATGGCGCTGAAGCTGTCGAGCCTCGGCCGCGGCCACTCGGGCATCCGCCGCGAGGTGATGGACGCGCTGATCAAGCTGTACAACGCCGACGTCCTGCCGCTGATCCCGGTGAAGGGCTCGGTCGGCGCGTCGGGCGACCTCGCGCCGCTCGCGCACATGTCGGCGGTGCTGCTCGGCGTCGGCGAAGTGTTCATCCGCGGCGAGCGCGCGAGCGCGCTCGACGGCCTGCGCGTCGCGGGCCTCGCGCCGCTGACGCTGCAGGCGAAGGAAGGCCTCGCGCTGCTGAACGGCACGCAGGCATCGACCGCGCTGGCGCTCGACAACATGTTCGCGATCGAAGACCTGTACCGCACCGCGCTCGTCGCGGGCGCGCTGTCGGTCGACGCGGCGGCCGGCTCGGTGAAGCCGTTCGACGCGCGCATCCATGAACTGCGCGGCCATCAAGGCCAGATCGACGCGGCCGCGGCCTACCGCGACCTGCTCGAAGGCTCGCCGATCAACCAGTCGCACCGCGACTGCGACAAGGTGCAGGATCCGTACAGCCTGCGCTGCCAGCCGCAGGTGATGGGCGCGTGTCTCGACCAGATGCGCCATGCGGCCGACGTGCTGCTCATCGAAGCGAACGCCGTGTCGGACAACCCGCTGATCTTCCCGGACACCGGCGAAGTGCTGTCGGGCGGCAACTTCCACGCCGAGCCGGTCGCGTTCGCGGCGGACAACCTCGCGCTCGCCGCATCGGAAATCGGCGCGCTGGCCGAGCGCCGCATCGCGCTGCTGATCGACGCGACGCTGTCGGGCCTGCCCCCGTTCCTCGTGCGGGATGGCGGCGTGAACTCGGGCTTCATGATCGCGCACGTGACGGCCGCCGCCCTCGCGTCGGAAAACAAGACGCTCGCGCACCCGGCGTCGGTCGATTCGCTGCCGACGTCCGCGAACCAGGAAGACCACGTGTCGATGGCGACGTTCGCCGCGCGCAAGCTCGCCGACATCGCCGACAACACGAAGCACATCCTCGCGATCGAACTGCTGGCCGCCGCCCAGGGCGTCGACCTGCGCGCGCCGTATCACACGAGCCCGAAGCTCGCGCCCGTGATGGAAACGATCCGCGGCAAGGTCGCGCATTACGAGCTGGATCATTACTTCGCGCCGGACATCGCGGCGATCGCGAAGCTGGTCGGCGAGCGTGCGTTCGCGAAGGTCAGCCCGTTCTCGTTCGCGTCGGAACAGTAACGCGATGAGCGCACCGGTCTACCAGGAGATCAAGGATTTCATCCTGGCTCGCATTCATGCCGGCGAGTGGGCGGAGGGCCATCAGGTGCCGTCCGAGAACGAGCTGGCCCGCGACTTCAAGGTCGCGCGCATGACCGTCAACCGCGCGCTGCGCGAGTTGACGGCCGAGCAGGTGATCACGCGCGTGCAGGGCGCGGGCACCTTCGTCGCGCGGCCGAAGTACGAATCGACCCTGGTGGCGATCCGCAGCATCTCGGAGGAAGTCGCGGCGCGCGGGCATGCGTATCACGCCAGCGTGCTCGGCCTCGCGACGGTCAAGGCCGACGACGCGCTGGCGGACGAGATGCAGGTGGCGGTGCGCGCGAAATTGTTCCACTCGCTGGTGCTGCATTTCGAGAACGACGAGCCGGTGCAGCTCGAAGAACGATGGGTGAATCCGGCGGTCGCGCCGGATTACGCCGGGCAGGATTTCACGAACACGACGCCGAACCAGTACCTGATGCGCGCGGCCCCGCTGCAGCGCGTCGAGTACCGGATCGAAGCGGCCGCACCCGCGCCGGAACGGCGCGCGCAGCTTCGGATGGACGACGTCGAACCGTGTCTGGTTTTACATCGGCGCACCTGGTCGCAGGGCGTCGTCGCCTCGGTGGCGAATTTGTGGCATCCCGGCAGCCGTTATCGCTTCACCGGGCATTTCTGAATCTGTTGAATTTTCATTTCCTTCGGGAGCAGTCGTCATGAACCATCCGAATCACATCGATCCCCGCCTCGACCCGACGCGCACGATCCGCGCGCCGCGCGGCAGCGAGAAGACCTGCAAGACCTGGCTCGCGGAAGCGGCCTACCGGATGATCCAGAACAACCTGGATCC
>LOZU01000123.1:0-13965 GCA_001527685.1 Burkholderia pyrrocinia
GCGCTCGACATCATCGAGAATGCGACGCGCGTGCTCGCGATCGAGCTGCTCGCGGCGGCGCAGGCGTACGATCTGCAACCGGGCGATGCGCGCCGCGCGGCGCTGACCGACACGGTGTGGCAACGCCTGCGCGGGCGCGTGCCGTCGTATTGCGACGACCGGCCGCTCGCCGACGACATCGCGGCGGCGGCGGCGCTGCTCGCGGACGCGGCGCCGCCCGTATCGTGACGAATTCGCCCGCGACCGCGTGCGGCGCCGCCATCCGCGATGCGCCGACCGGAGGTTCGTGGCCCGGGACCTTACCCAGTGGACCGATGCGAAGATGAACCATCCAGAGCGAGTGACCCGACCATCCCCGCACGCGCTCGGCGAAGGCGTGCCGGCGCGCGCATTGCCGGCGTATCAGCAGATCAAGCGCTACGTCGTCCAGCGGATCGCCGCGGGCGACTGGAAGCCCGGCAGCGCGATTCCGACCGAGGCCGAGCTCGTGAAGGAATTCGGCGTCGCGCGCATGACCGTGTCCCGCGCGTTGCGCGAACTGACGGCCGAGCGGGTGCTGACGCGCATCCAGGGCGCGGGCACGTTCGTCGAGCCGCGGCGCTATGAATCGACCGTGCTCGAGATCCGCAACATCGCCGACGAGATCGCCGAGCGCGGCCACCGGCACACGGCGCGCGTGCTGATGCTCGAGCGGAGCGACGACGCGCACGCGATCGATGCGCTCGCGCTGGCCGCCGGGCCCGTATTTCATTCGCGGATCGTTCACTACGAAGATGGCGAACCGATCCAGTTCGAGGATCGCTACGTCAATCCGAAGGTGTTTCCCGCCTATCTGGAGCAGGACTTCACGGCCGAGACGCCGAACCACTACATGGTGCGGCTCGCGCCGATCCAGCGCGCCGAGTTCCGGATCTATGCGCAGAAGTCCGACCAGCAGGTGCGCCGGCACCTGATGATGGAAATCGGCGAGCCGTGCCTGATGCTGTGGCGCCGTACGTGGGTGGGAGAGCAGGTCGCGACGTCGGTGCAGCTGTGGCACCCGTCGTCGCGCTTTCATCTTGCCGGTCGCGTCTAGCGCGGGGTGGGCCCGCCGGTGCGGCGCCGCTCAGTGCGGCAACCGCACGTCGAACTTGTAGGTGACGAGCCGCGCGACGAGGATGAAGCCCGTCGCCGTCAGCACGCTGTAGACGGAATCCATGTCCAGCCACACGAGCAGCAGGTAGAACCAGCAGCCGACGAACGCGCAGGTCGCATAGGGCCGCGAATCGCGCAGGATCAGCGGGATGTCGTTGCACAGCACGTCGCGGATGATCCCGCCGACCACGCCGGTGATCACGCCCATCATCACCGCGATGAAGCGCGGCATCTCGGCGTCGAGCGCGATCGACGTGCCCGAGATGCTGAAGATGCCGAGCCCGATCGCATCGGCGACGAGCAGCAGCCGTTCGGCCGACAGCCGCGACAGCATCCGCAGCACGAACGGCGCGAACAGCGCGAGCACGAAGATCGCGATCACGTAGTCGTCGTGCACGACCCAGTAGAACGGCCGGCGTTCGAGCAGGATGTCGCGCAGCGTGCCGCCGCCGAACGCGGTGGCGAGCGCGACCACGAACGTGCCGACCGAGTCGAGCCGGTTCTTGCGCGCTTCGATGAAGCCGGAAATCGCGAAGGCCAGCGTCGCGATCGCTTCGAGCACCGCGATCGCGAGCGTCAGCCTAGGATGCGGCACGCGGCCCCCGATCGCCGGAGGCGGCCAACGGCTGCAGCAGCACGAGCACCGCGCCCGCGCCGCCGTCGTGGCCGCGCGCCTCGCAGAATGCGATCACTTCTTCCTTCTGCACGAGCCACGCGCGCACCTTGCCCTTCAGCACCGGCTCCTTGCCGGCCGAGCCGAGGCCCTTGCCGTGGATCACGCGCAGGCAGCGCAGCCCCTTCTTGCCGGCTTCGCGGATGAACTCGGCGAGCGCGTCGCGCGCTTCGTCGCGGCGCATCCCGTGCAAGTCGAGCTGCGCCTGCACGATCCACGCGCCGCTTCTCAGCTTGCGCACCACGTCGCGGCTGATGCCGGGGCGGTGGTAGTACAGCGACTCGTCGCTGTCGAGCAGCGTCTCGGGATCGAACTCGTCGGACAGCGTCGCGCTCAGCACCGCTTCCTCGTCGCGCTGCGTCTGCTTCGGCAACGGGTCGGGCGGCATTCGGCCGGACGCGGCACGCGGCGGCGCGTTCAGCGGCCGGATCGCGCCGATCTCGTTGCGGAACAGGTTCGCGTCGGCTTCGGCCTGGCGCGTGGCCTTCGCGGTTTCGACGCGTTTGCGCTCGCGGCGCTCGGCTTCGCCCTTCAGCGCGGTGCGCAGCGCGCCGAGGCCGGCGAGGCCCTGGCCGCGCAGCGCGGCGGGCTCCGGCGCCGGCGGCGCGGCGGGGGCGGTTGGCTTGGGACGGGCGGCGGCCTGCCGCTTCGCGGGATCGCTCGGATGGGGCTGATTCTTCGCCATGATTCACACACGCAAGGCAAATGACGCGCGGGGCGCGCGGGCACAAAAAAGCCGCTGCGTCGGCAGCGGCTTGTCGGCCAAGCATGCGTCGCGGCAGCGGACGCCATTGTAGCGCCCGCCGTACGCTTTGCTTACTTGTGGTCGTGCAGGCTCTCGAGGTAGCGCTGCGCGTCGAGTGCGGCCATGCAGCCGGTGCCCGCGCTGGTGATCGCCTGGCGGTACACGTTGTCCTGCACGTCGCCCGCGGCGAACACGCCCGGCACGCTGGTGGCCGTCGCGTTGCCGTGCAGGCCGCTCTGCGTCAGGATGTAGCCGTCCTTCATCTCGAGCTGGCCCTGGAAGATGTCCGTGTTCGGCTTGTGGCCGATCGCGACGAACACGCCCTGCACCTGGATGTCTTCCGTCGCGCCGGTCTGTACGTTCTTCAGGCGCAGGCCCGTCACGCCCGAATCCTCGCCCGTCACTTCGTCGAGCACGTGGTTCCACTTGATCTCGACCTTGCCTTCCTTTTCCTTCTCGAGCAGGCGGTCGACGAGGATCGGCTCCGCGCGGAACTTGTCGCGGCGGTGGATCACCGTGACCTTGCTCGCGATGCCCGTCAGGTACAGCGCTTCCTCGACCGCGGTGTTGCCGCCGCCGACCACCGCGACGTTCTGGCCGCGGTAGAAGAAGCCGTCGCAGGTCGCGCAGGCCGACACGCCCTTGCCCATGAACGCTTCCTCGGACGGCAGGCCGAGATACTGCGCGGATGCGCCGGTCGCGATGATCAGCGAGTCGCAGGTGTATTCGGCGGCGTCGCCGATCAGGCGGATCGGCTTCTCGTGCAGCTTCGCGGTGTGGATGTGATCGAACAGGATCTCGGTGTTGAAGCGCTCCGCGTGCTCGAGGAAGCGCTGCATCAGCTCGGGGCCCTGCACGCCCTTCGCGTCCGCCGGCCAGTTTTCGACGTCGGTCGTGGTCATCAGCTGGCCGCCCTGTGCGATGCCGGTGACGAGCACCGGGGACAGGTTGGCGCGCGCGGCATAGACGGCGGCCGTGTAGCCGGCGGGGCCGGAACCGAGAATCAGGACTTTGGCGTGTTTGGGCGTGGACATGTGCGAAATCCGTAAGGGGTGGCCGCGGCGGGCAGGGTGAGCCTGCCGGACGGTCGGGGTGACCGGGATGCCACCGTAGATGGGTATCAGACGCGCATTATAAAGGTCCTGCCCGCGCGCTGCCGAACGAGAGTTTCAATCGCGGCGATAGCGTTCGGCGGGAGCGGCGTCGGGCGCGCGGGGTGGGCGCGGCCAGCGGCGTGCCGCCGGCCCGATCTCGCCGGCCTGACCTGCGCGGCCCGACCTAGGCGGCCCCATGTAACCGTCATTTACACTTGGGCGGGCGGCGCTGCGCTTACAATATGCGGGATCGAACGATCGGCGGGCGCGCGGCGTGCGCAGCCCGCCTTTTCTATACGGATTCATGGCAAAAGCTCCTTATTCCGCCCAGGCACAGGCGTTGCCGCACCGGATGTCGAAGCTCCTCACGGAGATCCGCTGGATCCTCCAGGTCGCGCTCGGCGCGTTTCTGGTGATGGCCCTGCTGAGCTACAGCCGGCGCGATCCGAGCTGGACGCACGCGGCGCAGGTCGATCACATCACGAACTGGGCGGGCCGCGTCGGCGCATGGACGGCCGACATCATCCTGCTGCTGTTCGGCCTGTCGGCCTACTGGCTGATCGTGCCGCTCGGCCGGCGCATCGCCGCCAACTACCGCCGCATCACCCGCCACGAGGCGCTGGACGACGAGCCGGAGCGGCCGATCGGCTGGCTGACCGAGGTGCTCGCGTTCGTGCTCGTGCTGCTCGCGTGCGACGGCATCGAGGCGCTGCGCATGTGGTCGCTGAAGGTGCAGCTGCCGCGCGCACCGGGCGGCGTGGTCGGCGAGGCCGTCGCGGGCGCGATGTCGCATGCGTTCGGCTTTACCGGCGGCACGCTCCTGCTGCTGATCGCGCTCGCGATCGGCCTGTCGCTGTATTTCCGCTTCTCGTGGCTGTCGGTGTCCGAGCGCGTCGGCGGCGCGATCCTGTCTGCCGTTAATGTCGCGAAGCTGCGCCGCGAGGCCGAGCGCGACCGCAAGCTCGGCGAGGCCGCGGCGGTGCGCCGCGAAGGCAAGGTCGAGGAAGAGCGCGTGCGCATCGAGGATCACGAGCCGGTGACGATCGTGCCGCCGGTCGTCACGCCGGTGAAATCCGAGCGCGTCGAGAAGGAGCGCCAGGTGCCGCTGTTCACCGACCTGCCCGGCGATTCGACGCTGCCGCCGGTGTCGCTGCTCGACGCGGCGCCGAAGGCGCAGGAAGCCATCTCCGCCGACACGCTCGAATTCACGTCGCGCCTGATCGAGAAGAAGCTGAAGGACTTCGGCGTCGAGGCGAGCGTGGTCGCCGCGTATCCGGGCCCGGTCGTCACGCGCTACGAGATCGAGCCGGCCACCGGCGTGAAGGGCAGCCAGATCGTCAATCTCGCGAAGGATCTCGCGCGCTCGCTGTCGCTCGTGTCGATCCGCGTCGTCGAGACGATCCCCGGCAAGAACTACATGGCGCTCGAACTGCCGAACCAGCGCCGCCAGACGGTGTTCCTGTCGGAGATCATCGGCTCCGAGGTCTATGCGGCCGCGTCGTCGGCGCTCACGCTGAGCCTCGGCAAGGACATCGGCGGCAAGCCGGTGTGCGCGGATCTCGCGAAGATGCCGCACCTGCTGGTGGCCGGCACGACCGGTTCGGGCAAGTCGGTCGGGATCAACGCGATGATCCTGTCGCTGCTGTATAAAGCGACCGCCGAGCAGGTGCGCCTGATCCTGATCGATCCGAAGATGCTCGAAATGAGCGTCTACGAAGGCATTCCGCACCTGCTGTGCCCGGTCGTCACCGACATGCGCCAGGCGGGCCACGCGCTCAACTGGACCGTCGCCGAGATGGAGCGCCGCTACAAGCTGATGAGCAAGCTCGGCGTGCGCAACCTCGCCGGCTACAACAACAAGATCGACGACGCGGCGAAGCGCGAGGAGAAGATCCCGAACCCGTTCAGCCTGACGCCGGACGAGCCGGAGCCGCTCGGCCGCCTGCCGAACATCGTCGTCGTGATCGACGAGCTCGCCGACCTGATGATGGTCGTCGGCAAGAAGGTCGAGGAGCTGATCGCGCGGATCGCGCAGAAGGCGCGCGCGGCCGGCATCCACCTGATCCTCGCGACGCAGCGGCCGTCGGTCGACGTGATCACCGGCCTCATCAAGGCCAACGTGCCGACGCGGATCGCGTTCCAGGTGTCGTCGAAGATCGACTCGCGCACGATTCTCGACCAGATGGGCGCGGAATCGCTGCTCGGCATGGGCGACATGCTGTACCTGGCGCCCGGCACCGGGCTGCCGGTGCGCGTGCACGGCGCGTTCGTCGCCGACGACGAAGTGCACCGCGTCGTCGAGAAGCTCAAGGAGCAGGGCGAGCCGAACTACATCGAGGGCCTGCTCGAGGGCGGCACCGCCGACGGCGACGAGGGCTCGGCCGGCGAGGGAACCGGCGAAGGCGGCGGCGAGTCTGATCCGCTGTACGACCAGGCGGTCGAGATCGTCATCAAGAACCGCCGCGCGTCGATCTCGCTCGTGCAGCGCCATCTGCGGATCGGCTATAACCGCGCGGCGCGGCTGCTCGAGCAGATGGAGCAGTCGGGGCTCGTGTCGGCGATGTCGTCGAGCGGCAACCGCGAAATTCTTGTGCCGGCGCGCGACGCGGAATGAGTCCGCGGCGTACGCGACGCCGGCCACCCAGGGAGAAAACCGCATCATGCAGCAACATTCGTTCGCCCAATCCGTTCGTTCGACGCGGCGCTGGCTCGGCGCGGCGCTCGCCGGCGCATCGCTGATGCTCGCGGCGACGCACGCGTTCGCCGGCGGCACGGCCCAGCTGAAGGCATTCGTGTCGCAGGTGCACGCGGCGAAGGGCGAGTTCACGCAGCAGATCGTCAAGGCGCCCGCGAAGGGCGCGAGCGCCGTGCAGGCGGCGCCGAAGGCCGGCGACAATTCGAGCGGCACGTTCGTGTTCTCGCGCCCCGGCAAGTTCATCTGGACGTACCAGAAGCCGTACCAGCAGGTGCTGCAGGCCGACGGCGAGAAGCTGTACGTGTACGACCGCGACCTGAACCAGGTCACCGAGCGCAAGCTGGCCGGCGCGCTGGGCGCGAGCCCGGCCGCGATCCTGTTCGGCAGCAACGACCTCGACAAGAACTACACGCTGCGCGATGCGGGCGAGAAGGGCGGCATCGAGTGGCTCGAGATGCTGCCGAAGGCGCAGGACACGCAGTTCCAGCGGATCGGCATCGGTTTCCGCAACGGCACGCTGGCCGCGATGGAGCTGCATGACGTGTTCGGCAACGTCACGCTGCTGACGTTCACCAACATCCAGACCAACCCGCCGCTGAAGTCCGATACGTTCAAGTTCGTCGTGCCGAAGGGCGCCGACGTGATCACCGGCTGACCGGCGCCGCGCGCCGGTTTCGCAGCGGGCCTGCCGGCGATGGCAGGCCCGTGTCGTTTCCTGGCGCGGGCACCTGGGCCGGCGGCGCCGTCGCGCGGCTGTCATAATGGCGGGTCCGGCGGCCACGTTCGGCCGCCATCGCATGATGTGGAGCCTGGGTTCATGTCCGACCTGTTTCAAGTCGAACCACGCCGGCCGCTCGCCGAGGCGCTGCGGCCGAAGACGCTCGCCGAGGTGATCGGCCAGACGCATTTGCTCGGCGAAGGCAAGCCGCTGCGGCTCGCGTTCGAATCGGGTAAGCCGCACTCGATGATCCTGTGGGGCCCGCCCGGCGTCGGCAAGACCACGCTCGCGCGGCTCACCGCGCTGGCATTCGATTGCGAGTTCATCGCGCTGTCCGCGGTGCTGGGCGGCGTGAAGGACATCCGCGAGTCGATGGAGCACGCGCAGGACACGCTGAACCGCACGGGCCGCCACACGATCCTGTTCGTCGACGAGATTCACCGCTTCAACAAGGGCCAGCAGGATGCGCTGCTGCCGTTCGTCGAATCGGGGCTCGTGACCTTCATCGGCGCGACGACCGAGAACCCGAGCTTCGAGGTCAACTCGGCGCTGCTGTCGCGCGCGCAGGTGTACGTGCTGAAGTCGCTGACCGACGACGAGATGCGCCAGCTGCTCAAGCGCGCGCAGGAGATCGCGCTCGACGGCCTCGCATTCGACGACAAGGCGGTCGATACGCTGGTCGGCTATGCGGATGGCGACGCGCGGCGGTTCCTGAACCTGCTCGAACAGGCGCAGACGGCGGCGGCGTCCGCGGGCGTGACGACGATCGATGCCGAGTTCGTCAGCAGCGCGATGACGCTGAATGCGCGCCGCTTCGACAAGGGCGGCGACAACTTCTACGACCAGATCTCGGCGCTGCACAAGTCGGTGCGCGGCTCGAGCCCGGACGGCGCGCTGTACTGGTTCTGCCGGATGATCGACGGCGGCGCGGACCCGAAATACCTCGCGCGGCGGATCGTGCGGATGGCGTGGGAGGACATCGGCCTCGCCGATCCGCGCGCGATGCAGATGGCGAACGACGCGGCCGAGACCTACGAGCGGCTCGGTTCGCCCGAGGGCGAGCTGGCGCTCGGCCAGGCCGTGATCTATCTCGCGTGCGCGGCGAAGAGCAATGCGGGCTACAACGCGTTCAACCAGGCGATGGCATTCGTGAAGCAGGACAAGTCGCGCGAGGTGCCCGTGCACCTGCGCAACGCGCCGACCAAGCTGATGAAGGAGCTCGGCTACGGCCACGCATACCGTTACGCGCACGACGAGCCGAACGCGTACGCGGCCGGCGAGACGTACCTGCCCGACGGGATGCGCGAGCCGCGCTGGTACAAGCCGGTGCCGCGCGGGCTCGAATCGAAGATCGCCGACAAGCTCGCGTGGCTGCGCGAGCTCGACCGCGAGGCCGGCAAGAAGGACTAGCGGCCGGCGGCGCGATTCGGCTTGGCTCAGCGCTTGCGCGCCGGCTGTTTCTTCCAGTAGCCGAACGGCTCCTCGTGGCATTCGATGTCGAGTTCCGCGATGCGTGCGTGCAGGCGTTGCTGCGCGTCGGCGATCGCGAGGTTGTAGATCGCCGGCGCAATCTCCTCGACGAAGAAATGCAGCAGCGCGCCGGCCTGGATGTTGCCGATCGGCTCCTCCATGTTTTCCGTGAAATAGCGTTGCAGCGACGCGATCGCGCGGTCGCGCACGTCCTTGTCGAGTTCGATGGCCATCGGTTCTCCGGTTCCATGCATAGCGGTCGGCCGGCACGCGACGTGCGTGACGGCAATGCGATACTGCCACGGCGCCGCCGTTTGCGGCCTCGTCCGTCAGGCCGACGCCGTGGCGGCCGCGCGGTGCGTTAGAATCCCCGTCTTACACAACGATTTTCCAGTCCTCCCATGCTCGACATCCAGTTGCTGCGCAAAGACCTCGACGGCGTCGCCAAGCGCCTCGCCGATCGCGGCTACACCCTCGACGTCGCCGCGTTCTCCGCGCTCGAAGCGGAACGCCGCGCGATCCAGACCCGTACCGAAGAGCTCCAGGCGCGCCGCAACAGCCTGTCGAAGCAGATCGGCGCGATGAAGGGGCGGGGCGAGGACACGTCGGCGGTGATGGCCGAAGTCGGCGGCATCGGCGACGAGATGAAGGCGTCTGAGGTGAAGCTCGGCGAGATCCAGGCGCGCGTGTCCGACCTGATGCTGCTCATGCCGAACCTGCCGCACGACAGCGTGCCGGTCGGCAAGGACGAGAGCGACAACGTCGAGGCGCGCCGCTGGGGCACGCCGCGCCAGTTCGACTTCGAGGTGAAGGATCACGTCGACGTCGGTACGCCGCTCGGCCTGGATTTCGAAACCGGCGCGAAGCTCGCCGGCGCGCGCTTCACGATGCTGCGCGGCCCGATCGCGCGCCTGCACCGCGCGCTCGCGCAGTTCATGATCGACACGCACACGCAGCAGCACGGCTACAGCGAGACGTATACGCCGTACATCGTGAACCCGGACATCCTGTACGGCACCGGCCAGCTGCCGAAGTTCGCGGACGACATGTTCCGTGTCGAGAAGGGCGGCGCGGAGAACACCGTCACGCAATACCTGATCTCCACGTCCGAAATCTCGCTGACGAACACCGTGCGCGAATCGATCGTCGAAGCGTCCGCGCTGCCGATCAAGCTGACCGCGCATTCGCCGTGCTTCCGCTCGGAAGCCGGCTCGTACGGCCGCGACACGCGCGGGATGATCCGCCAGCATCAGTTCGACAAGGTCGAAATGGTGCAGATCGTCACGCCGGACGCGTCGTACGCGGCGCTTGACGAGATGGTCGGCCATGCGGAAGCGATCCTGCAGAAGCTCGGCCTGCCGTACCGCGTGATCACGCTGTGCACGGGCGACATGGGCTTCGCGGCCGCGAAGACGTTCGACCTCGAAGTGTGGCTGCCCGCGCAGAACACCTATCGCGAGATTTCGAGCTGCTCGAACACCGAGGCGTTCCAGGCGCGCCGGATGCAGGCGCGCTTCCGCAACGCGCAGGGCAAGCCGGAGCTCGTGCATACGCTGAACGGTTCGGGCCTCGCGGTCGGCCGTACGCTCGTGGCCGTGCTCGAGAACTATCAGAACGCGGACGGTTCGGTCACGGTGCCGGAAGTGCTGCGTCCGTACATGGGCGGTCTTGAGCGGATCGACGCGCCTGCACAGGCGTCGTGAAGCAGGCGTCCGAAGCCCTCGCAAAAAATTTGCAAAAAGGGCTTGAAGGATTCGAAGAGATCGTTTTATAATCTTTTCTTTCCCGGAAACGACCAGCCGGGAAGGCAGTAGGAAGGAGAGGTGGCAGAGTGGTCGAATGTACCTGACTCGAAATCAGGCGTACGGTTTCCCCGTACCGTGGGTTCGAATCCCACCCTCTCCGCCATACAAGAGAAGAATTTCGATATTCGATGCAATCTCGAAATTGTTCGTAAGGAAACGCCAGATTCTGTGGAAGAATCTGGCGTTTTTTTACATCCAATGAGAATCGGTTACGCCAGAGTTTCCACACAAGAACAGGAAACGCGCGCGCAGATCGACGCATTGACGAAGGCCGGCGTCGATGCAGTCCACGAAGAAAAGCGCTCAGGTGCAAACCTGCGCCGTCCCGTCCTAGACAAACTCCTCCGAAACCTCAAGCGCGGCGACGTCCTAGTCGTCTACAAGCTCGACCGCATCGCGCGATCGCTCAAACACCTCCTCAGCATCATCGATCGCTTACAGGAGCGCGGAGCGGGCTTTGAGAGCCTTACCGAACACATTGACACCAACACACCAGCCGGGCGGCTGATGCTCCAGATGCTCGGCGCGTTCGCCGAATTCGAGCGGGAAATGATCCGCGAGCGGACGAGGAGCGGTATGCAAGCGGCCAAGAGGCGCGGTATCCGCCTAGGCCGACCGCGAGCGCTCAAGATCGAGGACGAGCGCCGCGTCGTGCGCCAATGGCACACCGGGCAATACACGCTATCTGCGCTCGCGCACGAGTACGGTGTCCACCTGTCGAGTATCAAGCGCGCGGTCTATCGCGCAGCCGAACAGGCCGAGCCGGCGCACGCTCAGTAAAAGGCAGCTTTGCAGAGAGGGGAGGGTGCGCATATGGCACTGCCTGCGCTCCCTCTCGTCGGTGATACCCGCTACTCGGTCCGGCAGGCCGCGCTGAGCCGCGCGACAACCGCCACGACTCCGCATCACGGCCGCCGCTCTAAGTCGCCCTGGCACAGGCCGGACACTCCTAACGCTGGACGCCCAAGTGCGCGCCGGCGACCAGCTCGACCAGGTGCGCGCGCCGATCGCCAGCTCGAGCACGACCAGGTGCGCGCGTCGATCGCCAGCTCGAGCACGACCAGGTGCGCGTCGATCGCCAGCTCGAGCACGACCAGGTGCGCGCCGATCGCCAGCTCGAGCACGACCAGGTGCGCGCCGATCGCCAGCTCGAGCACGACCAGGTGCGCGCCGATCGTCAGCTCGAGCACGACCAGGTGCACGTCGATCGCCAGCTCTATCTCGACCAGATGTGCGCCGGCGACCAGCTCGAATCGCGGTAGCATCCGTACTCCGACCTTACCTGAGAGGAGGTATCGGTGCGAAGAAGAATCCTGATACAGGGTGACAAAACGACCGTAGGCGGCGTCGTGCTGGACGGAGTGCAATCCGGTTTCAATGGCGGTATCCCGATCGCCTTCCACGGCTCAACGATCTGGTGCCCGGTCTGCAAGACGAATGGCCGCCTGGTGAACGACGGTCCACGACAGCCCATGTCGTTCAACGGAGTTCAGGTCGCGCTCGAAAACGACCTATGCGTGTGCAAATGCACGCCACCGCCGCGGCTGATCGCGTCGACCGACAATATGTCGATGAGCTTTGAAGCAAGTGAGTTGTCGTCGATGGGCTATCAGGCCGACGGCTCATCGATTGGCACAAACGCCCTGGCGGCGGTCGCTGGACTAGGCGGCGCAGCGGCCGTCGCGTTCGTCTCGATGCAGGACGGTGCGCACGGCCAGGCGCAAAGCTTCGGCGGCAGCTCTACGCCGCTCGGCGATGTGCAGGCGTTCGAATACTCCTCGAGTGCGCAGGCAGACGGTGCTATCGAAGTCGCTGGCGGCGGCTATACGCTTTCGCCTGAGCAGCAGGAAAATTGCATGATGCAATGGGAGAAGGACCAGGACGATTGTCAGACCTTCGGCAAGATGATGGGCGGATCACGCGGAGTCGCAATGTGCCTCGAGAAAGCCCGCTTTCGTTACAACCTCTGCATGGGATACACGAGACCGATATGAGCATCAACCGACAACCAAGCGCCGTCGTCGTGCGCTATGACGCGGAAGCCAAGACCCTGATTTGCAACGTCGTGCCCGAGGTGCGGGTCGCGCCAGTCATCGGGGGCCAGCTTGATATCCCGGTGCTACTGGAGGAGTTCGATTTCAAGGTCGACGACGAGTTCGCGCGTCGCTTCGGGGGCGCAATCCTGAGTGTGCTTGCGCAGTACAAGCCCGAGCTTGCGCCGTACATCAGCATCACGCCGGCTGAGTAGAGGCCCCCAGGCACACGCCGATTGCCAGCTCGAGCTTGACCTGTATAGGTCGAGACCTAACCGGTCAGTCAATGTCGGATTAGGTCTCAGACAATACGACCGCTCGTCGCCAATGGCGGTGATCGGCCCTCAACGGACATTTGCGTTGACCCGGCGAGTGGCTGGAAGTACTGACAAACCGGACACCCTGTGAGGATCGTCAGCGCGCTAACAGTGCAAGAGGATGCCGTGAAATTCCAGTTAGAAAAAGTGAAGCCATGGGCAGAATTTGTGCTCACCTGTGCGTCATTGATCGCCATACCGATTGCCGGATGGTGGGCCTATCACAATTTTTCGGTCGAAGACACGCACGAAATCAACCCAAATATCAGCGTATCAGCGGACGTATTGCCTTATGACGACGACCGTCGCCTACTTGTCGTGCACGTGCGGCCCAAGAACGCGGGCAAAGTACCGATCGAACTAGGCGGCGGAAAGCGCGGGGATATTGATGTAGAGGTTAGGGTGCTTCCGCCTAAACTGCCGAACGGGCTTCTTGACCCGGGCAAGCTACCGGTCAGTTTTCCCGCGCGGAACATCGTGTCGAGGTACGCGGGCGGGTACGTGATGGAGCCTGGCATCGACTACGACGAGATCGAAACCTTTGTCGTGCCGAAACGCGCTACGTATATCGTCCGCGCGGAGATGGATCATTACGACGACGACGCCCCAGACAACGAAGTCGATGCGTCGTACGTGGTTGTCGTCAATTGACCACCCAAGTTACACACACCGGTCGGATGTGGCCTGTCCGAACAGGCACTTAGAACGGACAGACGAAGGCGCTTTTCAGGTGACTGAAACTGGCCGAACTGAGTCAGTCGATCTGACGCTGCCTGTTTGATCTAGTCCAGCCTTTTGCATTTTGGCCAGGTGCACGCCGATCGCCCGCTCGAGCACGACCAGGTGCACGTCGATCGCCAGCTCGAGCACGACCAGGTGCGCGCACCGATCGCCCGCTCGAGCACGACCAGGTGCGCGTCGATCGCCCGCTCGGGCACGACCAGGTGCACGTCGATTCGATCGCCCGCTCGAGCACGACCAGGTGCGCGCACCGATCGCCCGCTCGAGCACGACCAGGTGCGCGTCGATCGCCCGCTCGAGCACGACCAGGTGCACGTCGATTCGATCGCCCGCTCGAGCACGACCAGGTGCGCGCACCGATCGCCCGCTCGAGCACGACCAGGTGCGCGTCGATCGCCCGCTCGAGCACGACCAGGTGCACGTCGATTCGATCGCCCGCTCGAGCACGACCAGGTGCGCGCACCGATCGCCCGCTCGAGCACGACCAGGTGCGCGTCGATCGCCCGCTCGAGCACGACCAGGTGCACGTCGATCGCCAGC
>LOZU01000124.1:0-1855 GCA_001527685.1 Burkholderia pyrrocinia
TCTTCATCGAGTTCTCCTTGCCTCTAGGATAAAAGAGAACTCACTTGCCAAATGGCTACAAGAAACGCCTCAGGTCATCAGGCTAGAGAGAGGAACAGAGAAAGCGAGGCGGTGCCTGATTGGGTGGCGGCGTCTCCGCTAGGATCCTGCCGGCGTGCCGGCCGACCGTCCGACTTCCTGTTGTACGTGAAAACGAGACAGGGTCATGCAGGTGATGCCAGGCCTGCACATACCGATCGATTTCCCGCTCGCGCTGCTCACGCTGCCGCTCGGACCATCCCGAGCTCGAGGCCGATGACGCTTCAGGTTGTCGGAACAGCTGCGCGTCGACCGTACGCCCTTCGGCCCGCGCCGGGCCGCTCAGCTCCACCAGCGCGCGCCAGGCGCGATCGTCGTGCACATGCGCGCCGAGCAGCTGATCGAGATCGCGCTGAATCTGTGTGTCGAAGCGCGCAAGATCAATGCCGCTGCTGTTGCCGTTCGAAGTTTCTGCTAATAGTGACCACAGATTCTGCTAATGGGCAAACTCGTGGTAGCGCCGTCAGCAAAGGCTGAGAGCGATGTTCTTTTCGTGTCCGCACGCGTTGCGCTCATGCAACAAAGGGGGGATGTATGTGCGAAGATTTTGCTAATGCGCCTTCAAGAGCTTGCGATGCCAGATGTGGCTCACAAGCGGCGTAATGAGGAAAGTCGCTCGTGACAAGAGCATGGTGTGCACGTAACCGATGATCAACAACTTGGGTGCGTGCGCAACAATATACCTCTCGTCAAAAGGACGAGGGTGCGACTTTAATACCTGTTTTCCAGGGTGGGGGAGGCTGTCGACATTGGGCCGTGGTGCACGCCCATGTCGCGCTTCAACACCATCGCGTGGAATTCAGCGCACGTCGATGAAATACCTCGCCAGCGACCTTGTCGCTGCTCACTTCCTCAGCTTGACGTTCGCCGCCCCGCATTAGCGGAATCAGTGGACACGATTAGCGCGCGAACGGACACCATTAGCAGTATCTACGAACTTCAACAGCTGCTCGCCGCATTTGAACGGGTGCTTCCGCTGCGCAAACCGTCGGATCTCGCTCGACGCGAGATCGTTCAGTTTGTCTTGAGCGCGAGTGGGGGGTTAACCGGTGAAATATCTACGCTGCTGAACAACGCCGCGGAGCTGGCAATTCGCAACGGCGACGAATTGATCGACATGACGCACCTTGAGCATGTCTGCCGAATCACGCAGTAACTCGGCCCCGTGGCCGGTCGCTCCAAGGCCCTTTTATGAAGAAGCTTTTGGAAGCTGGCTAGGCAGGGTAGCGGCACGCTATCAGATCAGCGTTGGGACGCTATGGGAAATCAGCGTTTCGGAAGAGATGCCTGTACTGGGAACTGCGGGATGGATACTTTTCCCGGCGATTTCGCATTCAGCACTGCAGCGATTCGCGACGCTCGCGCGTCTTGATGCCAACAGGTTGAGCCACATACAGACGCCACCAGCCTGGCTCGCCGACCGTCGCTGCATGCCGTACTGCTTCAGATGCTTCGTGCTAAATGATGCGGACGTGTCGGCTCCTCGTTGGAAACGCGAGTGGCTTGATCCGACAGCCGAATTCTGTAGCGTACACCGCAGGCTCCTGGAAACCGTGCCGGCGTCCGTGTTCCGGCTATCAAATCACTTCGATGCCGCGCATCGGGCGATCAGCCGTTACCGCGAGAGACGCTTGTTCCAGGCCACCGGCCGGCTGCGCTAGCAGAATTAACGGACAGCATTAGCGCTCGAATGGACACCGCTAGGGAAACACTGATTTATCCGGCTCGGTGGTCATCGCTGACGCAGCCGAGGACGTTGTAGAAGATAGTTCACGGA
>LOZU01000125.1:0-838 GCA_001527685.1 Burkholderia pyrrocinia
CGCTCGCGATCGTCGTGGCGGTCAACCTGTCGCGGCGCATCCTGGCGCCGCTGAACTCGGTGGCGGACAGCATCCGCCGCGTCGCGCACGGCGATCTCGGCGCGCGCGCCGTGGCCGGCGACCGCTCGCTGCGCGAAGCCGCGCTGCTCGCCGACGATTTCAACGCGCTTGCCGACCAGTTGCAGCGCATGACGAAGGAGCAGGCGTTCTGGAACGCCGCGATCGCGCACGAGCTGCGCACGCCGGTGACGGTGCTGCGCGGCAGGCTGCAGGGGCTGGCCGAAGGCGTGTTTACCCCCGATGAAACGCAGTTCCGCAGCCTGCTGACGCAAGTGGAAGGCCTTGCGCGGCTGATCGAGGATCTGCGCGTGATCAGCCTCGCGGAAAGCGGCCACCTGGATCTCGAGGTGCAGGACACCGACCTCGCCGCCGACGTCAAGGCGGTGGTCGAGGTGTTCGGCGATGTGCTCCAGGCCGCGGGCCAGCATCTGGTGCTGGATCTGGATGACCGCCCGATGCGCTGTGATCCGATGCGGATTCGGCAAGCGTTGCTCGCGTTGCTGGAAAACGCCCGCCGGCATGCGGTGCCCGGTGCGATTCGCATCCAGACCCGGCTGGAACACGGAACCTGTCATCTGCGGGTCGAGGACGACGGCCCGAGCATTCCGGCGGAGTTCGCGCCGCACGTGTTCGAGGCGTTCCGGCGCACGACCGATACGCAACGCGGGCAAAACCGGGGCAGCGGGCTGGGGCTTGCAGTGGTGGCGGCGATCGCGCATGCGCACGGCGGGCAGGCGCTGTGCAACCGCGCCGGCAGCGGCACGCGCTTCGAGTTGCG
>LOZU01000126.1:0-746 GCA_001527685.1 Burkholderia pyrrocinia
ATACCGGTCGACGTGGAAGTCGAGAGCGAAGCGACGGAGCTATCGGTCGAGCTCAAACCGGTCGACAGCGAGCTGATACCGGTCGAAGTCGACGTGGACAGCGAGGCGATCGAGCTGGTCGCCGACGAAATGCCGGTCGACGTGGACGTCGACAGTGACGTGACGGTGCTGTCGGTCGTGCTCAGGCCAGTGGACAGCGAGCTGATGCCCGTCGAGGTCGACGTGGACAGCGAAGTGATCGAGCTGGTTGCCGTCGAAATGCCGGTCGACGTGGAGGTCGACAGCGAAGCGACGGAGCTATCAGTCGAGCTCAAACCGGTCGACAGCGAGCTGATGCCGGTCGAAGTCGACGTGGACAGCGAAGTGATCGAGCTGGTAGCGGTCGAGATACCGGTCGACGTGGAAGTCGAGAGCGAAGCGACGGAGCTATCGGTCGAGCTCAAACCGGTCGACAGCGAGCTGATACCGGTCGAAGTCGACGTGGACAGCGAGGCGATCGAGCTGGTCGCCGACGAAATGCCGGTCGACGTGGACGTCGACAGCGACGTGACGGTGCTGTCGGTCGTGCTCAGGCCAGTGGACAGCGAGCTGATGCCCGTCGAAGTCGACGTGGACAGCGAAGTGATCGAGCTGGTTGCCGTCGAAATGCCGGTCGATGTGGAGGTCGACAGCGAAGCGACGGAGCTATCAGTCGAGCTCAAACCGGTCGACAGCGAGCTGATACCGGTCGAAGTCGACGTGGACAG
>LOZU01000127.1:0-751 GCA_001527685.1 Burkholderia pyrrocinia
CGCGATGGACCGTGTCGTGTGGGCGATGGACCGCGCGGGCGACGGCACGACTGCCGATATCGCGATCGACGCGGGGCTGCCTATTTTCTGAGCAGGCGGGGACCCTACGGGCGAGCCAACATGCGGGGGCTCGCACCCGCGAGTTTTCGCTAGTCAACGAATCTCGAAGTTACTCAACAGTCAACACGCATTTTGTTGACCACTTCTGTTGAATCCTGTTTACCGCGTTTACCTGTATGAGCGAAGCCCTCGGACAATTCGTGAAGAAGGCCGACTACGCGCGCATGCACGGTTGGCATCGCTCATACGTGAGCAAACTGCAGCGTGAAGGTCGTGTCGTTCTGTCGAGTGACGGAAAGCTAGTGGACTGGGCCGCGAGCGATGCGCTCATCGGCGACACGTCGGATCCGAGCAAGCTCGGCGTTGCGGAGCGATGGTCAGAGCACCGGCAAGACCGCGATGTCCGAGTCGAGCTGCATCCTAGGACCGCGACGACGACCAGCGCTCACGACGAGCCGAACGGATCGTCGTCCGGCAATGCGCGTGGCTTTCATTACTGGCGTGAGCAGCGCGAAATGGAGCTGGCGCTCGCCGCAAAGCGTGAACGTCAGAAGCTCGAAGGCGAACTGGTTGACGCGCGCGGCGTTCGTCATGCCAACGAGCAGGTGGCTCGGCGCGTGCGCGATCACCTGCTGGCGCTGCCCGCGCGGATTCACTTGCAGGTTGCGGCCGAATCCGACCCGATGAAGGT
>LOZU01000128.1:0-1175 GCA_001527685.1 Burkholderia pyrrocinia
ATGACGGACGTAGTGATCGTATCGGCCGCGCGAACCGCGGTCGGCAAATTCGGCGGTTCTCTCGCGAAGATCGCGGCGCCGGAATTGGGCGCCACCGTGATTCGCGCGGTGCTGGAGCGCGGCGGCGTGAAGCCGGAGCAGATCAGCGAAGTGATCCTGGGCCAGGTGCTGGCGGCGGGCTCGGGCCAGAACCCGGCGCGCCAGTCGCTGATCAAGGCCGGGCTGCCGAGCGCGGTGCCGGGGATGACGATCAACAAGGTGTGCGGCTCGGGCCTGAAGGCCGTGATGCTGGCCGCCAACGCGATCATCGCCGGCGACGCGGATATCGTGATCGCGGGCGGCCAGGAGAACATGAGCGCGGCGCCGCACGTGCTGCCGGGCTCGCGCGACGGGTTCCGGATGGGCGACGCGAAGCTGGTCGACACGATGATCGTCGACGGCCTGTGGGACGTCTACAACCAGTACCACATGGGCATCACGGCGGAGAACGTCGCGAAGGAATACGGGATCACGCGCGAAGAGCAGGACGCGTTCGCGGCGCTGTCGCAGAACAAGGCGGAAGCGGCGCAGAAGGCGGGGCGCTTCGATGACGAGATCGTGCCGGTGGCGATTCCGCAGCGCAAGGGCGAGCCGCTGCAGTTCGCGACGGACGAGTTCGTGCGCCACGGCGTGACGGCGGAGTCGCTGGCGGGGCTGAAGCCGGCGTTCGCGAAGGACGGCACGGTGACGGCGGCGAACGCGTCGGGGCTCAACGACGGCGCGGCGGCGGTGCTGGTGATGTCGGCGAAGAAGGCCGATGCGCTGGGCCTGAAGCCGCTTGCGCGGATCAAGGCGTACGCGAACGCGGGCGTGGATCCGAGCGTGATGGGGATGGGCCCGGTGCCGGCGTCGCGGCGGTGCCTGGAGCGCGCGGGCTGGACGCCGGGCGACCTGGACCTGATGGAGATCAACGAGGCATTCGCGGCGCAGGCGCTGGCGGTGCACAAGCAGATGGGCTGGGACACGTCGAAGGTGAACGTGAACGGCGGGGCGATCGCGATCGGCCATCCGATCGGGGCGTCGGGCTGCCGGATCCTGGTGACGCTGCTGCACGAGATGGTCAAGCGCGATGCGAAGCGCGGGCTGGCGTCGCTGTGCATCGGCGGCGGGATGGGCGTCGCGCTCGCGCTCGAGCG
>LOZU01000129.1:0-682 GCA_001527685.1 Burkholderia pyrrocinia
AGCTCGGTCGCTTCGCTGTCCACGTCGACATCGACCGGCATCAGCTCGCTTTCGACCGGTTTGAGCTCGACCGACAGCTCGGTTGCTTCGCTTTCCACGTCCACCTCGACCGGCATCAGCACCGCACAAAGCGGCGTCAACTCGCTGTCCACCGGCCTGAGCTCGACCAATAGCTCCGTTGCTTCGCTGTCCACGTCGGCATCGACCGGTATCTCGTCGGCTACCAGCTCGATCGCGTCCCTCTCGACGTCGACCTCGACGGGCATCAGCTCGCTGTCGACGTCCGCGTCGACCGGCATCAGCACTGCACAAAGTGGTGTCAACTCGCTGTCCACCGGTTTGAGCTCGACGAATAGCTCCGTTGCTTCGCTGTCCACGTCGACATCGACCGGCATCAGCTCGCTGTCGACCGGTTTGAGCTCGACCGACAGTTCGGTCACTTCGCTGTCGACCTCCACGTCGACCGGCATCAGCACGGCACAAAGTGGCGTCAACTCGCTGTCGACCGGCCTGAGCTCGACCAACAGCTCCGTCGCTTCGCTGTCCACGTCGACGTCGACCGGCATCTCGTCGGCCACCAGCTCGATCGTGTCCCTCTCGACGTCGACCTCGACGGGCATCAGCTCGCTGTCCACCGGTTTGAGCTCGACCGACAGTTCGGTCGCTTCGCTGTCCACGTCCA
>LOZU01000130.1:0-57058 GCA_001527685.1 Burkholderia pyrrocinia
TTCAGGTCGGCGATTGCGACCGCCGCGCCCGCCTTCGCCAGCTCCAGCGCGATTTCCTTGCCGATGCCGCTTGCGGCGCCGGTGACGACTGCGGTCTTGCCATTCAGAGTGCTCATGTTCGAATTTCCGAAGTGAAAGGTGGTGGAAAGAGACAGCGGGCGTTACTGAGCCAGGTAATCGTAGACGACTTCGCCGAGCCCAAGTGTCAAATCTGCGACGAGGTGCCGGGCCTCGACGATCTCGAGCACCGGCAGGTCGGCGACCGGCGCGAGCGCATGCGGCGACAGCTCGAGCGACGCCGGGCCGGTCCACGCGCCCTTCATCACGATGTCCTGCATGTAGTAGCGCACCAGCTCGCAGACGCGCGCCGTGCCGTCGACGTGCGGAATGATCTTCAGCAGGAAATTGGGGCCGGCGAGGCGCTTCGTCTGCTCGGCGATGTCGAGCTCCTTGTGCTTGTAGCCCATCGTGCCGGTCGCGACGCGCACCTTGCCGTAGTCGAGCGTGCCGAGGAGGTGGTCGGTGTTCACGTGCAGCGTCGGCGATGCGAGCTTCTTCGGGAAGCCCCACAGCTCGCGGCCGCCGGCGATCGGCGGATGGTCGTCGAGGTACATCGCGAGCGTGTAGCCGCCGGGCTGGCCGTTGTATTCGACGGGGATCACCTGGCCGCTTTCGGTGTAGTCGCCGAAGCCGGTGGAGTCGGCCATGCGAATGAATTCGTAATGAACGAGCGGTTCCGTGATCTGCAGGGGTTCGGGCACGATTTCACGCAGGCGGGCGGGATCGGTGCGATACGTGATGATCAGGAACTCACGATCGACGAAACGGTAAGGGCCCATCGGGAAGGCGGGGCTCGTCAACGGCATAGCAAACGCTTTCGATCGGACATCGCTGGTTTTCATGCGGACTCCTTGTTGTTGATCGGCTTCGTGAATGAGTGCCCGTTATCGTATGCCTGCACGCCGTCGTTGTGCGATGCCGCAACTGGAATAAATTGTTGCAGGATTCGCTAGATTGACCCGGCAAATATTGATTCGAACGGCGCAAATAGCCCGATGGGCGCGCAGCGTATCGATCCTCGCAGGCATCGATGACGCGGGAATGTGATCAAAGGTGAGCTTTTACGGGGCGCTGGGTGAGGTTTTACGGGAAACGCGCTGCCCGAAATATTTCAATTGTGTGAACTTGTGTTGCAATGCACGCTCTAACCGCGTCCCGGCGGTCGAACGAACGGGGTTTGCCCGCGGTGGCGACATCCGCCGGACACCCTGACAACCATTAAGCATCGCTTAAGCGAGCCGCCCCTAGCATCGTGCATGACCGGATGGCCGGTCCTGCCCCTCCGCTCCACGTACCCCGATTCATGCAGAACCTCAATCTCACCCTGTTTTCCGCCATCAACGCCGGCACGGCGCCTCAACCGGGCGTCGCGAAGCTCGCGATCTTCGCCGCCGACTGGCTCGTCTATGCAATTCCCGCGATGCTGCTGCTGACCTGGCTGTTCGGCGCGCGCGCGACGCGCCGCCAGGCCATCGAAGCCGGCCTCGGCGCATGCATTGCGCTCGCGCTCGCGCAGGGGCTGTCGCATGTCTGGTTTTCGCCGCGGCCGTTCATGGCCGGCGTCGGCACGCAGCTGATTCCGCATGCGCCCGACGGGTCGTTTCCGAGCGACCACATGACGTTCGCGTGGAGCATCGCGGTCGGCATGCTGCTGGGCGGCGCGACGCGCGTGACCGGTTTCGTGATGGCGGCGATGGCTGCCGCGATCGCGTGGGGGCGGATCTACGCCGGCGTGCATTGGCCGTTCGACATGGCGGGCGGCGTGCTGGTCGGCACCGCCGGCGCGCTGGCCGCGCACCTGTATGCGCGGCCCGTCACGGCGATGCTCGAGCGCATCGGCGAGGCGGTGCACGCCGTCGTGATGGGGCGCTTGCGCGCGCCGTAAGGAAGGATCGAGCCGGGCGCGCGGTCAGCCCGGCGCTCTGGCCGCTTCGGCGGCCGCCGCCGGGGCGGCGCCGCCGTGCAGCTCGGCCGAGTCCGCCGGCGGCTGCGTGGCGTCCCGCTCGAGCGCGCTCTCCTTGAGGATCGCGCACATCGCGACGAACAGCGCAAGCGCGACGGCCGCGAGGCCGCAATAGCCGGCGATCTTCAGGTGGCGAAGGAAAGGCGAAGCGTGGCTTTCTTTTGTCATGACCGGGCGCTCCTGGTGCGGGCGGCGTGGACTGCCTGACGGTGGCATCGCAGACGTAGGTATATACCAGCCGCCTCGCCAATGCCAAGGTGTCCTTGCGTTTGCCGCATGTGTCGCGCCGGAATGCCGGGCGCCGTGCGCGTCAGTCGTCGAGCGATTCGTGCACGGCACTCGCGCCGCGCTTCCAGTAGGCCGCCGCGCGGATCCGCGCCTTGTCGATTCCCCGTTCGCCGGTCAGATGCTGCCGCACCGCGCGCATCGCGAGCGCCTCGCCGGCCGCCCACACATAGCCTTCGCCGGCCGGCAGCGGCAAGTCGCGCACCGCATCCAGCAGCGCGTCGCCGCCGTCGGCGGCTTCATCGCGGAAACGCCAGATTTCATGCACATCCGCGCGCGTATCGAACGCGATCCGCGCGCTGCGATCCGCGACTTCCAGCACGACCGCCGCGCGCGCGCCGGCGGGCAACTCCTCGAGACGCCGGGCCACGGCCGGCAGCGCCGTGTCGTCGCCGATCAGCAGGTGCCAGTCGAAACCGGTCGGCACGACGAACGAACCGCGCGGGCCGCCGATGCCGAGCCACTGGCCGACGCGCGCCTGCGCGGCCCACTGCGATGCCGGCCCCGGGTGATTCAGCACGAATTCCAGATCCAGTTCGCATGCCGACCGATCGAAGCGGCGCGGCGTGAAATCGCGCGCGACGGGCCTCGGCTCGCCTTCCGGGAACACCGGGCCGTTCGGCCCCATGGACGGCAGCGCGGGACGCTCGACGCCGGGCGGCGGAAGGAACACTTTCACGTGATCGTCGAACGACGCCGATTCGAAATCCGCGAGGTCGGGGCCGCCCAGCGTGACGCGCAGCAGGTGTGGCGTCACGGCGTGCATGCGCACGACTTGCAGCAGGCGGAACTTGAGGGTGTGGCGCACGCGGGTGACGGTGCGTTCTAGCGTGTTTTGCATCGATCGGTTCTCCAGTGTGGGCCCGAGCCGGCGCTTCGGCGCGTGCCCGGGTTCCGTACATAGCCGGGGCCGGCGCGGGTTACTCGCCGCTGCGGCCTTCGATTTCGGCGGTGGCGCGTCGCAGGATCGCCGCGATGCGCCGCTGCTCGTCGACGGTTGCGCCGCTCTTGTGCAGCAATGCGTGCTTCAGCGCGACGCGCGCGTCGACGAACTCCGGCAGCCAGCCGCCTTGCTGCTCGTCCGATGCGTCGCCGGCCGATTCGCCCGCGAACGCGCGGCGCATGAATTCCATCTTTCGCGCGAGGTGCGTGAGCCGCGCGAACAGCGTGTCGACGCGTTCGCGCTGCGCGTCGAGGTGCGCGCGGCCGGCGTCGGTGAGCGCATAGCGCTTGCGGTTGCCTTCCGCCTGCGATGCGACGAAGCCGACTTCCTCGAGATAGGTGAGCGCCGGGTAGACCATCCCCGGGCTCGGGCTGTAGAAGCCGTTCGAGCGCGTGTCGAGCGCCTTGATCAGTTCGTAGCCGTGGCTCGGCTGGTCGGCGACGAGCGAAAGCAGCAGCAGTTGCAGATCGTCGGAGCTGAACTGGCGACCGCGCGGCATCGCGTCGTCGCCGCCGAATCCCCCGAAGCCGCCGGGGCCGCCAGGACCACCGAAGGGGCCGCCGCCGAACGGGTCACGGCCGCGGCGGTGGCGGCCGATCGCGTGCCAGAAACCGGTGAACCACGCAGGGCCGGAATGCGCACCGTACCCGTCGCATCGGGCGTGGCCGCGGAAGTGGTTGTGTCGCATGATCGAGTCCTATATATCGGAAAACATATCTAAAGATATATATCGAAAGATAGGAAGTCAATGGGATTATTTGGGGTTGGATGGGGGCGGGCTTGTTTTTGTTGCGCTGTAGGTTGGCAAAAAGTGACCTTTTTCGCAGCTTTTGAACAGAGCTCTGGACGTTGCTACTTGATAGTCTTGTGTGCTTCTTTCGTGTGCTGGAAAACTTCCGTCGGCTTGCTTCCAAATGTCCTGTGGAAGTCGAGCTTGTCGATCGGGCGGCCAGGACAATGCCTGTTCCGTCCTCGGGAGCCGTCGCCAACGGTGTGTTCGACTGCGGCGGGTGACGGGTCGGGGTGTCGCCGACATCAGTCAGCAAACGGCACTAGGGGAGCCAGGCGCCGGAGTGGGAAATTGGAGCGTTTGGCGAGTGTTGGCAGCGCTCCTAAGCTTCGCGGCGGGCTTGATCTCGACATGCACGATCGTGCCATCCGTCATCGTCAGTTCGAAGTCGAGGTAGTAGATGCGGACTTTCCCGTCGCGGTCGCGATAAGTCACCCGCGTTGGCCGCTCGCGGTAGCGCTTGACGCCCGTCGAAAAATCGAAGCGCATGGCGGCGTCGAACTCGAGCCGCGATTCACGCTGCACTCGCGCACGGTTCTCTTTGGATGGGTGCCATGCAAAGGCGGACAGGGCCGAGCTGTTTTACCCACGCCGTGTGGATCCGTGACGTCACCTTTCTCGTCAGGCGAGGCGTCGCCGCTACTCATTTCCTCACCACGGAAAACATCGATCGCCCCGATATAGAGATCCGGAATCCGAATTTTGATCAGTATCGACGTCGCTGATACTCGTCGGAAAGCCATGCCGTTCGTTTGCCGTTGCAGTAGGCGGCAGGCGTTGCGGAACCCGTCATACATCCGTCTGACAGGTTGCGAGATTTGGAGACATCTCGATGCAAAGAAAACTGACGAATGCTGCGTGCGCGATTGCTGCGATCGTCGTCGTCCGTCCGGCGATTGCCTACGATTTCGCCATCGGTCCGATTGAAGCATCCACCACGACAAGCATCACCGCTGGCCTGGGCATTCGTACCAAGAATCCGAGTTGCTCCCTGACCGGGGATCCGACGACGAGCTGCGGGGTGGGAGCGAATACGGCCCAGTATTCGAATGCCGATGACGGCGACCTCAACTACCACAAGGGTCAGCCGTACACGGCATCGCTCGGGGTGGTATCCGAAGGATTGTTCACGCTGCGCGATGCGGGCGTGAAGGTCTTCGTCCGTGGTTCGGGCACCTACGATTTTGCAGCCGGGCATACGCAGCGCACGGATTTGTCGGCGAGCGCGACAAGCCAGACGGTCTGGCAGCTACAGTTGCTCGACCTGTGGGCGCAGAAGGATTTCAGCGTGGCCGGCAACAGCGCCCACGTACGCCTCGGCAATCAGGTCATTAACTGGGGCGAAAGCATTTTCGCGTCGGGTGGCATCAATGTCACCAATGCGTATGACATTCAGAAACTGCTCACGCCCGGCACGCAGCTCAAGCAGGCGCTGCTGCCGGCGCCGATGGTGAGCTTTGCATCCGACCTGGGCCGGGGTTTCAGCACGGAGGGCTACTATCAGTTCGGCTGGAACAGCAACCGGTTTCCGGCGGTTGGAACCTACTGGTCGGCCAGCGATGTGCTCGGGCGGGGGCAACAGTCAGGCAGCCTCAGCACCAACAATCTCAACCTGGGCGGCCGGGATCCGGCATCGATCGGCCGGGCCACGGGTAACGCCAACCTGGCAGGCATAGCCTCGGGGTTGTTGACGGGCGCTTATGCGGGACCGCCCTTCAATTCGATCGGGGTGCCCTACACCACGAGCCTGCCGAGCGGCAACAACCAGTTCGGCGTGCGTTTCAACTGGTCGCCGTCGAACACGCAGTTGAATCTTTCCGCGTACTACATCGAATACACCGACAAGACGCCCGTCGGGACCATCCGGGCCGACAATTCGGTGGCTTTTTCGTATCTCAAGAACCGGCAGATGTTCGGCCTCAGCGCCAATGTCCCGGTCGGGGACTGGGCCGTTGGATGGGAGACGTCGTATCGCCCGAGGGATGCGATCGCATTGTCGGGCTGCTATGGCGAGGGCGGGGCGACCGACGCCAACACCAATTCGGTGACCGGCATTTCGTGCCCGCTGTACGAAGACAAGAAGCGGCTCCAGATGACGCTCAACGGCCTGCTGTCGCTCACGAAGAGCCAGTATCCATTCCTGCGGTGGCTCGGTGCTGATTCTGCGGCGCTCACCGTTGAAGCGAGCTGGATCTACTACCCCGGCGTAAGTACGAATACGCAGGTTCATCGTACGATCGGTGGACAGAATGTGTTTCAGGTGCCGGACGCGGCGTACGCGACGTGGCTGCAGAACGGCGCTCAGGGTTATCCGATCGCGGCGGCGCAGGGAACGGCGAGTTCGCTCGGCATCACGCTCGACTTCAACTGGACCTACGACGGCACCCTCGTGAAGGGCTGGCAGATCACGCCCGGGTTGACTTTCACGGACTCCGTGTTCGGCTACACGCCGAATCTGAGCGCCAACTACGAATCGGGCGCGAAGTCGCTCAACGTATATGTGCTGTTTACGCAGAATCCGGCGAAGTGGTCGGCCGGTGTCAATTTCGCCGCATATTTCGGCGGTAATGCGCTGTCCCAGCCGTATGCCGACCGAAATTACGTCGGCGCATTTGTCACACGCACTTTCTGACCAGAATCTCGGAATGGGCTGACGCAGAATGAAAAACTTCAGAAAGATAGCAGTACTCACGGAGCGGTGGTTGTTTTCGCACCGTTGGCAAGCGATCGTGGTGCTCGCGATCGTCTCGGTCGTCATGGGCGTGTTCGCGGCGCAACTGCGCATGGACGCGGGCTTCGAAAAGCAGATTCCGGTGGGGCACGCGTACACGAACACGTTCATGAAGTATCGCGCCAGCCTGCTCGCGGCGAATCGCGTGACCGTGGTTGTCAAGGCGCGTCGCGGAACCATCTGGACGGCATCGGGCCTGCGCAGACTCTACGATGTGACCCAGGCCGTTGCATTCCTGCCGTTCGTCGACCGCCTGGGCGTGCAGTCGCTTTGGACACCGAACAGCTTCGTCAACGAAATCACGGAGGAGGGCTTTCAGGCGCGGCCGGTCATTCCCGGAACCGTGACGGCGGCCGGACTCGACGAGACGACGATCCGGGGCATCGAGCAGTCCACGTCCGCGGGCGGCTATATCGGGTCGCTCGTTTCGCGCGACCAGACGTCGGCGATGATCACCGCCGATCTGAACGAGACGGATGCATCCGGCAGGAAAATCGACTACGTCGCATACAACCACCTGCTCGAGCGGCAACTCCGCGACCGGTATCAGGACAAGGACTTCGATATCGAGATTATCGGCTTCGCCAAGCAGATCGGCGATATTGCGGATGGCGCCATGGCCGTTCTGACATTCTGCGGACTGTCGCTGCTGCTCACCGTGCTTGCGGTGTACTGGTACTGTGCGTCCTGGCGATTTACGCTGCTGACGGTCGCCTGTTCGCTGACGTCGCTTATCTGGCAGTTCGGCACGTTGCGGCTGCTCGGGTACGGGCTGGATCCGCTTGGATTATTGGTTCCGTTCCTGGTGTTCGCGATCGGCGTTTCGCACGGCGTGCAGCAGATCAATTACATCGTTCGAGAACTCGCGAACGGCCACCCGGCACTTGCCGCGGCGCGGATGAGCTTCATCGGACTGCTCACGCCCGGCGTGCTGGCGCTGCTGACGGCGCTGGTCTCGTTCGTCACGCTGGCGCTGATTCCGATTCCGATGATTCGCGAGCTGGCGATCACCGCATCGATTGGCGTGGGCTTCAAGATCGTGACGAACCTGATCTTGCTGCCGGTCGCCGCGTCCTACTGCAATTTTCCGCCGGCCTATGCTCGGAAGGTGCTGCACAATCGGGACCGTCGCGCGAACTTGCTGCGACCGATAGCGAGGCTCGCGCGCCCGCGCAGCGCATTCATCGTCGTCGCGCTGGCCGTCTGCGTGTTCGTCGCGGCCGTTCATGGCAGCCAGGGGCGAGTCATCGGCACGTTGCAGGCCGGTGCCCCGGAATTGCGCGCCGATTCGAGATTCAACCGCGACGCGGTATCGATTGCCGGTGATTACGACGTCGGACTCGACTGGCTGTCCATCGTCGTCGAAGCGTCGCCGAACTCCTGCGGAAATCCCGCTGTCGGCGTGTACGACGACGATCTGGCGAATCACATGGCGACAGTGCCCGGCGTGGTTTCCGTGGCATCGTATCCATCGATGCTTCGCACATACAACGCGGGCTACAACGAAGGCAATCCGAAGATGAGCGTGGTGCCCATCGATGCGGCGAACTACGCGGCGTTGACGACGGAGATCGCACGAGTCCGTGGCTATGTCAACAACGATTGCAGCATGACGGCCGTGCACCTCTACCTGACCGATCACAAGGCCACGACGATCAAGGCGGCGATCGACGCGGTGAACGCTTTCGATCGCAGTCACCCGGTGCCCGGATTGCACATCCGGCTCGCGGCGGGCAACGCGGGCATTCTCGCCGCAGTGAACGATGAGGTCCAGCGCAGCGAGTTGCCGATGCTGCTGAACGTCTATGCGGCGATCGTCCTGTTCGTATTGATCGTCTATCGCGACATTCGTGCGGTGCTGGCATGTTGCCTGCCGCTGACGCTCGGCACCTATATCGGCTACTGGTTCATGAAGATATCGGATATAGGCCTGACAGTCGCGACACTGCCGGTGATGGTGCTCGCCACGGGGATCGGGGTGGACTACGCGTTCTATATCTACAACCGGCTGTCGCATCATCTGGCGGCAGGCGAGCCCGTGGCTGCCGCAGTGGAGCAATCGATTCTGGAGGTCGGCGTGGCGACGATCTTTACGGCCGTCACGCTCGCAATCGGTGTCGCGCTGTGGTCGTTTTCGTCGCTGAAATTCCAGGCCGACATGGGCAAATTGCTCGCGTTCATGTTCATCGTCAATCTGATCATGGCGATGACGGTCCTGCCGGCCCTGGTGGTTGTAGTCGAGAGAATTTGCCCGCGCCGGAAGGCCATGCGCTCGATCAGCGCGCTCAATCATTGATAGGGATGTGATGTCATGAACGTGCTTTTCCCCCCGTCGCCTCCTTTCCCGGCCGGCTGGCGAAGCGTGGCCCGCATGGTCGCGATGCTGGCTGCTTTTGCCGGTGCGATACCGGCATCGGCCGCGAGCGGGCCGGGGTTGACTCCTGCATTGCCGGCCGAGCGCGCCGAGGTCGCGTCGGCCTCGATGCTGGGCGTTTATCGCGCAGGCGCCCGGATCGTCGCGGTCGGCGATCACGGCGTCATTCTGCTGTCGGACAATGACGGAAAGACGTACCGGCAAGCGGCGGACGTTCCTACGCGTGCGACGCTGACATCGGTGTTCTTCGCGGACGCACGCAACGGATGGGCTGTCGGCCACTGGGGCGTGATCCTCCGTACGTCTGACGGCGGTGAGCATTGGACAATGCAGCGGAGCGACGTCACGGTCGATCGCCCGCTGTTTTCGGTCTGTTTTCTCAACGATCGCGAAGGCTGGGCTGTCGGGCTATGGTCGCTGATGTTGCATACCGACGACGGCGGCGCAACCTGGTCCAGGGTGACGCTTCCGGCGCCGGCAGGGTCGACCAAGGCGGATGCCAATTTGTATGCGATGGCGCGCGGCGCGGGAGACTCGCTCCTGATCGCCGCCGAGCGTGGCCTCATCCTTCGGTCCGAGGATGCGGGCAAGACCTGGCGCTATGAAGAAACGGGCGTCAAGGGATCATTGTGGGCGGCAATGGCGCTCGACGACAACACGCTGTTGGTCGGTGGCTTGCGCGGCGGCCTTGCGCGCAGTCCGGATGGCGGTCGGACCTGGAATTCGATCCAGAATTCGTTGAGGGCGTCGATCACTGGCATGACGCGGAATGCGGACGGATCGATCGTCGCGGTCGGGCTCGACGGTGCCGAGATCGTCAGTCGGGACGGCGGCCGGACTTTTCACGGCACGCAGCGGCCCGATCGCGCGGCGCTGACCGCGGTGCTGGCGCGAGAACACGGCGCGCCGGCCGAGTTCTCGATGAATGGGCCGCTGATGGGCAAATGACGGCAGGCCGGCCCGGATGACCGACGCGGGCGGCGTGCGTCCGGGCTGGCGCGTACTTTATTCGAGCGCGATGAAATACTTGCTCGACGGCTCGAGCGTTTCCCATACACCGGAAAAGCCGCGTGGCACGAAGAACCCCTGACCTTTCACGAATTCCTTGCGCTTCCCGGCGGTATCGCGCAATGCGACCCGGCCCGAGATCATGATGCAGATTTCGTCGTACGGATATGACAGGAGGTTCAATTCACCGGGCTCGCCTTCCCAGACGCCGCCGTAATAGCGCCGGCTTTCGCCGCCGAATACGCGATGCTCCACTTCTTCGAAGCGCTGACCGGACGCCTGGTCGGGCCATACCGGGCGCACCGCTTCGCCGACGCCGGCGACAATCTCAATGACATCTTCGACAGATTTCGACATCTTCTTCTCCATTTCCAGATTGGCCGCGACAAACCCGTGGGGGGATGCCTCGGGTGAGGCATGCCGACAATGGCATGGCGCAATACTAGAAGGGAAAAACGCGTGTCAATTTGCGCATCGGCGGCGTTTACTTTCCGGCTGTTCGATGTGACGGAAGAGGACAGCCACCTGCATGCGGTCGCGCGAAGCGACGGTTGCGGCATTCGCTCGCACCCGGCACGTGACTCGAGCGCGATGGTCGGCGGCCGTGCCGTCGTGCCATGCGCGGGCGCGTCATTACCTTGAGGCAGTCAGTCTGGCGTATGAGCCCACTGCAACAGTTCCCACTTGGTGCGAATCCCGAGCTTCGCAAAAGCACGGTGCACGTAGGACTCCGCAGTGGAGAGGCGCAACTCGAGCGAATGCGCGGTCTCCGGGACTGTCCGGCCCGATAGAAGCGACCGGCAGATCTGATACTCGCGTTGCGACAGCCGGATGTCTCGCGAGCCGATGCGGCGGTCGAAATGCTCGATCGCCGTGCCATCGACACTGGCCGTCGTCGTCCGTCTGGCGGGGCCTGCGCTGGCGTGAAGTTCGAACAAGGGGGCGAGAAATTCGCCCATCTGACGCAGTACAGCCATATCGGCCAGCGCGAACGCAGGCCGCCCCTGCGTGCGACTCAGGCCGAGAAAGTAATATGCCGTCCTGGTGCCGTGGACGAGCGCACATTCATGCGCGGTGCGCGGAGCGTCGTACATTTCTTCCCGAAACCGGGACCGGGGTATTCCCGCGATATCCCGCAGGCCCACTTGCATGCCGAACTGCCTGAAACACGAAATGCGCGCTGCATCGTGCGCGCAATACACCTCGTAATAGCGCTCGGCTACCTCGCAGGCGAGTTTGTAATCGCTGGCAGCGCTGCCGAACCAGTCCGTGACATAGGCGCCAGGATGCCTTTTGTCGGGACGCGAGCGATCGAGATACACGCTATCGATTTCGATGCTTTCGCTGACCAGGTCCGAGATTGCCTGGACGAAATCCGGCGTGCCGGTTTTCCGAATGACGTTGCCCAGCAGCGCCGGAGAAATGTGCAACGCGCTCCCTGGGTGTAGCGATGGGGTGTTGGTCGAAGACATGGTAACGACAGGGTCATTCACGGAAACCAGTGTATCGCGAGCGCCTTTTTAGCGTCGTTCGGGAGTAACCCGGGCATGGCTTCAAACGGTGGTGCCTGCCTTTCGAATTGTAAAAATCGCCACGTCACGGTTGCGGGCCTCGCGGAAAAAGCGGTGCTGCAAGCTTTTCGCAGTGCGTCGATTTTGCGCGTGCCCCCCCGGCAGGGGGCATATTCCGGGGCTGCATTTCCCTACAGTGCAAGCGTCCAACGATGAACACGCATGTATCTGCGGTCTCTCGCGTCATTGCGGCGAGCGTAACGTCGCGCCGATGACGTGCACGGCCGCGTCCCGTGCCGGCTTGATGGTCTGGACAGCGCATTGACACTTTTTCCCGGAGCGAACCCGCCATGTACGTCTGCACATCGGACCTCGACCTGCGTCTCATCAAGGTGTTTCTTGCCGTGCTCGATGCGCGTGGCATCACGGCGGCGGAAGCGATGCTGGGTGTGCGTCAGTCCACCATCAGCACACAACTGGCGATGTTGGAAGCGCGGGTCGGCTTCAGGCTGTGCGAGCGGGGTCGAGGCGGGTTCAGGCTGACGTCGAAAGGCGAGCGATTTGCCGCCTCGGCCAGGAATCTGATCGGGGCGACGTCCAGTTTCGTGGCGGAAGTCAGGGAGATGGATCGCAAGCTGGTCGGTACGCTGAACGTGGGCTTGATCGGCAATACAGCGCTCCGTGAAAACACGCGCATGGTGGAGGCGATCAGCGCGTTCCGGAAGCGCGACCAGGCCGTTCGTTTCTCGATGGTCGTCGGGGCGCCTCATGAGTTGGAAGAGGGAATCGTCAACAACAAGCTGGATATCGCACTCGGGTATTTCTGGCATCGCGTGCCGGGGCTCGAATACGTCCGATGTTTCGTCGAACGCCAGATCGCGTATTGCGGCAGGACGCACCCGTTGTTCCACTTCAGGCGGACGATAACGATGCAGGATGCCGCCGCTTACGATTGGGTCTGGCGTACCTATCCGCTGCCGGAGGAACGTTTTGCCTATAGCGAACGCCAGATCACCGCGACGGCCGACAATATCGAAGCCGCGGCGCTGCTGATCCTTTCGGGCGGGCATCTCGGATACTTGCCGGAACATTACGCGGAGGAATTCGAGCGGCGCGGACTCCTCAAGGCGGTGAACAAGGAGGTTCTGAGCTTCGATGTCGAATTTCATTTCGCGATGAAGCGCGCATCCCTCGAGAAACCGATCTTGCGAGCATTCTGCGACGACTTGTGGGAATCGTTTCAGGAGAGCTGTACTGGCGACCGCGCCAAACGGAGCAATGCTGCGCCGGTCATGCACCTCGTGTCGGCCTGAGTGCCCCGATTCGGGTGAACGTGGCCGCGACGGACGTGTCGATACAGCCGAATGCTGCAAATACCGAAATGTTGAAATTGATCTGAAAAGTAGGATTCCTACTCAAGTCGAAATGGAGGAGATAATCATGGAACCGAATGGCATGCCCAGCCGATCGCGAGCACGGGCGTTGTGCATCATGCTGCTTGCCGCCGCGCCGGTCTTCGCATCGAATTTCGCCGGTGCTGATGAGAAAGCGGAGGGCGATATTCCCGCATTCGTCGGCAAGGATGCGCCCGTCGGCGCCTGGGAATATGGCAAGGAGCGGGCGGAGTACTGGAAGTACAGAAACGAGAAGCCGACGGCGACGATCGATGCCGCGTCTGTCGGGAAATACGCGGATAAGCTGACGCCCGGCCAGATGGCGCTGTTCAAGGCCAAACCCGGATACCGGATGGATATCTATCCGGCCCATCGGGTATGCGGGGTGCCGGACTTCGTCGCCGCCAACAGCGAGCAGAACAAGACGCTCGCGAAGCTCGACGCGAGCGAAGAGCATGTCATCGACGGCGTCATGCCGGGTGTCATGTTTCCCCAACCCAAGACGGGCGCGCAGGCTATCTATAACTACCTGTTGCGTTACCGTGGTGTCGGCTCCTGGTTGCCGGCGCAGGTTACCGCCGTGTCGCCGCGCGCAGGAAGCGACGAATGGATTACCGCGGTCGGTCCGTCGGTCAATTATTTTCCGTGGGCGGTGGAAGGTCGCAACAAGGTCTCGGGCGCCGGCGAGCTTCTGACCGGCATCTCGTTCACCTACGTTTCTCCCGCTGCGCTGGCGGGACAAGGCGCCGTGGGGAGAATCTACTTCAACCAGGACGCCGAAACCTTTTATTACTTCACCGGGCAGCGGCGCGTCCGGCGCATGCCTTCATATCGATACGACGCGCCGCAGCTCGGTTACGAAAACGAATACCTGGTCGACGAAACCGGCATGTTTCTCGGGCCGCCGATCGATCGCTTCAACTGGAAGCTGGTCGGCAAGAAGGAATTGTATGTTCCGTACAGTTCCTTCGGAATGTACCGTTTCAACGCGAAGTTCAATGCCGTATTCAGCAAGAGTTTCGTCAATCCCGAGTATCGGCGTTATGAACCCCACCGCGTCTATGTGGTCGAGGCAACGCTGAAACCGGATGCACGGCACGTCGCGCACAAGAAGGTGTTCTATCTCGACGAAGACACCTGGATCCCGGTACTGGCGGAGGATTACGATGCTCAAGGCAACCTGTGGAAGGTGAAGGAAGCCTATCCGATTCCGGTATGGGAACTGGGCGGAACCTGCGATTTTCTAGCTTTTACGCAATACGACATGGCGACGGGCCGGTACGTTACCGATCAGACGACGATCGGCCAAGGCAAGGACGTGCGCTGGTTCGCGAAGTCGACCGAGCCGTGGATGAAGCTCGATTACTTTACTTCTCAGGCGCTGCAGAGCCGGAGCGATCGGTAGCGCACGTGAGCCCCGATGCGGGACGGTGAATCGCTGCGCATCGGGCAAACGGGAGGCGCAGCCGTGCCAGCGCGGCTGCGGGTGCCGGTACGGGCAGGTTACGTGACCTGACGCAGTTCGGCGTTGATCCATACGGCAGGTTATGCAGAGAGACTGAGCGTGAACGACATTCACCCGGTAGAGGGAGTGAGCCTCAAACGAGGTTCGCTCGGCGTACCGCAACTTACCTTTTTCGTGATCGCCGCTGCGGCGCCGCTCACCGTGCTGGTGGGCTTCGGGCCGCTGATGTTGATGTACGGCGGTCCGATCACGACGACCGGTTTCGTGACGGCCGGTTGTACTTATCTTCTGTTCTCGGTCATTTTCACGGCAATGAGCCGGTACGTGGTCAATAGCGGCGCATTCTATTCCTATATCCATGCCGGAATCGGCATCGAACCTGCGGCCGCGGCGGCGGTCGTGGCCTACCTCGCATACGGGCTGGGCCAGATCGGTTTTTGCAGCGCGGCGGGATTGTTTGTCGCATCCGCATTGACCGAGTTCTCCGGTATGCATGTGTCGTGGTACGTGTGCGCCGCCGTCCTGGCATTGCTGAGTGGTGTGCTTTCGTATCGTCGCGTGAATGTCGGCGCGCGCGTGATGGGCGTGTTGATGCTGCTCGAAATCGGCATCATGCTCTGGCTTGCCTTCTGCATCCTTCGGGCCGGTGGCCATGAGGGACTGTCCAACTCCGGCAGCATGTCGCTGTCGGGGATGCTGTCGCCCCGCTTCGGCGTAGCGTATGCGCTCGCGATGATCGCCTTCATCGGCTTCGAGCAGACCGCGATTTACGGCGAGGAGGCGAAGGATCCGACTCGCACCGTGATGATCGCCACGTACGTCGCCGTGATTTTCCTCATGGTTTTCTACGCGGTCATGATCTGGGTGTTTTACATGGGCATCGGGCCCAGCCAGTTGGCCAAGGTACTCACCGGGGACGTTTCCAGGCTCGTTTTCAACCTCGCCGGGCGTTACATCGGCGAAGCGCTGACGCAGTTGCTCGAACTGCTGGTGATCACCAGCTTCTTCGCCGGGGTACTGGCGCTTCAGAACGCGTCATCCCGCTACCTGTTTGCCGTGGCGCGCGACCGGCTCTTGCCGTCGGCCCTTGCGCGCGTCAGCCCGACTACCGGCGTGCCGTCCGTTGCCACGGTATGCCAGACGGTGTTGACGGTCGTCGCGATCCTGATGTTGGCAGCAACAGGTGCAGATCCCTATACGCAGATCGTGGTCTGGACCAACACGCCGACATTGATTGCAGTGCTGGCGTTGCAGGCCGCCACGGCGGCGGCGGGATTCCGTTTTTTCGCTCGAATGGGCGAGAGGCCGCGAGCAGTCGGCCCGGGAACGCGCATTGTCGCGCCAGTCGCAACGATTCTCGTGTTGACCAGCTCCTTGGGCATCGTCCTTGCAAATTTCGGTTTGCTGACCGGGAAGGGCTTCTGGGTCAGCGTCGCGATCCTCTCGCCGCTGGTCGTGGGGGGGCTGGCGGGATATCTCCGCGCCATCGTTCTGCAGCGCAGGCGGAAGTCGGAACTCGCTTGAATCGACATTCAACCCGTAGCAATCTGATGAGAGACGAAGCAATGCATGATGAAACCATGGCGGGTTCCCGCCCGATTCATGCCTGGTGCATCCCGGGGTGGCCATCGCCGAGACCGGACGCCAGCGGCAATACGCCCGAAATCTGGTGCTATACCGACAAGTTTTCCTATTCCGTCGGCGAGTCGATCCAGTTGCACGTCGATACCACGGCGGACCGCTACAGCCTCGAAATCATTCGGGACGGCAGCGAGCCGCTGACGGTGTTTCGCAAGGACGATCTCGTCGGCGAGCGCAATGCGACACCCGACGACGCTTATGCGGCAGGTTGCGACTGGCCCGTATCCACGGTCGTTCCGATCGATCCGGCGTGGGGTACGGGGTTTTACCTGATCGTCGCATCGATCGAAGTCGACGGCGTGCATTACAGGTCCGAACACTTTTTCGTGTTGAAAGCCCGGCAGGAAAGCCGCGGCCGCGTTGCGCTCGTGCTCACGACGAGCACGCTGCTCGCCTACAACGACTGGGGCGGCGCGAACGGCTATCGCGGCTTGGGGGATGAGCCGTATTGTCGCGATCCGGCATTCGTATCGGCCGTCCGGCGGCCGATCGCGCGGGGTTTTCTGCGCGTCGCAGAGAATGCGCCGCGCAATGCCCATGCATTCACGCCGCCGCCGGGTTGGGTGCCGCGCCATGAGAACTTCGAATTCGCGCAAGCACACGGGTACTCGCGCCATTATGCGGACGCTTTTTGGGCGATGTACGAGCGGCCGTTCGTCGTCTGGGCCGAGCGGCACGGTTATGCGCTGGATTACCTGACGCAGCATGATTTGCATTTCGACGAAAATGCGCTCGACGGATACGATCTGGTGGTACTCGTAGGCCACGACGAATACTGGTCCTGGGAAATGCGCGACCGGATCGACGCCTTTACGGATAACGGCGGCAATATCGCGCGATTCGGCGGGAATTTCCTCTGGCAGGTCCGTTTGTCGGAGGATGGCGGCAGCCAGGCCTGTTATCGCACGCCCGCCTTCGATCCGTTGCGGGAAACCCAGCCACGCAGGGTGACCACCGTCTGGGATGCGCCAATCGTCGGCCGGCCGGTGGCGCCGTCGCTCGGCTTGACGGGGGTCGCGGGCGTCTACAACCGATATGGCAATGCCGTGCCCCGATCGACGGGCGGTTTTACCGTCTATCGTCCGGATCATTGGGTTTTCAAGGGAACCGATCTTTACTACGGTGACACGTTTGGCGGCGCGCCGATCTGCATCGCGGCGTTCGAGATGGATGGCGTCGATTACACGTTCCGCAAGGGATTGCCGTATCCGACGGGCGAGGATGGCGCGCCTCCCAACCTCGAAATTCTCGCGCTTGCGCCGGCTACTGCCGGACAGTCCGACAAATGGGGCGGTTCGGTGCCGCTCGGCGCACCGCTTCACGAGGCGGCCGAACTCATCGGTGCGGTTTTCGAGGGGAGCACGCCTGAGTATCTGCAGGACCGCGTGTATGGAGCCGGGATGATCGGCGTACTCGAGCGCGGCGCGGGTGTTGTCTTCAATGGCGGCAGCACCGAATGGGTGAGTGGACTGATTCATCAGGATCCCTACACCGAGCAGATCACGCACAACGTTCTGCGCAGACTGGCACTGTGAGCGGTGATCATTCGTTCATCCTCGACGGATCGATATCGAACTCGTCGAGGAGATTTCCCGAACTACGATTATTGACGTTCGACTTTGACGTCGAGGCATGGTCGTTTTCGGTTGGCGCCCTGAAGCCGGATTCGGCCATATTCAGCGCGGCATTGGACATGCTCGATTTGTCGCCCGAAGATCCGGCCATGCATGCCTTGCATTTGAATCGCGACGGTGTGTTTGACCTGCCAGTGCCGACGATCAGGGCGCGCTTCAATCGCCTCCCCGGAATGGGCATCGCGTCGTTGCAGGCAACTTGTCGTGAAGTGCAACTGCGCCGAGGCCAATTCCTCGATTGCTGACGATCCTTCGACCAACGTCACGCAACGGCACGTGCACCGTTGCCCCATGACCCGCGCTTCGTGAGACGGCAGTGCCTGTTGTGTTGCCGCGCAACGGGCACGACCCGCACGCGTCGCTGAAGGACCTCCTCACACGACCCGCCGACTCACAGGGCCAAGGGCATTGCTGCCCCTTCGCTGACAGCAGACCGGCCCCGTCATGTCGTCCGAACCATCAGGACGGATTCGCTGCGCGTCTTCCTTACATAAAGCCTTAAGTTTGATACTATGGCGCGACTATTCGTATGCTGAATGTATTGATTCTGTATGGGTCGAACTGAGGGAGCGACACGGGGATGATGGTGCTGGCGCCTGGCGCGAACACGGCTTTGGGAGCGCCTCAATGCTCCTGGACGCTGGAATGCGCGAACACCTCGGCCTTCGGGGACTATGCTGCAGTCGCTCTGCTCCCGGTTGACGACAAGCGTCAGCCCAAGGGGGCCCCGGCCCTGTTCCAGGTCGAACAAGGCTGGATGGCGTGGAGCGGCAGCCAGCAGAAAATCGGCTGCCGACTGGACCTTTCCGCCCTTCCGGCCGGCGCCGACCGCATCTGCGTCGTCGTGTACACCTTCTCGGCCATCGGCCCGGTGAGCGAGCTCCGCTCCATTCGCCTGCAGGTCGACAACCAGGTCGAATTCAGCCTGAACCTCGCCGAGAACGGCGAATCGGCGATCATCATCGGCGAGTTCTACTGCCGCAACCAGCAATGGAAGTTCCGCGCGCTGGCCGAAGGCTCCGCCTACGGCCTTTCCGCCCTCGGCCGCAGGATCGGGCTGGCCATCGACGACGCCCATCCTGAGCGGCGCCCACGTTCCTCCGATTCGTCGTGCCGCGCAGCCAGCGGCACCGGCTTCGCCATCAGCGCGACGCACGTCCTCACCTGTGCGCACGTGATCGAGGACATGCAGGAAATCCACATCGCTTCCCTCGAGGGCCGACACCGCGCGGAGCCTGTTGTGGTGGACCGCCGGAACGACCTGGCGCTGCTGCGCGTGCAGGGCGCGCCCGTCTTCAAGCCAGTCTCCTTCCGGGACGGCACGGGCTGCGACCTCGGCGAGCAGGTGGTCGCCATGGGTTTCCCGCTGGCCGGCCTGACCGGCGGGGGCGTGCAGGTAACGCAGGGTGGCGTCTCCGCGCTGTTCGGCCTGCACAACGACGCCAGCCTGCTGCAGTTCACGGCCCCGATCCAGCCCGGGTCGAGCGGCAGTCCGCTGTTCGATACGTCCGGTGCGGTCGTGGGGATGGTCACGTCGACGGTGCCGGATGCCCAGAACATGAACTTTGCGGTGAAGGCCGGCCTCGCGCTGGCCTTCCTGGATGCGTGCGGCGTGACCGCCTCCCGAACCCCGTCGGGCCACACCTTCACCACCGCCCAGATTTCCCGTGAAGCCCAGCCGTGCCTATGGCGCGTCGAGGCGCGCAACCCTTAAAAGCACGTCGACTTGAATCCCGAGGAAGCGGCGTCGAGTTTGCCCCCTCGCGCCAAGCTAGGAAGCCGTTATGGAAAGCCATGTCGTACCCGTGTCCCTCCGCGCACAGCTCATGCGGGGCCTGCTCGAAGTCAACGTCGACGACGCCGTCCTGCCTCCGTCCGAACTGTTCGGCTTCGCGGAGCGCCGTAACCCGAAGCGGGCCTTCCTGTTCGTGTCCAAGGTGCTGGGCCGGCATATCCCGGTGCGCCCGTCCGTCATGTCCGCCAGCTTCGAGAGCCTGGCGGCGGAGATTCCGGCGGACCTGCCCGGCCCGGTGCTCGTGATCGGCATGGCGGAAACCGCGGTCGGGCTCGGCGCCGGCGTGCATCGCGCGCTCGGCGCAACCCGGCCCGATACCGTCTACCTGGTCAGCACCCGCCATCCGCTCGGCACCGAACTCTTCGCGCGATTCGAGGAGGAGCACAGCCACGCCAGCGCCCACCTGATCCACCTGCCGGTCGAACCCGAGGTTCGGGACATGATGCTGCAGGCCCGGTCGCTCGTGCTGGTGGACGATGAAGCGTCCACCGGGAAGACCTTCGTCAACCTGCATCGCGCGCTGGTGGATGCCGGCCTGACGAAGATCGAGCGGGTCGTCACCTGCGTGCTGACCGACTGGTCCGCGGGGGCCGTCGGAAAAGCCATCGGCGAATCGGCCACGTCGGTCTCGCTGATGCAGGGTTCCTATCGGTTCCATGAAGACCCGTGCGCGCCGCTGCCGGACATGCCGGACGTGGGCGCGGTGTCCGCCGGCGAATGGCGGCTCTCGCCCCGTAACGACTGGGGGCGCCTGGGCGTGCGCAGCGTGGAAGACACCCTCGCGCCGGACCTTCAGGTCGCGCCGGGCGAGAAGGTCATCGTGATCGGCACCGGCGAATTCGTGTGGCGGCCGTTCCTGCTGGCGGAGCGCCTGAAGCGCGCGGGCGCGGACGTCCACTTCAGCGCCACCACCCGTTCCCCCATCGCGCTGGGCCACGCGATCGAGCACGTGCTGTCCTTCCCGGACAACTACGGCCTCGGCATCCCGAACTTCCTCTACAACGTGAAGCCCGGCCAGTTCGACCGGGTGCTGATCTGCACCGAGACCCCCGCGCAGGCGCTGCCCGCGGAGCTGGTCGAGGCCCTCGGCGCGGAGGTCATCGTCGATGGGCAGTAAGCGTCCGCTGGTGCTCGTCGATCTCGACGACACCCTGTTCCAGACCGCACGAAAGATGCCGGACGGCACGCCGCGCACGCCGGCGACCGTGGACGTCCACGGCCAGCCAAACGGCTACATGACGCCGGTGCAGCAGGCCTTCATCGGCTGGCTGCTGGCGTCGGCCGACGTCGTTCCCGTTACCGCGCGCAGCGTCGAAGCGTACCGCCGCGTGAAGCTGCCGTTCACGCACGGTGCGATCTGCTCGCACGGGGGCGTGATCCTGCACGCGGACGGCACGCTCGACCAGCCTTGGCACGACCGGATGGCGGACACACTCCGGACCTTCCAGGATCGCCTGCCGGCGCTCAGCGAAGCCACGCTGCAGATCGGCGCGGCGCTGGGCTTCTCCCTCCGCGGCTGGGTCGCGGCGGAGCACGGGCTGTGCCACTACGCGGTGACCAAGCACAACGAATCCGACGACGCCGTGCTTTCCACGGTGCGTGCCGAAGTCCAGGCTCGCGGGCTGCTGGACGGCATGCACGTCCACGCGAACGGCAACAACCTGGCTTTCCTGCCCGACGGGCTGGCCAAGCGCGCGGCCGCTCGGGAATGGCTGCGCCGCGACCGCGAGCTCAACGGCGAACGCCCGGTGCTGGGCCTGGGCGACAGCATCACCGACCTCGGTTTCATGGATCTCTGCCACATGTGGGCCACGCCGGCCCGAAGCCAGTTGGCGAAGGTCGCGGAGGGGCTGATCCATGCGTGATCATTTCGCATCCCTTATCACCGTCGGCAGTGGCAGCTACGTGGCGGGCGACGTGCATTTCCTGCTGCAACCGATGCACATGCCGGTGACGGACGTGCTGGAAAAGGAGCGCCTGATCCAGACGAACCGCAAGCACTACTCCGAGATGATCAGCGTGGAGCACGCGCCAACCGGGCTGCACAAACAGCTCTACGCGCGTGCGCTGGCGCAGAACGGCGCGCGCATGGCCGCCGACGTGCAATCGCTGGCGCTGGCGTTGAATGCGGCTTGCTCGGGCCCGGGCATCGCGCTCGTTTCCTTCGTTCGCGCGGGGCTGCCGCTGGGCGTCCTGCTGCGCCGTGCACTGGTCGCGATGGGGCGCGATGTCCACCACTACGGCGTCAGCATCATCCGCGACCGCGGCATCGACACGGTCGCCCTCGAAGCGATCATTCGTCTCCACGGCGCCGCGAACATCGTGTTCGTGGACGGCTGGACCGGCAAGGGCGCGATTGCCGGCGAACTCGAGCGGACGCTCGGCGCGGACACACGCTTTCCGGGCGCACCGCGCCTCGTCGTGCTCGCGGACCCGTGCGGCCGCGCGTGGCTGGCGGCCTCGGCTGAGGACTGGGTGATTCCGTCCGGCATTCTTGGCGCCACCGTATCGGGGCTGATATCGCGTTCCATCTGGCCGGCGCAAGGCGGCCTGCACGGCTGCGTGATCTACGACCACCTGCACGAGCACGACGTCACCCGCGACTTCATCGAGCAGATCGACACCGAGCGCGGCGCATTGGGCGAGGTGCCGCAGGCCGCGCCGTGGACCGCCGACCAGCGCCGGACGCTGCAGGCGGAAGCGGACTGCGCGGTGCATGCGCTGGCGGCGCGCTTCGAGATCGCCAACCTGAACCGCGTGAAGCCCGGCATCGCCGAGGCGACGCGCGCCGTTCTTCGCCGCGTGCCGGACCACGTGCTGGTTCGCGATCGTGGCGACAGCGACGTGCAGCTGCTGATGCATCTCGCCGAGCGCGCCGGCGTGCGCGTCGAAGAAGCCGGATCGGAGCTGGGCCCGTACCGTGCGGTGACCATCATCCGGGGTGTGAACCGATGAAAGTCATTTCGCCGTTCGCCCTCGGCGCGACCCTGTACATGCCGGCCACCCGCAGCGACATGCTGGACATGGTGTTCGGCAGCAAGCTCCCCGAGCTGCGCTCGCTCGTGGTGTGCCTGGAAGATGCCGTGGCGGAGATCGACGTCGCGCGCGCACTGGCGAACCTGCAGGCGCTTCTCATGCAGATCGATGCGCGCGGCGGACGCCCGGCGGACGGCCCGCTCCTGTTCGTCCGGCCCCGCGATGCGGCGATGGGCGCGGTGCTGAACGACTGGCCGTCAATGCAGCACGTGGACGGTTTCGTGGTGCCGAAGCTGACCTTGAACAGCTTGCGCTGCTGGGAGCAGGCGGTCGACAACCCTGACCTGCTTCTCATGCCCACGCTCGAGACGGCCGACGTCTACAACCCGGGTGCGATGGTGGAACTGGGCCAGGCGCTGAAAGCCAGCCTGAATGAACGCATCCTCGCGCTGCGGATCGGCGGCAACGACCTCATGGGGTGCCTCGGGCTGCGCCGCCATCCGGCCAGGACGCTCTACGACACCCCGATGAGCTACGTCATCCCGATGCTGGCCGGCGTGATGGGCGCGCAGGGTTTTTCGCTGACTGCGCCGGTATTCGAACAGCTCGCCACGCCGGACCTCCTGACCGCCGAACTGGAGCTGGACATCGCGCACGGCCTGGTGGGCAAGACAGCCATCCACCCGCGCCAGATCGGCCTCATCCAGGACGCGCTTCGCGTCAACCTCGAGGATCTCAACGCCGCCCGGCTGATCGTCGATCGGGATGCGCGGGCCGTGTTCAAGCACAACGACGCGATGTGCGAACCCGCCACGCATCACAAGTGGGCGACCCACATCCTCGAGCGCGCCAAATGGCTGGGGGTGAAGCCTGCCGAGGCCGGCGGCGGCGAGCCCAGCATCCGCCTCGCGGAGGTCAGCTGATGCGCATCGAGACGTTCGAAGCCCGCCCGCAGCCCCGGGTAGCACCGCAGTTCAAGAAAGCCGGGAGCGAGGGGCGCACCCTGGCCGCTCGATCCCGACGGAACACTGAAGATCAACAAGGAGCGTAATCATGGCACTCACCCTGAGCAAGAACCAGAGCATCTCGCTGGAGAAAACGGCCGGCACCGGCCTGAGCAACGTCAGCCTGGGCCTGGGATGGGACCCTGTAAAGCCCAGCGGCTTCCTCTCCAGGCTGCTGGGCGGCGGCAACGACTCGATCGACCTCGATGCGTCGTGCATCGTCCTGGATGGCGAGTTTGCGCCGATCGATGTCGTCTGGTTTCGCCAGCTGGCTTCGAAGGATGGCTCGATCGAACACTCCGGCGACAACCTGACCGGTGAAGGCGACGGCGATGACGAAACCATCTCCGTGAACCTGCAGCGCCTGCCGGCCCTGGCGAAGCATCTGGTCTTCACCGTGAACAGCTTCCGCGGCCAGACCTTCGACCAGGTCGAAAACGCGTACTGCCGCATCGTGAACGAATCAGGCAACAAGGAGCTCGCGCGCTTCAACCTCGCGGAGAAAGGCCGCCACACCGGCGTGGTGATGGCCAGCCTGAGCCGTGGGAGCAGCGGCTGGGAGTTCAAGGCGATTGGCCAGTCGACCAACGGCCGCACCGCCGAAGACCTCGTGAACCTGGCCATTCAGGCGGTGCGCGCATGACCACGCTGCTGCCTGGCGGCAACGCGCCGGTCGCCACCGGCCCACTTCGTGTCGACATCAGCTACACCCCGATCCCGGGCGCCGATATCGACATCTCCGCATTCGCGCTGACCGCCACGGGCAAGGTGCGTGGTGACGGCGACATGTGCTTCTACGGCCAGACCCGCATCCTGGGCGGCGCGGTCGAACTGACCGGCAGCGCAGCAGGCCGCGCCACGTTCACCCTGGACCTCGGCCGTGTCGACCCTGCGGTCGAGAAGGTGGCGTTGACCGCGACCATCTACGAGAACAAGGCCGCCTTCGATCGCGTGTCGACGCTGGCGATGGCCGTCACCGGCGGCATCGAGGCGCAGATTCCGACGCACGGCATGACCGAGACCGCGTTGATCCTCGGCGAGTTCTATCTCCGCCAGGGCGCCTGGAAGTTCCGCTGCGTCGGTCAAGGCTTCGCGGGCGGGCTGGAGCCGCTGGCGAAGCACTTCGGTGTCGACATTGCTGCGCCGGCCCCGGCGTCTGCTCCGAGACCGGCACCGGCTGCCGCGCCGGCACCGGCACCGGCACCGGCACCGGCACCCGTTCCTCCGGCGCCGCCGAAATCGACGGTCAGCCTGAGCAAGGTCACGCTCGACAAGACGCGCTCCAGCATCAGCCTCGACAAGCCCGCGGCCGGTTTCGGCGAGATCAAGGTGAACCTGAACTGGAACCGCGGGAGCGGCAGCGGCGGCGGCCTGCTGGGCGGCCCGTTCGGCAAGAGCAATGCCGTCGACCTCGACGTCGGCTGCCTGTTCGAGCTGCAGGACGGCTACAAGGGCGTCGTCCAGGCACTCGGCAACAGCTTCGGCGACCTGAACGACGAGCCGTACATCCAGCTCATGGGTGACGACCGCACCGGCTCCGTCGCGGGCGGCGAGTGGCTGCACATCAACGGCCGGCAGTGGAGCGAGATCAAGCGGATCCTGGTCTTCGCCTTCATCTACGACGGCGCCCCCAACTGGAAGGCGACCGACGGCGTGGTGACCATTTTCGTTCCCGGCCAGCCCGAGATCGAGGTGCGGCTGAACGAGGAGGGCGGCCGCCACGGCATGTGCGCGATCGCCCTGCTTGAAAACGTGGGCGGCGCCGTCAAGGTCAGCCGCCAAGTCGACTTCCACCGTGGGCACGACGATATGGACCGTGCGTACGGATGGGGAATGCGCTGGCGCGCCGGCTCCAAGTAACGACCTGTCCGGCGGCGCCGAGGGGCGCCGCCCAACGAGGAGGAAACCATGCTCGAGTGGCTGAAAACCAACGCGGCGAAAGCACGCGAAACCTTGACGACGGAAGTCGCCAAGTTCAAGAACCGGACCTTCATGGAAGCGGTGGCCAACGGCTGCGCGCTGATCGCCGCGGCCGACGGCGTGATCCAGTCGGAAGAGAAGATGAAGATGGTCGGCTTCATCAACCACTCCCCCGAACTCAAGGTCTTCAACCTGACCGACGTGATCAAGGTCTTCACCGACGCCTGCGCGAAGTTCGAATTCGATTTCCAGATCGGTCAGGCCGAGGCGCTGAAGGCCATCAGCAAGATCAAGGGCAAGGACGGCGAAGCGCGGCTGCTCGTGCGGGTGTGCATCGCCATCGGCGGCTCGGACGGCAACTTCGACGACAAGGAGAAGGCTGCCTGTCGCCTGATCTGCCAGGAGCTGGGCCTGAACCCGGCGGACTTCGAACTCTGAGCATTGAACCGGAAGCAGCGCACCGCTTTCACCGCGGCATCGGCCGACAACCCGTTATCCCCCGTTATCCGTAGCAACCACAAGGAGCTGTACTCATGGCACTGACTCTTCAAAAAGGCGGCAACCTCTCCCTGTCCAAAGAGGCTCCGGGCCTGACCAGGATCCTGGTCGGCCTGGGCTGGGACCCGCGCGCCACCGACGGCACCGAGTTCGACCTGGACGCCAGCGCCTTCCTGCTGGGCGCCAGCGGCAAAGTGCGCGGCGAAGCCGACTTCATCTTCTACAACCAGCTGAAGAGCCCGGACGGCTCCGTCGAGCACACCGGCGACAACCGCACCGGCGCCGGCGACGGCGACGACGAAGTCATCAAGGTCGACCTGAGCCGCGTGCCGGCCGACATCGACAAGATTGCCTTTACCGTCACCATTCACGATGCCGACGCGCGCAAGCAGAACTTCGGCCAGGTCGGCAACTCGTTCATCCGCATCGTCAACGAGACCAACAGCGCCGAGATCGTGCGCTACGACCTCGCCGAAGATGCGTCGATCGAAACCGCGATGATCTTCGCCGAGCTGTATCGCCACAACAACGAATGGAAGTTCCGCGCCGTCGGCCAAGGCTATGCGGGGGGCCTGCGTGCGCTGGCCAACGGCTACGGCATGAGCTTCTGATCGCTTCACTCAACTGAACAAGGAATCGCACCATGGCTGTGAGTCTGTCCAAAGGCGGTAACGTCTCCCTGACGAAAGAGGCCCCGGGCCTGAGCGAAGTGCTGGTGGGCCTCGGCTGGGACCCGCGCGTCACCGACGGCACCGAGTTCGACCTCGACGCGTCCGTCTTCGTCGCCGGCGAGAGCGGCAAGGTCCTGAGCGATGCCGGCTTCATCTTCTACAACAACAAGAAGTCCGCCGACGGCTCCGTCGAGCACCTGGGCGACAACCGCTCGGGCCAGGGCGAAGGCGACGACGAACAAGTCGTCGTCAAGCTGACCGGCCTGGCGGCCGACGTGAAGAAGCTGGTGTTCGCCGTGACCATCCACGACGCCGAAAGCCGCAAGCAGTCGTTCGGGCAAGTGTCGAACGCGTTCATCCGCGTGGTGAACAAGGCCGACGGCAAGGAAATCGCCCGCTACGACCTGTCCGAAGATGCGTCCACCGAGACGGCGATGATCTTCGGCGAGCTGTACCGCCACAACGACGAGTTCAAGTTCAAGGCGATCGGCCAGGGTTTCGCCGGCGGCCTGAAGCCGCTGGCCGAAGCGCATGGCGTGAACATCGGCTGACGACGGCGGATGGCGCAAGCCCCGGGGGCCGGGGCTGATGGGGCCGAGTTCCGCATCGCGCGGGGCTCGGCCCTTTTTGCATCTAGTTTCCCGCGTTGCGCCGATACAGGCTGAGCGCAACGGCCAACCCCGCCAACATGCCGGCGCAGCCGCGATTGAGCCACTGCAGCGCCCGCCCGGACAGCGCTTTCATCGCGTGATGGCCGCCGATTGCGTACACGCTCATCAGCGCGATGTCGATCAACGCAGTCAGGATCGCGAGCGTGACGTACTGCGGCGTGACGTCGGCCTGAGCCTGGGTGAATTGCGGCAGGAAGGCCGAGAAGAACAGCAGGCCCTTGGGATTGGACAGCGCGACCAGAAGCGAACGCCTGAATGCGGACCAGCCGTCGTTCGACGTGACCGTCTCCGATGTCTCAATGCGAGAGAGCGTCGCCGGCGCGCGCCAGAGCCCCCACGCGAGATACAGCAGATAGGCGGCGCCGGCCCATTTCACCGCCGCGAACACCTGCTCCGATGCCTGCAGGATTGCGCCGAGCCCGCATCCCACGGCGCCGATCAGGATGAGATCGGACAATGCCGCGCCGGCAATGCCGTACGCGGCGACACGCAGGCCGCGCGTCGCGCCGTTGTTCAACGCCAGCAGCATCGTGGGGCCGGGCGTGATGGTGACGGCCGAGACCGCAATCACATACAGCAGCAGCGTCGTTGAATTCAATGGGCGACTCCGAAGTGGGTGGACGAGCGTCGTTCAGCAGGTTCGGCAGTCGGTCATTGTCGTTGAATTTCGCGTGCCCGGTTGCAGTGATGTTCGTGCACGCAGAAGACGTCCGGATTACCTCACCGCAACTGCACGGCCGCGAGAAACAGCACCATGCTGCCGATCGCGGCATCGAGCACGCGCCACGCAGTCGCACGGCGGAACCACGGTGCGAGCAGCCGCGCGCCGTACCCCAGGCCGAGGAACCACACGACGCTGACCGCCATCGCGCCGATCGCGAACGCGAGCCGCGCGCCTTCCGGCTCGCGTGCGCCGGCCGTGCCGATCAGCAGGAACGTGTCGAGATACACGTGCGGGTTGAGCCACGTGAACGCGAGCGTCATCAGCACGATCGACAGCGCGCTCTGCGGCGGCGGCGCGACGGCATCGCCGCGCACGTCGAGCGTCGCGTGCCCCGGTTTCAACGCACGCCGCAGCGCGCTGAGGCCGAACCACGCGAGATACGCGAGGCCGACGTACAGCACCGCATGGACGAACGTCGGATAGCGTTCGACGAGCACCGACGCGCCGCCGACGCCCGCGCCGATCAGGATCATGTCGGACACCGCGCAGAGCAGCACGATCTTGCCGACGTGCGCGCGCATGATGCCCTGGCGCAGCACGAATGCGTTCTGTGCGCCGATGGTGACGATGAGGGACGCGCACAACGCGGCGCCGTGGGAGAAAGCGAGCCAGTTCATGGTGGATGCCAGCAGTAGACGGATGAATCGAGTGGCGCTAGTCTGCGGGGTTCACGAGGCTAAGAAAAGCTAAATCCTCTAATGCTGATTAAGGAAATCTGATGCTCGACTACGCATTGCTCGATGCCCTCGCGGCGGTGATCCGGCACGGCTCGTTCGAGCGCGCGGCGAAGGCGCTGAACGTCACGCCGTCGGCAGTGTCGCAGCGGGTGAAGCTGCTCGAGGAGCGCGTCGGCAGCGTGCTCGTGAAGCGCGGGCAGCCGTGCGTCGCGACGGCGTCCGGCGCGCTGCTGTGCCGTCATACCGAGCGCGTGCAGCTGCTCGAAGCCGAGTTGTCCGGGCGGCTGCCCGCGTTGCCGGGCGCGCTGTCGGCCGACTGGCCGAGGCTGCGCATCGCGGTGAACGACGACAGCGTCGCGACGTGGTTCATCGACGCGGTCGCGCCGTTCTGCGCGGAGCGCGAGACGCTGCTCGACCTCGTGATCGACGACCAGGACTACACGGCGTCGCGGATCCGGGACGGCAGCGTGCAGGGCGCGGTGACCGCGCAGGCGGAGCCGATCCAGGGCTGCCGTTCGACGCGGCTCGGGCGTATCCGGTATCGCGCCGTGTGTTCGCCGGAATTTCACGCGCGCTATTTCGGCGCGGGCGTGAACCGCGACGCGCTGCGTCGCGCGCCGTGCGTGATGTTCAATTCGAAGGACGGGTTGCAGGCGCGCTTCATCCGGCGCGTGACGCGCGCGGAGCTCGATCCGCCGCAGCACTGGATACCGCACGTCGCCGGGTATTTGCGCGCGTGCGAAACGGGGCTGGGATGGGGGATGTGTCCGGACCGGATGGTCGACCGCCAACTGGCGGCGGGAGAACTGGTCGACATGTCGGCGGGGCGGACCGTCGACATCGACCTGTACTGGCAGAGCTGGCGCCTGTCGATCGGCTGGCTCGACGATTTCAGCGCGATGCTGAAGGCGCGCGCCGCGCAGTTTCTGGATTGATCGTTATGCGACGCACGGCGCGTCGCATAACGTGGCCGGCCGCGCGCGTTGCGCGCGCCGGCTTCGGCATCAGATTTGACGCAGGCCGTCGAAATCGACGATGTGCACGTGGCGGCCGTGCATCTCGATCAGGCCGCGCTTCTGGAACTTCGACAGCGTGCGGCTGACCGTTTCGAGCGTCATGCCGAGGAAGCTGCCGATGTCTTCGCGCGTCATCCGCAGGTTGAATTCCGTCGGCGAATAGCCGCGCTTCAGGTAGCGCGACGAGATGTCGAGCAGGAACGCGGCGACCCGTTCCTCGGCGTTCAGCGAACCGAGCAGCATCGACTGCGACGTCTCGCGCATGATCTGCTCGCTCATCAGCTTGTGCATGCGCAGCTGCATCGAGCCGGCTTCGGAGCACAGCGACTTGAGCGCGCTGTACGGAATCACGCAGACGGAGCTGTCTTCCAGCGCGACCGCGGTGCGCGGATGCGCGTCGTCGCAAATGCCGTCGAGGCCGAGCGCTTCGCCGGCGAGATGCAGGCCGGTGACCTGCTCGCGGCCGTCGTGGCGCGTCGCGACCGTCTTCAGCGAACCGGAGCGCACGGCATACAGGTTGTCGAAGGCATCGCCTTCGCGGAACAGCGCTTCACCGCGCTTGACTGCGCGTGCGACGCAGATGACCGACTCGAGGCGGCTGAGCGCCTCGGGTGCCAGGCCCTGCGGCATGCACAAATGCCGCATCGCGCACGACGAGCAGTGCGCTGCCTGGCGGGGAGCCCAGCTGCCTGCATGGGGTGCGGCGGCTTGGCGTGTGGCGACGGGCGTCAGCATGATCGTTTACTCCGGCGTTGAATCGACCGGATCATTGTCCCACCGCAAGTTGGCGCTGTCGGGTGACAAAACGTCGCGATTCGCCGCACGCGCCGCGCGATGCTCAGCCCGGTTGCGAATCGGTGTGCGCCGCCGCCGGAATCAGCAGTACGGGCAGCGACGCATGCCGCACGCATTGCTCGGCGATGCTGCCGAGCACGAGCCGGCGGAAGCCGCGGCGGCCGTGCGTGCCGAGCACGAGCAGGTCGGCGCCGAACGCGGTCGCGCCTTCGAGGATCAGCGACGAGACGTCAGCGAGCGACGACGCTTCGCCGACCCTGGCCTCGCCCTTCACGCCGACGGCCTGCATGCGTTGCGTGAATTCCTTCGCGAGGTCGTTGCCCTGCTCGACGAGCTGGTCGCGCAGCACCGAAGGATCGTAGCCCGGCACGTTGTAGTAGATCGCGGCGTTCTCGACGACGTAGAACGGCTGCAACGCCGCGCCGTGCGCCTGCGCGAGTGCGAGCGCGGCATCGAACGCGTGGCGGGACGTGTCGCTGCCGTCGACGGCAACCAGAATACGCTTGTACATAGTGTCTCCGAGATGCGGGTGGAAAGGGAGCTGGCCGAATGGCCAGATGAACGGCGCGCTGCTGCGAGGCAGAGTAAACGAATGCCGGCGACCTTGCAGCGAGGCGGCGCTGCGTCGGCAGGGCGGATGTCGCTGCGCTCGCAATCCGGTTCGCGGCACGTCGGCTCGGCGTCCGCGCAACGACCGGACCGGCGAGGCGCCTGCATCGTCATTGAAGCGCAATCGGCGACGAAGGTCGTGACACCGATCAAACGATGTGCGGATCAGGCGTGTTCGCGATGGGCGGAGTATGCAGGCGACGGTGGTCGCGCGTACGGGCCGCCGGCTGGTTTCGGGATCGGGATCGACGCTCGACGATGCAGAGCGTCTGCTTGCGCGGACGCCGTCGTCGTCGCGGCCCACGCCGCGTGTGATGGCCGCTGTGTGCGCCACCGTGGTGCGTCGATCTGGCGCAGCCATCTGCGATCGAAGGCGAAGCCGGCGCGACGTGCGACGCGTTCGAGACGCGCCGTGCGCCGCTTCGCAAACGACTGCTTCAAACGCCGCGGCTAGCGCGGCGCCGGCGTCAGTTCGATGATCCGTTCCGGCCGTCGGGAATGGCCCGGCCAGTGTTCGCGCCCGTGCATCCGGTGCACGGCGCCGATCACTTCGTCGCCGACCGGCAGCGGCGCGTCGAAGCCTTTCTCGATCATCACGTAGCCCGCGCGCAACGCGAGCGCAAGATGGTTGCCGCCCGGCCGGCTGTCGTAGCCGGCGAAGCCGTCGCCTGATTCGGGCATCGCGTTGTCGAGCGATGCATTGCTCGTGGTGACCTGATCGGGCGAGATCGGTTCGCCGCGCGCGAGGCGCGCCGCTTCGCGGTTCTTGCCGTCGGTGTCGACGGTGCTGTCGTGGGTATCGTCGTTGTACAGCTCGACGCTGCGCGGATGTGCGGCGCGCGTTTGTGCAGACGATTCCATCGCGAATCTCCTGGCGGCGAAGGGCTCCGGATCGAAGCAAGTCCCGTTCCGGGCAAGACGGGAAAAGGCGCGCGGGCGGCCGCCGCAGCCGCATCGCGTGCGCTGATTTGTCATGATTTATTTCAGCTAGAAGATGCGTTTTCTACAGAGTATGATTCTTTTCCGATGAAGCGGCGACAGGGGACGAAGGATGGCCGCTTCCGCCCACACCAGGGCGCCGCAACACCCTTAACACACGGGTAGCTAACAAGAAAGCAAGGGACTTGAGGTGGCGGACTCATGCAAGCGAATACTGCCTTCACACATCGCGGTTATCTGTTGAACTGCGCGCCTGCGCGCGCCAGTGACGGTTCGTTCAAGCCCTACGTCGTGATCTCGCGATCGAGCGACGGGGAGCTGGTCGCCAACCGTTTCTTTCCATCCGAGCTTCAGTTCAATGACGAAGGTTCGGCGATCGCGCATGCCCGCGATTGGGCAGTGCGCTGGATCGACGCGAGCAGCGTCACGATCTGACGCCGGCGGCCTCCGCCGACGTTGGCCGTCCGGCCGACCCTCCGGGGGCCGCTCGCGGGCGAAAAACGCGGTAATCTAGCCAAACCGTCACTTTTATTTGCGGCCGTGCGCAGTCCGCGCGGGCCGCCGCTTTTGCATATGTCGAAATCGCCTGCCCGTCACTGGGGCCTCGAAGAAATCGTTGCCGGCTTGCGCGAGTCGCGCGAGGAGCTGCATCGCACCCGCCACCCGCGCGGCATCCGCGAACTGCCGTCCCGGGATGCGATATGCAAGATCGTCACCGGCCTGCGTGCGTCGATGTTCCCGACGCACTACGGCGCGCCGGACCTGACCGACGAAAGCGTCGACTATTACGTCGGTCATACGCTGGAGAGCACGCTGCGCGTGCTGTCCGAGCAGATCCGCCGCGCGCTGACGTTCCTGCCCGAACATGTGGACACGCCGCCCGCCGAACTCGACGAACGCGCGTTCGATATCGCGCGCGAATTCGGCAAGCAGCTGCCGGCGATTCGCGCGCTGCTCGTCAGCGACATCCAGGCCGCCTACGCGGGCGACCCGGCCGCGCAGCACATCACCGAAATCCTGCTGTGCTACCCGGGCGTGCTGGCGATGATGCACCACCGGCTCGCGCATGCGCTGCATCGTCTCGGCGTGCCGCTGCTCGCGCGCTTCATCAACGAGATCGCACATTCGGCCACCGGCATCGACATCCACCCGGGCGCGCAAATCGGGCCGAGCTTCTTCATCGACCACGGCACCGGCGTGGTGATCGGCGAGACGGCGATCATCGGCGAGCGCGTGCGCGTCTACCAGGCCGTCACGCTCGGCGCGAAGAGCTTCCCGGCCGACGGCGACGGCGCTCTCGTGAAGGGCAATGCGCGTCACCCGATCGTCGAGGACGACGTGGTGATCTACGCGGGCGCGACGATTCTCGGCCGCGTGACGATCGGGCGCGGCTCGGTGATCGGCGGCAACGTGTGGCTCACTCACAGCGTGCCGCCGGGCACCAGCGTCGCGCAGAGCAAGGCGCGCGAAGGCGATCGGGCCGAGCGGCCGTAACGGGCAGGGAAAGGGCGGCGCGGGCCGGCGCCGAACGGTGCGCAGCCCCGTGCGACGCCGGCTTTCCGCTAAGGTCGCGTCAGGGCTTGCCGGCCGGCGAACGGTGCTTGTACAGCACGTCCTGATCGACGCGGATCAGGTTCTGTCCTGCGTCGACGACGAAATCCACGCCGTTGTATGCGCTGCCCGTCAGCAGCAGGATCGCACGCGCGACGTCATCGGGCCCGGCGATGCGCGCGAGCGGCGTCGATGCGCGGCTCGCGTGCTCGAAATCGGCCTGGGTCTGGTCGTCGCTCGGCAGCATCAGGCCCGGGAACACCGCGTTCACGCGCAGCACCGGCGCGGCCGACAGCGCGAGCATCTGCGTCAGGTTGCCGAGCGCGGCCTTCGCGACCGTGTAGCTGAAGTGGTCGCGATGGAAGTTCTCCTTGATCTTCTGGTCGATCACGTTCACGACCACGCCCTGCGTGCCGGCTGCGCGCGCCCGTTCGTAGAATGCGCGCGTGAGCAGGATCGGCGCGCGGCAATTGACGGCCCAGGCCTGGTCGAACGCGGCGAGCTCGAAGCCCGGGAAGTGGTCCTGCCAGAACACCGACGCGTTGTTGATCAGCACGTCGAGGCGGCCGAAGCGCGCGTAGACGTCGCCGATCAGCGCGTCGACCTGCGCGGCATCCGACAGGTCCGCCTGCAGCGCCGCCGAATCGGTTCCGCGCGCGGCGATCGCGTCGGCGGCCGCGTGCGCCGCGTCGGCCGACCGGTCGAAGTGGATAACGGTGCGGTAGCCCTGCGCGGCGAAAAACTCGGCGAATGCGCGCCCGGCCCGGCGCGCGGCGCCGGTCACGAGCACCACGGGCGCATCCGCCGCTTGCTTCGTTGACTCCATTTACGTATTCGTCAGGTTCACTGAGGACGGGTTCGCGACGATCGACAGGAATTCGCGTCGCGTCGACGGATCGGTGCGGAACGTGCCGAGCATGCGCGACGTGACCATCTCGACGCCCGGCTTGTGGATGCCGCGCGTCGAGATGCACTGGTGCGCGGCTTCGAGGATCACGCCGACACCCTTCGGCTGCAGCACGTCGAACAGCGTGTCGGCGATCTGCACGGTCATCTTTTCCTGGATCTGCAGGCGCTTCGCGAACGCATCGACGAGCCGCGCGAGTTTCGAGATCCCGACGACCCGATGATTCGGCAGGTACGCGACGTGCGCGCGGCCGATGATCGGCACCATGTGGTGTTCGCAGTAGCTCTCGAAGCGGATGTCCTTCAGCACGATCATCTCGTCGTAGCCGTCGACCTCGCTGAACGTGCGCGCGAGGATGTCGCGCGGTTCGATCGCATAGCCGGCGAAGAACTCCTCGTACGCGCGCACGACGCGCGCGGGCGTGTCGACGAGGCCTTCGCGCGCCGGATCGTCGCCGGCCCAGCGCAGCAGCACGCGGACAGCTTCCTCGGCCTCCGAACGGCTCGGCCGGGACGCGGCCGGTTCGGGCCGCGAGGATTTTTTACCCATGTATTCGCTCCATCGAGGACGGCCGCCTGCGGCGGCGCATTGGGGAGCATTGTTTCATGCTTTCGGCGCCCGTGCGTCACGAGGCGGCGCCGCGCCCGCTCACTTCGGCCACTCGTCCTGCTCGTCGTTGAACAGCGACGCGACGACGCCGCGCAGCCACGCGGTGCGCGGATCGTTGTGGAACTTGCGATGCCAGTGCTGCTTCAGGTCGAAGCGCGGCAGCGGCAGCGGCGGCTCGACCGGCGTGATGAACGCGTGCTCGGCCGCATACGCGTAGCCGATCGCGTGCGGCACCGTCGCGATCAGGTCGGTGCGGCTCAGGATGAACGGCAGGCTCATGAAGTGCGGCGTCTCGAGCACCGCGCGGCGATGCATCCGCTGCTTCGCGAGGTATTTCTCGAGCACTTCCTGGCTGCGTCCCTCCGCGCGCACCACCGCATGCCCGCACGCGAGAAACTGCTCGACCGTGAACGGCCGCGCCTGTTCGAGCGGATGGCCGCGCCGCATCAGGCACACGAAGCGGTGCGTGAATAGCCGCTGCTGGAAGAAGTTGTTGCCGTCGAGATCGGGGAAGTAGCCGATCGCGAGATCGAGCGAACCGGCTTCGAGGCCGCGCCCGACTTCGTCGTGCGAGAGCGACGCCGAGCGCAGGTTCGCATGCGGCGCGCGCGCCGAGAACGCCTGCAGCAACTTCGGCAGGAACACGATCTCGCCGACGTCCGACAGCGCGATCGAGAACGTATGCGTGCTCACCGCCGGATCGAAGTCGTGCGGCGCGACGAGGCCGCGCTCGATCTGCGCGAGCGCGTTGCGCGCGGCGGGCAGCAGTGCCTGCGCGCGCGGCGTCGGCTCCATGCCGCGCGACGTGCGCACGAACAGCGGGTCGCCGAAATATTCGCGCAGGCGGCCGAGCGCGGCGCTCACGCGCGGCTGGCTCACGCCGAGCAGGTCGCCGGCGCGGCTCACGTTGCGCGCGTCGTCGAGCGCGACGAGGTAGGGAATCAGGTTCAGATCGAGCGCATCCATCACGGCACCAGTATCGGCAAAACGTATACAACTTATCTCCTGAATCGCGTTGCCGCATAGTCGGGAAAGCGCTGAAATTCGTTTCACTATTCGAATCAATGTTCAGGAGACGAACAATGCGTACCCAGGTCGCCATCATCGGCGCCGGCCCGTCCGGCCTTCTGCTTTCCCATCTGCTGCGCCTGCAAGGCGTCGATTCCATCCTCGTCGAAGCCCGTTCGCGGGAATACTGCGAGAACCGCATTCGCGCCGGCGTGCTGGAGCAGGGCACCGTCGACACGCTGAACGAAGCCGGCCTCGGCGACCGGATGCGCCGCGAAGGGCTCGAACATCACGGCATCGAGCTGCTGTTCGGCGGCCAGCGTCACCGCATCGACCTGACCGGGCTCACCGGCGGGCGCGCGATCACCGTCTACAGCCAGCACGAAGTGGTGCGCGACCTGATCGCGGCCGGCGTCGAGCATGGCCACGCGATGCACTTCGAGGTCAGCGATGTCGCGGTGCACGACGTCGACAGCGATCACCCGTCCGTCACGTTCAAGCACGCGGACGGCCGCGCGGAGCGCATCGACTGCGACTACATCGCCGGCTGCGACGGCTTTCACGGCATTGCGCGGCAGGCCATTCCCGCCGAACGGCAGCACACGTTCGAGCGCGTCTACCCGTACGCGTGGCTCGGCATCCTCGCGGATGCGGCGCCGTCGCTCGACGAACTCGTGTATGCGCACCACGAACGCGGCTTCGCGCTGTTCTCGATGCGCTCGCCCACCGTCACGCGGCTCTACCTGCAATGCAAGCCGGACGAGAACCTCGAGGAATGGTCGGACGCGCGGATCTGGGACGAGCTGCATACGCGCTTCTCGAACGACACGGGCTGGACGCCGGCCGAGGGCCGCATCACGCAGAAGAGCGTGACGCCGATGCGCAGCTTCGTCTCCGAGACGATGCAGTACGGCCGCCTGTTCCTTGCCGGCGACGCCGCGCACATCGTGCCGCCGACGGGCGCGAAGGGGATGAACCTCGCGGTGGCCGACGTGCGCGTGCTGGCCCGCGCGCTCGGCGCGCGCTACCGCCACGGCGACACGGCGCGGCTCGACGCGTATTCGGCGACCTGCCTCGAACGCGTGTGGCGCGCCGAGCATTTCTCGTACTTCATGACGAACATGCTGCACCCGTCCGCGGACGACACGCCGTTCGTCAATCGCCTGAAAGTGGCCGAACTGAAGTACGTGACGCGCTCCCGGGCCGCCGCGCAGGCGCTCGCCGAGAACTACGTCGGGCTGCCGTTCGACGACGACGCGGCCCCCGAGGGAACCCGCCTTGACAACGCGCTCAGCGCGACTCTATGATCGGCCCATCGTTCGCTAATCGAATCTAGGTTCGCTTCGCGAACATTTGCCGGGTCCGGATACGGGCCCGGCGCGGCACGCGAGACGCGCGTGTTCCCTCGACAGGCCGCGCATCGTGCCGCGGGTACGTATCAGGAAGAGACATGGTCAACAAGATTTTCGAATCGCTTCAGTCGGCGGTGGCCGACGTTTACGACGGCGCGACGATCATGATCGGCGGCTTCGGCACGGCCGGCATGCCGTCCGAGCTGATCGACGCGCTGATCGAGCAGGGCGCGCGCGACCTGACGATCGTCAACAACAACGCGGGCAACGGCGAGACGGGTCTCGCCGCGCTGCTGAAGGCGAAGCGGGTGCGCAAGATCATCTGCTCGTTCCCGCGCCAGGCGGATTCGCAGGTGTTCGACGCGCTGTACCGCGCGGGCGAACTCGAGCTCGAGCTGGTGCCGCAGGGCAACCTCGCCGAGCGCATCCGCGCGGCGGGCGCGGGCATCGGCGGCTTCTTCACGCCGACCGGCTACGGCACGAAGCTCGCCGAAGGCAAGGAAACGCGCGAGATCGACGGCAAGCTCTACGTGTTCGAGAAGCCGATCCACGCGGATTTCGCGCTGGTGAAGGCGTACAAGGGCGACCGCTGGGGCAACCTCGTGTACCGCAAGACCGCGCGCAACTTCGGGCCGATCATGGCCAGCGCGGCGAAGGTGTCGATCGTGCAGGTGTCGGAAGTCGTGCCGCTCGGCGGGCTGAACCCGGAACACATCGTGACGCCGGGCATTTTCGTGCAGCGGATTGTCGAAGTGCCGCAGGCCGCGCATGCGGCCGAGCTGGCCGCCGAACGCGCTGCATCCCAAGCCGCCTGACCCGAGAGAACAGACATGAAACGACTGACCCGCGATGAAATGGCCAAGCGCGTCGCCCAGGACATTCCCGAAGGCGCGTACGTGAACCTCGGCATCGGCGTGCCGACGCTGGTGGGCAACCACCTCGACCCGACCAAGGAAATCTTCCTGCACAGCGAGAACGGCCTGCTCGGCATGGGCCCGGCGCCCGCGCCGGGCGAGGAAGACGACGAGCTGATCAACGCCGGCAAGCAGCACGTGACGCTGCTCACCGGCGGCGCCTATTTCCACCACGCCGATTCGTTCGCGATGATGCGCGGCGGCCATCTCGACTACTGCGTGCTCGGGGCGTTCCAGGTGTCCGCGAGCGGCGACCTCGCGAACTGGCACACCGGCGCGCCCGACGCGATTCCGGCCGTCGGCGGCGCGATGGATCTCGCGATCGGCGCGAAGCAGGTGTTCGTGATGATGGAGCACCTGACCAAGCAGGGCGAGAGCAAGATCGTCGCGCAGTGTTCGTATCCGGTCACGGGCGTGCAGTGCGTGAGCCGCATCTATACGGACCTGGCCGTGCTCGACGTGACGCGCGACGGCCTTGCGGTGACGGAGATCTTCACCGACCTGTCGTTCGACGAGCTGCAGAAGCTGACCGGCGTGCCGCTGATCGACGCGACGCAGAAGGCTGCCGCCTGAACCCGAAGCAGCCGGCCGGCGCACCAAAGCGCACGCCGGCGCGCTTCGGTGGACAATAAGCGCACCCTGTTTCCCGACCTGACGCCATGCTCGAAGACAGCGCCCGCCTGACCTCCCTCATCTGCGGCACCGAGCCGCTCAACCGGATCTGGTCGCCTCACGCGACCATCCAGCGCATGCTCGACGTCGAGGCGGCGCTCGCGCGCGCGCTCGCCGCGCAGCAAGTGATTCCCGCCGCCGCCGTCGCGCCGATCGAACGCGCGTGCCAAGCCGACCAGCTCGACGCCGACGCGCTCGCGCGCGACGCCGCGCTCGGCGGCAATCTCGCGATTCCGCTCGTCAAGCAGCTGACCGCGCGCGTGAAGGCCGACGACCCCGAAGCAGCGAAGTTCGTGCACTGGGGCGCGACGAGCCAGGACATCATCGATACAGCCACCGTTTTGCAGTTGCGCGACACGCTCGACCTGCTCGACCCGCTGCTCGACGAAGCCTGCGCGTCGCTCGCCGTGTTGGCGCGCACGCATCGCGCGACGCCGATGATCGGCCGCACGTGGCTGCAGCAGGCGCTGCCGATCACGCTCGGCCTGAAGTTCGCGCAGTGGCTCGATGCGCTGCTGCGCCATCGCGCGCGTTTCGCCGAATTGCGCGCACGGGCGCTGGTGCTGCAGTTCGGTGGCGCGGCAGGCACGCTCGCGAGCCTGCGCGAGCACGCGCAGGGCGTGGCGGCCGCGCTCGCCGACGACCTGACGCTCGCGCTGCCCGTGGTGCCGTGGCATACGCAGCGCGACCGCATCGCGGAAGCCGCGTCGTGCTTCGGCATGCTGACCGGCACGCTCGGCAAGATCGCGCGCGACGTGTCGCTGCAGATGCAGACCGAAGTCGGCGAGCTCGGCGAACCGGCCGCGGCCGGCAAGGGCGGCTCGTCGACGATGCCGCACAAGCGCAACCCGGTCGGCTGCGCGGCGGTGCTGACCGCCGCGGTGCGCGCGCCGGGCCTCGTCGCGACCGTGTTCGCGGGGATGGTCCAGGAGCACGAGCGCGCGCTCGGCGGCTGGCAGGCCGAATGGGACGCGCTGCCGGACCTCGCGCGCCTGACCGGCGGCGCGCTCGCGCAGATCGCGCAGATCGTCGCGGGCCTCGACGTGAACGCGGAACGCCTGGCCGCCAATCTCGACCTGACGCGCGGCCTGATCCTCGGCGAGGCGGTGATGCTCGCGCTCGGCGACAAGATCGGCCGGCTCGATGCGCACCACGTCGTCGAGCACGCATCGAAGGAAGCGGTGCGCACCGGCGCGACGCTGTTCGACGTGCTCGCCGCCGACGCCACCGTCTCCGCCCATCTGTCGCGCGACGCGCTGGCGCGTCTGCTCGATCCCGCTCATTACGTCGGCGAGGCGCAGGCCTTCGTCGATGCCGTGCTCGCGGCCCATGCGAGCCCGAACCCGCAAGGAGAACACTGATGCCTTTCGCCACTGTCAACGGCGTGCAACTGCATTACCGGATCGACCGCGCGGCGCGCGACGACGCGCCGTGGCTCGTCTTCTCGAACTCGCTCGGCGCCGACCTGCAGATGTGGGCGCCGCAGATCCGCCCGCTCGCGCAGCACTTCAACATCCTGCGCTACGACACGCGCGGCCACGGCCATTCGGCCGCGCCGGCCGGCTCGTACACGATCGACCAGCTCGCGGGCGACGTAATCGGCCTGCTCGATCACGTCGGCATCGCGCGTGCGCATTTCTGCGGGATCTCGATGGGCGGCCTGACGGGCGCGGCGCTCGCCGCGCGCTTCCCGCCGCGGATCGGCCGTGCGGTGCTCGCGAACACTGCCGCGAAGATCGGTTCGCCGGAAGTGTGGGGGCCGCGCGCGCAGAAGGCGCGCACCGAGGGGATGCCGGCGCTCGCCGATGCGGTGCTGCCGCGCTGGTTCACGAACGCGTTCGTCGAGCGCGAGCCGCGCCTGGTCGACGCGATCCGCGATACGTTCGTGCATACCGACAAGGACGGCTACGCGGCGAACTGCGACGCGCTGAACGCCGCGGACCTGCGCGAGGAAGTGAAGGGCATCGCGCTGCCGGTGCTCGTCGTGACGGGCGCGCATGACATGTCGACGCCGCCGGACCAGGGCCGCGCGCTCGCGGCGGCGATTCCCGGCGCGCAGCATGTCGAATTCGACGCCGCGCACATCTCGAACATCGAATGCACCGACGGCTTCAACCGTGCGCTGCTCGATTTCCTGACCGCCTGAGCCGAGGAGCCCGCAATGGACGACCAGCAACGTTACGAAGCCGGGATGAAGGTGCGCCGCGCGGTGCTCGGCGACGCGCACGTCGACCGCTCGATCGAGAATCGCACCGAAGTGACCGAGGAATTCCAGAACCTGATCACGCGCTATGCGTGGGGCGAGATCTGGACGCGTGAAGGGCTGCCGCGCCACACGCGCAGCCTGCTGACGATCGCGATGATGGTCGCGCTGAACCGCGGCGAGGAACTCGCGCTGCACCTGCGTGCCGCGCGCAACAACGGCGTGACGCGCGACGAGATCAAGGAAGTGCTGCTGCAGACCGCGATCTATTGCGGCGTGCCGGCGGCGAACTCGGCGTTCCATCTCGCGGACCGGATCTTCAAGGAACAGGATGGGGCCGCTTAGGACGGCCGGTTAGGTGGGGCCGCCTAGGTGGGACCGCCTAGGGCGACCGTCCCGGCACCGATCATGCGGCCCGCCTCGGCGGGCCATCGACGACAAACGCGCCGGCAGAGCATCGGCGCGCAGCGCACCGTGAAGGATGCGCAATAAAGGAAGGGCGCGGCAGAGAGGCCGCGCCGATTACATCTCAGGAGACTAGCGATGAATCGCGCCCCGGTCGTCAACGTACAGACCTTCATCAACGAGCAGCCGTTCGGCGGCTTTCAGTGGCTCATCTTTGCGATGTGTTTCGTGATCGTCCTGCTGGACGGTTTCGATACCGCCGCGATAGGCTTCATTGCCCCATCGTTGCTCACCGAATGGCATCTGACCAAGCCCGATCTCGCGCCGGTGCTCAGCGCCGCGCTGTTCGGCCTCGCGTGCGGCGCGCTCGTATCGGGCCCGCTGTCCGATCGCCTCGGCCGCCGCGCGCTGCTGCTCGGCTCGGTGTTCCTGTTCGGCGCCGCGTGCCTCGCGTCCGCGTTCTCGTCGAGCATCGGCCAGCTCACGGTGCTGCGCTTCGTCACCGGCGTCGGCCTGGGCGCCGCGATGCCGAACGCGGTCACGATGATGGGCGAGTTCTGCCCCGACAAGCGCCGCGCGACCGTGATCAACCTGATGTTCTGCGGCTTTCCGCTCGGCGCGGCGTTCGGCGGCTTCCTCGCCGCGTGGATGATCCCGCACTTCGGCTGGCGCAGCGTGCTGATGCTCGGCGGCGTGACGCCGCTGGTGCTCGGCGTGCTGCTGCTCGTCAAGATGCCGGAGTCGGTGCGCTTCATGGTCGCGAACAGCCAGCCCGTCGACCGGATCCGCGCGACGCTCGCGCGCATTTCGCGCGATGCGCTGAACGCCGGCGCGTTCGTGCTGACCGAGGCCGCGCCGCACACGGGCAGCAAGGGCGCCGGCGTCGTGCTGTCGCGCTCGTACGTCGTCGGCTCGGTGATGCTGTGGATCGCGTACTTCATGGGCCTCGTGATCTTCTATGCGTCGATCAACTGGATGCCGATCCTGCTGAAGGATGCCGGCCTCACCCCGAAGAGCGCGACGCTGATCTCCGCGCTGTTCCCGCTGGGCGGCGTCGGGGCCGTGCTGTGCGGCGTGCTGATGGACCGCTTCAACGCGAACCGCGTGATCGCCGTGTGCTATGCGCTGACGGCCGTCAGCGTGGCTGCGATCGGGCAGGCGGTCGGCAACGTCGGGCTGCTGGTGCTGGTCGTGTTCATTGCCGGCGTGCTGATGAACACCGCGCAATCGTCGATGCCCGCGCTCGCGGCGGCGTTCTATCCGACCGAAGGGCGCGGCACCGGCGTCGCATGGATGCTCGGCGTCGGACGCTTCGGCGGGATCGCGGGTTCGTTCCTCGTCGCCGAACTGACGCGCCGGCACTTCACGTTCGCGGGCGTGTTCGCGACGATCGCCGTGGCCGGCGTGCTGTCGTGCGTCGCACTGCTGATCAAGCAGTCGGCGCGGCCGTATGAGGTCGCGCCGTCGACGGGCAACGCGGAGTCGCTCGGGCACTGAGCGGGATCAGGCGGGCGGCGCGCGGTTGCGCGCGCCGTCGTCACTCCTCTACGTCGTGTTCCTTGACGAAGCGGCGCAGATACGCGCGGAGCGCCGCTTCCCGGCTGCGATGATCGGCGACGTTCGCGGAGCCCATTTCCTCTTCCTCGCCGAACAGCGTCGGCGGCGCCGCATACGTGCCGACCTCGATGTCCTCGCGCAATATCCGGATGTCGTGCGTCAGTTGGTGATATTCGGCGATCCAGTGCATCCCTTCGATGTGTTCGCCTGTTCTCAGCAGCGGCTTCATCGGCGTTCTCCCGACAAGAGCGGCTCGACCTGCCTGCCGGTTTCGCGCGCCCGGAATCCAAGCGTACGCCTGCATGCGGCGAATCTCAACGGGCGCGCCGGCGCGCTCACTGCGGCAGCAGATGCACGACGAGCGGATACAGGGACAGGATCAGCAGCACCGCCATCGTGACGTTGAACATGCGCAGCGCGCGGCGGTTCGACAGGAAGCGCCGCAGCCCCTGGCCGAACGCGGCCCACAGGCTGATGCACGGAAAGCCGATCAGGATGAACACGACGGCCATCCACGCGGCGTTCATCCCGTAGTCGGCGGACAAGCGGACCGTCGTCGCGGCGGTCAGCACCATCATCCATGCCTTCGGGTTGACCCACTGGAACGCGGCGGCTTCGACGAACGTCATTGGCCGCGCCTTGCCGCCGTTCGCGCTGACTTCGCCGGACGTGCCGATTCGCCATGCGAGGTACAGCAGGTACGCGACGCTCGCGATCTCGAGCACGGTGTACAGCACCGGGACGCGCTTGAATGCTTCACCGAGGCCGAACCCGACGCACAGCATCAGGATCGCGACGCCGATGCTGATGCCGAACAGGTGCGGCATCGTGCGGCGGAAACCGAAGTTGACGCCGGATGCGAGCAGCATCGTGTTGTTCGGGCCGGGCGTGATCGACGTGACGAGCGCAAACAGCATGCCGGCGGGCAGCGCGCTCAGGGTGAGGAATTCCATCGCGGTGTTCTCCATCGGTGAGGCGGGGTTGATGGAGGCAGTTTAGCGACAGTTGGCGGTACAGTACCGGTACAGTTTGGTGGACGAATGCCGGTACGGGGTAGCCGAGGTGCGCTTGTGGCTTTCGAACGGCTGCTGTTGGCTCTCGGAAAAGATGTCCGCAGTCTCGATATATTGTCTTTGAATAAAAAATGACTTTCGCGGTGTCGTGAGTTTTATTGGTGAAATAAAAGTAGAAAAGTCGATGAAATATTCGGCATATTTGATATATGCGCAATCCATGATTGCGTTGGTGTTCGGGCTATATGTCGAATATGGCGTAAGTGAATATTCGCTATCGAATGACATACCGATCAGGATGGAAGAGTGTGGCGGCGATCGATATGAGGGAAAGAGCTGCGCTCGCCGAAAGGATAGGGCCGTCGGAGATTCTCGATGTTTAGTCGTGTAACAGTTTGCGTGGATTTCGGTGAGTTCGATTGATCTGTTCGACGTTGCGATCAGCCGCATCGCGATCGTTGGGTGGTAAGAGCCACTGATCGATCCACTCGCTTTGCAAAGTCTGTTTCGTGCCAAAGGCACTGATCTACCGTCGGCGCGTTACGCTACGAGTGGATGCTCGACTGGCAACGGCTTAGTCTGTTTCGAGATGCGTTTACGTCGTCGCGTGATACAAACATATGAGGCTTAACGGGGGAGCAAGGGAATGGACGTTGATGTTGATTTTTATGGGAAGAATGAGATTTACAGGAGCTGGGCCGACAATCGCATCAACTTTGGTCTCGCAACCGAAGCTAATGAAGGGCGTGGATTCAGGCCACCCCAGCGAGCGGCAGTTCTCGCCGTTCTATCGCATCTCGATATGGAACCCACTAAACCAGCAACAGTCGTCATGCCTACTGGAACTGGCAAGACTGATACGATATTCGCTCTTGTCTTAGCTGGGTTGTTCAAGCGAACACTGTTGGTGGTTCCGTCCGATGCACTGCGAACGCAGATGAGCGAGAGGCTGCGGTCGCTTCAGACGCTTAGGACCATCGGGGCTGTGTCGGACAGTGTGCAGTCACCGGCTGTCCATGTAGCCGAAGGATCAGACAGGGCCTCGGATACAGCCGCAATTGAGAACGCCAATGTGACGGTTGCAACGCCGGCAACACTGGCCACGCTGGATACGAATACGTTGGAAGGCGTTCTGGCGCTATATACCCACATCGTATTCGATGAAGCTCATCACGTAGTGGCTGAAACTTGGGATCGAATCCGGACCGGTGCCGAAGGTAAGCCCATGCTTTACTTCACTGCCACGCCATTCCGTCTGGATGAGCAACGCTTGGGCAGCAAGATCGTGTTCAACTACACCTTGCGGCAGGCCCAGCGAGATGGCTACTTTCAACAAATTGAATTTCACCATGTACGCGAGTACCGCGACGAACTGGTGGATGAGGCCATTGCCGAGAAGGCGCTGGAGCTACTGCAAAAGGACCTTGCGGAGGGGTTCGACCATATCCTGATGGCCCGATGCTCATCGATTGCGAAAGCCAAGACTATCGCAGCCATCTACGAGCGCCTCTCGGAAGGAACCGAACTCAATCCGGTGCTCTTGCATAGTCGAACTGGCGATCGCCGTGAGACGTTGAACGCTGTCCTTGAACGTCGGAGTCGAGTCGTAATCTGCGTGAACATGCTGGGGGAAGGTTTCGATCTACCTCAACTGAAACTGGCCGCGATTCACGACCAACATCGTAGCCCTGCGGTGACGCTTCAGTTCATCGGACGGTTGACGCGCGTGTCATCCAAGCTTGGTCCCGCCAAGTTTGTTGCGAATATTGCCAACCAAAGAATTGAGGGGGAGATGCAAGGGCTCTATGAGTCAGACGCCGATTGGGGCATGGTTATTCGCGACGTCAGCGAGAACAAGATTCGCCGGGAGGTTGAGCGGCAGGAATTCGAAGCTAAGTTTGAGGGCAATGACGATGCCGAAAAGATCGTAGCTCTCAATCCTCGGCCACACACTAGTGCTGTCGCCTACCGAGTCGATCGATCCGGGTGGCGACCTGCCAATGTAAGCACGCTTCGTGGTCGAGGCGAGTCACTGGAGCTGGAGTCAGTCAGCGATGATGAGCGCATCGTGATGGCTGTCACAAAGGAGAGCATTCCGGTCGACTGGGCCAAGAGTGCTTCGGTAATGACAACCAGTTGGCAGCTTTATCTTGCATACTACAGGCCGTCGGACAGGACTTTGTTTGCTACTTGCACCGGTGACGAGATTCAACTCGGGCGATTCGTGAAGCTAATCGCGCCTTCGGCTTCTCGCATCCGAGATGAGGCAGTCTTCCGGATTTTAAGTGGCATCGATCTACTGAAGCTGCAGAACGTTGGCCTGATCAGAGGGGGGCGTGAGGTCCGCTTTACCATGCATGTTGGCCATGATGTAAACACGGTCATGGCCGATCTAGAGAATGGAACGTCGGCCAAGTCCAACATCTTCGCCGTAGGGCACTCCGAGGGCGAGCGAACATCAGCGGGATGTTCCGCCAAAGGAAAGCTGTGGAAGATGGACTCAACCGCAGTGGATGAGTGGATCAGCTGGTGTGACGAGGTAGCCGTCAAGATCAACGATGAGAGCATCGATACGACAGACATCCTGAAAAATGTACTTCGCTCCGACAGGATCAAGGATGCTTGGCCACAAGGGCTGTTTTTCGCAGACTGGCCAGATCAACTGTTTATCGACACGGAGACGAAGTGTGTGGTCACTGTGGAGTCGGTGTCTTATGCCATCACTGATCTTGTCTTGGGGCCGCCATCCATCGAGTCGGCCACGACGCTTGCGGTGCCGTTGATCGCCGCACGCGAGGGCGAGTCGGAGCGGGAGCTATTGAAGATCAGGATCCATCTGCGCGGCGATTCTTATTCCTACTCCGCACCAGGTGCTCGCTTCACAGTCGGCAGTAGAGAGTGTGCACTTGCAGAGTACCTCGACCGTGATCGACTGAGACTACTGAGTGTCGACGGCTCCATCGTGATCGGCAACTACCGGATCTACTCCCCAACGAGCCTAAATGTCCGATTACCCCAAGAGCTGATGCAGAGTTGGTCATGGGACGGGGTTGATATCAGTCGGGAATCTATGGCTGATCGAAGCGATTTTGCGAGCGTACAGGGCTATACGTTCAGCAAGATCGAAGACGACTACGACATCATTTTCGATGACGATGGCGCTGGCGAGGTCGCGGATCTGGTTGCAGTGCGTGTACGGCAACACTGGATTGAGGTTGACCTCTACCACTGCAAGTATTGCAAGTCTGGGCAAATGCCTGGCGCTCGGGTTGACGACGTATACGTCGTGACCGGCCAAGCAAGCCGGTCAGTGAAGTGGCATACACGAGGGCCAGCGTTGTTCCAGCGTCTTCTGGATCGTTATAGCAAATCCCAAAGCAAGGGGCGAGATCGCATCCTCAAGGGCTCACCCGAGGAAATAGACGTATTGCGAAAGAAGGCGAGGGATATGGAAGTTCGACTGGGTTTCATCGTGGTACAGCCTGCAATTTCTGCAGGGGGTAACCTAGATGAGGTTCTCTCGGTTCTCGGCACAAGCTATCTGTACATCAAAAGCGTCGCAAATGTGAATCTGCTCGTGATCGGCAGCCCCTGAACACTTCAATCGGTTCTTGAGATAGCGGGGCGCTAGCTGGCGCCTCTACTAGCTAAACCCCACTTCTGCACAACGGGACTAAGAAACCAGGAAACGCCGGTAAGGCAACTAACGCAATGGGGGATACCCGCTCGGAGGTCAAACGCGATCCGCAGGTACGCCGCGGAGTGCTTGCACGTGCGGCTGTGAGCGAGCTGGCTGCGGGCAGATGCAGCACTATTCTGGGTTCCTGGATGTGCACCACATCCTCGGAGTAGAAAAGGGAGACCGCATCTGGAACTGCGTCGCGTTGTGTCCCAATTGTCATCGCGACGCCCACTATTCCCCTGACGAGCCGGAACTGAACCGTCAGTTGCTTGCGTACGCTGAGCAGTTCCAGTCGCCGTGCACTTACGAATAGGAAAACACCGGCTAGCCCGGCACCGTGAAAGACAGAACCATGAGTATTATGCAACGCCCGCCATCCGGAACTTTCAAGTCATTTCAGGACGAACTGAACTCACGAATTTTTGGAGACTACGGCCGCTGGGTGCTCGTCAAGTTGTATTCAGGGCGATGGGCTCCGGTGTGGTACGCGTGTCTCGATATGGAAGACTATTGCGAATTGATACTTGAGGAAGACGAATTTTTCCATGACGAGCCGCGCTTCGATGGTGACACGGCAAATCCATCATATCCCATCGCTCGGGAAGCATTGTCCGCGATCATCGAGAGTCTACGAAATGAAGTCGCAGAGTATCCACTTATGGCAGAAGCGTTTGACGAAGATATTCAGAAAGCCATCCGCGATTTGAAAGACTGTCTCGAGTCCGTTACGCCTACCATAGGCGACTGTCGCCCAACCATCTCGATGCGGTACTCGAAAAATGGGGAAGCTGACTACTGCTTGGAAGTGCAAGTCACCGGGTTAGCGTCTGAACAACACGCCAAGGCTGCTGCCGCTCACATTCAGAGATTGCTGTTCGATGACTCCACTTCTGACGAATTGAAGGGAAAGTGATGGCGCGAACGTTCAAGGTCATTGGTGTGTAACCGGTCGATCGCAGGATCGAGGAGGTAGCCGAGACGACTGGCGAACTGGCGCACGAGCGAAGTTTCGAAACGCGAGCAGCTTGCGAGCACCATCATGCACCTGGCTGTAGATATCGCGGCATCGGCCGGGACGAATTAGGAAAAACAGTGGATGCGATGGATCTGAAAGAATACGACCGCAAGATTCTTGCGGTTCTCGACTCACGGAGGGAGGGGGGAGTCGCGACGGTCGTGTACTAGCTGACACTGGTATTTGGCGGTAAGCACCGGATGCACGCGGGCGCGATTTAATGACCCAGCGAAACCTGAACAGGTTAAGCGCTCATGCGAATGCTGCAGCTAGGTTTTTCGTCTGCCGCGCTTCATGGGGCCGTCGGTGATTGAAAAAATGAATCAAGTCAACAATGCTGCGACCCACATGTGGCAGCGTCTCGAACCGCTGGCGATGTAAGCGCTGCTCTTTCAGCGTCTGAATCATGGCCTCTACATGAGGTTTTTGAGAGCCGCTTTTTGCGATGAGAACGTGGCAAAGTAGTGCCTGCTGAAAATATCAAATTAGTTGTGCATGTGGCCGCTACTAGGACCGACTGCATGTAGAACCTCGAGAGAGACCATGACCTTAACTCTAACAATTCTTGTCATCCTCGCCGCAGTGCTCATGTGGCGATACTCCGTTGTTTCCAAGGCGTTGTCAGAAAGCAAGAAGGAGTCTACTGACCTCGGTGTGCGCTTCGAAGCATTGCGAACAGCGAAGGAGGAAAACGATGCTACGAACGCACATGCGATTGCCGACTTGCGAGAGCAACTGGCGACAGCGACGGCGGACAGAGACTCGCTCTCCAAGTTTGTTGACATACGCGACACCGTGGTCGAGGCTGACCGCATCAGGTCCGAAGCTGCTCAAATCCTGAGCTTCGCTGAGAGCAAGTCCGCGGCGTCGGTTGCAGCCGCAGTGGAAGAGGCTACACGTTTGGTGGCAGAAGCGACGGCTGAAGCCAAGCAGAAGCGCGGCGAGGCGGAGCAAATGATTTCGCGCGCGAGCTTGCAAGCAGCGAAAGTTATCGAGGACGCTCGTACGCGGGCGGAGGAAATCGGAGGTGATGCTCTTCGTGCGCTGGAAGATGCCGACCGCCTTACAGCGACTGTGGCCGCCATGAAGAACGTCATTGACGGCTACGGGGATTCGTACATGATTCCCAGCCACAGTTTGCTCGATGAGCTTGCCGAGACCTATTCGCATACAGAGGCCGGGAAGCAACTCAAAGTCGCGCGCGACTATTCGAAATTGATGGCAATACAGAAACGGGCTGCCGAGTGCGATTACGTTGAGAAAATCCGCCGCGATACTGCTGTCAGATTTGTGGTCGATGCCTTTAACGGGAAGGTGGATTCCATCCTCTCGCGCGCCAAAGTGGACAACTTCGGCACATTGCAACAGGAAATCAGGGATGCCGCCGCACTAGTGAACCACAACGGCGCCGCGTTCCGGAATGCACGGATTTTGAAGGAGTACATCGACGCGCGCATCGACGAGCTAGTCTGGGCGGTACGGACGTACGAGCTTCGCGAGCGCGAGAAGGAGGAGCAGCGACAGATTCGTGAGCAGATGCGCGAGGAGGAGAAGGCTCGCCGGGAGTATGAGCGTGCGATGCGTGACGCTGCGAAGGAGCAAGATCTCATTCGCCGCGCGATGGAGAAGGCGCAAAGTCAGATTGCTCGAGCCACGGAAGAGCAGAAGGCGCAGTTCGAGGCTCAGCTTGCCGAGCTCGAAGAAAAGTTGCAACAGGCGGAAGAGAAGAACCAGCGCGCGCTTTCGATGGCGCAGCAAACGAAAGCCGGTCACGTCTACATCATCTCCAACATCGGCTCGTTCGGCGAGCATGTTTACAAGGTTGGCCTGACGCGTCGCCTTGAGCCGTTGGACCGTGTTCGGGAGCTTGGTGATGCGAGCGTGCCGTTTTCATTCGATGTCCACGCGATGATTTGGTCGGAGAATGCTCCGGATCTCGAGCGGACGCTGCATCGCAAGTTTTTCGAGGCGCAGGTCAACAAGGTCAATCCGCGCAAAGAGTTCTTCCGCGTGGGCCTCGCGGATCTCCGGGCAACCGTCGAGGACATGGGGCTGAACGTGTCGTGGACGATGACGGCTGCTGCGGCGCAGTATCGCGAGAGTCTTGCGATTGCGCGTCAGATCGAGTCCGATCCGGAACTGCGCGACAAGTGGTTCAGGCAGCAAATTGCTTACGAGGCGGCGCTGGAGAACGACGAGGAGAGTGCGACGGAGGCTCCGACCGTTGCTTAAAGCCAATTTAGCCTTCGGTCGGGCGCCGGATGCCCGTACTGGCGGCCTTCTGGAGGCATGTACGCAATGGAATTTAGGTAAACCGAGCGAGATTGCGGGCACCTGCAAGCTCCTTGAGTTGCCTGCGGACGGGTTCGTGAACGGCAGCTTGAAAATTTATACAACAACAGCTCGTGCATTCGGGCTCGGGGAAATATCTGATGCGTTCAACGGATGTCCTTGAGGGATCGGAAGGAACTGTGTTGGTCAAGCTTTTCCCTGGCGCCGATATCTATGTTGAGATGGCGGAGGACGCGGCCCGACGCCTTGTCCAGCTACTCGAGCGCTACAACTGGATACTCGAGTGCCACAGCGGGACGAGGTCCGATCGTCGGCTCAGGACTGACAGGTGGCGGCGCTTTTGGCGAGGTATCACACAAATCGAACGCGCAATCGTTGTTATGTACGTTCAAAGCAATAACGGCGGGGCGTTTGGCGGGACGGTCGCACTTGAGCATCTCCATCAAGCGCTAAGTTCGATAGATATGCGGCGCAGTCGCTCTCGCGCGACTGATGTAGTGCTCCGCGAGTTTGCCACTCTTCGGCAAGTATTTATCCGCGCATGCGTCAATGCGGATGAGATCGCGTTTCGTTGGAACACTACACATTGTGACGCGATGGAATTGTGCGGTTCTGCGCTAATCGACGTCGCAACGGCATGGCTGGCCTCCGATGGCGATATCGACCTCGATACCGCGCTAAGCGATCAGTTGCTGTCTACGGGCCTTACTGAGTATGTGGCTCAGCAGACAGCGGTACGCCTGTCTCTTCAGATTCAATACCTAATTGAGGATCGGCAAAAGGCGATCTGCGATCGCGCACGCGGCGGAGACGGTGCTGATCGAACAGATGATGCTGAGAGTAGCCCGCGCAATGGCACCATCCGTGAGCAGGTGGTTGAGGCTCGTTTGGGCCAAGGTAAGTACCGTGACGACGTGCTGGCCTTGTGGGGTAACGCATGCGCCGTCACGGGATGTTCCGTAACTCGTGTAGTGGTTGCCTCGCACGCGAAGCCCTGGGCCGACTCGACTGACGACGAGCGTTTGGACCCGAACAACGGTCTCCCCTTGGTGGCAACGTTGGATAAGTTGTTTGATGCAGGACTGGTTGGCTTTGACCCAGTCACTGGGGTCATGCGAGTCTCATCGACGGTCGGTGCGCATGACCGGATGTTGCTCGGTGTCCCTGCGCCCCTGCGCCGGAAGCCTAACGCTAAGCAATCGGCATTTCTGCGCTACCACCTAGATTACGTGTTCCAGAGGGAGACGGAAGGCAACGAGCCCCCGGCTCGACGTTGTTTTGAAAGCCGTTGATCGAGTTGGCCAGGAGGGGCGGTTGACACTAACAAACAGGAATCGTCGAGATTATTTGTCGCTCGGTACTACAGGGGCACGCGGATGCGGGAGGGCGCGCCCCAGAGACAACTTTTCTGAGAATTTCCGTGCCCAAGGACATCTTCTTTGAGATGGGCAGCATGCAGGCGTCTCAAAAAAGATGTCCAACTCCTTGATTTTTCCAGGGGTCAAAGACACCTTTTCTGAGAGCCCACAGCTGCGCGCCCCGCTGAACAGGCCGCCGCGCGCCCTGCGCGTCGCCGGGTCGTGGGACGGGACTGAGAAAAAACGCTGGCTGGCGGCCGCCCCACCCAGGTTGCTGACACTAGTGTTGCCTGGGGAGATCGTGCCGATCATGGCCCTGACGCGAGATAGCGCTTGCATGGTCGTGGTATAGGGCGCATTCTCGTGAGGTTCGATGTGCGTGACCGATGGTTTTGCTTCGACTCCTTACGCTTTCCCCTTGTCCGCACAGCTACGCAGAAAGCTCACCACGACGATCCCGCGCACGAACGTCGAAGCTGCGAACGTCGCGCGTCAACCGAGCCTCCCTTTGAGGTTCGCTCCGGCAGTTCCGTGCGCGAGAGATGCCGTCGGCGGCAAGCCCGCGGGTCGTCGTCCGCTCCTCCTATAGGGCGGGCGACGACGAAATTCAGTCACCGCGGCGGTCCTGAAATTTGAAATTCTTTTTTGGGAACCGGCATGCCTAAGCAAACTGAACTGAAGCCAGCCACGCCCGCCAGGCAAAGCGATTACGTTGACGTGAAAAAGGCGCGCGTCTCGGCACTGAAGCGCGCGGACAGCGAGCGTGCCGAGAAGCGGCGCGAAAATGACGCCCGCATCAATGTCAACGCGAGCAAGTGGCGTTATATCTGTCAGGAGGGTTAGATGGGGAATAGCGCCGTGACACTCAACTTTCCCAATCCCAGTCGCACCTACGACGCTTCCAGGCACTGTGTCTGCTTCTGGGGCTACGACAATTCTCGCGAGATTACCTTTCTGGTCGACGATGCGATGCTGGCGAAACTGAACGCCGACATGGGTTCTGGCGAGCCCGCCTTGCTTGCGGCCTTCGACCGTAATCGCGACCGGATTCTGGGACTTGCCAGAGACCTTTACAAGGGTGGTCCCCAGAACAGGTACACGATCTCGTAAGCGTGGCCCCCATTTGCGCGCGCATCCCAGGTGCGCCTTCTTTCTGACCTGCACTCGCCGCGTGTGCGGGCATTCCGGGGCTGAGGGGCATGGATCGGTCAAAGCATGCGCTGCTTGATTATCACGAACGCAGCAAGCACCGTCTCAACTTCTACGCTCCTGGCCCTGGGGGGCTCGACTGGACAACCCAGCCGGATCCGTTTCGGGTATTTCACGGCGCACCGCGCGTTGCTCTGCCGTTAGCTGCGGACACCCTGGCCACGCGCTACAACGCGTTGCGCTGCGGCACCCTGCCGCCCGCGCAGGGATTCGATCTATCCAATCTGGCCATCCTGTTCGAACTCTCGCTCGGCTTGTCGGCGTGGAAATCCTATGGCGCCCAGCGGTGGGCACTGCGCTGCAACCCTTCGAGCGGAAATCTGCATCCGACCGAGGGCTATCTTCTGTGTCCGGCGCTGCCCGGCTTGTCCGCGGGCGTCTACCACTACCTGAGCCGGGATCATGCGCTTGAACATCGCGCTGCGGTGGACGAGCCACAATGGACCGAGGCGTTTTCGGAAAGTGGTGTCCTGGTCGGCATCAGCTCGATCCACTGGCGCGAGGCCTGGAAATACGGCATGCGCGCCTGGCGCTACTGCCAGCAGGATTGCGGCCATGTCATTGCTGCGATGAGTTACGCAGCCGCGGCGCTCGGCTGGCAGACGCGATTGATGGAGTCGGCTGCGGATGATGCAGTGGCCGGCTTGCTTGGAGTGGACCGCCGAGAAGATTTCGAGGATGCCGAAACGGAGGCGCCGGATCTTTTGCTCTGGATGGGTAACCCTGACATGCGGCCCGATCTCGCGCGCATGCTGATCGCTTTGGACAGGGCGCAGTGGCACGGACGCGCCAATCAACTGAGTTCGGGACATGTGACGTGGCCGGACATCGATTCGATTCATCGCGCCACACACAAGACCCATACTCGCGAACCACCCTCGCTGCCGAACCCGGAGCCGTGTTCAGCGCCGGCGACGCCAGCCCTCGATCTCGGCTTCGCCCGAATCGCCAGACAGCGTCGCAGCGCCGTGAATTTCGATGGCACGACGCGCATCAGCGACGCGGCTTTTTTCAGCATGCTGGCGTGCCTGCTGGCACATCCCGATACGCCGCCGTGGAATGCGCTGATGTCTCCTGCCGCAGTGCATGCGGCGCTATTGGTACACCGCGTCGACGGCCTGGAGCCGGGCCTCTATATGCTCGTACGAACTCCGGACGCACTGCCGGATCTCAAGCGATCTCTGCGTCAGGAATGGCTGTGGCAAAAGACCGGACCGGACCATCTGCCGCTCTATCTTCTACTGCCTTACGATTTGCGCGCGGCGGCACAGTTGATTTGCTGTCACCAGGATATCGGTGCTGATTCCTGCTTTGCGCTCGGGATGATCGCGAGATTCGAAATCGCGTTGAAGCAACCATGGCGTTATCGCCATCTGTTCTGGGAATGCGGCATGCTTGGCCAGGCGCTCTATCTCGAAGCAGAAGCCGCCGGCGTGCGCGCGACGGGGATCGGCTGCTTTTTCGATGATGAGATGCACGCATTGCTCGGCGTGAAGGATCATGTCTGGCAATCCCTGTATCACTTCACCGTCGGTGGCGCGGTGGACGATCCACGCCTGTCGGCATCTCCGCCATACGAGATTCAGCCTTGATGCGAAAGCCCGCGCATCGACCTCGGCGAGGGGATATCCGCAAGGATCGCCCGCTGCCCGAACGTCGCGCGTAGCAATAAGCGACGGGGCATATTGGGCCGATGTCGCCGGATCGTCCTTGCCGGCTTCCCGTCGACCTGTCCGGAGTCGACCGTATCCGTTCGATTTCACCCAGAGTGCTAGGATGATTGAGCACACGCAGAAAGTCATCCTGGACGATTTCACATCGAGAGCAGTACGGTCTCGCGCTCGAAGACGCCAGGATCCTTGCGCAACGTCTGCTTCGCGAGTTCCAGTCTCAAGCCGATGACGCTTCACGTCGTTGGGTCGTCTTGGGTAGACGTCGCAGCCGCTGGAGGAGTGACATATGTCGGGTCAGCCATCCATGATCGAAAATCATCTGCTGGCAGCATTACCGGCAGATGATCTGGCGCATATTTCGCCGCAGCTTGTGCTGGTCGACATGCCGTTGGGAAAGGTGCTGTACGAGTCGGGTGGTGCGCTCAGTCACGTCTATTTTCCGACGACGTCCATCGTGTCGCTGTTGTACGTGATGGAAGACGGTTCGTCAGCCGAAATTGCCATTGTCGGCAACGACGGGTTGATCGGCATCGCGCTATTCATGGGGGGCGAAACAACCCCGAGCCGCGCGATCGTCCAAAGTGCGGGACACGCTTACCGACTCGATGCACGCATCCTGAAAGACGAGTTCCGTCGAGGCGGTTCGATGCAGCGGCTATTGCTACGCTACACCCAGGCGCTCATCACTCAGATGGCGCAGACGGCCGTATGCAATCGACATCACTCGATCGATCAGCAGCTCTGTCGATGGCTCCTGCTCAGCCTCGATCGCCTGCCATCGAGCGAACTGAAAATGACGCAGGAGCTGATCGCCAACATGCTCGGTGTCCGCCGGTCGGGCGTGACGGAAGCTGCACTGAAACTTCAGGATGCCGGGTTGATCCGGTACAACTATGGGCACATCGAGGTATTGGATCGCTCCGGGCTTGAGAAGCGCGTGTGCGAATGCTACGGCGTGGTCAGGCGAGAATTCGACCGTTTGCTCCCTGATTTGAAACGCCTTTAGAAACGGCACGGATGCCAGCCCCGCATCGATGCCATCCCGTCCGTACGGCAACGTACCGACTTCAGACGCTCGCACGCGCAGGCTGACACATGACGCACAGACTGCAGATCGGCCGCAGCCGTCATCGGGATGGAAACGCCGTGATCGAAGTGGGCTGTCGCGATCCGTATCGCGTGCGCAGTTTTATCTCGACTCGGGCGGCGCGAGCCAATCAATGACGAAACCGGGGTTGTGGAGGGAGCATGTTGATGAACGATTACCCGAAATGGGAAAAAAAAGTGAAGGACGAGCAACAAGAACAGGCGGAGGCACGCGCGACCGACGATGGAATGCCCGTGGTTCACCCGGAGCGGCAGAGAAGCCATGCCCATTCGTGGAAAGCCGTCACACCCAAGCAACGTATTTCCGATGCAAGGAAACGTCTGGGCATGGGCCTTCTGCCGAACCTGTAACGTAGGCGTAGCGTAAGCGTGCGATCAGTACCGTCTTTCCCGCGAGGAATGGTTACGGCAATCTGATTCCCATCAAAATGTGATGG
>LOZU01000131.1:0-14210 GCA_001527685.1 Burkholderia pyrrocinia
TGCTTGATGCCGTTGATCCACAGGCTTTCGTCGGGGGCGCGCAGGCCGATCGTGATGCCGATGCGCAGGCCGTTCAGCTCAGGGGATATCGTCATCACGTGACTCGGAATGGGCTTGAAGTGCAAAAAATTCGCAACGTCCCAATCCAAATTGCTGAATTGAATACGCGGATCGGGGAGCGCTGGAGGCTCAGCAGAAGTTGTCGAGCCGCTTAATATGTTCTCTCCGACAGGGTGTCAGCGTCCCAAGCATCTCGTCGTCAATCCGATGCCCCTACTCTGACGGTCCTTCCGAATACACGGCATCCGCAGCACCTTGCACCGTCATGCTTTCAGGAAGAGCACGCTGTTCTCGTCGCCCCAAGAACGCTTGTGCAACTCGCTGTCGCTGCCTGGCACCGCGAGAGCATGTTGTCCCGCCTCAAAAAAGAAGTGCCGCAGGAATGACCTGCCGGCACCCAAGAGACGAAGCACGACTACTGCGAGAGAGGAAGCAGTCGGAGTCAACTTTACATCCATGGGCTGGAGCAAAAGACAACAATTGTCACGCCGAGCACCGGGGCGCCATGATCCTGATGGTGAACAATGCCACCCAATCGCGCATCGCCAGTTGCTGTCCGTGAAAACGGGTCAGGATCGAAGTTCACCGCGATCAATTCCCATCCAGTGCAACGTTAAGGTATCTCACCCGCTTCGGATCGGTTTTGTCGATGATGACCTTCACCCGCTCCCCCGCGCGCGGCATGTTCCCCAGATCGACGAATTGTCGGATCGCGATTTCTCGGGGCTCGCCGTTGGCGTAGAAGCGCAGGACGATGCGCATCTGCGGCACCTGGTTGAGCGTCACGCCCGTCTGCGCAATCTCGACGACATCGGCAATGGCCGGATAGCCGTCCGTGATCGTTGCGTCGGCCTTCGTTGCCGAGATGATCCGGGGCAACACAATCGACATCGAAAAGATCAGCGGGATGAGCGTAATCGCGACGATCACGGCCGCCATGCACGACATCATCGAAAACGCCATCATTCCCGCCCTCCGCTCGACCGCCCGACACGCTCGGTGCGTGCCACCGGATGGTGTCTATCCGCGCCGCCGTCCGACCGCCCAATTGATCTATCCATCCTGATTCCCCGTCTTATCCATGCGCGCCGGCGCAGGCCGCTCGGGGCGGTGCCCGCACCGGCGCGCCGCCGGTTCACGTCACTGCGGCTTCGCGCCCTGATCTTCCTTGGGCGTGCTGCTGTCGGACGAGCGCACCGAGTCGACCATCTTGCGTGTATGCGTCGTCGCCGACTGCACCGCGTTATCCGTCGCCGAGCGCACGCCCTGGTTGACCTGCGTCTGCGCGGCGCTCGTCACCTGCTCCTTGACCGACTGGATAAGCTGGCCGAATTGCGCATAGGCGCTCACCGACAACGTACCGAACAGGAGTCCAAAAAAAATCTTCTTCATGATTGCATGATCCTTTCCAATGATGTGGCCCGCAGGCCTGAAACGGAGTGGCTGCCCCATCCGCCCCCGGGGAGCGACGGGGCTTCCGCGCCCGGCCGGTTACTTGCCGGTCTTGAACGGCGCGAAGAAGTCGGACGCCATTTCCTGCGGAAAGCCAACCGAGTTGGAGGGCCGCAGGTCGTTCATGTTGACGTTGAAGTCGTAGGTCTTCTGTCGCTGCTGCGCGTCCTGGTGCGCGGCAACCTGCTTGTCGACCGACGCCTTGATGTTCGTCATGTGCTCCAGCATCTTGCCGCCGATCTGCTGAACGTTGCCGATCACGTTGCTCGCGTTCTGCGACGATGCCACCGACATATCGGGGACCCCGTTCATGAACGGCTGCGCCATCGAGCTTCCGGCGCTCTGTCCGTATTCATGTGCGTTGGTGCACGCGGACAGGATTTCCTTCGGATCAATCATCTGCTGCTCCTTTTCAAATTCGCGCCGGTTGGCGCATTGCGATACATCTCGTGCATCACGACGGGCACCTGAACGACTGAAGGATGCCCGACCAGATCGGCGATGGCGTCGTCAGCGCCTGCCACTCCAGACGGACCCGCCCGATGCTCGTCTGATACAGCCTTTCGCGGCGGTCGGCCGTCCCGCCCGCCGCCTGCCCCGCGTCAAAGAAGCGGAACAGTGCCCACGGTCCGTCGAACTGAAGCGTGTTCAGCCGGCCGTCGACCGATTTCAGCTGCAACTGGATCGCGAGCCTGGCGCTCTGCCCATTCCAGTCGATTCGCTGTGGAGAAGCCATCCCGTGCGCATAGCGCAGCGTCTGTCCGCCGACGATCAGCTGCGCTTCCGAGATCTGCGAATCCATGTCGAGGAAGCGCAGGACGGTGGACACGCGCAGGCGCCCGGATTCGTCGAGCGTCGCGCCACGAATGCGGTCGGCCGTCTCGTACGACGACAGCACGCTCGGGCTCACCAGGCCGAGATCCCCGCCGTTCGAGCGCAGCGCCTTCCACGGCGTGCTCGACGTGTCGACGTAGGGCAAGAGGTGATCGCGGAAGTACGTCGCCATCAGCCCTTGGGCGCTGAACAGGCGCTCGAAATCCGCCACGCCCGCGTCGACCCGCGAGCCGCGGCGTAACGGGTAACGGCTCGTGAATCCGGTGCTGCACACGGTCGACGTCGCCCCCGCCGCGCCGCGATTGAGCAGCGCGCCCGATTCGCGGGTCGTCATCGTGCTGCCGTTGCCGATCAGGTCGAGCATGATTCCCCGCACCGGCTCAGGCTGGCGCGCGGCGGTTTCCTTGAGCCGCGAGAACGCGTCGTATTGCGCGGGCAGCACCTGCCCCGCCTGCAGCGCGCCGTTGACGAGCCCCAACTGCCGGTACACCGGCTCGAACAGCCTGGCGAGCGGGTTGCTCGTCTCCGCGCCGCGATTGTTGAGCTGCGCGGCCAGTTGCCGGATGGCCTGGAAGTGATCCTCGACGACATACTCCGGCAGCAGCACGGTGCGATAGTGCTGGCCGCTCAGCTCGCCCACGATCTGGCGCCGACCCTTTTCGAAACGATACTTCTGGCGATCGATCCAGCTGTCGATATTGCCTTCGTCGCTCGCGCCGGTCAGCGTCGTCTCGCGCGCCGCGAAGCGCAGCAGGCTCGCGAGCGGCGACTGCGAATCCATGATCGCCGCGGCCACCTGCGACGCGTCGTCGAGGCCCGTGACGCTGCGCACCGTCACGTCGTTGAGGAAGTTCTGCCAGCCGGCGACATAGTCCTGCAGGAACTGCGCACGGGTGGAATCCGCGAGCTTCTGCACCAGTCCGTCGATCTGGAAGCTGTTGCCGCGCAGCGATTCGTCGCGCAGCACCCAGCTCTCCTCCTCGAGCATCGCGCGCGCGCTCTTCTCCAGACGCGGCAGGAACACGTCCGTGTAGCCGGCCCGCGTGAACCAGCCGGACACCGCCACGTCGGTCGCCGGGATGCCGCTTCGCATCCGCAGGCTCATCGCCGATTCGAAGCCGGCCGCGCGCGACAGCGAGATGTCGTTGACCTGGGCCGGCAGCCCCGGCGCGTGGATGTCCTGCAGCACGCGCGTCACGATCGGAATCTGGGCGGCCCGCGCGCGCGCCGAGCGCACCAGGTTCGCGTCCTCGGGCGTGCCTGGAAGCTTCGGCAACTCCATCAGCGCACGCACGTGCGCCAGCAGCGCGCGCCGGTCGTCGTCGCCATACTGCCCGCCGGACAGGCTGTCCCAGCGGCTGCTCAGCCAGCGCTCGACGTCGGTCGCGTTGCGCCGATCGGGCCGGCACAGCATCAAGTACACCTTGAGCGTCTGGTACACGTCGCCGGGGGCGCCGTCCGCCTGCGCGACCAGCACGCGTCGGACCTCGTTGTACAGCTCCGGCATCAGCATCTTCTGCAACTGGCGGTGGTAGGTGTCGCGCGCCGCGTCGGCGACGAGCCCGTGCTCGAAGTACGGCGTCGCCATCCGCCGCCCGGCGTCTTGCGCCTGCGCCTGCGCGTAGTGCATCTGGCTCGCGACGTCAAGCAGCGGCGAGCCGCCGTCAGGGCCATACGACACCTGGGCCTGCGCCACGCGCTTCGCTTCGCTGAACTGCGCCCACACGTCGTCGAGATAATTCCGCTCGGCGAAATAGCTCCAGCCGAACCACAGCACGAGGCAGATCGCGAGCACCGGCAGCGCCGCCCAGCGCAGCGCGTGGCCGGCCCGGCTGCGCCACGAACGCGTGCCGCTCGGCCGCACGGCGTCGCGCTCGAGCGCGACCTGCCGGAACAGCGGCGTCCACAGCGCGTCCATCGGCCGGGTCTGCACCGGTGGCCCGGCCGTCGCGCCGCCCGGCTGCGCGACAGCCAGTTCCGCCATCGATCCCATCCACACGCCGCGCAGCCGCGCGGCGGCATGGAGCTCGCCGGGCATGATCGCAATCTGCAGCCAGACGAGCAGCGCCTTGTGCAGCTGGCTGAGCGTCTCGACGAAGCGCAATTGCGCGTAATTCGCCGCGACCTCGGTCGCCGCCGGTGCGGAAAACAGCACCTGCTGCTGGACGCGCTGCTGCAGGTGCTGCAACGCGCCTTGCCAGCTCGCGCCGGCCGCCGCCGCGCCTTCGTCGCTCGCCTGCTCGGGCAGGCAAAAGCCCACGCCGCTCGCCCAGCGGCCGGCGTCCAGCAGCGACAGCATGGAGACCGCGCCGTCGAGCCGGTCGATCCCGTTCAACGCCACGTAGACTTGCGCCTGCTGCCCGAAAACCTCGCGCATCTCCGTGAGCCGGCGATACACGACGTCGGCGAGACGCTTGCGGACCTCCAGCGGCGCATCGACCATCGACTCGCTGTCGACGCACAGCACCACGCCGTTGACCGGCGCGCCGCCGCGCAGGCGGCGCAGCCCGTGCAGCAGCTTTTTCCACGCGTCGAGCGACGTGTCGTCGATGCCGTCGCGCAAGTTCCAGCGGCCGCCGATATCGAACCACACAGCGTCGCTGGCGATGCGGAAATCGAAGTCGCCTCCGCGGCTGTCGAGCGGTTCGATCGCGAGGCTCCGCTCCATGTCGGAGCCGGCCGCGTTCACAGCCTTGGCCACCAGGCTCGTCTTGCCGCTCCCTTCCGCGCCGAGGACGACGTACCACGGCAGCGCTGCCCGATGCTGCCGGCTCAGCACGCCAGCCCAATGCTGCCAGCCGCTGCGCGGCTCGCGCTGCCAGCGGGCCTTCAACTGGCGGTCCAGGTCGCGCAGCCGCTCGTCGATGAAATCGGATCGCGCCGCCGGCTGCGATGTGCGCACCCGGCGCGGACTCATCGCAAGCCGTGCCCAGAGCCGCGCAAGCGTCGGCCACAGCCCCCACACGAGCACAGCTGCGACCAGGATTTCCCGCACCCAGACCGGTGCGAACGGACGGTAGATTCCCAGTGCGAACAAAGGGCCCACCCACCAGATCAAGACGGCGATCAGAACCGCGACAAAGACCCGCAGACTGTTTCGTATCATCGTTTTTTGTCCTCGGTTGCATACGGCGACTGGCCATCGGGCGCCGTCACGACGCCGTCGGGAAGCGCGGGCCGCGCGGCCGGGCCGACGCCCGGCGAGTCGGAAGCATTCGGCGCGCGCCTGCCGCCCGCCGGGATCACCTTCCACAGCACGTCCACCCGCCGGTTTCGCTCGTAGGCAGCCGGCGACTGTGCCGCATCGATCGGCTGCGCGTCGCCGCGCCCCGAAGAGTCGATGTTCCGCTGCACGGCGTTCTCGGGCGCCTGCGCACCGCCCGGCACCGCGGTTTTGCGCAGCTCCGCGGCGACGGTCCGCGCCCGCGCTTCCGACAGCGCCAGGTTGTTCGCGAACTCGCTCGTGCGGATCGGCTGCCGGTCGGTATGGCCGATCACCTCCAGATCCCCCGGCCACGGCGCGAACGCCAACCCGAGCCGCTCGATGTTGCGTTCGAAATCGGCGCGCACCTGCGCCTTGCCCACGTCGAACGCGCCGTCGCTACGGAACACGAGCAGCCAGCCCTGCGGATGCTTGTACGCCGTGAGCCAGCCCTCGGACAACAGTTGCGGCAGCGGCGGCGGCAGCGTTTCCGCAAGATTGATCGTGCGGGTCGGCGGCATCCATGCGGCAAGCGCGTTGCGCATCGGTCGACCTTGCGAGTCGAGCACCGCGCTCGCGATGCCGTAGGTCAGCAACACGACGCCCAGCGCGACCGCGCCCGCCCGCATGGGCGTCCACCACCGGCGACGCGCACGCGCCGGCGTGATCAACCCGGTGCCGAGCGGCTCTGGCGGCACGTGACGCCAGATCAGGGCGTGCAACTGCGAGCGCAGGTCCTGCAGCAGCACGTCACCGCGGTCCAGCACGCGATAGCGGCCCCGCCAGCCGAGCGACAGGATCAGCTCGTAGAACGCCAGCAGGCCGACGGGCGGATCGTCCGCCTTCATCCAGCGCCCGAGATCGGCGAACGCGTCCTCGCCGCCCCATGCGTCGTCGTGGAACTCCACCAGCAGACTGCGCTCGCCGTCGTAAGGCACCTGCGACGCGGCGCGCGCCGCGTCGCTGACGCTCTCGTCGAGATACGTGCACAGCAGGTACGACGCGTCGCGAATCTGCTCCCATTCACAACCGGAACTGGCGAGCCGTTCCCGGTAGAGCCTCGCTTCGAGGCCGAGCTGCGTACGTACCGCCGACTGGTCGAGCGGCCCGTCCGCGAGATGCCGCCGCAATTGCAGGATCGCGGGCAGCGCGTGCGACACGAACGGATTGCTCCAGCTCGCCGACTGCTGGCCGGCCTTCAGGATCGCGACCTGTTCGCCTTGCTGGCTGTAGACCACCGGCGACGACTCCGCGCCGCCGCGCGGCGCACGGGCGTTGTCCGCCGGCGCCGGGAACTGCAGCACCGCATGGTCCCGTGCCGGCGGCGCCGAAGGAGTGGCCTCGCCGGCCGGCGTCGCGCCGGCGGCCGATGCCGCATTGGTCAGCGACGACAGCGTCGGCGGTCGGGTCGCCAGATCGACATTCGCCATCGCCCGATCGAGCAGATCGGAGCTCGTTGACGCGCGCCGGATGGCAGAGGAAACATTTCTGATCAGATTCATAGTGGTTAGCGGTTCATGCCGTGGCTTACGCCACCTTGCCGTCTCTCAACCCCCATGCTTCGAAGCGCAGGTCCGGAAAATCGCCAACGATGCGCAGCGCCATCGCCGAACCGGCCAGCGTCTGCGCCCAGAACGGATCGGTCGACTCGACTTCGAAGTAGGTGCTTTGGGCGTAATAGGGAATCTGGCGCGGCGGGTTGGCCATCGGAATCAGGCGGGCCCCCGGCAACTGCAGGTCCACCAGCTTCTGGATCTGTTCGACCGCGCCGAGCTTGGTCTGCTGGGGCAGCAACTGGCGCAGCTTGTCGGCCGGCATCGCGGCCGAGATCGCGAAGACGAGCTTCTTGAGGTTCCACTGCTTGTCGACCACGCAGACATGAACCTGGTCGCCACGGTCCTCGAAGCGCAGCGGCAACACCGGGGTTTCGATCACCCGCGCGAGCGCATGCCGCAACGTTGCCGCAAGCGGCTCGAAGCTGCTTTGCAGATCGTCGTGGCGATAGCCGAATTCGCGATCGGCCAGTTCCTCGTCGACGCCGGGCAGCACGCTCAGGCGCCCGAGCAGGCCGATCAGCTCGCGATACAACAGCACGGGCGGCAGCGGTTCGAACGCGTCGAGATTGGCCAGCCGCATCCGGTACTCGGCGATCGCCTGCCGCAGCAGCAGCTCGACCAGATCCGCGATGCCGCCGCCCGTCGACAGCACCCGCTGCCCCGACGTATGCGCGAGACGCACCCGCAGCGTGCTTTGCAGTTCGTCGATCAGCGAATTCAGGACCCCGTGCGCCCGCGTGTCGAGCAGCGGCGGGATGAAGCGCGGGTCGAGCAGCACTGCGCGGCTCGCGCTCCGCCCCGACACGCGCGCGATCGGCAGCGCGACCTCGTCCGAGCGCAGCTGCGATTTCCAGCACAGCCGCGTCACCAATTGGCCTGTCTCGATCGTCAGGTTGCGCGGCGTGCCGGGCGCATCGAGGCCAACGGCGAGGTCGGGAACGTCGGTGGCCGCGGCGCGATAGCGCGACGCGGACGCCACTTCGCCAAACGCCATCTCGGGGCCGCCGCTGCGCGCTGCCTGGATCGCGAAGCACGCGATGTCGCCCGCCTGCGCCTGCTCGGTGTCGAGCGGCGCGGGCAGCGGGTCGTGGGACGGCACCGAGAATGCCGTGCCGTCCTGGAACACGCCGCGCGCGGCGCGCAGCCCGAGCCGACCGAGCCCGAGCCCGTCCTGATCGACGTCCAGCAGCGTGAAGCCCCAGCCGTGATTCACGGTCTGCCCGAGCCGCGAAGCGACCTGGTGCGAAAGATGGCGCTCCAGTTGCTGAAAATGCTGCGTCTCGATCAGCATGCCGTCGCTCCATGCGACCGGTCCAACCGGCAAACTGCTCATTGCTTGATTCTCCTTGTGCCCGAGTCACTGCGCCGGGCGGGTTTTCCTGCCGCGCCGTCGACGCTTGCTGCGCCGGCGGCGTGCGTATCGAGCGCAACGGGCCCTGGCAGCGACGCGTTGTAGATGCCGTTGCGATCGAGCCACACGGCGAGGTGGATCTCGCCGCTGCCGTCGATGCGTACGCGCAGCGGCGCATACTGCGCCGAGCGCTGCGCGTAGTCGGCGTCCGCGACGAGCCAGATCTCGCCGCTGCGCGGCACGTCGACCCAGAACTGCAGAACCTGGTTCGGCGCGATCACGTGGCGCGACACGGTGACCACCGTTCCGTCCTGGTCCCGGCCGGCGCACGACGAATCGCCGCCCGCCATCGGCACCCAGTCGGCCGCGCGCACGATGTACAGGCACGTCTGGATCGGACGTGGCTCGCCGCTTGCGCCGACGTTCAGGCGACTCCCCCCCACCAATGTCACGTGCAGTTGGCGCGGCTCGACGTTCTTCGAGCCGAACGAGCAGCCCGAGAGGATGCCCAGCGCGAGCCACGCGAACAGGGTTCGAACGAACTTCATCAGCTGAGCGTCATCGTGATGGTCTGGGATGGCGCGACGGTCTGCCCGGCCGTGTTCTGGTTGTTGGGTAGATTGGTGTCGGTCAACCGGGTCTGCGGCGCACCCTGGATCATCACCTTGCCGGAGCCCGTCACATGACGCGACGGGCCCGCGACCGTGCCCGACGCGGCGCCCCCCATCGAACCCGACTCATCGCCGTGCGTGACCGGGATGATCGTGTTCAGGTTGTGAACCGGGCCGCCGCAATAGATGATGGTCGGGACGTTCGGCACGGCCTCGCACTGGTTCGCGATATTCGGATACGGCACCGGGATCGCGAGCGGCGGCGTCTTGCAGACGTCCGAGCCCGCCATCGCCATTCCGCCCGCTGAGCAATTGGCATACATGTCAACCTCCATTTGTAAACTGATTCAACCCATGTGGATCTGGCCGGCATCCATCTTGAGCAGTGCCTCCGCCGTCACGACCGCGGTCTGCGCGTGCATGCCCAGGTGACGTTCGGTATGAACGAACGTGTTGCCGGCGTGCGTGGCGTCGGTGCCGCTGACGTGCGCGTGGCGCTCCGCCGCCGCCTGCGTGACCACCTCCGCGCGGCTCGCGAGGCGGGCTGCCTCCAGATCCAGTCGGTCGCGCGCCTGCACGCGCACGTCGTGCGCTTGCAGCAGCACGCTGGCCGTGCCGAAATCGATCGTGACGGACGACGCGTCGCCACGCCGCTCGAGGATCGCGAGCACCCAGCAGTCGCCCGCTGCCTGGTAGAGCTGGACCAGGTCGTCCGGCTGCGGCGCGACGAGGCAACTGACCGCCGTGCGCGCCAGCCTCATCTCGCCGCCGGGCTCCGTCGCCACCCACCACACGCCGTCCAGTGCCGACTCGCCGACGCGGCCGATCGTCAGGTATCCGACTGAACCCGCGGCAACCTGCCGCTTGAGCGGCACGGGCATCGGTTCCCGCAACCCGCTGTCGCGGATCCTCGCCTCGCACGCATCGGCCGGTTGAAGAATCGTCATCGTCATACTCCTCTTGCTCCAGGTTGAGTACGCTGCCTCCATGGGCCATCGTCCTCCGCGCCCACTTCGTCGAAAGTCGCTTGCCGCGTGTCCGCCGCAAGCCACGCGCGTCTCGGTTGTCCGATCAGAATGCCGGTGCGGCAGTCGCAACCGTTCAGTCCGACGTGCTCCAGTGTCGCGCCGCGCGCGTCCAGGCCCTGCAGTTGCGCACCGGCCAGTTGTACGCGCACGAGTCGTGCATGACGCAGCCCGATACGAGGTGCACGCAACCCCTGCAGATCGCTGTCGACGATGCTCGCGTGATCGAGGATCGCCTGAGGTAGATCGGTATTCCGTATCGACAGGTTGCTTACCGTCGCGTGATCGAAGCTCGCGATAGGCAACCGGCTCGAGTGGATCTGACCGTCCGTCCACGTACAGTGCGACCAGGCAGCCTGCCGGAATTCGCAGTCGATCACGGTCATCCGATCGATTTTCGAACCGATCCAGCGCACATTGATGCCCCGGCACGCCTCGAGCGTGCACGCGCTGCAACCGCTCTGCCCGACGATGAAATTCTCGAGTTCCACCGAGCGTATGTGCATGCCGGCAAGTTGCATGCCGATCCACGACGCGTCCGACCAGCGTCCGCCGTTCAGCACGACGCCGGTGAGTTCGCTCGTAATGATCGACACGTGCGCCGCACGCACGCGCTCGAATCGCCAGTCGGATGCGTTCGCTTTCGAGAAGATCGTGTCCTTGATCTGGCCACCCGCCCACATCGCGTCGCGGATCTCGCCCCCGATGAACGCCAGGTCGCGAAGCATGCAGTCGGTCCATGTGGTCGAGGCGAAGACACAATCCTCATGAACCAGGTCCGCCAGCTCACAACGCTCGAATCGATTCCCGTCGAAGCGGCAGTTCACGAAACGCAAGTTGGACAACTTGCATCCCGACCAGGTCAGCCGGTCGAAATGGCATTCCTGGTAAACCGTATTGGCCAGCTCGATGCCGCGATGTGACGTTGTGTAGTGCCGTCCTTTGATCACCTGCGGCAGCGCGGGTACGGGCACCGGCGGTTCGAGTCCGCTCATTTTTCCCTCCTCGGAACATCGATCCGTCGAGCGTTCAAGTTATCGCTCCACGCGCCCGGTTCGGGCAGATGCGCCCACGACGTGCCGGCGCGGATCAGGTTGCAGTCGCGCATCCGGGTCTCGCGCATGTCTGCGCCGTACAGGATGGCTTCCTTCAGCGAGCAGCGATCGAACGATGCGCCGGCCAGACAAGCGTGCGTCGCATTCGCGCCATCGAGCAAGGTAAATGTCCAGTTCGAGCGCTCCGCCTTCAGACGTTGCGCGTTGAGCTGCTCGAACGTGCAATGATCGACCCCCAGTGCTTCCGCGCTCAGATCCTGGAAGCTCGACGACCGAAACACACAATCCACGAGGCGAGCGCGATCAAGCGACGTGCCGATGGAAAAGACCGTCATCGACAAGACGCACTGCTGCCATGCGCTCTCCGACAGGTTGCTTCGCGTCACACTCGACTTGATCAGCGTGCATTGCGCGAGTGTCAGGTTCGTCAGCGTGCATTCGATCAGCCCGAGGTTGTCGGCGCGCACGCGGCTCCAGGTCCAATGGCGCGCGTCGACCTTGTTCCACGCCACGCTGTCCCACTCGATGTCCTGCACCACGCCCCGCGCGCCCGCACACCCATGTACGGTTACCGCCGACCATGTTCCGCTCGCGATCCTCACATCGTCGAGCGCACAATCCTCGACGCTGATGTGTTCCAGCACGACGTTGCGCCACACGCTGCGTTGCAACGGGCTGCGTGCAAGCGAGCCGCCGCACCAGGTGACGTCGTCGAGCGTTGCATCGACGAATGAACAGTCGACCGCGTGTACGTGGCTCAGCCGACAGTTCGTCCATGCGCTGCGATCGAAGCGGCAACGCTCGAAGCGCACCGCCTCCAGCCGCCAGCCATCGAAGCGCAGCCCGGACAGATCCGCATCGCGAATCGTCGTTTCCAACAGTTCCGTATTGCCCGTCTCGCTGAAATATTTGCGCCAGTCGAGTCCATCGGATGGGGCGACGGGCAGCGCTTCGTCCTTCACGGTGTCCCGAAATTCTTGCAAACGCGCGTAGCCGTCCCGGGCCTCCTCCAGGCTCGACCGGTAACGCTCGAGCCGCGCGACGATTTCCGCACGACTGCGCGGCTGCGGCGAGAAACGAGGATGGTCGCCGGTGTCGAGGATCAGCTCCCAGGCCCAGCCACGCTCGACGGATGGCATCAGCGCGTCGTCCAGGAACCGGGTCGGATCCGTACAGGTCAGGTCGATGCGGTGCTCGGCGAATGCCATGAGCGCGTCCGTGTCGGTCCGCTCCGCTGCATCCTTGATGGCCGTGACGAGCATCGCCGGCGCGTCGTCGAGCACGTAGTCGGTCCGGATCGCGCCGTTCCACCACAGCACGCCGATATCGTGGTCGGGCAGCAGCCAGACGGTCTGCTGCAGCAGCGACACCTGCTCGGCGCCCGGCTGGCCCGTGCGTGTCACGAGCGCGACCGCGGCGAGGCGCGGCAGCATGCCCGCGAAGCCTTCGCCGCGCGCGCCGAACCCGCCGAGCTCGAAGCGCGCGCCCGGCGCCCACCTGTCGCGACGCGACCATTGATCCGGCGCGGCCTGCTGGAAGTAGCGCAGATCCGTGCTCTCCGGCCAGCCCATGTGCGTGCCGTCGCGCGCCATCGCCTCGAGCGTGCCCGGGCGACCCGGCATCCATTGCCGGCGCTCGGGCCAGTCGCTCTCGAGCGCGCCCATCGCGGCCAGCGGGTCCGGTCCGACACCGAGCGCGCCCACGCGCTGCAGCGGCGCGACGCCCGACACGAGGCCGAGCGGGTTCTCGCGCACGCCGCCCGCGACGGCCTGGGCATGATCGATTGCGAGCCGCGCGAACGCGTCCCGCTCCGCGTGCTCATCGGCCTTCGCGCGGCATGACACGGTCTTGCGCACACCGTCCAGCTCGACCCAGGCGGCCCAGTCCACCGCACGTCCGCCCGCGCCGACCGGCGCGCGATGGACCGAATGGCCGGCGAGCAGCCACTCCGCGCAGCGTTTCGGCATGGCGACTTCGGTCAGCGGCACCGACGGCGCCGCCGCCTTCAGTGCGGCCCAGACCGCCGCTTCGTGGACGAGGATCGCGGGCTCGCTGAGCCGGAAGCCGACGCCGATGCTGATTCCCAGCATAGGCGTCGAGCCGATCTGGGTGCGCGTCGTCACGACGAGCGCCGCTTGAGGTTTGACGTGACGTACCGGCATCAGTGATTCACCTCCTGGGCGGGCTGGTCGAGATCAATCCCTTTGTCGGACCATTCGAGTACGTTGTATGAAATCGAGACCCCCTTTCTCGAGCGCTTGAAAACTGTCTCCGAGAACTTCGAGCCCGTCACGCTCATCGAGTTGCCCGTCGTCGACATGCTCGATCCGGTGGCATCCGTCGAAGCGCCCGTGGTCGACATGGACACGCTCGTGACGCTGGTCGACGTGCCGGTCTTCGAAATCGACGTGCCGGTAATACTCGTCGACGTACCCGTCACCGACGTTTTCGCGCCGGTCATGCTCGCCGACGTGCCCGTGTACGACAGCGAGACGCCCGTCATCTCCTGCGACTGCCCCTTCGCGGACGTGCTGACGCCCGTCATCGACGATGAAATGCCCGTCATGCCGTTCGATACGCCCGTTATCGAATTGCTTGATCCGGTCACACTGGTCGACATCCCCGTGAACGACGTCGAGATGCCCTTGAAGCCCGTGCCGACGCCCGTGAACGACGTGTCGACGCCCTTGAAACCCGTGCTGACACCCGTGAATGACGTGTCGACGCCCGTGAAACTCGTGCTGACACCGGTGAACGACGTACTGAGCCCGGTGAACGATGCCGAGACGCCGGTAAAGCCCACCGACAGCCCCGTGTACGACACCGAGATGCCCGTATAGGTGACCAAGATCCCCGTCACCGTGGTCGACGTGCCCTTCACGAGAAGATTCAAGTCCTGGCCGACCGACTTCGAGCTGTTACGCTCGACCGTCTGCTGCATGTCGCGCTCGGCGTGAAGCATCAGGCGTTCCGCGCCATACTGGTCATCGAACGTGAGCTGGCTACCGTTCTGCGCCTGCCCCGCCTGCTTGATCGAGCGCGACACCAGCCCCGTATAGCGGGC
>LOZU01000132.1:0-2001 GCA_001527685.1 Burkholderia pyrrocinia
CCGGTCGACAACGAGCTGATGCCCGTAGACGTCGACGTCGACAGCGATGCGACGCTGCTGTTGGTCGCGCTCAGGCCGGTCGACAACGAGCTGATGCCCGTAGACGTCGACGTCGACAACGACACGACGCTGCTGTTGGTCGCGCTCAGGCCCGTCGACAGCGAGCTGATGCCCGTCGACGTCGACGTCGACAGCGACACGACGCTGCTGTTGGTCGCGCTCAGGCCCGTCGACAGCGAGCTGATGCCCGTCGACGTCGACGTCGACAGCGACACGACGCTGCTGTTGGTCGCGCTCAGGCCGGTCGACAGCGAGCTGATGCCCGTCGAGGTCGACGTCGACAGCGACACGACGCTGCTGTTGGTCGCGCTCAAGCCCGTCGACAGCGAGCTGATGCCGGTCGACAGCGAGCCGATACCCGTCGACGTCGACGTCGACAAGCTGTCGATCGCCGTGTTCGTTGCGAACAATTGCGAGCCGTTGATCGCGTCCGTGCTGGTCGCCGTCACCTGGCCTGCCGCGACATTGGTGACCTGTCGCTCGGCACCCGCTGCTCCGACGCTCACCACGCTCGCCGGATTCGTGCCGACGTAGTTGTATGTCACGCCGCCGATCGTACCGGTCGCAGTCGGATTTGCGGCGGCAGTGATGGACCCGCTACCGAGCGCGACGTCACCGGCCTTGTTCGCGACGGCGTTCGGGCCGATCGCGACCGAGTTGGCGCCGAGCGCCTGGCTGTCCGCCGCGGTCGAGTTCGCGTGGAAGTACTTGATGCCCTGGCTGTTGATGTTGTCGATCGCCGAGCCGACGTTGTTCGCGGTGGTCGTCGTGCCGTTCGCGTTGTACGTGGTGTACGACGGCGCCGACACCGTGCCGGTCGCCGGGTTGTAGGTCGACCCGCCGCCGAGCGCCGTGGCGGTGCTGCTGCCGAGGTTGTTGGTCGTGGTCGTGAGGGTGCTCAGGCCGGTCGACAGCGAGCTGATGCCGGTCGACGTCGACGTGGACAGCGAAACGATCGAGCTGTTCGCCGACGCGATACCGGTGGACGTGGACGTCGACAGCGAAGCAACCGAGCTGTCGGTTGAGCTCAGGCCGGTCGACAGCGAGCTGATGCCGGTCGACGTCGACGTGGACAGCGACGCAATCGAACTGTTCGCCGACGAAATGCCGGTGGACGTGGACGTCGACAACGAAGCGACCGAGCTGTTGGTCGAGCTGAGCCCGGTGGACAGCGACGCAATCGCGCCGGACGATGACGACACGGTCGTCGACAGCGAATCGAGCGCGGTATTGGTCGCATAGAGCTGCGAGCCGTTGATCGCATCGGTGCTGGTCGAGGAGATCTGGCCGGCCGCGACATTCGTCACCTGTCGCTCGGCACCCGCTGCTCCGACGCTCACCACGCTCGCCGGATTCGTGCCGACGTAGTTGTATGTCACGCCGCCGATCGTACCGGTCGCAGTCGGATTTGCTGCGGCCGTGATGGACCCGCTACCGAGCGCGACGTCACCGGCCTTGTTCGCGACGGCGTTCGGGCCGATCGCGACCGAGTCGGCGCCGAGCGCCTGGCTGTCCGCCGCGGTCGAGTTCGCGTGGAAGTACTTGATGCCCTGGCTGTTGATGTTGTCGATCGCCGAGCCGACGTTGTTCGCGGTGGTCGTCGTGCCGTTCGCGTTGTACGTCGTGTACGACGGCGCCGACACCGTGCCGGTCGCCGGGTTGTAGGTCGACCCGCCGCCGAGCGCCGTGGCGGTGCTGCTGCCGAGGTTGTTGGTCGTGGTCGTGAGAGTGCTCAGGCCGGTCGACAGCGAGCTGATGCCGGTCGACGTCGACGTCGACAGCGACACGACGCTGCTGTTCGTCGCGCTCAAGCCGGTCGACAACGAGCTGATGCCGGTCGACGTCGACGTAGACAGCGACACGACGCTGCTGTTGGTCGCGCTCAGGCCGGTCGACAACGAGCTGATGCCTGTCGACGTAGACGTCGACAACGACACGACG